>NZ_JOJM01000089.1 GCF_000720325.1 Streptomyces sp. NRRL B-1347
CGGCATCCTCGCCGACTGCTCCGAAGCGGCGCGTCTGCACACCGCTACGGCCACCGCGCCCGCGGGCCCGGCCGGAGGAGGCCGGGATGCCTGACCCCATGCCGGTCGTGCTGCTCGCCGCCCTGCCCGGGATCGACACGCTCGGCCCGGCACAGCTGTCCGGTTCCGCCTGCGTCTGGTGCGAGCACGCATTCCGCCCTGGCGAGGGAATCAACCTCGGCAGCCCCGGCCCCTTCCGGCCGCACGGCTGCGTGCTCTGCTGCGAGGCCAGGACGAACTCCCTGTCGACCTACCTCACCTGGTACGACCACACCGTCACGTGCCTGCGATGCCCGTTCGGCCCGTGTGAACCAGGCCAGGCCCTCGGCACAGCGCACCTGGCCGTACGGGAACGGGCAGGCCACCCGCCGGTCTGCTGCGCGGCCTGCCGGACCACCATCGCCCCCGGCGAGTCACTCCGCCCGCACTTCTGGCGCGAGGAACCCTGGCCGATGTTCGGCTACCTCCACGCACGCGACTGCCCGGCCTCCGCGAGCCGCCCGACGACTCCGTAGCTGCGGGGCGGCGTGATGTCCGTCCGCCGTCCCCGCTGCGCGCTCGGCCCTCCGACCGAGCGCGCCCGCCCTGTCCTCTCCTGAGGGAGGACAGGGCGGTTCACTGCGCGCACAGCGCCCCCTGCCATGTCATCCAGCAGTGGGCGCCCTCTGGCCAGCGTGCCTCCCGAGCGTGCTGGCCGGGCCTGTCTTGGAGTTGTCCGTCAGGCCGTCGGAATCTGCACGTCCGGCCTCCCCGCCAGGCACTCTACCCAGCACTTACACCGGTGGTGCCCGTCGCCTTCTCGATGACGGCCGCGGCCCGCTCGGCCGCGGTGTTGCCTCGCGGCTCTGTAGCGGAATCGGCCGCGTAGGCACTGGCAGTGCAGATCAGCAAGGCTCCAGCGGTGGCCGTAGCCACGAACATGACACTCGTACGGGAAGACAGACCGTGCCGCGAGGTCGCGCCAGCAGCCTCAGAAGGCCTGGTCGCGCTGCACGCGGCAGGATGGGGGCTTGCTCGACCTGGCCTGCAGCCTGATCTGCATCCGACGTCTTCCCAGCGTTCCCAGAGTGATCGGCTAGGAGTTCGAGCGCAGCCCCAGGGCGCTGTGCTGAATCAGACCGGCTGGAGCATCGGAACCCGACTCCCGACGCGTCAACTCGACCAACTTGGAACGGAGGTCTTTCGCCGGCTCGCCAAGCACGATGGTGCTGATCACCAACTCAAGCATGACGCAGTCGTAGGCATCGTCGGTTCCTCGGTAGCGTTCGGCGTCACGTTCGACTACGGCACTGTCGATCCGCCATCCACCACCATCGACGGGCGCGAAGGTTGCTGCGAAGGTTCCGTTACCAGTCCAGCTCCGGTGCAGGAAGACGACCTCGGCCTCCGTGAAGATGTCCCACTTCTCGTCCATGTCCCGCGACGCATAGCCGAGCTGGATCCGCTTCCAGTCCTCATCTGACCAGATCCGCTGAGGTAGCTCCGGCATCGAACGAGGAGCTGATATCGGCTGGATGCGACCGGAGAACGTGGAGCGAGTTACGCGTTCGTCAGCAGGCATGAAGTGATCCTACGGACGAAGCCGAGCGTCCCAGCATCCCGTCCCTCACGAACCTGATTGTGAAACGATCTGCTATCCGTCACACAATGATCTGGAAGCCTCACGAGTCGTCTACGGCCGCAGGGTCCACTGACGAAGGCCGCGCAGATAGGCGGCGACGTACGGGGGCACGTCGGTGCGGTACTTGAAGCCGCGGGTGCGCCCGCGGCGGGTGGTACTGCCGCACAAGCAGTGAAGGACGGCAATGCTCTCGTGCTCCGTGGTCTCGTAGTCCCAGGTGATCTCCTCACCGGTGTGGATCGTGGTGAGAGCCACGAAGTCGTATCCGCCGAGCGGGTTGTCCTTGACGCCGGTGTTGGGGGAGCAGGAGTGGTTGATGCTGCGAGCCGCCTCATCGAGCTCGATGTGAAGACTCCAGTCCTTCTGGAACGAATGCCGGGATCTGGCCCCTCCAGAAGCGTCCACATCGCCTTGCTCGGGTGCACCCGCGATCTTGGCCTCCGCCGCCGACGCCTCGTTCGGCGCCGCCGGCGGCCTCGCGCTCGACTTCAGCCGCGCGGTGTTCACCAACACCTTTGACGCGCACCGGCTGGCCGCGTAGGCAGCAGCGCAGGGCAAGGGCGAGGAGATGGCCGAGCGGCTGTTCCGTGCCTGCTTCACCGACGGCCTGAACATCGCGGACCCCGCCGTGCTCGACCGGCTCGCCGCCGAGACGGGCGTCACGGCGGCCAGCGGCGGCGCGCAGGCACTGCGGGCCGAACTCGCCCGTGTCCGCGCCCTCGGCCTGCCGGACCCGCCGGTACTGCTCCGCGCCGACGGCCCTGTTCTGTCCGGGGAGATACGAGAGGACGACGTCCTCGCCGCACTGGCCGGGTGACGCGGGGCTCGAGGCCGCGGCCGCTGGTCCCGCGGGGCGGTCACGGTGAGGGGGCCGGGGCTCGCAGTTGCTCTGGTCGGTGACGGACTCGAGCGGTCCGGGTGGCCCCCGCTCTGCCCGGAGGCCACCCGCGGGTCAGTCGTCGTTGGCGCCGGTTGTCGTGCGCTGGTTGTCGAGGGCGTCCAGGCGTTCGACGAGGTGGGTGTGGCGGTCGTCGAGGTAGGGACGCATGCCGTCCAGCGGGGCGATGAGCTCGGCGGCGTCGGTGGCGCCGAGGGCGGCGTCCAGGGCGGCCCGGGCCGAGTGCGCTTGGGGCGCGAGGTGGTCGAGCGCGGTGATCTGTCCGGCGAGGCGGCGCAGGTCGGCGGCGTGGGCGCGGGCCCAGGTGGCGCTGGCGCGTTCGGCGGCCCTGGCCTGGCGGGTGGCTGTCACGCGCTGCTCGCCGGTGGTGCCCGCGGCGCCGGGGCGGCCGCGGAGGTAGCGGCGTTCGGCGGCCTGGCGGCTGGCGACGCCGAGGGGAGCGGCGAGGTCGGCCCAGCTGGCGCCCGCGTCGCGGGCGGTTTCGATCAGGCCGGTCTCCCAGCCGGCGAGCTGTTCGCGCACCTGCCGCAGCAGCATCAGGGAGGCCAGGGCCTGGTCGGGGCCGGGGTCGGCGGCGTCGGATGGCTCGTGCTGGGCCTCGCGCAGGGCGTCGTCGATGGCGGCAAGGGCCGCCGCGGCGGCGAGGAAGGACGCTGGGCTGTGGGCATCGTTGCTGGTCGTGGGCGGCTGGTCGGCTGCGGTCACGGGCACCTCCCTCGGAATGTCATCAGGTCGACGACATCGTGATTGTCATCCATTGGATGACATGTTACAACGGTGTCAGTGCAGCGCATTGGCAGCAACTGCTCGAACCTGCTGGAGGTGTTTCACGATGTTGATGCGCACTGACCCCTTCCGTGAGCTGGACCGGATGGCGCAGCAGCTGATGGGCCCGGGCACCTGGTCGAAGCCGTCGGTGATGCCGATGGACGCCTACCGCGAGGGCGACGAGTACGTGGTGGCCTTCGACATCCCGGGCGTGACCGCGGAGTCGATCGACATCGACGTCGAGCGGAACATGCTGACCGTCAAGGCCGAGCGGCGGCCGGTGGCGAAGGCCGACGGCGTGAAGGTGGAGCTGTCCGAGCGGCCGCTGGGCGTCTTCTCCCGCCAGATCGTGCTCGCCGACACCCTGGACACCGAGCGCATCCAGGCCGACTACGACGCGGGTGTGCTCACCCTGCGCATCCCGATCGCCGAGCGCGCCAAGCCCCGCAAGATCTCCATCGGGGTCGGCTCCGGCCACAAGGAGATTTCCGGCTGACACCAGCACGGAAAGGGTGCGGAGGGCGTACATCTGCCCCCTCCCCGGCCTCCGCACCCCCTGGCCGGCCTGATGCCGAAGAGGATGGAGCGGCGGCCGGTCGTCCGTGCGGCCCGCAGCGTTCCTCGACCGCGTGCAGCGGCGCGGTGGAGACGGCACCGGAGAGGGAGCCGAGCGCGCGGCCCGCGCGTCACCCGACCCGGCTCGCGGCACGCCTGCCGCAAGGTGTCGCCCCGATCCTGCTCGACGAACCGCCGCAGAGCGCCGAGCCACAGCCCGAGCGGCTCGCCCGCGCGCTCGCCGCCTGTTTCGAGGGCGGCACCGAGCAGACCGCGACCTGGGACGTCACGTCACCACCGTGCTGCCCACCGTCACCGACACGGCAGGCGAACACCTGCTGGGGCAGGGGCAGCACCTGCTCCAGCTCTCCGCCGGCCACGGCCTCCTCCTTGGCCACCCCTCAGCCCACCTGACCCGCACCGGGGCGCCGCACCCGGCACCCCCACGGCTTCATGAAAGGCATACACCGCAGTGATCTCCGACGTGCGCGTACCGCTTGAGCACCAGCAGCCGTACTCGACGGCGTACGAGCAGATGCTGGAGAAGGTCCGCTACGAGGGCGCCTACCCCACCCGCGAACGGGCCGACGAAGCCGTCCGCCTGGTCCTCGCGGGGCTGGGACGTCAGCTGGCCGGCGACGAACGCGTCGACCTCGCCGCCCGCCTGCCCCTGGAGGCCGCCCGCGTGCTGACCGCGCAGATCCCCGAGGTCCAGCCGCTGACCGGTTGGGCTTTCGTCAAGGACCTCGCCGCCCGCACCGGCGCCTCGCTGGCCACCACCCGCTGGGACACCGGCTCCGTCTTCGCAGCCGTCACCGCCCACGCGGGCCCCGACCTGATCACCCGCATCCTCCACCAACTCCCCAGCGGCTACGCGCTGCTGTTCGGCCAGGCCGAACTCACCTCCGCCGCCTAGCCGACGAGACGGGCGGCCCGGGTGCGGACGCGACGCCCGGGGGCCGTCCCGGCGTGCAGCCCGCCGCCGACGGGCCGCAGGTTGCTCGGCGTCGGCCCCGCCCCTCACCTAAGGCGCGGGGAGTCAGCACGGTTCGCGCAGCTTGTCGCGCAGTGTGCGCCAGTGCCGGGCGAGGAAGGACTCGTCGGCGGCTTTGACCGCGACCCAGTCGGCGAGGGCGTGGGCGTCCACGTCCTCCAGCCGGACTCCCGGGCACCTCAGGGGGATGTCTGCCCGGAACTCCTCGGCCCACTGCTCGTCGAGGAGGCGCAGGAGGGCGACTTGCTTGGCGTTCCAGCCGATCCGCGTGTACCGGTCCTCGGGCCACCGGTCCCGCGGATGGTGAACCCGACCAGGTCGTACTGGTGCCCGCCGTAGAGCTTCGCGGACATCTCGCGCACTGCGGCCCGCACACCCTCGACCGTTATCGTCACAGCGACGATTACTGCATCTGTTCGATCCGCAACGGCATTCGGCCGACGTGACGCGGGAGCGCCTTGCCCTTCTGCCGCCTCCTCGGGGGCGCGCGGAGTCGGCCCGCGAGGAGGCGGCATCAGCGACGACGCACCGCCAGGGGTCGATGAACGAGGTACGTCCGACCGGTGCACGGCCGCTGGTGCCGGGGGCGGCGACGGACTGATCGTCGGTACGAGCGCCGCCCCCGGCAGGGGATCCCGCTCGGCTAGCCGAACTTCACGAAGGTCGGGAACGGAGCCGAGAACGGCTCGAAGTTCCGGGAACCGACGAAGCCGGCGAAGACCGTGCAGTCGCTGTCCGTGTACATGGTGGCGTCGGTGTCCGTGTCGTTGTGCGCATCACGTGCGCCACCGCTGACGGCGATGCATTTCCATTGGGTGTCGGGACGTTGAGGGTCGTCTCGTGCCCGTTGTCCGCCCGCGTGTAGAAGAACGTGCCGGTGGCGGCCTGGGCGTTGCTGGCGGACAGGCTCATGACCAGCGCGGCGGCCGCGCCGATGGCCAGAGTTGCCCTGCCGGTTCGGTTGAGTGCACGCATGAAGGGTCTTTCCTCTCTTGTTGTGGCCAGGAGGATGACGCCCACAGTTGAAGGATCCACCCTGTATGGGCGTGGCTGAGAGTTTTGACGGATAATCACCCGAATGGATGACATTGCGGCTGCCGTTGCACGGTGTGACCGCACCCGGCAGCTCCGGCGCCCGCAGCGATCGCGGGTTCCCGCCCCTGTGCAAGGGCCATCGCGCGCACCTGACCACCTGCCGTGCCCTTGCTGCCAGGCCCAGTAGCACGCCCTGGCGTACATCGAATGGCACGACCACGGCATCGAGTGCCTGCGCTGCCCCCTCGGCCCCTGCGAACGCGCCCGCGCCCTGCGCGAGGCACGCCTCACGGCATGACAGCGCGCCGGGAAACCGGCCCCCCTGTACCTGGAGTGCCAGACCGCCATCACCCCCGGCGCGCCCATCCACCCGCACCTCTGGCAGGGCGCGAACGAGCCTGTGCGCAGCTTTCTCCACGCGCGCAAGTGCCCGCCCGCGGCCGATCCCTCCGCCCCGGTATCGGGTCGCGGGCCTGCTGCAACTTCGCCTTCTCCGCCAAGGACGCGTTGCGCGTCATCGCGGCTGGACCTGGGTGCCGCCTGCGGTGTCTCCCCGGGAAGGAGTCAGCCGCCGAGCAGTTCGTCCGCTCGGGCCCCGGCGAGCACGGCGTCCAGGAGTCCCGGGTAGCGCGCGTCCAGGTCGTCCCTCCGCAGCGTCAGCAGGTTCTCGCGGCCTGACGGGCGCTGCCAGATGACGCCGCTTTCGCGCAGGACGCGCCAGTGGTGGGTCATGGTCGACTTCGCCGGTACGCCGAGGGCGGTGAGGACACTCGTGCAGTTGTGGTCCCCGCCCGCGTCCAGGAGCCGGATCACGGAGAGCCGCAGCGGATTGCCGAGCGCGCTCAGGACGTCGTCGACACGGATCTGGTCGCGCTCGGGGTGGCGGTAGCTCATGCCCTCACCGTACCTCCGTACGTGGATATTCGAACTATGCCTTGCCGCCCCCGGTGATCGTACGTAAGGATGCGTACCGTCAATCGTACGTATTCACGCGTACTGTCGTACTGAAGGGGCACACCTGTGTCTGACAAGCGCCGCCTGGGCCTGAGCCTCGTGCTGCTCGCCCTCGCGCAGACCGTCTACTCCCTCGACCTCAACATCGTGTTCGTCGCGCTGCCCGAGATCGGCTCGGACCTCGGCTTCCCGGGCCAGACGCAGCAGTTGGTGGTCAGCGCCTACGTCGTCCTCGCGGGCGGCTTCCTGCTGCTCGGCGGGCGCGCGGCCGATCTGCTCGGGCGGCGCCGGATGTTCGTCCTCGCCCTGACCCTGTACGCCCTCTCCTCGCTCGCGGGCGGGCTCGCCAACAGCGCAGGCGTCATCGTCGCCGCGCGGGCCGTGCAGGGCATCGGGGGAGCGCTGCTGCTGCCCGCGACGCTCTCACTCATCAACAACCTCTTCGAGGAGGGGCCGAGGCGCAATCGCGCGCTCGCCGTGTGGGGCGGCGCGGGCGCCAGCGGACTCACCCTCGGCGCCCTGCTCGGCGGCGCGCTCACGGAACGCTTCGGCTGGCCCGCCGTGTTCTACGTCAACGTGCCGCTCGCGGGACTCATCGCGCTCGCCGCCCTGTACGTCATCCCGCGCGACCCGGCGCGCGGACAGCGCCGCCGCTTCGACCTGCCCGGCGCCCTGAGCGTCACCGCCGGATCGACCCTCCTGGTCTTCGGCCTCGTCGAGGGGCCCGAACTGGGCTGGGCCGACCCACTGGTCGTGGGCGCCTTCGCGGCCGCCGCGGTGTTCCTCGTGGCCTTCGCGGCGATCGAGGCCCGCAGCGCCGACCCGCTGATGCCCTTCCGCCTCTTCCGCAACCGCAGCCTCACCGTCGGCATGACCGTCACGTTCGTCTACATGGCGACCTTCGGCGTCCTGCCGTACTTCCTGACGGTCCTGATGCAGAGCGTGCACGGCTACTCCGCGCTCCAGACCGGCCTCGGCTTCCTGCTGCCGTCCGTCGCCATCGCCGCCGGCACCCAGCTCGGCGAACGAGCCGCCACCCGGCTCGGCACTCGCACCACGCTCCTGACCGGCTTCGTGACCGGCGCCGTCGGCACGGCCGTGCTCGCGCTCGGCTTCGACACCGACGCGGGCTACGCACTGCTCGTGCCCGGGCTCGTGGTGTCCGGCGTGGGACAGGGCGTCGTGTGGACGGCCATGTGGATCGCCGCGGCCACCGGCACCCCCGCGCACGAGCAGGGCGTCGCCAACGGCATCGCCTCCACGGCCCTGAACCTCGGCAACGCCATCGGGCTCGCCCTGTTCACCGTGGTCGCCGACCTCGGCACGGAGGGCAAAGCGGGCGCCGCGCTGCGCACGGCGACCGCCGACGGCGAGTTCCTCGTGGTGCTCCTGACGGCGGCGGGCATGCTCACGGGCCTGCTCGTCACGCTCGCGCTGCCGCGCTCGACCGCGGCCCGCACGGTGCGCGGCACCCCGCGGGACGCACCCGGCCGCGCCGGAGAACCGGCCGACGCCCCGGTCGGCGCCCCAGGAACATCGGATTCGTGAACCGCCTCCAGGAGGAGGGCCAGCCCTGAGGTGAACCGGGTGCGGCCCGGGGAAGGAGGAGCGGGCCGACTGTGCCGAACAGGGAGACTCCGTCCGGAACGCTGTGGCGAAACCGTCTCGGACGTCGTACAGGTGCGGGTTCGAGTACCGCTTCGCCAGGGGCCAGCAGCGGATCCGACAGGGCCAGTTCCTCATCGCGCGCCGGCGAGCGCACCGCTGTCGATGTCCGCCCCTCACCGACGACCGGGACAAGGACCTGGCAATCGGCCAGCAGGCCCCGCTCGCCCGGCCCGACCGCCATGGGCAGGGACACCTATCGCTGCGCGGCGGTGCCTGGCGCTGCCCCGCAGGACCCACCTGGCACGGGCTGGCCCAACTGCTCCCGGCCGAGCTGGAAACACTGCGCCCGCGCGGTCCACGACCAGGCACCGCCCGCAGCCCTCGCCGACACATCTCTCTGGCCGCGCGGCGCACACAACCTCAACGAGTCAGGCGGCCCGAACGTGTCAGCTCGGACCCGGCCCCCGGAGGGCTCATGTCCGGCGAGTCAGCTTGTCCAGGTCTTGATCTGAGCGGCGACCTCACGCACCGGGAGTCCGTCCCGGGCTGCGCGGGCCAGCGGGAGCACTGTGTCCAGGCCAGGACTCACCGGCATTCCGCACGCCGACAGGTAGGCCGCGGTCACGGTCGCCGCGAAAAGGAGGTTCCTCCTCTCCAGGCTCGGATTCCTCGCCAGTTCGCACAGCAACGCAGCGGCCTTGTGATGCGGCTCCGGGTACACCTCGTGGTCCAGGATCTCCGCCCGGTGACGTGCTTCCGCGGCGACCGGGACGCCGTAGTCGACGACCTGGGGATCTCCCGGAATCTGCTGTGCCACTGCCAGGATCCACGCGAGATCGATGCGGAGGTTCACGCGGCGTCCTTCGGTGCCGTCTCCGCCGGCTTGTCGGGGAGGCCGGGGTACCGGTCCTCACCGAGTTCCGCATCGAACTCGTCCGTGTAGGCGGCCAGGAACGATGCGGCGCCGGCCATGAACGCGGCGCGGGACTGGTTCACGTCGGCCTCGATCAGATCGGCCACGTACCCCTGCAGGCTCAGCCCACGGCGCTTGGCCCGGTCCTCGGCGGCTGCCCTGACGTCGTCGTCCAGGCGGATGTTCGTCTGCTTGCCCATACCAGCACTGTAGCTAGGCACCGATACCAGTACATAGCAGGCGTGGAATGCCGGTCCGGGACCTCCGATCCCAAAGGGAGGCAGGACCATTCCGGGGCAAGTAGGACGGAGGTGCTGAGAGGGACAACCGCGTCTGAAATGTGACGCCCGGTGAACGTGGGCTGGGAGAGCCTGCCGCCGTGCTGGATCGATCCCCAGCGGTGGCAGCACGGCGCTTCTTCGGGCTGCGCTACGCCATTCACGAGCCGGTGGCCGCGGCTGCGGGGCGCCGCCACGTGGTCGCCGCCGTGGGCGGTGTCGTGGGCGAGCAGCCACCCCGCCCGCTGCTGCACCAGGGCGTGCGGGTGGTCGTCCTGCTCCACCCCGGGGCCTGGCTCCTCGCCGCGGGCCTGCGCGGCGGCCCGCTCCCACTCCGCCACCGGCACGGAGAGCACGGCCGCCAGCAGCGGCAGCCGGGCATCCGGCACGCGCGTCCCGCACTCCCACCGGGAGATCTCGTGGCGGGTCACCGTGGCGGTGCCGCTCACCACGCACAGCCGCTCCGCGAGCCGGGACTGGGAGACCCGGACCCCTCAGGGCCGCACCTATCTCTATATCCTGCGCCGTCACGACAAAGACCCCGAGCCACCGAGGAAGACCGTTGGGCTTCCCGACCTGGTACAGGCATGATCGCCCCGTGGACACCTACCTGGAGACCGAGCGCCTGGCCCTGCGCCGCTTCACTGCCGATGACGCGGACCTGCTGATCGAGCTGGACAGCGACCCGGCGGTGATGCGCTACCTGACCGGCGGCAATCCGACCGCACCGGACCTCGTCCGCGAGCGCGTCCTGCCGAGGATCCTCGCCGGCTACGAGAAGTGGGGCGGCGACTTCGGACTGTTCGCCGCGTACGAGAAGAACGGTGGCGCGTTCATCGGCTGGTTCCACCTGCGTCCCGAGCCGGAAGGCCCGCTGGACGAAGCCGAACTCGGCTACCGGTTGCGGCAGGCGGCCTGGGGCAAGGGGTATGCCACCGAGGTCTCGCGGGCCCTGCTGGGCAAGGCTTTCACGGAGCTCGGTGTACGCATGGTCTGGGCTGCGACGATGTCCGTGAACCACGGTTCGCGCAACATCATGGAGAAGCTCGACATGATGCTCGCGGATACCATCCCTACTCCCTCCGACATGGAGATGGTCGAGGGCTCCGAGCATGGAGGCGTACGGTACGAGATCACCAAGGAGCAGTGGAGCAGCAGTAGCCAAGTAGCCACGGCGTGAACGGCCGTTCGGTACCCACGCTCACCGAAGCCGGTAAGGGACGCCAGGAGCCGTACCGGCCGGGTTGACCCCGGACCCACCATGGATGGATGGTCGCCGCCAACGGCCCCCCTCACTGGGCGATCAGTGACTGGGCCGACAGCAGCAGCGCCGACACGGCGGCCCTACCCTGCGGCAGCCTCGCTCCGCTACCGAGACAACCGGACCGGTCTCGCAGCAGATCCTGTTCGGCGGTCAGGCCCGAAGGAATTTGAGCCCGGAACGCCCCGGCTTCACCCTCCCGCACCCCCGGTGGCACGCCGCCACAGCGCGCGCTGCCGCGCCTGTTCGGTTGCCTCTTGGGTCGGCTTCACGCAGGCACAGAAAGACGCGGCGCGCCTGGCTCGGGGACAGCACGCTGCTCTTCCGCATTTCCACAAGGGACAGATTGGTTGGCGGTCAGAGGGCGACAACGGATCAACGGCCGTGAGCCGTGGCGGCCGGTCCTGGCTGTCTGGTCTCCCGCCACTGCGCGCCCCGCCCGCCTGTGCCCGATGCCGCACGAGCACGGAGGGGTGAGACGACCTTGGCCGCGGCCTGGCGGCCACCGGATCGTCCGCCTCGCCCGCGGCCGCGGGCGGACTGATCACTGAGGACGTGGTGGAGGGCCTGAACGGCCAGGGGGTAGAGCGGGTCCGGCAGGCGGGGCAGTGGTTGCTCGGGTGCGTCCTCGGGGTCGATCAGCACATCGCTGCCGGGCAGGGCGGCGGCCATGACGGCGGCCGCGGCGCCGGCTTCGGCGCCGGCCACGGCATCCACGAGCGCGCCGGGGCGGGCGGCCTGCTGCAGGGTGTCCTCAAGGACGCGCACGGTCTGCTGGGGCGTGAGCCCGCAGAGCGCGCCGACGAAGTCGGCGGCGGTGTCGCTGTCGAGGGGACCGGTTCCCCATGTGCCCATACGGCTGCGCTCCTGGTCTCGCCGGTGATGGCGGCAGGAAACCAGCATGTCAGCAGCCACCGACAGCGCTACGAAGATGTCCGCCGCGGCAGAACCAGACGGTGATGGCAACGGTGGTGGGAATGAGTGTGCCGACGAGGGCCAGGAGTCAGTAGCGGGCTGTGGTGAGCGGGGTCCGGCAGGCCAGGAGCCGGTTGGCGATCCACTGCAGGACGGCGCTCGCGGCGGTCACGGGGCCGAGGCAGAGGAGCGCCGCCGCCGGGATGTCGTCTTGCTCGCGGCTGGGCAGGCGTGTCGTCAGCCCGATGTCGGCGAGCGGCCAGTTCGGCAGCAGGAACCACTGCATCAGACCGGGCACGATGGCAGGGCACCCAGGAGCAGGTTGACCCCGAGGGCCGTGTACCACCGTCTGATCACGGCGCCCTCTGTCCCAGCCATCCTCGGTGACAACGAGAGCACCCACGCCCCCATCCTCATCCCGCCCGCAGCCAGCAGCGCGGGCCTCTTCATCCGGTGCATGTGAGTTCGCCCCTTCGTCGTACCAGGCGTGTACGGACCTCAGGTCGCCCCTCTGGCTCGCGTGAACCGCATGACCCAACGGGCCTCGCCACAGCGGCGCGTAGAACGTGCCGGTGTGGTCGTTCAACGCGGAGGCCTGGTGGACACCCCACGGTGCGCGAACTGGCATGGCGGAACCTTGGAAGAACTTGAGAACCTCCAGCTCTGCCGCTGAGGGCGGGGTTACCACCGGGTGTGGGCGCTGCGCGATCGCCCGCAAACAAGAGCAGCCAGCGTCGTTTGGGCGAACCGGGCTGGTCCGGCGCTCCCGGACCGAACCCGCCGACGTCTTGCTGCTCCTCTTCCACTGCTGTCGCGAGTCTCTGGGGTGGCTCAGGGGAGGCTCGAGGCCAGTGAAGAGGGCTTGAGCCAGCACTGCTGGCGAAGCTGGCGGCGTCGATCGGCGGCCATCGGACGTCACCATCTAGTTGCCATTTTGGAAACTAGATGCGAGTCTTGAAACTGAAAGGAAGCGTTCCGCAGGAGGGATCAGTCGTGGAGCGAGAGCTTGATGCAGCCGGTCAGCTGGGAGTCATCGATGGAGCCCCCCAACTGAACAAGCCTGCCGGAGCCGGCGAGCGCGTACTTGGGGCGGCCTCCGCCGCCGTTCTGCTGTCCGGATTGGCAGTCGCCAGCGCGAACAGCACTCCAGTGGCACTGGGTGTTCTGGTTCTGATTGCGGCTGTGGCCCTGATGATGGGGTGGTACTGGTTTCACCTGAGCGTCACCCGCCGCAGGCCTCACACCGCCGCGGAGAACGCCTCGATCGTCTTCGCCACCGTGATGCTCGGCGCCCCGGGGTCCAAGCTTCTCTGGGACAGCCCGGCGCCACTGGCGGGATCCCTGGCCGCGGCGGCATTGCCGACCGCTGGTCTGCTGGTGTACCTCGGGCTGCGGTGGAGGCGCTGAGCATGGCGAACGAGCACCCCCGCACGCACCTCGTGACGGTGATGCACTCACCCGTCCGCTTGGCGATCCTCGGTTCTCTGCGCCATGTTCAGCAGGTGACTTTCGCTGATCTGCGCGAGGCGCTGGACCTGTCTGCTGCCGAGTTGTCACGGCAGCTGGGCATCCTGGAGAAGGATGAGCTGGTGGAGATCGCGAAGCTGCGCGAGCGGCGTCGGCCGGTGACCCAGGTCCGGCTCTCGGAGACCGGCCGTGAGCGGTTCGAGGAATACCTTGCTCATCTTCGCCTGGTTGTGCAGGGGGACGTTCCCTGAAAGCCGGGTGGATTGGCTGCGCGCGCCTGCCCACCCGGCTTCCGTGCGCTTAGGCCCTTATATCTGTGGCCATCGGGGAGGCTAGGCCCACGGCATCGCACACCAGACGGCATAGCCGCCCAGAGCGGACGCGAGGCCGACAACGCCGCCCTTCACGCCAATCTTGATTCCCCGCTTAGTGGCTTCTTTGGTGATCAGCTTGGCCGCCTTCTTCCATTCCTTGCCCTTGATAGCATTCACGATGGCGGTGCTGGAGCCCAGAATGCCACCCAGGCCAACGCCCTTGAGGACACAGGACGCGTAGCTGCGCTTGACGCGCTTGGATTCCGACTTGTTCAGGCCCGCGAACTCATCGGCCAGGGCGTCGGCGAGGTCCACGCCGTACTCGGCACGGGTCTTGTCGTAGTCGAACTTGCCCTCAGCGTCGTAGATCTTGCCGTCGAATATCGCCTCAAGGTAGCCAGCGAGCTCGTCGAACTGCTGCTCCGTGGCACTGTCCGTGGCTACAGCGGCCGTCGGGCGGGCGTCCTGAGGAGCGGCGGCGTTGGCGATGCCGATGCCGGAAATGCCCACGGCGGCAGCGCAGACTGTGGAAACGAAAGCGGTCCGAAGACGCATACGGTTCACGTACACTTCCCTTTGCGTGATAGCGCGCAGGGGCGGAGCCCGGCGAAGCCAACGGCCAGCGAAACCTTTCGGCTTCGCCTGGTTCCCCCCTGCTTCTTACGTTGATCCCTCGACGGTTTGGTCAGAACCTCCGAGCGGACGTTACGAACGGTATCCTTCAGATCACGCTGTTTCAAATCACGCCAAGGTGAGTGAGCTCACATCATCAGGGGTATCTCGCCTTACTCTGCAGCAATTTGGGATACGGGGGGACTTAAGGCCCTTGCGTGAAACCAGGGTTGAGCTCAAGCCTCCACAACTCTCGGATCCCGTCCGGCCGGACAAGCCTCGACCAGTGCAGCCGTTGGGGCTCACGATTATGGTTTGATCGTTCGCTGGACTCTGAAGAGCTGTTCGCGAAGGCCATGACCGATGCAGGGCGAGCGTCCGTGAAGCGAGTCCGCTCACCGCCCGCTGGGGTGAAGTCTGCTCACCGCCCGTCGCTGGCCTGCTCCTTGCCGCCATCGGTCGGTCTGTGCCCAGGGGAGTTCGAGCTCCTGGGGGAGGGCCTGCCCCTCCGGGGGATAGGTGCCGCATCGGGTGCGCGGCGTTGGGCGTCTGCGGAACTGGACAGGGGTGCCGCCGATTCGGGGTTGGCAGGTGCCGTGGATGCAGTGAGTGCCGCGCGCTGCTCGTCCTTGGTTTGGGGCCATCGTCGGTGTTGGTCGCACAGCCACGTGCCGAGATCATCGCCCCGGAACACGCGCTGTCCGGTGAGGAGTTCGCCGTGGCGTCTGCCTTCAGTGTGGAAGACTTCCAGGAGGACGAGTGCGCGTCCCCAGTTGGCGTTCCACAGTGCGTCGGCCCGCACCCGCCACACCCTCACCCAGCCTGTCCATCACGCGGGCGGCATCCTGCTCCTCGTCCCGTGCACGGCCAAGCGGGCCTGCGGCATTCGCGCAGCATTCTCCCGATCAGTACCTCCTGCCCGTTGACGCTGATGGATTCCTCGACGTCGGGCAGGAGGCCTCCGTGCCGGTGCGGGTACTCGCGTGCGGCCTTGACCAGAAGCTGCCTCGCTGAGGTCCCCGGTTGCCATACGAACCCGTACTCGCCGAGTAGGGCGGCCCAGGGTCCGCAGGCGTCCGCCGCAGCCGCTCCTGCCAGACCTCCAGGCCTTCCTCGAGGCCGTGTTCGGAGGGTCTCGTACCGGTCCCACGAGTACCCGCAGGTGCCCTGTCCGCCCCGGTACGGGTGGTGCGCGGTCCGTGCCGGGGGCGGGCTGGGGTCAGCAGACCTTCACGTACCAGACCGGCCCCCAGTCGCCGACCGCGTCATACGAGTTCTGCCCGGCTGGCGGGGTCTGGTACACGAGCCTGTAGCTCTTGTTGTACATGCGCGCGACGGTGCCGTCCGTCTGGTTGTTCCACCACGAGCCACCGGAGTTCCAGCCGTTCGGGATCTCGTGGTACTTGTTGCAGGCCGCCCTCTCCCAGAAGTCTCCCGTGTAGTAAGTGCCCTTCCATCCGCAGAAGAACTTGTAGTGGCACTGCGAGGGAGACTGTATCGACATGCCGGACTTCGCGGCGCCGAGGTCGCGAGCGTGTTTCTCCCCCGGCAGCGCGACGATCAGCTGGCCGCTGTCGAAGGCGATGCGGTTCGCGGATGTCTGGGTGCCGCCGAGCTGATCGATGTACCTGTCCACCTTCGCCTGTACCGCGGTCGCCTCGCTCGCGGACAGACCAGCCGCGGCGGCCTGCGCCGCGAACGTCTGCGCCCTCGTGCGGGTGGTGTCGGCGGAGGCAGCGGGGGCGGCCAAGCAGACCGCTGCGGCGAGTGCCGCAGCGGCAACGGTGATGCGCCGGGCGTTTCCACGAAGACATAACATGCCAGAACCCCTTTTCAAGCTCGGATCGTTGATGATCTGTCGGCCGACGGATCACCGGTGACGCAGCGAAATGAGACCTCAACCAGCCAGGCGGCCAGTCAATGAACTCGAAGTGGTCGATGCCGGTCTTGCGGTGTGCGTGATCGGCTCAGAATTGCGTTGCGCGCGACCAACTGTTGCCGCGATGCTCCGAGCCACCAACCCATTCGATCTGCCTCGAATGGCTGGACACCTGTACCGGATGACGGGGGACCCGTGGGTGTACGAATCCACTTCGACGGCAGCGACTTACGCAAGGTGACGATCGCTCAGCAACCAGCGCTGCTGTGGGACATCGAGCGCAGTTTGCGTGCCCTACAGGCGCCCAACGCCGGTGCGGCGTACGCACCTTGGCGGGCGTGGGCGCGGATGCGCCTGCCCCGAACCGCGCGTCAGTTGCTCACCCTGGTACCGCCCAGCGGCCCCTGCCCCGATTTCCTGACGCCGACCAGACCATCGCCCGACCTGGAGGGCGGCCTGGATCAGGTACTGAGCACTCCGCGCCCACTACTGAACCGTGATCTGGGACAGCTGGCCGAGCGGCGCCGCCTCCCGCCTTGGGTGCACGATCTGGGCCGGGGCTCGCTCCCGGCTCTGCGATCCCTGGACCGTGCCTTGCGTGATTACCATCAAGCGGCCATCCACCCCCTGCAACACCGGCTGACCGCCGACTACGAAACCGTCACAGGTGGCCTGACTCAGACGCTGTCTCAGCGTGGCCTGGACGCCCTCCTGTCGAACCTGCACCCTTCCATCCGCTGGAACCCACCCGTCCTGGACGTGGGCCACCCCCTGTACGACGAGGACGTACACCTCAACGGCTGGGGACTGCACCTGGTGCCGTCGTTCTTCACTCCGACCAACGCCTTCTGCGTAAACCCCACCCCGCCCATGACGGTGACCTTCCCCATCACCCCCCAAGAACCGTGGCGCCCGGGGCCCGGACCCGGCCGAGCACATACGGTCGACTCACTCGCATCCCTACTGGGTGGGAGACGTGCCATCGTCTTGCGCGCCATCGCCGCCGCCGATGGCATCACCACCACGAAACTCGCCGACACCGCGGCTCTCGCACCCTCCACCGTCAGCCACCACACCGCAGCGCTGCGCGATGCCGGACTCATCACCACCCAACGCGCCGGAACAAGCGTCCGCCACCGCACCACGCCCCTGGGCCTCAACCTGCTCCGCGCCCAACCCCCGCCTTCCTGAGCAGACGAGGCCGCACTCCAGACAAGTGGCGAACAGCGGCCTGCGAGCACCCCTAGCAGGCCCGCGTGGCCCGGCAGCGTCGCGCCGACGAGCGGTTTCCCGCCTCCGCGCAACGCGCTCTGCTGCGGCTGGTGCGCCAGGGCAGGCCGATATCCGAAGCCGCGGTGATTGCCTATGCCCGGCGTCACTGCGGCTTCGCCGCGCGTCTGGAGAAGGCCCGCGAAGGGCTGTGCCGCGAGCGCCGGGACTGCGGCAGCGGTCAGGGGTGGCGCTCAGGCTGCCGGGGCCTGTGGTGCTGGCAGCAGCACTGTGAATCGCAGCTCCGGGCCCCGTCTGGCTTCCGGGGACGGCCGCGGGCGGACGCTCAGGCCCGCGCACTGGGGTACACGGATGCGGCCGCCTTCCTGGAAGCCCATCCGGAGCCGTCCACGCGCTACCTGGCGGCCGTACTCGGAGTAGGGCGCACATCCATTCGGCGATGGCGTCAGCCATGCAGGTGCCATTCGTAGTCGCGGGCGCCCCCCGTGGTGCATCAACCCGCCGATGCTGCGCGCAATCGCCCGGCGGCGCGAGCGCGGCACGCGGGCCGCGCCTGCGGTCTTGACCCGTCTGTCGCCCCTCGCCGGTCCCATCCGCAGGTCCAGGGGCGCCGCGCGCTGGAGATCCTCAGCCTGTCTTCAGCCTTGGTGTGTCTGCTGCTTCTGTGTCGCGGCTTCGTGAGCTGTGAGTTCCTCGGGGGTACCGGGGAAGGCGGGGCCGCAGCCTGCCGGGAGGTGCTGGACCACCATGGCGATGGCCTCCTGCGCTGTGGCTGCCAGGCCTACTGTCTGGCTCCGTAGCGGTCCGCAGACCTGGTAGGTGTCACCGGCGGCGGGCTGGATGTAGGGGATGTCCCAGGTCCACCGTTGTTCGGTACAGCGGCTGAAGTGCAGCTCTCCCATCCCGGTCCAGGGAAATAGCTGCCGCAGGCGGGGTTCCTCGTAAGCTGCTTCCAGCAGCTCGACTCGCACGCGTCCGTCGTCACGCACTGCCTGCCAGCCTGCTGCGACGCGGGCTTCGGCGCTGGTATCCCTGTTCACGGCCCTATCATGCCTCCTGTTTCGTCCGGGGCTTGCTCCTGCTGCGGGCTGCCTGGCTGCTCTCGCGCGCTGCCGTCCGTCGTCTGGGCTCCGGGGGCCCACGGCCTGTTCCAGCGCGTGCGCACGCGGGCTCCCCGATGGTGGCGTCTGCTCCGGCTGTGGTGCCGCTTCTGGGGATTTTGAGGTCGCGTGCTGGTGCGGGCAGGCTCTCCTTGATGTAGCTGTGGCGGATGAGACGGGGAGGCAGGCGCTGTGGAGGTGACGGTGCAGTGGGTCCGGACGTCCTGGACGAAGCAGTCCCGCGGGGGAGCAGCTGCCGTCCGCAGGAGCGCCGTGCCGGTCGGGTTCGCCCTGCCGCATGATCTGGCACCGGCCGCGCACACGGTGTGGATGCATGAGCGGGACGGCTTCGTGCCGCACCACGGCCAGGAAGTCTGCAAGCGTGTCGATGTTCAGCTCTGTGAAGCTGAGGGACGTCTGAGGGTCTTCCCCCGGGTGCGGCCGTTGTTCGCCCTGCCTCCCCAGCCGCGACGGCCCCCGGCGGTGCGTCTGGTGCCCGGCCAGTGGGTGCGGTGGCAGCTGAATTACCGCTTCAGCAGCGCGGCAGGCGTGCGGGACTGGTCGTACTGGCTGGACACCTTCAATATCGCCTATGGCCCGGTGGGGGAGGATGTGTTCCTGGGAACGTCGGCTTTCCTCGTCGACGAGCAGGGACCGCTCCGGTAGCACGGAAACGAGAGCAGCTGACGTCGGCTTGGGCGACTCGCTTTTGTCCGGCGCACCCGGACCGGAACCCGCCCCTTGCCTTCGCTCACTGCTCGCCCCCTTCCTGCTGCTCCCGGTCGTCGCTTGTGGCTGTGGCTTCAGGGGAGTCCGAGGCCGGTGAACAGGGCCTGCTGTTTCCGGTGAAGGCACGGTGGCGGGGGTGGGGCCGCGTTCAATCGTCGTCGGAGTGGGGCGGGCATGCCGCTGACGTGCGGCCGGTAGGGGGCGTGCTCGTAGTGCCGAACTCTGGTTGACCGGCTGCCCGTCCGAAAGCTCGGGCGGGGCTGTCTCAGGGCTGGGGCAGGGGGAGAGGGGGCAGGTGTGGGTGGTGCAGGTGCTGCCTGCCGTGGTGGACGTGGACGGTGAAGGTTTCGGGTCCGGGCCGCCCGGCCGCCTCGTAGGCGTCCAGGAGGTGCTCGATGCGTTCCCACAGCTTGACCGGGCCGCCCTCTCGCACCTGCCAGCCGCTGTCCTCGGGGGTGAGGGTGGCGGCGGAGCCGGTGACAACGTCGACCAGGTGCACCACCTCACCCACCGTTGTCATCTGGGCGTCGGGGATGGCGCTTTGGGCGAGGAAGCGCAGGTGGAAGGCTTCCTCGGTGGCGGCGGTCAGCCACTGGGGCCCGTGCCGGGCTGTACGCGGCCGCTCCGGCAGCTCGGCGGCCCAGTGGGCGGGGTTGCCGAAGGCGGGGGCGGCGTGGGTGCGTGCGGACATGAAGGAGATGGTGCCGGGAAGCAGCGGCCCGTGGGCGGTGCCGTCCCGGCCGACGGTCAGCAGGACGCGGGCGTAGCCGTAGAGCCAGCCGGACAGGGTGAGCAGGATTTTCCCGCCGGGCCGGGTCTGTGCGATCAGGGCCGGGGGGACGGCGCGGAAGGAGCAGGCGGCCACGATCCGGTCGAAGGGGGCCTCGGGCCAGTACCCGTACACCCCGTCGGCCACCGCCAGGGTCGGGGCGAAGCCGCAGGCGGACAGCGCACCCGCAGCCGTCTGCAGCCGGCCACCGTCCACCTCGATCGACGTGAGGCCACCGGAGCCGAGGCGCTGGCAGGCCAGCGCGGTGGAGTAGCCGGTCCCGGTGCCGATCTCCAGCACCGCGTGCCCCTCGCGCACGTCGGCGTCGGCCCACATCCGCACCACCAGCGAGGGCAGCGTCGACGACGAGGTCGGGGTCCCGCCGTGCCGCACGGACGGGTTCGTCCAGTCGACGTTGTCGCCGTCGAACTGGGTGATGAGAGTGGTGTTGGAGTAGGCGGCGGCCAGCCACCGGTCGTGGTCGGACTCGGCGGTGACCGGCTCCCACACCGTCAGCCCCTGCTGGTCGGGCTTGTCGCGGGGCAGGAAGAAGCCGGGCACGAAACGGTGCCGGGGCACCGTGGCCACCGCCTGGCGCCATCCGGGATCGGCCAGGACGCCGTCCTCGGACAGGGCCTTGGTCATCGTCTCGCGCAGCCGGGCAGCTTCGGTCTCAGTGTCGGCGGGCGTCGTCATGACGGGCGGTCTCCTTGCCTTGCAGGATGTCGGCGAACGCCTCGGTGATGGCGGGCGCATCCGGTACGAAGCCCCACTGCCCGTTGGGGTTGGCCTCGATGAACACCCAGGACGCCGCATCGTCAGCATCCCCGGTCAAGGCGAGGTCGAAGCAGGCGAAGACCAGACCGAAGTGCGCCAGGTACCGGTGCAGCCGGGCCCGGATCGGCATGGGCACGGCGACGGGAGTGTAGGTGAGCTCGTGCCAGTCGCCGCGGCGCCAGTCCACAGCGCCGTCGGGCGTCTGAATGCGGTGGGCGAACACCCGGTGGCCGACCACGGTCACCCGCACGTCACTGCTCTTGTCGATCTCCGCCTGGAACAGGTGCGCGGTCACCGCGAGCGTCTTGTCGAACGACGCGGGATCCACCCGCTGCGCCCAGATCGCACCGGTGTACCCGTCCTCACTCGGGGGCAGGCCGCGGAACGTCTTGCAGATCACGCGCGGGTGTTCGGCAGCGAACGCGCGGGCCGCCTCGACGTCGTTGGTGACCAGCGTCGGCGGGACGGCCAGACCGAGCCGGGCAGCGAGCTGAAGCTGAGCGGGCTTGAAGTCGGCCCGCGTCACGGCAGCCGGGTGGTTGACATAGGCAGCACCGCGCAGGGAGTTGAGAACACCGCCGAGCCCGTGCCTCGCCTCGGCCGCGGCGAAGGCCCGCTGCTGCGGCGGCAGCTGCCGAAACCGGTCGGCGTAGGGCGTGGGGCGGCGGTAGTACACCGCCCCCACCTGCTCCAGGTCCAGCTCCCTGCTCGGAGTGCGCAGCCTGCCCTGCCAGCCAGAGTCCTGCGCCCCGAGGCGGAAGCCGAAGGACAGCCCGGGCCCGACGTCGGCGGGATCGGCACGGACCACGGGCACGCCGCGCTCGTTCAGCGCGGCAATCACCCAGTCCGCGGTGACGTCTTCCAGCGCGGTGAGAACCAAAACGGTGGCGGCCACCGGGCTAGTCCGGCTCGTAGTCGGTCGTCACATCGTCCTGGACCTGCGGCTTCGGCTCCTCCCCGTCCCCGCCGCCCCCGCCGGACATCGATGCGGTCCCGACCGTCTTGTTCGTCCCGTGCTTACCCATCTCGACACTCTGCCCGGCGGCGTCGGTATAGCGGGCGGTCTGGGTCGCCGCATCCAGCACCACCTGCGCATAAGGCGGCGGGGCGACCGGCAGCCGGTCGGTCACCAGACGCATCACCCACGGCCCCTGGGAGGTCGGTTTCGTCATGTGCTCACCCTTCCCCTTGTGCCCCTCCAGCGGAAGCCGATCAGCTCCCGCGAGGGAAAGAATCAGCCCCCACCGCAGGCTCTGACCAGTACAGGGAAAGCCACGAGTGGTGGCGGAAATACCACCCTGTGTGAGGATCAGGCCGACAGGAGGCAAGACAGTGACGGCCAGCAGACCCGGCCAAGGCAGGACCAAGGAGCTGTCGCCTGTCCGCCCGACCGCGGTCGCCGTCTGAGACCATCGGCCGTATGGGCAAGCACTGCCGACCCGGGCCCCCGAACCAGCCCTCCCGCGCCGTAGCGCGCGTGGACGCCGCCGACCCGCTGGCCGCCTACCGCAAGCGGCGCCGACCACCGATGGACATATACCGGCGCCACCGGCCCGCCCACGGCGGCGCCGGACACCTGCGGCCCGACGAACCGCGCATCCTGGAGGAGTGGAACGACTTCACCTACGTCGTGGTCGGCACCGCGCCGAACCTCGCTATCGCTCAGGACTGGGCATCCGCGCTGGTGGCCGACGACGATTCCGCCGCGTAACAGCCTCTGCTACCTGCTCCTACGAGTCTGCTGCCCCGTCCGGGCCGGCCTCCTGCCCGCCGCCCGGCTGTGTGCCCTCCTCCGCCGCATGTGTCCAGGGGAGTCCGAGGCCCAGGAAGAGAGCTTGCTGTTGTGGTGGGTAGGTGGGGTACCGGGTGCGGGCGGCGTTGAGCCGTCGCCGCAGCTGTACTTCGATGCCGCCTACTCGTGGTCGGTAGGTGTCGTGGACGCAAGTCCGGCCGTCCTCGCCCACGAGCGGGCCGACCTCTTCCAGGTGCTGGCGGGCGGCGGTGACGATTTCCATCAGCCGCTCCGTGCGCGAGCGTGGTACGCGGGCCGCGCCCGCGGTCTTGACCCTGTCGCCTGTGGCCGGGCCCATCCGCAGCTCCAGGAGCACCGCGCGCTGCTCCTCTGCCAGCCGGGGCCACCGCCGGTGCTGGTCGCACAGCCACTTGCCAAGGTCGTCCCCGCGGAACACGCGTTGTCCGGTCAGGAGTTCGCCGCGGCGCCCGCCCTGGGCGTGGAAGGCTTCCAGGAGGACGAGCTTGCGTTCCCACCCAGCGTTCCAGGGTGCTCCGTCCCGTACCCGCCACACGCCGAGCTCCTCCAGCATCCGGGCGGCTTCACGTTCCTCGTCCCGGGCGCCCCAGGAGGGTCTGCGGCATTCGCTCAGCAGTCTCCCGATGCGTACCTCCTGTCCGTCGACGCTGATGGCCTCCTCGACCCCGGGCAGGAGGTGCCCGTACCGGTCCGCGTACTCCCGCGCGGCTTCCAGCAGCAGCTGCCTGGCTGAGGCCCGGGGTTCCCAGACGAACCCGTACTCGCCGAGCAGGGCGGCCAGGTCCGTGCTCACCCGCCGCGGCCGCCCTCGCCAGACCTCCAGGCCTTCCTCGGGCCCGTGCTCGGCGACCAGGGCGCGCAGGTCGTCGCGGTCGCGGCGCCACTGCCGCCGTACCCGCTCCAGCTCCCACCCCAGCCGGACCACGACCTGCGGCTCCTGCGCGAGCTCGGGCACCAGATCCTCCGCCAGCTCCTGCTGCTCCTCGCTCTCCTTCTTGAGGAGGGGGACGCGTGTGTAGTCGAGGGGGAGGGTTTCGTGCCAGTCCACGGGTACGCGTAGGTGTCCGTTGCGCTGGTGGTAGGCGCGCACTGCGCGCATGAGGCGTTCGGTATCAGCGGTGACGGGGTCGGACAGCACAGTGATCTTCAGCCAGTCCGCGACCACGGCCGCGGACCGCTGTCGGGTGAAGGCCAGCATCTGCTGAAGCTCGCGCGCGCGTTCCTCGGCCCGCTCACGCGCCTCGCTGGGCGGCTGGATGCGGTGGGGGCCGCGGCTGGTGCTGCGCCCGGCATGCTCCAGGCGCTGCTCGGCCTCCTGCGGCCCCTCCGGCTCCTCGCCTCCACGGTCGGCGTGGTCGGGTTCGTAGGACTCCAGCGCGCGTAGCATGTTGATCACCGGCACCCAGTCCGGTCCGACCAGCGTGCCGTCCGCGGCCCGCGCGAGGTGGAGCACGGGCACGATGATGGATGCGACTTTGTCCGGGTTCTCCCAGTCGTAGCGGACGGCCCTGCCCGCGATCTGCAGGAGGTCGCCCTGCGCGGCGCGTGGGTCGATCAGGGCGACGGCGTCAACGGCCGGGACATCCACACCCTCTACCAGCAGCCGCGCCGAGCAGACGACGGCCAGGTCCACCGGCCGCCCCCGCAGGTCTGTCCCCGCCGCCAGCGCCCCCAAGGCCCGCCGCCGCTCCTCAGCAGGGGTGCCCTCGTGCAGGGCTACCGCCCATACCCGCCGGGGCGCCGAGGTCCCCTGTCCGTGCAGGACCCGCGCGAGCTGAGGCAGTGATGCCGCGGCCGCGCGGGCTCCGGCCACGGTGGAGTGGTAGGCCAGCAGCCGCTGGCATCCCACCCGGCCCGCGGCCCGCAGCACGGCCCCCAGCGACGCCGTCAACAGCTCCGCCCGCACTCCCGCGTCAGCCCGCCCCCGGGCCGCGACGAGATCTCGCAGCCGGGCCTCGTCGACTTCGGCCGCCACCACCGGGCTGTGCGCGAGCTTGCCCCGCCGCTGCGCCTCGCGCAGTCCCAGCCGGTAGGCGACGGGGCCGTGCTTGCGCTCCGAGAGCCGCACCACCGGATCAGCAGCGATCAAACGCCCCTGCTCGTCGTAGCGCACCGCACCCAGCAGCCGCGGCGTGGCCGTCATGGACAGCCGGTGCCGCGCAGGCACGAGGTGCTGCTCGTTGATCCGCCCCCAGACCCGGGAGGTCTCGGTGTGGTGGGACTCGTCGCACACGAGCAGGTCCCATTCCGGCAGCGGCCGCGCCCCGTCCCGCTCCACCTTCAAGCCGTGCCCGGCGATCAGAGAGCCCTCGACGCTCGCGTACGTGGCCAGCACCGTGAACTGCCCCTTGCCCTGGGCGGTGAAGGCGTTGGCGTGCCACGCCACCACCTGCGGGTCCGTCGTCACCTGCACCCCCGGCTCGCCTGTCAAGGCGGCACCCCGTGGGGAGTACGCGGCGATCACCGGGCCGCTGCGTCCGGCCGCGCGCAGGACGTGGTGGGTCTGCTCGAGGAGCGTCCGTGTGGGTACGACCATCAGCAGCGATCCCTGCCGGGCGACCAGGTCTGCGACGCGCGCGGCGACCCGCGTCTTGCCCAGCCCGGGCGCCATGTGCAGCTGCGCGCGAAACCGTGGACGCCGCGCCCTGGGGGAGGGGGTGTAGACCCGCATGATGGCGGCGACGGCGTCGTCCTGGTGGTCGTAGAACGCCGCGAGGTCGGCCTTCGACCGGACTGCCGCATCCACATTCACGATCAGCTCCCAGAGATGCTCTGCAGGGGTGCCCGTGGATCAGCCGAACACCCAACCAACTTCCTTCTGTGACAACCTAGACCGCCACGCCCGGCGCCGTCTGCCGGATGCGGGACATCCCTCCTCGCCCGAGCGAGCAATCGAACGCACACCCCAATCACCAGCTCGAATTCCGGCAACAAATTGGCCGCGAAGAGGCCGCCAACTCACCGCACAGCAACGCCAATTGCGGTAGTGTGTAACCAGGCAATCATGGTGATGGGAGGAGGGGGAAGTGCCGGAAAGGACGAACGAGTTCGGCAAGTATGGTGCCCATGGCATCAAGGGCCACGAGGCTGTTGCCCGGCAGCTCGACAGGCTCGCTGGATTCATCGCCACCCCCATTACCGTGCGCCGTGGTCTGATGGCCCGGCTGCACTACCTCACCCGCACGCCCCACGCCCGTGAAGCGGCCCGCGCGGCCGGCCTCACCGTCACCGACCGCACCCTGAAGGCCTGGCTGGCCGGCCAGCGCAGCCCCTCCAAGCAGAACCTGCAGCACATCGAGACGGCCTACCGCACGGTGCGCCGCCGCAACGTGGCCCGGTACCTGACCAGTCGTCTCAATCGTGAAGGCCGCGGGACCCGGGTGGAGTTCCACCCCCTGAACCAGTCTCGTGTCAGCCGCCCCCACCAGCGGGTCGTGGAGTTCCGTACCCTCAACGTCCGCCACTGGGACCGCATCGTCGACGCCTGGAGCACCGGTAACGACGCGGCCCTGGACGATGCGTGGGTGAATGACGCGGTGGTAGACCTGGGCTCACAATGGGGCCAGTATGAGAACGTCACCAACATCGGCTTCGCAGCATGACACCCAAATTCGATACCCCAGCCCCGGGATATCGAATTCCAAACATGAAAGAGCGTCAGCGATCCCATAGGCGG
>NZ_JOJM01000090.1 GCF_000720325.1 Streptomyces sp. NRRL B-1347
GGCGGGTGGGAGGAGAAACCCCGCCGCGGTAGCGGTGGGGGCGGTTCGGGGCCCAGGAGCCAGGTCAGGCGTCGCGGCAGAGCAGCAGCAGCGCCCTGTCGTCGTTGACGTCCTTGGCCACGGCCTCGATGAGGTGCCAGGCGGCTCCGTGGAAGCCTCCGGCCACGTACCGGTCGGCCTCACCGGTGAGGCGGTCGATGCCCTCGCCGATGTCGCGGTCGGCGGTCTCGACGATGCCGTCGGTGAACAGCATCAGGACGTCACCGGGGCGCAAGGAGCCCTTGACGGGGTCGAACTGGGCGCCGTCGTAGACGCCGAGCAGGGGCCCTTCCGCGGCCTTCTCCTCCCAGCGCCCCGTGCCCGCGCTGAGCTGGAGCGCGGGCAGGTGCCCCGCGGAGAGCAGCTCGTAGTCGCCGGTCTCCAGGTCGAGGACGAGGTGGATGGAGGTGGCGAAGCCCTCGTCCCAGTCCTGGCGGAGCAGATAGCCGTTGGCGGCGGGCAGGAAGGCGTGCGGCGGGAGCGAGCCGAGCAGGCCGCCGAAGGCGCCGGACAGGAGCAGGGCCCGCGACCCGGCGTCCATGCCCTTGCCGGAGACGTCCGTGAGGACGACTTCGAGGGTGCGGCCGCCGTTGGTGCGGGCGGCGACGACGAAGTCGCCGGAGAAGGACTGCCCGCCCGCGGGGCGCAGCGCCATCTCGCGGTGCCAGCCGCGCGGCAGCTTCGGCAGCTTGCTCTGCACGCGGATGCGTTCGCGCAGGTCGAAGAGCATCGTGCCGCCGCCGCGCCACGGCACGCCGACCCGGCTGCGGAACTGGGCGATGAGCAGGCCGAAGAACCCGCAGGCGGCGACGGTCAGGACGGTGCCGGGGGTGACCCGCGCCGGGCCCTCGGTGTAGGGCCCGAGCCGGGCGGACTCCACGATGAGGGCGGCCGCGGACGCGGCGTACAGGCCGAGGAGGCTGGAGGGCCTGAGCAGCAGTCCGCCCGCGACGATCGGCAGGACGAGGACGGAGGGCGAGAACCACACCGGGTTGACGATCGTGCAGACGGTGATGACCGGCACGGTCAGGAGCAGCGCGGCGAGCGCCACCCAGTCCGAGCCGTCGCCCCGGAAGTAGTCCACCCCGGATTTGCGCAGCCCTATGCGGGCCCGGTGCAGCCGCTTCTTCATCCGGGCCGGGAACGTCTCGGCTGCGGCGCGCCGCTCACGCGGGGTGCGCCGCTCGCGCCTGTCTCGTCGTACCGCCATTGCTCGTGGACCCTATCCACCGGGCCAGGCGCTTCGCACGGGAGGTACCTCTTGTCCCCCTTCAGGGGCACCTCGCCCGTATCTCCGCTCCCAGCGTCCACACGCGCGTTCCGGTACGCGGAAAACGATTCGCCGCGTCCCAGGAGCCCTGGTAGGCATGGCATATGACAGCAGACTTGCGGGAGTTGAGCCAGAGCGATTGGGACCGGTGGTACGGAACGCTGGAGCGGGCCTTCGGCGGGCTCCACGAGGCGCCGGAGGAGCGCGAGCTGTGGGACGCGCTGACGGAAGTCGACCGCTCCCTCGGTCTCTGGGACGGCGAGGAGTGCGTCGGTACGGCCGGGGCCTTCAGCTTCCGCATGACGGTGCCCGGCGGGGCCCTGGTGGACACGGCGGGCGTCACGATGGTGAGCGTGGCCGCCACGCACCGTCGTCGCGGCCTTCTCACCTCGATGATGCGGCGACAGCTCGACGACCTGCGGGAGCGCGGGGAGGCGCTGGCCGCCCTGACGGTCTCCGAACCCGCGATCTACGGCCGGTTCGGGTACGGCGTGGCGACGTGGTTGTTCAACGTGTCGATCGACACGCCACGGGTGCGCCTCACGGTGCCCGAGGGCACGGACGAGGTGCGTCTGCGGTACGCGGTGCCGGCCGAGGCCGCCGAGGCCTGTGAGGCGGTGTACGCGCGCGTGGTGCCCGGCCGTCCC
This sequence comes from Streptomyces sp. NRRL B-1347, assembly GCF_000720325.1. GTDB lineage: Bacteria > Actinomycetota > Actinomycetes > Streptomycetales > Streptomycetaceae > Streptomyces. Next base: position 1,957 of record NZ_JOJM01000090.1, read on the forward strand.
GGGATGCTGGCACGGCAGCCGGGCTGGGAGCGGCTGCCGCTCCTGGACCCGGAGCGGGACCGCGACGGCGCGTCGCCGTTGCAGTGCGTGCTCGCGGAGCGTGCCGGTGAGGTCGTCGGGTACGCGTACTTCGCGGTCAAGTCCGACTGGGAGGTCCAGGGCCCGAAGGGCGTGGTCCGGGTGCGCGCCGTGGAGGCGCTGGACCCGGCAGCGCACGCCGCGCTGTGGCGCTTCCTCTGCGACATCGACCTGACCTCTCGGGTCGAGTCGCTCAACCTCCCGGTGGACGACCCGCTGTTCCACCTCGTCTCGGACGTGCGGCGCTGCGGACTCGTGATGCGCGACTCGCTGCACGTGCGTCTGGTGGAGGTCGGCGCGGCCCTGGAGGCGCGCACGTACCGGGCCCCCGTGGACGTGGTCCTGGACGTCGCGGACGCGTTCTGTCCCTGGAACGAGGGGCGCTGGCGGCTCACGGGCGACCCCAAGGGCGCCTCCTGCAAGCGCGTCGACGACGACGCGCCCGCCGACCTCGCCCTGTCCGTACGCGAGCTGGGTTCGGCGTATCTGGGCGGCGTGTCCCTCGCGGAGCTCGCCCGGGCGGGCCGGGTGCGGGAGCTGCGTCCCGGCGCGCTCGCGGAGGCGAGCCTGGCCTTCGGGTCGGAGGTCGCGCCCTGGCTGCCGCACGGGTTCTAGCCGGGGGCTCCGCGCGGCTCGTCGCGCTGCGCGCTCGTCCTCAAACGCCGGACGGGCTCCATCTGCCACGCTGAGTGCGCGTCCTCAGCTGCTGCCCGGACCCGCGCTTCGCTGGCACCCGGGGCACCAGAACAGATTGCGGGCGGCGAGATCGGCGGTGCGGATCTCGCCGCCACAGATGTGGCAGGCCATCCGGGCTCTGCGGTACACGTACACCTCGCCACCGTGGTCGTCCACGCGCGGCGGGCGGCCCATGGCCTCGGGGGTGTGCTCGGGCCGCACGGTGTCGATGCGGTTGTTGCGCACGCCCTCGCGCATCAGGTCCACCAGGTCCGCCCAGATCGCGGTCCACTGGCGGTGCGTGAGGTCCTTGCCCGGCGTGTACGGGTCGATGCCGTGGCGGAAGAGGACCTCGGCGCGGTAGACGTTGCCGACGCCCGCGATGACCTTCTGGTCGAGCAGGAGGGCAGCGATGGTGGTGCGGCTGCGGGAGACGCGGCGCCAGGCCCGGTCCGGGTCGTTCTCGCCGTCCGGCGGGCGCAGCGGGTCAGGGCCGAGGCGGGCGTGTATCTCCTGCTTCTCGCCGTCGGTGATCAGCGTGCAGGTGGTGGGGCCGCGGAGGTCGCTGTAGTGGGTGGGGTTCGCCAGGCGCAGGCGGACGGTGTCCGTGGGCGGCGGGGCGGGGGCGTCGCCGAAGGTGTACTTGCCGAACAGACCCAGGTGGATGTGGATCCAGCCGGACGCGGCGAAGCCGAGGAAGAGGTGCTTGCCGTGCGCCTCCGCGGTCTCCAGGGGCTGGCCGTGCACGAGGGCCGCGCCGTCGGAGAACTTGCCCTGGGGGCTGGTGGCGTGCACGGGGTGCCCCTGGAACCGGCTCCGGTGATCGGCCGCGAGCCGGTGAATGGTGTGCCCTTCCGGCACGGTGCCTCCTGTCGGGCCCTCGCGGGACGCCCCGCTGTGTCCATCAGCGCGCTCCGCGCGCGGGCGCCCCTTCCCGAACTGGGGCTCCGCCCCCGACCCCGCTCCTCGAACGCCGGAGGGGCTGGAACTTCAGCGGCGGGTCCGGGGCGAAGCCCCTGAGGGGTCAGGCCTGCGGGTGGTGGGGCGGGATGGGGGGCAGCTCGCCCGAGGTCTCGTAGCGCGCCAGCATCTTGATGCGGCGGGTGTGCCGCTCCTCGCCGGAGTACGGCGTCGCGAGGAAGATCTCGACGAACTTGGTCGCCTCCTCCTCGGTGTGCATGCGGCCGCCGATGGAGATCACGTTCGCGTCGTTGTGCTCGCGCCCGAGCGCCGCCGTCTGCTCGCTCCAGGCGAGGGCCGCCCGCACGCCCTTCACCTTGTTCGCGGCGATCTGCTCGCCGTTGCCGGAGCCGCCGATGACGATGCCGAGGGACTCGGGGTCCGCGGCCGTCTTCTCCGCGGCGCGGAGGCAGAAGGGCGGGTAGTCGTCCTGGGCGTCGTAGATGTGGGGCCCGCAGTCGACGGGCTCGTGGCCGTGGGCCTTGAGCCATTCGACGAGGTGGTTCTTGAGTTCGTAACCGGCATGATCGGAGCCGAGGTACACGCGCATGGCTCCGAGTGTGGCATGCGCGGCGGCGGGAGGCCGTCGTGGGGCCGGTCTTCGGGCCCCCTTCGGCCGCCGATTGGTTCAGGCCAATCCGGTGTCCGGTCATCGTCAGTGACCGATCGTTCACTCTCCATTCCGCTGAATACAACGATCCGGAGACGGGTCTTTCGTCCCGTACGCCCATGCGCTTTTAATGCGGAAGCTCTTGCCCGTGAACCAAAGGATCTGCCTATGACCTCGCAACCGTCCCTTGCGAAGGAAGACAGCACCCCCGGCGGGCCCGTGAAATCCCAGCCGGGGAGCGGGAACGGCGACGGGGACGGCCTCAAGGCCGGTCTCAAGAACCGCCACCTGTCGATGATCGCCATCGGCGGCGTGATCGGAGCGGGTCTGTTCGTCGGGTCCGCTTCCGGCATCAAGGCCGCGGGCCCCGCGATCCTGGTGTCGTACGCGCTCGTGGGCACCATGGTCGTGCTCGTGATGCGGATGCTCGGCGAGATGGCCGCGGCGCGGCCGTCCTCCGGTTCCTTCTCGGCCTACGCCGACCAGGCCCTCGGGCGCTGGGCGGGCTTCACCATCGGCTGGCTGTACTGGTTCTTCTGGGTCGTGGTGCTCGCCGTCGAGGCGACCGCGGGTGCCGTGATCCTGAACGAGTGGGTGCCGGCGGTGCCGCAGTGGGGCTGGGCCCTCATCGTGATGGTGGTGCTCACCGCCACCAACCTCGTCTCGGTCGGCTCCTACGGCGAGTTCGAGTTCTGGTTCGCGGGCATCAAGGTCGTGGCCATCGGCGGCTTCGTCCTGATCGGCATGCTCGCCGTGTTCGGCGTCCTGCCCGGCTCGGACAACCCGGGCGACGGCTTCAAACACCTCACCGACGCGGGCGGCTTCATGCCCAACGGCGCGGGCGCGATCCTCACCGGCGTCCTGATGGTGGTCTTCTCCTTCATGGGCTCGGAGATCGTCACGCTCGCCGCCGGTGAGTCGGAGGACCCGCAGCGCGCCGTCACCAAGGCCACGAACAGCGTCATCTGGCGCATCGGCGTCTTCTACCTCGGCTCGATCTTCGTCGTCATCACGCTCCTGCCGTGGAACGACAAGTCGATCGTCAAGGACGGCTCCTACGTGGCCGCGCTGAACTCGATCGGCATCCCGCACGCCGGCCAGGTCATGAACGTGATCGTGCTGACGGCCGTGCTCTCCTGCCTCAACTCCGGCCTGTACACCGCCTCGCGCATGGCCTTCTCGCTCGGCGAGCGCGGCGACGCCCCGAAGGCGTTCGCCCGCACCACCGCGCAGGGCGTGCCGCGCACGGCGATCCTCGGCTCGGTCGTCTTCGGCTTCGCCGCCGTGTGGTTCAACTACCAGTGGCCGAAGACCGTCTTCGACTTCCTGCTGAACTCCTCCGGCGCCGTCGCCCTGTTCGTGTGGCTCGTCATCTGCTTCACGCAGCTGCGGATGCGCGGCATCATCCTGCGCGAGCAGCCGGAGAAGCTCGTCGTGAAGATGTGGCTGTTCCCGTACCTGACCTGGGTCACCATCGGGATGATCTCGTTCGTGATCGTCTACATGCTGTACGACGACGCCGGGCGCAAGCAGATGGTGCTCTCGCTGCTCGTCGGCGCCCTGGTCCTGGGCATCGCCCTGGTGCGCGAGAAGGTGAGCCCCCGGGAGAAGGCCTCCGCGTAACGGGTCCTGCGAGCGGTAGCGATCGATTCACGGCGGCGGGGTGCCGTCCGGGTCCAGAGCCCGGGCGGCACCCCGCCGCCGTGCGTGCCGTGCGCGGCGGGCCGGGCGGGCCGCGGCGGCGAGTTGACGAAGGCGCGGAAATCCTGTCGGTACCTGTCAGGCTTTGGCGGCAGAGTGACCTCCGTCCGCACGATCGCCGCACATCAGGCACGACGGAGGCAGCCCCGTGGCACTCAGCGACCCCCTCGCACAGCGACTCACCTTCCGCCCCGGCCAGGAGGGGTACGAGGACGAGATCGCGGGATTCCAGACGGGCTTCGCCCAGCGGCCGGACATCGTCTTCGCCGCGTCGGACGCCGACGACGTCGTGGCCGCCGTGCGGTACGCGGCCGACGCGGGCCTGCCCGTCGGCGTGCAGGCCACCGGGCACGGCCTGCCGGACGCGGCCCGGGGCGGCGTCCTGATCAGCACCCGCCGGATGGACTCCGTGGAGCTCGACGCCGGGGCGCGCACCGCCCGGGTCGGGGCCGGGGTGCGCTGGGCCCAAGTGGTGACGGCCGCGGCGGAGCACGGCCTGGCCCCGCTGAACGGCTCGGCGCCGAGCGTCGGCGTCGTGTCGTACACGCTCGGCGGCGGCGTCGGCATCCTGGCGCGGGAGTTCGGCTACGCGGCCGACCACGTGCGCTCGGTGGACGTCGTGACGGCGGACGGCGAGCTGCGGCACGTGACCGCGGCGAGCGAGCCCGAGCTGTTCTGGGGCCTGCTCGGCGGCGGCGCGAACCTGGGCGTGGTGACCGCCCTGGAGATCGGCCTGGTGCCGGTGGCGCGCCTGTACGGCGGGGCGCTCGCCTTCGACGGCCGCGCGGTCGACCCGGCGGCGCTCCTGCGCGGCTACGCCGCCTGGACCGAGACCGTGCCCGACGAGCTCACCTCGTCCGTCGCCGCCCTGGTCTACCCGGACGTGCCGCAGCTCCCGCCGCACCTGCGGGGCCGCTATCTGGTGACGGTCCGCATCGCCTGCACGGGCCCGGCCGAGGACGGGGAGCGGCTCGTGGCGCCGCTGCGCGCGCTCGGGCCGACCGTCTCCGACAGCCTGCGCGAGCTGCCGTACGCGGAGAGCCACACGATCCACAACGACCCGGACTTCCCGCACGCCTACTACGGCGACAACCTCATGCTCACCGAGCTCGACCTGCCCGGGGCGGAGCGGCTGCTCGCGCTCACCGGGCCCGCGGCCGACCACATGCACGTCGTCCAGCTCAACCACCTGGGCGGCGCCCTCGCCCACCCCGTCGGCGACGACAACGCCGTGCCGCACCGGAGCGCGGCCTGGGCGGTGCGGCTCCTGTCACCGCTGGAGGGCACGGACCGCGAGGCGCTGCGGGAGCTGTACGCGCGGGCGTTCGCCCCGCTGGCGCCGCACGCCGTCGGCCGGTCGGTGAACTTCACCCTCGGGGGCGGCGACCGCCCCGACGGCGTGTACGACGCGGACACGCAGAAGAGGCTCGCCAGGCTGAAGGCCACGTACGACCCGGCGAACCTCTTCAGGCGGAACTACAACGTCGGCTGAGCCGCCCGGCGGCGGCCCCGGCCGGTCGGGCCGGGTGTCAGCCCTTGTCGCCGAGCAGCTTCCACGACAGCGGCAGCGCGCCCATGGCGAGGGCCGCCTTGAGGGCGTCGCCGATCAGGAACGGGGTGAGGCCCGCGGCGACCGCAGCGCTCAGGGACATGCCGGTGGACGCGGCCAGGTAGGGCACGCCGACGGCGTAGATGATCGCGGAGCCGAGGACCATCGTCCCCGCCGTGTGCAGCACGTTCCGGTCGGCGCCGCGCCGGGCCAGGGAGCCGACCGCGGCGGCGGCGAGCATCATGCCGATGACGTAGCCGAGCGAGGGCATCCCGTAGCCGGACTTGGCCTCGGCGAACCACGGCACGCCCGCCATGCCCACCAGGGCGTAGAGCGCGAGGGACAGGAAGCCGCGGCGCGCGCCGAGCGCCGTGCCGACCAGGAGCGCGGCGAAGGTCTGCCCCGTCACCGGCACCGGCGAGCCCGGCACGGGCACGGTGAGCTGGGCGGCCAGGCCGGTGAGCGCGGCGCCGCCGAGCACGAGGGTCGCGTCGCGCAGGCGGGAGGCGGGGATCAGGTCGGCCAGGACCTGGCCCGGGCGGGTGGTGGCGGCGGCTGTGCTCATCGGGACTCCGCGGTTATAGGGCGTCTGGGGGCGGGTGGTGCGTGGGACGACCTGACCCTAACCCCGGGGCGGGCGCCCCATCAGGGGGCGTGGATGACAAAGGGAGCGGCTCCGCCTTGGTGGGCTCCGCACAAAGGACCGGGCCCACACCCGGTCGGGCGTGATGCTGGTCACTGAGGTCAGGAATGCCGGGGCCGGGTTTTGCGTTCGGCGGCGCTCGCCGGTGAGACTGTAGATTCTCACCAACTCCCCTGAGCACCCCGAGCACCCTGAGAGTCAGCTGAGCCCGATGCACGATCAACAGCGGACCGACTCAGGGGTGCCCCCGACGGCTCCCGCGGATCCCTTCGCCCCCTCCGAGCCCCTCGGCGGCGGCCTCAAGCAGCGCCACCTGACCATGCTGGGCCTCGGCGGTGTCATCGGGGCCGGCCTGTTCGTCGGCTCGGGCGCCGGGATCGCGGTCGCCGGGCCCGGCATCGTCCTGTCGTACCTGATCGCGGGCGCGCTCGCGATGTGCGTGATGCGGATGCTCGGCGAGATGTCGGCGGCGATGCCCGCGTCCGGGGCGTTCTCCGTGCACGCCGAGCGCGCCCTCGGCCGCTGGGCCGGGTTCTCGGTCGGCTGGATGTACTGGTTCCTGCTCGTCGTCGTGCTCGCCGTGGAGGCGACCGGCGCGGCGCGGATCGCGCACGCGTGGGCGCCGGGCGTGCCGCAGTGGGCGTGGGTGCTCCTCTTCATGGTGTTCTTCACCGGCGCCAACCTCTCGGCGGTGAAGAACTTCGGCGAGTTCGAGTTCTGGTTCGCCGCCCTGAAGGTCTTCGCGATCGTCGCGTTCCTGGTGCTCGGCCTCCTCGCGGTCTTCGGGGTCCTGCCGGACACCGACCCGGTCGGCCTCACCCACCTCACCGGCGACGGCGGCTTCCTGCCGCTCGGCTGGGACGGCGTGATCTCCGGCGTGGTCGTGGTCCTCTTCGCCTTCGGCGGCCTGGAGATCGTCACGATCGCGGCCGCCGAGTCCGACGACCCGGTGCGCTCCGTGGCCCGCGCGGTGCGCAGCGCCGTGTACCGCATCCTCTTCTTCTACGTCGGTTCGATGCTGGTCATCGTGACGGTCCTGCCGTGGACGGCGCAGCAGCCCGGGTTCAGCCCGTATGTGAAGGTGCTCGACTCCATCGGCGTCCCGTCGGCCGGGACCCTGATGAACATCGTGGTGTTCGTGGCGCTCCTGTCGTCCCTGAACGCCAATCTGTACGGCGCATCCCGCATGGTCTTCTCCCTCGCCGAGCGCGGTGAGGCGCCCCGGGGCCTGCTGAAGGTGTCGCGGGGCGGCGTGCCGCGGCGCGCGGTGCTCGCCTCGGTGGCCTTCGGCTTCGTCTCGGTGCTGCTCAATCTGAAGTGGCCCGACTCCGTCTTCCTCTACATGCTCAACTCGGTCGGCGCGGCCCTCCTCTTCGTCTGGGCGCTGATCGCCGTCTCGCAGCTGCGCCTGCGCCGCCGCATCGAGCGCGAGGCGCCGGAGCGGCTCACCCTGCGGATGTGGTTCTTCCCCTGGCTGACGTGGGCGGCGCTCGCGGCGATGGGCGTGGTGATCGCGCTGATGCTGCGCGACGAAGGGGCCCGTCCGCAGCTGCTGTGGTCGGCGGGCGCCACGGCGGTGGTGATCGCGGTGGCCCTCCTGCGGGAGTGGGCGACACGACGTACGCGCCGTACGTAACTCTTCTACGAACGGCGCATGACCCCGATGGGACGGAACCGCCACCGCACCCCGGTGGATCACGCGAATATGACGAAAACGTGAAGACGTCTTCACCTTGTGTGAGCGTCGTGTCCGTATACCGGTCAACTGTTCCCTGTGAGCGGTGCCAGTGCTCAGACTGTGGGCCCACTTCCCCCCTGTGGTTCCCGCGTGGTTCCTTTCCTCCGTCTCCCCGCTAGCGAACAGGGACGCCCATGTCTCAGACGTCCGTGAAAGACGCACCACCCCAGGCCGACGCGCCGCTCGGGCACGGCCTCAAGCAGCGTCATCTGTCGATGATCGCCCTCGGCGGCGTCATCGGCGCCGGGCTCTTCGTCGGCTCCGGGAAGGCCATCGCCGCCGCGGGGCCCTCGATCATCCTGGCCTACTCGCTGTCCGGCGCCCTGGTCATGCTCGTCATGCGCATGCTCGGCGAGATGGCGGCGGCCAACCCCGCGTCCGGCTCCTTCTCCGTGCACGCCGAGCGGGCCCTCGGCCCCTGGGCCGGGTTCACGGCGGGCTGGTCCTTCTGGTTCCTGCTGTGCGTGGCCGTCGGCCTCGAAGGCATCGGCGCCGCGCAGATCGTGCACGGCTGGGTGCCCGGCGTGCCCGAGTGGGCCTGGGTCGCCCTGTTCATGCTGGTGTTCTGCGCCACGAACCTCGCGGCCGTGAAGAACTTCGGCGAGTTCGAGTTCTGGTTCGCCGCGCTGAAGATCACCGCGATCGTCCTCTTCCTCGCCATCGGCGTACTCGCGATCCTCGGCTGGCTCCCCGACACCGAGGCGCCCGGCTCGTCCAACCTCACCGGACACGGCGGCTTCATGCCCAACGGCGTGGACGGCCTCATCGTGGGCCTGCTCGCCTCCGTCTTCGCGTACGGCGGTCTGGAGACGGTCACCATCGCGGCGGCCGAGTCCGAGCACCCCGTGCAGGGCGTGGCCAAGGCCGTGCGCACCGCGATGTGGCGGATCGCCATCTTCTACATCGGCTCCATGGCCGTCGTCGTGACGCTGCTCCCCTGGACCTCGGAGGAGGTCGCCGCCAAGGGGCCGTACGTCGCCACGCTCGACCACCTCGGCATCGACGGCGCGGGCCAGATCATGAACGTCGTCATCCTCGTCGCCCTGCTCTCCGCGATGAACGCCAACATCTACGGCGCCTCCCGCATGGCCAACTCGCTCGTGCAGCGCGGCCAGGGCCCGAAGGCGCTGGGGCGGCTGTTCAACGGCGTGCCGCGGATCGCGGTCCTCACCTCGTCGGTCTTCGGCTTCCTGTGCGTGCTGCTCAGCTACTGGCGGCCGGACGACATCTTCCAGTGGCTGCTCAACACCATCGGCGCGATCATCCTCGTCGTCTGGTTCTTCATCGCCGCCGCCCAGCTGCGGCTGCGCAAGAAGCTGGAGCGCGAGGCCCCCGAGACGCTCGTCGTGAAGATGTGGCTCTTCCCCTGGCTGACGTACGTGGCGCTCGCCGGGATGGCCACGGTGTTCGTCCTGATGGCCCGCGAGGAGGAGACCCGTACGCAGCTGTACTACACGGGCGGCCTGACGCTGCTCCTGATGGCCGTCGGATTCGCACGGCAGAAGGTGATGGAGGGCCGCGAGACGGCGTCGCGCGCCTGATCCGCCCCGCACTCCTGACGGCCGGAGGCCCGGTCCACACCCGTGGACCGGGCCTCCGGCCGTCCCCGCCCCCCCGGCGCGCTGGGCCTCGCGACCTAGGGCCAAGGGCTGATCAACTTCTCCCCGCACCTGCTGCTAGCCTGCACTTGCACATAGGTCGCAATAAGAGGTGCACCGCGGCACCGGGCGATACGGCACGGTCCCCCGCGGCGCACGGTCGGAGGGGTCACTGATGGCCATTTACACGCTCCCTGAACTTCCGTACGACTACGCGGCGCTGGAGCCGGTGATCAACCCGCAGATCATCGAGCTGCACCACGACAAGCACCACGCCGCGTACGTGAAGGGTGCGAACGACACCCTGGAGCAGCTGGCGGAGGCGCGCGACAAGGAGTCGTGGGGCGCCATCAACGGCCTGGAGAAGAACCTGGCCTTCCACCTCTCCGGGCACATCCTGCACAGCATCTACTGGCACAACATGAACGGCCCGAAGGACGGCGGTGGCGGCGAGCCCACGCACGCCGACGGCGTGGGCGAGCTCGCGGACGCCATCACCGAGTCCTTCGGCTCCTTCGCCAAGTTCAAGGCCCAGCTGACGAAGGCCTCGGCGACGACGCAGGGTTCGGGCTGGGGCGTGCTCGCCTACGAGCCGCTCAGCAACCGCCTGATCGTCGAGCAGATCTACGACCACCAGGGCAACGTCGGCCAGGGCTCCACGCCGATCCTGGTCTTCGACGCCTGGGAGCACGCCTTCTACCTGCAGTACAAGAACCAGAAGGTGGACTTCATCGAGGCCATGTGGCAGGTCGTCAACTGGCAGGACGTGGCCAAGCGCTACGAGGCCGCCAAGCAGCGCGTGAACGGCCTGCTGCTGGCTCCCTGACGCCGCCTTCCCCTGATACGTCCTGCCTCGTGATCGTCTTCTCAACCTTCGCGTCGGCAGGCGGATAGAGGAAAGGCCCCCGCGAGGACGTGACTCGCGGGGGCCTTTCGGTATCGGGGATTCCGGTCGAAGGTACCTCCATGGCGAAGGAAGAGTTCTGCTACACGTGTGATCGTTTCGAACCCCACCGGAAGCTGACCGGGCGCGAGACGGCGTGGCTCAAGAACCGCCTCGGCCGCGCCGGCGTGCACGAGTTCCTGGTGTGTCTCGCGCCGGGCTGCCGCAATCTGCGGACCGGCGGGAACAAGCGCCCCTTCGACGACACCATCCGGCTCCCGGTCCTGGACTGATACGTCAGTCGAAAATCGGACCCTGCGTGCGCGTGCGCTTGATCTCGTAGAAGCCCGGTGTCGACGCCACGAGCAGGGTGCCGTCCCAGAGTCTGGCCGCGGCCTCGCCCTTGGGGGCGGGGGTGACGACCGGGCCGAAGAAGGCGATCTGCTCGCCGTCGGCGCCGGGGACGGCGATGACGGGCGTGCCGACCTCCTGGCCCACCTTCTCGATGCCCTCGTTGTGGGAGGCGCGCAGCTCGGCCTCGTACGGCGTCGCGTCCCAGTGGTCGAGCAGCGATTCGGGCAGGCCGACGTCCTTCAGGGCGCCGGCGACGGCCTCCTTGGTGGGGCCCTCGCCCTGGTTGTGGATGCGGGTGCCGAGCGCGGTGTAGAGCTCGCCGAGCACCTTCGCGCCGTGCTCCTGCTGGGCGGCGATGACCACGCGGACCGGGCCCCAGGCCTTGGTCGCCAGCATCTCGCGGTACTCCTCGGGCAGCTCGTCGAGCTTGTCCTCGTTGAGCACGGCGAGGCTCATCACGTGCCAGCTGACCTCGATGTCACGGACCTTCTCGACCTCCAGGACCCAGCGGGAGGTCATCCAGGCCCAGGGGCAGAGCGGGTCGAACCAGAAGTCGACGGGGGTCTTCACAGCGGTCTCGGACATGTCTCTCCCTAGGAAATGTGTTCGGAACCTGGCCAGGGCAACGTCGGGGACGCGGCAGGGCATTCCCGGATGTCCGCCGACCGGGGCGCGTGCGAGGATCAGGGCATTCGAACGAGAGTCATGCGAGCCACGAGGGAGTGCCGCCCGTGCCCGGTGAGAATCTGTCCCGCGACGAGGCCCAGGAGCGGGCCGCGCTGTTGTCCGTCGACGGGTACGAGGTCTTCCTCGACCTCCGGTCGGCGGTCGGCGACGGCCAGGAGGGCGACACCACGCCGCGCACCTTCCGCTCGGTCACGACGATCCGCTTCCGCTGCGCCGAGCCCGGCGCGGCGAGCTTCGCGGACCTGATCGCCCCGAGCGTGACCGCCGTTTCGCTGAACGGCAAGGACCTCGACCCGTCCGAGGTCTTCGACGGCAGCCGCATCGCGCTTGAGGACCTGCGCGAGGAGAACGAGCTGGTGGTGGACGCCCAGTGCGCCTACAGCCGCACCGGCGAGGGCATGCACCGCTTCGTCGACCCGGAGGACGGCGAGGTCTACCTCTACACGCAGTACGAGCCCGCGGACTCCCGCCGCGTCTTCGCCAACTTCGAGCAGCCCGACCTGAAGGCCCCCTTCCGCTTCTCCGCACAGGCCCCCGAGGGGTGGACGGTGTGGAGCAACGGGGTGGGCGAACAGGTCGACGGCGTCTGGCAGTTCGCCGAGACCAAGCCCATCTCGACGTACATCACCGCGGTCGTCGCAGGGCCTTACCACTACGTGACCGATTCCTACGAGCGCGTCTTCGAGGACGGCACCCGCCTGGAGATCCCGCTCGGCGCGATGTGCCGCAAGGGCCTGGCCAAGCACTTCGACGCGGACGACGTCTTCCTGGTCACCAAGCAGGGCCTGGACTTCTTCCACGACCACTTCGACTTCCCCTACCCCTTCGGGAAGTACGACCAGGCCTTCGTGCCGGAGTACAACCTGGGCGCGATGGAGAACCCGGGCTGTGTGACGTTCCGCGAGGAGTTCATCTTCCGCGGCAAGGTGACCCAGGCGTCGTACGAGCGCCGGGCGAACGTCATCCTGCACGAGATGGCGCACATGTGGTTCGGCGACCTGGTCACCATGCGCTGGTGGGACGACCTGTGGCTGAAGGAGTCCTTCGCCGACTTCATGGGCTCCTTCTCCATGGTCGAGGCGACCCGCTTCACCAACGGCTGGATCACCTTCGCCAACAACCGCAAGGCGTGGGCGTACCGCGCCGACCAGCTGCCCTCCACGCACCCGGTCACGGCCGACATCCGCGACCTGGAGGACGCCAAGCTCAACTTCGACGGGATCACGTACGCCAAGGGCGCGTCGGTCCTCAAGCAGCTCGTGGCGTACGCGGGCCGCGACGCCTTCCTCGAGGGCGCCCGGCGCTACTTCAAGCGGCACGCGTACGGCAACACCCGCCTGGGCGACCTGCTCTCGGTCCTGGAGGAGACCAGCGGACGCGACATGACGGCCTGGTCGCGGGCCTGGCTGGAGACGGCGGGCGTCAACTCCCTCACCCCGCAGGTCACCCTGAGCGCGGAGGGCCGCGTCACGGAGCTCGCCGTCGTCCAGGAGGCGGCCGAGAGCCACCCGAGCTTGCGCCCGCACCGCGTGGCCGTGGGCCTGTACCGCCGCTCGGACGCGGGCGACCTCGTGCGGTACGCCCGCGCGGAGGTGGACGTCGAGGGTCCGCGCACCGCGGTCGCCGAGCTCGTCGGCGCCGAGGCGCCCGAGCTCGTCCTGGTCAACGACGACGACCTGACGTACTGCAAGATCCGCTTCGACGAGACCTCGCTCGCCACCCTGCGCGAGCGCCTCGGCGACCTCACCGACCCGCTCGCCCGCGCGCTGTGCTGGTCGGCGCTGTGGAACCTCACGCGGGACGCGCTCATGCCCGCACGGGACTTCGTCGACCTCGTGCTGCGGTTCGCCGGGCGGGAGACCGACATCGGCGTGCTCCAGATGCTGCACGCCTGGGCGAACACCGCCCTCACGCACTACGCCGCGCCCGGCTGGCGCGAGGAGGGCGGGCGGCTGCTCGCCGAGGGCGCGCTGCGGGAGCTGCGGATCGCCGAGCCGGGCAGCCAGCACCAGCTCACGTGGGCCCGGTTCTTCGCGTCCGTGGCCTCGTCGGACGCCGACCTCCAGCTCCTCCAGGGCCTGTTGGACGGCACGGCGAAGATCGACGGCCTGGAGGTGGACCAGGAGCTGCGCTGGGCGTTCCAGCTGCCGCTCGCGGTGCACGGCGTGGCGGACGAGCGGGCGCTCGCGGCCGAGCTGTCGCGCGACGACACCGCGTCCGGCAAGCGCCACCAGATCCGCTGTCTGGCCGCGCGGCCTTCGGCGGCGGTGAAGGCGCAGGCCTGGGCCTCCGTGGTGGAGTCGGACGCGCTGTCCAACGCCCTGGTGGAGGCGACGATCGCGGGCTTCGCGCAGCCCTCGCAGCGGGGGCTCGTCGCCGAGTACGCGCCGAAGTACTTCGCCGCGATCGAGCGGGTCTGGGCGGAGCGGTCCATCCAGATCGGCATGGACGTGGTGCGGGGCCTGTTCCCGCACCTCCAGGACAGCCCCGGGACGGTGGCCGCGGCGGACGCGTGGCTCGCGGCCCACGAGAGCGCGGCACCCGCCCTGCGCCGCCTGGTCCTCGAAGCCAGGGACGACCTGGCCCGGTCCCTGCGTGCCCAGGCGTGCGACACCGGCTCCGTCGAGGGGTAAGGGGGCCTGCCCGGACTCCCGGGCCGGGGCCGCAGCAGCGCGGTCCCGGCCCGGAGCCCCGGAAACCGGGCGTCAGCCGATCTGCGCCCCGTAGCGGGACAGCGCGTCCACGACCGGGGCGAAGAAGGTCCGGCCGCCGCTGGAGCAGTTGCCGCTGCCACCGGAGGTGAGCCCGAGCGCGCTGCCGCCCGCGAACATGGCGCCGCCGCTGTCACCGGGCTCGGCGCAGACGTTGGTCTGGATCAGGCCGTTGACCGTGCCCTGGGGGTAGGAGACGGACACGTTGAGCCGCTGCACGGCGCCGCCGTGCAGCCGCGTGGTGGAGCCGCTGCGCTGCACCTGTTCGCCGACCACGGCCTGGCGGGCCCCGGTGATCTGCTGGGAGCCGCCGTTGTAGAGGTTGACCTCGCTCGGGTGGGCGACGTTCGCGGTGTACTTCACGATGGCGTCGTCGCGCCCGGGGAAGCCGTAGTCCTCGACCTGGCCGATCACGGGCCCGCCCTGGGTCTCGGACCAGCTGGTGCCCGCGAGGGCGGCGCAGTGGCCCGCGGTGAGGAAGTAGGGCTGGCCGTTCTTGACGACGTTGAAGCCCAGCGAACAGCGGCCGCTGGAGCTCCAGATGGCGTCGCCGCCGCGGATGAGCGGCTGGAACGTGCCCGCCGTCCGCTCCAGGACCGCCGCGCCGTCCTGGGCCGCCACCCGCTCCTTGAGCCGGTCGAGGGCGGCGCCCCTGACCGTGGAGTCGGCGGTGACGACCACCTTGTTCAGAACCGGGTCCGTGCCGCGTGACGTGCCGGGGACCGCGCGCTCGCCCAGGGCCCGCTGGACCGCGTCGAGGCGGGCCTGGGAGCGGGTGACCTGCCTCGGCTCGGCTCCGGCGGCGCGGACCCGGTCGGCCGCGGCCTCGCCGAGGACGTTGACGACGAGCTTCTTGGCCGCGGCGTCGTAGTAGGCGCCCGCGGTGTCGCTGCGGAAGCCGTCGGTCAGGGAGTCGGCGAGCCTGCCCGCCGCGGTGGCGCCGACGGCCTGCGGAGTGGGGTCCGCGGCCGCCGAGCTGGTGGCCGCCGTGGTGAGGGTGCCCGCGACCAGGGCGGCGACGCCGATGCCGGTCAGGACGAGGCGCCGTGCGGTTGCTCGGGTCGTGCGGCTTGTTCGTGGGGCTGTCACTCAGTACCTCCATGGGGGGATGGAGCCGCCCACGTCGGATGCGGCTCCGGGGAGTTACCGGTTCCGGGCACGGACCGCCGACGGATTACGTCGCGTTCATGCCAAGTGCCGCGCCGAGTATGACAACGGTGTCCCCCGCCCACAAGGGGATGGACCGAGAAAGCGGACGCACTCCGTCCCCACCGCACGCCCCCCTCGGCGACGCCCGCACCCCGCCCGCACCCCGCCCGCGCCCGGTCCTCGAACCGGACCTTTTCGGTCCTCGAACTCCCGTACTTTAGGACGGGGTTGTCCGGTTTTGTCGACGGGACTGTAACAGCGGTTAGGGGGCGGATCGGCACCGGGAATGGCCACGGCATGAACCACAACACCCCGCTCTCCCCCCGCCCTCTGCGTCACCTCACCGACGTCCAGCGCCGCGTCATGAGCGCGGCCCAGCTGCGCGCACACGGCGTCGGCGCCGCCGACGTCCACGCGCACTGCCGCCCCGGCGGCCCCTGGCAGCAGCTCCTGCCCGGCGTCTATCTGCTCCACCCGGGCCCGCCGACCAGCGAGGAGCGGCTGCACGGCGTGCTGCTCTACGCCGGGCGGCCGCCGGCCAAGGAGTCCCGGGCGATCCCCGCGCAGCCGCGCCCCGGCGAGCCGCACGCCGCCTACGCCGACGCGATGATCACCGGGCTCGCGGCCCTGACCCTGCACCGCTTCTCCTCCGCGCCGCCGCTGCTCTCCCTGGACCGGATCGACGTCCTGGTCCCGCGCACCCGGCGGCTGCGCTCGACCGGCTGCGCCCGCCTGGTCCGCGCGTACACGCTGCCCACACCCGTGCAGCTCACCGGCGTGCCGGTGGCGCCGGTGCCGCGCGCGCTCGCCGACGCCGTCGCCCAGCTCGCCGACGCGGGCGCGGTGCGGCGGCTGCTCACCGAGGCGGTGCGCGGCGGGCACTGCGAACCGGCAGCGCTGGTGAAGGAGTTGAACCGGGCACGCCTCCTCGGCCGTCCGCACGTGGTGGACGCCGTGGACTCGCTGCTCGCCGAGGGGCGCGCGATCGCCGAGGACCGGCTGCACGCCCTGGTCCGCGACCACGGGCTCCCGGACCCGCTGTGGAACGTCGACCTGCGCCTTCCGGGCGGTCCCTACCTGGGCGGCGTCGACGCGTACTGGCCCGAGCAGGCCGTCGCCGTGGAGCTGGACACCCGGGCGCCGCGGCACGGCCTCAAGCCGGGTGCGCGACCGGGCCGCACGGACCGTATGGACCGCCAGCAGCAGGAGGACGACGAGCAGTGGTCCGAATACGTCCGCAAGCGCGAGCACTTGGAGCGGCTCGGCGTCACCGTCGTCCACATCACCCCGAAGAAGCTTCGGGACGCGCCCGACCAGCAGGCGGCGGTCGTACGGACGGCCCTGATGGCGGCGTCCGACCGGGACCCGGCGGCGTACCTCGTGGTCCTGCCCAGATAGTCCTGGGCGGTCACGGCACGCGCCCCGGTAGGGGATGCGGGGGCGGAGCTCCGGACGGCGGAGCTCCGCCCCCGTGCCGTGCGCGGGCGCGGCGGTCAGGCGCCGCAGAACTCCGCGTTGAGGATCTTGTCCTGGCCGCGCGCCCAGTCGCCGTTGTAGTTGAACGCGAGCGCGTGGCCGCCGTCGGTCGTGGTCACGGCCAGGGAAAGGGAGCCGTGGATGCCGCCGCCGTGGCCCCACAGGACCGTGCCGCAGGGCAGTTCGAGCCGCAGCAGGCCGAGGCCGTAGCGGCCGCCCGCGCCCTCCTCGCCCTTGGCGGGGACCGTCTTCTTCATCGCGGCGAGCTGCTCGGCGGGCAGCAGGGAGCCGCGCAGCAGAGCGGCGTAGAAGCGGTTCAGGTCGGCCGCGTCGGAGATCATCTCGCCCGCCGCGCCCGCCATGGAGGGGTTCAGCTCGGTCACGTCGTACGTCCTGCCGGTGGCGGCGCCGGAGAGCTTGGAGTACGCGCGGGACGCGGGCCGGGGCAGGGTGGGCTCGGTGCCGGGCACGGAGGTGGCGTGCAGGTGCAGGGGGTTGATGATCCGGTCGCGGATCTCGTCCCCGTACGGCCTGCCCGTGACCTTCTCGACGATCATTCCGGCGACGACGTAGTTGGTGTTGGAGTAGTTCCAGTCCCGGCCGGGGGCGGAGTCCGGGGCGTGGCGCATCGCGATCGCGACCAGCTCCGCGGGGTCCCAGGTGCGGTGGCGGTGGGCGAAGAACTCCGGGGTGGCGAGCCGCCGGTCGAAGTCGGGGTCCTCGCTGTAGTCGTGGATGCCGCTGGTGTGGTTGAGGAGCTGGCGGACGCTGATCCCGTCGCCGTCGTGGCCGTTGCCCTCGATCAGGCCGGGCAGCCAGGCGCCCACCGCGTCGTCGAGGTCGAGCCTGCCCTCCGCCTCCAGTTGGAGCAGCACGGTCGCCACGAACGTCTTGGTGATGCTGGCCGCGCGGAAGCGGTCGTGCGCGCCGCGCGGGGTCCCCTCGCGCAGGTCGCCGACGCCCGCGGCGGCGCTCCAGGGGCCGCGCCGGTCCTGGGCGTGGGCCGTCACGCCGGGGGCGCCGGCGCGCACGGCGGCCTCGACGGCGGCCCGGGTCCCGCGGTGGTCCCGGTCCGTGCGGGGTGCGGCGGTGGCGGGGGCGCGGGCGGTCAGGGCTCCCGCCACCACCGCGGCCGCGACGACCGCTCCCACGAGCCCGGTCCTGACCGGTGTGGGGCGTGTGGGCACTGCCATGGGTCGCTGTCCCTTCCTCGGTGCGTCTGCCCGGTCCCGGTGAGCGGGGGCTCTCCGGGACCGTTCCGCAGGGCAGAACTGCGCCTCGGCCGGGAAGTCACGGTCGAGGGGGTGGGGACGGTGCGGCAGCGGGGGCCGGGGTCAGCGCTTGCGGAGGACGAGTTCCGTGTTGCGGTCGCCCGGTGCGCCGCCGAGCGCGGGTTTGGCGCCCGGGGCGTTGAGGGCCAGCTCGCGGTAGAGCGCCGCGAGGCCGGTCTGGGAGAGGTCGGCGAAGTCCGTGCGGTGCGGGGCCGCCGACTCGATCAGGGTGGTGAAGAGGGACAGCGTGCCGTCGTGGTTGTCGACGAGCTCGATCACGCGCGCGAGCTGCGGGAAGTCCACGTGCGACGCGGTGGACACCTCCCAGAGCGAGCCGTGCGGGGTGATGGCGTTCTTGTGGCTGTGGCCGTTCACCCAGGCCAGGACGGAGCGGTGGCGGCGCAGCAGCGCGAGCACCTCGTCGCCGCCGTGCCGGGCCTCGTGCGGGTGGTGCGGGTCGGTCACCAGATTGCGCATGGTGCGGCTGGTGTGGTGGCTGAAGACGATGACGTACGAGGCGTCGCCGCTTCTCTCGACGGCCTTCAGGGTCCGCTCCAGCCAGCGCAGTTGGGCGGTGCCGAGCGAGCCCTCGTAGTGGCCGCCCGGGTCGGTGGTGTCCAGGCTGATGCCGAGGACGTCGTCGGTGATGCGGAAGGCGTAGTACTGCGTGCGGTCCGCCAGGTTCTCCTGGGTGTAGCCGTGGCCTATGGGGCCGCGGCCCGCGTGCGCCGGGTCGAGGTGGGCCTGGACGTACTCGGTGGGGGTGAAGGGGGCGCGGGCCTCGTCCGGGGTCACGGGGCGCATGCGGCGCGCCTCGGCCCGCAGCAGCTCCTTGAAGTGGGCGCCCTTGGGGTCGCGGCCCTTCTTGACGGCCTTCCACAGGGCGGCGCCGCGCGCCTCGTCCAGGGACATCAGCTTCCGGCCGCCGACGGCGAGGTCGGCGAAGTAGGAGTCGCCGGGGGCGTAGCAGCCGCCGGGCAGGGCGTCGTGGTTGCCGACGGTGGAGTACCAGGGGAGGTTCAGGCCGGGGCTGTTGACCTGCCGGATCGCGGCGTCGAGGAAGCCGTGCAGGCGCGGGAAGCCGACGCGCTTGTCGGCGTCGCGCAGTGCGGCGTCGGGGTGCCAGTACAGCTTCAGACCGCTGTTCTGCACGCCTTCGTAGTGGCGCGGGTCCCCGGAGTTGGGGGTGACGCGGCCGCCGCTCATCACCTTGAGGAACCAGTCGAGTTCGGTGCGGGAGTTGTTGTCCGTGTTGTCGCCGGTCGTCATCACGAAGTGCAGGGGCGCGCCGGTGGCGGGCGCGCCGCGCAGCGCGTTGACCCGCTCGACGAGCGAGACGGCGCCCGCCACGGACAGGGCCTCCTGCGGCCGCCAGGCGCTCGCCGTCTGGGCGCGCAGGTACTCGTACCGCAGCGGATGCTGTACGTCGACCAGGTGCAGGTCCGTGAACTGTACGAAGGCGGCGAGCGCGGTGCGGCGCGCCTCCCGGCCCCGGTGTGCGGCGGCCAGCTCGGCGCGCACCACGCGCGGCCACGCCGGGCCGTCGCCGAGGCGCCGGAAGCCGGAGGTGCCGCGCGGCGTCGCCGCCGTGCTGAGGGTCGTGCCCGCGCGGTACGGGGCGAGCGGGGCGGCGGGGGCGCGGCGGGACACCGCGATCGGGCCGCGCCGGGCGGGGGCCGCCGCCCCGTGGCCCGCTCCGGGTCCGACGGCGTATCCGACGCCCGCGGAGAGGGACACCGCGCCCGCCGCGGCGAGGAGCGCGCGGCGGTTGACGGCGGCGGTCGTGACGGCGGTGGCGACAGAGCGTATGCGCGACATGGCGCGTCTCCCCGAGTGCGAACGCGTCGGCAGTGGTCGCGGGGAGGTCCGGACCGTGGCCGTCCGGTGCGCTCCCCGCTCGTACTGGATCGTTGGCAGCGGGGATGACCTGCGCGTTAACGTCGCCACAACGGGTGACGCCGATCACCGTAAGTGGATCAGGGAGGCACCCTGCGTGTGCATGTGCGGCTCTCCGGGTGGAGGCGCGGCGGTCACGCGGTGTTCATGTCACGGGGTAGCGGGGCCCGTACGGCGCGGTTCGGGGGGTCAGGGGCGGGTGCGGGCGTAGTGGCGTGAGGCCTTGGCGCGGTTGCCGCAGACGGCCATGCTGCACCAGCGCCGCGTCCCGTTGCGCGAGGTGTCGAAGAAGTGCAGGACGCACGCCTCGTGCGCACAGCCGCGGATCCGGTCGGGCGCGGCGGACAGCAGGTCCAGGTAGTCGCGCGCGGCGAGCCAGGCGGGCCCCCAGGACCGATCGGCGAACTCCGGCTCCTCGGCGGGCCCTTCGGGGGTGAGCCGGGCCCGGATCCGACCGTGCGCGAGCACCGCGTCGAGCCGGGCGACCGCGGCCGCATCGCCGCCCGGCTTGCCGGGCAGGTCGACGAGTCCGGCGAGGGCGTCGCGGGCGCTCAGCACGTTGCGGAGCGTGGGCTCGTCGGCGGTGAAGCGCTCGTCGAGGCCGTTCGCGGCGAGCCAGACGGTGAGGCCCTCGGGGTCGTCGAGCAGGTCCCGGCGGTCGCCGTCGTGCATCCAGCGGGTGTTGAGCAGGTCCAGGGAGAGCGGCTCGCCGGTGAGCGGGCGCGGGTCGTGGGCGGCGGGCATGGAGGTCTCCCTTCAGAGCTAACCGGTCAAGAGTACGTGAGCGGTTGACGCTCGCGATCACTAACCACTAATCTAACTTTCAACGGTTAGCCGATCCGGTACGAGGAGACCGCCGGTCCCTCGTGCCGCCGGGTAGCAGCACCCAAAGGGGAGAGTCATGACCACGATCAGCGCACCGCCCACCGGCCACATCGGTCTGAACGTGACCGACCTGGACCGCTCGCTCGCCTTCTACCGGGACGTCATCGGCTTCGACGTCACCGGCGAGGGCACCGAGGAGGGCCGCCGCTACGCCTTCCTCGGCCGCGCGGGCACCCTCGCGCTCACGCTGTGGCAGCAGGCGAGCGGCGCGTACGACGCCGGGCGCGCGGGCCTGCACCACCTGTCGTTCGAGGTGGACTCCGTCGACGCCGTCCGGGAGTACGAGCGCGATCTGCGGGCGTACGGCGTGGAGTTCGCCTACGACGGCGTCGTGCCGCACGGCGAGGGCGCCGCGTCCGGCGGGATCTTCTTCCACGACCCGGACGGCACCCGCCTGGAGATCTACACCCGCTCCGGCGCCGAGGACGGCACGGCCCCGTCGGGCTCGGCCCCGACCTGCGGCTTCTTCTAGAGGAGGGTGCCGCCGTGACCGAGCACGACCCCTACCACCGAGGCTCGCGCGCCGTGCAGGACCGCGTGGGCGTACGGGAACTCGCCGACCACGTCGGCCGGTCCATCGGCCCCGGCATCCGCCCCGTCGCCGCCGCGTTCCTGGAGCTCCAGCCGATGCTGGTCGTCGGCGCGCGGGACCCGGACAGCGGGCGGGTGTGGGCGTCGCCGCTCACCGGCGACCCCGGCTTCGTCCGGGCCACGGGGGCGCACCAGGTGTCCGTGGCGGGCGGGCCCTGCGCGGGCGATCCGCTCACCGCCGCGCTCGGCCGCCCCGGCACCCCCGTCGGCACGATCGCGCTCGACCCGCGCACCCGGCGCCGGATGCGGCTCAACGGCCGGGCGCGGCCGACGCCGCGCGGCCTCGCGATCGAGGCGGACCAGGTGTTCTCCAACTGCCCCAAGTACCTCCAGAAGCGACATCTGGTCGGGCGGCGCGCCGACGGGCCCGCGGGGCCGCCGCGCGTCACCTCCGAACTGACCGACTCCCAACAGCGGTTCGTCGCCGCCGCCGACACCTTCTTCATCGCCACCGTGCGCGACGGCGGGGCCGACGCCAGCCACCGGGGCGGCAACCCCGGCTTCGTCCGCCTCCTGTCCCCGTCCGAGCTGAGCTGGCCCGACTACGCGGGCAACGCCATGTTCCTCACCCTGGGCAACCTCACCACCGACCCCGGCGCCGGGCTTCTCCTCCTCGACTGGACCACCGGCACCGCACTCCAGCTCACCGGCACCGCCACCACCGCGTACGGCCCCGACGGCGCGCGCACCGTCCGCTTCACCCTCACCGAGGCCGTCGAGACCGGCGGGGCCAGCCCCTGGACCTGGTCAGCGCCCGAGTACTCCCCCGCCAACCCGTGATCGGCAGTTGGGTAACAGACCGTGCCGCGCCGGTGTACGGGGTCTAACGTCAGCGAATGCACAAGGAACTCCGGGTGGCGGCCTACGCCGTATGCGTACAGGACGGATCGGTGCTGCTCGCCCGCTGGGTCGCGGGGGACGGCAGCAAGCGCTGGACGCTGCCCGGGGGTGGCATGGACCACGGGGAGGACCCCTACGACACGGTGATCCGCGAGGTCGACGAGGAGACGGGGTACGCCGTCGAGCCCGTCGCGCTGCTCGGCGTCGACTCGCTGCGGCGGCGGTATCCGCGGCGGCTCGGGGCCGTCGCCGACTTCCACGGGTTGCGGATCGTGTACGAGGGGCGGGTGGTCGGGGGGTCGCTGCGCCACGAGACGTCGGGGTCGACCGACCTCGCGGCGTGGCACGCGCTGGACTCCGTGCCGGGGCTCGACCGGGTGAGCCTCGTCGACGTCGGCCTCGGCCTGTGGCGGGACCGCCCCACCAGCGGCCACCTCACCTGACCCCTGGGTCTCGAACCGCCCCCACCGCTACCGCGGCGGGGTTTCTCCTCCCACCCACCCGTACCTGCCCCGGCAACCAGGCGCGGCCCCGACCTAGCGGCTTTCCCGCCGTCTTCGGCTGCCCGCCGCTACCGCGGCGAGTCTCTCCCACCC
>NZ_JOJM01000091.1 GCF_000720325.1 Streptomyces sp. NRRL B-1347
GTCCGCAGGCGCGCGCAGCGCGGTGTGCAGCACCGCACGCCCCTCCGTGGTGTTGATCCTCTCGCCCCGGAACATCGCGTCCCGCAGCCCGAACACGTCCGTCGCCGCGGCGAGGTCCCGCAGGAGCGCGAGCGTCTCGTCGGTCACCAGGTGCTTGGAGTAGTCGACGTGCAGGTCGCCGACCTGGATGGTATAGCGCTCGGCGCGGGCCGGGTCGGCGTCGAACTGCTCCCGCAGCCGCACCTCCCCCAGCTGCTCCCGGTGCTTGGCCAGGGCCGCCCACTCGGCCGTCTGGTTGAGCCTGGTGCGGCCAACTGCGTTCATCTGTACTTCAGCCCTCTCTCGTACAACCTGAGTACCGTGCGTACGCCCCACTGCCTTCCCAACCTAGTTGATCAGCGTGCGGTTTGAGCCGTCTGTCCGCCGTCGGCCGACTTGAGGGCGGGGGCGAGCACGGCGACCGAGAGCGCGAACAGGGCGGCCGCGAGCAGCATCGGCGTGTTGGTCCCCCGGAGCGCGGCCGCGGCCCCGCCGAGCATCGCCCCGAGCGGCGCCCCCGCGAGGGCCAGGGTCCGGAACGCCGCGCTGATGCGTCCGAGGACGGCGACGGGCGCACGCTCCTGCATCAGGGTGTGGGTACTGACGTTCCACACCATCCCCATGGCTCCGAACAGGGCCATGCTCGCGGTCAGGGTCGTGATGTCGCGGACCGTGCCCATGGCCACGAGCGCGGCGATCTGTGCCGTCCCGGCGGCGAGCACACCGCGGACCCGCCCGAGCCGCCGCGCGAGGCGCCCGGCGAGCAGCCCGCCCACGAGGCTCCCGGCCGCGTACGCGGTCATGGCGGCCGCGTACCCGCCGCTGCCCGCGTGCAGCCAGTCGGTGACGAGGACGACGAGGGTGGCGAGGAGCGCGCCTATGCCGACGTTGCCCACCGCGGTGGCCGCGCACAGCCCCCGGAGGACCCGGTCCCGCCCCAGGGCCCGCAGACCGTGCGCGATGTCGGACCGCAGGGAGGCCCCGGCGGGTCTGGGCGGATGCGCGGGCGCGGGCACCCGCAGGGAGGCCACGAGCGCGGCCGCCACCAGATACGTCACCGCGTCCGCCACGTACGGCAGGCCGGGGTCCGCGGCGATCAGGAAGGGCACCGCGGGCACGGCGAGGAGGCCGCCGGCGAGCTGCTGGCCGGTCAGCAGCCGGGCGTTCGCACTGCCCAGGGCATCGCGGTCCACGAGGGCGGGCAGCAGCGCCGTGGCGGCGTTGTCGAACAGCGTCTGGAGCGTCGTGAGCACCAGGGCAAGCGCGATGAGCAGGCCGATGGAGGCGTGGCCGAGCGCGACGGCGAGGGCGAAGGCCCCGACGAGCACGCCGCGCGCCACGTCCACCCGCCACATGGCGCGCCGCTGGTCCACGCGGTCGGCGACGGCGCCGCCGAGCAGCCCGAAGGCGAGCCACGGCAGATAGCCGCAGGCGGTCACGGAGGCTATGAGCAGCGGATCGTCGGTGAGCGACGCGGCGAGCAGCGGCAGCGCCGCCTTGCGCAGCGAGTCGCCGAAGCTGGAGAGCACGGCGGCGCTCCACAGCCTCCCGAATCCCCCGCGCCAGGCGAGGCCCCGCGCCCTGTCGGTGCCGGCCTCCGCGGTCTCCGCTGCCGTCACAACTCCCCCCGTCCGCCGCGTGGTTCACGATCATCCACCACGGTAGGGGGCACCACTGACAACCGCCGGAGGACACACGCTGACCTGCGCGTTCCGGACCGGCGGGAGGTTTCGGCGGGGGCGGCGGCGAAACGGATCCGGCCGGGCACCTCAGGGTGCCCGGCCGGTTCTCAACTTCTAGATCTCGCCCCGCAGTTTGGCCAGCGCCTCGGCGAGGATGGCCTCGCCGTCCGCGTCGCTGCGCCGCTCGCGCACATACGCGAGGTGGGTCTTGTACGGCTCGGTGCGCGGCGGGTCCGGGGGGTTGTCCCGGTCCTGACCTGCCGGAAAGCCGCAGCGGGGGCAGTCCCATGTGTCGGGGACCTGCGCGTCGCTGGCGAAGCTGGGCTGCGTCTCGTGCCCGTTGGAGCACCAGAAGGAGATGCGCAGTCGCGGCGCGGACTCACCGCGCTCGGCCTCGCCCATCGGCCCCGCCCCGACCCGACTGCCTCGGATCGCGTTGCCACTTGCCACGGTCGTAACTCCCTGCGTGATGGTGCTGCCTGTTCGAACGGCGGCTGCGCCGCGGGGTCGACTGCCGGCTCCGCTGCGGGCGCCTCAGTCTACGTAAGGCCCAACGCGCGTCCAGTGTTGGGAGTTACACCCCACCCCGACACGCAAGCCCCATGATAAGCCGCGCGCGCGGGCGCGTACGGAACATGGGGCTATGAGCGGGACTTCAGGGCTTGGCCGCGGTGGCGTGGCAAGCGGCCCGTTCCTGTTGTCAGTTGTTGACCTTCATCAGGATGCCGAGCACCACGATGCTGGCGAACCAGAGCAGACCGACCACGACGGTGATGCGGTCCAGGTTGCGCTCGGCGACGGAGGAGCCGCCGACCGACGACTGCATTCCGCCACCGAACATGTCGGAAAGGCCGCCGCCCTTGCCCTTGTGCATCAGCACCAGCAGCATCAGCAGCGCGCTGAAGACGATCAGGGCGATCGAGAACCCCATAACCACGGCTGGACCAACTTCCTCGGATCTGAATCGACGACGGGGGCCGAAGCTTACTCCGCGAGCGATTTCCGCTCACATTTCAAGCCCCGACCCCCGCAAGGGTACGTCGTAACGGCGTTAGCGCATACTCACTGCTCGGTGAAGCGAACGATCTTGACGAACTCGTCCGTGTCCAGGCTCGCGCCGCCCACCAGGGCGCCGTCGATGTCGGGCTTCGCCATGATCTCGGCGACGTTGCCGGACTTCACGGAGCCGCCGTACTGGATGCGGACGCGGTCCGCGAGCTCCTGCGTGTACAGCTCGGCGAGCTTGCCGCGGATGGCCGCGCAGACCTGCTGCGCGTCGTCGGCGCCGCAGACCTTGCCGGTGCCGATGGCCCAGACGGGCTCGTACGCGATCACGATCGACTCGGCCTGCTCGGCCGGGACGTCCTTGAGGCCGCCCTCGACCTGGGCGAGCGTGTGCGCGACGGCGTTGCCCGCCTCACGGACCTCCAGCTCCTCGCCGACGCACAGGATCGGCGTGATGCCGTGCTTGAAGGCCGCCTTCACCTTGGCGTTGCAGACCTCGTCGGTCTCGTTGTGGTACTGGCGGCGCTCGGAGTGGCCCACGGCCACGTACGTGCACTTCAGCTTGGAGAGCATCGGGCCCGAGATCTCACCGGTGTACGCGCCGGAGTCGTACGCCGAGATGTCCTGGGCGCCGTACTTGATCTTGAGCTTGTCGCCGTCGACCAGGGTCTGCACGGAGCGCAGATCGGTGAACGGCGGCAGGACGGCGACCTCGACGGTCTCGTAGTCCTTGTCGGCGAGCGCGAACGCGAGCTTCTGGACGTGCGCGATGGCCTCGAGGTGGTTGAGGTTCATCTTCCAGTTGCCCGCCATCAGCGGCGTGCGCGTGCTCATCAGGGTCAGTCCTCCAGTGCAGCGAGGCCGGGGAGCGTCTTGCCCTCGAGGTATTCGAGGGACGCGCCGCCACCGGTCGAAATGTGGCCGAATGCGTTTTCGTCGAAGCCCAGGTTACGGACGGCCGCGGCGGAGTCGCCGCCGCCCACCACGGTGAAGCCGTCGCAGTTGAGCAGGGCCCGGGCGACGGCGGCGGTGCCACCGGCGTAGTCGGGGTGCTCGGCGACGCCCACCGGCCCGTTCCAGAAGACCGTCTCGGCGTCGGCGATCTTCTCGGCGAACAGCTCGCGGGTCTTGGGGCCGATGTCCAGGCCCTCCATGGTCGCCGGGATGCTGTCGGCGTCGACCGTCTCGAAGTCGGCCGGGGCCTTGGTCTTCAGGTCGGGGAAGTCGGTGGAGACCAGGACGTCCACGGGGAGCACCAGCTCGACGCCGTTCTTCTCGGCGCGCTCCATGTACTCGGTGACGACCGGGATCTGGTCCTCCTGCAGGAGGGAGATCCCGACCTCGTAGCCCTTGGCCTTGAGGAAGGTGTAGGCCATGCCGCCGCCGATCAGGAGGCGGTCGGCCTTGCCGAGCAGTTCGTCGATGACGGCGAGCTTGTCGGAGACCTTGGCGCCGCCGAGGATGACGGTGTAGGGGCGCTTGACGTCCTCGGTGAGCTTCTTCAGGACGCCGACCTCGGTGGCGATCAGGTAGCCCGCGTAGTGCGGCAGCCTGCCCGGCAGGTCGAAGACGGAGGCGTGCTTGCGGTGCACGGCGCCGAAGCCGTCGCCCACGTACACGTCGGCGAGCTCGGCGAGCTGCGCCGCGAACGCGCCGCGCTCGGCGTCGTCCTTGGCCGTCTCACCGGCGTTGAAGCGGAGGTTCTCCACGACGGCGACCTGGCCGTCGGCCAGGCCCGCGACGGTGGCCTTGGCGGAGTCGCCGACCGTGTCGGTGGCGAACCGCACGTCCGTGCCCAGGAGTTCACCGAGCCGGGCGGCGGCGGGGGCCAGCGAGAAGGCGGGGTTCGGGGCGCCCTTGGGGCGGCCCAGGTGCGAGGCGACGACCACGCGGGCGCCCGCGTCGGCGAGGGCCTTGACGGTGGGCACGACGGCGCGGATGCGGCCGTCGTCGGTGATCGTGGTGCCGTCGAGGGGAACGTTCAGGTCCGCGCGGACGAAGACCCGCTTGCCCGCGACACCGCCGGCGAGCAGTTCATCGATCGTCTTCATAGAGGGGGACTCCTTGAGAAGGGGCTCCGAAGAGGGCTTTGACATGCTGCAGGGTCCGGACGTTAACGGTCCGGACCCTGCTGCTCACATCTGGGTGCCTGCTCTAAGCGCGCTCGCGCCTCAGAGCTGACCGCCGACGAAGACCGTGAGGTCGACGAGGCGGTTGGAGTAGCCCCACTCGTTGTCGTACCAGCCGAGGATCTTCACCGAGTTGCCCTCCTGGACCATGGTCAGGGAGGAGTCGAAGGTGCAGGAGGCCGGGTCGCTGACGATGTCCGAGGACACGATCGGGTCCTCGGTGTAGAACAGGATGCCCTTGAGGTCGCCGTCGTCGGCGGCCTTCTTGAACGCGGCGTTGACCTCGTCCTTGGTGACCTCGCGCTGCAGCGTCACGACCAGGTCGGTGGCCGAGCCGGTCGGGACCGGGACGCGCATGGCGATGCCGTCCAGCTTGCCCTTGAGCTGCGGGAGGACCAGGGCGGTGGCCTTGGCGGCACCGGTCGTGGTCGGGATGATGTTCTCCGCGGCGGCGCGGGCGCGGCGCAGGTCGGAGTGCGGGAAGTCCAGGATGCGCTGGTCGTTGGTGTACGCGTGGACCGTCGTCATCAGGCCCTTGACGATGCCGAAGTTCTCGTCGAGGACCTTGGCCATCGGCGCCACACAGTTGGTGGTGCAGGAGGCGTTGGAGATGACGTGGTGGTTGGCCGCGTCGTACTTGTCCTGGTTGACGCCCATCACGATGGTGATGTCCTCGTCCTTGGCCGGAGCCGAGATGAGGACCTTCTTCGCGCCACCGGCGATGTGCTTCTCGGCGTCGGCCTTCTTGGTGAAGATGCCGGTCGACTCGATGACGATGTCGACGCCGAGGTCGCCCCACGGGATGTCGGCGGGGTTGCGCTCGGACAGCACCTTGATGGTGTGGCCGTCGACGGTGATGGTGTCCTCGGTGTGGGACACCTCGGCCTTGAGGCGGCCGAGGATGGTGTCGTACTTCAGCAGGTGTGCGGTGGTCGCGGTGTCACCCAGGTCGTTGACAGCCACGATCTCGATGTCCGCACCCTGCTCAAGGAGCGCGCGGAAGTAGTTACGACCGATGCGGCCAAAGCCGTTGATGCCTACGCGGATCGTCACGAACCGATCTCCTCGTTGGTACGCCGGTCTGAGACGCCGGCGAGATGTATTGGGATGTCCCCGACCGCCTCCGACCCTACCTCTCCGAAGGCCTCCGGGTGACATCGAGAACCCCCCTCGAAGGCAATACCGTCCGGTAGTGAGAAGCACCACGCTCACCATGGCGCTCACCCGTTTCACCTCGCGCACGGGTGAGCGCAAATTCCGCGTTTCGGACGCCGACGGAGGGCCTTCCGGAACCCGGAAGGCCCTCCGTGAGAGACCGTTTTCGTCGGACCGCTTCGTCTCGTCGGACCGCTGCGTCGGACCGTTTCGTCCGACCGTTTCGTCCGACCGTTTCGTCAGACCGCGAGGTTGTCCGCCATCTCCTCGGTCAGGTCCTCGGTCAGATTGGACTCCGTGCCGGGGATGCCCAGGTCCTGCGCCCGCTTGTCGGCCATCGCGAGCAGGCGGCGGATGCGCCCCGCGACGGCGTCCTTGGTCAGCGGCGGGTCGGCGAGCGCGCCCAGCTCCTCCAGGGAGGCTTGCTTGTGCTCCATGCGCAGCCGGCCCGCGGCCGCGAGGTGCTCGGGGACCTCCTCGCCGAGGATCTCCAGGGCGCGCTGAACGCGGGCGCCCGCGGCGACGGCGGCACGGGCCGAGCGGCGGAGGTTGGCGTCGTCGAAGTTGGCGAGGCGGTTGGCGGTGGCGCGCACCTCGCGCCGCATCCGCCGCTCCTCCCAGGCGAGCACCGACTCGTGGGCGCCGAGGCGCGTCAGGAGGGCGCCGATCGCGTCCCCGTCACGGACGACGACGCGGTCCACGCCGCGCACCTCGCGGGCCTTCGCGGCGATCTGCAGCCGCCGGGCGGCGCCGACCAGGGCGAGGGCGGCCTCCGGGCCCGGGCAGGTCACCTCGAGAGAGGACGAGCGGCCGGGCTCGGTCAGTGAGCCGTGCGCGAGGAAGGCCCCGCGCCAGGCGGCCTCGGCGTCGCAGGTGGCCCCCGAGACCACCTGCGGCGGCAGGCCGCGGATGGGGCGGCCGCGGCCGTCCACCAGGCCGGTCTGGCGGGCCAGCTGATCGCCGCCCGCGACCACGCGGACCACGTAGCGCGAGCCGCGGCGCAGGCCGCCGGGGGCCATCACGATCAGCTCGGAGCCGTGTCCGAAGATCTCCAGGATGTCCCGCTTGAGCCGGCGTGCCGCCATCGCCGTGTCCAGCTCCGCCTCGATCACGATGCGGCCGCTGACCAGGTGCAGGCCGCCCGCGAACCGCAGGATCGCCGAGACCTCCGCCTTCCTGCAGCAGGTCCGGGTGACGGGGAGCCGGGAGATCTCGTCCTTCACCGCTGCCGTCATCGCCATGGGCCGATCCTTCCATGCATCCGAAAAATACGGTCGTACGCGGCGGCCAGCAGCTCCGGGTCGTGCTTGGGGCTGCCGTCCTCGCGGGCCACCGGCGCCAGCTCCACCGTGGCACCGAACCGCTTGGCGGCATCGGTCAGGGACCCACGGTCGGGCACGGCGGCCTCGTCGGCCAGCACCACGTCCAGGGCGAGTTTAGGGGCGTGTCGGGCCAAAACCTCCAAATGACGCTGCGGAGAGAAGCCTTCGGTTTCTCCGGGCTGCGGTGCGAGGTTGAGCGACAGGACCCGGCGGGCCTTCGTCTCCGTGAGCGCGTCGAGCAGCTCGGGCACCAGCAGGTGCGGAATCACGGAGGAAAACCAGGAGCCGGGCCCGAGGACCACCCAGTCGGCGTCCAGGACGGCGGCGACGGCCTCCGGGACGGCGGGCGGGTCCTGCGGGACCAGGTGCACGGACTGCACCTCGCCGGGCGTGAGCGCCACGGTGGCCTGGCCGCGCACGGTGTCCACGTCGTCGGGACGCTCCGGGTCGTGGCCCTTGACCAGCGCCTGGAGCTCCAGGGGCACGGCGGACATGGGCAGCACGCGCCCGTGCGCGCCGAGCAGCTTGCCGACCAGGTCGAGCGCCTGGACGTGGTCGCCGAGCTGCTCCCACAGGGCAACGATCAGCACGTTCCCGACCGCGTGCTCGTGCAGGTCGCCGCGGGACTGGAAGCGGTGCTGGATGACGCGGGCCCAGGTCTGGCCCCAGTCGTCGTCGCCGCACAGCGCGGCGAGCGCCTTGCGCAGGTCGCCGGGCGGCAGCACGCCGAGCTCCTGGCGCAGCCGGCCGCTGGAGCCGCCGTCGTCGGCGACGGTGACGACGGCGGTGAGGTCTCCGGTGATGCGGCGCAGGGCGGCGAGCGACGCGGACAGGCCCATGCCGCCGCCGAGGGCGACGACCTTGGGCTGGGTGCCCCGCTTGCGGCCCAGGCGGTTCAGACGGAGCACCCGGCGGTTGGGCTTCATTCGCGCCCCATGTCCCGGTGGACGATGACCGTCTCGATGCCAGCGGAGGACAGGCTCGCGGCGAGCTTCTCGGACGTGGCGACGGAGCGGTGCTTGCCGCCCGTACAGCCCACGGCGATGGTCACGTACCGCTTGCCCTCGCGGCGGTAGCCCGCGGCGATCAGCTGGAGCAGCTCGGTGTAGCGGTCGAGGAACTCCTTGGCGCCCGGCTGGTTGAAGACGTACGCCGACACTTCTTCGTTGAGACCGGTGTAGGGGCGCAGCTCCGGAACCCAGTGCGGGTTGGGCAGGAAGCGCATGTCGACCACGAGGTCCGCGTCGACCGGCAGGCCGTACTTGAAGCCGAAGGACATCACCGTGGCCCGCAGCTCGGGCTCCTCGTCGCCCGCGAACTGGGCGTCCATCTTGGCGCGCAGCTCGTGCACGTTCAGGCTGGAGGTGTCGATGACCAGGTCGGCGTCGCCGCGCAGCTCGCGCAGGAGCTCGCGCTCGGCGGCGATACCGTCGACGATGCGGCCGTCGCCCTGCAGCGGGTGCGGGCGGCGCACCGACTCGAAGCGGCGCACCAGGGCCTCGTCCGAGGACTCCAGGAAGACGATGCGCCGGGTGACGTGCTTGGACTCCAGGTCCGCGAGGGACTCGCGGAGGTTGTCGAAGAAGCGGCGGCCGCGCACGTCGACGACGACCGCGATGCGGGCGACGTTGCCCTGCGAGCGGGCGCCCAGCTCGACCATGGTGGGGATCAGCGCGGGGGGCAGGTTGTCCACGACGAACCAGCCGAGGTCCTCCAGGCACTTGGCGGCCGTGCTGCGCCCCGCGCCGGACATGCCGGAGATGATCACCAGCTCCGGGATGGCCGCTTCCGCGGCCTCGCCCGGCTCGATGGTCGTGCTCGTACTCACCTGGGTGCCGCCTTCGTCGTGCTCGCTCATGTCTCCATCCCCCGTCGTCGTTCCGGGGCGCCCACGTGCGTGGTCGTCCCGCCTTCACCGGGGGCCCCGGTCGGTGTGGCCCCCTTGCCGTTGAGCGAGTCGCCCGCCGGTGCGGGCTGCTCGCCTTCGTCCGAGTCTCCCGCCCCCGCGGGGTCCTCGTCTTCCATGATCTCTCCTGTGGCGGTGTTCACGGCGGGGGGCGCCGGGGCCGCCTGGGCGAAGGCCGCGAGAACGGCTTCCGCCGTCTTGCGGCCGATGCCGGGAACTTCGCAGATCTGGTCGATGGTGGCGGACCTGAGCCGCTTCAGCGACCCGAAGTGCTTGATCAGTGTCTGCTTCCTGGACTCGCCGAGGCCGGGCACGGCGTCCAGCGGGCTCGCCTTGAAGCGCTTGGTCCGTTTGGACCGCTGATACGCGATCGCGAAACGGTGCGCCTCGTCTCGTACGCGCTGGAGCAGATAGAGGCCCTCGCTGGTGCGCGGCAGCACCACGGGGTCGTCGTCGCCGGGCACCCAGACCTCTTCGAGGCGCTTGGCGAGGCCGCAGACCGCGATGTCGTCGATGCCGAGGTCGTCCAGGGCCCGCTGGGCGGCGGCGACCTGCGGCTGGCCGCCGTCCACGACGACGAGCTGCGGCGGGTAGGCGAACCTCTTGGGGCGCCCGTCCTCCTCGGTCAGGCTCTCCTGGACCTCTTCAGCGGACCCTCCCCAAGCTCTCGGCTCCGCTTGAGCAGGGGAGACCCCACTCCCCGTCTTCGCCTGCTCCACGAGATAGCGCCGGAAGCGCCGCGTGATCACTTCGTGCATGGACCGGACGTCGTCCTGCCCCTCGAAGCCCTTGATCTGGAAGCGGCGGTACTCGCTCTTCCGGGCGAGTCCGTCCTCGAAGACGACCATGGAGGCGACGACGTCGTCGCCCTGGAGGTGCGAGATGTCGTAGCACTCGATGCGCAGCGGCGCGCTGTCCAGCTCCAGGGCGGTGGCGATCTCCTCCAGGGCCCGGGAGCGGGTGGTGAGGTCGGAGGCGCGCTTGGTCTTGTGCAGGACGAGCGACTGCTGGGCGTTGCGCGCGACGGTCTCCATGAGGGCCTTCTTGTCGCCGCGCTGCGGGATGCGCAACGACACGTTCGACCCGCGGCGCTGGGTGAGCCACTCCTGGACGGGCGCCACGGGGTCGGGCAGCGCGGGGACGAGCACCTCCTTGGGCACGGCGTCGCCGCGCTCCTCGCCGTACAGCTGCTGGAGCGCGTGCTCGACGAGGTCGGCGGTGGTGACGGCCTCCACCTTGTCGGTGACCCAGCCGCGCTGGCCGCGCACGCGTCCGCCGCGTACGTGGAAGATCTGGAGGGCGGCCTCCAGCTCGTCCTCGGCGACGGCGATCAGGTCGGCGTCGGTGGCGTCGGCCAGGACGACCGCGCTCTTCTCCATCGCCTTCCTGAGGGCGTCTATGTCGTCGCGGAGGCGGGCCGCGCGCTCGTACTCCATCTCCTCGGCCGCGTCCGTCATCTGGCGCTCCAGGCGCCGGATGTACGTACCGGTGCGGCCGGTCATGAACTCGCAGAAGTCCTCGGCCAGTTCGCGGTGCTCCTCGGCGGAGACGCGGTCCACGCACGGCGCGGAGCACTTGCCGATGTAGCCGAGCAGACAGGGGCGGCCGGTGCGGGCGGCGTTCTTGAAGACGCCCGCCGAG
Organism: Streptomyces sp. NRRL B-1347; assembly: GCF_000720325.1. Classification (GTDB taxonomy): domain Bacteria; phylum Actinomycetota; class Actinomycetes; order Streptomycetales; family Streptomycetaceae; genus Streptomyces. The sequence continues at coordinate 10,880 of NZ_JOJM01000091.1, forward strand.
CACGTCCGCACCGGGAACACGCGGAGCAGCAGGTCCACGGTGTCGCGGATGGCCCAGGCGTGGCCGTACGGACCGAAGTAGCGCACGCCCTTTTTCTTCTGACCGCGCATCACCTGCACGCGCGGGAACTCCTCGTTCATCGTCACCGCGAGGTAGGGGTAGCTCTTGTCGTCGCGGTACTTGACGTTGAAACGCGGGTCGTACTCCTTGATCCAGGTGTACTCCAGCTGCAGCGCGGCGGTCTCCGTGGCGACGACGGTCCACTCCACGGAGGCGGCGGTCGTCACCATGGTGGCCGTGCGCGGGTGCAGGTTCGCCAGGTCCTGGAAGTAGCTGGCGAGGCGCTGGCGCAGGCTCTTGGCCTTCCCGACGTAAATCACACGGCGGTGCTCGTCGCGGAACTTGTAGACCCCGGGCGAGTCGGGGATCTGTCCCGGCTTGGGGCGGTAGCTGGAAGGGTCCACGACGAAGATCACCACACTCTGACAGGCACGCTCGCCGTGCGCTTCTTAGGCTGGTCATTGAGGGGTGGGCCCGCAAGGCACGGAAGGACACCCCCCGGTCGTGAGGGTACTAGCGGTCAAGCGCATCAGTCGGGACACCGAGTCGTCAGACGCGCTCACAGCACAAGGAGAGCGGCTAGAGCGGGGCATCCGCGACGGCGGTCACGTGGCCGTGGGCATCGTGGAGGACGCGACCGTATCGGGTGCGATCAACCTTGATGACCGGCCGTCTCTCGGTCAGTGGATGCGGTCCCCTCAGTGGGAGCAGTGGGACGCGATCATGGTCACGACGTTGGACCGGATCACCCGCAACCAGTTCCATTGGGAACTGTTCGCTGAGCGATGCCACCAGGGTGGCAAAGAGATCATCTGTCTTGATGATCCTGGCTTGGACATCCACACCAGTCAGGGCCGCTTGATCGCGTACGTCAAGGCGTCTCAGGCTCAGCAGTACCGGGACGTGATCGTTCAGAAGCGGCGGGACCAGACTCAGAGCTTCCGGGATCAGGATTTGTGGCCGGGTGGTCTCTGGCCGTTCGGGTACCGCGCCATGACTGTCATGGTCGATGGGAAGCGCCGTAAGCGGCTGTTCCTGGACCCTGTGACGTCCAAGCTGATCCGGGAGGCGTACGACCGGATCGTGAACCAGGCCCACACCGTCACGGACGTAGCGCGCGACTGGAACGCGCGTGGGGTCATGACGGCCAAGGACTACCAAGCTCACGTGAACGCGTCCGAGGGCCGCGACGAGAAGATGACGGAGATCAAGGGCTTCCAGTGGTCTCACGCAAGCCTGAAGATCGTCCTCTCTAAGCCCGCACTCATGGGCTACGCCACGCACAAGGGTGAGGTTCGGATGCGTGACGGTCTGCCGGTCCAGTGGTCGGAGCCGATCCTTTCCCCGGCGGAGTTCGAGAAGCTTCAAGAGCGCATGTCCGTCCGGTCTATCTCGCCGTCGAACAAGCCTGTCCCGAACCCCCTCCGAGAAGTCCTCTGGTGTCCGTGCGGGCAGCACATGAACTCTGACTCGTCCGAGTCGAAGACAGGCAAGCGTTACCGCTACTTCAGGTGCCGCACCTTCAGCACATACAAGCGGTGCCGCTACCGCGTGTCGTGGCCGGTCGATATCGCTCACGAGTTCCTGACGGAAGAGTTCATGGTCCAGCTTGGGGACAAGGAGATGACCACTAAGGAGTTCATCCCCGGCAAGGACAACCGGACCGAGATCAAGAATCTTCGGACGGCTATCGGGAACCTTGCTGCGACCCTCGGTCAGTTCGAGCCTGGCAGCATCGCGCACACGCAGACCGTAGAGACCATGAAGCGTCATGAAGCCAACCTGAAGACGCTTGAGGCTGAGCCGGTCGTAGAGGCCGCTTGGAAGGTGTCGGGTACCGGGGAGACGTACGGCGAGTGGTGGAGCCGCGAGACGGACTGGTACGCCCGTGGCGACATGCTTCGGAAGGCGGGTATCCGCGTGTACTTGGGTGGCTCGCCTAAGAACCCCACGGTCCCGATCATCCATACGTTCATCCCGCACGACCTTGAGGCGCGGGCCGGTGACGTGATCTCGGGAATGATCGAGCCGGGGTTCCTGGAGCAGGCGAACGAGGACGCGCGAGAGTCCGCCCTAATGATGAGCCGCCCCTTGTGGGACCGCTTTTGGGATGACCGTGAAGTTTCATAAGGCTTAGCCGCTAACGCGTTAAGGGCTTAGCGCTAATGCTTAGCTAAGCGCTTAGGGCTAATAGCGCCTAACGCTTATCCCTAATGACGGCATGATCAATTTGCGGAAATGGTCGCGACCTGGCGTAATTGGTGGTCGCGCCTCGATCCGGCGCACCCTCCCCCACATGGAAACAAGGAACATGCACGTCAAGATTCAGGAAGTCACCCCCGGTAAGTGCTGGATGGTTCAGGTGCCCCCTCACGAAGTGGCACGCGTTCGGCGAATCCTCGGGAGTCGCGTGATCGCAGAAGGCCCGAGTCACTTCACGCCGGGGACTCACACTTTCACCCTGGATACCGAACCGCCGACCATTCCGCCCCGCGCACCGGCCAGGCTTCAGCAGATACCCGGATTCTGAACTAGGAAGAGACACCACCAATGACCAGCACCGATAACGACGGGTCGAACATCGTCAAGCGATGGACCCTTGCCATGTCCGCAGACTCCAACCTGACACCTTCTGAACGGCTCCTCGGGGCCGTAATCGGACAGCACGCCAACTACACCACGGGCCGGGTTTACATCGGCTCAGAACGGCTCTCAGGGATTCTTGGGATCACTGAGCGCAAGGTGAAGGATCGCCGGAAGGCTCTCAAGCGTGAGGGGTGGATGGTGGACACTGGCGAGAAGGTTCGACAGGCCACGGTCTATCAGCTCGTACCCGTGCCTAATCTGGGCACCGTGCCTAATCTGGGCACCGTGCCTAATCTGGGCACCGTGCCTAATCTGGACGCGAACCGTGCCCAATCTGGACGCGAACCGTGCCCAATCCAGGCACCCGTACTTACAAAGGAACCTACAAAGGTTCCTACGACAGTAGAGGCTGAAGAGATTCAGCCGAGACAGTGCGGCTGTCCTACCGTTCCGGGACAGCCTTACTGCGACTGTCCGCCATTCTGACGAGAGCCCCGGTTTTCGAGCCGGGGCTTTGTCGCATCTACGGTGACCACGATCACCACGGCCAGTTGTCCAGCTTTCAGGCTTGGACACCTTATAGAAGTAAGCCGAGTGGGGACACCCCACGGGTGTACTTTCCAGAACACCCACCTTATGTATGTAAGCCCTGAAGGGAACGAGCCACGCTAAGAGCGCATCCGAATGCGGACACGGATGCGTTCCTAGGGTGTCTTGTGGACACCTAGTGTTGAGTCATGGACTCTCCTTCAAACCGTGCCACCCGGGATATAGGTGGACGTGCTACCTCAGCCGCGCGTTCGGAAAGCGCTGGGGGCCGGATATGCGTTCTCTCCGGTGCAGACAAAGGAGACGCAGACAGAGGCCCGGTTTGGTACCCGGGGGCATTCTCCGCTGTCAGCCTGTGCAGGTTTGCACCCCCCGTCCCTCGGGGGTCCTGGTTCGATTCCAGGACAGGTACGGGTCATCAACAGGTGACCTTCCCGCTGTCGCGACCATGTATGTGGCCACGAAGCGGAAAATGTCAGGGACAGGGCCCCTCGCTGTGAAGCGCGGGCCCTTTCCTTTATTTGCCCTTCGATACACCTAGGAGGTGTCTTAGATGGATGACTACTTCGCCGCACGCTTCATCAGGAAGCGGCGGGAAGAGCTTGGCTTTAGCCAGGAGGATCTAGCGCGCCTCTGTGGCGTATCGCAGCAGACCATTTCTCGGTTTGAGTCTGGGGAGCGGTTCCCTTCGGTTCTGACGCTGTGGCGTCTGTCGCTCGCCCTTGATGCTGAGCCTTCCGATTTCTTTGAGTGGGGTGAGTTCGATTGCGCGTGACTGAAGCCCCGGAGACTCTGAGGCAGGCCCGTACATGGGAGACGGTCAAGGGCCGGTATCTCGAAGCGGGTCTTTGTGTCGGTTGTGCCGGGCAGGCCGCTTACGGCCATCAGCTTGGCTTCTCGCGGGTCCGTCCGGCGTGTGACGACTGCTGGTCTCTCGTAACCGCTCTCCCCGTCCCTGCGTCGCACTGTTGGCGACGACTGTCCGACCCGACCCGTACGAACCCCCGCCCTCATTACACCGTCGTCAGCGAAACGGAGACCGCCCATGTCTGAGCACCAGATTGCCCCCGCCGAGGAGCAGCCGGAGACCCCGGCGGTTGAGCCTCAGACGGCCGAGGAACCGAGCGATGCCCCGGAGGTCCAGCCGGAGGCCGAGGAGCCCACAGAGGCCCACATGGAGCCTGGCCCGTCCATGGAGGAGTTCAAGGCTCTCCAGGAGGCGTACAGCGCTCTCGCCAGTCAGCTTGATGACCTGAGGCAGTCACCCCCGAAGGTGCCGACGCACATCGGTGAGGGTGCTCCCGTGTCGGCAGCGTCCGGCGCCCAGGAAGAGGCCCCGCCGAAACAGTCTCAGTCGGACCTGTTTCGCGCTGCTCTTGAGCGCGACTGAACTAGCCCCGCGGTCTACTACCGCGCCCCGTAGTGGCGTCGAGCCGGCGAGCGCTCTACCCCTTGGGAGGACTGACCTCCCTTCTACTACTGCCGTCCGTAGTGACGGACTGATTACTGACTTGTGGCCGTCCCGTCCGGGGCGGCTTTTCTCATGAGAGGAGCCATACCTATGGCCGAGAACCCGAACACCCAGCTTCGCGCTGGGAACGAAGAGCTGACCCCCACTGACCGGATCGCGCGCATCCTTCACGACCAGATCGTCTCTGGCTCCGTGTTCCTGTCTGCGTTCGACCGCCTCACCACTGACAAGAAGGACGTAACTCTCCTTGTCGGTAACGAGGTTGATCGTGCCGGGGTCGTTGGTGAGAACAAGGAGATCCCGCTTGCCGAGACCGACCAGACCGAGGTTAAGTCGGAGCCGGTGAAGTACGCGCAGATGCGCAAGATCTCCAACGAGGCCATTGCCGACACCACCCCCGGCATCCTGGAGCGGAACACGAAGAAGCTCGCCTCTGCCATCTACAAGGGCATTGACGAGGACTTCCTTACCGCCGCCAAGCAGACCGACGTGAACAAGACCGCCCCGACCGGCGTTCTGAACCACGCTGAGCTGAAGTCCGCTGGTGAGGTCAAGGACAACCTTGACGCCGTGAAGGACGCGGTTGCGGAGATTGCCGACGCTGAGGGTTCGGCGTCGCTGTTCATCGTTCACCCGCTGGACGCTGCCGAGATGCGGAAGATCAAGGTCAAGCTTGCCGACAAGACCGACGGCAACACCTACCTTCTCCAGGGCGACCAGATCGCGGACGGCCTGACCGTTATCGAGCACAAGGCCATGACCCGTGGCACCGCGCTTATCGCTGACCGTGAGGCCGTTACCGCCGTCGTCCGCAAGACCATGGACGTGAAGCTGTTCGACCAGCGTTACGCCGAGTTTGACGCTACCGGCGTCCGTGGCACGTTCCGTGCCTCTTGGGTCGTTACCGCCCCGGGCAAGCTGCGCACGGTCAAGGTTCCGACCAAGGCCACCGTCAAGGCCGACGACAAGTAAACGCAACTTCTGATTAGGGCCCCCGTAGGGACAAATGCGGGGGTCCTTTTCTGTTGCTGTGATTGGAGAGATTACACATGGACTGTCGCGACAGTAAGACGTACGTTCAGGAAGAGATCTGCAAGCAGTACCCGAGCTTTGTTGCTTTGTACCCGCACCTTGAGGACAAGGTGAGCCAGGAGCGTTACGCGACGCTCGCTGAGATAGCGGGCGGGGTTCTTATCGCGGAAGCCCCACTTGTTCCTCAGCCTCATTACTGGGGCAGTCAGAACATGGTCGAATCGGGGATCATGCCGGGGTCTGACGCGCCCTTCGTTAGCTGGGATGCGCTGTTCAATCTGGCATTTCGGATAATCGCTCGTACAGTCGCTAATCCTAACCAGATTACTCAGGAAAGCGCCGGTGACGGCTCTCACTCGTTCTCCCCTAACCAGGGTATGGGTATGCGGTTGACGGCCGCTGAGCGTAAGGAACTCGCCCGTATCTGCGGTGAGCAGTCCCGGACGGTGTGGCTGTAATGGGCTGGTCGACCGGTAGAGACCGGCGCGGGTGGGCCCGTAAACGACACCAGGTAATGACACGTGATGGCTACGTGTGCCGTGGCTGCGGTGAAGAGGCTTCAGAGGTAGATCACGTTCGCCCCCTTTGGGAGGGCGGCAGTGATGACCTTATGAACCTGGTGGCTGTTTGTAAGCCGTGCCATATGGCGAAGTCGAAGGCTGAGCGCTTGAAGGCGTACCAGCTAAAGCACAAGCCCGTTAAGAGGCTGCGTGACCCTGAGGAGAATCCCTATGCCTGACATGACTGGCAGTCTCCTGCTTAACCGCACCGTTCGCATTGTGTGGCCGACACTCACAGAGGACGAGTACGGGGAAGAGGTAGCCGACTATGAAAAGCCCCTACATTCCGTAACTGCCCGAGGCCGGCTCAGTAACCCCCGGTCTCAGGATGGTGAATGGTGGGACCTTGATACCGGCAAGCTCCTGTTGGAGCCCCGGGCATTCAAGAACCTGCCCGAAGGTGCCGAAAACCCACGGTACGAGATTGAGCCTGACCCGCTCTCCGATAACCCCTACTGGTACGAGACCGGTAAGGCTATTGCTGGCATCGACACAACAGGCAGCATCACTCACTATGCAGTGCGAGTCACTAGAGCACGCTAAAGGAAGCAAGACAAAAGCTCTCGCTCTTTAAGCCTCAATCAAAGACTACACAGCACTATCACACCAATATCCAATGCACGCAGCAGCACACAGCGATATAGCAGAGCTATCGCACACAGCATGATAGGCAGTGCAGCACTACACAGCGATAGCGACACAGACAACGAACTCTTTAACGAAGTTCACAAAATGCTTTTCAAAGCAAAAAGCAAAGAACAATTCATCGAAATGAAGCAAAAGCTTCGCCCGCTCTACTACGCGTACGCAAAAGAGTCCTGAATTCAAGGCACCCCCACCGACTCCCCGCCCCCCCCAACAGGGGCCCCTTGACCAAGACGTCATAGTAAATCGTGTGCTCGGGGTGTTTTTTCCGCGTGTGCGGGTGGCTCTTGCCCAGTATTCTCAACGATTTTTGCCCTGGAAGGGGGTTAAAAACATGGCTAAAACTAACCCGTTTTCGGCCCATCGGAAGCGTCTCGCTCGCCGTATTCGCGAGCTTGAGGCCGCTGTGAATGAGGACCTGAAGAAGGAAGGCTTGGGCTATACGGCCTTTAAGGGTACTCAGAATTCTTGGGTTTCCCACCCTCTTCTTAAGGACATTAACGACGTTGAAACCAATTTGCGGCAGGTGCTCGCTAAAGAGGTTGCTTGGGATGATGCAAATAAGGCCATGAAGCCTTTTGAGGTTATTCCGGAACCGGGGGACTGGTGATATGGGGGACGCTCCCTGAGGAGCGACCTAAGCACACTCTTGCCCCGTACGTTTTTCAGTGGTGCCGAATGTTTCTTCGGCATGAGGGGAAGCCGTGGGAGTTCACCCCGGGACAGAAGCACTTTCTCCGCTGGTGGTATGCGATTGACGATGACGGCCGCTTCATTTGGGACGAAGGGGTCAGTGCCGGTCCGAAGGGTGTAGGTAAGACTCCGTTCGCTGCCGCCTATTGCTGGGCCGAGTTCCTGGCCCCTGTCAGGTTCGATAGGTGGTGCCCTGAGACCGGTAGGCCTCTGGCTAAGCCGGTCGGGGATAAGGCTCTAGTTCAGATTGCTGCCGTGTCGCGGGAGCAATCTCAGAACACGATGAAGCAGCTTCGTTCGATGCTGCCTCGCGAGGCTGCCGACTATTTCGGTATCGACGTTACGTCGTCGAAGGTGTCCTATAAGGACAAGACTAAGTCGGCTGAGATTTACACGGTAACGGCCTCTGGTAAGTCGCAGGAAGGCCATGAGCCTTCAGCGATTCTCTTTGATGAGATCCACCATTGGCATTTGCCTGAGGCTAAAGAGGTCTACGAGACGATGAGCGGGAACGCTCAGAAGACGAAGCGGGACAACAAGTGTCGCCCGTTGTCTACGTCGAATGCGCACCAAATTGGCCTTGATTCTGTGATGGAGACGCTTTACGACAAGGTGGCGAAGGCTAAGCGTGAGAGTAAGCCTCTGTCGGTGCTGTACGCGGTGAGGCAGGCTCCGGAAGAGGTTGATCTCTCTGACCCTGAGCAGCTTCTTGCCGGTCTGCGTGAAGCTTATGAAGATGCCCCGTGGGCGCCGGTAGAGGATCACGCGAAGGCATACATGGAGGGTCGTATTACGACCGAGCGGCTTAGGCGTTTCCATTTGTCTCAGGTTGTTGATGGTGGTGACGCGTGGATTCGCCCGGCGTGGGTTAAACGGGCAACTCTGAATGACCGTCAGCTACTCGCCGGCTCGCGTATTGCGCTTGGCTTTGATGGTGCAGAGAACAATGATGCTGTTGCGCTTGTGGCTTGCGAGATTGATTCGGATATCTGCCACGAGGTGGCCGTCTGGACGCGCCCTGAGAAGGCTAAGGACGATTACGAGCATCCGTTTGGCGAGATTGACGCTGAGGTTCGCCGGTGCTTCGAGGAGTACGAGGTACAGGCATTCTTCGCTGATGCCTACAAGTGTGAAGCCATGGTTGCTAAATGGTCTGAGGACCTTATGGCCCCGATCATTCACCGTAAGGGTAAGCGGGCTGTACGTGCTTCGGGTACGTGCGCGGTGGCTTACAACATGGGTGCCTTGTCTTACAACTTCATGAAGACGGCTGAGCTCGTGGTGGATGCGTTTGCGCGCCGCACGATCCGCATTAGCGGCTCACTTCTCCAGGCGCATTGTTTGAATGCGGTGCGGCTGTTGAAGCAGGCTCGGGGGCGTCCGGCAATGGTGTTCCCGGGTAAGCGAACCAAGTTTTCTCCTAAGAAAGTTGATGCTGCTCACGCTTTGATTTTGGCGTGGGAGGCCCGACAGAAGGTCATCGAACAGGGAGTTAAGCCCCGTGGGGTGATGACGGCAAGTACGTATGAATGGACTACAGATAATGACTGAGAAGAAGCACGCGATAGATAAGCTGCGGGAGTTCCGCAGCAGGGAGTACGGGCGACTGTCCCGCATTGACTCCCGGATGAATGGGTTTCACCCGATGCCTTGGGTTCCGCAGGAGCTTAAGCGCGAGTGGGTTTCGATTGTTAAGCAGTCTCAGACCAATTGGCTTCCGAAGGTTGTTGAGGCCATTGGCGAGCGGCTGAACGTGGTTGGCTTCCGTGACCCTAAGTCCGGTGAGGACGCTAGGGGCTGGGAGCTGTTTGTCAGGAACGGTATGCAGGATCATCAGGACCTTGTTCACCGTGGCGCACTGACTTACGGTGTTTCGTTTGTGATGGTTATGCCTCGGGGTGAGGACGGACCGACTATCAAGGCTTTTACGCCTATGCAGATGACTGCGATCTACCAGCGGGCGCAGGATCGTTTTCCGATGCTGGCCGGTTTCAAGACCAAGGTCTATAACGATGGTGAGCCGGACCTTGAAGAGTGGACCGTCGTTGATGCCGAGTCGGTCAAGGTGTTCCTTGGTGAAGCGGATTCGGCGGGTGACCAGTACAGGCTGGTTGAGGAGTATGCGCACGGGCTTGGCGTTTGCCCTGTCGTGCGGTTTGTTAACCAGGAGTCGTTTTCCGAGTCTCAGCCGCCTATGTCTGAGGTTGAGCCTCTGTTCGCGATTCAGGAGCGGCTCACGTCCCTGCATCTGGATATGGCGACGGCGGGTAAGTACAGCGCGTTCCGTCAGAAGTACGCCATCAACATGGACATCAAGCCTGGGTCTTTGAAGCCTGGCCCTAATGCTGTTTGGGTCGCTAAGTCGGATGGTTCGAATGACCAGCCGGGTAAGTTTGGAGACTTCCCGCAGACGGACACGCGCGGCTACAAGGAATCCATTGAGCTGACGTACAAGGAGTTCGCCGCGAGGTCGTCTCTGCCTATGCGTGCCATGAGCCCCGATATGGTGAACGTGTCGGGTGATGCTCTGGAGTTTGCGGAGAAGGACCTTAACCAGAAGGTCGCCGACCGTCAGCGCGCCTTTGGCCGCGCCTGGTCTACGGTCCTGAACCTTGCCGAGTTCGCGGCTGGCTATGTCACGTCTGCGTTTAAGCATGACGCCACGGTGGTTTGGTACGACAACACGGCCCATGACCCGCTGGCCCTGTATCAGGGTTTGATGAACCTGAAGAGCATTGGTTTCCCGACTTCGGTCCTGGTAGAGCTGATCCCTGCGGGGAAGCTCACTGCTGACCAGATTCAGGAAGTCAAGGACTTCTCTGATGAGGATAAGCATTCCATGGCTAACCGCTGGTTTGGTTATACCGAAGAGGGTCAGCGTGCGGTTAAGCAGATCGAGGAAGATCACCGCAAGTCTGAGGGCGAGAAGGAGGCAGCATAATGGCTGAGGTACGACCGGACCTTGACGCGTGGATCGCACAGCAGGGTTTCGCTGACGATGCCATGAGGGCTGTTGCTGAGCGCGGCGCCGCTAGGGCTCACGCCGTGGCAGAACCGCACTCGAAGAGTGGCGCCTTTGTGGCCGGTATCAGCGTCAGTAAGGGCGATGTGGACTACTACATCAACTTTGCTGACCCGCTGTCTCTGGAGAAGAGCTACGGCCACAAGGACCACAAGACGGGTCGTTGGGTGGACGGGCACGGGGCTATTGAGGCTGCGAAGGGGGTGACGTGATGCGTACGCGTTCGCTCCCTGTCGGGGAGCTGATCATTAAGGCTGCTCTCGACCACTACCTGAAGGGGGTCAAGGTTCTGCTTGTGGCCCCGGGGAAGCTGCCGGTAGAGCCGACTGTGTACCTGAAGCGCACGGGTGGTGTCGCTGCCTCTCCGGGGGAGGTGGACCAGGGCACGTATCAGTTCCGCGTGTTCGGCGGTCGCTTCTCTGAGGCTGCGGAGCTGGGGCAGGCTCTCCGTGATGCCTTGTACGCGGCTGAGGCCGCCCAGTTCTCGACCGCCAAGGGTCGTATGGGCAAGGTGACGGAGATCAGCGCGCCGTCTCCTCTGACGCAGGAGAACGAGGGTTCGCCGTTCGTGCGGTACGCGACCTACAACGTCATCACTCGGTAGGGAGCACACTCCTACCTTCGTTGATCCGAGTTGGGTGAGCCGGCCAGGGATTCTACCTGCGGTTATGTCCGTTTTCAGTTCTCAACTCGACATAGAAGAACCCCACCAGGTCGGGGGTCCTGGTGGGGCGGTCACGGCGGGGTCCGGGCCGTGTGATCATTCCTCGCAATCGCAGCGTTGGTCTCGTGGCCCGTAGTTCTTTGGCTTCCTGCACTCCTTGCAGTCCTGGAGCGTGGTGAACGTGGGTGCCTTCACTTGGACACCGGCCCCGTGTGGAGTCCCGCGTCATGGTCTCGAACCTTGCTCGCTGCCTGGCAGGCTTCGGTGACGTTCCGGGCTCTGAGTGCGGCTTGCCGCTTGCGGTACCAGTGCGAGCAGTGGGCACAGTCGCGCTGAGGCGCACAGTCATACAGCCATGGGTCGATGGGGAGCTGTACCGGGATGGGGTCGGGGTACGTCTGAGTCTTGGGGGCCATGGTGACCAGGGTCCGCAGGACGGCCGGTCACTGCGACGACAGACGGGGCGTCCATGGGGCGTCACTCTGGCGACGTACGGGGGCGTCAAACCGGTGTCATTACGCCGGTCACGGGTCTAGCCTCGGATCATGACAACGACGGTTCAGGCAAACGATGTTCTGCGCGCCGTACGCATCGGCATGCGCCTTTCTCAGGACGAGTTCGCCAAGGCAGTCAGGGACGCGGGCAAGGCTCTCGGGGAGCCCAACGACGCTTCCAAGAGGCTCGTACAGCGGTGGGAGTCGGGCCAGACTCGCACCTGTCGTCCGGCGTACGCGCGTGCTCTGGAAAAGGCCACGGGGCGACCGGTGGAAGCTCTAGGGTTCGCTCTCGCTTCCCGGGTCCACGAGGACGGCGCAGGAGGCCATGACATGGACTCTGGGGCCGAGGGTGTCTCTCAGCCCGTGGGGGACGCTGAGACGGCCGCACAGCCCCAGGGAGAGGACTTCTCGGGTATCTGGCTCAGCCGGTACGAGTTCTTCAGCTCTAGCCGGGAGCAGACGTTCACGGCTGCTCATCACGTGTTGGTGGTGCATCGGGGGAACCGGCTGACGGTCGAGAGCCTGCCTGGGGCGTCCAGCAACCCTGACAGTCCGATTCACCTGGATCTGACCGTTGACCGGAACGTGGTCACGGGTTCGTGGACGGAGCAGACGGCCACGGATGGCTACTACCAGGGGGCCCGGTATCACGGGGCTATTCAGCTTCTGGTCGAGCCGACCGGGCGACGGATGGCCGGGAAGTGGGTCGGGTTCGGGAAGGACTTTGATGTGAACACGGGGCCGTGGGAACTGCGGCTTCTGGACAAGTCAACTAGCAAGGCTGCTTTGGAGAGTTGGTCTCGCGCCCCTGAGTAGGGTCTGTGTCGGATCACCGCGAAGGTAGAATTATGGTGATCTTGTAGACAGACGGGTCGGCCATGTCGGACAGCCTACTGGCGGGGTGTGACATCCCCGCGGCCCGACCGGGACGACCCGCCCGCCCCTGCGGGGCGGGCGGGGGACGTACCGGCGGGGCGGGCAGGCGGGGGGGGGCGGGGGGGGCCGGGCGGGAGCCGGGCGCGGCCCCGGGCTTGTCATAGCCTCCGGCCTTGCCGGACTTCGCGTACGCGGACCCCGGCAGCTTGTCCCCGTACGCCTTGTGCACCCGCCGCTGGTAGGCGGCGACCGTGGTGCCGTTCTTCCCGACGGCGCGTATCGCGTCCCGGTCGAGCGGAAGGACCCGCTCTCCCTTCTGTACGTACCAGGCGTTGATCTGCGGTTCGAGGAAGACGGTGCCGCCGGGGAGCTTGTCGGCACCCACGCGCGCGTAGCGCGTCTCGTCGTTCCCGGTGGCTATGTTCACCACCTGCCAGGAGCCGGCCTGCTCGGCCGTCCACAGCGACGCCTTCTGGCCGTCGGAGGAGACCGCCTCGCTGGCGAGGAACTCCATGCGGGCGATCGGCGCGCCCCGCTTGCCCGCGACGAAGTCGGGCGACATGTAGTAGACGGGTACGGCCCGCTCCCCCGTCACGCGCGGCGCGGCCTTCGCCTTGCTGACGGCCCCGTCGCGGGCGAAGAACCGGGAGAGCGTGTCGAGGGTCTTCGGGGCCTCGGCCGCGTCGTGGGCGGCACCCCGGGTGGCCTCGGAGGGCGCGGGTGGCGCCGCGGGGCCCGAGTCGGCGGTGGCGTGCGGCGCCGCGAGCCCGAGCAGCAGCGCGGCGGCGGAACCGGCGAGCGCGGCCTTCAGGAGGCGGCCACTGGCGTAACGGCTCTCTACGGAGACGCGGGGCAGGTGACGGGTCATCGCGCTCACGCCCCGATCCGGTACAGCGAGTGGGTCCAGGAGAAGGTGTTGTTGTTGACGTACCAGGAGTGCGACGCCCAGTTGTACCGGTCGCTCGACGGCCACGGGTCGCCCCAGTACACCCAGCTGTTAGCGGTGTCGTAGCCGTAGATGGTGTGCATGTGGCCGCCGCCGTTGGACCACTGGATGCGGGTCTCGACGGGGCGGTTGGCGTTGACCTCGGCCTGCACGGTGTCGTAGCGCAGCCAGCCGGTGACGTACGAGCCGCGGTTGATGCCCATCCAGCCCAGGGCGTTCTGCACGTTGCCCAGGGTGGCCTGGTTGTTGGGGCACTCGGTGTTCTGGCTGCGGTTGAACGCGGCGTTGCAGAACTGGTTCTGGGAGTAGTTCTTGCCCAGGTAGGTGGCGATGGTGTTGCCCGCCGCCGCCCAGCACCAGTTGGTCTTCTGCTGCGCCTGCATGGTGATGTTCAGGCGCTTGGCGGCGAGGACGGACGGGTCGGCGGCGGCGCGGGCGCCGGCCGCCGGGCTCGACACGGAGGACGCCGCGGACGCTACGGAGCGCGCCGCCGAGGTGTCGTGCGGGGCCGCCGCGGCCGTGGCCGTCGGTACGGCCAGCACGGCCGTCACGGCGACGGCGAGGGCGGAAAGCCGTCTCCGCCGACTGGAGTTGCTGGATCTGTGGTGCATCGCGGTCCTCCCGAGCAGTGGGGGTTTGAGGTGGAGGAACGCGTCCGGACGCTGGATTGAGCATCAAGCCTTGTTGACTTCCGGTCAACGCGCTTCAATGCGGAGTTGATGGAACCGTGAACAACAGCCCACCCCTGTGAACACCGGCCGTACGCTCACCTGGTCGCCCGCTCCGATCAGCGCGTACACACCCACGGCCTGTGTGAACGTTCACAGAAAGGACCCGCGGTGCGGCCCGCGCCCTCCCCCACGCATCCCCCCACCCGCCTGCCCGCCCCTCCCCTCGCGGACACCGACCCCGCGGAGCTCGCCTCCGCCCTGCGCACCGGCCCCTTCCACGTCGCGCTGCGCGCGGCGATCGCCGCGCGCAGACTGCCCCTGCAACGCGTCCGCCACCATCTCGCGCGCCACGGCGTCAGCGTCGGGGTGACCAGCCTCAGCTACTGGCAGCAGGGCGCGCGCCGCCCGCAGCGCGCCGAGTCGCTGCGGGCCGTCCGCGCTCTGGAGGAGATACTCGACCTTCCCGAGGAGTCACTGATCCGGCTGCTCGCGCGTGCCGACGAGGGCCCCGACGGGGATCGGCCGCCCGCCCGTTCGTACCGCTCCCTGGTGGAGGCGGCCGATGTCCTGCAGGCCCTCCTGGCCGAGTTGGGGTCCCCGCTCGACGGCGGACTGCACACCGTGGGCCACCACGAGCGCGTCCGCATCGGCGCGGACCGCGAGCTGCTCGGCCGCGACTCGGAGCACGTCGTGCGCGCGCACCGGGACGGCGTGGACCGCTACGTGGCCATCCACCACGGCGACCCCGGCTGCGCGCCCGAGCGCACCCGGGTCCTCGCCCTGGACAACTGCCGTACCGGGCGCGTCCGCTGGCACCACGACACCGGCGTCCTGGTCGCCGAGCTGCTCTTCGACACGCGCCTGCGCACCGGCGAGACGCACATGTTCCGCTACGGCTTCGAGGACGGCACGGCCGGAGCGAGCAGCGAGTACTTTCGCGGCTTCAGCTTTGCGGGCGGCCAGTACGCCCTCCAGGTCCGCTTCGCCAAGGGCGCCCTGCCCGTGCGCTGCCACCGCTTCACGCAGCACTCGACGGCCGCCCCGCGCGCGAGCCGCCAGGAGCTGACGCTGAGCGGCAGCCACCGGTCGGTGCACCTCGTGGAGCCGCAGGTGCGGGCCGGGATCATCGGGATCGAGTGGGACTGGGAGTGAGCGCCGCGGCCCGGCGCACCCGGCCCCGCGGACCAGGCCCCGCCCCTTGGCCCCGCTCAGGCTCCGGGGCCCGCCACGATCTTGCCGCCCGCCACCTTCACGGGCAGCTCCTCCAGGGGAGCCACCGCGGGCTTCTGCAGCACCTTGCCGTTCTTCGCGTCGAACTGGCTGCCGTGGCACTGACAGATCAGCTTGCTGCCCTGGAGCCTGTTGATGGGGCACCGCGCGTGCGTGCAGATCGTGCTGAACGCCTTGTACTCGTCGTCCGCGATCCGGCTGACCACCACGTTGTGGTCGGTGTACAGCTTCGAGCCGCCCACCGGAACCTCGTCGGCCGCGCCCAGGTCCACCGGCTCGGTCGGCGCCGAGCGGTTGCCGTTGCCGTCGCCGGACGAGCAGGCCGTCAGACCGAGCCCGGCGACCGGGACGAGCGCGGCCGCGCGCAGCACGGCGCGACGGGCGTGGGGGGTGCCGGACATGAGGTCTCCACAGGTCAGGAGGGTTTGGCGACGGGGCAGACCCTACCGTTACGGACCTTCGGGACCGCGACAGGGACGGGCGTGACCGTGTCGGCCCGAGCCGTGACCGAGTGCCGCCCGTCCCGGTCCGGCCCCTCGCGCAGGCTCTAGCCTGTGCGCAAGCGGAGCGCAGGAAAGGATCCCTCAGTGATAGTCGCCGCAGGTGAAGCCCTCATCGACCTCGTTCCGCAGGACGCCGGTCCGCCCGCGGGCGAAGGTGCGGGGCTCGCCCCGCTCGCACCCCGGCTCGGCGGCGGCCCCTTCAACACCGCGGTCGCGCTCGGCCGCCTCGGCTCCCCCGCCGCCTTCTGCTCCCGGATCTCGTACGACGCGTTCGGCGAGGCCCTGCTCGCCCGGCTGCGGGCGGCGGGCGTCGACGTCTCGTCGGTGCAGCGCGGAGCCGAGCCGACGACGCTGGCCGTGGCCTCGATCTCCGCGGACGGCTCGGCCGGCTACTCCTTCTACGTCGACGGCACGGCCGACCGGCTCTTCGCCGCGCCCGACCGCCTTCCCGACGGTGTCCGGGCCATGATCTTCGGGACCTGCTCCATGGTCCTGGAGCCGGGCGCGAGCGCGTACGAGGAGCTGATGCGGCGCGCGGCGGCGGAGGGCGTGTTCACGGCCCTCGACCCCAACATCCGCGCCGGGCTCATCCGGGACGCGGACGCCTACCGCGCCCGCTTCAAGAGCTGGCTGCCGTCGGTGGCGCTCCTGAAGCTGTCGGAGGAGGACGCGCGGTGGCTGGGCGGCACGCCGGAGGAGTGGCTGGCGTCCGGGCCCGCCGCCGTCGTGGTCACGCGGGGCGGCGCGGGCATGTCGGTGCTCACGCGCGCGTGCGGCGAGGTCAGCGTGCCGGGCGTCCCCGTGGACGTCGTGGACACGATCGGCGCGGGCGACACGGTCAACGCCGCGCTGCTGCACGGTCTGGCCGCCCGGGACGCGCTGTCGGCGGACGCCGTGGCCGGGCTCGACGCCGGGGCGTGGGCGGACGTCCTGCGGTTCGCGGCGCGCGCGGCGGCCGTGACCTGCTCACGGGCGGGCGCCGAGCCGCCGTACGCGGCGGAGGTGGACGCGTAGGGCGTAGGGCACGCCGACACCGCCTACGCGTGCTCGCGTGGGTCTGTGGGGTGCGTGGGTCGGTGGGGTGCGTGCGCCGGTGGGTCTCGCCTCAGCCACTGACCGCGCGCAGGCCGCCCGGCTGGCGGCCGTTCAGCCGGTCGAGCGCGGCCGACGTGGCGTCGTCGGCCGGGAGGTGCACCAGGAGGCGCTGCCCGTCGACGTCGGGCGTGGCGAGCGACTCGTACGCGAGCCGCAACACGCCCACCTGCGGATGGGCGAGGCGCTGCACGCCGCTGCGGCGCGGCACGCCGGGCACGGCCTGGACGCGATCGGCGAACGGCGCTCCGGCGAGGACCGTCAACTCGTCCACGAGCTGCACCACATGGGGGTCGATCATCGGTGATTCGCTTCTGAGGTGCGCGATCTGCTCGTCGGCGACGCGCTCCCACTCGGGGAAGGCGGTGCGGGCCCGCTCGTCGGTGAAGACGAACCGCAGCAGGTTGGGCCGGTCGCCGTCGAGCAGCCCCAGCGGGCGGGCGACGCGTTCGTAGCCCGTCGTGTACGCGATGACGTCGCTGAGCCGGTTGAGCAGCACGGCCGGGGTGGGCTCCAGGCGGTCGACGATGGCCCGCACGGTCGGGCGCACTTCCCTGGCCGGGGGCGGGGCCGCCGAGCAGCACGGGCCTTCGGCGCCGTTGCTGGCCTTTTCGAGACGGCGCAGATGGATGCGCTCCTCGATGGTCATGCGCAGCGCGTCGGCGAGCGCGCCGAGCACCTGCGCCGACGGGTTGCGGTCGCGGCCCTGTTCGAGGCGGGTCAGGTACTCGACGCTGATGCCCGCGAGCGTGGCGACCTCGGAGCGGCGAAGCCCGGGGGTGCGCCGGCGCGGCCCGCTGGGCAGGCCGACCTCGGTGGGAGTGACGGCTTCCCGGCGTGTGCGCAGGAAGGCGCCCAACTCGTTGTCGCTCACCCCGCGAACGTATCAGGGGGCCGTGCCGGTCGCGGGCCCTGATCGTGGCCCTGTCACTACCAGTCTCAGCCCGGCCTTCCTCCGCCTTCCGGCCCGCCCCAGAGTGGTCGGCATGAGCTTCGAAACCACTGACGCCGCCGTTGCCACCACCCCTCTTCCCCTGCCCGCGGGCCGCTGGGCCATCGATCCGTTCCACTCCGCGGTGAACTTCACGATCCGCCACCTGGGCATCTCCAAGGTGCGGGGCCGCTTCGCCGAGTTCGACGCGGAGCTCGTCGTGGGCGAGACCCTGGAGACCAGTTCCGTGACGTCCACGATCCAGCTGGCGTCGATCGACACCGGCAACGCGGACCGTGACGCGCACGTCCGCGCGTCCGACCTGCTCGACGTGGAGCGCCGCCCCACGATGGTCTTCCGCTCGACGCGCCTCCACGGCGCGGGCGAGGACTGGACGATGGAGGGCGAGCTGACCATCGGCGAGGTGACGCGTCCGGTGACGCTCGCCGTGGAGTTCGGCGGGCTCGGCGAGTTCGGCGACGTCCGGCACGCCGGTTTCGAGGCGACGGGTGAGATCCGGCGCAGCGAGTACGGGCTTTCCTTCGCGCCCGGGATGCTCGGCGAGGTCGTCAAGATCCAGCTGGACATGCAGTTCCTGGAGCCCGGGAAGGGCGACGCGTAGGGCGGGCCTCCGCTGTTGTTGCCGCCGTCGTTCAGCCGTCGTTCAGCCGTCGCCGAAGGCGCCGTGCCGTCCCGCTCCTGCGGTGAACCGGGCGGCGCCTTCGGCCGCTTCGGCGAGCGCGTGCAGGCCGTGCCGCAACTCGCCCGCCAATGCCTGCTGTTCGGGAAGCCCGTGCTGTTCGCGGGCGGAGAGCCGGTCGTGCCGCAGACAGGTCTGCGGGAACGCGGCGATCTCGGCGGCCAGCCGCTCGGCGGCGGCACGCGCGGTGCCCTTCGGTACGACGCGGTTGACGAGGCCCATTCCGAGGGCCTCGGCGGCGTCCACGGGGCGCCCGGTGAGGATCAGGTCCATGGCGCGCCCCTCCCCGATGATCCGGGGCAGCCGTACCGTCCCGCCGTCGATGAGCGGCACGCCCCAGCGGCGGCAGAACACGCCGAGCACGGCGTCGTCCTCGGCGACCCGCAGATCGCACCAGAGGGCGAGCTCCAGGCCGCCCGCGACGGCGTGCCCCGAGACCGCGGCGATGACGGGCTTGGTCAGCGCGAGGCGGGTCGGCCCCATCGGGCCGTCGTGCACGCCGTCCACCTCGGCGACGTCGTTGCTGTCCGGGGTGTTCAGCGCCTTGAGGTCGGCGCCCGCGCAGAAGGTGCCGCCTTCGCCCCACAGGACGGCGACGGACGCGTCCGGGTCGGCGTCGAAGGCGCGGAAGGCGTCGGCGAGGGCGCGGGCGGTGGGTCCGTCGACGGCGTTGCGCACGTCCGGGCGGGAGAGAACCACGGTGGTGACGGGTCCGCTCCGCTCGGTGCGGACGGCGGGCGCTGCGGGTGTGGGCATGTCGTCCGTCTCCCTGGTGGTCGTACAGGCTCCCCGGTGGTCATACGCCTCCAAGCACCGGGCACGATCGGTCCTGGCCGCCCCAGCCGATCACGGGGGCGCGCCGCGCGACAAGCCAGGGACGCGCCGTCCTTACGGAGGGCACGTCCCTGGTGTGCGGCCCGGCCCTGGGGCCTGGGCACGGTCGGGCCCTGCGGCCCGCTCGGTCAGGCCTTGCGGCTGCGCGTCGCCTTCTTCGCAGGGGCCTTCTTCGCGGCCGCCTTCTTGGTGGTGGCCTTCTTCGCGGGGGCCTTCTCAGCGGCGCCCTTGGTGGCGGCCGCCGTCTTCTTGGTGGCGGCGGTCTTGGTCGTCCTGGCCGTCGCCGTCTTCTTCGCGGGGGCGGAGGTGGCCGCGACGGCCGCCTTCTTCCGCGTGCGCCGTGCCGGAGGCGGGCCCGCGTCGCTGATGCGGTCGGCGGCGACGATCTCCCGCAGGAACTTGCCCGTGTGGCTGGCGGGGACTCCGGCGACCTGCTCGGGGGTGCCCTCGGCGATGACGAGGCCACCGCCGCTGCCGCCCTCCGGGCCCATGTCGACGACCCAGTCGGCTGTCTTGATCACGTCGAGGTTGTGCTCGATGACGATGACCGTGTTGCCCTTGTCGACGAGGCCGGACAGGACCTTGATGAGCTTGCTGATGTCCTCGAAGTGCAGACCGGTGGTCGGCTCGTCCAGGACGTAGACCGTGCGGCCCGTGGAGCGCTTCTGCAGCTCGCTCGCCAGCTTGACGCGCTGTGCCTCGCCGCCGGAGAGCGTGGGCGCGGGCTGGCCGAGGCGGACGTAGCCGAGACCCACCTCGTGGAGGGTCTTCAGGTGACGGGCGATGCCGGGGACCGCCTCGAAGAAGTCGAGCGCCTCCTCGATGGGCATGTCGAGGACCTCGGCGATGGACTTGCCCTTGTAGTGCACGTCCAGCGTCTCGCGGTTGTACCGCGCGCCGTGGCAGACCTCGCACGGGACGTACACGTCCGGGAGGAAGTTCATCTCGATCTTGATGGTGCCGTCGCCGGAGCAGTTCTCGCAGCGGCCACCCTTCACGTTGAACGAGAAGCGTCCGGGGAGGTAGCCGCGGACCTTGGCCTCCGTGGTCTCCGCGAAGAGCTTGCGGACGTGGTCGAAGACGCCGGTGTACGTCGCCGGGTTCGACCGGGGGGTGCGGCCGATGGGCGACTGGTCGACGTGGACGACCTTGTCGACGAGGTCGTCGCCGTCCACGCGCGTGTGGCGGCCGGGGACCGACCTCGCGCCGTTCAGCTCCCGGGCCAGGTGCGTGTACAGGATGTCGTTCACGAGGGTCGACTTGCCGGAGCCGGAGACGCCCGTGACGGCGGTGAGCACGCCGAGGGGGAAGGAGACGTCGATGTCCTGGAGGTTGTTCTCCCGGGCGCCGTGCACCGTGAGCTGGCGGCTCGGGTCGGCGGGGCGGCGCACGTCGGGGACCGGGATCTCCTTCTTGCCCGACAGATACTGGCCCGTCATGGACTTGTCGTTGGCGAGCAGCTCCTTCAGGGAGCCGCTGTGCACGACCTTGCCGCCGTGCTCGCCCGCACCGGGGCCGATGTCGACGACCCAGTCGGCGACCTTGATGGTGTCCTCGTCGTGCTCGACCACGATGAGGGTGTTGCCCATGTCGCGCAGCCGGACCAGCGTCTCGATGAGGCGGTGATTGTCCCGCTGGTGCAGGCCGATGGAGGGCTCGTCGAGGACGTAGAGCACGCCGACCAGGCCGGAGCCGATCTGGGTGGCCAGGCGGATGCGCTGGGCCTCGCCGCCGGAGAGGGTGCCCGCGGCGCGGTTCAGCGACAGATAGTCGAGGCCCACGTCGACGAGGAAGCGCAGCCGCTCGTTGACCTCCTTCAGGACGCGCTCGGCGATCTTCTTGTCGCGGGCGGTCAGCTTCAGCTGGGCGAGGAAGTCCGCGCAGTCGCTGATGGACATCGCGGAGACCTCGGCGATGGACTTCCCCATCACCGTGACGGCCAGGATGATCGGCTTCAGACGCGTGCCCTCACAGGTGGGGCAGGGTACCTCGCGCATATAGCCCTCGAAGCGCTCGCGGCTGGAGTCGCTCTCGGCCTCGGAGTGGCGCCGCTTGACGAAGGGGACGGCGCCTTCGAAGGCGGTGGTGTAGACCCGCTCGCGACCGTACCGGTTGCGGTAGCGGACTTCGATCTGGGTCTTGTGGCCGTACAGCAGGGCCTTCTTGGCGCGCTGCGGGAGGCCGGCCCACGGCATGTCCATGGAGAAGCCGAGCGCGTCGGCGAGGGCGCCGACGAGCCGGGCGAAGTAGTCCTTGGTGTGGCCGTGCGACCAGGGGTGGATGGCGCCTTCATTGAGCGACTTCTCCTCGTCCGGGACGAGCAGCTCGGGGTCGACCTCCATGCGGGTGCCGATGCCGGTGCAGTCGGGGCAGGCTCCGAAGGGCGCGTTGAACGAGAAGGAGCGGGGCTCCAGCTCCTCGAAGGACAGGTCGTCGTACGGGCAGTACAGGTGCTCCGAGTACATGCGCTCGCGCTCGGGGTCGTCCTCGGGGAGGTCGACGAAGTCGAGCACGACCATGCCGCCGGAGAGGCCGAGCGCGGTCTCCACGGAGTCGGTCAGGCGGCGCTTGGCGCTCTCCTTGACCGTGAGGCGGTCGACGACCACCTCGATGGTGTGCTTCTCCTGCTTCTTGAGCTGGGGCGGCTCGGAGAGCTGGATGGTGGCGCCGTCGACCCGCGCGCGGCTGTACCCCTTCGTCTGGAGATCGGCGAAGAGGTCGACGAACTCGCCCTTGCGCTCGCGCACCAGCGGCGACAGGACCTGGAAGCGGCTGCCCTCGGGCAGCTCCAGGACCTTGTCGACGATGGCCTGCGGCGACTGGCGGCTGATCGGGCGGCCGCACTCGGGGCAGTGCGGCTTGCCGATGCGCGCGAACAGCAGGCGCAGGTAGTCGTACACCTCGGTGATGGTGCCGACCGTCGAGCGCGGGTTGCGCGAGGTCGACTTCTGGTCGATGGAAACCGCGGGCGAGAGGCCTTCGATGAAGTCGACGTCCGGCTTGTCCATCTGGCCGAGGAACTGGCGCGCGTACGACGAGAGGGACTCGACGTACCGGCGCTGACCCTCGGCGAAGATCGTGTCGAACGCGAGCGAGGACTTGCCGGACCCGGACAGACCGGTGAAGACGATGAGGGAGTCACGCGGGAGGTCGAGCGAGACGTTCTTGAGATTGTGCTCGCGCGCGCCACGGACGATGAGACGGTCGGCCACGCCGGTCCGCACCTTTCTTGAGAGAAGTGACAGGGGCGGGGCCCCCGTCCTTCACAGACTAGGGCGACCCACTGACAACGACGGGCCGGATCCTGTGGTTGGTGAAACCCGGACCATCAAGAGTGCCCGATGCTGCTACCGAGCGTATAGCACGGACATTCGATTTGAGGGGGTCCTCCACCGCCTTCACCCGAACGTGTGGCGGGGCTATCGTCTGGCCCATGATTGATCATGTGCGCGACCTGGCGTCTGTACGTGACGCGACCGAAAGGCTGCTGAGCGCAGTCTCCGCATGGGACAACGCCGCGACCGCCGAGCCGTCACGGCTTCCGGGCTGGAGCCGCGGCCACGTCCTCACCCACCTGGCACGGAACGCCGACGCGTTGGTGAACGTTCTCGCAGGCCGCCCCATGTACACGAGCGCCGAGGCCCGCGACGGCGACATCGAGCGGGGCGCGCCGCGCCCGCTGGCCGAGCAGATCGAGGACCTGCGGCTCTCCGCGGCCCGCTTCCAGGACGAGGCCGACCGGCCCGCGGACTGGTCCCGGACGGTGGAGCTGCGCAACGGCGTCACGGACTCCGCGTCCCGGGTGCCGTTCCGGCGCTGGATCGAGATGGAGCTGCACCACGTCGACCTGGGCGTGGGGTACGAGCTCGAGGACCTGCCCGCCGACTTCGTGGAGCGCGAGATCGACTTCCTCACGGACCGCTTCCTGGGGAAGGCCGGCGTCCCCGCGACCCGTGTCACCGACGGCACGCGCGCGTGGAGCACGGGCCGCGTCCAGGAGAGCGGGGAGAAGCCGGAGGTCACGGTCAGTGGCCCGGCCCCCGCTCTGCTCGGCTGGCTCGCGGGCCGCCGCGACCCGGCGGAGCTCACCGCCGCCCTGACCGTCGAGGGTGGCCCGCTCCCCTCGCTGCCCCCTCTGTAGGACGGATTAGGCTGACTTCCATGACGTACAGCGGAGCGGTGAAGGTCGGTGGACCCGCGGACGTGCACGAGCTGCGGGACCTGATGATCTCGAAGGTCGCGGTCGGGCCGATGAACAACAACGCCTATCTGCTGCGCTGTCGGGCCACCGACGAGCAGCTCCTGATCGACGCGGCGAACGAGTCCGCGACCCTGCTGACCCTGATCGGCGGCGACGGCATCGCGGCCGTCGTCACCACGCATCAGCACGGGGACCACTGGCAGGCCCTGGAGGAGGTCGTCGGGGCGACGGGCGCGCGGACGTACGCGGGCCGTGAGGACGCCGAGGGCATCCCGGTGCCGACGGACGTCCTCGTGGACGACGGCGACACGATCGAATTCGGCCGGATCTCGCTCACCGCGCGCCATCTTGTGGGCCACACCCCGGGCTCGATCGCGCTCGTCTACGACGACCCGCACGGCCACCCGCACGTCTTCACGGGCGACTGCCTCTTCCCCGGCGGCGTCGGTAACACGTGGGAGGACCCGGAGCGGTTCAAGAGCCTCATCGACGGCGTCGAGACGAAGATCTTCGGCACGCTTCCGGACGAGACCTGGGTCTACCCCGGGCACGGCGACGACACGACGCTGGGCGCCGAGCGCCCGCACCTGTCGGAGTGGCGCGAGCGCGGCTGGTGAACCGGTGGGCGGCGCCGGACCCCGGCGCCGCCGTCAGCCCCGCGCCACGAGCGCGGCCACCCGCTCGACGCCGAACACGTACCCCTGCACCCCGCACCCCGCGATGACGCCGTCGGCGCGCTGCGAGACGTACGAGTGGTGCCGGAAGGGCTCCCGCTGGTGGATGTTGGAGATGTGGACCTCCACCACCGGCATGCCGTCGCAGGCGTTGAGCGCGTCCAGGATCGCGACGGACGTGTGGGAGTAGGCGGCGGGGTTGATGACGATGCCCACGTGGTGCTCGCGCGCCTCGTGGATCCAGTCCACCAGTTCGCCCTCGTGGTTGGACTGCCTGAGGTCGACCGTCCCGCCGTGCGCCGCGGCCGCCTCGGCGCACCGGGCGGCCACGTCGGCGAGCGTGTCGGTGCCGTAGATCTCCGGCTGCCGCTTGCCCAGGAGGTTCAGGTTGGGCCCGTTCAGGATCATGATCGGGGCGGTGGCGAGGGTGTGGGGCACAGGGACCTCCGTGCGTCGGGCGGCTGCTCACAGACGGTCTATCACGGCGCGTCAGGGGCCGTTCGGCACGGTGTGCCGGGGGCCGTCCGCCGCGCTGCGGCACGGGCCGTCGGCCGCGCTGCGGCACGGGCCGTCTCTCGCGGTGCGGGTGCCGGTTATCGCGGTGCGGGTGCCGGGCGGACCGACGTACGCTGCCGGGCATGACGCCGTCCGTGGTACCGCCCCAGTACCCGCCGAAGCCCCAGCCCGGTGACCGCGTGGCGGTCGTCTCGCCGTCCTCCGGACTGCCGGAGCTCTTCCCGCTGCCCTACAACCTCGGGCTCGCGCGCCTCCAGGGGCAGTTCCACCTGGAGCCGGTGGAGTACCCCACGACGCGCAAGATGGGCGCCTCGCCGCGCGAGCGGGCCGACGACCTGCACGCCGCGTTCGCCGACCCGACGGTGAAGGCCGTCATCGCGAGCATCGGCGGCGACGACCAGATCACCCTGCTGCCGTTCCTGGACCGGGAGTTGATCCGCGCGCACCCGAAGCCGTTCTTCGGGTTCAGCGACAACACCGTCCTGCACGCCTTCCTGTGGCAGACGGGCGTCGTCAGCTTCCACGGCGCGTCCGTGATGTGCGAGCTGGGGCGGCCGGGAGCCGTGGCCCGGCAGACCGCCGACTCCCTTCGGGCCGCCCTCTTCGTACCGGGCCCCTACGAAGTGGTCCCCGCCGACCGCTTCCGGGTCATGGACGTCCCCTGGGACGACCCGGACACGTTCGTCGACGAGCCGGCGACCGAACCGGGCGAGGGCTGGACCTGGCGCCTACCCAAAGGGGCCGAGCGGGTCGTGGAGGGGCGCACCTGGGGCGGCAGTCTGGAGGTACTGTCCTGGCTCCTGATGGCGGACCGCGAGATCGCCTCCGATCCGGCCGCGTACGACGGTCATGTGCTCTTCCTGGAGACGTCCGAGGAACTGCCCTCCGCCGCCGAGGTGTTCCGCATCCTGCGCAACATGGGCGAGCGCGGGCTCCTCGCCCGCTTCGGCGCGCTCGTCATGGGCCGCGCGAAGAGCTGGAGCTTCGACCGGCCCAACGGCCCGGAGGAGCGGACCCGCTACGCCCTCGAACAGCGCGCGGCGGTGCTCCGCGCGCTCGACGCGTACGCCCCGGACACCATGGCGGTCTTCGACGTGGACCTGGGGCACACGGATCCGCAGTACGTGATCCCCTATGGGGGCGTGATCCGGGTGGACGGCTCGGAGAGGCGCATTACGGTCACGTACTGAAGCGCTTCCCGTAACCGCCCCGCACGGCGCCTGGTTGACGCACCGTGCACACCAGTGACTCTCCGTCGAACCCCCGGACCGGTGCCGCTCCGTCGCTGCCGCGGCTCGCCGCCGCCGCGCTCGCGGGGACCGCCATCGAGTTCTACGACTTCTTCGTGTACGGCACCGCGGCGGCGCTCGTGCTCGGGCCGCTGTTCTTCCCGACGTTCTCGCCCCTGGCGGGGACGCTCGCCGCGTTCGCGACGTTCGGGGTGGGCTTCGTCGCCCGGCCGCTGGGGTCCGTCATCTTCGGGCACGTCGGCGACCGGCACGGCCGACGGCCCGTCCTGGTGGTCTCGCTGCTCATGACGGGCCTCGCCACCGTCGCCGTCGGCTGCCTGCCGACGTACGAGTCGATCGGCGTCGCCGCTCCCCTGCTGCTGCTCGTCCTGCGCTTCGTGCAGGGCGTGGGGCTCGGCGGTGAGTGGGGCGGGGCGGTGCTCCTGGCGGCCGAGCACGCCCCCGCCGAGCGGCGCGGGCTGTGGGCGAGCTTCCCGCAGATGGGCCCCGCGATCGGGTTCCTGTTCGCCAACGGCATCACCCTGGGGCTCTCGGTGATGCTCACGGAAGCGCAGTTCGCCTCCTGGGGATGGCGGGTTCCGTTCTGGGTGGCGGGTCTGCTCGCGGCGGCCGGGCTCGCGCTGCGCGCCTCCCTGGAGGAGAGCCCGGACTTCCTGGGGGTACGCGAGCCCGCGCGCGTGCCGCTCGCGGAGGTGCTGCGCGGCCACTGGCGGCTCGTCCTGCTCACGGCGGGCGCCATCGCGGTCGGGTACGCGGTGTTCTACGCCGTGACGACGTGGTCGCTGGCCTACGGAGTGGAGCGGCTCGGTGTGAGCCGCACGGTGATGCTGGCGTGCGTGATGGCGGCCGTCGTCGCCAAGGGTGCGCTGACGCCCGTGTCCGCGCACCTGGGGGACCGCTACGGGCGGCGTCCGCTGTGCCTGCTCGGGTGCGCGGCGCTCGCCCTGTGGATGTTCCCGATGGTGGCGCTCCTGGCGACAGGACAGCCGCTGCTGATGTTCCTCGGCTTCCTGGTGGCCCTGATCGCGTTCACGGCGATGTTCGGCGTGGTCGCGGCGTATCTGCCGGAGCTGTACGAGCCGCGTGTGCGCTGCACGGGGGCCTCGGTGGGCTACAACCTCGGCGGGGTGCTCGGCGGCGCGCTCACGCCGATCGTGGCGACCGCGATGGCGCGCGGCGAGGGCACGCCCTGGGGCGTGGCGGCGTATCTGACGGGCGTGGCGCTGCTGAGCCTCGGCTGCTTCGCGCTGCTGCCGGAGACGCGGCCCGCGAGCCGGGCGGTGCCGGTCACCGGGTGACGGGCACCGCCCTGGGCTCACGGGTTCATGGCCAGCTCCAGATAGGCCGCGAAGAGCACCAGGTGGACGCCGCCCTGCAGGAGGGTGGCCCGGCCCGGCACGACGGTGAGCGTGCTGACGCCGACCGTGAGCAGGAGCAGCACCATGTGGGTCGAGCTGAGGCCGAGCACGAGCGGTCCGGTCAGCCACACGGAGGCGATGGCGACGGCGGGGATGGTCAGGCCGATGCTGGCCATCGCCGAGCCGAGGGCCAGGTTCAGGCTGGTCTGCACGCGGTCGCGGCGGGCGGCGCGCACGGCCGCGATGGTCTCCGGGAGCAGCACGAGCAGCGCGATGATCACGCCGACGACGGCGTGCGGCAGGCCCGCGGACTCGACGCCCGACTCGATGGTCGGCGACACGCCCTTGGCGAGGCCGACGACGCCGACCAGGGCGAGCGCGAGCAGCCCGAGGCTGATCATGGCGGTGCGGGCGGAGGGGACCTCGGCGTGGTCGTCGGGGTCGCGGACCTCGCCCTCCTTGGTGACCGGCAGGAAGTAGTCGCGGTGGCGCACGGTCTGCGTCGCCACGAACAGGCCGTACAGGACGAGCGAGGCCAGGGCCGCGAAGGTGAGCTGCGAGGTGGAGAACTCCGGGCCCGGCTTGGACGTCGTGAACGTCGGCAGGACCAGGCTGAGCGTGGCCAGCGTGGCGACCGTCGCGAGGGCCGCTCCGGTGCCTTCGGGGTTGAAGACCGCGACGCGGTGCCGCAGGGCCGCGGTGAGCAGGCACAGACCCACTATGCCGTTGCAGGTGATCATCACGGCGGCGAAGACGGTGTCGCGCGCCAGGGTGGAGCTCTTGTCGCCGCCGTCGGCCATCAGGGTGACGATCAGGGCCACCTCGATGATCGTCACGGCGACGGCGAGGACGAGGGAGCCGAACGGTTCGCCCACGCGGTGCGCGATGACCTCGGCGTGGTGCACCGCGGCGAGCACGGCCCCGGCGAGGACCACCGTCACCAGGGCGACGATGCCACCGGGAAGGTCCCGCCCCCAGGTGCAGGCGAGCAGGACGACTCCGAGAGCGGGCACTGCGGTTGTCCACCGCGAGGCGATGGCCCGGAGTCTAGGGATCATGTCTTCGATGCTGCCCCGCGCGCGGGAGGGCCGCGACTCCATACATTCCTCTCTATGCGGAAGCGGTGCACAGTCGTGGACTGTGCACCGCTCCGGTGGTTCCTTTCGGCGGTACCCGCTCCCTACGGAGAGGGGCGCCTTCGTACTACCTCTCTACGGAGAGAGCGGTTACGCCTCGATGCTGTCCTTCGGGGCGTCGTCCTTGCCCGTCGCCGCGGCGGCCGCCTCGCGCTCCTGCTGCTTCTTGGAGGCGATGAGGCTGGTGATCGTCGTGATCACCAGGACACCGCAGATGACGCCGAGCGAGACCGGGATGGAGATCTCGGGGACGTGCACGCCGTTCTCGTGCAGGGCGTGCAGGACCAGCTTCACGCCGATGAAGCCGAGGATCACCGACAGGCCGTAGCTGAGGTGGACCAGCTTCCTCAGGAGGCCGCCGATGAGGAAGTACAGCTGCCGCAGACCCATCAGGGCGAAGGCGTTGGCGGTGAAGACGATGTACGGGTCCTGGGTGAGGCCGAAGATCGCGGGGATGGAGTCCATCGCGAACAGCACGTCGGTGGTGCCGATGGCGAGCATGACGACCATCAGGGGCGTCATGATGCGCTTGCCGTTCTTCTGGACGAACAGCTTCGTGCCCTCGTAGCGGTCCGAGACGCCGAACTTCTTCTCGATGGACTTCAGGAGGCGGTTCTCCTCCCAGTCCTCTTCCTCCTCGTCGGCGCGCGCCTCCTGGATGAGCTTCCAGGCGGTGTAGATCAGGAAGGCGCCGAAGATGTAGAAGACCCAGGAGAAGTTGGCGATGACCGCGGCGCCGGCGGCGATGAAGATCGCTCGCAGGACCAGGGCGATCAGCACGCCGAACAGCAGCACGCGCTGCTGGAGGTGTGAGGGCACCGAGAACTTCGCCATGATCAGGATGAAGACGAAGAGGTTGTCGACGCTCAGCGACTTCTCGGTGATGAAGCCGGCGAAGAACTCACCCGAGGCCTGGCTCTCGCCCGCGATCAGCAGGCCGAGTCCGAAGAGCGCCGCGAGGACGATCCAGACGATCGTCCAGATACCGGCTTCCTTGATCGACACATCGTGCGGCTTGCGCCCGATGAAGAAGTCGACCGCGATCAGGGCACACAGACCGAGAACGGTCGTCACCCACAAGGTCATAGAAACGTCCACTGCGCCTCCGGCGTCGTACGGCTACTGATCAGCGTCGTCGCTGCCGGAGGTCTCTTCCACCCGGGCCCCCTCGGTGCCTGCCGGGCCGACGCCCCGGGACCGATGGCGGTCCGTATTGACGGGCACGTCGCGTACGGGAGTACTCCCCTCCGCACGGAGAAGCCTACGCGAAAGACCAAGGTTTGGTAAAGGCCACGGCAAACGGCTACCAAATGACCAGGTCAGAACCGCAAGCGGTCACTTAGTCGACTTACGCATCACTCGCCAGGGACGCCCTCGCGCGTCAGCGGATGACTCAGCGGCTGCCCGTGCGCCGGGCCCTGCCCACGCCTGCCAGGACGTGGTGGAGGACCTCGCTGCCGGACGGCGGCAGCGGCGGCTCGTACGTCCACGCGTGACCCACCCAGGGGTCGGCGAGGTGGTCGTCGGGCACCGGGGTCAGCCGCAGGAGCGCGCGCCACAGCGGGTCGAGGAGCGGGCCGTACTCCCGGGCGTCCTCGCGGTCGGCGACCATCATCAGGTGGACGCCGACAGCCGGGCCCTCGTCGGCCAGGTAGCGCAGCTGGGTCACGGCGCGGTCGTCGAAACCGTGCGGGAAGTCGTTGACCACCAGGAGGTGCTCGCCCGTGTCGAGGTCCGGCGGCAGGGACGAGGTGACGCCGCCGCGGACGGCCATCTGCAGCAGGTCCACCCGCTGGGTGAGCTTGGTGAGGACGGCGCCGGTGCCCGCGGCCCCGGAGGCGGGCGGCTCGTCGAGGGCCCCGGACGTCACGAGCGGGGCCAGCGCGGCCGCGCCGGTGCCCGCCGGGTCGATGACGTGCACGGTGAACTCGCCGGGCGGATAGACGGCCAGCAGCCGCGCCGCGTGCGCGACGGCGCTGTCCAGGGCGAGGCGGCGCAGGGTGTCGGCGTCCGCGAGCGAGTCGGCGCCCGAGCGGCCGCTGTCGATCCACAGACCGCGCTCCAGAGGCAGCCGCACCAGCATGGGGATGCGCAGCTCCGGGCGCTCCGGCAGCTGGAGCCCGCCGAGGCGCACGGCCATGGGGATCTCCATGGGCGCGCGGTAGGCGTGCCAGACGGGGCTCGACCAGTCGGCGAAGGCCGGGGGCAACGCGGGCTCCACGACGTCCGCCTCGGCGGCGAGCTGGCCCAGGTCGCGGTCGAGCGCGGCCCTGGCCTGGTCGACGAGGTCGCCGTGCTTGGCGCGGGCCGTCTCGCGCGCGGCGTCACCCGCGCCGCCGATGCGGCTGCGCGGGTCGGAGAGGACCTTGTCGAGCTCCTGCTCCATGCGCGAGTCGGCGAAGTCGACGGCGCTGCGGTACGCCGCCGTGGAGCGGGCCAGGTCCTCGAACATGCCCCACACCTGGTTGTAGAGGCGCTCCTCGAGGGACCAGCCGGTGGCGTCGCCCGCGACGGGCTGAGCGGGCTGTCCGGGCGCGGCCGCCGGTGCGGCGGGCGGGGGCGGCGGGGGCGCGCTGGTCTGGCGGCGCGGGTGGGTGTAGTTGACGGGGCCGCCGTCGCCGGGCGCGGGCGGGCCCGGCTGGGCC
>NZ_JOJM01000092.1 GCF_000720325.1 Streptomyces sp. NRRL B-1347
CCCTCTCTATTCGTCGGCAGCGTCAGATGTGTATAAGAGACAGCCCCCGCGGCCCCGGCCCCGTACCAAGACCCCTTAAGCCAAGGCCCCTTAAGCCAAGGCCTCGTAGAAGGAGAGCGACGACATGACCAAGCAGACCGTCCTCGGGCGTGTGACCCAGCTGGCGAAGGCCAATGTGCATGCCCTCCTCGACCAGGCCGAGGACCCGCAGAAGATGCTCGACCAGCTGATCCGCGAGTACACGGACAACATCAAGGAGGCCGAGCAGGCCGTCGCGGCCACCATCGGTGACCTGCGGCTCATGGAGCAGGACCACGGGGAGGACCAGCGGGCGGCCGTCGAGTGGGGTGCGAAGGCGCTGGCCGCGAGCCGGAAGGCGGACGCGCTGCGGAGGGAGGGGAGCGCCGTCGAGGCCGACCGGTTCGACGGTCTGGCGAAGGTCGCCCTGGGGCGGCAGCTGCGCGCGGAGAAGGAGGCCAAGGAGGCCGCGCCGACGATCGCCGCGCAGAGCGACGTGGTCGCGCGGCTCAAGGAGGGCCTCGACTCGATGAAGATCAAGCTGACGGAGCTGCAGTCGAAGCGGGACCAGTTGGTGGCCCGGGCCAAGGCGGCGCAGGCGCGGAACCGGATGGCCGACGCCGCGAGCAGCCTGGACGTGCTGGACCCGACGAGCGAGCTGAGCCGGTTCGAGGAGAAGGTGCGCAGGGAGGAGGCGCGGGCGCTCGGTCAGGAGGAGCTGGCCGCGTCGTCGCTCGACGCGCAGTTCGAGCAGTTGGAGAGCCTGAGCGACGCGGCGGAGGTCGAGGCCCGGCTCGCCGCGCTCAAGGCCACCACCTGAGCGCTCCGCTGGATCCGCCGTGCCATGGCGTCGTTCGCCTGCGGGTTCGTCGAGGCTGGTCGCGCAGTTCCCCGCGCCCCTTCGGGGCGCTTCCACCATGCGGCGGACTTCATCATGCCCGCTTAGCACGCCGACCCACCCCACCCACGCGGCGCCCGGGCGAAACCCGCGCAGCCCCCACGCGGAGCCCGCGCAAGGCCCCGTCAGAACAGGCTCATCAGCGCCTCCGCCGCATCCACCGGCGGCGTGTCCCCGTTCGGCAGCGCCAGTTCGAACCAGACCGTCTTGCCGCGCGGCGTGCGGCGCGAGCCCCAGGCCGCGCTCAGCAGGCCGACGAGCTGGAGCCCGCGCCCGCCCTCGTCGGTGTCGCGGGCGCGGCGGCGGCGCGGCTGGACCAGGCCCGCGTCCCACACCTCGCACACCAGGGTGCGGTCGAGGAGCAGCCGCAGCCGGATCTCGCCCTCGCCGTACCGCAGGGCGTTGGTGACGAGTTCGCTGACGAGGAGTTCGGCGGTGTCGACGAGCGCGTCGAGGTCCCACTCCCGAAGGCGCGCGCACGCCAGCTCGCGGGCGTGGCCCACCGAGCGCGGCTCGCGCGGCAGCGTCCAGTCGCCGACGTGCTCGGCGGGCAGCCCCTGCACGCGCGCCATGAGCAGCGCGATGTCGTCCTCGCCGTGGTGCGTGTCGAGGGTGCTGAGGACGTGGTCGCAGATGTCCTCAAGGGCCTGCCCGGGGTCGGTGAGGGCGCCGACGAACGC
Organism: Streptomyces sp. NRRL B-1347; assembly: GCF_000720325.1. Lineage (GTDB taxonomy): Bacteria > Actinomycetota > Actinomycetes > Streptomycetales > Streptomycetaceae > Streptomyces. The sequence goes on from NZ_JOJM01000092.1 coordinate 1,597, forward strand.
GTTCAGGCCCTCGTCGAGCGGGTGGTCGCGGGACTCGACGAGGCCGTCCGTGTAGAGGGCGAGCAGGGCGCCCTCGGGCAGGTCGACCTCGACCTCCTCGAAGGGTTCGCCGCCGACGCCGAGCGGCATGCCGGGCGGTACGTCGAGCATGAGCGCGCTCTCGCCCGGTTCGACGAGGACGGGCGGCAGATGGCCCGCGTTGGCGATGGTGACGCGCCGGGTGACGGCGTCGTACACGGCGTACACGCAGGTGGCGAGGTACACCTCGGCGAGGTCGTCGGTGTCGCGGGCGCCCCGGGCGGTGGTGCGCCGGGGCCCCGAGGGGTTGCCGAGGCCGCGGGCGATCTCGTCGAGCGCGGAGAGCACCTCGGCGGGCTCCAGGTCGAGCAGGGCGAGCGTCCGCACGGCGGAGCGCAGTTCGCCCATGGTGACGGCGGCGCGCAGGCCACGGCCCATGACGTCGCCGACGACGAGGGCGGTGCGGTGCCCTGGCAGTTCGATGACGTCGAACCAGTCGCCGCCGACCTCGGTGGCGGCGTTGCCCGGCAGATAGCGGCAGGCGATGTCGAGCCCCGCCGCCTCCGGGTCGCCGGGCGGCAGCAGGGAGCGCTGGAGGATCAGGGCGCGCTCGTGTTCGCGGCGGTAGAGGCGGGCGTTGTCGATGCAGACGGCGGCGCGCGCGGCGAGCTCTCCCGCCAGCGCTCGGTCGCGTTCGCCGAACGGCTCGCTGCCCTTCGTACGGGAGAACTGGGCGAGGCCCACGACGGTGTCGTGCGCGACCATCGGGACGGCGAGCGTGGACTGGATGAGGCCGCCGGTGAGCCGGGTCGGACCGCAGTCGTCGCCTGCGGCGATCAGGCGCGCCCGTGCGGTGCGCAGCGCGTCGGCGCAGGGCGAGGTGAACGGGAAGCGGTGCACGGAGCCGACGTCGATGGGGCCCGTGCCCTCGGGGAAGGGCGCGTCGGCCACGGCGCTCGCGAAGGCGACGCGGCGCAGCTCGGCGCTGCCGTCGGCGAGCCCTGGCGGCGTCTCGTCGCCGTCGAGGAGGCCTTGGTAGAGGTCGACGGACGCCAGGTCGCAGAAGCCGGGGACGGCGACGTCGAGGAGTTCGCGGGCGGTGGTCTCCAGGTCGAGGGAGTTGCCGATGCGGGCGCCCGCCTCGTTCAGGAGGGCGAGGTTGCGGCGGGCGTGGGCGGCCTCGCGGGCGGCGACGTGGCGGCTGGTCACGTCGTTGCCGAGGCCCGCGATGCCGATGGGGCGGCCCGAACCGCTGTGCACGCGGTAGAGGTTGATCGACCAGTGGCGGCGCTCGCTGCTGCCCGGGGCGGGCCCGACGATCTGCATGTCGGTGACGGCCTCGCCGGTCTCCAGGACGCGGCGCAGGGCGGCCTGGAGGCGGTCGGCCTCGTTGCGCGGCAGGTAGTCGTGGACGGTGCGGCCGCGGTGGTCCTCGGCGGCGCCGCCGAAGACGGCCGCGAAGCGGCGGTTGGCGCGCTGCACCGTGAGGTCCGTACCGAACAGGAGGAATCCGAAGGGGGATTGGCCGAAAATGGACTGCGAGGCGGCGAGGTCGGTCTCGATCTGCCGGAGCGCCCGGACGTCGACGACGATGCACACGGCGGACCGCTCGCCGTCCGCCGTCCTGGCGGGCATGACATAGACCTCGGCCACGCCCTCACGGACGGGGGTGCCGGGCGCGGGGGCGGTGGGCTCGGCCAGGAGGTCGACGGGCTCGGGCAGGGGCGGGGCCGACTCGGGCAGTCGGAAGGGGACCGACCCCGTCCATTCCCGGCCGTCGAGGATCTCGGCCATCTTCCGGTGGCCGCGCGGACGCAGCTCCCGCGGCACGAAGGCCTCGATCGGGTCCTTGCCGACGGCGTCCCGCGCGGGCACGCCGAACAGCCGCTCGGCCCGGCCGCTCCACTGGTCGACGAGCCCGTCCGGGCCGATCGAGAACGACGCCACCTTGATGTAGTCGTAGAGGGAGCCCGGCGGGCTGTTCTGCCAGATGATGTCGCCCGGAGTGAGGGGCCGGTCCTCGACGCGCGGGCGGGGGCGTCCCGCGCCGTGGTGACGCGCGTCGACGGCGTCCCGTGCCCCGGCTACGCCATGCGCCGCACCGGCACCTACCGTCCCGGACGCGCCGCGCCCTACGCCACGGCCGGGCTCCGGCCGCGCGCCGCCGCCCGTGCCCGGCCCCGGCAGCTCGCCGCCCGCGCCCTTCGCGGGCACGTCGCCCGGGGTGCCCTGGATCCGGTCCGCGCCGCCGTCGGAGCGCTCGGGTCCGGCCGCGCCCGCGGGGCCGCGGCCGCGCTCGGCCGCCGCGCCGACCGGGCCGTGGTCCACGCCGCCGCCTGCGGTGGTACGCGCGCCGCCGCCCGCGCTCGACGCCGCGGGCCCGGCCGGGCCCGCGGTCGCCGATGGGGCTGCCCGCCCCGCCCGCGCCGTCGGCCGCGTCGCACCCGTCGCCTTCGCTGGTATCTCGCTCACGCGAACCGTCCCCTCCAGCTCACCGCGTCCGGCACCGGTCACCGAATGTGGCTGCCCGCAGTATCCAGCACTACGGGGCCGTGCCACACGCCGTTCACGATCACAGCACGCACTTACCGCTTTTTGGCCCGTGACCGCCTTGTGCCCGACCCGTGCACTTGTACGTACCGGCGCTTCCTGTCTTCTAACCGGGCAGGGCCAGCTCGAACCACACCGTCTTCCCCGCTGTTCCCGTGCGTCCCGGGCGGGTGCCCCAGCGTCTTGAGGACCGTGCCACCAGCTGGATTCCCCTGCCGCCCTCGTCGTCGGGCGCCGCGACGCGCTCGCGCGGCGGGTCGGGCACGGGGTCGGAGACCTCGACGAGGAGCGCGTCCAGCGGGCCCCGCGGGCGGACGAGCCGGACGCCGATGGGCCCCGACGCGTACCGCAGGGAATTGGTCACCAGCTCGCTGACGAGCAGGACGGCGACGTCGCCCAGAGGAGCGAGGCCCCAGTCGCCCAGTTGCTTCCGGACGACCGCGCGGGCGGTGCGGACGGCGCCCGGGTCCGCGGGAAAATCCCACTCGGCGCAGTCGCCTTCGGTGTCGAGCACGCCGATCACTTCCCAGCCGAGCGACGGATCCATGTCCGGTTTCATGGGGTTAATGGGCACATACCCGATATCCCGGTGGGATTACCGTGTTCAAGGTGGCACTGTGGCACGAACGGCGTACGAGAAGCGGAACTCCGCCTTGACGAACCTCGCGCGCCCCCTGTCGCCCCGCGCCGCACAGAGAAGCGCCGGGCCCCCTCCCGCCACGCCGGGGCCGCGCCCGGAGAGGGGTACGGACGGGAAGGGGTATGGACAGGGAGCGGTACGGAGAGAGCGAGGAGCCTCGGCGGAGCTACCGTTCGCCCCGGCCCGCGAGGCCGAGCGCCCGGACGGCCGGCACGTCCCCCGCCAGCCACTCCACCGTCCACAGCGCGTCGGGCTCCAGCCAGCGCAGCTCGTCGTGGTCCTGGAGCGGCCGCGGCTCGCCCGCGAGCAGGCGGGCCCGCCACACCCGCATCACATAGCCGCGCCCGAGCGGGAACTCCCCCGGGACGCGGTCGACGACCTCCGCCTCGACGCCCAGCTCCTCCTTGAGCTCGCGCACGAGGGCGTCCTCGTCGCGCTCGCCGGGCTCGACCTTGCCGCCCGGCAGCTCCCAGCGCCCGGCCAGTTCCTCGGGCGCGCTGCGGCGCGCGGCGAGGAGGCGCCGCTCGCCGTCGTACAGCGCGGCACCGACCACCACGATCCGCTCAGTCATGCGCCGGAGCCTACGCCCGCGACGTCACCGCCCGCCGTTCTGGTTCAGCCGCTCGATCCAGTACAGCTGCTTGTGTCCGCGGTCGTCCAGGCTGTCGGCGATCTTCTGGGCCTCGGCCTTGGTCGCGTACCTTCCGACGCGGTAGCGGTTGCCGTTGTCGTCTTGCCGTATCACGAGCCAGGGAAGTATGACCGTGCCGTCGTTCATGCCGTCCCTCCGCTCCCCACCCCCGGCGCACCCCACGCCTCGATCAGTAAGGAAACCGCATTCCGCATATGCCCGAGCTTACGCCCGACCTTTACGCAGCGGATACGACTTTGCACAAAGAGATACGCAATCGGCCAGCACCAAGGGGGCGCACCCTCGCGGATGCGCCCCCTTCGACGGCCACAACCGGCCGCGACGAGCCCTAACTCACCTCCCTTTACGCCCCGTTGACCCAGGCGCCCCGCCGTCGTGCGCCCCGCCCACCGGCGGGCTCGGCGTCGGCGCGAGGACGGGCCAGGCGGTACCGCGCCGAGCCGCCCGCAGGGCCAACGGGCAGCGGGCCAGGGCGAGTCGGGCCGCGAGAACGGCCAGAATCCGGCGCCGCCGGACGCGCGCCGGAGCACCGGGAAGGCACGCCCGGCGGGCCGTCAGCGAACGGGCAGGTGGTACGAGACGCGGTACCGGTCGGCGGGCACCACGATGTCGGCGGTCTCCACGGGGCGCCCCGACGCGTAGTACGTGCGCTGGACGACGAGGACGACGTGCCCCGGCACCCCGCCGAGCGCGAGGAGTTCCTCGGCGAGGCCGGGGCGGGCGCCGACCTCCTCGGCCACGTTGTCCACGACGACGTCGATGGCGGCCATCCGGTCGACGACGCCGCAGCCGCCGAGGGGGCCCTCCTCCGGGAGCATCACGGGGGTGCGGCCGGTGACGGCGAGCGGCTCCCAGGAGGTGGAGAGCATCATCGCCTCGCCCGCGTCCCGGAAGACGTACTTGGTGCACATCACGCGGTCGCCCACGCGGATGCCGAGCCGCTCCGCGACCGCGCCGTTCGCCTCCGCCTGCTCGCTGCGGGACTCCCAGGTGCCGCGGGTGCCGTCGGCGGCCTGCTCCTGACGAAAGGGCGAGGAGGCGCCGGGGCCGCGGAAGCCCGTGCGCGCGATGCGGCGCGGGACGGGGCGCTCGCGCACATAGGTGCCGGAGCCGGAGCGCCCCTCGACGAGCCCCTCGGCCATGAGGACCTTGCGGGCTTCGAGGGCGACCGTGTCCGAGACGCCGTACTCCTCGCGGATCCTGGCCTGCGAGGGGAGACGGGTGTGCGGAGGCAGCGAACCGTCGGCGATCTTCTTGCGGAGATCACCCGCGACGCGCAGATACGCAGGCTGCTCACCGAAAGTCACTGGCCACTCCCATCAGGTTGACAGACAGCAACAGCGTGGCAACCGTGGGTTGTTGGCCGCAACCCTAGGCCAAGGATTCACCCGAAGTGATGATTTCCCGCTCCACAGGGCTTTACGCAGCGCGTCTCCAGCGCTATATCCCTCAACTATCCACCCTGCGCGGCCTGTTGACGCTCATCCGTCCGCCCGGTGAGACCGTCCGGCCGGGGTGACCGCCCCGCGATCCCGTCCAGGAAGCGCCCGAGCGCGGCCCGCGCGACCTGGCTCGCCCACCCGCCCCAGTTGACGTCGAAGCAGTGGTCCGCCCACGGCAGTTCCACGTACGTCGCGGGGGCTCCGGCGGCGGCGAGGCGTCGTGCCAGGTCACGCGCCTGCGCGACCGGTACGGCCCGGTCCGCGCCGCCGTGCAGGAGCAGCGTGGGCGGCACCCGGCGGTGGACGAGGCGCGCGGGCGAGCCGAGCCGGTAGCGCTCGGGAGCGCCGCGGGCCGAACCGCCCATCAGGCGCGGCATCAGCGGATCGGCCCGCAGCACGGTCCGCTCGATGAGGCGTCGCATGTCGGTGGGCCCGTACAGCGAGACCACCCCGGCCACGGCGCTGTCACGCATCGCGCACGCCGACCGCGTGCGGTGCTCACTCTTCGTACCCGCCGCACGCCAAGCGCCCGGTGCGCGCGAGGACGGCGCCCGCGCGTAGGCCGCGGCGAGCGCCAGGTTGCCCCCGGCGGAACTGCCCGCGAGGACCAGGCGCTCGGGGTCCACGCCGTACGTGCGCGCGTGCCGCCGCACCCAGCGCACCGCGCACCGTACGTCACGGATCTGGTCGAGCTGCGTGGCGCGCGGCGCCAGGCGGTAGTCGATGTCGAAGACCGACCAGCCGCGCGCGTTGAGCCAGCGGTTCCAGCGGGGCGACTGGCTGCGGTGGCCCTTGTTCCAGCCGCCGCCGTGCACCCAGACCACGGCGGGCCGCCGCGCCGCGGCGCGCTCGGGCAGCGTCCACAGGTCGAGCTTGACACGCTCGCCGCCGGGGCGCGCGTAGGTGATGCCGCGCCCCCGGTCGGGCGTCTTGGCGTAGTTGACCCCGCCGCCGACGTACGCGCCGAGGTCGAGGGTCGTGCCGTGGCGCTCGGCGGTGCGGTACGCCGCCGCGTACGGCATCGCCCCGTACACCAGGGCGGCGAACGCGGTGAGGGCCGCGGCGCCCGCCCACCACGGGTACCGCCGCCCCGCGCCCGCCGCGGCCGCGAGGCCGAGCAGCGCGGGCGGCACGAGGACGAGGCTCCAGGAGGTGACCGCGACGGCGACGGCCACGAGGGCGGGGATCCGGGGCAGTGGCGCGGCGACGAGCACGGCGAGCGCTGCGTTGAGCAGGCAGAGGGCGGCCAGGAGCGCGCGGATGACCACGCCACAGAACTATCACAGAAGCAGACAAAAGGGCCTTAGGGTCACCTTCCCGGCCTCCCCGGGCGCGCCCCGGCGACCGGCCCGCACGCGCCTGGTGTCCCCATGGGTCCCGTACGCGCCTCGTCCCCGCGGGCGGCCGGGGCGGACCCGGAACCGCGCCGCGGGGACGAGGTCATGCACCACTCATGTCACTGCCGCGGGCGGGGGCTCAGAACTGCAGGCCCCAGCTGTCGAGCGTGCCCTCGTCCTGGTCCGCGTTGTCGGTCACCCGGAGCTTCCAGGTGCCGTTGGCGGTCTCGGAGGAGGCGTTGACCGTGTACGAGGTGTTGATGTCGTCCGAACTGCCGCCCACGCCGAAGTCCTTGAGGACGTAGGCCGTGGTGTCGGGGGCGACGAGTTCGACCTTCAGGTCACCGATGTACGTGTGCTTGATGGCGACCGGCACGCTCAGCGACGACGGGGCGTTGCCCGGGACGCCGGAGACCGTGATGGGGGACTCCACGGAGGAGTTGTCGGTGATGGAGAAGTCCGCGCCGTTCTCGAACTTCGGTCCCGGCGGGTTGGTGCCGCCCGGGCCCACGTACAGCAGGCGGTTGGGCGAGCCGGTGCCGGGGCTGCCGACGACGTTCGGGGTCGCCGCGCTGACCAGGGCCTGGGAGACCTGGGCCGGGGTCGCCGTCGGGTTCTCGGCGACGTACAGGGCGGCGGCGCCCGCGACGTGCGGCGAGGCCATCGACGTACCGGAGATGGTGTTGGTCGCCGTGTCGTTGGTGTTCCACGTCGACGTGATGCCCGACCCCGGGGCGAACAGGTCCAGGACGGTGCCGAAGTTGGAGTAGCTGGCCTTGGCGTCGGTGTTGGTGGTGGCGCCGACGGTGATGGCCTCGGTGACGCGGGCGGGCGAGCGGGTGTTGGCGTTGGTGGTCTCGTTGCCCGCGGCGACGGCGTAGGTGATGCCGGCGGCTATGGAGTTGCGCACGGCCGTGTCGAGCGCGCTGTCGGCCGGGCCGCCGAGGCTCATGTTGGCGACGGCGGGCTTGGTGGCGTTGCGCGTCACCCAGTCGATGCCCGCGACGACCTGGGCGGTGGTGCCGGAGCCCGAGTTGTTGAGCACGCGGACGCCGACGATCTTCGCCTTCTTGGCGACGCCGTGCGCGATGCCGCCGACGGTGCCCGCGACGTGCGTGCCGTGGCCGTGGCCGTCCTGCGCGACGTTGTCGTTGTCGACGGCGTCGTAGCCGTCGGCGGCGCGGCCGCCGAAGTCCTGGTGGCTCTTCCGGACGCCGGTGTCGATGACGTAGACGGTGGCGCCCTCACCGGCCTTGTCCGGATACGTGTACTTCTGGTCGAGGGGGAGGTTGCGCTGGTCGATGCGGTCCAGGCCCCACGACGGCGGGTTGAGCTGGGTGGCGGCGACCGTGTAGGTGCGGTTCTGCACGACGGAGGTGACGGCGGGGTCCGCGGCGAGCTTCTTCGCCTCGGCCTCCGAGGCCTCGACCTCGTAGCCGTTGAGCACCTTCTTGTACGTCCGCTCGATCTGCGCGCCGTGCTTCTTCGCGAGCGCGCGGCCCTTGGCCGAATCCGCCTTCGCGGCGTCCTCGTCGAGCGTGACGATGTAGCTGTTCGCGACGGCGCCCGGGGCGCCCGCGTACTGGATCCTGCCTTCCGCGCCCTTCGCGTCGGCGGCCGCGGGGAGGGCGGACACGACGCCCAGGGCGACCGCCGTGGCGGCGGTCAGGGCGAGGGAGCCGGCACCTGTCAGTCTTCGTCGACTGTGACGCGTCACTGCCATCTGAGGGGTCCTCCTCGATCGGTGGTGCGCCTGTGGGGGATGCGACAGGGGCATGACAATGCAGTGGCGCCACGCCTACACCGAGTTGATCAGCGTTCAACTCTCTGTCGCCGTCGAAAGGTTGGCGGATCCCCGGGAGGCGCACAAGGGTGGGGTTCGGACGTAACACGATTGCCATGTGCGGGTCATGGCCGAAAAGCAGCGACGGGCGGGCCCGTTGGGGCCCACCCGCCCTTCTGGGGCGGCCTCGGCGGCGCTCCGCGGCTCCCACCTCTGGCGCGAACCCGGCGGCGGCGAACGGCGACGCCGGACAGCCGCACCCGACACCGGGCGGCCCGCCGCACCGGACTCCGAGCGGCCCGCCGCGCGGGCCCGCGCCGCCGGTTACGTGATCGACGTGTCGCCGTGCAGCTCCAGGAACTTGCGGAGCAGCTCGGCGGCGCGCTCGATCTCCTCGCGGTCGAGGCCCTCGACGAGCCGGTCGTAGTTCTGCAGGTGCTCGACCATCAGCGTGTCCGTGAGCTCCTTGCCGCGCTCGGTGAGCCGGATCTTGACGGTGCGCCGGTCGTCGCCGTCCCGGACGCGCTCGACCAGGCCCTTGGCCTCCATGCGGTCGATGCGGTTGGTGATCGCGCCCGAGGTCACCATGGCGGCCTTGAGGAAGGCCCCGGCGGTCAGGGCGTACGGCGGCCCCGAGCGGCGCAGCGTGGTGAGGACGTCGAACTCGCCGGTCTCCACCCCGTGCAGGGCGCCGAACGCCTTCGCCTCCCGGTCGAGCACCCGGTGCATGCGCTGCACCCTGGCGATCAGCTGCACCGGCCACAGGGCGTCGGTCAGCTCGGGCCGCTCCTTCTCCCACTGCCCGACGATGGCGTCCACGGCGTCGCTCATGGGGCCCACTCTCCTTCAGCTCTCTCAACGGACGTCTTCTCAATGTTAAGACACTTGACGCTGAACGAACCTCCGTGCTTTTATCTCAACGTTGAAACTCTCACTGCTCAGAAGACGAGAGTGAAGAGAACGAACGCGAAGAGAATGAAGGAGCACGCCATGTCCGCCACCGCCACGACCGCTCTCACCCTCGGCCCCCAGGCCCAGGACCTGCTCTTCCGCGAGGCCCGCACCGCCAACACCTTCACCGCGGAGCCCGTCACCGACGACCAGGTCCGCGCCATCTACGACCTGGTCAAGTACGGGCCGACGGCCTTCAACCAGTCGCCGCTGCGCGTGGTGCTCGTCCGCACCCCGCAGGGACGCGAGCGGCTCGTCAAGCACATGGACGAGGGCAACCGCGCCAAGACCGCCACCGCCCCGCTCGTCGCGATCCTCGCCACGGACCACGAGTTCCACGAGGAGATGCCGCGCCTGGTGCCGCACGCGCCCGACGCCGGCCGCCTGTACTTCTCCGAGCGCGCGGTGCGCGAGCGGTCCGCCGCGCTCAACGGGGCCCTCCAGGCCGCGTACTTCATCGTCGGCGTGCGCGCGGCGGGCCTCGCCGCAGGGCCGATGACCGGGTACGACGCCGAGGGCCTGCGCACCGAGTTCCTTGACGACGACCACGAGCCGCTGATGGTCGTCAACATCGGCAGGCCCGGCCCCGACGCCTGGTTCCCGCGCTCGCCCCGGCTGCCCTACGACGACGTCGTCACCACGGTCTGACGCCCGGCCGCCGCACACCATTCACTTCAGGGGGTTCCCATGTCCATCGCCACCGTCATCGGCAAGGCCGTCCCGCGCGCCGCCACCACCACCAAGGCCGCCGCCGCCCGCTCCGGCCAGGTCCCCATCGGCTGGCTGGCGCTGCTCGCCACGCCCATCGCCGCGGGGGCCAACGCGCCGGTGCTGATCCTGCCGGACATGGCACGCTCCCTCGGCGTCCCCACCGCCACGGCGACGTGGCTGGTCACCGCCTTCGCCTGGGCCATGGCCGCGGGCACCCCGCTGCTCGCCGGGCTGCTGCGCCGCCGCGGGCTCGCCACGGTGCTGCGGCTGAGCACGGCTCTCGTCCTCGGCGGCACGGCGCTCGTCGCCGCCGCGCCCTGGCTGCCCGTGGCCCTGGTGGGCCGCGCCGCGCAGTCCCTCGGCGGCGCGGGCCTGGTCGCCATCGCGATGAGCCTCGCGGGCAACGCCCGCCGCATGGGCGTGATCAGCTCCGGCTTCGGCGTCCTCGGCGCGGCCGGACCGCTGCTCGGCGCGACGCTCACCGACGCGGTGTCGTGGCGGCTCGCGCTCGCGGTGTCGTCCGTCGCGGTCCTCGCGGTCCCGGCGGTGGCCCGGTACGCGGGGCAGACGCCGCCCGCCCAGGGCCGCTTCGACGCCCGGGGCGCCGCCCTCCTCATCGCGCTCGCCACGTCCCTGATCCTGCTGCCGACCACCCCCCTGGCCGCGCTCGCCGGTGCCCTGGTCTCCGCCGTGCTCCTCGCCCTGCACGTCCGCCGCCGCCCCGAGGGCTTCGTCCCGGCCCGGCTGGTCCGCTCCCCGCTCTTCCTGACCTCCGCGGTGCTCGCGGCGGCCCTGTCCACCGCGTACTTCACGCTCCTGTTCACCGTGCCGCGGCTGCTCAAGGACCGCGCCGACTGGACCACCGGCGCGATCGGCACCGGGCAGATGGTGACCCTGCTCGTCGCGTCCGCCGCCTCCTGGCTCCTGGCCGCGGCCTCGGCCCGCATCGGCCGCACGGCGGTCCGCGCCGTCCTGATCTCGGTGGGCACGGCGGCGGTCGTCACCGCGGCCCTCGCGACCTCGGGCCCGCTGCTCCTGCTCGCGGCCGGCGCGGCGGCGTTCACCGCGACGGGCGCCAACGCCACGCTCTCCGTGCACGCCGCGTCGGCCACCACGGACGCCCAGCGCCCCACCGCGATCGGCCTGTTCGCCCTCTGCTACCAGCTCGGCGGCGCCTTCGGCCCCGGCCTCGCCACCCTGCTCGTCCTCGGCTAGCAGCCCCTGAACGCCGCGGCCCCCGCCCTGCACGGGCGGGGGCCGCACCGCTTTCACAGCGCGGGCCGCCGCCTCCCCCACCCCGTCGCGGCCTCGAACGCGGCCCCCGCCTCCAGGACGGCCCGCTCGGCCCGGGGCGGGCCCACCAGCTGGATCCCGACCGGGAGCCCGGCCGCCGTGAACCCGGCGGGCACGGCCAGGGCGGGCCCGCCGAGGAGCGACACCCAGGAGGCGGACCGCATCCAGTCGATGTACGTCTCCTGCGCCCGCCCGTCCACGACGTGCGGGTACTCCCACTCCACCGGGAACGGCGCGACCTGGCTCACCGGCGCGACGAGGACGTCGTACCGCTCGAAGAACCCGACGGCGGCCAGCAGGATGCGCGTGTGCTCGGCCGTGGCCGCCGCGAGGTCGGCGCCGGTCAGCCTGCGGCCCTCCTCGATGTTCCAGACCAGGCTCGCCTTGAGCAGCTCGCGGTGCTCGTCGAGCAGCGGCCCGAGCCCGAGCAGGAAGGCCTGCGCGCGCAGCGTGCGGAACACGGCGTCGGCCCCGTCCAGGTCCGGGCAGTCCTCCTCGACCCGCCAGCCGAGCTCCTCGAACACCGCGCCCTGCCGGTCCAGTACGTCCCGTACGTCGGGGTCGACCGGCACCCGGCCGCCCAGGTCCGGCGCCCACGCGACCCGCAGTCCCGCGGTGTCGCGCTCCAGCGGCGCCCGGAACGACGCGGCGGGCGGGGTGTCGAGCGAGAGCGGACAGCGCGGGTCCGGCCCCGCGACGGCGGAGAGCAGCAGCGCCACGTCGGCGACCGTGCGGCCCATGGGCCCCGGCACGGTCAGGCTGCCCCACACGTTCGCCGTCGGGTACGCGGGCACGCGCCCCGGCGTCGGCCGCAGCCCCACGACGTTGCAGAAGGAGGCCGGATTGCGCAGCGAGCCGCCCATGTCACTGCCGTCCGCGAGCGGCTGGAGGCCCGCCGCGAGCGCGGCCGCCGCTCCCCCGCTGCTGCCGCCCGCGGACCGCCCGAGGTCGTACGGGTTGCGGGTCGCGCCGAACACGGCGTTGAAGGTGTGCGACCCGGCCCCGAACTCCGGCACGTTGGTCTTGCCGAAGCCCACGGCCCCCGCCGCCCGCATCCGCGCCACGATCAGCTCGTCCTCGTCGGGCACCCAGTCGGCGAACACCCGCGACCCGAGCGTGGTCCGTGTCCCCCGCGTCAGATGCGTGTCCTTGAACGCCACCGGAAGGCCGTGCAGCGGCCCCACGTCCGCGCCCCCGGCCAGCCGCTCGTCCGCCGCGGCGGCCGCCGCGAGCGCCTCCTCGGCGGCCACCGTCACCACGGCGTTCACCTCCGGGTTCACCCGCGCCACCCGCTCCAGCTGCGCCCCCACCACCTCCCGAGCGGACACCTCCCGCGCCCGCACCCTCCGCGCGAGCTCCACGGCATCGACAAAACAGAGATCGTCATCACCCATACCGCACCACGGTGGGGACGCGGGGGCGGGGCGTCAACCACCTACTGCCCGGGCGGTGTGCGGGTTTCGACGTCGCCGCCGTAGGGCACCGTGATGATCTCCATGAGGTGGCCGTCGGGGTCCAGCCAGTAGACGCCGCGGCCGCCGTCGTCGTGGTTGATCCTTCCCGGCTCGTTCCGGTACGGGTCGGCGTAGTAGGGGATCCCCGAGTCCTTGATCCGGCCGAAGATCGCGGTGAACTCGTCCTCGGAGACCAGGAACGCGTAGTGCTGGGACTCGATGGGCAGGGCGGCCGCGTCCTCGAGGCCGGGGCCCGTCCGGTCCGCCTTGTCCAGGTAGTCGAGCGCGACGCCGTTGCTCAGGACCACGGGCAGGAAGGGGCCGAACGGCGGCTGGACCTCGACGCCGAACAGGTCCGCCAGGTGTGCGGCGGACACCTTCTTGTCGGTGGCGTTGACGATGGTGTGGTTGAGCTGGATGGGCATGGGGTCGGGTTCCTCTCGCCTACGGGACCGCGTACGGGGTGCGACCGGCTCGGTCACGACCCGACTCTCCCCGGGAGCCGGGGTCTCCGATAAGGGCCGCCGGAACCACAGTTGAGGACCCTCGCGCGCGCGTGCCGGACGGGTGCCGGAGGGCGCCTTGTGGACGGCCCACCACCCGCGGGGCGCGCGGGCGGCGAGCGACGGGGCGCGCGTGTGGGCCGCCCACCACCGGGCCCCCAGGTCAGTCGTCCAGGGCCCGCGCGGTGCGCCGCAGGCCGAGCGCGAGCTGGACCTCCAGGGCGCGTGCGGGCTCCTGCCAGGCGGTGCCGAGGAGCGAAGCGACCCGTTCGAGGCGGCGTACGACGGTATTGGTGTGGACGTGCAACCGCTCGGCGGTGCCCTTCAGTTCGGCCCCTGAGGCGAAGTACGCCTCCAGGGTCTCCAGCAGGCCCGTGGAGCGGCGTTCGTCGTGGTCCAGGACGGGGCCGAGGACGGAGCGGACGTAGCCGGGCACGTCGCGCTCCTGGGACAACAGCACGCCGAGGAAGCCGAGTTCGTCGGCGCACGCGCCCTGCCCGCTCCGGCCGAGCGCGGTCAGCGCGTCCACGCAGCGCACCGCCTCCCGGAAGGCGCCCCGCAGCCCGCCGGTCCCGCTGACCACCCCGCCCTCCAGACGGATGTCGGCGGCACCGGTCGTCACCGGCGTCCCGAGCGCCTCGGTGAGCCGGTGCGCCACGTCGCGCGCCGCCTTGCCCGCCCCCGAGCCCGGGACGGCGAGGACCAGCGTCTGGTCCCGGACGGTGGCCATGCCCCCGGCCCGCGTGGTGTGGTTGACCGCCCACATCAGGGACCGTTCGAGCCGCCCCTCCCGGTCGCCGTCGGGCCGGGCCGCGAGCAGCAGCCAGTCGCCGTCGGGCGCGAGCCCGAGGTGCACGGCCCGGGCCCGCGCCAGCCGCTCCTCCGCGGGCGTGGCGGCGGCCAGCAGGTCGTACAGCAGCCTGCCGCGCGCCTGGTGTCCGGCCTCGCGCGAGGTGCGGCACAGCAGCATCTGGAAGTCGGCCGCCAGGGAGAACTGCCGCAGCAGCGCGACCCGCCGCTCCTCTGCGGGGCCGTCGGCGGGTGCCTCGCCCGGGCGCACGACGACGAACCCGCAGCCGTCCTGCCCGGGGATCCGCCCCACCCAGGAGACCCAGCAGCCGGAGCCGTCCTGCACCGCCGTGCCGGACTCGCGGGCCCGCTCCACCGACCGCGACCACTCCGCCGTCGCGATCCCGGACGCGCCGCCGGGGCCCGCGTCGCCCACCGGCCGGTACTCGTCGGTGAGGATCCGCACGGAGCCGTCGAAGAGCTCGGCCCCCAGCTCGGCGAGGCCCTGGGCGTCGCTCTCCAGGGCCGTCTCCGTCATCCGCCGCTGCGCCGACACCACCGCGCGCAGGGAGTCGGCGGACCGGAGCGCGGCGCCGTACCGCTCCTGGCTCTCCAGCAGCTCGGCAGCCGTACGTTCCAACTGGTGCGCCGTGTCGATGGCGATGGCCGCGATGTCCCCGAGCGAGGACAGCAGGGCGACCTCGTCCGGGGTGAAGTGGCGCACGCTGCGGGCGGTGCCGTACAGCACCCCGACGCTGGCGCAGCCCCGCAGCAGCGGAACGGCAAGGACCGCCCGCGTCCCCTCGGCGCGCACCGCCTCGTCGATCTCCGCCTCGTGCGGGAAGCGGTCGTCCGCCAGATAGTCCGGGGTCCAGAACGGCGCGAGCCGGCTGCGGATCACTCCGCCCACGCCCGGCCCCCCGGCGGGGATCCGCAGCCCGACGACGAGCGTGGTCACCGCGCCGTCGGCGACCCGGGCACGCGAGTCGCCGGAGTCCGGGCAGGGCAGGCTGACGTAGGCCATGTCGAGCCCGAGCAGCAGCCGGGCGCGCCGGCACAGGATGCGCAGCTGCTCGTCCAGGTCGTGCACCTGGGTGAGATCGCGCAGGGCGTCGACGAGCGCCGCCATCCCCGCGGCCCGCTGCTGCTGGGCCTCCGCCTGGCCCCGCGCCCGGAGCGCGAGCTCCACGGCCTCCGGAAGCTCGGCCCCCTCCGCCAGCTCCTCGAAGGCCTCCCGGGGCGCGTTCCCCGCGAGCAGCCGCAGACAGCGCACCGCGAGGTCACCGCCCCCGGAACCCTCCGCGCCGCCCCCGGCCTTCCGTACCCCACCCACCATGCGCCCGACCACTCCCCAGAGCCGCCTCCAGAACGCACAACTGTACGGAAACGGCCCGGCACACTCCGAAGAGCACACCGGGCCGCGGGGGTCCGACCGTCGGGGGCCGACGTCAGGGACCGACCGTCGGGACCGACGGTCAAGGATCTGACCGCCGGACGGAACGTCAGACGTTGAAGCGGAACTCCACCACGTCCCCGTCCTGCATCACATAGTCCTTGCCCTCCATGCGGGCCTTGCCCGCCGAGCGGGCGTCGGCGACCGAGCCCGTCTCGACCAGGTCGGCGAAGGAGATGACCTCGGCCTTGATGAAGCCCTTCTGGAAGTCGGTGTGGATGACACCGGCCGCCTCGGGGGCCGTCGCGCCCTTCTTGATGGTCCAGGCGCGGGACTCCTTCGGGCCCGCCGTCAGATAGGTCTGCAGGCCCAGGGTGTCGAAGCCGACGCGGGCGAGGGTGGCGAGGCCGGGCTCCTCGGCGCCGACGGACTGGAGGAGCTCGAGGGCGTCCTCCTCGTCCAGCTCGGCGAGGTCGGCCTCCAGCTTGGCGTTGAGGAAGATCGCCTCGGCGGGGGCGACCAGGGCGCGCTGCTCGGCCTTGAAGGCGTCGTCGGTCAGCTCGTCCTCGTCCACGTTGAAGACGTAGAGGAACGGCTTGGTGGTGAGGAGGTGCAGGTCGTGGAGCAGTTCCTCGTTGCCCGAGCCCTGGACGATGCCCGCGGAGAAGAGGGTGTCGCCCTTCTCCAGGATCTCCTTCGCCGCCTCGACCGCCGCCACCTTCGGGGCGATGTCCTTCTTGATGCGCGACTCCTTCTGGAGGCGCGGCAGGACCTTCTCGATGGTCTGGAGGTCGGCGAGGATCAGCTCGGTGTTGATCGTCTCGATGTCGTCCTTGGGCGAGACCTTGCCGTCGACGTGCACGACGTTCTCGTCCGCGAAGGCGCGGATGACCTGGCAGATCGCGTCGGACTCACGGATGTTCGCCAGGAACTTGTTGCCCAGGCCCTCGCCCTCGCTCGCGCCGCGCACGATGCCGGCGATGTCCACGAAGTCGACGGTCGCCGGGAGGATCTTCTGGGAGCCGAAGATCTCGGCGAGCTTGTCGAGGCGGGCGTCCGGGACGCCGACGACGCCCACGTTCGGCTCGATCGTCGCGAACGGGTAGTTGGCCGCAAGGACGTCGTTCTTGGTCAGGGCGTTGAACAGGGTCGACTTGCCGACGTTGGGCAGACCGACGATTCCGATCGTGAGCGACACGTTGCGACTTCCCGTACGTGAGGAGTGGGGACTTGGCTGGGGCTGTGTGAGGGCCGCGTGGGCGGGACCGGCCGCCGCGCTCGCGCCGTCCCCGTCGTCCGGGGTCTCGTCCGGGGCCCGCGGTGGTCCCTCACCGGCCCCGCACTGCCTGGGGCACGATCCACCAGTCTACGGTGTGCCGCGCCCCGTGCCCCGCCCGCGTACCGCCCGGGCGTCGAACGCCGGACCAAGGTCGGCCAAAATGCGTGTCCCAGTCCCGGTTCCGCCCCCGGCGCGACCTAGGTTGGTGCGGTGGAGCAACACAGGACCCGTCCCCCGCGCGCCAGGCCGCGCCCCGCCGCGCCCCTGCCCGGGCAGGGCAGCCCCACCGGCCCCACCGGCTCCACGGAGTCGGCGACGGTCTACCGGGCCGCCTCCCGGGCGCCCGGCGGCCCCTCGTCCCCGCTCACCCGCGTCCTGCGCAGGACCCCGGTGTACCGCGCCCTGAACCGGATGCCGCTGTACCGCAAGCTGCGCCGGATGCCGAACCCGCGCCTGACCGGCCTCGGCAGCGGCCTGTTCGCGGCCGTCGTCATGCTGCTGCTCGCGTGCCTGCTCCGGCTGCTCTTCGGCGGCTCGCTGGTCGCGTACGGAGTGCTGTTCCTGCCGGTCAGCGCGCTCACCGCGCTGTGGGTGCGGCCCGCCGACCTGGTCACCGCGCCCGTCGCCGTGCCGATCGCCTTCGCGGCCGGGGTGCTGCCCATCGCCGAGGGCGCGGGCGGCTTCGGCGGCCAGTTCATGGGCCTGCTCACCTCGCTGGCCCTGCACGCGGGCTGGCTGTACGGCGGCACGCTGGTAGCCGGGGTGATCGTGACCGTACGAAAGCTGCGCCTGATGGGGCGCCGCCGGGCGCAGCGCAACGGGCAGCGCCCGCCGCGCCCGGTCCGCCGCGTACCGGCGTCGTAGCGTCGCAACGGGACAGAACGCCGGGTGGGACAGAATCAGCCCGTCCGGCGTTTGAGGACGAGCGCGCAGCGCGACAAAGGCCCCAGCGGGCGCGGGCCCAGGCCCGCCCTAGTCCCCGGCGGCAGCCATCGCGGCACCCACGATCCCGGCGTTGTTCTGCAGCTTCGCCGGGATCAGCTCCGCCTCGACGCCCTTGATCAGGGGCAGGAACTTGTGGGCCTTGCGGCTGACGCCGCCGCCGATGATGAACACCTCGGGCGAGAACAGCATCTCCACGTGCACCAGGTACTTCTGCACCCGGCGCGCCCAGTGCTCCCAGGTCAGGTCCTCGTCCTCGCGGGCCTTGGACGAGGCGCGCGTCTCCGCGTCGTGGCCGTTCAGCTCCAGATGGCCGAGCTCCGTGTTCGGCACGAGGCGGCCGCCGGTGAAGACCGCGCTGCCGATGCCCGTGCCGAGGGTGAGCATGATGACCGTGCCGGTGCGGCCGCGGCCCGCGCCGAAGTGCATCTCGGCGACGCCCGCCGCGTCCGCGTCGTTCAGGACGGTGACCGGGGCCCCGCCGAGCCGCTCGGAGATCAGGCCGCGGATGTCCGTGCCGATCCAGCTCTTGTCGACGTTCGCCGCCGTGCGGGCCGTGCCGTCCGTGATGACACCGGGGAAGGTGGCCCCGACCGGGCCCGACCAGCCGAAGTGCTCGACGACCTCGCACACCCGCTCCACCACGCCCTCGGGCGTGGCCGGGTGCGGCGTCAGCACCTTGTGCCGCTCCTGTGCCAGGTCTCCGCGGTCCAGGTCCACGGGAGCGCCCTTGATCCCGGATCCGCCGATGTCCACACCGAAGATCTGCATGGCCCCACGGTACGACGCCGGACCGGCGGTGACGCGGTGGTCACTGCTTCCCGGACAGCTCCGCGGCCTCGGTGCGCAGGTCCCGGCGCAGCTCCTTGGGCAGCGAGAACGTGATCGACTCGTCGGCCGTCTTGACCGTCTCCACGTCCGCGTACCCGCGCTCGGCCAGCCACTCCAGGACGCCGTCCACCAGGACGTCCGGGACGGACGCGCCCGAGGTGAGGCCGACCGTGGTCACGCCCTCCAGCCAGGCCTCGTCGATCTCGCCCGCGTTGTCCACCAGGTGCGATGCGGGCACGCCCGCCTCCAGGGCGACCTCGACCATGCGGATCGAGTTCGAGGAGTTCTTGGAGCCGACGACGATGACGAGGTCGGCGTCCTCGGCGAGCTTCTTGACCGCGGTCTGGCGGTTCTGCGTGGCGTAGCAGATGTCGTCGCTGGGCGGCGAGAGCAGGTTCGGGAACTTGTTCTTCAGGGCGCCGACCGTCTCCATCGTCTCGTCGACGGAGAGCGTGGTCTGGGAGAGCCAGACGACCCGGTCGGGGTCGCGGACCTCGACGTTCGCGACGTCGTCCGGGCCGTCGACCAGCGTGATGTGGTCGGGGGCCTCGCCCGACGTGCCGATGACCTCCTCGTGCCCCTCGTGGCCGATCAGGAGGATGTCGAAGTCCTCCTTGGCGAACCGGACCGCTTCCTTGTGGACCTTGGTCACAAGGGGGCAGGTGGCGTCGATCGTGGCGAGCTTCCGCTCGGCGGCCTCCTGGTGCACGGTCGGGGCGACGCCGTGCGCGGAGAACATCACGATGGAGCCCTCGGGCACCTCGTCCACCTGGTCGACGAAGATCGCGCCCTTCTTCTCCAAGGTCTGCACGACGTACTTGTTGTGGACGATCTCGTGGCGGACGTAGATCGGGGCCCCGTACTGCTCCAGGGCCTTCTCGACGGCGATCACGGCACGGTCCACACCCGCGCAGTAGCCACGGGGAGCGGCGAGCAGGACACGGCGGGAGCCAGGCGTTGCAGTCATACAGCCCATCGTAAGGCCGCGTACGAGAGGTCAAAGATCGCCTGTGTGGGGAGACTGGGAGCCAAGTGTGCGATCAGCGTCAGGCACCCGGAGGCACGATGTCCGCCCACAGCACGAATGCGCACCCGCCGTCCGACGGGGGCCAGGGGTCCGCCGCGACCGCGACGGAGGGCGAGGGGCTGCGGCGCAGCCTCGGCTTCCGCGACCTCGTCGTCTACGGGCTCCTGTTCATCGCCCCCATGGCGCCCGTCGGCGTCTTCGGGACCCTGGACGCCAAGTCGCACGGCGCGGTGGCACTGGTGTACGTCGTGGCGACGATCGCCATGGCGTTCACCGCTTTCAGCTACGCGCAGATGGTGCGCGTGGTGCCCCAGGCGGGCTCGGTCTTCACGTACGCGCGCGTGGGTCTCGGCAACGGCGCGGGGTTCGTCGCGGGCTGGATGGCGATGCTGGACTACCTGCTGATCCCGGCCGTGGCGTACCTCTTCTCCGGGATCGCCATGCACGAGCTGGTGCCGGAGGTGTCCCGGTGGGTGTGGACGGCGATCGCGGTGGTCGTGACGACCGCCCTGAACCTGTGGGGCGTGCGTCCGGCGGCGCGGGTCGGCTTCGCGATCCTCGCCATGGAGATCGTGGTCCTGGTGGTGTTCGTGGTGTCCGCGATCGTGGTCCTCGCGCGCGACGGCGCGGAGCGGGGCTGGCTGTCCCCCCTTTCGGGCGACGGTACGCAGGGCGCGTTCGCGCTCTCCGCCGTGGTGGGCGC
Source organism: Streptomyces sp. NRRL B-1347 (assembly GCF_000720325.1). Lineage (GTDB taxonomy): Bacteria > Actinomycetota > Actinomycetes > Streptomycetales > Streptomycetaceae > Streptomyces. Next base: position 21,895 of record NZ_JOJM01000092.1, read on the forward strand.
GGTGTCCGTGGCGGTCCTGTCCTACCTGGGCTTCGACGCGATCGCCTCGTTCGCGGAGGAGGTCACGGGGGGCTCGGCGAAGGTGGCGCGGGCGGTCCTGTTCTGCCTGGCCGTGACGGGCGTCCTGTTCGTGGCGCAGACGTATCTGGCGGCGCTCCTGACCCCGGTGTCCTCCGCCGACCTGGCCGCGAACCCCGGCAAGCAGGACGCCGCCTTCTACTCCGCCGTGGACGCCTCCGTCGGCTCCTGGCTGCACGACCTGGTGGCGGTGAGCAAGGCCGTCGGCGCGGCGTTCGCGGCCCTCGCCGGGCAGGCGGCGGCGGGCCGGCTGCTCTTCGCGATGAGCCGCGGGCGGCGCCTCCCCCGGCTCCTGTCCCGTACGGAGTCCGGCACGCCGCGCGTGGCGCTGCTGTGCGCGGCGACGGTGACGCTGATCGCGGCGGTGTGGGCCGCGCGCCGCGACGACGGCATGAATCACCTGGTCTCGGTGGTCGACATCGGCGCCCTGACGGCCTTCGCCCTGCTGCACGCGAGCGTGGTCGGCTGGTTCGTGGTGCGGCGCCGGGGCGGCCAGGTGAGCTGGTGGCGGCACCTCCTCGTCCCCGTCCTCGGCACGGCGATCGTCATCGCGGTCATCACGGAGGCGTCGGGCTCCGCGCAGGTGGTGGGCGCGATCTGGCTGGCGGCGGGGTTGGTGGTGCTGGCGGTACAGGGCGTGCGGAGGGGGGCGTAGCGCCGCGGAGCGGCGGAGATCCGGCCCGGGCTGGGCAAGGCCGGGGAGCCACGGG
>NZ_JOJM01000093.1 GCF_000720325.1 Streptomyces sp. NRRL B-1347
GCTCGGAGATGTGTATAAGAGACAGGGTCAGGGGGTGCGGGGTGGGGCGAAGCGCCAGGGTGGGGAGAGGGTGCCTTCTGGGGTGAGGCCGTAGTGGGGGAGGTCGCGCCAGCGGGGGTCGGTGCGGGCGCGGAGGGTGGACCAGGTGGGGAGGGACGCGTCGTGGCCCGCGTCGACCGCCAGGCGGTAGAGGCGGTCGGCCTCGGCCGGGGAGCCGCGGTGGGCGCAGAGGTGGGCCAGGTCGGCCAGGGCCTCGACGTGGCCCGCGTGGGCGGCGGCGCGGGCGTGGTGTTCGGCGGCCTCGTGGTCGCCGGACTGCTGTTTGAGGCGGGCCAGTTCGCCGAGGGCCTGGGTGCGGCCCTGGTCGGCGGCGCGCTGGTAGAGCCGCTCGGCCTCCGGCTTGCGGCCGTCCGACTCCCAGAGCCGGGCCAGTTGGAGCAGGACGCGCCCGCCGCCGGCCGCGGCCAGGCGCTCGGCGCCCTCGCTGTCGCCGCTCTTCTCGCGGCGCAGGACGAACTCGTGGAGCACCTGGGCGTCCCCGGCCCGCGCGGCACGGAGGACGAGCGCCTCGGCATCCGACGTGTCGCCGGACTTCTCGCGCAGGCGGGCGAGGAGGACGAGCGCGCCGGAGTTGCCCGCGAGGTTGGCGGTGTGGGCCAGGCGCTCGGCGCCCTCGGAGTCGCTGTTCTTCTCGCGCAGCCAGGACAGTTCGAGGAGCGCGAAGGTGCTGCCGCCGCCCGCCGCGCCGCACGCCATGCTCTCGGCCTCCGCGCCCGCCCCCTCCTCCTCCTTGAGCAGGGCGAGGTGGGCCAGCGCGTCCGTGCTGCCGTACGCGGCGGCGCTGCGGTACAGGCGCACCGCGGCCTGGCGGTCCCCGGCCTTCTCGCGCAGCCGGGCCAGCTCGGTCATGGCGTACACGCTGCCCTGGCGCACGGCCGTGCCCAGGAACCGCTCCGCCCCTTCGCTGTCGCCCCACCGCCGCTTCAGCCGGGCCAGTTCGGTGAGGGCGAAGATGCTGCCCGCGGCCGCGGCGAGGTCGAGGGCGCGGGCCGCGCCCTCCCGGTCCCCGGCCTGCCGCCGCGCCCCGGCGAGGCGGAACGCGGGGCGCACCTTGCCCCGGGCGGCGGCCGCGCGGACCAGACGCTCCGCCGCCGCGCCGTCGCCCGCCTTCTCGCGCAGGCCCACCAGGTCGGAGAGCGCGTACGTGCTGCCGGTCTGGGCCAGGGCGAGGAAGGCGAGTTCCTCGGCGCCCTGCCGGTCCCCCGCCTCCTCCCGGGACCGGGCGAGCCCGGCGTACGTCCTGATCTTTCCCGTGGCGGCGGCGTTCCGCGTCAGGCGCTGGGCGCCCTCCTCGTCCCCGGCCTCCTGGCGGAGCCGGACGAGCCGGGTCAGGGACGAGCTGTCGCCCTGGTTGGCGGCCTCGTGGGCGAGTTCCTCCGCCCGGCCGGGCTCGCCCTTGAGCTGGCGCAGGCGGACGAGTTCCCAGCGCGCCCTGTGGTCGTCCTCCCAGGCGGCCTCGTAGAAGTCCTTCGCCCGGTCGAGGTCTCCGACGCCCTCGGCGAGGCGGCCCAACTCGGGCCGCACGTCGGTGTTTCCGGCCTTCAGGGCCCTGCCGTAGAGGGACGCGGCGATCTGGAGGCGCCCCCTGCGCTGCGCGGCGCGCGCGAGGGCGACGCTGTCGTCGGTGTGCGGGCAGCGGCGGATCGCCGCGCTCCAGAACGAGGCCGGGGGGCTCATCAGGCGGCGGTCGACGCGGCCGTACTGCTCCAGGTAGTCCGCGAGCCGGTAGGCGCGGTCCGTGGGCGCGCCGCTCCGGGACGCCACGGGCGTCAGCGGGCCCGGCACCCCGTGGCACGGCATGGCGCAGTACGCCAGGGCCTCCTCCAGCCAGCCGCTGCCGCGCAGGCCACGCTCCTGGTCCCGCAGATAGCCGTCGGCGGCCTCGGCGAGCAACTCGTGCGGGAGCGCGGGGCCGTGGCCCAGCCTGCGGTAGTCCATGGCGGCGTGGATGAGCGCCTTCTCCGCCGGGGGCGCGCACAGATAGCGGCGCATGAGCTCCGGGACGCCGGCGAGGAACTGGGTGATCTCCCCGTCGGTCGCCCCGGCGAGGGCGCTGGCGAGGCGCGGGTCGTCGTGCGCGCGCCGCCGTGCCTGGCGCAGGTCGTGCTCGGTGAACGCCTTGGGCACCACGACGCACCGGCCGAGCCCGGTGAGGAGCTTGCGCTGCTGCTCGAAGCGGTCGTCCGCGCCGGTGGCGGAGGGCAGCGTCAGGGTCTCCCAGAACCGGGGCCAGATGGTGGCCAGGACGAGGACCGGGCCGCGCCGCCGGTCGGTCAGGAGCGAGCGCAGGCCCGCGGCGATGCCCTCGGCGGTCTTGGCGTCGGGGGCGAGGAGGTAGTGCTGGATCTCGTTCAGCCAGATCACCGTCTGCGCGCCGGCCTCGGCGAGGTGCACGAGCGCGGCGTCCGGGCGCGTGGGGTCGAAGGGGTGCCACACCCGCCACCCGGGCGGAAGGCGTCGCAAAACCTCCCAGCAGGCGCGGGTCTTGCCGGTCGAGGACTCGCCGACCAGCGTGACCATGAGGCTCTCGCCGCCGGTCGCCCGGTCGACGTACGCGCCGAGCGCCGCGTCGTGGTCCCTCGGTACGTACGCGGGCAGCCGCGGCAGGGACCGCTCGCCGGGCACGCTGATCGCCCGGTGCACCTCGAGGGCGAAGGGGTCGAGGTCGACGACGGGGCTGCCCAGCGGCTGGGCGAGCTGGGCGGCGACCCACATGCGCCGCACCCGCGTCCCCACCCGGCCGGGGTCGCGGGCCGCCCACCGGGCGAGGAGGAGGGCGACGGAGACGACGTCCTCCTGCCCCGTGGGGAGCTCGGTGGAGCCGATGATCCGGTGGATGGTGGCCTTCGACGGGCTGCCCGGGAGGGCGTCGTCCTGCCCGATCTCCTCCGCCATGCGCTGGGTCGCGGGCGCGCCGGCGTCCACGTAGAGCTGGTAGACGTACTCCTTCAAGTCCCGCAGCGGCGCCGGAGTCACGCCCAGCGGCTGCGGGATCCGTCGCTGGCTCCCTTGCCGCACACCACTCTTGCGACCGGTCATCGAAGCATCCTTGCGTGAGGGAGGCGCGGCCGCCGGGAGAGTCACGGATTCGGCCGCGGACGGGTGTCCGGGGAGGGAGCCGCTCAGGACACCAGGGCCCGGAAGGTCTCGTCGGCGGCCGCTGCGACGAGGGCGGACACGAGACCGCTGAGGACGAATCCCAGCAGGGTCAGCCGCTCACGACGGCTCAGGGGGCGTCGGGGCATGACGGGGCTCCTGTTTCGGTGCGCTCGGGGCGGCCGAACGGATCGCCGGCCGGGAACCACTGTCGCGGACCGGCGTGCGCCGTGGACGAGTTGAGACGAGCCGCGCCGCCCCAGGGCGGACGGCGTGCTCAGGTCGTGAAGCCGCCGTCGATGTTGATCGTCGCTCCCGTGACGTACGCGGACTCCGGCCCGGCCAAGTACACGATCAGGCCCGTCATTTCGTCCGCGCTCGCGTACCGGGAGGCCGGGGTCAGGCCGGTCATGACGTCGGCGAAGGGGCCCTCGGGCGGGTTGGTGTCGGTCGCGACCGGGCCCGGCTGGACGTTGTTGACGGTGATGGCGCGCGGGCCCAGCTCCCGGGCGAGCGCGCGGGTGAAGCCCGCGACGGCGGCCTTGGTCAGGGCGTACGTCGTGCCGTTCGGGAACGGCATCCGGTCGGCGAAGACGCTGCCGATCGTGATGATCCGGCCGCCGTCGCCCAGGTGCCGCAGGGCCTCCTGCGAGGCCACCCACACCGCCCGTACGTTGACCGCGACGTCCCGGTCGAAGTCGTCGACGGTCAGTTCGCCGAGCGGGCCCATCGTGCCGATGCCCGCGTTGTTCACCAAGATGTCCAGGCGGCCGAAGGCGGCCACCGTGCCGGTGACCGCGGCGCGGACCGCCTCCGCGTCGCCCGAGTCCGCCGCGATCGCCACCGCCTTGCCGCCCTCGGCCTCGATGTCCGCGACGACGCCGTCCGCGCGGCCGGGCGAGGAGTGGTACGTGATCGCCACGGCCGCGCCCTCGCGGGCGAGGCGGCGGGCGATGGCCGCGCCGATGCCCCGGCTGCCGCCGGTCACCAGGGCGGCCTTGCCACTGAGGGATCCGTCCCGCGTGCTCGTCATTCCGCTGCCCCTCTTCGGTGCTCCGGTGGCCCGCCAGGTTGACGCGTCAACCCGCGTCAACCCGACGCTAGACCCGGCAGGTTGATACGTCAACCTTGACGCGTAGAATCGCGCCATGAGCGATCCCGGGTGGCTGAGCGACGAACAACAGCGCGCGTGGCGGAGCTTCGTCACCCTGCACACGGCTCTGCTCACGCGCCTGAACGCGCACCTCCAGGAGGAGGGCGGCCTGTCGTCCGCCGACTACCAGATCCTGGTCGCGCTCTCCGAGGCGCCGCACGGCCGCGCCAGGGCCACCGCCCTGGGCCGCGAGACCGGCTGGGAGAAGAGCCGCCTCTCGCACCACCTGAGCCGCATGGAGCGGCGCGGCCTGCTGCGTCGCGAGGCGTGCGCGGACGACACCAGGTACTCCGACGTCGTCCTGACCGGCGCCGGGCGCGCGGCGATAGAGGCGGCGGCGCCGCGCCACGTCGCGCACGTGCGCGAGTGGTTCGTGGACGCGATGACGCCCGAGCAGCTCGCCGTCTTCGGTGACCTGTGCGACGCCGTGGTGACCAAGGTGCGGATGCCCACGGACGGGCCCTGCCGGATCGGTTTTGAGCCGACCGGGGCCTGAAGTCCTCGTCCCGGGCCCTTTTGCCCCTACGCTCGTTGATCCCCTCAGTGCGGTGTGAGCGGTGCCCGAGCGGCATGGAGGCATGGATCGACAGTGCTGCCCGGCGTCGGCCTCCCGAGGGCAGGTGAGCGGAGAGCCCCGTGCGCATGACCGACCTTCAGCGTTGCGAGATCCGTCCCGGGCGGCTCGTGGAGTGGACGCTGCACCCGGCCGCGGTGGGGGCCGCGCGGGACCTGCCCGACGACGTCAGGCCGCCCGCCTACGTACAGGAGTCGCACATCCGCACCTCGCGTACGGTGCGTGAGGACGGCCTGTTCGTGCCGACCTGGCTCGGCACCGTCTTCGACCTGCCGGGGCAGGTGGACCTCGACGTGCTCCAGGGCGCCCTGCGGGCCTGGACGCTGCGGCACGAGACGCTGCGCAGCGGCTTCCGCTGGGCGGGCGACGAGATGCGGCGCTTCACCCTGGCCGCCGACGCCGTCGCGCTGCACCGCGCGGACGGCGGCACGTTCACGGACGCCGCGACCCTGACCCGCTATCTCCAAGACCGCTTCGACACCGCTGCGGACGCGTTGACCTGGCCGAACTTCATCTTCACCGCGATCGTCCGGGACGACGGGGCGACCGTGTGCATGGCGTTCGACCACAGCAACGTCGACGCGTACTCGGTCCACCGCATCACCGCCGAGATCCACGAGCTGTACGCCGCCGGGCTCCGGGGCGGCGCCGTGGCGGCCGCGCCGGTCGCCAGCTACGTCGACTTCTGCGCGAGCGAGCGCACCGACGCCGACCGGATCGACCACACGCACGCCGTCGTGGCCCGCTGGCGGGAGTTCATCGGCAGGTGCGACGGCAAGCTGCCGAACTTCCCCGTCGACCTCGGCCTCGACCCCGAGGGCCCGCTGCCCGAGCAGCGGCTGCTGCACGAGATGCTCGTGGGCGACGCGGAGGCCGCCGCCTTCGAGACGTACTGCCGCCCCTACGGCGGGAGCCTCGTCGGCGTGCTCGCGGCCGTCGCCCTCATCACCCGGGACATCAGCGGCCTGCGGGTGTACCGCACGGTCGTGCCGTTCCACACCCGGGTGCGCTCCCAGTGGGCCGAATCGGTGGGCTGGTACGTGGGCGGGGCGCCGATCGAGGTGCCCATCGCCGAGGCCGCGGACTTCGACGACGCGCTGCGGATGGTCCGCGCCGCCCTGCGCGAGGCGAGGCCGCTGTCGCGGATGCCGATCGCCCGGGTGCTCCCGCTGCTCGGCGCCGACTTCCGGCCCACGTCACCCGACCTGTACTCGATCGTCAGTTACGTCGACACGCGGGCGATCCCGGGTGCGGAGCGGTGGCAGGAGCTGAAGGCGTACGGGCTGATCCGGGTGTCGTACGGCGACCAGGTGTGCGCGTGGATCACGCGCCTTCACGAGGGGCTCCAGTTCGCCTGCCGCTACCCGGACACCGACGCGGCGTACAAGAACATGCGGCTCGTGGTGGAGCGGCTGCGGGAGCGGATCGTGGAGGTGGCGGGGGCGGTGCCGGGCCGGGGCAGGACCGTGCGGGCCGAGGGCGTGTCGCGGTTCAACCCGGTGTCGTAGGGCCCGGCTCCGCGTCGGCCGGGGCGAGGACCGCCGCCGCGAGATGGCCGCGGAACCAGCGGTGGCCCGGGTCGGCGTCGTTGCGCGGGTGCCAGGCCATGCCCAGGTCGATCGGCGGCAGCGGCAGCGGCACGGGGAAGGTCCGCAGGCCCAGGGCCTCGGTCGCGCCGGGCAGCAAGCCGGGCAGGGTGAGGGCGACGAGGTCGGTGTCGCGGGCCAGCATCAGCGCGCTGGTGTGGCTGGGGACGACGACCGCGACCCGGCGGCTCAGGCCGAGCTTCGCCAGCTCCGTGTCGATGGGCCCGTGGCGCTTGCCGAGCCGGGAGATGCCGATGTGCCCTGCCTCGGCGAAGCGGCGGGCGTCGAGCGGCCCGTCGAACAGCGGGTGACCGGCGCGGGCGGCGCCGACCAGGGTGAGCCGGACGAGCTGCCGGGAGCGGGTCTCGGGGTCCAGGTGCGCGAGGACGCCCAGTTCGACGTCCAGGAAGCCCTGGCGCAGCGCGGGCCCGCCCTCCCCCGACTCCGGCAGGAACACCACGTCCACGCCCGGGGCCTCCGCGTGGACGCGCTCGGTCAGGGGCGCGGCCAGGCCCGCCTGGAGCAGGTCGATGGCCTGCACGGTGAAGGTCCGCTGGAGGTGCCGGGCGGCGAAGCCCGCGCCGGGGCGCAGCACGTCGTCGCAGCCGCGCAGCAACGCGCCCACTTCTTCGCGGAGTTCGAGGGCCCTCGGCGTGGGGACCATGCCCTGGCCCGCGCGGACCAGGAGGGGATCGCCGACGGCGCGGCGGAGCCGGGCGAGGGTGCGGCTGGCCGCCGCGGGGGACGTGCCGAGCCGCTCCGCGGCGCGCGTCACGCTGTTCTCCTGGAGCAGGGCGTCCAAAGCACGCAGCAGATTCAGATCCATCGGCCCTCCTGAGCGGCACTTTTGCGTGGACGGCAACTATTGGGTGCCGATCCTTGCATTGCCGCGGAATCCCTGCCGTGGCGAGGGTGGAGGTACTCCCGGGCAGTGGCCGCGCCAGCGCGCCCGCCGCCCTTCCCTCTTCCTCCCCAGGAGCTTTCATGCAGCAGTCCGCCGACGAACTGTCCGCCCGTGCCGGTCGCGAAGGCGACGTGCTGGCCGTGGTCAGCCAGAGCGGCCCGACCGTCTGCTTCTTCGACGCCGCCACCGACCTCCTCCTCGACACGGTGGAAGTCACCGCCCAGCCGCACGAGTTGTGCTTCGACCCGACGCGGCGACTGCTGTGGTGCGCGTCGACGTACTCCTCCGGCTACTACCACGACAACGCGGGCCGCCGTACGGAGCTGACCGTCATCGACCCGGACACGCGCCGCGTCGTCGACGTCGTCGACATCGCGCCCGAACACGGGCCGCACGGAATCGCGTTGGACGCCGCGCGCGGCCGCCTCTACGTCAGCGTGGAGGGGTCCGACGACCGGCCCGGCGGTGTCGTGGTGATCGACACCGAGTCCCGCAAGCCGCTGGGCAGGATCGACACGGACGCGCCAGGCCCGCACTGGTTCGCCATCGACCCGGCGGGCACCATCGGGTACGCCACCAACAAGGAGGCGCCGTTCGTGTCGGTCGTCGACCTCGAACGGGGCACCCTCACCGCGAAGATCGAGGTGCCGGGCAGCGAGGGGCTCGCCGTCTCCGCCGACGGCACGCACGCCTTCGTCGCGGCCCCGTACGGGTCCTTCGCCCCGCCGCGCGGCGCCGACGGGTCCGCGGCGGCGCCGCCCGCCCCCGGCATCCGGGTCGTCGACGCCCGGACGGCGTCGGTCACCGCCGTGCTGCCCGCGCAGAGCACCGTCTTCCCCGTGCACCTGACGTCAACGGGCCTGCTGCTCGCGGGCGAGCTGCGGATGGAGACCGATCCGCAGTCGCAGCTCGGGCGGCAGGCGCCCGGGCGGCTCCTGGTGTACTCCGCCGCCACCCACGAGGCCGTCGGCGAGGTCGAGGTGGGGCTCTTCCCGCTGACCATCACCTCGTCGCCCGACGGCAGGCTCGGCTACGTCGCCTGCGTCGTCTCCTCCACCGTCGACGTCGTCGACCTGGAGACGCTGCGGGTCCTGGCCCGCCTCGACGTCCCCCGGCGCGGCGAAGCGGGCGCCCACGGCCTGGCCTACGTGCCGCGGCAGGCCTGAGGCGCCACGGCCCCGACCCGGCGATCCGGTTCGCGCCGACTTCCGGGAGTACGGGGCCGGGGCGGCGGGCCGCGCGTCAGACTGCCGGGCAACCGCCACCGCGCCGTACTGGAACCGGAGGACCTCATGCCTGCCGCCCCCTCTCCGCCCTCCCCGCTCAACGCGTTCAAGGCGCGCCTGGCCGCGGGCGGGCCGCTCACCGGGCTCTGGCTGAGCCTCGGCGACGCGTCCGCGGCCGAGGTCTGCGCGGACGCGGGGTTCGACTGGCTGCTGATCGACGGCGAGCACGGGCCCAACGACGTGCGCAGCACCCTCGACCAGCTCCGCGCGATCGGTGACCGGACCGATGCCGTCGTACGGCCGCCCGGCGGGCGCGCGGAAGAGCTGCGGCCGCTGATCGACATCGGCGTGCGGACGTTCCTCGTGCCGATGGTCGAATCGGCCGCGCAGGCCCGGGAGTTGGTCCGTGCCACCCGCTATCCGCCGCACGGCACGCGGGGCATGGCCAGCGCGGTGACCCGCGCCTCCCGCTGGAGCCGCACGCCCGGCTATCTGGAGGCCGCCGACGCCGCGATGTGTCTGGTCCCGCAGATCGAGACGCCGGGCGCGGTCGCCGCGGCGGCGGACATCGCGGCCGTCGACGGGGTCGACGCGCTGTTCGTGGGGCTCTACGACCTGTCGGCCGCGCTCGGGCACCTCGGTGTGCCGGACCATCCGGACGTGTGGGGTGCCTTCACCCGTGTCGTCGCCGCGTGCCGGGCCGCGGGGAAGCCGTGCGGCACCTTCGCGCCCACGCCCGAACTCGCCGCCGCCGCACGGCGGGAGGGGTGTTCGCTCCTCGCGGTCGGCAGCGACGTGGGGCTGCTCGTGCGGGGCTGCGCGGATCTCCTCGCGCGGTCCCGCGCGGGCGAGGAGAAGGACGGGGCCGACGGGAAGAACGGGGCGGACGGGCTCTAGTCCGCCCGCAGCGACCGCCAGATGCGGTCCGGAAGGACCCGGGCCGCCTCCTCCAGGTCCACCTCGTACGTACTGGAGAGCCAGCGGTGGGCCGTCTCCGCGACCGGGCCCATGACCAGGACCTCGATCAGGGGCGCGGGCAGCGCGGCCACCTCGCCCGCGGTGATGCGCGGGTACAACCAGGCGGCGATGGGCGCGAACTTGGCGTCCTTCGCCGCCATCACCTCGTCGGCGTGGGCCGCCAGATAGCTGGAGTACGCGGAGCCGTGCAGGAAGAGCGCCACGTCCCGGTGGTCGCGGGTGAAGTCCAGATACGCCCGCACCAGGGCGCGGACGCCGGTGCGGGCCGTGCGGCAGCGGGTGACGGCGGCCACCACCGGGTCGCAGAGCTGGTCCACGCAGCGCAGATAGAGCGCGGCGGCCAGGCCGTCGAAGCTGCCGAAGTGGTGGTAGAGGCTGCCGAAGCTCACCCCGCTCGCCGCCGTGACCGCGTTGACCGTGAAGCCCTGCGCGCCCGCGTGCGCGTACACCCGAAGGGCGGTGTCGAGGAGCAGGTCGACGGTGGCCTCGCCACGCTGCTGCTTAGGGGACACGGCGCCGCCCCGGCTTCCCCCGACCTCCGGAACGGGCGCGTCCGCCCGTGGTCACCTCGTCCGCCGCCATGCGTTCCAGCGTAGAGCAGAACCGGCATCGCGGACGGCAGCCGAGAATCTTCGGCGCATCGAGAATCTGGAGGAATTTTCTAGAAAGTATCTCCATCAACTCGCTTGCTGGGCCACACTCCTGTCATGGCAGGTCCTCCGCCCCAGCGGCCGCACGAGCCCGTTCCCGGCAATCCGTACGCCCAGCCGGTCACCCGGCCGGTCACCCAGCCGGTCCCCTCCCCGAAGAGGCGGACGGGCGCGGTGGCCTGGGTCGTCGTGGGCGCGGTGATCGCGGCGGTGGGCGTGGGCGCGGGCGCGTACGCCCTCCTGAAGGAGGACGACGACAGGCGGTCCGGTGGTTTCCGGGCCCCGGTCGCCCGGGAATCGGGAGCGCCGGGCGAGCCGTCCGGCTCGGGGGAGCGGACGGACGCGCCCGGCCGTCCCGAGCAGCCGGTGCGGCGGGTGGACGTCAACGCCGCGCGCAAGTCCGGCGAGTCCAAGGGCTGGCTCGACCTCAACGGCGTCAAGCTGCCGGGCAAGGGCGCCATGCTGGGCGACCTGTGGACCGTGGACGGCGGCGCGTCCGGCAAGGGCGGCGCACTCGTCGTGCAGGCCCTCTACGACACGGTCACCGCGTACCGCGCGCGGGACGGCGCGAAGGCCTGGACGCTGCGCCTGCCCGACAAGGTCTGCGACACCCCCGTCGACACCGCGCCCGGCGGCCACGTCGTCGTGGCGTACGGCAACGGCAGCACCTCCGGCTCCGGCAAGTGCAACCAGCTCCAGCAGATCGACCTGCGGACCGGCGAGAAGGGCTGGCACCGCGAGCTCAAGGAGCACGACCTCTCGGACAGCACCAGCACCGTGCACCTCGCCATGACCGGCTCCACCGTCACCGTCGGGCAGGGCGACATCGCCCACGGGTACCGCGTCAGCGACGGCAAACGCCTCTTCTCCTCCAAGCGGGAGCGCGTCGGCGCCTGCTTCCTGCGCGACGTCGCGGGCGGTGCCCGGCTCCTGTACGTCGAGAGCTGCGCGGCCGGGGCGCCCAAGGCCCACGGCCGGGTGAAGAACGTCGACCCCAGCACCGGCGACGTCCGCTGGCAGTACCGCACCAGGAACGGCTGGAGCGTCGACAAGGTGTACTCCGTCGACCCCCTCGTCCTCGCCGTCCGGAACAAGGACGACTACGACAAGTGGGCCGTCGTCTCCGTGGACGGCCGCGGGCGCGAGCGCGCCTGGATCCCGCTCGACCGGGGGCCGTACGCGTACGAGATGTGCGACGGGGCCGGGGACGCGGGGGAAGGCGTGCAGAACTGCCCGGGCGGCGTCGTCGGCGACGACTCCCTGTACCTGTCCACCGAGCCCAAGGACGGCATCCTCGGGCCCAACAAGCTCGTCGCCTACGACCTCGCGACGGGCAAGCGCCGCTGGGCGGCCGCCGTGCGCGGACGCCAGCTCCTGCCCGTGCGGCAGGCCGGGGACGGCAAGCGCTCCGGGGTCGTCGTGTACGTGCGCGCGCAGCACGGGAAGACCGGCCGCACCGTGCGGTTCCCGGCCTCGGGCGGGGCGCCGGACGTGCTGCTCCGGCACTCCACGCCCGCCCAGAAGTGGGAGGCCGACATGTTCGCGGGAGAGACGCTGTACGGCGGCGGGCGGATCTTCGTGGCGCCGTCGCGGCTCGGCCCCGAGGGGCTCGGCGGGAAGAAGGAGCAAGGGCGGCTGGTGTCGTTCGGCCGGTGACGGCCGCCGCAGCTCACCCCCACGGCGCGGCAGACCCGCGCGGAGCGAAGACCTTGGAGAGACGATGACGCAGCCCCCGCCCGGACCGTCCGAGCCCCAGGGGCAGTTCGGGCCGCCGCCGCTCGCGGGCCCGCCCGGTGAGGGGTTCGGCCCGCCTGGTGAGGGGTTCGGCCCGCCGCAGGCCGGATTCGGGCCCCCGCAGGCCGGGTTCGGGCCGCCGGTGCCGCCACCGGTGGGGGGCTTCGGGCCGCCCGCGCCGGTGCCGCCGCCCCCGTCGAAGCCCCGGCGCCGCACGGCCGTCGTGATCGCGTCGGTGGCCGCGCTCGCCCTGGTCGCCGGGGGCGGCGCCTGGTACGTCGCCGCGCGCGGGGACGGCTCGGACGACGGCGGGGGCAAGGGCGGCGGCAAGAAGCCGGGACCCGCGTACGCGCAGCCGAAGGAGGCCGTGCCCGCCGACCCGAAGGCCACCTTCCACGGCGGGGCGCCGGTGCCGGCGCTGCCGAAGAAGGAGAGCACCTGGCCCGTGAAGGGGTCCTGGCTCACGGACGAGGTGTACGTGAAGTCCTCCGTCGCGAAGATATCGGGGCTCGACGCGGCCACGGGGCAGACGCGGTGGACGCTGCCCAAGCCCGGCCAGTCCTGCGGCGGTTCGCCGGAGATCGGCGCGGGCGGCATCGCCGTGGTGGTCTTCGCGCCCGCCACGCACGACAAGAAGGGGTTCCGCGCGCCCTGCACCCAGGTCATGGCCTTCAAGGTCGCGACCGGCGAGAAGCTGTGGACGAAGTCCGTCCGGGTCGGCTATCAGACGGAGAAGACCGCGTTCAACCAGGTCGCGATCAGCGGCCGGACGGCCGCCGTCGGCGGGCTCTACGGCGGGGCCGCGTTCGACCTGCGCACCGGCGAGCTGCGGTGGAAGCCCCGGTCCGGCGACACCTGCCGGGACGTGGGGTACGGCGGCGGCGCGCGGCTCGTCGCGATCCGCACCTGCGGCGACTACGGCGCGGAGAAGTACACGGTGCAGGACATCGACCCCAGGTCCGGCAAGCCGCGCTGGAGTCACAAGCTGCCCGGGGGCGTGAAGAACCTCAACGTCATCTCCACCGACCCCGTGGTCGTCGGCCTCGACTCGGGCGAGATCACCGGGCACGGCGCCAGCGACGTCTTCGCCCTCGACGGCCGCGGCAAGCTGCGCTCGAAGATCGCGCTGCCGGAGGGCAAGTACCTGCACGACTGCGGCGACACCAGCGTCGTCAACGACTGCCGGGCCCTCGTCGTCGGCAACGACAGGCTGTACGCCCCGACCGCGCGCCGCGACGCCAAGGACGGCATCTCCACCACGAACGACATCCTCGCCTTCTCCCTCGCCACCGGCAGGACGACGGGGCAGCGCGGCAACACGGACAGCAACGGCCCCACGTTCCCGTTCCGCATGGACGGCGGGAACGTCCTCGCCTACCGCGACCAGCTGGGCGTCCAGGTGGTGACGCTCGACGGCCGGACCCTGAAGGAGAAGAAGCTCCTCGTCTCGACCAAGCGGCCCGGCGGGCTCGTACCGGTCGAGTCGGAGCTGCACTTCGTCGACGGCAGGCTGTACATGAGCACCGACCTGGTGGCCAAGTCCAGTGCGAAGGGGCCCGAGCGGTTCATGATGTACGTCTTCGCCCGGAAGGACCAGAAGGGCCAGCGGGACCAGAAGGGCTAGCGGGGCCGCCGGACAGGCCCTAGCCGTCCAGGAACTGCGAGCAGCGGTAGGGGCCGAAGCGGCGCTCGCCGTTGTCGAGGGTGACCTGGACGTCGTCGGGGCGGATGCGCCGGTCCTCGTCCTTCGACGACAGGTACGACTGGGCGCGGGCCAGGGTGCAGACGAGCTGGCCGTTGGGCAGGCGGTCGCGGTCGGAGTCGAAGAAGGCGCCTGGTGAGCGGTAGGTGACCCGGTTGCCCCGTGCGGTCACGTCGATCTCGCCGAGCTCCACGAGGTTGGTCAGACCGCTCTCCCGCTCGGTGCGGTTCGGGCCGGTGCCGAGCATCTTGATGACGCCGGGGAGGTCCCTGAGGCCCGAGTCGGGGCGGGACACACCGCGAAGGCCAGTGCCGTCCACGAAGTAGAGCCGCAGCCCCCGGGTGAGGCCGGTGGCCGGGTCCGCGCCGGTCACCACGCCGGTGGGGCGCACTCCGCAGGCCGTGAGGGCGGCGGCGAGCAGGAGGGTCAGGGCGAGCGCGGCCGCCCGCACGGGGGTCACCGGGGCCCGCCTTCCGGGCCCGTCGCCGGGCGCAGCGGCAGGCGCAGGGTGAAGACGGCGCCCCGCCCTTCGGGGCGGTTCGCCGCCTCGATGGTGCCGCCGTGCAGCCGCGCGTTCTCCAGGGCGATGGCCGTGCCGAGGCCGCTGCCCTCGGAGCGGGTGCGGGCCGCGTCGGCCTTGTAGAAGCGGTCGAAGACGTGGGCGACGACGTCCGGGGCGAGCCCCGGCCCGTGGTCGGTGACGGTGACCGCGGCGAGGCCCGCCCCGGTGGTGAGGCGGACGGTCACGGGCGGGGCGCCGTGCCGCAGCGCGTTCCCGACGAGGTTCGCGAGGGTCACGTCGATCCTCCGTACGTCGATCAAGGCGGGGGCGGAGTCGGGGAGTTCGAGGGTCACGCGGCCGGTCCAGGCGCGCAGGTCGAGCGACGAGCGGACGGTGGCGGCGAGGTCCGCCTCCGTCAGGTGCAGCCGGGCGACGCCCGCGTCGAAGCGGGACATCTCCATCAGGTCGTCGACCAGGCGGGTCAGCTTCGCCGTCTCGGCGCTGACGGTGCGGGCCGCGTGCGCGGCGTCGGGCGGGAGCCGGTCGGCGTCCTCGTCGAGGACGGTCGCCACCATCGTCATGGCGGCGAGCGGGGTGCGCAGCTCATGGGAGACGTCGGCGACGAACCGCCGGGCCTTCGCCTCCTGCTCCCGGGCCTTCGCTTCCTGCTCCCGCGCTTTCGCCTCCTGGTCGCGCAGTTCGGCGACGGTGGTCTGGAGGGCGTCGGCCGTGGTGTTGAAGTCGCGCGCCAGGTCGGCGAGTTCGTCGCGGCCGCGGGGTTCGACGCGGGTGCCGAGGTCGCCCTCGGCGAGGCGGCGCGTGGCCCGGCCGAGCTCCCGCACCGGGCGGAGCACCGTACGGGCGGCGAGCAGCGCGAGCACGGCGGTGAGGACGAGGACGGGCAGCAGTCCGTCGCGCACCGAGGTCAGCAGGGCGGCGATGTCCCGCTCCTCGGCGCGCAGCGGCGTGACGGCGAAGACCTCCAGGCGTGAGGGGCGGCCGCCCTCGTAGGTGACGGGCGTGCCGACCACCAGGTACGGCTCGCCGTCGCGCGTGACCCGCTGGAAGCTCATCCGGCCGGAGACGCGGACGTCGGCCCGCAGGTCCGTCGTGATGCGGGGGTCGTCCGGCGATCCTTCCGACGCCGCCTTGAGGTTCTCGTAGCGGGCCACGACCAGGGGCGCCCCGGTGAGCCCGGAGGACACCGAGCGCGTGAGCGCGGACAGCGAGCGCAGGTCGGGCGGCACGTCGACGTCGGGCGCGAGCGCGGCGACGCGGGTGCGCAGGTCCTCCTGCGCGGCTTCCTGGGTGCGGCTCAGGACGGCCGTGCGGGCGTCGCGGTAGGCGAGGGCGGTGGCGGTGCCGGTGCCGATGAGGGCGACGAGGACGAAGGTGACGACGAGGCGGGTGCGCAGGCCGCGTGGACCTCGCAGCCCCCGCAGCCCCCTCAGCCTCCGCGGGCCGCGCGGGCCCCGTGGCTCGTGCGGGCCCCGTGGCTCGTGCGCTTCGCGTGGCCTTTCGGCGCGGCGGCCGGGTCGCCTCACAGCGGGCCGAACCGGTAGCCGAAGCCGCGGACCGTCTGCACGTACCGCGGCCGGGACGCCACGTCCTCGATCTTCGCGCGCAGCCGGCCGACGGCGGCGTCCACGATCCGGGAGTCCCCGAGGAAGTCGTGGTCCCACACGCTGCGCAGCAGCTGCTCGCGGCTGAAGACCTGGCCGGGCGACGCGGAGAGCTCCAGGAGGAGGCGGAGTTCGGTGGGCGGCAGCGCGAGGGGCGTGCCGCACTTGGTGACGGTCAGGCCCGCGCGGTCGACGACCAGGCCCGCGTACGTGTCCCGGGCGGCGACCGGCGTCGCGCGGCGCAGGGCCGCGCGGATGCGGGCCTCCAGGACGGGCGCGGTGACGGGCTTGACCACGTAGTCGTCGGCGCCCGCCTCCAGGCCCCTGACGACGTCCGTGTCGTCACCGCGCGCGGTCAGCATGATCACGGGGAGCGTCGAGCGGGACGTACCGGAGCGCACGCGGCGGCACACCTCGAAGCCGTCGAGCCCGGGGAGCATCAGGTCGAGCACGGCGATGTCGACCGCCTCGCCCCCGGGTCCTTCGAGCATCGCGAGGGCGGCCTCGCCGGTGGCGGCGACGGACACCTCGTAGCCGTGGCGGCGCAGCACCAGCTCCATCCCGTCGCGTACGGAGGCGTCGTCCTCGATCAGCAGCACATGCGGCATGCGCTCGATTATGTGCGAGGGCCCGGCCGTTCCGAGCTGGTCAGAGGGGTCGGACGGGGTCCGTCCGCACATTGTTACGTGCTCATCATGTGGCCATGGAGGGACCATCATGTGGCCGCCCGACGGTGAGGCGCATGACCACCACCTCATGCGGGACGCCGGTCTCCGGCGCGCCCCGGCTCCGGCTCGTCGCGCTCGTCGCGGCTCCCCTGCTCGCGCTCGCCGTCGGCTGCGGCTCCGGCTCCGGCTCCGACTCCAGTTCCGGTGACGGCGGCGGCAAGGACGATCAGGTCGCCTCCGTGCCCGAGGCCTCCGGCAAGAAGGACGAGGCCGGGGGCGGCGGCGCCGAGAAGTCCGCGGGCGACAGGACGGGCAAGAGCGCCTTCTTCGACGCGCAGATGACGTACGTCCGCTGCATGCGCACCAAGGCGGGCCTCAAGGACTACCCCGACCCCAAGCTCAGCGGCCACCTCGACTTCGGCAAGATCGAGAAGCTCGTCGACCCGAACGGCGGCGGCGAGGAGTACAAGGGCGGCAAGAACGGCGTCTGCGCCGAAGAGCTGCGCGCGGCGATGAACAAGGAGCCCAAGCGCGACCAGCAGCAGGACTACGAGTCGATGCTCGCGCACGCCAAGTGCATGCGGGACGAGGGCGTCTCGCAGTTCCGCAACCCGACGATGACCGACGGCAACGCGCAGCCCGGCGGCGAGCCCGACCCCACGTCACCGAAGCTCGACACGGAGTCCCCCGCGTACAAGCAGGCGCGGGAGGCCTGCGCGACCAAGCTGCTCGACGGCCTGGACGGCATGCAGTGAGACGCCGTACGGGCTGGACGGTGGCCGTCGGCGCGGCGGCGGCCGGGGCCGTGGCGGCGGGGGCGCTCGCGTTCGGCGGCGGGGCGCGGGACGGCGCCAGGGACGAGGGCGCCGCGCCGCCCGCGACCGCCGAGGTCGTCCGCACGGACCTGGTGCTCAGCAAGACGGTGGACGGCAAGGTCGACTTCGCCGGGCGCAGGCCCGTGAAGCCCGCGGTGGAGGGCACGGTGACCGTGACCGCGCGCGAGGGCGCGACGGTGCGGCAGGGCCAGGCCCTGTACGAGCTGGACGACAAGCCGGTGACCCTGCTGTACGGCCCGGTGCCGGTGTTCCGCGGGATGAAGAAGGGCGACCGGGGCACGGACGTCCTCCAACTGGAGCGCAACCTGCGCGACTTGGGGTACGGCGCCGGTCTCTACGTCGACGTGCGGTACGACGCCGCGACCGCGGCCGCCGTCAAGCGGTGGCAGAAGTCCCTCAACCGCACGCCGACCGGGCGGGTCGGCAAGGGCGAAGTGGTGTTCCAGGGCGGCCCGGTCAAGGTGGTCGAGGCGGACGCCGCGCTCGGCGACCAGGTCGGCCCCGACGCCCCCGTGCTCACCGCCGCGTCGCCGACGCCCGTGGTGCGGGCCGACCTCGACCAGGGCGACGGCTCGCTGGCCGCGCGCGGCACCAAGGCGGAGATCCGCCTCGCCGACGGCAAGAAGGTGCGAGGGAAGGTGACGGGGACCGTGCGCCCCGAGGGCTCCGACGACGAGCCGGGCGGCGACGGCATCACCGTCGAGATCGCCCTCGACGGCAGCGCCGCCGCGCTGTCCGGCCGGGCGGCGCGGGCGACCGCCAGCGTGACCTTCGTCAGCGAGAGCAGGCGCGCCGTCCTCGCCGTGCCGGTCGAGGCGCTCGTCGCCCTGCGCGGCGAGGACGGCGGCTACGGCCTCCAGCTCGTCCCCGCGTCGGGACCGACCCGCATGGTGCGCGTCGACACCGGCATGACGGCCGACGGCCGCATCGAGGTACGCGGCGCCGGGCTGCGCGAGGGCGCACGGGTGGGGGTGGCGGCCCAGTGAACGGGCCCAGTCCCTGGGCGAACGCCGCGCCGCAGGCGGCCGCCGTGCCCGGTGCCGTGGTGGAGTTGCGGCGTGCCACCAAGGTCTACCCCGGTGGTGTCACCGCGCTGCGTGAGGTTGATCTCACCGTCCGCGACGGGGAGTTGCTCGCCATCGTCGGGCCCTCCGGGTCCGGGAAGTCCACCGCCCTGAACCTCATCGGCACCCTCGACCGGCCCACCTCCGGGAGCGTGCGGGTGGCGGGGCACGACGTGGGGGCGCTGTCCGACGCGCAGGTCGCGGCGTTGCGGGCCCGGCACATCGGGTTCGTCTTCCAGCACTTCCACCTCTCCCCCGGGCGCGGCGCCGTCGACAACGTCGCCGACGGGCTGCTGTACGCGGGCGTCCCCGCGCGGCAGCGGCGGGCGGCCGCGCGCGAGGCCCTGGAGCGGGTGCGCCTCGGGCACCGGCTCGACCACCGGCCCGGCGAGCTGTCCGGCGGCGAGAAGCAGCGCGTCGCGATCGCCCGCGCGCTCGTCGGCGCGCCCCGGCTGCTGCTCGCCGACGAGCCGACCGGCGCCCTGGACTCCGCGTCCGGGCAGGTCGTGATGGAGCTGCTGCGCGAGCTGAACGCGGCAGGCACCACCGTGTGCGTCATCACGCACGACCACGACATCGCCGACTCGCTGCCGCGCCGCGTCCGCTTCCGCGACGGGGAGGTCGTCACGTGAGCGCCCACCGCGGGCCGGGCCGCCGCCCCGGAGCGGACCGGCTCAGGCCCGCGCGGCTCTCCCCCGCCGACGTGCTGCGCGTCGGCTCCGTCGGCCTGCGGGCCCGGCGCGCCCGCGTCGTGCTCTCCTCGCTCGGCATCGCCATCGGCATCGCCACGATGGTGGCCGTCGTCGGCCTGTCCACGTCCAGCCGCGCCGACCTGATGCAGCGCCTCGATCGGCTCGGCACCAATCTGCTGACCGCGGAGGCGGGCAAGGACGCGAGCGGCCGGGAGGTGCGGCTGCCGAAGAGCGCCGTCGCCATGGTGGAGCGCATCGGCCCGGTGCGGCAGGCCACCGCGACCGCCGACGTCAACGCGCCCATCCGCCGCAGCGCCGCCGTACCGGAGGAGCGGACGGCCGGAGTCACCGCGCAGGCGGCCCGCACGGACCTGCTCTCCGCCCTCAACACCCGGGTGGCGAAGGGCGCGTGGCTGGACCGGGGCCGGGAGCGGCTGCCCGTGACCGTGCTCGGCCGCGTCGCCGCCGAGCGGCTCGGCATCACCGCGCCCGGCGAGAAGATCATGATGGGGGACCGGTACTTCGTGGTCGTCGGGATCCTCGCGCCGGTGGAGCTGGTGCCGACGCTCGACCGGGTCGCCCTGGTCGGATTCCCGGCCGCGGAAAGGTACTTCGGCTTCGACGGCCACCCCACCACGGTCTTCGAGCGCTCCACGGACGCCTCCGTGGAGGACGTGCGCGCGGTGCTCGCCCGTACGGTGAACCCCGGCGACCAGGGCTCCGTGACCGTCTCGCGCCCCTCCGACGCGCTGGCCGCCAAGACCGCCACCGACAAGGGCCTGACCGCGCTGATGCTCGGGCTCGGCGCGGTCGCGCTGCTCGTCGGCGGGGTCGGCGTCGCCAACACCATGGTGATCTCGGTGCTCGAACGCCGCGCGGAGATCGGCCTGCGGCGCGCCATCGGCGCCACCCGGGGCGCCGTCCGGCTCCAGTTCCTGACCGAGTCGCTGCTGCTCTCGGCCATCGGCGGCGTCGCGGGCGCGGGCCTCGGCGTCCTCGCCACCTACGGCTTCGCCCTCGCCCAGGACTGGACCCCGGTCGTGCCGCCCTGGTCCCTCGCGGGCGGCCTGGCCGCGACCCTCGTCATCGGCGTGCTCGCGGGCCTCTACCCGGCCGCGCGGGCGGCGCGGCTGCATCCGACGGTTGCCCTGAACGCCACGTGACATCCGCCGCGAGCGCGGTACCCATCCCGTATGGAGCCCATCGACCACACCACGGCCCCGGTCCTGGAAGCCCTCGACGCCTATCACGACCGGGGCCGGCTCGCCTTCACGCCGCCCGGACACAAGCAGGCCCGCGGCGCCGATCCACAGGCGCGGCGGGTCCTGGGGGACGCCGTGTTCCGGTCCGACGTGCTCGCCGTCGGCGGTCTCGACGACCGGCGCGCGAGCGGGCACGTGCTGAGCCGGGCCGAACGCCTCATGGCCGACGCCGTGCACGCCGACCACACGTACTTCACCACCTGCGGCAGCTCCCTGTCGGTCAAGGCCGCCATGCTGACGGTGGCCCACCCCGGCGACCGGCTCCTGATCGGCAGGGACGCGCACAAGTCCGTGGTCGCCGGGCTCATCCTGTGCGGCATCGACCCGGTGTGGGTGGAGCCGCAGTGGGACGCGGAGCTGTCCCTCGCGCACCCGCCGTCCGTGGCCGCGTACGCGCGGGCCCTCGACCGGCACCCGGACGCGCGCGGCGCGCTCGTCACCAGCCCCACCCCGTACGGCAGCTGCGCCGATCTGCGGGCGCTCGCCGAGCTGTGCCACGCGCGCGGCCTGCCGCTCGTCGTCGACGAGGCGTGGGGCGCGCACCTGCCCTTCCACGAGGACCTGCCGTCGTGGGCGATGGACGCGGGCGCCGACATCTGCGTCACCAGCATCCACAAGATGGGCAGCGGTCTGGAGCAGGGCTCCGTCTTCCACCTCGGGGGCGACCGCGTCGACCCCGCCGAACTGGCCTCGCGCGCCGACCTGCTCGGCACCACGAGCCCCTCCGTCCTCATCTACGCGGGCCTCGACGCCTGGCGCCGCCAGATGGTGCTGCGCGGCCACGAGCTGATGTCCGGCGCGCTGCGGCTCGCCGCCGAGGTGCACGAGGAGATCGAGCTGATCCCCGGCCTGCACGTGAACGGCCGCGCCGACCTCACCGGGCCGGGCATCGCCGCCGACCTCGACCCGCTGCACACGATCATCGACGTCTCCGCGCTCGGTACGACGGGCTACCGCGCCGCCGACTGGCTGCGCGAGCACCACGCCGTCACCGTGCACATCAACGACCACCGCCGCATCGGCGCGCAGCTCACCCACGCCGACTCGCACGAGACCACCGAGCCGCTCCTCGACGCCCTGCGGGACCTCTCCGCCCACCGCGCCGAACTGGCCGACGCGCCCCACGTCGACGTCCCGGCCCCCGCCGAGCTGCGCATGGAGCAGGTCCGGCTGCCGCGCGACGCGTACTTCGGCGAGGTGGAGGCGGTGCCGGTCGACCGGGCCGCGGGCCGCGTGGCCGCCGAGATGGCGACGCCCTACCCGCCCGGCATCCCGGCCGTGCTCCCCGGCGAACGCCTCACCGAACCGGTCCTCGCGTACCTGCGCAGCGGCCTGGCGGCGGGCATGTACGTCCCCGACACCGCCGACCGCACCCTCGAGACGATCCGCGTCCTCAAGGAATGACGCGTCGCGGCCGTTTCGGCGAAGCGCTTAGCCTTGCCCGTACGGACATGTGTCCGACGTACGGACCGGAGCGAAGTGCCTCGCGGCGCGACGCGGTGGAGAAGAGGACGGAAGGCCGATGCCGCGGCGGGCCCCGAGACGCACCCGCGGGCGAAGACGCCCGCAGCCCCGGATAGCGGGGGCGCAGCCGGTACGGGAGGACGCGCCCCGGCGGGGCCTACGGGACGTGCTGCGACGGGAGTGGCAGGACGTGGCCGTCGCCGCCTGGCGGGAGCTGCGGGCCCGGGGCGCGGCGGGCGTCGCGCTCGCCCTCTGCGGCACCGTCGCGATGATCGTGCTGCACGGCCTGGAGCAGCTGCCCGAGCCCGACCGGGTCGTCCGCATGCTCGGCGAGGTCCGCGCCGACCAGCCGCTGTGGCAGTCGCTGCTCCGCACTCCCCTGTCCGTGTTCATCCCCACCCGCGAACAGCCGCCCTGGGGCGGCGTCCCCCGCCTGGTCCTCGCCTTCGGCCTGGCGCAGCTCCTCATCGGCTGGCGCCGCACCCTCCTGGTCGCGTACGGGGCCACGCTCGCGGGCACGCTCGGCGCCCGCGTGATGGTCGCCATCGGCCCCGGCCACTGGGCCGGGGTCCCGGAGTCCTACGCCCACGCCGTGGACACGGGGGCCTCCGCGGCCGTCGTGGGCCTCTTCACCTACTTGGCGGTACGGCTGCGGGCGCCGGTCCTGTGCCTGGCCTTCGTCGTCCCCACGGTCATCGGCTCGCTCCTGAACCCGAACCTCGCGGGCCGCGAACACCTGGTGGCGGTAGCCCTCACCGCAGCGACAGCCGCAGCCCTCCACCCCCGCCGCCCCACCTCCTGACCGGCCAGGCCTCCCCCCCCCCCGCTGTCGCGGCGGGTTCCTCCCACCCGCCCACCCGTATCTCCCCGGCGTTGCCGGC
>NZ_JOJM01000094.1 GCF_000720325.1 Streptomyces sp. NRRL B-1347
GGTGGGAGAAACCGCCGCGGTAGCGGGGGGGGCGGGGCGGAGGGAACCGGGGACGGGTCGAGCGCGTGTTCCAAGGTGCGGCCCACCGCAATCCGTACAAGATCGAGGCAAGCCCCGTGCGGATCCCCGCCCCGACGGCGATACTTGCGGCCGAGCACCACTTCCCGCCCAAGGCCCAGGGGCCAGGAAGAAGCGGCGGTGCCACGCCCGATGACCAAGGGGGAGGTCGAGGCCCAGGTGACACACCCGCCAGCAGCACCCGAGGCAGCACCCGAGGCACCGCCCGCGGCGCAGCCGAAGGCGCTGCCCGAGCCACCGCCCAAGGCGCCCGCCCGGGAGCCGGCCTGGGCGGAGGGCGTCAAGCGCCTGCGCAAGGCGGCCACCACGGAACCGGGCAGGCTCCGCGTCATCGGCGCGGTGGTGGCCGCCCTGGTCCTCGCGTTCGGCGCGGTCACCACCTGGGAGACGACGTCGCGCGCGGACGCCGCGGACCGCGTGCTGCACCGCAGCCAGCCCCTGAGCGCGGACGCCGCCGCGATCTACCGCTCCCTCGCGGACGCCAACACCGCCGCGTCGACCGGCTTCCTGGGCGGCGGCCAGGAGCCCGCGGACATAAGGGAGCGCTACCAGCGGGACATCGAGCGGGCGAGCGAGAAGCTGGCCACGGCCGCGGCGAACGCGGGCTCCGGCGGCAACGGCTCGTCGGCCGCCGCGATCAGCGCGCTCAACAAGCTGCTGCCCCAGTACACGTCCCTGATCGAGCGGGCCCGCGCCAACAACCGCCAGGGCCTGCCCCTCGGCGGCGCGTACCTGCGGTACGCGAACGACACCATGCAGACCCGCATGCTCCCCGCCGCGGAGAAGCTCTACAAGGCCGAGAACCAGCGCCTTGACGACGACTACGCCGACGCCGAGCCCTACCCGTGGGCCGCGCTGTCCCTCGGCGCCCTCGCCCTGGCCGCGCTCGTGTGGACCCAGCGCCGCAACTACCGGCGGACGAACCGGGTGTTCAACGCGGGCCTGCTGGCCGCCAGCACGGCCGCGGCCGTCGTCCTGCTCTGGCTCGTCGTCGGCCACACCGTGGCCCGCTCCGGCCTCAGCACGTCGTACGACGACGGCGTACGGTCCCTGACCGTCCTCAACGACGCCCGGATCAGCTCCCTGAAGGCCCGGGGCAACGAGAACCTGACCCTGGTCAGCCGGGGCGCGGAGACGACCGAAGAGGGCAAGGACAAGTTCGACACCGCCTACCAGCAGCAGATGCGGCGGCTCGCGGGCGACTCCGGGCTGCTCGCGCAGGCGGCCCGGCTCGCCGACGACGACGCGGGCAAGCGCCCGGTCGCGACGGCCGCGGACAACGTGACGGTGTGGAAGGACCGGCACAAGTCGGCCCGCGCCAGCGACGACGCGGGCCGCTACGAGGCCGCCCTCGACAAGGTCATCGGCTCCGGCGGCGCCAAGGGAGGGCCCGGGTCCGCCTCGACGGGCGAGTCGTTCGACAATGTGGACGCCGCGCTCGACACGGCGCTCGCGCACGAGCAGCGCGAGTTCCAGCGGGCCGCGGAGGACGGCAAGGGCGCCATGGCGGGCCTGCCCGTCGGCGCCGCCGTGCTCGCGGTCCTCGGCGCGACGGGCGCGGTGCTCGGCATCGGCCGCAGGCTGTCGGAGTACCGGTGAACGGGGCAGGTGTGACGCGGTGAAGGGAGGCACGCGGACGATGCGTACGCGACGTGACGGGGCCCGGTGGGACGGCGGGGGCGTGGCACGGCTGCGCGGCTGGGGAGGCGTGGCCACGATGGCGCTCGCCTGCCTCCTGGCGACCGCCCTCGTCCTGGTCCTGCCCCGGCTCAGCGACGGCGGCAGCGGCGAGCGGGGCAACAGCGCGTCGGCGAAGGCGGGTTCGAAGGACGCCGACCGGCTCACGCAGGCCGCGCCCGCGCGCGCCGACGAGGAGTGCGAGGAGCCCGAGCGCAGCCTGAAGCCGTCGCCCAAGGACGGCCCGGTGCTCGAAGCGATCAAGAAGCGCAAGGTCAGGAAGCTGGTCGTGGGCGTCGATCAGAACAGCTACCGCTGGGGCTACCGCGACCCGAACAAGGAGAAGGGCGAGCTGGAGGGGTTCGACATCGACCTCGCCCACGAGATCGCCGAACGCCTGCTCGGCGACCGCGACGCGGTGGTGTTCCGGGCGATCCCGACCAACCAGCGCATCCCCGCCATCCAGAGCGGCCAGGTCGACATGGTCGTCCGCACCATGACCATCAACTGCGCCCGCATCGAGCAAGTCGACTTCTCCACCGCCTACTTCGAGACCGGACAGCAGGTGCTCGCCCCCAAGAAGTCCACCATCACGGGCTACAACGACACCCTCAAGGGCCGGCGCGTGTGCTCGGCGGCGGGCTCCACGGCGGAGGCCGCCCTCAAGGAGAAGAGCTTCGGTGCCGACATCAAGACCACGGTGCCGAACCAACTCGACTGCCTGGTGCGGCTCCAGCTGGGCCAGGTGGACGCGGTGCTCACCGACGGCGCGCTCGCCGCGGGCCAGGCCGCCCAGGACCCGACGGTCGCGCTGAAGGGCAAGCCGTTCACCACCGAGTACTACGGCGTGGCCATGAAGAAGGGCGCCGACGACCTGGTGCGGCGGGTGAACGACGTCCTGGAGGACTACCGCGAGGACGGCTGGAAGAAGTCGTACGACGCCTGGCTCGCCGACGACCTCGGCGACGACGCGCGCCCGCCGAAGCCCAAGTACAAGAACTGACCCGCCCCCGAAGGAGGGCGGCTCCCCCGGAGCCTCCGGAGCCGACGACTGACCCGACAGCACTGAAGAGTTCGCAACGCAGAGCGGAGAGGTGATCGATGAGCGTCGCGGGACCCCCCGGCCCCGTCATGGACCGGGACGAGGTGGACCGTGCCCTTGCCCGCCTCGACGCCGAACACGAGGCGATCGAGACCTCGCTCCTCGCCCTCCAGGACCACGCGGGCCGGCGCCTGCTCGAAGGCGCCCGGCTCACCGGCACCACCCAGGAGCGGTGGCTCGGCGCCGAGCGCCAGATCACGCTCCTGTGGACGTACTTCGACGCGTACGCGGGCGCCCTGCGCACCGCCCGCGAGGTGCGCGAGCGCAGGCGCTGGCCGAACCGCGACGACCTGCTGGAGCTGACGCTGCTGCTCCGCGGCGAGAGCGTCACGCTCGCGGGCGGGACCGCGTCGGGCGCCGCCCCCTCGATCACGGGACCGGCCAGGCTCACCGAGCGGTTCAGCCTCGAAGAGCTGGTCGCGCGCATGAACGACCTGTACGCGCACTCCCTGGACACGGTCGTCGCCGCCGACGCCGTCTGGTCGGCGCTGCCCGCCCGCATCGACCTGCTCGCCGCCGAACTCCAGCGCACCCGGCAGCTCGCGCACTCCGTGGGCGTGCGCCCCGGCGAGCACCCCTCGGGCGACGACCTGGAGAGCATCACGCGGGAGCTGGCCCTGCTGCGCGAGCAGGTGGTGTCCGACCCGCTGGCGTTCTGGCTGCCCGCGCCCGGCAGTTCGGCCCCCGGCGGCGGCCGCCCGCACACCGACCGCTACGACACCGCGGCCCGCGCCCTGGAGGACGTGCGCCGGGAGATCGACGCCGTGCTCACCGTGCGCCAGGACGCCGAGGCCCGGCTCGGCAAGCTGCGCGACCTGCTCTCGCGCGCGGACCGCACCCTCGCCGAGGCCCGCTCCGCGCGCGGCGAGGTGCTCGCGAAGATCGCCGCGTCCGAGGTGCCCGCCGTCTCCGGGCCGCCGACGGCCCTCCAGGAGCAGCTCGCGATGGCCGCCGACTACCGCCGCAACGCCCAGTGGCACCGGCTCTCGCCGCTGCTCGAGTCCCTGGAGCAGAAGGCCGAGGACGAACTCCTGCGCGCCCGCGAGTCGCTGACCGCCGTCACCGCGCCGCTCGCGGTCCGCGCGGAGCTGCGCGGCCGCCTCGACGCGTACAAGGCGAAGGTCGCCCGGCACGGCCTCGCCGAGGACCCGCTCCTCATCGAGCGGTACGACACCGCGCGCCGGATGCTCTGGAGCGCGCCCTGCGACCTGCGCGTGGCCGAGCAGGCGGTGCTGCGCTTCCAGCAGGCCGCCGCCGAGGCCCTGGCACCGCGGGTCCCGCAACCGGGCGGGCCCGCCGACCGGAGGGGGGACGCATGAGCGAGCACACGGCCGGAAAGCCCACGGGGCCGCGACCGTGCCAGCGGCCCGGCTGCACGGGCGCGTACGAGGACGTGGGCGGCGGCGAGCTGTACTGCGACACCTGCGGGCTCGCCCCGGTCGTCTCGCCGCACGGCATGGTGGGCTCGCCCGCGACCGGCGTCACCGGCGGCGGCAAGGACTCGGACGCCTCGGGCCGGTCCGCCGCGGGTTCCCGCTCCACGCGCGGCAGTTCGCGCTCGTCCCGCTCCCAGTCGTCGCGCCGCTCGGTCTCCGGCCGCCTCTCGCGCTCCCTCTCTGGCCGTACGTCGTCGCGCTCGGTCTCCGTCCGCAGCTCGGGCGCGTCCAGCGGCTCTTCGGCGCGCTCCCGGCTCGGCATGGGCCTGGTGGCCGTGCCCGCGGTGCCGCGCCCCGACCCGCGCGACGCGGTGCAGCGCGACCCCGAGGTGCCCGAGCGCAAGCGGTTCTGCTCGCGCTCCGACTGCGGCGCCCCGGTGGGCCGCGCGCGCGGCGACCGGGCGGGGCGCACGGAGGGCTTCTGCACCAAGTGCGGCCACCCGTACTCCTTCGTGCCCAAGCTGAACCCGGGCGACATCGTCCACGGCCAGTACGAGGTCGTGGGCTGCCTCGCGCACGGCGGCCTCGGCTGGGTGTACCTGGCGGTGGACCGCGCGGTGTCCGACCGCTGGGTGGTCCTCAAGGGCCTGCTCGACACGGGCGACCAGGACGCCATGGCCGCCGCGATCGCCGAGCGCCGCTTCCTCGCCGAGATCGAGCACGCCAACATCGTGCGGATCTACAACTTCGTCGAGCACCTCGACCAGCGCACGGGCTCCATGGACGGCTACATCGTCATGGAGTACGTGGGCGGCAAGTCCCTCAAGGAGATCGCCAACGGCCGCCGCACCGCGGGCGGCAAGCGCGACCCGCTGCCGGTCGAGCAGGCCTGCGCCTACGGCATCGACGCCCTGGAGGCCCTCGGCCACCTGCACAGCCGCAACCTGCTGTACTGCGACTTCAAGGTCGACAACGCCATCCAGACCGGGGACCAGCTCAAGCTCATCGACATGGGCGCGGTCCGCCGCATGGACGACACCGAGTCCGCGATCTACGGCACGGTGGGCTACCAGGCGCCGGAGGTCGCGGAGGTCGGCCCCTCCGTGGCGTCCGACCTGTACACGGTGGCCCGCACCCTCGCGGTGCTCACCTTCGACTTCCAGGGCTACACCAGCGTCTTCGTGGACTCCCTGCCCGACCCCGACCACATCGAGGTCTTCCGGCGGTACGAGTCCTTCTACCGGCTGCTCGTCCGGGCCACCGACCCCGACCCGGCCCGCCGCTTCGCCTCCGCCCAGGAGATGGCCGAACAGCTGACGGGCGTCCTGCGCGAGGTCGTGGCCCTCCAGAGCGGCCGCCCCCGCCCGGCGCTCTCGACCCTGTTCGGCCCGGAACTGAAGGTCACGGACACGGAACTCTTCGGCGAGATCGAGGGCGAGGTCTCCCTGCTCGGCTCGCGCGTCGCCGCCGCCACCGCTGCGGGCAGCGGCCCTGTCGGCGTTTCCGCTGTGCCCCGCGCCCGTACGGCCGGGGCCCCGGCCGAGGGCAACGGCACCCCGGCGGGCGCCCCCGTGCCCGTCAGACCCCTGGACACCCCGGCCGCCGCCCTCGCCCTGCCCGTCCCCAGAGTCGACCCCACCGACCCGAACGCGGGCTTCCTCGCGGGCCTGGTCGACTCCACCGGCGGCGGCGAACTGATCGCCGCCCTCCAGGCGGCGCCCACCCGCTCCGCCGAACTCCGCCTGCGCGAGCTGCGCGTCCGCCTCACCCTGGCCGAGCACGCCCTGGCCGCGGGCGCCCTCGAGGCCCTGGAGCAGGACCACCCGGACGACTGGCGGGTCGTCTGGTACCGGGGCGTCGCCGCCCTGGCCACCGGCGACCACGAGAACGCGGCGCTGTCCTTCGACGCAATCTACGACGCGTTCCCCGGCGAGCCCGCGCCCAAGCTCGCCCTCGGCCTGTGCGCCGAGGTCCTCGGCCAGCTGGACAACGCCGCCGAGTACTACCGCCTCGTCTGGACCACCGACCCGAGCTACGTCAGCGCCGCCTTCGGCCTGGCCCGCGTGCAGCTGGCCACCGGCGACCGCGCGGGCGCCGTACGGACCCTGGAGTCCGTACCGGAGTCGTCGATCCACTACACGGCCGCCCGGGTGGCGGCGGTGCGGGCGCGGCTGCGGCGGCGTATGACGTTCGACACGGGGCAGGGGCCGGGCGCGGGGTTCCTCGACGACCTGAGGGCCGCCGCCGGGCAGGTGGAGGCCCTCGCGGGCTTCGGGCTCGACGCCGTGCGCAGGGAGCATCTGTCGACCGAGGTGCTCGGCACGGCGCTCGACTGGGTACTCTCCGGTAGACACTCTGGTCACGCTTCCGCTCCGTCGACGGCCTCCGGCAACCGGCACCCGCGGACCGTACTGCTCGGCAGCGATCTGGACGAGCGCGGCCTCCGGTTCGGCCTGGAGCGCGCGTACCGGACGCTCGCCCGGCTCGCCCAGGGTGGCGAGGAAAGGATCGAACTGGTGGAGCGGGCAAACCGTTTCCGCCCCCGGACGTGGGTGTGAGGATGTCGGAAATGCACCAACCGGCGGCCCTGTCGACGTGTCCCAGCTGCGAGTGGCCCCTCGAATCGGGCGACTTGTACTGCGGCGCGTGCGGCTACAACCTCTCGGCGACCACGGTGTCACCCGACGACCGCCCCACGCTGGCGATCAACGGCTTGCCCCGCAACGGCGCCGAGCCCCCGGCGGCGGCCCCGGCCGAGCCCGACGCGTGGCCCGCGGCACCCGAGGCCGCGCGCGACACCCGGGGCGACATCGCCGCGAGCGAGACCCAGGACGCGGACGACGTACGCGTACGGGAGAGCGCCGACGCGCGGGACGGACACGCCGACCGCGACGCGGCGGCCGAGCCCGACGACTACCCGCTGCCCGCCCCCGACCCGCGCGCCTCCGCGCCCGCGGCCCCCGCGGCGGAGCCCGCGCCGGCCGCGGACGCCAAGATCTGCGTCGCCTGCCGCGCGGGCAGCGTCGCGCCCGACGGCTACTGCGAGAACTGCGGGCACGCCCAGCCGCGCGAGCGCGACCACATGGAGCAGGAGCTTGACGCCGTCGCCGCCGTCAGCGACCGCGGCCTGCGCCACCACCGCAACGAGGACGCCTTCGCGATCTCCACGGCCGCCCTGCCCGACGGCGCCCCCGCCGTCACCGCGATCGTCTGCGACGGCGTCTCGTCGGCGACCCGCCCCGACGAGGCCTCCGCGGCCGCGGCCCGCGCCGCCGACGCCTCGCTCCGGGCGGCCCTGCCGCGCGGCATCCACCCGCAGCAGGCCATGCACGACGCGATCGTCGCCGCCGCCGACGCCGTCAACGCCCTGGCCGCCGAGCCCGCGACGGCCCGCGAGCACCACCCGCACCAGAACGCGCCCGCCTGCACCCTCGTCGGCGCCGTCGTCACCGGCGGCCTGCTCGTCGTCGGCTGGGTCGGCGACAGCCGCGTCTACTGGGTGCCGGTCGACCGCACGGGCCCCGCCGTCCGCCTCACCGAGGACGACTCCTGGGCCGCCCAGATGGTCGCCGCGGGCCTGATGAACGAGGCCGAGGCGTACGCCGACGAGCGCGCCCACGCCATCACGGGCTGGCTCGGCGCCGACGCGTACGAACTGGAACCGCACACCGCTTCCTTCAAACCGGACCGTCCGGGTGTAGTGGTGGTGTGCACCGACGGCCTGTGGAACTACGCGGAGGCGGCCGAGGAGATGGCCGCGGCCGTGCCCGCGGACGCCGCCGAACGGCCGCTGCACAGCGCCCAGGTGCTCGTCGGCCACGCCCTCGACGGCGGCGGCCACGACAACGTAACAGTGGCGGTCCTGCCGTTCCCCGCCGCGTCGCGAGGGGCAGGATCGGCCTAGCGGTCCGGGCGCGACGCCGTCGCCCGCGCCGGGATCCTCGTCCGGCAGGAGCCTCAACGGTCCGCCGCGCACCCGCACTTCATGCGTGCGCCCACACCGTGGGACCGCCGTGGGAACCGTCTCAGGGGGGAACAGCAACCATGGCCAATTTCTTCAAGTCGAGCGTTCCGCAGTTCAGCGTCGACGTCTATCAGAACGAGTACCTCCCGGAGGGCGGCCGGGAGGTCAACGCGATCGCCACGGTGACCTCCACCGGCGGCGGCACCATCGGCTCCGCCGTCAGCGCGCCCCATCTGTACGCGGCGGGCCAGGGCCCGGACGCCGCCGTCGCCATCATGGTCGACTGCTCGGGCTCCATGGACTACCCGCCGACGAAGATGCGCGGCGCCCGCGACGCCACGGCCGCCGCCGTCGACGCGCTGCGCGACGGCGTGCACTTCGCCGTCATCGGCGGCACCCACGTCGCCAAGGAGGTCTACCCCGGCGGCGGCCGCCTGGCCGTCGCGGGTCCGCAGACCCGCGCCCAGGCCAAGGAGGCCCTGCGCAAGCTCAGCGCGGGCGGCGGCACCGCCATCGGCACCTGGCTGCGCCTCGCCGACCGGCTGCTCGCCTCCGCCGAGGTGTCGATACGGCACGGCATCCTGCTCACCGACGGCCGCAACGAACACGAGTCGCCCGACGCCCTGCGCGCCTCCCTCGACGCCTGCGCGGGCCGCTTCACCTGCGACGCCCGCGGCGTCGGCACCGACTGGGAGGTGAAAGAGGTCACAGGCATCGCCTCCGCGCTGCTCGGCACGGCCGACATCGTCGCCGACCCCGCCGGGCTCGCCGACGACTTCACGCGCATGATGGAGACCGCCATGGGCAAGGAGGTCGCCGACGTCAGCCTGCGGCTGTGGACGCCGCTGGGCGTCGAGATCGTCTTCGTCAAGCAAGTGGCGCCCACCGTCGAGGAGTTGACTGACCGGCGCACCGAGGCCGGGCCGCGCGCGGGCGACTACCCGACCGGCTCCTGGGGCGACGAGTCCCGCGACTACCACGTCTGCGTCCGCGTCCCGGGCGCCGAGCTCGGCCAGGAGATGCTCGCCGCCCGCGTCTCCCTGGTGGTGCCGCAGGCCGACGGCACCGTGCAGACCCTGTCCCAGGGCCTGGTGCGGGCGGTGTGGACCGACGACCTGTCGGCCTCCACCTCCATCAATCCGCAGGTCGCGCACTACACCGGCCAGGCCGAGCTGGCCCAGGTGATCCAGCAGGGCCTCGACGCCCGCAAGCTGGGCGACCTCGACGGGGCAACGGCCAAACTGGGCCGGGCCGTTCAGCTCGCCAGTGCCTCCGGCAACGAGGACACCGCGAAGCTGCTTTCGAAGGTGGTGGACGTCGTGGACGCCACGACAGGTACTGTTCGATTGAAGGCGCGCGTCGCCGAGGCCGACGAGATGACGCTCGAGACGCGCTCGACGAAGACCGTGCGCGTGAAGAAGTAGCACGAGCAAGCGACGTGTCCCTCGTCATACGACGGCACGGAGCGTCGTGATACGACGGCGCAGTACAGCTACGTCTGCCCGTACCGGACAAGCACCGCACACGGCCCTCGGGCCGGAGAAGGAGAGGGGGAAGCGCCGACATGCCGACCTGCCCGAACGGACACCAGTCGGGTTCCGACGACTGGTGCGAGGTCTGCGGTCACCGCATGGCCGGTGCCGTACCGCCGCCTCCCCCGCCGCCCCCGGCCGCCGGTTACGGCTACCCGCCGGCCGCGCCCGGACAGCCCGGCCCGCCGCCCGCGCCCGGCGGCGGCCGCCCGCACCTGGCCGCGGTGCCGAACCGCGAGCCCGAGCTGTGCCCCCAGTGCCGCACCCCCCGCGAGGCGAACGCGCCATTCTGCGAGGAGTGCCGCTGGAACTTCCTGACGAACACGGCGACGTCGTACACACCGGCCGCGCCGAACCCGCCGCTGCCCACGTCCGCCGGGATGCCCACCCCGGGCCGACCGGCCGGACCCGGCTTCGACGGGCCCGGTGGGCCCCAGGGGCCCGGCGGTCCTGGTGGACCTGGCGGCCCCGGCGGGCCCGGTGGACCTGGCGGCCCCGGCGGGCCCGTGCGTGCGCCGGGTGGTCCCGGCGGTCCCGGCGGTCCGTTCGGGCAGCCCGGTGGGCCGGGTGCGCCCGGAGGCCGCGGGCCGTTCGGCGGCCCCGGCGGTCCTGGTGGCCCCGGCCAGCCCGGTGGCCCCGGCGGCGGTCCCGGTGGCCCCGGCCAGCCCGGTGCCCCCGGCGGGCCCGGTGCCTTCGGCGGCCCGGAGGGTCCTGGTAGGCCTGGCGGCGGTCCTGGTGGGCCTGGTGGTCCCGGTCCGTCCGGCGGTCCTGGTCCGTTCGGTGGCCCCGAGGGTCCCGGTGGGCCGGGTGCGCCCGGTGGGCCTGGTGGGTCTAGTGGACCTGGTGGGCCTGGTGCGCCCGGTGGCGCCCGTCCCTTCGGCGAGGGTCCCGGTGGGCCCAGTGCGCCGGGCGGTCCCGGTGGGCCCCGCCCCTTCGGCGACGGCCCCGGCGGGCCCGGCGGCCCCGGTGGGCCCCGCCCGTACGACGGCCCCGGCGGTCCTGGTGGGCCCGGCGGCCCAGGTGGCCCCGGCGGTCCCCGTCCCTTCGGCGGTCCCGACGGCCCCGGCGGCCCGGGTGGCCCTGGTGCGCCCGACGGCCCCGGTGGTCCTGTCGGACCCGGTGGACCCGGTGGGCCTGGTGGCCCCGGCCGTCCCGGTGGCCCTGGCGGTCCTGGCGGCCCCGGTGGCCCCGGTGGCCCGCCCCCCGGTTCCCAGTTCCCCCCGCCCGCCGGCTCCGGCCACGACGCCTTCGACTACCAGGGCTCCCGGCCCTCGCAGGTGAACCGTCCTGCCGAGCCGATCGCGCCGCAGGGGTTCCAGCAGGGTCCCCCCGCGCCGCCCGCGTTCCCGCGCGAGACCGGTGCCCCGCAGGGACCCCCGCCGCCCGGCCCCGGTCCCTCGGGACCGCAGACCGGCGGGGACGACTGGGTCATCTCGCCGCCGTCGGCCGAGGCCCCCGGGCAGCCCGCGCCCGGCTTCCCGCCCCCGGCGCAGCCGCAGGGCCCGGCGAACTGGACCGCGACCGTCGGCCCCGACCGCGAGTACTTCATGGCGATGATGCAGCGCAGCGGCCCCGAGGCCGCGGGCCTGAACCTGCCCGCGTACTCGCCCGAGCAGCACCACCCGCTGATCGGCAACCAGGTCACGATCGGCCGCCGCCGCCACTCCACCGGCGACACCCCCGACATCGACCTGTCGGTGCCGCCGGAGGACCCGGGCGTATCGCACCAGCACGCGATCCTGGTCCAGCAGCCCGACGGCGGTTGGGCGGTCGTCGACCAGAACTCGACCAACGGCACCACGGTCAACGGCGGCGAGGAGCCCATCCAGCCGTTCGTCCCCGTCCCGCTCCAGGACGGCGACAAGGTGCACGTAGGCGCCTGGACGACGATCACCGTCCGCCGCGACTGACCCCCGCACGCACCTCGAAGGGCCGTACGCCCGCCGTCACAGCGGCCAGGCGTACGGCCCTTCGGGGTCGTCGAGCCACGCCCACGCGTACTCCCCGCTGACCGTCACCCCGAACCGCTCCCGCACCGGCCGCCGCTCCCGCTGCCACAGCGCCAGCGCCTCGTACGGATCCAGGGTCCCGGCCGTCAGCTCCAGGAGGAACCGGAACAGCTCGCTCTGCAGCGCCCGGCGCGGCAGCCCGCCGAGGGGCGGCTCCTGCGCCACCCGGCCGCTGCCGCCGCGCAGCGGCACGAAGTACGCGGGGGTGTGCAGGAACCGCCCCTCCGCATGCGTGGCGTCCCGCACCCGCAGCGCGATGAGCCCCGTCGCGAGGGGCGCGAGCACCAGGGCTCCGGGGCGGCACTGCCCCAGCCACGGCCGCGGCACCGAGCTCAGCGTGCAGGTCGCGATGATGCGGTCGTACGGCGCCCGGCGCGCGCACCCCGCGGCCCCGTCCCCGGTAACGACGGTGGGCCGGTACCCGGCCACGGCCAGGTGCCGCCGCGCCGACTCGGTGATCTCCGGGTCCAGGTCGACGGTCGTGACGTGGCCGTCGCCGAGGCGGTGCGCGAGCAGCGCCGCGTTGTAGCCGGTGCCCGCCCCGATCTCCAGGACGTCGCACGGTCCCGCGTCACCGACCTGGAGCTCCACCAGCATCTTGGCCATGAGCGAGGGCTGGCTGCTGGAGGAGACGAGGTCCCCGTCCCGTACGCGCGTGGCCAGCGGCGCGTCCGCGTACGCCCCGCGCAGCCATCTGGCCCGCCGCACCGGATCGGGGTCCTCGCCCCACAGCCGCTCGTAGCCCCCGGCCAGGCTCACGTAGTAGTAGGGCACGAACACGTGCCGCGGCACCGCGTCGAACGCCTCCCGCCAGCCGGGATCGTCGTCGAAGGCGCCGCCCGCCTCGATGTCCCGCACCAGAGCGGCCCGCGCCTCGGCGGCGACGACGGGGTCGGGTTCGTCCCTGAGCGGAGCTTGCGCACCCATACCCCCACTGTGCTGCCCCCGGCCGTCCGATGCGAGCGGTCCTAAGCCTTCCGTCCTCGGCCGCGGCGTCTGAGACCATGGAGACGTGAATGAGATCCCGCGCGGCACGCTTCAGGAGCAGACCTTCTACGAACAGGTCGGCGGCGAGGACACCTTCAGGCGCCTGGTCCGCCGGTTCTACGAGGGGGTCGCCGAGGACCCGCTCCTGCGCCCCATGTACCCGGAGGAGGACCTGGGCCCGGCCGAGGAGCGCCTCGTGCTCTTCCTCATGCAGTACTGGGGCGGCCCCCGCACCTACAGCGACAACCGCGGCCATCCCCGGCTGCGCATGCGCCACGCCCCCTTCACGGTCGACCGCGCGGCCCACGACGCCTGGCTCAAGCACATGCGCGACGCGGTCGACTCCCTGAACCTCTCCGAGGAACACGAGCACACGCTGTGGAACTACCTGACCTACGCGGCGGCTTCCATGGTGAACACCCCGGGCTGACGGCCTCTGCCGCTCCCCTCGCCGGGCGGGCGCTCACACAGGGCTGACGGCCAGCGCCCCCACGCCCGCGCGCCGCAGCGCGACGGATCCGTAGGGCGTACGAAGCCGCAGCCAGACCCCCGCCGACAGCAGGTCGAGGGAGTCCCCCCGCAGGAACCCGAGGGACTGCGCCGCGTGCGCGGCCCGCACGGGAAGGCCCGTGCCCGGAACGACCCGGGACCAGATCTCCCGGCCCACCCGGTCCAGCTCCGCCCGCACCCTCCGCTCCGGCGCCAACTCCTCCACCCGGGCCCGGAATTCGCCGACGGCCGCGCGCACCAGGGCGCGCACGTCGGGCGCGCCCGGAAGGCCGGGAACCCGCTCCCAGCCGCCCCGCGGCGGCAGCACACCGGCCCACGGCGGCCCGGTCACGGCGGCGGGCACGACAGCGGTGCCCGCCGTCCCTGCCGAGTCCGCCGAGTCCCCCACGGACTCAAGGAACTCGCCCGCGGACACCGTCACGTCGAGCGAGGTGTCCAGCCCGTCCTCGTACGGCTTGGCGAGCCGCGCCGTCCGGATCGCGAGGACCTCGAACGACGGCGGCCGCCCGAACACGGCGAGCGTCTCCCCCGCCGCCTGCAACCGCACCGCGGCCGCCTTGTCGTAGTGGACCAGGCGGGCCAGGAAGGCGGCCAGGTCCGCCGCCTCCCCGGGGTCCACGAAGTGCAGCCGCGCGGTCATGCGACCAGCGCCTCCGCACCACCGGCGCTGTCGTCCTGGTACTCCTCCAGGACGGCGCGCTCCTCAGCGGTGATCCGCCGCGGCCGCTGCGCCCGCAGGTCGAACGGCACGACGACCGTCGTCGCCCGCACGTACACCGTCTCCGGGTCCTTGATCTCGTACGAGACCGTCAGCGAGGCGGCGCCTATCTTCGTCACCCACGACTCGATGGTGACCGGCTCGTGCCGGTGCACCAACGGCCGCAGGTAGTCGATCTCGTGCCGCGCCACCACGGACCCGCCGGAGAACGACGGGCCGTCGTCCGACGAGAGCCGGAACATGAAGTCGATGCGCGCCTCTTCCAAGTACCGCAGGAAGACCGCGTTGTTGACGTGCCCGAAGGCGTCCATGTCCGACCACCGCAGCGGGCAGCTGTACAGATGACGGGCCATGTCAGCCCCGGGTGAGCTTCTTGTAGGTGGCACGGTGCGGACGAGCCGCGTCCGGGCCGAGGCGCTCGATCTTGTTCTTCTCGTACGACTCGAAGTTGCCCTCGAACCAGAACCACTTGGACTCGCCCTCGTACGCCAGGATGTGCGTGGCGACTCGGTCCAGGAACCAGCGGTCGTGGGAGACGACCACGGCGCAGCCCGGGAACTCCAGGAGCGCGTTCTCCAGGGACGACAGGGTCTCGACGTCCAGGTCGTTGGTCGGCTCGTCGAGGAGCAGCAGGTTGCCGCCCTGCTTGAGGGTCAGCGCCAGGTTGAGGCGGTTGCGCTCACCACCGGAGAGCACGCCCGCGGGCTTCTGCTGGTCCGGGCCCTTGAAACCGAACGCGGACACGTAGGCGCGCGAGGGCATCTCGACCTGGCCGACGTTGATGTAGTCCAGCTCGTCGGAGACGACGGCCCACAGCGTCTTCTTCGGGTCGATGTTGGCGCGGCCCTGGTCGACGTAGGAGATCTTGACGGTGTCGCCGACCTTGATGCTGCCGGAGTCCGGGGTCTCCAGGCCCTGGATCATCTTGAACAGCGTGGTCTTGCCGGCGCCGTTCGGACCGATGACGCCCACGATGCCGTTGCGCGGCAGCGTGAAGCTCAGGTCGTCGATGAGCACCTTCTCACCGAAGGCCTTGGAGAGGTTGTTGACCTCGACGACGATGTTGCCCAGGCGCGGGCCCGGCGGGATCTGGATCTCCTCGAAGTCCAGCTTCCGCATCTTGTCGGCCTCGGCGGCCATCTCCTCGTAGCGGGAGAGTCGCGCCTTGGACTTGGCCTGCCGCCCCTTGGCGTTGGAGCGGACCCACTCCAGCTCTTCCTTGAGGCGCTTGGCGCGCTTGGCGTCCTTCTGGCCCTCGACCTTGAGGCGGGTGGCCTTCTTGTCGAGGTACGTGGAGTAGTTGCCCTCGTACGGGTGGGCGCGGCCGCGGTCGAGCTCCAGGATCCACTCGGCGACGTTGTCCAGGAAGTACCGGTCGTGGGTCACGGCGACGACGGTGCCCGGGTACTTCGCGAGGTGCTGCTCCAGCCACTGCACGGACTCGGCGTCCAGGTGGTTGGTGGGCTCGTCGAGGAGCAGCAGGTCGGGCGCCTCGAGGAGGAGCTTGCAGAGCGCGACGCGGCGGCGCTCACCACCGGAGAGGTTGGTGACGGGCCAGTCGCCGGGCGGGCAGCCGAGGGCGTCCATGGCCTGCTCGAGCTGGGTGTCCAGGTCCCACGCGTTGGCGTGGTCGAGGTCCTCCTGGAGCTTGCCCATCTCCTCCATGAGCGCGTCGGAGTAGTCCGTCGCCATCAGCTCGGCGACCTCGTTGAACCGCTTGAGCTTGCCCATGATCTCGGCGGCGCCGTCCTGGACGTTCTCCAGGACGGTCTTGGACTCGTCGAGCGGCGGCTCCTGCAGGAGCATGCCGACGGTGAAGCCGGGCGACAGGAAGGCGTCGCCGTTCGACGGCTGCTCCAGACCTGCCATGATCTTCAGCACCGTGGACTTACCGGCGCCGTTCGGACCCACGACACCGATCTTCGCGCCAGGCAGGAAGTTCAAGGTGACATCGTCAAGGATCACCTTGTCGCCGTGCGCCTTGCGCGCCTTGCGCATGGTGTAGATGTACTCAGCCAAGAGAAACCGTCCGGCAATCAGTGTGTGGGCAGATACACCCCATCTTGCCGTACGGCTAGCCCTCGGAGAAAACCGGATAGCCGCGCGGCCCGCCCGGCCCGTGGGCGCCGCCCGCCGGAGATGGGGGCGGTGGGTCCGGGGCCGGGCGCTCGCACCGTGACCGGTCGGTCACGGTGTGCTCACTCCTCGGTCGGGGCGGTCGGGGTGGTCTCGCCGGTCCCGGCCGGGTCCTGCTTCTTGCGCAGCAGGAAGACCGCGCCGCCGCCGACCACGACCAGGGCGATCGCGAGCCCGGCTATCAGGGGCGTGGCGTTCGACCCGCCGGTGGCCGCGAGGTCGCCGCTCCCGGACGTGCCGCCCGCCGACGCGGGGCTCGGCTGCGGCGCGGGCTGCGCCTTGCCGCCGACGCCGGCCATGGCGGCCTCGGTCCTGCAGTCGAGCACGCCGCTGAAGCGCTTCTCGAAGCCGCCGGGCCCGGTGATCACGAAGTCGTAGGCCTGGTCCTCCTGGAGCGGGACCGTCACCGTCCGTGTCTCACCGGCCTTGATGGTGTGCTCGGCGCCCATCAGGCGGAAGGTGAACGGCGCGTCTCCCTTGTTGCCCGCTGTGATGTCCACGCCGCGCTCGGCGCAGTTCTTCTCGGCGGACAGCGCCGGTATCGGGCCCTTCTTGGCCCAGTGCGCGGTCGCCGTCGCGGACACCGTCGATTCGCTGGAGCCCGCGAGGATCTGCGTCTGGCTCCTGGTCTCGGAGGTGAAGGCCCGCCCGACCGGCACGGTCGTCGACGCCTGCACCTCCAGCGAGGCCGTGCCGTCCGGTGTGCCCTTGGGGACGGCGAAGTACAGCTTGCCGCCGTCGGACGCCGACTTCACCGGCTTGCCGTTCTTGCCGACGACCTTCACTCCGCTCGCCGAGTCGGCGGGCGGTATGACGGTCACGCTGTCCGCGTCCGTCCGCACGGTCACCGGGCCGAGCCGCTCCCCCGCGCGCCCGGACACGGCGGGCGGCTCCAGGGTCAGCGACGCCTTGGGCTCCGGGCTCCTGCGCGCGCTGCGCTCCAGATAGTCCGCGAGCTTCTCGGCGCGCGGGTCCACCGCCTCCACCTCGGCCCTGGTGGCCCGGTCGGAGTAGCGCCAGATCGCCACCTGGGTGCCCGCCGCGGCCGTCTCCTCGGTGAGCGAGCCCGCGCCCGCCTTGCGGGCCAGCTCCGCGAGGTCGTTCACCTGCGGGTAGGAGTGCTGGAGGATCCAGCGGATCTTGCCCGCGTCGCGGTTGGCGTGCAGGGACGTGCCGCGCCAAGGGGTCTCCTTGTACTGCGCGTCCTTCTGCGTGGGGTTGTGGAGGTCGACGCAGTACGTCTGGAGGGTGCCGCCGTTGTCCACGGACATCTCGAAGAGGCCCGCGGGGACTCTCTGGCTGCCGCCGTCCTCACGGATGACGGCCTGGCCGTAGGTCGTCAGGCCGTCCAGGGTGGCGGTGGCACCGCCCCGGTACGGCGGGGCGTCCGTCGCCACGGCCGCCGCCGCGACGGCTGTCGCGCCCGCCGAGACGAGCCCGGACGCGACCAGCGCGACGGCGAGGCGCACGGCACCCCGGCCCCGTATGGACAACGCAGCAAACACAGAATTCCCCTCCGGGCAGGACCGATTCACATGGGGGGACGGGTCCCGCCAGCAGACTCAACCGAGCAGAGTCACCTGCCGAGCGCTCCACGCGGGCATCAACTGCCCCACGGAGCCACGCCCGGCATCCTAGAGACGCGACGCATCGCCGTTCCCAGTACGACTGTCCGACAACCGATCCGAATCGGAATCGTTATCGGCAACGCCCCTGTTGAGCTGGGCTTATCGACAAATCCATGGTTCTGTTCCCCTCGCTTCACGGTGGAACGGCGGGCGGTGGGCCGGGCCTTCGGCGCTTCAGCCCACCGCGACCGGCTCCGGACGGGCGCCCATCGCGGCTTCGGGCGTCGCTTCCGCTTCGGGCGTCACATCCGCCGCGGCCGCCGTGTCGCTCACCGCATCCGCTGCCGTGCCGCTCGCCGCATCTGCTGCTGCCGTGGCGCTCGCCGCATCTGCGTCCTCACCGGGGGCTTCCGCCGGTGACTCCCATGCCGGTTCCCGCTCCAGCGGCACCTGGGCCGGGGGCTTGGCCCGACGGAACGCGGACGTGCCGCGGGCCAGGTCGTGGCCGATCGCGTACGCGTCGATGTCCACCGACACCCAGTGCTGGCCGCCGCGCTCCTCGTCCTTGACCTTCAACCTGCCCTGCACGATGACCTGTTCGCCGACGGACAGCGAACTCTGCACATTCGCACCGAGGGCCCGGCGGGACCAGACCGTGAAGAAATTGGTGTGTCCGTCCGCCCACTCGTTCCTCGTGCGGTCGAAGTGACGTGGTGTCACCGCGATCCGGAAGCGTGTCACCGGACCGGACGGCAGCTCCCGGAACACCGGCGTCGTCGCCACCCGGCCCACCACCGTGATCATCGTGTCGTTCATCGCCGAACCCCTCCCTCGCACACCGCGCACGGGCATCTCCCGCGTCGGCGGCGGTCGCGACGACCGCAGATCCAGACTGCGCCGATCGGGGCCGGCCCGCTGAGCGCTGTGCCCTACCCACCGGTTGTGGACAACTCCGTCACCCGACGGAAGCCCTCCGCTTCGCGCGGCGCCCTCCGTCCCGACCTGACGGCGCCCCCCCCGGCGGCGCTCCCCCGGCAGCGCCCCCCGCCCCCCCCGGTAGCTCACCCGTGGCGCCC
>NZ_JOJM01000095.1 GCF_000720325.1 Streptomyces sp. NRRL B-1347
GGGTGGGACCATCCCGGCGGCGTGTGACCGGGCCTGTCGCGGGGTGCTTGCGGCCGGTGCCCCCATGGACTCCTGCCCTGGATGGGGGCGGGTGGGTGGGGGTGCCCCCGGGCGGGGTGCCCCGGGGCGAGGCGCCCCGGGTGGGGTGGCCCGGGCTTGGGTGTTGGGGGGCCGGTGGAGTCGGGGCCCCGCCGTCGAGGCTAAGAACTCCTAACGCAACGCGGGTAGCCGTGTCTTTCGATGGGGTGTGTCGGTTGCTCTGGTGTGAGTGGTAGGAACCCTCAACCCTGGCTGGTTGACGATGAGTTGTGGTGGAGAATCGAGCCGTTGTTGCCGACGGCGCCACCCGGACACCGGCGCCCCGGCCGCAAGAGGGCGCTGGAGGACCGCAAGGTGCTGTGCGGGATCCTGTTCGTCCTCTACACCGGCATCCAGTGGGAATGGCTGCCCCAGGAGCTCGGGTTCGGCTCCGGGATGACCTGCTGGCGCCGTCTGCGGGACTGGAACAACGCCGGGGTGTGGCAGCGGCTGCACGAGATGCTGCTGGACGAGTTGCGGGCCACCGGCCGTCTGGACCTGTCACGGGCGGTGATCGACAGCTCCCACGTTCGGGCACTCAAGGGCGGCCCAAAACCGGACGGAGCCCAGTCGACCGCGGCCGACCGGGCTCCAAGCACCACGTGATCTGCGATGCCACCGGCATCCCCCTGGCTGTGACCCTGACCGGCGGCAACCGCAACGACGTCACCCAGCTCATGCCGCTGCTGGCGGCGATCCCGCGCATCCGGGGCAGACGCGGCCGGCCCCGCCAGCGGCCGAAGGAGGTCTACGCCGACCGCGGCTACGATCACGACTGCTACCGCCGCCAGGTCTGGGCGAAGGGCATCAAGCCCGTCATCGCCCGCCGCGGCACCGCCCACGGCTCCGGCCTGGGAACCAGACGGTGGGTCATCGAGCAGACGATCGCGTTACTGCACTGGTTCGGCCGCCTGCGCATCCGCTGGGAGACCCGTGACGACATCCACGAAGCATTCCTCAAACTCGCCTGCTCACTGATCTGCTGGCGACGCCTACGAACCACGTTGCGTTAGGAGTTCTAAGCGGCAGCGGCCTCGCGGCGACGGGTGGCGTCCTCGTCCGTGGCCGAGTCGTACGAGAGCAGCGACGGCAGCACCGCGCACAGCGCGGCCACCGCGCCCACGCAGACGAGCCCGCCGGACCAGATGGCGGGCCGGGTCCCCGTCCACCCGGCCGCCGCCCCCGCCCGGACCTGCCCGAGCTGCGGCCCGACGCTGTAGGACAGGACCTCGATCCCGGCGAGCCGCCCCCGCAGCTCGTCGGGGATGGTCTGGTTCCAGATGGTGCTGCGGGCCAGGCCGCTGAGCATGTCGCCCGCCCCGGCGACGGCGAGGGCGACGAGGACCAGCCAGACGTTGGACAGCAGCCCCGCCGCGGTGATGGCGAGCCCCCACCCGGCCGCCCCGCACACCACGAGCACCCCGTGCCGCCGTACCCGCGAGGTCCAGCCGCTGGTGAGGCTGAGCAGCAGCGATCCGACGGCCCCCGCGGCGTACATCAGGCCGAGCGACCACTCCGCGTCCAGGTCGTCCGCGAGGAACGGGAAGATCGTGTTGGGGAAGGCGAACACCATGGCCGCCCCGTCGATGGCGTAGGTGCCGAGGAGCACAGGGCGCGACCACGCGTACCGTGCCCCCTCCGCGAGCCCCCGAAGGGACGGCTTCTGCGCGCCGTGCGCGGCGGGCGCGGGCGAGAGCCGGGTGCACAGCAGCACGGAGACGGCGAAGCCGACGACCGTGACGGCGTACGCGCTGGCGTGCCCGGCGTAGGCCACGACGACGCCCGCGAGGGCGGGCCCGGCGATGGCGCCGACGTTCCAGCGCAGCGAGTTGAGCGCGGCGGCGGCCGTGAGCTGGTCGTGCGGCACGATCCGGGCGAGCAGCGAGTCGAGCGCGGGGCGCTGGAGTCCGGCGAGCCCGGAGACCCCGGCCGCCACCAGGTACAGGGGCCACAGGAGCGGCTGCGGCAGCAGGGCGTTGACGAACAGGACGAGGGCCAGCAGTCCGAGCGCGGCCTCCGTCAGGAGGATCACCTTGCGCCGGTCCACCGCGTCGGCGAGCGCCCCGCCGTACAGACCGCAGACGATCAGCGGGATCAGCTCGACCGCGCCCATCGCGCCGACCGCGAGCGGCGAGTCGGTGAGGTCCTTGATCTGGAGCGGCAGGGCGATCAGCGCCATGAAACTGCCGAAGTAGGTGACCAGGCCCTGGACCCAGAGGAGCCGGAAGTCCCGGCTGGAGCGCCAGGGGGAGAGGTCGGGCAGTATCGCGGCGATTCGTTTCACAAGGGGACATGCTCAGCGGCACGGATGCCGTCGTGCAAACGATTTCTCGAACACCAGTCGCCCCCGGCCCGTCAGTCACCCCTGGCCCGTCAGTCGTCCCCGGCCCGCCGGTCCCCCCGGCCCCTGACCCGTCAGCCGCCCTCCGAGGCCGCCCGTCGGCCCGGAGCCCTCACCACCGCGTCGGCGGCGGCGCCGTCAGCTGGTCCGCGAGGCGCGAGAGGCGGTCGCGCACGCGGCGGCGTCCCCGTGGCGCGGGCAGGCTGTTCTCGCCCGTCGCCGCGCTCACCAGGTGCTGCACCGTGTCGAGGTCGAGGTCGCCGTCGCGCGGCACGGTGAGCGCCTCGTGGGCGAGCGCCCCGAGCTCGTCCGCGGCGCCGGTGTCCGGGCCGAGCGCGAAGACCGTCGCGCC
Source organism: Streptomyces sp. NRRL B-1347 (assembly GCF_000720325.1). Lineage (GTDB taxonomy): Bacteria > Actinomycetota > Actinomycetes > Streptomycetales > Streptomycetaceae > Streptomyces. Next base: position 2,772 of record NZ_JOJM01000095.1, read on the forward strand.
CGCGCGCCGCGCGCCGTGGACGCGGGACAGCAGCCCCGGCGCGGGCGTGCCGGGCGCGACCACGAGCAGCGTCTCGCCGCGCCGGGCGGCCTCGACGCGGCCGAGCCCCACCGACAGGTGCGCGGGCGCCCCTGCCCGCGGCCGGTGGCGCACGAGCGTGGGCGTCAGCTCGGGCGTGCCGGACCAGGCGGCCTCGTCGGTGAGGTGCGCGGCCAGGTGCCACGGCTCGTACTCGCGCGTGCCCACCAGGAGCAGGCCCCCGCCGTGCGGCTCCACGCTGGCGCGCAGCGCCCCCGCGAAGCGGCGCGTGGCGCCCGGCCATTCGGTGCCGTTCAGAACTTCGCGCAACAGCGCGACCCGTACCGCGTCCATAGAGGCGCATACTGCCTCAACAAGTCATTCGTACAGCCGGAGTTCACTCCGAATTCCCCCGAGGTGGGGAAGGGGCGGGGATGGCAGTGGAGACAGTTGAGGTGTCCGTCCCGTTCCGGGCGGGCCGCGAAGGGTACGCCAGCTTCCGCATCCCGGCGGTCGTCGTCACGCACGACGGCTCCGTCCTGGCCTTCTGCGAGGGCCGCGTCGGGTCGCAGGAGGACTTCGGGAACATCGACGTCGTCCTGAAGCGGTCCACCGACGGCGGCCGCACCTGGGGACCGCTCCAGGTCGTCGGCGCCAACGGCACCGACCTCGCGGGGAATCCGGCCCCCGTGGTCCTCGACACCGGACGGATCCTGCTCGTCCAGGTCAGGAACGCGGCCGAGGCCACCGAGGACGCCATCAGGCGCGGCCGGGTCGCTCCGGCGGACGGCCGCAGGGTCTGGGTGCAGCACAGCGACGACGACGGGCTCACCTGGTCGGTGCCCCGGGAGATCACCAAGCAGGTGAAGCGGGCGAACTGGCGCTGGTACGCGACCACGCCGGGCCACGCGATCCAGCTCCGCGACGGCCGGATCGTCGTCCCCGCCAACCACTCGCTGCCGCCCACCGGCACGGACAACGGCACCGAGGGCCGCTACAACGGCGGGCACTGCCTGCTGAGCGACAACCTCGGCCAGACCTGGCGCATCGGCTACGTCGACGACAACACCAACGGCTACGTCAACGTCAACGAGACCACCGCCGCCGAACTCCCCGACGGCCGCGTCTACTTCAACACCCGCAACGACTCGCCTGCCCCCGGCAACCGCGCCGACGCCCACTCCCGCGACGGCGGCGCCGGCCTCGTCAAGCCGTTCCGGCCGCAGTCCTGTCTGACCGGCCCCGTCGTCGAGTGCAGCGTGCTCCAGGTGCGCGACCCGGACGTGCTGCTCTTCTCCGGCCCCGCCGACCCCGGCTTCCGCGCGCAGATGAGCATCCGCAGGAGCGACGACCACGGCACCACCTGGCAGCCCGTGCACACCGTCGACGGGCTGCCCGCCGCGTACTCCGACCTCGTACGCGTCGACGAGGACACCATCGGACTCCTGTACGAGACCGGGGACTTCAGCGCGTACGAGACGATCACCTTCCGGAGGGTGCCGCTCCACCGGCTCACCTGACCGCGGCCGCCGCGCGCGCGGACGTAGGGTCTGACCATGACTTCCACGGAAAGTGTGCAGAAGGCGCCCGCCAAGGACCCCTGGGACCTGCCCGACGTGTCCGGGCTCGTCGTCGGGGTCCTCGGCGGCACCGGTGACCAGGGGCGCGGCCTCGCCTACCGGCTCGCCCGCGCCGGGCAGAAGGTGATCATCGGCTCCCGCGCGGCCGAGCGCGCCGAGGCCGCGGCCGCCGAGCTCGGCCTGGGCGTCGAGGGCGCGGACAACGCCGAGTGCGCGCGGCGCAGCGACATCGTGATCGTCGCCGTGCCGTGGGACGGCCACGCCAAGACCCTCGAAGCGCTGCGCGAGCCGCTCGCGGGCAAGCTCGTCGTCGACTGCGTGAACCCGCTCGGCTTCGACAAGAAGGGCGCCTACGCCCTCAAGCCCGAGGAGGGCAGCGCCGCCGAGCAGGCCGCCGCGCTGCTCCCCGACTCCCGGGTGACGGCCGCCTTCCACCACCTGTCGGCCGTCCTGCTCCAGGACGAGTCGATCGAGGAGATCGACACCGATGTGATGGTGCTCGGCGAGAGCCGCGCCGACACGGACCAGGTGCAGGCGCTCGCCGCCCGCATCCCCGGCATGCGGGGCGTCTTCGCCGGGCGACTGCGGGGCGCCCACCAGGTGGAGTCCCTGGTCGCCAACCTGATCTCCGTCAACCGGCGCTACAAGGCGCACGCGGGGCTCCGGCTCACCGACGTCTAGGCCCGTGCCCCGGCGGGCGGGGCATGGGGGACACTGGTGCGGTACGTCCGTCCGGAATGCCGCGTTGCTGTGATCAGGAGCCGAACCCCATGCCCCGCCTAGCGCTGTACACCCTCGTCGTCTGCGTCCTGGCCGTCGCCGCCGCGGTGGTCTCCTTCGTCCAGGGCAGCTTCCTGGGCATCGTGTGGGTGTTGCTCGCCGGCCTGTCGTCCAACATGACCTGGTACTACTACCGGCGCGCCAAGCTCGAGCGCGCGGCGAGGACCGCCGCCGCTAGCCAGTGATCTCCGGGATGTCCGGGGTGCCCTGCCAGAAGCGGTAGAGCCGCTGGCCCCAGTAGGTGTCCCACTCCTCGACGCCGAGGCCGCGCAGGATCGCGTCCACCGCGTCGAAGAACGCGTGGTTGACCTCCGGGATCCACAGGACGCCGAACACCGCGAGCAGGCCGAACGGCGCGAACGGCTCCACCTGGCGGCGCACCGAGTACGACAGCCACGGCTCGATGACGCCGTACCCGTCCAGGCCGGGGATCGGCAGGAAGTTCAGGATCGCCGCCGTCACCTGGAGCAGCGCCAGGAACGCCAGGGCGTACCGGAAGGTGTCCGGGACGCCGTCGAGCGCGTCCAGCCAGAACGGGGCCGTGCACACGATCGCGAACAGCACGTTCGTCAGCGGGCCCGCCGCCGAGATCAGGCTGTGCCGCCAGCGGCCCCGGATCCGCCCCCGCTCGATGAACACGGCACCGCCGGGCAGGCCGATGCCGCCCATGATCACGAAGAGCACCGGCAGCACGATGCTGAGCAGCGCGTGCGTGTACTTCAGCGGGTTCAGGGTCAGATAGCCCTTCGCCCCGACGGAGATGTCGCCGCCGTGCAGGGCGGTGCGCGCGTGCGCGTACTCGTGCAGGCACAGCGACACCACCCAGGCCGCCGTCACGAACAGGAAGACGGCGAAGCCGGGGTTGTCCGCGAAGCCGGTCCAGGCCGCCCAGCCGCTCACCGCGGTGACGGCGGCGATGCCGAGGAAGACGGGGCTGACCCGGCGGTCGCCGTGGGAGTGGCCGGTCATGGTGCGGGGCTCCTGGGGTTCGTGCGGTCGCCGTACGCCCGGGGCGGGCGTGCGGCAGGCGTGGCCTGGCGCGGCGTGCCCGACCGTACAGCAGGAGTACGTGAACGTCCGGCGACGGCGGGGAGGTTCCGCGGGCCCCGCGGAGCCCGGAAACCGGGCCCGGAGCGCCAACGGCGACAATGGGGGCGTGCGATATCGCGTTCTAGGCGTCACCCGGGCCCTGCGCCCCGACGGCACCCTCGCCGCCGTCGGTGGTGCCCGACTGCGTGCCCTGCTCGCGGCGCTCGCGCTGCGGCCGGGGCGGACCGTCCCGGTGGCCGTCCTGGTCCAGGAGGTGTGGGGCGGGGACAGCCCGGCCGACGCGGCCGGCGCGCTGCAGGCCCTGGTGGGCCGGTTGCGCCGGGCGCTCGGCGCGGCGGCCGTCGCCTCGGTGGACGGCGGCTACCAGCTGCGCGCGGCACCGGACGACGTGGACGCGCACCGCTTCGAGCGCCTGGTCGGCGAGGGCACGCGCGCCCTCGCCGACGGCGACCCGGCCAAGGCGGCCGTCGTCCTCGACGACGCGCTCGCGCTCTGGCACGGGGACGCCTTCGCCGACCTGCCGGACCACGCCGCGGAGGCGTCCCGCTGGGCGGCCCGGCGCCTGGAGGCCCGGCGCGCCCGCCTCGCGGCGGCCGTCGCCCTCGGCCGGGCCGAAGGGGCGCTGCCGGAGATCACCGCCCTGTGCGACACGCATCCGCTGGACGAGCCGCTCCAGGCGCTGCGCCTGCGCGCCCTGCGCGCCGCGGGCCGCGGCGCGGAGGCCCTCGCCGGGTACGACGACGTCCGCCGCGTCCTCGCGGACCGCCTCGGCACCGACCCGGGGCCCGAACTGCGCGCCCTGCACGAGGAGTTGCTGCGCCCCGCCGCGGGCGACGCGGGGCCCGCCGCCCACGGCCCGGACGAACCCCCGGGCGGGCGCCGGGAGGCCGCGAAGGGCACCGGGCGGGCGCCGGGGGCGGCCGCCCCCGGCAACCTCCGCGCCCGGCTCACCTCCTTCGTCGGGCGCGCCGCCGACATCGAGGCCATCCGGGAGGACCTCCGCCGCGCGCGGCTCGTCACCCTGGTCGGTCCCGGCGGGGCCGGGAAGACCCGGCTCTCCCAGGAGGCCGCCGAGGAGATCGACGCGCCGGACGGCGTGTGGCTCGCCGAACTCGCGCCCGTGGACGACCCGGAGGGCGTGCCGGAGGCCGTGCTCACCGCGCTCGGCGCCCGCCAGACCGTGCTGCGCGGCGCGGGCGCGGAGGAGCTGCGCGCGGCGGCGGAGCGGCTCGGCGACGACCCGGTCCGCAGACTCACCGAGTACTGCGCGCCGCGCCGGATGCTGCTCATCCTCGACAACTGCGAGCACGTGATCGACGCCGCCGCCCACCTCGCGGACCGGCTCCTCGCGGCCTGCCCCGGCCTGACCGTCCTCGCCACCAGCCGCGAACCCCTCGGCGTGCCCGGCGAGGCGCTGCGCCCCGTCGGCCCGCTGCCGGAGCCCTTCGCGCTGCGCCTGCTCGCCGACCGGGGACAGGCCGCGCGCCCGGGCTTCAGGGTGACGGACGACCCGGAGGCCGCCGCCGAGATCTGCGCGCGGCTCGACGGGCTCCCGCTGGCCATCGAACTGGCGGCGGCCCGCCTGCGGATGCTCACCCCGCGCCAGATCGCCGACCGCCTCGACGACCGCTTCCGGCTCCTGACGAGCGGCGCCCGCACCGTGCTGCCGCGCCAGCAGACCCTGCGCGCCGTCGTCGACTGGTCCTGGGACCTCCTCGACCGCCCCGAGCGGGCCGTCCTGCGCCGCCTCGCGGTGTGCGCGGGCGGCTGCGACCTCGCCGCGGCGGAGGCGGTGTGCGCCGCCCCCGGGGCCGCGGACGTCGAGGTCGACCCGCGCGACGTGCCCGACCTGCTCGGCTCCCTCGTCGACAAGTCCCTGGTCGTGGCCGCTCCTTCGGCCCCGGGCGGCCAGATGCGCTACCGGCTCCTGGAGACCGTCTACGAGTACGCCGTCGAGCGGCTCGACGAGTCGGGGGAGCGGGCCGCCGCCGAGCGCGCGCACCTCACGCACTTCCGGGAGCTGGCCCGGCACACCGACCCCGAGCTGCGCGGGCACGGGCAGCGCGCGGCCATGTCGGTCCTGGAGAACGAGTACGAGAACCTGCGCACCGCGCTGCGCCGCGCCGTCGCCGCCCGCGACGAGCACGAGGCGCTGTGCCTGGTGCACGCCCTGGCGTGGTTCTGGCTGATGCGGGACCTGCGCGCCGAGGTCCGGCACTGGTCCCGCGAGGTGGCGGCCCTCGGGCCCGACCCGTTCGCGCCGCCGGTCACCCCGGCCGAGCCGCTGCACGGGCGCTGCACGGACACCCCGCCGCCGATGCGGCCCGAGGTGCTCCAGGAGGCCCGGCGCGGCGTGCACCTGATGCAGATGTCCTGCATGGACATGGACCCGGACACCTGGCAGACCCCGCGGGCCGAGGAGAAGCTGCGCGCCATCCGCGGGGCCTACCGGCCGGGCCTGCCGCAGACCTGCCGGAACCCGGGAAGCCTGTGGTTCTACGCCGTCCTGCTCGGCGGGGACGTCCACCGGGTCCGGGAGATCGTCGACAGGACCGTCACCGCGTGCCGCGACTTCGGCTTCACCTGGGAGCTGGCCGGAGCCCTGCAGTGGCGCGCCAACCTCCTCGCCAACCGCGTCGATTGGGCGGGCGACGCGCGGCGCGACGCCGACGAGGCCCTGGAGATCTTCACCGGGCTCGGCGACACCTGGGGCATGGCCGAGGCGCTGGCCTCGCGCGCCGAGGCCCACGAGCGGCGCGGCGCCTTCCCGCGCGCGGCCGAGGACTTCGCGGCCGCCATGGCGTACGCGGAGGAGCTGGGCGCCAAGGCCCAGGTGTCCCTGCTGACCGCCCGGCTCGGCGCGGTCCACGTCGAACTGGGCGAGACCGAGCGCGGCGAGCGGCTGCTGCGGCGCGTCGTGGACGACGGCGCGGGCCGCCTTGACGGGGCGCTGCCCGCCGCCCGCATCTTCCTCGTCGGGCTGCTCGGCATGAACGGCAGGGTCCGCGAGGCGCGGGACCAGCTGGCGCTGCTGCGCAAGGAGTTCAAGGCCATCGGCTTCGCCGTGTTCGACGCCACCGTGCTCGCCGTCGGCGCCTGGCTCGACACCATCGAGGGCCACTACGAGGGCGTGCTGGCGGGCGCCCGCTCGATCCTGGAGAAGGCCGCCGACCCGCTGTCGCAGATCGTGGCCCCGCAGCTGCTCGCCGTCCATCTGGGGACCGTGGCCCGCGCGCTGGCCGGCAGCGACCCGGGCCGTGCCGCGGCCGCCGCGCGCCTGATCGGGGTGGCCGACGGGCGCCTTCCGCCCGGTCATGTGCGGACCGTCTTCGAGCGGGAGATCCGCGAGGCCGCCGAGGACGCGGCCCGCGCCCTCCTCGGCGACGCGGCCTACGACGCCGCGTACGCCGAGGGCGACGGCCTCACCTGGGAGGAGGCCGTCGCCGCGGCGGGGCTGTGACGCCCTTGCCGGGCGCACGCCGCCGACGTCACGTCTTCGTACGGAACTTGTGGATCGCGATCGGGGCCATGACCGCCGTCAGGCCCACCGACCAGATCAGCGTCACCCAGATGTCGTGGGCCACCGGCAGGCCGCCGTTCATCAGGCCGCGCGCGGCGTCCGCGAGGGACGACAGCGGGTTGTAGTCCGTGAACGCCTGGAGCCAGCCCGGCATGGAGTCGGTCGGCGCGAAGATCGACGAGCCGAACTGCAGCGGCAGCAGCACCAGGAACCCCATTCCCTGAATGGCCTGGGCACTCTTCATCACGACGCCCATGGTGAGGAAGATCCACATCAGGCCTATCCCGAAGACCATGGCGAGGCCGACGGCCGCGAGCAGCCCGGGGACGCTCTCCACGGAGAAGCCGATGCACAGCGCGACGATGAACAGGATCGTCGTGGCGACCAGCATGCGCATGAGCTCGACCACGATCTTTGCGATCATGACCGAGGAGCGCGCGATCGGCAGCGACCGGAAGCGGTCCATCACACCGGTCTGGAAGTCCTGGTTGAAGCCGGTGCCCACGCCCATGGCCATGTTCATCCCCATCATGGCCATCAGGCCGGGGACCACGTACTGGATGTACTCCTCGCGGCCGCCGCCGAGCGCCTGGCCGACGGAGCCGCCGAAGACGTACACGAACAGGAGCGTGAAGACGATCGGCATCAGGACCGCGTCGAACATCGACTCGACGTCCTGCTTGATCCACAGCAGGTTGCGGCGCACCAGGGCGCCGGTGTGCCGCACGTGCGCGCGCGGGCCGATGCGGGTGTCGGCCCTGCTCGTGAGCGGGACGGCCTGCTCCGGGGGCGCGGGGGGCGCCTTGACTGCGGTCGTGCTCATGCGGCGACCTCCTCGTACTCGGTGGTCGCGGCGTCGTCCGTGAGACCGGCCTTGTGGCCGGTCAGGGACAGGAACACCTCGTCCAGGCTGGGCAGTTCGGTGGCTATGTCGGCGAGCGTGATGCCGCGCGCGCTGAGCACGCCGACGACCGCCGTGAGCTGTTCGTCGCTGAGGATCGGCACCAGGACCGTGCCGTCCTCGGTGTCCACGGTCGTGGTGGCGAGGCCGGTCAGGCCCGCCTCGTCGAGCGCGTGGGCCGTCGGGTGCAGCTGCGTCGGGTCGGCCGGGCGGATGCGCAGGGTGCGGCCGCCGACCTTCGCCTTCAGCTCGCCGATGCTGCCGCCCGCGACGACGCGGCCGCGGTCGATGACCGTGAGCTCGCTGGCGAGCTGCTCGGCCTCCTCCATGTACTGGGTGGTCAGGAGCACGGTCACGCCGTCCTCGCGGACCATGCGCCTGACCTCGTCCCAGACCTCGTTGCGCGTGCGCGGGTCGAGGCCCGTGGTGGGCTCGTCCAGATACAGCACGGCCGGGCTGCCGATCATCGACGCCGCGAGGTCGAGACGGCGCCGCATGCCGCCGGAGTACGTCCGCGCCGGGCGCTTGGCGGCCTCCGTGAGCGAGAAGCGCTCCAGGAGGGAGTCGGCCCGCGTGCGGGCCTCCTTGCGCGGCAGGTCGAGCAGGCGCCCGATCATGTACAGGTTGTCGTAGCCCGAGAGCTTCTCATCCACCGACGCGTACTGGCCGGTGAGGCCGATGACGCGGCGCAGCTGGCGCGGCTGGCGCAGCACGTCGTAGCCCGCGACGACGGCGCTGCCGGAGTCGGGGGTGATCAGGGTGGAGAGGCAGCGTACGAGCGTGGTCTTGCCGGCGCCGTTCGGCCCCAGGACGCCGAGGACGGTGCCCTCGCGGACGTCCAGGTCGACGCCGTCCAGCGCCTTGGTCTCGCCGTAGTGCTTGACCAGCCCCCGTACCGAGACGGCACTCGCTCCGCCGCTCGCTCCCCGTTGGGGGTTGTTCTCGATGCGTGTCATGCCCTACATGAGAGCAGCAGCCACCGACAACGCGCCGACAGATTTCCTACAGGCAGACGACAGCGGCACCGAAAGACCGCCGACGGACGGCGCCCGCCGGGGCCGGCAGCCCGCCGACGGGGGACGATCGGCGGGCTGCCGTAGTGCCACAGTGGCTCAAAAGGAACGCCGCCCCGGCGTCCCTGGCCGAGGGCTAGTGGACGGAGTGCTCCGCGGCCGGGAACGAGCCGCCGACGACGTCCTCGGCGAACGCCTTCGCCGCGTCGCCCAGCACGCCGCGCAGATCGGCGTACTGCTTCACGAACCGCGGCATCTTCCCGCCGGTGAGGCCCAGCATGTCGGTCCACACCAGGACCTGGGCGTCGCAGCCCGCGCCCGCGCCGATGCCGACGGTCGGGATGTGCAGCGAGCGCGTGACCTCGGCGGCGAGCTCGGCCGGTACGAGTTCGAGCACCACTGCGAAGGCGCCCGCGGCCTCGGCGGCCTTGGCGTCGCGCACCAGCTGGTGGGCGGCCTCCTCGCCGCGGCCCTGGACGCGGTAGCCCATGGTGTGCACGGACTGCGGGGTGAGGCCCAGATGGGACATGACCGGGATGCCGGACTGCACGAGCAGCTCGGTCTGGGCCAGGGAGCGCTCGCCGCCCTCCAGCTTGACCGCGCCGACGCCCGCCTCCTTGACCAGGCGCGTCGCGGACCGCAGGGCCTGGACCGGCCCCTCCTGGTACGAGCCGAACGGCAGGTCGGCGACGACCAGGGCGCGGCTCGTGCCCCGGACGACGGCCGCCGAGAGCATGGTGATCTCGTCGAGGGTGACGGGCACGGTGGTGTCGTACCCCAGGTGGCAGTTGCCCGCCGAGTCGCCGACGAGCATGACCGGGATCCCGGCCTCGTCGAAGACGGACGCGGTCATCGCGTCGTACGCGGTGAGCATGGGCCACTTCTCGCCGCGCTCCTTGGCGGCGGTGATGTCGCGGACCGTGATGCGGCGTGTGCCCTTGCCGCCGTACAGCGTCTTGCTGCTGTCGGACTTCTGCCCCTTCGGGGCAGGGCTCTGGGCAGCCGAAAGCTGCGTCATCGCAACGGCTCCTTCTGTCGTCTCGAGGCGCCCTGACGGCGTCCCCGGATCACGTCCATGGTGGCATCGCGTGCCGCTCGGGCGCTAGAGGGGTTCTTTTCAGACGTTTTGGAGGCGTATGGCGGACGACCGTGTTCCCCGGTGTCCTTCTGGGAAAGGCCTGGCAAAACCTTTCCAATACGAGACGGTCTCGTATCGAAAAGTGTCTAGGCTCGTCGGTATGACCACACCCGCCGTCCCCGGCACCCCCCGGATACCGGAGGCCGTCCACAAGCGCCGCTGGGCGATCCTCGGCGTCCTGATGCTCAGCCTGCTGATCGTCGTCCTGGACAACTCCATCCTGAACGTCGCGATCAAGACCATCTCCACGCCCGAACCCACCGGACTCGGCGCCACCCAGGGCGAGCTCGAGTGGGCCATCAACTCCTACACGCTCGTCTTCGCCGGTCTGCTCTTCACCGCGGGCCTGCTCGGCGACCGCTTCGGCCGCAAGAAGATGCTGCTCACCGGGCTCGCGGTGTTCGGCATCGGCTCCGCGCTCGCCGCGCAGTCCGGCTCGCCCTTCGAGCTCGTCGCGTTCCGCGGGGTGATGGGTCTCGGCGCCGCCTTCGTCATGCCCGCCACGCTCGCGATCCTCATGAACGTCTTCGAACGCGAGGAGCAGCCCAAGGCCATCGGCATCTGGGCGGCAGGCGTCGGGCTCGCCGTCGCCATCGGCCCCATCACCGGCGGAGTCCTGCTCGACCACTTCTGGTGGGGCTCGGTCTTCCTGATCAACGTGCCGATCGTGATCGTCGCGGTGATCCTGATGGTCGTCCTCGTACCGGACTCCAAGGACCCCAAGCCCGGCCGGATCGACCTGGTCGGCGTGGTCCTGTCCGTGATCGGCCTGGTGCTGCTCGTCTACGGCATCATCAAGGGCGGCCAGCTGGCCGACTTCACCGACCCGGCCGTGCTCGCGACCGTCCTCGCCGGGCTCGCGGTGCTCGTCGGCTTCGTCTGGTACGAGAAGCGCGCGGAGCACCCGTCCATCGACATCTCGTACTTCAAGAACCGCGTCTTCTCGGCAGCGATCACCGCGATCGCGCTCGTCTTCTTCGCGCTGATGGGCGTCACGTTCTTCTCGGTCTTCTACACGCAGAGCGTGCGCGGCTACACGCCGCTGCAGACCGGCCTGCTGATGCTGCCGCTCGCCGCCGCGCAGCTGATCTTCGCGCCGCGGGCGCGGCTCGTCGTCGACCGGTTCGGGGTGCGGGCCACCTGCGTGGGCGGGCTCTCCGTCATCGCCGTCACCCTCGCCGCGTTCACGATCTTCGACTCGGACACGCCGATCTGGGTCCTGGAGGTCGTCTTCTTCCTCATGGGCACCGGAATGGCCCACATCATGACGCCCACCAGCGTCGTCATCATGCAGGCCCTGCCGCGCGAGAAGGCGGGCTCCGCGTCCGCGCTCAGCAACACCTTCCGCCAGGTCGGCGGCGCGCTCGGCATCGCGGTGCTCGGGTCCGTCCTGTCCACGGCGTACCGGGGCGGCGTGGAGGAGGAGATGCGGCTCCTGCCCGAAGGGGTGCGGCACACGGCGGGCGAGTCCATCGAGGCGACCCTCGGCGCGGCGGCGCGGCTCGGGCCGCGCGGCGACGGCCTGGTCTCCGCCGCCAACGACTCCTTCCTGCACGCGATGCACGTCACCGCCCTGTGCGGCGCGGGCGTCGCCCTGGTGGGCGTCCTGGTGGTGGCCCTGTTCCTGCCGGGCAAGCCCCCGTCGAAGGCGGCCCCCGAGCCCGCGGAACCGACCGACCGCGAGCCGGTCTCCGCAGGCCGGTAGCACCGGCGCGGGACGGGTGGGCACAGCGAGCAACTCCCTCTGTGGGCAGCTGGTCCGCCAGGGGCGGAACGGGTGGGCACAGCCCCGGCGTCCAGCACCGTCAACACGGGCGAGGGGGCAGGGCCCACTGCACGGGGGTCACGCCTGACCGCGGGGCCGGGGGAAAATGGGCCAGCCGCCCCACCGCAGAGGAGTCGACACCGTGGAGCAGAGCCCCACCGGACGAGCCACCCGCGGCCGCCCCCGCAGCGAGGCCGTGGAGCGGTCGATCCTCGAAGGCGTCATCCGGCTCATCGAGGAGGGCACCCCTCTCGCCGAGCTGTCCATCGAGCGCATCGCCCGCACCGCGGGCGTCGGCAAGGCCACCATCTACCGCCGCTGGAGCGGCAAGGAAGAGATCTTCGTCGACGTCCTGCGCACCCTGGAGGCGCCGCCCGCCGTCCTGCCCGGCACCTCCATGCGCGACGACCTCGTCGTCCTCCTCGAACAGATCCGCCGCCGCGGTCTGAACCTGCGCGCGTCGGCGATCCTGCACAACGTGTTCGCGCAAATGAAGACCCTGCCCAAGCTCTGGGACGTCTACCACTCGACGGTCATCGAGCCGCAGCGCCGCCGCGCCCAGGACGTCCTGCGCCGGGGGCAGGAGAACGGCGAGCTGCGCGCGGACGTCGACATCGCGCTCGCCCACGAGCTGTTCGTCGGACCCATGCTGGTACGTACCGTCATGCGCTCCGACGCCCCTCTCGACGAGGACCTGTCGGAGCGCGTGGTCGACATGGTTCTCGACGGATTGCGGCCCTCCGAGTGAGCCCCTGAGGGGGCGCGGGATGTTAGCGTGTCGCCCCCCAAGTGGCCCCGAACTCGTGGGCAATATGCGCGTTTCGTCACAGAGCGCGGACCCTGGGGGCGCATCCGGAACCTGTCGTGCGCCCCCGCTCGTCCTCGGGTCCGTACGGCCGTCCGCGGACGGCAGGGACGACACCCGATCATCGCCTAGGGTTCAGGGGCGGGGGACGGTGTGCACGGCAGTCAGTGAGGCGACGAAAGTATGGCGCAGGCGTACAAGGCGGAGACGGACAGCGGCAGCTCGCGGCCCGAGCGCCAGGGCTCCCCGCTGCGGCGTTTCGTCGACGGTTGGCGAGGCGACCGCGACATCTGGCGGCGCGGCCTCGTCACGGCCGGATTCGCGGTCGTGATCGGTCTGGTCATGCTCGTGCACGCCCAGATCCCGAACGGCGTGGGCAACCTCGGCAGTCTCACCGAGACGTTCCTGCCGTGGCTCGGCCTCTTCATCCCGGTGCTCCTCGTCATCGCCGTGGTCCGCAAGTCCGCGACGGCCCTGATCGCCCTGCTGCTCCCGGTGATCGTCTGGCTGGACGCCTTCGGCGGCCTCGTCACCGACAAGTCGGGCAGCGGCGGCGACCTCACCGTGGCCACCCACAACGTCAACGCGGACAACCCCGACCCGGCCGCGACCGCCCGTGACGTCGCCGCCTCCGGCGCGGACGTCATCGCCCTGGAGGAGCTCACCTCCGCCGCGGTCCCCACGTACGAGAAGGCCCTGGCGGGCACGTACAAGTACCACTCGGTGCAGGGCACCGTCGGCCTGTGGAGCAAGTACCCGCTGACCGGCACCAAGCCCGTCGACATCAAGCTGGGCTGGACCCGCGCCATGCGGACGACCGTGGCCACCCCGAAGGGCGAGGTCGCGTTCTACGTCGCCCACCTGCCGTCGGTGCGGGTCAAGCTCGACGCCGGGTTCACCGCGGGGCAGCGCGACGCCAGCGCCGACGCGCTCGGCGAGGCCATCGCCCACGAGAAGATCAGCAAGGTCGTCCTGCTCGGCGACCTGAACGGCACGATGAACGACCGCGCCCTGAACGCCGTCACCTCCCAGCTGCGCTCCACGCAGGGCGCCGCGGGCGACGGCTTCGGCTTCAGCTGGCCCGCGTCGTTCCCGATGGCCCGCATCGACCAGATCATGGTCAAGGGCGTCGAGCCGGTGGCGTCCTGGACGCTGCCGAGGACGGACAGCGACCACCTGCCGGTGGCGGCGAGCGTCGACCTCTGACGGTCACGCGCCCGTAACCCCGTGGAACGCTCGGGCGGAATACTGGTGCGGACCTCTTTGTTCCGTACGTAAACTAAACGATTCCCCTGATCGACCTCCGCCCTCGTACGGGCTGTTCGGAAGGTAGTACGTCTCCATGCCCCTGGCCCTGCTCGCCCTCGCCGTGGGCGCCTTCGGCATCGGCACGACCGAGTTCGTGATGATGGGCCTGCTGCCCAACGTCGCCGACGACCTGCACATATCCATACCCACCGCCGGACACCTGGTGTCCGCGTACGCGCTCGGCGTCGTCATCGGCGCCCCGCTGCTCGCCGCCGTCACCGCGCGGCTGCCCCGCCGCCGCGTCCTGATCGGCCTCATGGTCCTCTTCGTCGTCGGCAACGCGCTGTCGGCCGCGGCCTCCGACTACCACCTGCTCCTCGCCGCCCGCTTCCTCAGCGGGCTGCCGCACGGGGCGTTCTTCGGCGTCGGCGCGGTCGTCGCCACCGGGCTCGTCGCGCCCGAGCGCAAGGCGCGGTCGGTGTCCCTGATGTTCCTCGGCCTCACCGTCGCCAACGTCGTCGGCGTGCCCATCGCCACCCTCATGGGGCAGCAGCTCGGCTGGCGCGCCACCTTCCTCGCCGTGAGCGCGATCGGCCTCGCCGCCATCGCCGCGCTCGCCCTGCTCGTCCCCGCCGACCACGGCCACGGCGAGACCGTGGGCCTGCGCGGCGAACTGCGGGCCCTCGGCTCGCTGCCCGTCTGGCTCGCGCTCGGTACGACCGTCGCGGGCTTCGGGGCGCTCTTCGCCGCGTACAGCTACGTCACGCCGATGCTCACCGACTCCGCGGGGTTCGCCGAGGCCAGCGTCACGCTGCTGCTCGCGCTCTTCGGCGTCGGCGCCACCGCGGGCAACCTGCTCGGCGGGCGGCTCGCCGACCACGCCCTGCGGGGCACCCTCTTCGGCGGCCTGGCCTCGCTGGCCCTCGTGCTCCTCCTCTTCCCCCTCTTCATGAAGGCCGAGTGGAGCGCGGCCGTCGGCGTGACCCTCCTCGGCATGGCCGCCTTCACGACCGGCTCGCCCCTCCAGCTGATGGTCATGGAGAAGGCGGCCGCGGCGCCCTCGCTCGCCTCCTCCGCCAACCAGGCCGCGTTCAACCTCGCGAACGCCGGCGGCGCGTGGATCGGCGGCCTCGCCCTCGCGGCGGGCTTCGGCGTCACGTCCCCCGCCCTGGCCGGCGCGGCCCTGGCGGTCCTCGGCCTCGGCGTGGCGGCGATCGCCTACGCCGAAGACCTCCGCCGCACCCCCGCGCCTTCCCCGGGCCGGGTCATCACCCCCACCCCGGACCCCACCCGAGAGCGGACCCACCACTAGGACCTGCCCCTTGGGCGGTACCTCGGCGCTGTGCCCACCCCTCCCCAAACTCTCGGCTCCCCTCGGGCAGGGGATGCCCCACTCGCCCTGCGGGACGATTGCCCACAACAGGCGACGACACCACCCGCGCCGTGGAGCCCCCCGGCCCACAGCCCCGGCGAGAAGCCCCACGCTGCGCGCGCCCGGGGTGGTCCCACCCACCTGCCCCCGCCCGGGACGGGTGCCACCCGCTCGGCGGCAGCGCGAAGCGTCGGGGCCCGGCCCGCGAAGCCGGGGAGTTCCGGGGGGGCGGGGGGGGCCCCCGCCGATCCCCGAGAACTCCATCAGCAAGCCGCCGAGCGCGGAGCTGCGCCCCGAC
>NZ_JOJM01000096.1 GCF_000720325.1 Streptomyces sp. NRRL B-1347
CGGCAGGGGCGGGGGACTCGGCCCGGGGGGAGGGGGGCGTTGGATTGGTTCGGGGGCGCCGGAAGGCGCTCCGCAGACGATCCAGAATGCCCATATGCGCACCCCTAAATGTGAGTTCAGCGTGAATGAGTCCCCGACCGGCCCCCAGGCCACAAGGGATACGTAAGGGTATCCGCCGCCCCACCGGACACACGGGGCCCCCGGCCAAGCCCAGGGGCCAGGCGCGGTTCACGCTCCGTTCACCCGCAGTCCCCCGTACTGCTGGCAGCCGCCCCTAGCCTCCAGCCGGACCGCTGTGAATCGAGTGAAAACAGCCACGTCGCAGCCCATTTCAGCCACCTTGGAGGAACCCGTGCGCAAGCTGCTGCCCCTGATCACCTCGCACCCGGGCGGTGCGGGCGGCCGCTCGGCCATGACGTGCCGGTTCCGCTGCGGCGACGCCTGTTTCCACCCGGTGCCGAACACCAGCGACAACGAGTACGTCGGCGACGTCATAGCCGGTGCCCTGAGCCGCCGCTCCATGATGCGCGCGGCCGCCGTGGTGACCGTGGCCGCGACGGCAGCGGGCGGCGTCGCCCTCGGCCCCGGCGCGGGCGAAGCCGCGGCCGCGGCCCCGGCGGCGTACAAACCCAAGGGCGGAAAGGCCGCCCGCGGCCTGCGGTTCACGCCCGTCGCGCCCAACACGGCCGACAAGGTCTCCGTCCCCGACGGCTACCGCCAGAACGTCGTGATCCGCTGGGGCGAGCCCATCCTGCGCGGCGCCCCCGCCTTCGACGCGGACAAGCAGTCCGCGAAGGCCCAGGCCGGCCAGTTCGGCTACAACAACGACTTCCTCAGCCTGCTGCCGCTGCGCGGCGAGAGCGAGGAGCACGGCCGTCAGGTGCTCGTGGCCAACCACGAGTACACGGACGAGGTCCTGATGTTCAAGGGCTACGACGCGAAGAACCCGACCCGCGAGCAGGTCGAGATCGCCTGGGCCGCGCACGGCCTGTCCGTGGTCGTGGTCGACGGCGAGCGGAAGACCGGCGCGCTGCGAGCCGTGCCCCGCCACCGCCTCAACCGACGCCTGACCACCACCAGCAAGTTCCACCTCACCGGGCCCGCCGCCCGCAGCGAGTTCGTCCGTACGAAGGCCGACCCGCGCGGCACCACCGTCCTCGGCACGCTCAACAACTGCTCCGGCGGCACCACCCCGTGGGGCACCACGCTGCACGGCGAGGAGAACTTCAACCAGTACTTCGCGCACGCGGACAAGGTCACCGACCCCACCCAGGCCGCGCGCCTGAAGCGCTACGGCGTCGTCGGCGGCGAGTCCGAGCGCAAGTGGGAGCGTTTCGACGACCGCTTCGACCTGACCAAGGAGCCGAACGAGCCGCACCGCTTCGGCTGGGTCGTCGAGCTCGACCCGTACGACCCGGACTCCGTGCCGCGCAAGCGCACCGCGCTCGGCCGCTTCAAGCACGAGGGCGCCCAGCCGCGCCTGACCCGCGACGGCCGCCCGGTGGTCTACATGGGCGACGACGAGCGGTTCGACTACGTGTACAAGTTCGTGAGCAGCAAGCGGATGGCGAAGGGGAACTCGCGCTGGGCGCGCGAGCACAACCTCACGCTGCTCGACGAGGGCACCCTGTACGTCGCCAAGTTCACGGGCGACTCCCCGGCCGCGGAGATCGACGGCACGGGCAAGCTCCCTGCCGACGGCGAGTTCGACGGCGGCGGCGAGTGGATCCCGCTGGCCACCGCGTACGCGGGCGGCAAGGCCGTCTCCCACGTCGAGGGCATGACCGCCGACGAGGTGTACGTCTTCACGCGCCTCGCCGGTGACAAGGTGGGCGCCACGAAGATGGACCGCCCCGAGGACATCGAGCCGTCCCCGACGACCGGCAAGGTGTACGTCGCCCTGACGAACAACTCCGACCGCGGCAAGCCAGGCAAGGCCGGTGCCGACGAGGCCAACCCGCGCAACCTCAACAAGCACGGCCAGGTCCTGGAGCTGACGGAGGCCCGCAACCGGCCCGAGTCCACGCGCTTCGCCTGGAACCTCTTCCTCGTCGCGGGCGACCCGAACGACCCGGCCACGTACTTCGCGGGCTTCCCGAAGGACAAGGTCAGCCCCATCTCCTGCCCCGACAACGTGGCCTTCGACCCGCACGGCAACCTGTGGATCTCCACCGACGGCAACCAGCTCGGCTCCCACGACGGCCTGTTCGGCGTGGCCACGAAGGGCGAGCGGCGCGGTGAGCTGAAGCAGTTCCTGACGATGCCGACGGGCGCGGAGACCTGCGGCCCGCTCGTGCAGGAGCGGCGCGTGCTCGTCGCCGTGCAGCACCCGGGCGAGGTCGACGGCGCGTCCGTCGAGAAGCCCGCGAGCGCCTGGCCCGACGGACCGGGGAAGATCGTGCGCCCGGCGGTCGTGTCGGTGTGGCGCGCGAACGGCGACGACATCGGCGTCTGAGCCGTCGCGCACGGAAGCGCGCAAGTCGCGTACGTGAACGCGTGAAGGGGCGCCCCCTGACCCGGGGGCGCCCCGTCTCACGTACCGCTACTGGTTGTTCTGCTTGCGGCGGTACATCGCGAAGCCCAGGCCCGCGGCGCCCAGGGCGGCCATGCCGCCGCCCGCGGCGACCAGCGGGGTGTCGTGCGAGGCGCCCGCGGTGTCGCCCACGCCGTCGGCACCCGCCTTGACGCCGCCCTGCGGCACCTTGGTGGAGGGGTGCGTGGGCTTCGACGTGCCGCCGCCGTGGGTGCGGCCCTCGACCCAGCCCTTCATGGTGCCGTCGGGGTTGAGCACGAAGTGCGCGCCGTTGTGCTGTCCGTACGCGGCCTTGCCGCCGGTCTGCTTCAGGGTGTCCCAGACGGTCTTCTTGCCGGTGTCGGGGGCCGGGGCGATCATGTCCGCCTCGTAGCCCGCCTTGGTCTTGTAGACCTTGGCGTCGAAGCCGGTCTTGCCGAGGTTCTGGTACTCGCGGACGAAGGTGCGCTTCTTCGAAGGCTGCGGCTTCGGCTTCGGCGGGGTCGGCGTGCCGGTCTTGGTGACCGTGCCGTCGGCGGTCAGCGTGAACGTACAGCCGTCGATCTTCGTGGACGCGGGCTTGATGTACGCCTTCAGGGAGCCCTTGGCGACGCCGTTCTTGAGGAGCTGCGCCTTGGCGCTGCGCGCGGAGGCGTTCACGTCGACCTTGGCGGTCCAGCCGTGACCGAGACTGACGGTGCCCTTGGAGACCCAGCCGCCGGGGACCGGCTTGTCCTTGTCGTCGCCGGAGCCGGTCTTGGTGACGTTGCCGTCGGCGGAGAGCGTGAACGTGTAGCCGCTGATCCTGGTGGACGCGGACTGGCCCTCGGCGCTCAGGGAGCCCTTGGCGACGCCGTCCTGGAGGAGCTGGGCCTTGGCGGAGCGGGCGGAGGCGTTCACGTCGACCTGTGCGGTCCAGCCGCCGCCGAGGCTGACGGTGCCCTTGGACTCCCAGCCGCCGGGGACGGGCTTGTCCTTGTCCTCGTCGGGCTTGGTCCGGTCGTCCGGCTTGGTGTGGTCGTCCGGAGTCGTCTTGTCGTCCGGCGTCGGCGTGGGGTCCGGGTCCGGCGTCCGGTCGCCGTCGGTCTGGTCGCCGGGCGCGGTGGCACCGTCGGCCGAGTGCGGGGCCGGCGGGGTGTCGGCGAAGGCCGCGGTGGTGGGGACGGCGAGCGCGGCGATCGCGCCGGTGGCGATGGCGGCGGTGCGGATGGTGCGTCGGGTGGCGCGCATGGCGTGGTTCCCTCGTACTGGTCGGCGTCTTGTCCGTCTATGTGCCCCTTTGCGGTGGCGACGGATATGAAGCTACGGGCGCCATGTGTGCGTCATCGGTAGGGAACGTAACAACTGGCCGCAGACCGCGGCGCAGAACCGTAAACCGGTGAAAAGCGCAGGTCAGAGAGGGGTTGGCCGAAGGTCCCGAGCGGAGTGGGGGCCAAGGTCCCCGGGCGGGGGAACCGCGCGGCCCGGCGGTTCGGGGGGACATGCGGGGGGACACGCGGAGGGAAGAGCGGGGGGACGCGCCGGGGGACCGGGCGCGGGGGGCGCGGCGCCGCGGGTGCCGAGCAGCCAGTCCTGGTAGGCGGGGGCCTCCGCGGCGGCCTCCCAGTACGCGGCCTCCAGCTCGCCGTACACGGCGTTGAGCTCCGTCTCCGTACGGGCCGCGACGTACAGGCGGACGCCCAGGGGATCGCCGTGCAGGGGTCTGACCGCCATGTCGGGTCTCGCCACCGAGGTGGGCTGGCAGACGGTGACGACCTCGCCGGTGGCGACGAGCGTGGCGGCGGTGAGGTAGTCGCCGTGCAGCACGCGGGGGTTGAGGCCCGCGGATCTCAGCATCCGTCTCAGGCCGTCCCACTCGCCGTCCACGGTCGGGTCGACCATCCAGCGGTCGTCGGCGAGGTCGGTGAGGGCGACGACGGGCTCGCGGGCGGCGGGGTGGTCGGCGGCGAGCGAGACGAACTGCGGTTCGCGGTCGATGAGGACGCGGTGGGCGAGCCCGTCGGGGAACCGGAGCGGGCTGCCCTCCACCTCGTGCACGAACGCGACGTCGAGCCGGCCGTCGGCGACGTCGCGGAGCAGCGCGTTCGCCGACACATCCATCTGGAGCGAGGTCTCGGTGCCGGGCATGCTGGCGCGGAGCCTGCGCAGCCAGCCCGGTATGGCGCGGCTCGCCGTGGACCCGATGCGCAGCCGCGGCTCCCCGTCGGCGGAGCGGGCGGCGGCCGCGCGGGCCTCGGTGATCAGGGCCCGCATCTCGATGACGAGCGGGCGGGCGCGGCTGAGGACGGTGCGGCCGAGCGGGGTCGGGCGGCAGCCGGTGCGCTCGCGGGTGAAGAGCTGGCCGCCCACGGCGTGTTCGATGCGGCGCAACTGGGTGGTCAACGAGGGCTGGCTCATGCCGAGTTGGCGGGCGGCCTTGTGCAGGCTGCCGCTGTCAGCGATGGCGCAGAGTGCGCGGAGGTGCCTGACCTCGAGCTCCATGGCCGTGAGCGTAGAGCGGGTTACGGCGGCACACCAGCCTCCCAAACACCCATGGAACCGTAGAAGTTGCCCCTCCGTTCGGTGACCGGATGTGCGGCGATAGGCCTGGGCTATCGCCAGCTGCCATCATCCGCAACGCGCCTGGCTGCCCGACACTCACGGATACCGAAACGTTCATCTTTCACCGAACGAGTAGGGAGCCCCCCACATGCACAAGCGTTATGTGTCCGTCGCCGCCGCACTCGGACTTGCGGTCGCCGCGCTCGGCACCTCCTCCGTCGCCTCGGCCGCCACCTCGGCCGACTCGGCCAAGACCACCGCGTCGTCCTCCTACGCCGGCTACACCGGCTCCTCCGAAGAGGCCGCGGCGAACAAGGCGTTCTTCGAGGCCGTCGTCAAGGCGGTCGCCGAGAAGCGCGCGGCGAACCCCGGCGTCAAGGCCGTCACGGTGACCTACAGCACCCAGCGCGCCCCGTCGTTCCGGCAGCAGATCGCCGCGAGCACCTCCATATGGAACGCGGCCGTCTCCAACGTCAAGCTCCAGGAAGGGACGAGCGGCACCAGCTTCGAGTACCGCGAGGGCAACGACCCGCGCGGCTCGTACGCGAGCACCAACGGCCACGGCCGTGGCTACATCTTCCTCGACTACCGGCAGAACCAGCAGTACAACTCCACCCGCGTGACCGCCCACGAGACCGGGCACGTGCTCGGCCTCCCCGACAACTACCGCGGCCCGTGCTCGGAGCTCATGTCCGGCGGCGGCCCCGGCACGTCCTGCCAGAACGCCCAGCCCAACGCGCAGGAGCGCGCCCGGGTCAACCAGCTCTGGGCCAACGGTCTGGCCAAGGCCATGAAGCAGGTCGAAGCAGCGAAGTGACCCCGCGGGGAGCCAGGGCCCACTAGGCCTGGGGCCGCGGTGACGCGATCGCGCGCGCCGCGGCCACCTCCTGGCGGAGGGGTTCCAGGACGCTGTCCTTGGGCCCGGTGAACTCCACCGGGACCGGAACGAGCACCTCCACCTCCCGCAGCGCGGCGGCCAGTTCGCGCAGCTGCCGCACGACTTCCCCGGCCTCCGCCCCCTCGGGGGCGGAGGCTCCGTGCCGTACCCGCACCCGCGCCGCCGTGGTCGCGTCGACGATCCGCTCCACGGCCACCACCAGCGGCCACCACGCGGCGGCCCGCGCCCCCACGGGCGGGGGTTCGGTCAGCGCCCGCTGGAACTCCGTACGGATGTCGGACAGATCGCGGTACAGGCGCCGCCGCATCCGGGCCCGCGCGGCGGGATCACCGCCGCCGTCCTGGCCGAACGCGCACTCCACGTACGCCGCCGTGTCGGCGACCGCGTCCGCGAGCCGGTCCCCGATCCGCGTGTGCCAGCTCTCCGGCCACAGCAGATAGCCCGCGACGAGCGCGATGGCGCAGCCGATGAGGCTGTCGAGCAGGCGGGGCAGGACGAGCCCGAAGCCCTGGTGGTTGAGGACGTCCGAAAGGAGCAGGATCACCGGGGTGATGGCGGCGGTCTGGTAGCCGTAACCGCGCGGCGTGAGCGCCGGGATGAGCGCGGCGAGGACGAGCACCACGGGCACGTCCCACCAGCCCCGGTCGACGGCGGAGAGCACGGCCGCGGCCACCACGAGCCCCGCCGCCGTGCCGAGGGCCCGCATCACCGCGCGCGAGAACACCGAGCCGAAGTCCGGCTTCAGGACGAAGGTGACGGTGAGCGCCACCCAGTACGAGCGCGGCACGTCGATGAGCGAGACGAGGGACTGCGCGATGCCGATGCACAGCGCGAGCCGCAGGCCGTAGCGCCAGGAGGCCCCGGACAGGATGACGTTGCGGGTGGCGCGCCGGGCCCGCACGCGCAGCGCGGCGGGCCGCCCGAGGCGGTCGTCGGCGTGCACGGCGGTGAGCGGGTCGGGGTCGGCGAGAGTGTCGGCGGCGTGCCGCAGCGCCTGGTACACGGCGCGGGCGGCGGCGCCGTACGTCTCCGGCAGCTCAGCGGGCAGGCCGAGGGCGGCCGGTTCCGCGCCGGGGCCGCGGGCGATGGCGGCGGCCAGCCTGCGGGCCGCGGCGGGGAGTTCGGGCGGCAGCTCCTCGCCGTACTGGTGGGCGGCGGGCGCGGCCTCGACGACCGGGGTGATGGCGTTCAGCTCGGCGATGAGCCGCACCAGGTCGGGGCTGCGGCCGTGGTCGCGGGCGCGGCGGGCGAGGACGAGGTCGTAGGCCTGGTTGAGCTGGGCGGTGACGGCGGCGCGGGCCTCGTCGTAGGCGTCGTCACCGGTGTGCTCGGTGCCCGCCGCCTCCAGGAGCGCGGCCACCTTCTCGTACGCGGCCGCGACCGCGGCCCGTTCGGGTACGCCGGACCGCAGCGGCCAGGCGAGCAGCGCGAGCACGAGGACGAGCAGGCCGCCGCCGGTCATCAGGGCCGGGGCGAGCCACCACTCGCCGGGCAGCGGCAGGCCCGCGCCGATGACCGCGTTGAGCAGCAGCAGGAGCCCCGAAACGGAGGCGACGGCGCCGATCGTCGACATCATCCCGGAGACCAGCGCGACGAGGGTCACCGCGGCGACGGCGGCCCAGCCGTGACCGTGGGCGAGCGAGCCCAGGGTGACGCCGAGCGCGCCGAACAGCTGCGGGACGGCGATGTTGAGGATCCGCATCCGGTACGCGTCGGCGGTGTCGCCGATGACGCCGGACAGGGCGCCCATGCTGGCGAGCGCGCCGTAGGCGGGGTGGCCGGCCGCGGTGCCGATCGCCACCGGCAGGGCCATGGCGACGGCCGCGCGGGCGACCGCCGCCCAGGGGACGGGGGCCGGCTGTGGCTTGAGAGACCTGACGAGCCAGTCCGGCGGGGCGAGTGAGACCAGTGGGGCTCGGCGGCGCATGCGGCCATTATGGCCGGACCCACGGCTGACCTGGGCAGACGGCGCCTGGAAGATCCAGCCCCTCCGGCGTTTGAGGAGCGGGGGTCTGGGGGCGGAGCCCCCAGGGTTCAGGCCCGGTGCAGTGTCAGGTCAAGCAGCACCGCACGGTGGTCCGTGTTGCCCAGGGTGAGGAAGCGGGCCTCGTGCGCGGCGAAGTCCGGGGTGGTGAGGACGTGGTCGATCTGCGCGCCGAAGGGGCGGGGCAGCGCCGTGGGCCAGGTGGGCGTCCGGGAGGCCCCGGCGACGCGCGCCCCGTCGCGAAGCCCCGTGTCGAGGATGCGCCGGAACGCCGCGTGGTCCTGCGTGGCGTTGAAGTCCCCGGCCAGGACCGTGGGCCGCCCGTCCCCCGCCGCGGCGTACGCCCGCAGCGAGCCGAGCTCCGCGCGCCACCGGTCGACGTCACCGGGCGTGGGCGGCATCGGATGGGCGAGCTGGAGCCGCACGGCCACGCCCTTGACGTCGGCGACGGCCCCGGGCATGCCGAGCGTCCCGCGCACCCCCGCGGCCCGCTTCAGCGGCACGTTGGAGAGGATGACGGACCCGTCGGCCCCGTTCCCCCCTGCCGCCACCCGGTAGGGGTACGCCGAGGCGGGCAGCCCCTCGCGCAGCGTGCCCCGGCAGGCGCGGTCGCACTCGGACACGAAGACGAGGTCCGGCTTGTGCTCCCGCACGGCCTTGACCAACCCGGGCGCCCCGCGCCCGAATTCGACGTTGGAGGCGAGGACGCGCAGATCGGCCACGGGCGGCCCGTCCGGCTCCGCCAGCTTCCCGTACGGCTCCATGAACCAGGCGAGCCCGCCGAGCACGGCCACCGCCCAGACGAGCCCGACGCGCCAGCGCCCGTACGCGGCGAGCAGCAGCGCGAGCGCGGCGGGCGCGAGCAGCCACGGCAGGAAGGCGAGGACCTGCGGCACGGGCGTGATCGCGTCGGTGTCGGCGGCGCGGCAGCCGAGCACGGCGCTCACCGCGGCGAGCAGCAGGCCCGCGGTCCAGGCGGCGGCCCGCCAGCGGCCCGGCCGCCGGGTGGGTGCGTCGGCGGGGAACGGGTCCTCGGGGGCGGTGGGCGGTGCCGTCGCGTGCTCCAAGGGGCGGCCTTTCCTCGACGGGACGCCCGCCGGGCGGCGTGCTGTCCGAATCCTCCCTTAGAGACGTGGCGGCTCCGCGGAAAGTTTCCCGGAGCCCCTGCGGGTGAGCCACCACATCGCGGCCGCGACGAGCAGCCCCAGGCCGATCAGGACCCAGGCGGTCACCCGCAGGGTCTGGGTGAGCGCGTCGTAGACGGCCCCCGCGGCGGCCCGCGACACGTCCGGGGGCAGGTCGTCCAGGGTGAGGGCGCGGCCGACCGCGACGGCGGCGGCGAGCGCGGCGGCTCCGGCGGCCGTGCCGAGGGCGGTGGCGAGGACGGCGCGGCGGCGGCGCACCGCGAGGAGGATGCCGCCGACGGCGAACACCGCCGCGGCGATCGGCAGCCAGAGGCCCGCGGCCTGGAGCATGCGGAACACCTTCCGGTAGTCGCTCAGGTCCTGCGCCTTCATGACCGTGACCTCGGTGTGGCGCACGGGGATGCGGTCGGCGAACGGCACGCCCTCCTCGCTGAGCTGCCGCTTGACCTGTTGGGTGATCGGCGCGAGGTCGATGCTCACCTCGCTGTCGGAGTCGTTCTCCAGAGCCTGCTCGACGGCCGCGTGCGCGGCGCGGTTCGCCGCGTTCCAGGCGGTGCGGAAGGCCGCCGTCTCGGTGAAGGAGCGCACGGCGTCCCGGACGAACGACTCGACGGTGGACTGCAGCGGCCCCGCGTCGATCTCCTTGACCACGGAGTCGGTGACGGCGTCGGCCACGGCCGCCCGCACCGCCCGGTTCGAGGAGAGCGGCGCCATCGTGGCGACGTACCGGTCCGTGTCCTGGATCTCGTACGCCGCCCAGGTCGAGACCGCGCCGAGGGGCACCAGGAGGCAGCTGAGGACGAGCAGGGCGGCGGAGAGGGCGGCGCGCAGGCGAGGGGGCACGCCTCAAGGCAAGGCCCCGGCCGCGCGGGGCGCGACCGGGGTGACTCCGGATGGAGCAGGACGGGCGGGCGGCCGCCCGCCCGCGGCGTCGGCGGCCGCCTACTTGCGGTTGTACAGGCGCATCGTCACCGGGCCGAACACCGCCACGAGGAGCGCGGCCCAGCCCAGGCTCCACGCGATCTCCGTGCCCGGCCAGTCGCCGGCCATCAGGCCGCGCACGGCGGAGGCGACATGGGTGACCGGGTTGTTGTTGACGAAGGCCTGGAGCCAGCCGGGCATCGTCTCGGGCTTCACGAAGATGTCCGAGAGGAACGTCAGCGGGAACAGCACCATCATGCTGACGCCCATCACGGACTTCTCGGTGCGGAGCAGAAGCCCGAACATCGTCCACACCCAGGAGAAGGCGAAGGAGAACACGAGCAGGAGCACCACCCCGAGCAGCACGCCGACCGCGTTGTCGGGGCGGAAGCCGAGGACGAGACCGACGCTGAGCATCACGGCGGACGCCATGGCGTAGCGCAGGACGTCACCGAGGAGGTAGCCGACCATCGCCGACGGCCGCCAGATCGGCAGCGAGCGGAAGCGGTCGAAGACGCCCTTCTCGATGTCGGTGTTGACCGAGACGCCCGTGTACATCGTGATCATGACGACGGACATCACGAGGATGCCGGGCAGCAGGTACTGGATGTACTCGCGCGGCGACCCGGCGAGCGCGCCCCCGAAGAGGTACGTGTACATCAGCACCATCATGATCGGGAACGCCGTCACGTCGAACAGCTGCTCCGGCACGTGCTTGATCTTCAGCACGGCCCGCCAGCCGAACGTCAGGGACGTCGACAGGGCGCTGGGGCGGCGCGGCCGCTCCTTGGAGATGAGCAGTTCGGCGAGGGACTCGGTGCGGACGGGCGCGAGCTCCTGGGCCTCGACGGTGGTCACGGTGCTCATAGCGCGGCCTCTGCTTCCTCGCGGTCCTGGTGGGGGTCGAGCGGCTGGTCGGTGAGGGCCAGGAACACCTCGTCGAGGCTGGGCTGGCCCAGGGAGAAGTTGTCGACGACGATGCCCGCGCGGGCGAGTTCGGCGAGCGCCCGGGAGGCCTTCTCCGCGGCGGCCTCCTCGGCGCCGCGCCCGCCGTCGCCGACCCGGGCGGTGAGCGCCACCGGGTCCGGCTCCAGCTGCACCTGCGCGGCCAGGGCGAGCCCGAGGAGGCGCGCCGCCTCCTCGCGCCGGGCCGCGTCCCGCAGCCGGACGTGCACGGAGCCCGCGCCGACGGACGCCTTCAGCTCGCCCTTGGTGCCCTCGGCGATGACCCGGCCCTTGTCGATGACGGCGATGCGGGCCGCCAGTTGGTCGGCCTCGTCCAGGTACTGCGTGGTCAGCAGGACCGTGGTGCCCTGGGCGACGACGGCGCGCACGATGTCCCAGACCTGGTTGCGGCTGCGCGGGTCGAGCCCGGTGGTCGGCTCGTCGAGGAAGAGCAGGTCGGGCGTGTTCAGGATGGACGCGGCGATGTCGATGCGCCGCCGCATGCCGCCCGAGTAGTTCTTCACCTGCCGCCCGGCGGCCTCGGCCAGGCCGAACGCGGTCAGCAGCTGCTCGGCGCGCGCGTACGAGGCCTTCTTGCCGTGGCCCGTGAGCCGGGCGAGCAGGACCAGGTTCTCGGTGCCGGTGAGGTCCTCGTCCACCGACGCGTACTGGCCGGTGAGGCTGACGCGGGTGCGGACGGCGTCGGCCTCGCGGACCACGTCGTGCCCGAAGACGTGCGCCTCGCCGCCGTCCGGGCGCAGCAGGGTGGCGAGCATCTTCACGGTCGTCGTCTTGCCCGCGCCGTTCGGCCCGAGCAGGCCGTAGACCGTGCCCGCCGGGACGGTCAGGTCGACGCCGTCGACTGCGCGGTTCTCGCCGAACGTCTTGACCAGGCCCGCCGTCTCGATGGCGAGGCCGTCCGGCCCCGGGTGCCCTCCCGGCTGCTTGCTGCTCATGTCCCTACGCCCTCCGATGCGGTGCGTCGTGTCATGAGGGGAGACCGGACCCGGCCGGGAAACTCATCGCGGGGGGCCGTGGCTCCTTCCCAGCGTGCCACGCGCTCCGGTGGAGCGCGGGCCCGCGCGGGTGTTTCCTGGGAGGAGGCCGTAGCGCCTGAGCAGAGAGGAACCGCCATGGCACTCACCGCACACGGATCCCCCGGCATCCGCAGCCTCTCCCACACCTGGGCGGGCCCCGCCGTCCTCGCCGTCGTCTACGGCGTCTGGGCGGCGGGCATCCACCGCGACGGCGGCCCCATCACCGGCGGGAACGTCCTGTACGGCGTGGTCACCGGGGTGGTCTTCGGCGCCCTGTACGCGGCCGTGCGCCGCTTCGCCCCCGGCCTGCCGCGCGAGCTGCGCGCCCTGGCCTGGGCCACCTTCGCGGGCGTGAGCTTCGGCTTCCTCTACAGCCTCACGGACGCGAGCGTGCTGCGGTCGACGGGCATGGCGGCGGTGGTCGCGGGCAGCGTCTTCGCGGCGACGTTCTACTGGTTCTACACGCACGAGTAGTTCGCCCCGCTCAGGTCATCCCGTACTTCATCTCGCTGGAACGACCGTTCTATCCAGAGTGGAAGCAGAATGTCGACCGGGGTTAGAGCGCGTTCAGGTCGACCGCGCGGGCCATGGCCCGGTACCCGGCGTCGTTCGGGTGCAGGTGGTCGCCGCTGTCGTACGCGGGCCGGATGCGCTCGGGGTCCTTCGGGTCGGCGAGGGCCTTGTCGAAGTCGACGTACCCGTCGTACTCGCCGGACGTACGCACCCAGGTGTTGAAGGCGTCGCTGACGGCGGCGGCGTGCTTGCCGTAGTGGTCGGAGCCGCCGAGCGGCACCAGGGTCGCGCCGACGACCTTCAGGCCCTTGGCGTGCGCGGCGCGGATCAGCTTCCGGTGGCCGTTGACGAGCTCCTTCGCCGTCACGACCGGGGCGGGCTTGTACAGGGGCTTGTCGCTCTCGCTGAAGCCGATGTCGTTGACGCCTTCGAGGACGACGACGGTCCCGGCGTTCGGCAGGTCGGTGACGTCCCGGGCGAACCGGGTGGAGCTCTTGTCCCCGAACCACGCCGAGTCGTTCAGGACCATGTTGCCGCCGATGCCGGAGTTGACCACCGGGCGCGGCTCGCCCGCCTCGGCGAGGCGCTCGGCGAGGGCGTCGGACCAGCGGTGGTTGCGGTCGGCGGAGGAGCCGAAGCCGTCGGTGATGGAGTCGCCGAACAGGACGACGCCGTCGCGCTTCGCGGGCCGCTCGCCGCGTACGTCGACGCCCGAGAGGTAGTACCAGGACTCGGTGGACTCGCCGAAGGCGCCGCCGCCGGTGTCGGTGAGGTGGTCGCCCGTGGCGCGGTAGCTGGTCGCGAAGGACTGGGCGTGGAAGGTGGCGGGCCCGGTGGTGCGGGCGAGCCGGAGCGTCACGGTGACGGAGTCGAAGCGGTCGAGGCCGAGCGCGGCCGCGTCGCTGGACAGCTGCCCCCCGGCCGGGACGGTGACGGAGTGCTTCCCGCCGAAGGTGAGGCGGCGCAGCGTGCCCTTCTGGACGGCGGCGCCCTTCGTGCCCTCGGTGCGCGCGACGGTGGCGCCCTCGATGCGCAGCGGGGAGGGGCCGTAGGCGTTGGAGAGCCGGATGCGCGCTCGGTCGCCGCCCTGTGTCACCCGCACCACCTGGCGCACCGTGTGGTTGTCGAAGCCGGCCTCCGACCAGTTGGGTTTGAAGCCGATGCTGGGCCGTTGCGGGGAGGCCGCCCAGGCGGCGTTCCACTGCGTGCCCCTGTCCGCGGAAGCAGTGGGGGCGGTGGAGGCGCTGGCCCCGGCCGCGGAGAGTCCGGCGACGAGGGCGAGTGCGGTGGCGGCGACGAGGGACCGACGGGGGCGCGAAGACATGGCGGATCCTTGGGAGTTGAGGTGGGGTAGGCCGGTGCCAACGATCCTCCGCGGCCCGCCGCCGATCAACGACGATCCATGAAACGATCACCATGCGCTGACTTATCGATGCAGGTCAGAGGCCTGACAGGGGGAGGGGTCGGATGGAACGGCACGAGCTGGAGACGTTTCTGACGCTCGCCGAGGAGCTGCACTTCGGGCACACGGCGGAGCGCCTGCGCATCTCGCAGGCGCGCGTCAGCCAGACCGTGAAGAAGCTGGAGCGCACGATCGGCGGCACGCTCTTCGAACGCACCAGCCGCGTGGTGCGGCTTTCACCGCTCGGACGTCAGCTGTACGACGAACTGGCGCCGCTGCACCGCCTCATGGAGGAGGCGGTGGCCCGCGCCAAGGACGTGGCGCGCGGCGTGGAGGGCGAGTTGGGCGTCGGCTTCCTCGGGGCGGGGGCCGGGGCGCTGACCCAGCCCATCCTGAAGCTGTTCCGCGAGCGGTGCCCGCGGTGCGAGGTCCGGATGCGGGAGACCCAGTTCCAGGATCCGCTCGGGCCGCTGCGGGCCGGGGAGGTCGACGTGCTCTTCACCTGCCTGCCCGTGCAGGAGCCCGACTTGACCGTCGGGCCCGTGGTCATCAGCCAGCCCCGCGTCCTGGCGATGCCCGTGGACCACCGGCTCGCCGGGCGCGCGTCCCTGTCCTGGGAGGACCTGGCGGACGAGACCTGCTTCGGGGTGGTGAACAGCGCGCCGTCCTACTGGTGGGACTTCCAGGTGCCGCGGCGCACGCCGTCCGGGCGGGAGATCAGGCGGGGGCAGGCGGTGGCCACGTTCCAGGAGCTCATCACGCTCGTCGCCACGGGGCAGGGGGTGTCCCCCGTCATCGCCTCCGTCGAGACGTACTACTCCCGGCCCGACATCACCTTCGTGCCGGTGCCGGACCTGCCCGCGGCGGAGGTGGCGGCGGTGTGGCGCGCGGGCACGCCCTCCGCCCCGACCCGGGCCTTCACGCAGGCCATCCACGACGCACTCCGGGCCAACGGCGGCCCCGCCAGCTTCTAGCGGAGGGTCAGGACGTCCTTGACTCCTCGGTGGAGCCGTTGGTGCAGAGGGCCCAGATGATGAACGTGCCGATGGCCAGGGAGATCAGGGCCCAGAGCGGGGTGTAGGGGAGCCAGAGGAACTGGGCGACCATGGCCACCGCGGCGAGGGCGATGCCCGTCGCGCGAGCCCAGTCGGCGCCCTTGAGGATGCCCCAGCCCGTCACCGCCACCAGCACGCCGAGCACCAGATGGATCCAGCCCCAGGTGGTGAGGTTGAACTTGTACACGTAGTCGCCGATGCGCGCGTACACGTCGTCCTTGGCGATGCCCGCGATCCCCTCGAGCACGCTGAGGATCCCGTACACGAACATGAGGACGCCGGCGAAGAGCGTGCCGCCCGACGCCCAGGCGCTGTCGTCGTCCGCGGGGCCCGCGGGCCCCGTGCGGTGCGCGTCACGATCCGGTGAGGTCATGGCCCGAGCGTCCGGCGGCCGTCGGGGGACGGCCACCGGAGCGGGCCATTGGGGGGACGCGCCCGCTCAGCGGGCGGCGTGGGCCTGCAGGCCGTCCAGGATGCAGGTGATGCCCACCTCGAAGAACCCCTGCCGCGCGGTGATCGCGTCGGACCCGCGCGGCGACATCGCGTACATCTTCCGCAGCCGCGGATAGGCCTGCACCGCCTCCGCGGCGGCGGGCTGGATCATGTCGTGCCACTCCTGCTCGGCGCGTCCGCTGCGCGCGAGCGTGGTGAGGTACGCGGCCTCCGTGAGCGCGACGCCGATGACGTACGCCCAGATGGTCTTGCCCGCGATCTCGGAGGTCTCCAGGTCGAAGCCGCCCGACTCGAAGAGGCCGAGCATCTCCTCCGTGAGCCCCATCATGTTCGGCCCCAGGTGGGCCATGCCCAGCTCGCCGAGGACGGAGGCGATCCAGGGGTGCCGCAGCAGCGTCGCTCGGACGTTCTCGGCGAACTGCTTGGCGGCCGTGAGCCAGTCCTCGTGGGACTCGGAGACGGGCTGCGGGACCTCGATCTCGCCGTAGACCTGGTCGACGGCCAGCTCGATGATCTCGTCCTTGTTGGACACGTGCGTGTACAGCGAGGTGGCGCCCGCGTTCAGGCGCGTGCCCAGCTTGCGCATGCTCAGCGCCTCGATGCCCTCGGAGTCGAGCAGCGCGATGGCTTCGCTGACGATCTGTTCGCGGCTGAGTGCGGGCTGTTCCCGGCGCGGTCGCTGCGGCCGGGTCCAGACGGAGATCGCGGTCGGCTTCCCGGTGCGCGGCATGCGGCCACCCTTCTCTCTGCTCCGACGTGACCCCCCTACCTTAGCGCAGAATGCGAACAGCGTTCGGGACTTGCGAACACTGTGCGGCGTACGTACAGTGTTCGGAGACAACGAACGACGTACCGAGGAGGACCGATGGACGGGCTTGCAGCGCAGGGCAAGGACGACCCGGGAGAGGAAACGGGCGGCACGGCCCCGGTGCGTAACCCGCGACGTTGGCTGATCCTCGTCGTGCTGTGCCTGAGCACGCTGGTCCTGGTCGTGGACAACATGATCCTGACCGTGGCGATCCCGCCCATCGCCGAGGACATCGACGCCACCGCCTCCGACATCCAGTGGATCCTCGACTCGTACATGCTGGTCTTCGCGGGCCTGCTGCTGACGTCCGGCTCGCTCTCGGACCGCTTCGGGCGCCGCAAGGTGATGGTGATCGGACTGCTCATCTTCGGCGCGGCCTCACTGATCGCGACGATCGCCAACAGCCCCGAGCAGCTGATCGCGGGCCGTGTCCTCATGGGCATCGGCGGCGCGCTGATCATGCCCAGCACCCTCTCGATCCTCATCACCGTCTTCGACGAGGAGGAGCGGCCCAAGGCCATCGCGGCCTGGAGTGCCGTGGCGATGGTCGGCCTCGTCGGCGGCCCGGTCTTCGGCGGTGCCCTGCTCGGCCACTTCTGGTGGGGCTCGGTCTTCCTGATCAACCTGCCCATCGTGGGCCTCGCGATCCTCGCCGCGCTCATCCTGATGCCCGAGTCCAAGGGCCCCTGGCGCAAGGCCGACCCGGTCGGCATCATCCTGTCGGTCGTCGGCATGGTCGCCCTGGTGTGGACGATCACCGAGTGGCCCAAGGAGGGCGTCGACTCCCCGAAGGTGTTCGTCGCCGGGATCGTGGCGGTCGTCGCCCTCGTCGGCTTCGGCTTCTGGGAGACCCGCGTCGACGAGCCGATGGTCCCCATCGAGCTCTTCCGCAACCGCGTCTTCACCGGCGCCAGCTTCTCGATCGTCCTGCTGACCTTCGCCAACGGCGGTCTGCTGCTGGTCCTGACCCAGTACCTGCAGTTCGTCCTGCACTACTCGCCGACGAAGACCGGCTGGGCCTTCGCGCCGCTCGCCGTCGCCTCCCTCGTCTTCAACACGCTGGGCGCCACGCTCGGCCAGAAGCTCGGCAACCGCTTCCTGGTGGCCGTCGGTCTCGCCATCACCGCCGGTGGCTTCTTCACCCTCACCACCCTTGAGCCCGGTGACGGCTTCGGCATCGTCGCCATCGCCATGGTCCTCATGGGCATGGGCGGCGGCCTCGCGATGCCCGCCGCGGTGGCGGCCCTCATGAGCGCGGTTCCCGGCGAGCACGCCGGCGTCGGCTCCGCCCTCAACGACACCGTCCAGCAGGCGGGCGCCGCCCTCGGCGTCGCGCTCCTCGGCTCCGTCCTCTCCAGCACGTACGCCAAGGAGATGCCGGCGTCGGCCGGTGACGTCGCCGACAACTCCGTCGTCGAAGGCCTCGCCGAAGCCGCCCGTACGGGCAACGCGGCCCTCGGGGACGCCGTACGGTCCGCCTTCACCGACGCGATGTCCGCGACCTTCGTGACCGGGGCGGCCGCCGTCCTCGTCGCCGCGGTCCTCTCGCTCTTCCTGATGAAGCCCGGGCCCGACGCCCCCGCCGTCGACGAGGACCGGGAGCCCGACCTCGTCTCCCACTGAACCTGGCCCCTGGGCCTCCAACGGGGCCTGACCCCAGGTCCCCCTCCTACGGGGCCTGACCCCAGGCCCCCGCCACGGGGCTTGACCCCCTGGGCCTTCGGCGGGGCACCCCCGCCCGGCCCTCCACAGATCCCCCGGCGACACCCGCGATCCTCCCCCGGCTCGCGGGTTGTCGCCGTTCCGGGCCCCTTCCGCGAGGGCTGCCGTTCGGGCCCCGGCGGCAAGGGGCCGCGCTGCGCGCCGCCGGGGCGGGCCTCACCCACCCGCCCCCACCTGGCTCGGCTCCCTTGGGCGGGGCGCCCTGGTCCGGCGGGGGCTCGGCCTCGCTGTGGCGCCTTGCCTGCCGGTGCCCTCGTGCTGCCCCGGTGCCTGGGGGCCGCGCTGCGCGCCGCCGGGGCGGGCC
>NZ_JOJM01000097.1 GCF_000720325.1 Streptomyces sp. NRRL B-1347
GGTCTGCTCCGCAGACGCGACGCGCCGCCGCTACGCGGCGGGAAAGAGCAGCGCTCCGCGCTGCTCTGCCGGCCCTCCGGGCCGGCGCCGGGCAACTCCGTTGCCCGGCAACCGAATCGCTCCGCGATTCGGTTCAGTAATTCGCTCCGCGAATTACTGTGGCTGGCTGCAGGATCAGCGGGACGCCGTTTTCGGCTTTCCCTCGTTCAATTGACGGAGTGTCAGAAGTATTCCTGACACTCCGTCAGGAATACTTGCCCCTCCTCGCAGAACCAGCTCAAAATCCCATGACGCTAAGCAGCAAACCCAATATTCGAAACATACTCGAACTGCCCCCACTGCGAGCCAAGATCTACCACAGCATCATCGACCCACACCTCATCAAGGACAGCACGATCACCCCTGGACCAGGCCTCAACGATACGGTCCCAGTGACGGACATTCAGCGTACGGAACTCCACCACCCGCTGACGCGGCCTCTCCACCTGCGACTGATTCAGCGGATGGAACTCCACCCGGGTCCCCCGGCCATCCCGATTCAGACGAACCAGAAGATACCGGGCCACGTTACGGCGACGCACCGCCCGGTACGCAGCCTCGACCCTCTCCAAGTTCCGCTTCGACGGACTCCGCTTACCCTCCAGCCACGCCTTCACCGTACGGTCAGTGACCGTGAGGCCCGCCTCACGCGCAGCCTGACGAGCCCGCTCAGTACGCGTCAGATAATGCAGACGCGCCACCAGACCACGCCGCACAGTAATAGGAGTAGCAATGAAACCGGCGAGCTGATCGAGCTGACGAGCAACAGCCTCATGACCCTTCACACCACGAGCACCATACTTACCGAACTCGTCATTCCTCTCCGGCATCCGTGCTTTCCCTTTCCCGGATTTCAAGAACTACATCCCGTGTATCCAAGCAAAAGAATACCTCAAAACGCGATGCCCTGCGGCAAGTTGCTCCCTTCGTCTCTCCTCTAAGCTCCCGTATCTCAAGAACTGTTACCGTACAAGGAAATGAAACACACCTCGACTGGAGCCATAATTCAGCT
The DNA here is from genome assembly GCF_000720325.1 of Streptomyces sp. NRRL B-1347. Lineage (GTDB taxonomy): Bacteria > Actinomycetota > Actinomycetes > Streptomycetales > Streptomycetaceae > Streptomyces. The sequence continues at coordinate 1,052 of NZ_JOJM01000097.1, forward strand.
CCTGCAGGCTGGATACATTCATTCGAGTGGCACACGATTCTCTTCGCGGGGCTCCAGCTGAACGTGCGTCAATCACCGGCCGGTCAACGCGGTACACAAGGTGATTCCAGGTATCGACCGGCTTGTCCAGCTCCAGGCTTCCCACCCCAACCCGGCGCAGCCCGGCCTTCTCCAGTGAACTCCACGAAGCACGGTTGGCTGCCATAACGAGGTGCGACGGTCAGTGGGTGGGGCGGATCATTACCGTGAGAAGCGGGGAGGCCGCTGACGGCTGACTCTGCCCGATGTCCTGATACCCCCACGACTGGTAGAGACGGTGGACTTTCCCGTCACCAGCAGCCGGATTGACCATGAGTGTGACGAACGGTTCGTCGCGGTCGGCGAGCAGGGTGTCATGGATACGGAGCGCGGTGCCGGTGCCCCGCCATGCAGGCCGTACGCCGATCTCTTTCAACGCTACGGCTGGCCGACTGGTGTACTGCTCCGCCGGTTCTGGGGTGGTGCGCTGCCAGTACCGGTCACCGTGCTTGATGCGGTTGCCGTAGGCGTAGCCGACCGGATGTCCGTCTGAGTAGGCGAGGACGGCCACGAATCCCGGCTCGGCGCCGTGCCGGTCCAGACGCTCCCCGAATGCGGTGACGGCGTAGTTCGGCAGGTGCAGCAGCGGGGCACGCACCTCGGCGTACACGTCGAGCAGGTCGCCGCGGGCGGCGTGGAGTTGGGCGAAGGTACGGAGTTCGATCGTGGGTGCCGTGGTCATGCTGTGGCCCTCCATGCGGCGGTGTGCTCGGTCCAGGTGTGTGCGGTGGAGCTGTTCGGTGCGATGGCACGAAGCGCCGCCCCGAACTCTTGCAGCATCCGGGAGACACGGGCGTGTTGGGTAGCGGTGTCGGCCGGAACCGTCATCGCGGTCGCCGTGGCGGCGTCGGCGTCGCCCTGGGCGAGTTGGGCGTGTGCAAGGCGGCTGGTGGTGATCGACCGGGATCGGTGCATGTGCGGTCGCAGGGCGCCCAGGCTGTGGTGTGCGTACTCGGCGGCAGGATAGTCGCCGATGGACAGGTAGGCCGAGAGCGCGAGGGAGTGCAGTTCCGCCTCGTCGTAGAAGGCGATCAGCCACACGGGGCGGTAGGCGCCGGGGTCGGCGCGGCTCATGGCGTCCTGTGCCTGGTCGAGTGCGCGGCGCAGGCCGCTGCGGTCGTGTGCGACGCCCTGAATGGCCATCTGCCGGGCCATGCCGAGCGAGGCGAACATGGGGTCGCGGCGCGTGATGTGCAGGTTCCGGGCGACGTCGTACGCGGCGGAGGCATCGGCGGGGCGCCCCATGTGCCGGTACAGGCTGCCCGCGTGGGACCAGATTCGGAATTTGATCGCCTGGTCTCCGGAGAGCTCGGCGAGGGCCTGCGCCTCGCGCATGTGCCCGACGGCCTCGTGGTAGCGGCGGCCGTCGATCGCGGCCCACATCGCGGAGGACCGGAACGAGGCGGCACAGGCATACAGGTTGCTGCGTACCCGCTGGGTGGCACTGCCGGAGTTCTGGAGGTTCAGGGCCTCGCCGGCGAGGGAGACGGCCCGGTGCTCGATGCCGAGTTTCCCGCCGTGGCGGTGGTCGCTGGCGATGACGTCGGTGAACTTGTGCTGTAAGCGTTCGATGTCGCCCATGCCGATTCGGCGGAGTGATGCCGGTCTGGGGGCGGCTGCCGCTGCGGCTGTGGCGAGGCCGCCCGTAACGATGGTGCGGCGTTTCATGGGGTCCTCCTGCAGTGGAGCTGGCGGACGGAGTCCGGCCCCGCGGTGAGAACCCTAGGGCGACGGCAGGCAGCCCGGTGACGTCCTCTAACGCCCGGCGCGTGGCTGCATTGGGCCACCGGACACGCCCAGATCGCCAGTCCCGGACTGTGCGGCCCTCGAAGCTGCCCGACTTTCCGGTGAGGCGTTCAAGGGCCGAATTGAGGGCTCGGGACAGGGTGTTAGAGCTGTGACCGTGCTCGGTCATCCACGCCTCAAGAGCGGTGTTGCGCGTGGTGTCCATGACCGCACCGTAGACCTGCGTGCACACACAGTCAGGTAAATGAGTAGTCAAAACCCCCTAGGGGGAGCACTGCGGTGGCCTTGCATATCCCCTAACTCCGGCCTGTGGAACGGGTGTTACCTGTTGCGTGCGACCGCCGCAGCCCTGCCCTTCGAGGGGTTCGGCGGCATACCGTCCCCCGACACACCGCGAGCGATGAGGCCGCGATGACAGCAGTACAACCAAAACCCGAGTACAGCGAGACGTTCGAGCGGACACCGGCGGCAGTCGGCATAAGCCGAGACCTTGTCCGGCATGCCGCGAGTGCCTGGGAGCTGGATGGCTATGTGACCGAGAGCGCCGTCTTGGTGGTCTCGGAACCGGTGACCAACGCGGTAAAGCACACGCGGTCCCGGCACCTGTTGGTCATCGTGGAGATACCAGTGGATGACCGGCTGCGTCTCGTGGTCGTCGACTTCGCTCCGGACCTCATCCCCGTCCTGCGCACTGTCTGCTCCGACTCGCCCGACGGGCGCGGCCTGGCCCTGGTCGACGCGCTCGCTGACCGCTGGGGCTACGACCTGCTGGGACCGTCAGGGCACCCAAGCCGCAAGAGGACGTGGGCCGAACTCGCCGTGTCCGCCAAGCCCGGGGATCAGTGATCGGCGGATGTACTCCTGTCCGCCTCCAGACAAGGAGATCGCCCGGGCGGAGCCCGCTAGCCCAGCGCCGGGCTGGGATTCCCCCGGCCGTCGCCTTGGTGATCCCCCTGGTGGCGCCCTGGCAGGGTCAGTTGTGGCGCCGCCGCACACCAGCGCAATTGCGCGCCCGCCGCCGCGAGGATGGGGTCGTCAGTGGGCCCACAGCTGTGAGCGGCGCCGACGGGGTGGCCATCTACCGGGCATGGTGACGACGGGCCATGCTGCGACCGAGCGACCGAAGGAGGATCCCATGGCGAATGTCCTCCCGTGGGGGCTGAGCAGGATGGAGCCGTTCCCGCGTGGTGTTCCAGTGGCGTCTGTGCGGCTCGTCCTTGATGCGGAGACGCAGATTCCCGCGCGGCTCGGCGAGGGCGGGTTGCCGGTGGTGACGGGCAAGCACCGCAAGACCAATGTCGGCACGGAGACGACCACGACGACCGGGGACCGGCAAGGCGCAGACCAGGGAAGCGATCAGGACAAGGAGCCGCTGTACGGTGCCCCGACCTCTTCGAGCACCTTGCCCTCCCTCGTCGTACGGATGCTTCAGGCCGCGGGAGTCCGCGCGCAGGACAGGGTGCTGGAGATCGGCACGGGCACCGGGTACTCGACCGCTCTTCTGTGCCACCGGCTGGGGGGCAGGAGTGTCGTCTCCATCGAGTACGACCCCGCGCTCGCCGCAGACCGCATTCATGCCTGCGGATACAGCCCGAGACTGATCACCGGCGACGGGCTGGAAGGCTATGAGGACGAGGCCGAGTACGACCACACGATCGTCACGTGCGCGGTACGTACGATCCCCCGGGCGTGGATCTGGCAGACCCGCGCCGAGGGCACCATCACCGTGACTCTGGGCGGGTGGATGCAAGCACACGGCCTGGTCAGGCTGACCGTCAACGAGGACGGCAGCGCGGTCGGCCGATTCACCGGAGAGACCATCTCGTACATGCTGGCCCGCCCGCACCAGCCCCCGCCCCGCAGCAGCTACTACCGCCACGCGGGCCAGACCCGTACGACCACTGTCGATCCGGGCCTGCTGCGGGACTGGACCGGCCTGGGAGTTCGGTCCAGGTCCGTCACTGTGCGGTTGCTGCCCTGGGCTGGCGGGCGGGTCTGGTCGGTGGGCTAAGGCAGCTCCTTACGTCTAAGGCCCCCGCCCCGGCGGAAGATGCGGAACCTTCCCGATGTCCCGGACCTGGCTGGGAAGCGAAGGTGGAGTCATCGCACAGGGCGAGAGACCAACATCCCAGGGGGACACGGAAATGTTCGACTACGAGATCCACCAGTTCCGCGCCGCCGAGCTCGCCGCCCAGGCCGCTCACCACCGTCTCGTACGGGAAGCGCGCAAGGCGGCCAAGCCGCGGACGTGGGGCCGGGTGCTGGGCCGGGAGGCCGTCGAGGCCCGCCTGGCCGCGCAGCGCACCGGAACCGTCGCCCGCCAGGCCGACCGTTACGCCCGCGCCGCCTGACCTGCGGGGCGGGTGCCCACCGCCCTGTCCCCCGCCCAGCCGTCACTTCTTCGTCGAGTCACCCGAAGCCGCTGCCGTGTTTTTCGCCGTGTCCCCGTGCGGCTCGTGCCTGTCCCACACCCGCAGCGCGGCCCGGGCCTCATGCTCCATGTCATCGTTACGGGCGTGGGGTGCGTGCCTCGATCCGGTGGTCGAAGGCGGCGCCGCCGACGCCGACCGTGGTCAGCCCGCCGTCGATGGTGAGGACGGCGCCGTTGACGTAGGACGCGGCGGGTGACAGGAGCCAGTCGATCGCCTCGGCGGCCTCCTGCGGTTCACCGGGCCGCCTGGCGGGCGTCAGCCGGGTCGCCTCCTCGTACGCTGCCTCGGCGCCGCCCGCCAGGCCTGCCTCTGCCGCGAACCGGGTCATCCGCTGGTCGGCCATCTCGGTGCGCACCCAGCCCGGGCACACGGTGTTGGCCCGCAGCCCCTGTGGGCCGTAGTCGACGGCCAGGGAGCTGCAGAGGTGGAGCAGGGCCGCTTTGGATGTCGCGTAGGCGGCGTTGCCGGCGCTGTTGCGGAGGGCTGCGACGGAGGCGACGGCGACGACTGCGCCGCGGGCGGCCAGCAGGTGTGGCAGTGCGGCGCGCAGCAGGAGGAAGGGGCCGGTGAGGTTGGTTCGCATCAGCTTTTCCCAGTCCTCGACGGTGGTGTCGCCGACCGCGCCTCCTCCCCCGGTTCCGGCGTTGAGGACCAGGCCGTCGAGTCTTCCGTAGGCGGTCATCGTCGTGTCGACGAGCTCGCGCACGGCCTGGGGGTCGGCGGCGTCGGACGGGTGGGCCAGTGCTCCGGTCTCCTTGGCCACCTGGCGCAGTGGCTCGGGCCGCCGCCCGGAGATCACGACCTGGTGCCCGTGTGCGCGCAGCAGGCGGGCGGTGGCGGCGCCGATTCCTGTTCCTCCGCCCGTGACCAGGACAACACGCTGTTCCGACATGGTCGTTCGCCTCCGAAGATCGGCTTCCTGCTCCCTGCTCGCCGAGCATACGAAGGGCCGGCGCCGGCGGGCCGGGCGGGTCCGGCGGGCCTGTTCCGGATGGTTCGTTCCCATTGGTCGGCAATGTGTTGCGGGAGGGTGGTCGTCTGGGCTGTGGGGCCCGCTCTCCCGGGCTTGTCGTTTTTCGATATGTTCACCTAGGGTGGAGCATATCGAAAGTCGATAGAGAAGGTTGATTGTGAACACTCGTCTGACCCGGACCGTGGGCTTGGTATCCATGCTGTTGGCCGTGGTGCTCGGGCTGGCCTTCGCGGCCCAGAGCACCCTGCGCCTGTTCGACGACGGGACGGTGTGCGCGAAGACCGGATTCTGGGCCAACGCCAAGCTGGAGGGCGGCCTGCCGGTGGAGGCGGGGGTGGAGGCGTCCAGTAGCCAGGCGCGGCTGTGCCAGCACGGTCCCTCGTTCGCGCAGCGGGCGGCGAGCGTGGGGGACGAGCTGGCCTGGGGGCTGTTCGCGGTGGTGGCGCTGGTGGTGTTCGCCCTGCTGCTGAAGGCGATCGTCGAGAACGGGCCGTTCACGAACCCCGCGGCCCAGTACCTGACGCGGCTGGGCTGGGTGGTGACCCTGGGCGCGCCGCTGACCTCCCTGGCCACCGGGTGGTCGCATGCCTGGCTGGTGGAGAGCATGGCACCGGTCGCGGGATCCAACCTGCGGATGGACGGGCCGCTGGAGCTGGTCGTGCCGGGTCTGGCCGCCCTGATCCTGGGTAAGATCATGCGCCAGGGCGTGGGCATGCGGGAGGACCTCGAAGGGACGGTGTGATGGCCGACGAGGAACTCCACTCCATCCGCATCCACCTGGACCGGGTGCTGGCCGAGCGCGGCATGACCCTCACCGAACTCTCCGCGCGGGTGGGGATCACCGTGGTGAACCTGTCCATCCTCAAGAACGGCCGCGCCAAGGCGGTCCGCTTCTCCACCCTGTCGAAGATCTGCGACGTCCTGCGCTGCCAGCCGGGGGATCTGATCACCCATCATCCTGACGCTCCGGACTGAACTCCCGCGCCCCCGCCCAGAGCGGCACGGACCCGGCCGGCGCGGTCCGCGGGATGGTGTGTGTGCGGCCCGGCCGGTCAGTGCTGGATCAGGCCGCCGGTGGGGACGGGAGCGGTGTGGCCGGTCGGCGGGGCGGTCCGTGCCAGGGCCAGGCCGACGTCGACCCGGATCACCGTGTCGAGGGGGTCCTCCGCGTGTTCCACCCGTCCGCCCGGAAGCGTCCAGGTGGACTCGCCTTGCGCGGAGATGTGGCGGGCGAGCAGTACCCGTCCGTCCTCGATGCACACGGCGTATGCCGCCAGCCTCAAACTCACTCCCCTGCGTCCGGGCGCCCGTCCGCCGCCGGACGCCCCGTCGGGGCGGCGTCCGGCGGCGGGCGGTGTGGTGCGGGAGGGCTCAGTGTCCGGTCGGTCCGTCCGCCGGCTTGGCGGTCGGCGTCCACTTCTTGGCCGTCTTGCCGTTGAGGTCCCAGACCACCTGACCGGCGCGGACGGTGAGCTCGGCGGTCAGCTTCTGGGTGCCGTCCACGCGGAAGCCGAAGCTGTCCACGTACCCGAACGTGCCCTGCTGGCGGGCGAGGACCGCGATGTCGGCGGGCGCGCCCACCGAGAGGTTGCCCAGGTCGGTGCGCTTGATCGCCTTCGCCGGCTTCCACGTCGAGGCGTCGATGACGTCCTTCAGCGGCATGTTGAGGGCGAGGAACTTGGACATGACGTTGGTCTGGTCCTTCATGCCCGAGTTCATGCTGGTGATGTGCAGGTCGGTGGAGATGGCGTCGGGGGTGAAGCCCGCCTTCAGCGCCGGGACCGCGACCCTCCAGCCGAAGCTGCCGCCGCCGTGGCCGACGTCGTAGAGGACGCCGCGGTCGCGTCCCTGCTGCATGGCCGGGTTGAGCTTGCCGTCTTCGCCCAGCTCGCCGCGGTTTCCGGAGTAGGCGTGCGAGTAGATGTCGCCGGGGCGCAGCTTCTCGGTGAGCAGCGTCTTCAGGGGGCGTTCGGGGCGGGGCTCGCCGAAGTCGACCAGTACCGGGACGTTTGCGTCCTTTCCGGCCTGGATGGAGTTGTCGACCGGTGTCCATTCCGGTCCCTCGTAGTGCGCTGTCTTGATGCCGACGATCGTGTCCGGGTACTGGCGGGCCTTCTCGGCGGCCGGGCCCGGCTTCATGTCGCTGAGGTCCTGTTCGGCGGGGTTGCCCGCCATGCCCTTGCCGACGATGTTGAGGAAGGCGAGCACGCGGGTCTTGGACCGGTCGATGGTGTTCTTCTTGAACAGGTCGAAGTTGGCGGCGCCGGCGGATCCCGCGTCCACGGCGGTGGTGACGCCGGAGCGGAAGGTGAAGCCGTCGGGGGCGACGCCGTTCTTGCCGTTCGCGTACGCGTCCTCGGGCCCGTTGAAGAGGTGGGCGTGCAGGTCGATCAGGCCCGGTGTGACGAAGTTGCCGTCCGCGTCGACGGTCTGCTTGGTGGCCGAGGTGTCTATGTTCTCCGCCACCTTGGCGATCTTTCCGTCCTTGACGGCGACGTCGCGTACGGCATCGATGTTGTTCTTGGGGTCGATGACGTGGCCGCGGCGGATGACGAGGTCGTACGCCTCCGCGGCGCTGGTCTTCGTTCCGGCCGACACGCCGGCGGAGGGGGTGGCGCCGACCGTGGCGCCGATGAGGAGGGCGATCCCTGCGGGCAGCAGGATTTTGTGGAGCCGGTCTCTTGTGGGCATGCGGGTTCCCATCTCAGATGACGGCGATGTGGTCTAGACAACTGTGCCCGATGGGGCGCCTTTCAATCAATGAGGCGGCCACGCATTTCCCGCGCCGGGCGGCAGGGCGCTCATTTCAGGCCACGCCAAGAGCCGCGCCAGGGGCGGGAGTTGACTGTTCCGCGCGGTCGGCGTGTTCGGCGGTCGCGGCCTTGGCGCGGGGCGGGTGCGGGAGGCGCGGGCCCGGCGGCCCGGGCCGGGCGCCGCTCGTTTCCTGCTGCGGGCTGCCCTTGCTTCCTCGCTGGTCAGCCTCCGGGACGTGGGCCTGGAGCGGGGGCGAAGGGGTCCGCGACGGGCGGCAGCGGGCGGGCGGCTCCACGGTCTGCGCCATCGGGCGGGCGCGCGCCGCGGCTCCGCGCTCGCTCCCGCGCGCTGCGCACGCCTGCGCCTCGCCAGGACAGGCCGGAAACAGATCTTGACGCGTCGTCAGCCGTTTGGTGCAGCATGTGCAACGGACTCACGACCGGCCCTTCGGCCGACTGGCCCGTCGGGGTCCCTTCGGTCAGGCCAAGGGCGCGTGCAGCCTGCCCGCCCGCACCGCCGCGCCGGGAGACCCGGGCCCCTGCCAGGGCGAGGCGGAGGCCAGGGTTTGCCCCATCCGCTTGACGGCCTGTTCGCTCAGGCCTTCCAGGGTCGGGACGGCGGCGCGGCTGAGCCCTCTCATGGCCAGGGGTGCGAAGGGGCGGAAGAGCGGGGCGAAGCCGAGGCCGCACCGGTAGACGATGCGGCAGCGCGTGTCGTCGACGGGCTCGATCCGCACGCGTTCGACGAACTTCGAGAAGACCTCGGGCCGGAGGCCGGCAGCGGTGAACGACCACGGGTGCGGCTCGTCCCAGCCGACGAAGCGCTCCTTGCGCTGGCCCGGTCCCCAGCGGCGCCTGCGCCACGGCCGCAGCAGGAACCTATTTTTCCTATTCATTCAGTGGTGCGGTCTTTTCCGCGTTATGTCGCCTGCTGGGCTTTCTGGGGCTTTTGATGTCCCGGCCGGTCCCGTCGGCCGTCTCCCCGGCTGGGGCCGGGGTGGGGGCCGGGGGCCGGGGGCTGCCCTGCTGATGTTCTGATGTCGTGGGTCTTGTGCGGAACGATATTGCTCGGCAGGGCCTCTCCCTGTCTGTACGGCTGTACCCCTGAAGAGGAGTTGTTCTGCATGGTCCGTCGTTTTCGTGTGCTGCTGCTGACCGCCTTGGCGCTGGTCGCGGGCTCGGTGCTGTCGTCCCCGCCGGCCTTCGCCGTCATCGGCGGGTCGAAGAGCACCTACGGGCCGTGGGCGGTACGCATGCTCGTCGACGGCAAACCGGCGTGCACGGGGACGGCGGTCTCGCGCCAGTGGATCCTCACCGCCTCGCACTGCTTCTACGAGCAGGCGCGGCCGGTCGCCGACAAGCGGATCTCCTTCCGGGTGGGCAACCTCGACATGCGCAAGGGCAAGACGGTCCGCCCCATACCCCGCAAGCGTGTGGGCAGCGCGCACGCCGACATGATGCTCATCAAGGTCGCGCCGATGAACGTCCGCACGGCACGCCTGTCCACGGTCGGTGTCCACCGCGGCCAGGCCGTGCGCCAGTACGGGTGGGGTGCCACCTGCACCACGGACGAGAGCGCCTGCCAGTCGCCCGTCCTCAAGCAGTCGGACCTGAAGGTCGTACGGCCCAACGACCCTAGGTGCGCGGGCCTCACCGCCCCGGGCGGGCCCGACTTCTGCATGAAGAAGGTGTCGGGGATTCCCGCCGGGGGTGACTCCGGAGGCCCGGTGATGACCGTCGGCCCGCGGGGCACCGAGAAGCTCATCGGCGTCTTCAACGGCTCCGACCGGGAGAAGGGCGCCGAGGCCGGAGAGGTGTCCCAGCAGCTCTCCTGGATCCGCTCGGTCATCCGGCGATAGCCGCTGCGGGGCAGGCCGCGCCGCGCCCCGGAACGTGATGGTGAAGGACTTGGCGGGCGCCCTTTCGGCCCCGGCCGGCCCTCCCCCGTCATGTTCCGGGGCGCGGCTGCGTTGTGTCCGGCGCGGGGTGCCGGCCGGGCAGGCCGGTGCGGTGCGCCGCCGTGTTCAGGGTGCGCAGGGCCAGCAGCAGGACGCCGATGTCGTCCAGGTAGACGGGGTCGGGGAGCAGGTCCACCGGGGAGATCGTGTAGATGAGGGCGCCGTAGAAGGCCAGTTTGTTCTGCAGGGGGATTCCCGCGTCGCGCAGCCGGCGCCGGGCGCGCAGGAGCCGCAGGAACAGCACGAGTGCGGCTCCTGCGGCCGCCACGAGCAGCACCGCCGCGGTGATGAGCAGTGCCGCTGGCCAGTGGTGGTCACTGTTCATCCGTTCCCCTCCTTCTGGGCCGGCGCCGCTGGTCCCGGCAGCGTCCCACGGGCCTGGCGGGACGCCGGGGATGCGCGCCCCGGCACGGCCGTCCCCTTTCTCGCGTACCCCGTGAGCGGCGGTGCTGTGCGCCGTCCGCCCCCGCTCGCTTGCGGCCGTTGGGGAGAAGCCCGGCGTGGCTGTGGTGTCCGCCCGGTGGGGAGGGGGCAGGGTTCTCGCGGTGCTGTGGTGGGATTCCGGGAGGTGGGCTGGGTGGTCACGGATCGGCATGGCCAGGAGATGAAGGGCACCGGTGCGGTGGCGGTGCGGCATTACGAGCGGGCCCTTGAGGAGCTTCTCTTCTTCCGTGAGGAGGTGGTCGGGGAGGTCGGGGCCGTACTGGAGGCCTCGCCGCGCTCGGTCATGGGCCACGTCTTCCAGGCCTATCTCGGGCTGCTGGGGACGGAGGAGAAGGACGCGGCCGAGGCGGCCGCGGCGTTCGGGGTATTCCGCCGGCAGGTCCCGGTGGAGGGGCTGACGGTGCGTGAGCGCATGCATGTGGAGGCTGCTTCGTCCTGGCTGGGTGGTGACATGCACCGGGCCGGGCGGGTGCTCGGCGAGCTCGTGGTGGCGTATCCCCGGGACGCGCTCGCGCTGGCGGTGGGCCATCAGATCGACTTCTTCACGGGGGATGCCGTGCTGTTGCGGGACCGCATCGGCGGGGCGCTGGCCGCCTGGGACCGGGACGACCCGCACTACGGGCTGCTGCAGGGCATGTACGCGTTCGGCCTGGAGGAGGCCGGGCACTACGGGCTTGCCGAGCAGGTGGGCCTGGAGGCCGTCGAGCGCAACGCCCGTGACGTGTGGGGCATCCACGCCGTCGTGCACGCCTATGAGATGCAGGGGCGGCACGAGGACGGCATCGGCTACCTCGACGCCCGGCGGCAGGCGTGGTCGGCCGGCAACTATCTGAACGTGCACAACTGGTGGCACTACGCCCTGTACCTGCTGGAGACGGGGCGCGTCGATGAGGTCCTGGCGGTCTATGACGCGGCCCTGCACCACGACGGTTCGGCCGGGGCGGCGATGGAGCTGCTGGACGCCGCCGCGCTGCTGTGGCGCCTGTATCTCGCGGGCGCCGACACCGGCGGCCGGTGGCCGGTGCTGGCCCAGGCGTGGGCGCGGCGGGACGACGGGCCTCATTACGCCTTCAATGACGTCCATGCCGTCATGGCCTACGTCGGTGCCGGCCGTCTCGGGGATGCCGAGCGGCTCATCGGCGCGCGGCAGGGGTGGCTGCGTGATGCCGGGGCGGGGCTGTCGAACGTGGCGATGACCGCCGAGATCGGTCTTCCGGTGTGCCGGGCGCTGGTGGCGTACGGGCGGCGGCGCTACGGCGAGGTGGTGGATCTGCTGCTTCCGGTGCGCCGGCGGCTGCAGGAGTTCGGCGGCAGTCACGCCCAGCGGGACGCCCTGCAGAAGACCCTCGTCGAGGCCGCTCTGCACGCGGGCCGTCATGACCTGGGCCGCACGCTGCTGAGCGAGCGCATCCATCTGCGCTCGCGCTGCCCGTACAACCAGCAGGCGTGGGCGCGTCTGATGGCGAAGGACAGCCAGGGGTGAATGTGTAGTGGTGAGTGAGTGGTGTCCGGTGTGCGGGCGGTGTGGTGGCCGGTAACGGAGGCTGTCGTGGCTCTTGTTCCCGGTGTTTTTCGGGTGCACGCTCGGTGACCGGGTCGGCGACGTAGGGTTCGTCTTGATCTTTCCGAGGGGCATGGGCATCGGCACGGGGCGCCCGGCCGGGCAGGGGCGGGCCGCTGCGTGCGATGTGCCGAGAAATGGGATGCTGGATGAGTTTACGCCGCAGGACAACGGCCAGCGCGCGGCCGGGAGTTGAGGGTTCGGCCGGGCCGGGGGCCGACGGGCCCGCCGGGGTGGGGCGGCGCCGGTTCCTCGGCTATGTGCTGGCCGCCCCCACGCTGGTGGCCGCCGCCGAGCTGGGGACGGCGCCGCCGGCCGGGGCGGAGATCAGCGAACTGGTGGATCTGAACGACCTGATGACGACCGCGGCCCTGCCGACCTCGCACCTGATCACGGTTGAGGTGCACGAGGACGGCACGGTGTCGTTCGCGCTGCCGCGGGCCGAGGTGGGGCAGGGCATCACGACATCGACGGCGATGCTGATCGCCGAGGAGCTGGGGGTGGCCCTGGAACAGGTACGCATCACGCTGGCCGACGCGCGGCCGGAGCTGGTGTTCAACCAGCTCACCGGCGCCTCCAACACCACCATCTCGACCTACACCCCCATCCGGGTCGCCGCCGCCGTGGCGCGGGAGCGGCTGCTGCGGGCCGCGGCCGCCGAGCTCGGCTCGAAGGCCTTTGAGCTGACGCTCACGGCGGGCGCCGTCACCGGCCCCGCGGGCACGAGCGTCGGGATCGGGGAGCTGGCGAAGAAGGCGGCGAGCCACACGGTGCGCCGGCAGTGGGTGGACCTCAAGGAACGCGAGCAGTTCACGGTCATCGGCCGGCCCCACAACCGCATCGACGCGCTCGCCGCGGTGACGGGGCGCAAGAAGTTCGCGATGGACCTCGACGTCGCCGGGGCCAGGCCGACCATGGTGTGCCGGGCGCCGACCATCAACGGCCGGGCCGGTTCGGTGGCCAACCTCGACGAGGTCCGGGCCATGGCGGGCGTCACCGACGTCGGGGTGGTCTCCACCGGCGTGGCGGTGCGCGCGCAGACCTTCGGCCAGTGCATCGAGGCCGTCCGCGCGCTGCGGGTGCAGTGGAAGCCGGGCAGCGCGGACGGCGCGTCGGACGAGTCGGTCCTCCAGGAGCTGCGGGCCGCGGAGCTGCCGATGGGGCTGCCCCCGCTCACGAAGTCGGTGGAGGCCCGCTTCACCTTCCACTTCCGTGGCAACAGCGCGCTGGAGCCCAACTGCGCGATCGCCGACGTGCGGGCGGACCGGGCGGAGATCTGGTCGGCCCTCAAGGCGCCGATCGTCGCCAAGCAGGCCATCGCGGCACGCCTGGGGCTCGCCCCCGGCGCGGTGACGGTGCACGTCACCGAGGGGGGCGGTTCGTTCGGGCGCAAGCTGTTCTTCGACGCCGCGCTGGAAGCCGCCGAGATCTCCCGGGAGTTCGGCAAGCCGGTCAAGCTCATGTGGCACCGGGCCGACGACGCACGCCAGGGGCGGGCCCACCCCATGGCCACCTCCCGGGTGCGCGCCGCCTACGCCGGGGGCTCGGTGCTCAGCTTCAAGCAGCGGCACACCAGCGTCGCCACCGACCTCGGCCACGGGCTGGGGGAGGTCTTCACCGCCCTGGCCGCGAAGCTGCCGGTGGGCGACGCCGCCTTCTCCCAGACGTTCTTCCACCTGTCGCAGTCGATGCCCTACGACTTCGGCGTGCACAGCCGGCTGCTGAGCGAGACCGACAAGCGGTTCAACACCGGCAGCATGCGCGGTGTCTACTCCCCCGATGTCGTGTGCGCGCGGGAGCTGATCGTCGACCAGCTCGCCGCGCGGATGGACCAGGACCCCTTCGGTTTCCGGCGCGGCGTCATCGGCGACCGCCGCACCCGGGCGGTGCTGGAGAAGGCGGCCGAGGCCGGGGACTGGGGGCGCCCGATGCCGGCCGGGACGGCGCAGGGCATCGCCCTGCACACCGAGTACCACGCGGTCACCGCCGTCCTCGTCGAGATCGACTGCCGTCCCGAAACGGTCGACCGGCCCATCCGTGACGGGGTGGCCGGGCCCCGGGTCACCAAGGCCGTCGTCGCCGTGGACGTCGGCCTCGCCGTCAACCCGCGGGGCCTGGAGGCGCAGATGATGGGCGGTGTCATGGACGGGATCGCCCAGACCCTGACCTCCAGCCTGCACCTGCGCGAGGGGCACTTCCTCGAGGCCAGCTGGGACAACTACTTCTACACCCGCCAGTGGAACACCCCGCCCGAGCTGAAGGTCGTCGTCATGCCGCCCACCACCGGCAAGCCCGGCGGGGCCGGGGAACTGGCCGTCGCCGCGTCGATGGCCGCGGTGGCGTGCGCCTACGGGCGGGCGACGGGCAGCATGCCCACCCGTTTCCCGGTCAACCACGGCACGCTGTCCTTCGTGCCGAAGCCGACCGTGCCGCCCGTTCCCGCATCGCCCACCGACGGCCTGGACCATGTCCGCTGAGCCGCCCCGCCGCATCCACATCGCATCCGTGTCGCATCTGTGCCGCATCCGGCGGGCCTGTGGATACCGCAGGCCCGCCCGGGGCGCCGAATCAAGGAGATCCTGTGCCTGAGCACACGTTTCGTCTGAACGGCGAGCAGGTCACGGTCGAGGCCGCCGACGACGAGAGGCTGCTGTGGGTGCTGCGTGACATCCTGGGCGTGACCGGCCCGAAGTACGGCTGCGGCATCAACGTCTGCAAGGCCTGCACCAGTCACCTCAACGGCAAGGCGGCCAACCCCTGCGCCATCCCGGTCAAGGACCTGGAGCCCACCGACGAGGTCACCACCATCGAGGGCCTGGCCGACACCGTGGACGCCGAGCTGCACCCGATGCAGCAGGCGTGGCTGGAGCAGGACGTGGTCCAGTGCGGCTACTGCCAGCCCGGCCAGATCATGGCGGCGGTGGCGCTGGTGCGCCGCGTCGCACAGGAGGGCCGCAAGATCACGGAGGCCGATCTGGACGGCATCCGCAACATCTGCCGCTGCGGTACGTACTTCCGCATCCGCGAGGCGATCCGGGCGGGCGCCGAACGGATGTGAGAGCGCCCCTCCCCCGGCTTCTGGATGCCCGCCGTGGTGTCAGGGGCCGTGTCAGAGGGGTGTCAGGCGGGTGACAGGCGTGCTGGGGACCGTAGAGGCATCAAGCACCGGGCGGGGCAGCCGCACCGCCGGTCCGAATGCCTCTCAAGGAGCACCTCCTGATGTCTGTCACCCTTCTCGCCCTCACCGACCAGGACAAGAACACCCTGCGCGCCGCCGCCTACGGTGCCGTCTCCCTGATGGCCGCCGCCGATGTGGCAGGCCAGCCCCACAAGGCCGCCACCCACGGCTGCGTCGCGCTGGCCTCCGCCACCGGGCAGGTCGGGCACGTCCTCGCCGAGAAGACGCGGATCACCGGCCTGCACCACGCCTCCGCGGCCGCACTCGCCGACCACGTCCTGCCCGCGCTGGCGGCGACGATGAACCTGCTCCGGGAGCAGGACCCGGCAGCGGCCGCCGCCTTCCGCCACACCGTCATGACCGCGGTGGAGGCGGCCGCCCGGGCGCACCGGGGCGAGCCCGGTCCGGTGCTTGCCGCCATGGCCCGCAAGATCTCCGATGCCCTCGGCGCCTGACCGGGGTGCCGGTCAGGCCGCGCGGTCCTGGCTCCACTGCTGCCGGGTGATCGCGTACTCGACGGAGCTCAGGTCGGTGCCCGGCGGGAACCAGCTGGCGTCGGCGTCGAAGTCGCGTACGTGGCGCAGGCCGACGGCGGCCATGGTCGCCCGGGAGGCGGTGTTGGCCGCCGAGGTCATGGCGCAGATGCGCTCCAGGCCGAGGTCTTCGAAGCCGTGCCGGATCAGTTCGGCCGAGGCCTCGCTGCCCAGCCCCTGGCGCCAGTAGCGGCGCAGCAGCCGGTAGCCGAGTTCGGCCTGTCCCTCAGGCGGTTCCTCGTCGGTGTCTCCCGGCGGCCGCAGGATCCAGTAGCCGGCGAAGTCCCCGTCGACGAACCCGGCCCAGTACCCCAGGCCCTCGGCGCGCCGGGCGTCGGTGAGGGCGGCGCGGTGTGCGGTGTCCACCACCTGTTCCCGGGTGCGGACGCCGCCGAGGTAGCGCATCACCTCGGGGTCGGCGTCCAGCTCGACCTGGTGGTCGATGTGTTCGTCGGACAGCGGGATTAGGTGGACCCGTTCGCTGCGCAAGATCGCTTGTGGCATGGCGTCCAGTATCTACAACCGGGGCAGCCGGTGGTGCTGCGGGGCGCTCCAGCGGGCGCGGCCCGCCACGACGGTGGCGAGGTGGGGCAGGAGCGCGGTGCTGAGGGTCCAGGTCGCGGAGTTGAACAGGTAGGAGGGGCTGTCGGGGACGGCGTAGTACTGGACGGAGTCGGTCACCTGGCGCAGGGGGTGGGTCAGTGTGGTGGGGCCGGTCCAGGGGAAGCCGGCGTGGGGGGTGCGGGAGACGTCCACGATGAGGGTGCCGGGGGTGAGGGCGGCCGTCTGTGCGGGGCTCAGGAGCGTGAGCGGTGGGCCGGTGTGCGGGGGCAGGCAGTTGACGATGAGGTCGTGGCGGGCGAGCAGTTCGGCCAGGGGTCGGTGGCCGGTGGTGGTGACCGCGTGGAGGGTGCCGGTGTCGTCGGTTTCCAGCTGGGCGGTGTGGGGGTCGCCGGGTTCGGGGAAGCGGGTGGTGAGGCGGGTGATGGCGGTGATGTTCTGGGCGCGCAGGGCGCTGACGGCTCCCTGGGCGGCTGCCGTGTCGCCCAGGACGGCCGCGTGCAGGGGCGGGCCCCAGTGGCCGGTGCGGCCGGTGCAGGCCAGGGCGTGGGTCACCGAGCAGTAGCCCGTCAGGGCGTCCGGGTGCCGGGCGTCGGGGGTGTGGCCGGGTCTGGGTGGCAGGGGGTGGGTCAGTGTGGTGGGGCCGGTCCAGGGGA
>NZ_JOJM01000098.1 GCF_000720325.1 Streptomyces sp. NRRL B-1347
GTCGCGCGTGACGTCCGGGTACGTCTCGCTGTAGCTGCCCTCCAGCCAGGAGTTGGCGAGCACGGCGGGGCCGCCGTGCCCGGGACCCCACACGCACAGCACGTCCAGGTCGCGCTCCCGCACGATCCGATTCAGGTGGGTGTGGACGAGGTTGAGCCCGGGTGAGGTGCCCCAGTGGCCGAGGAGGCGGGGCTTGATGTGTTCGGGCCTGAGCGGCTCGGTCAGGAGGGGATTGGCGAGGAGGTAGATCTGGCCGACCGCGAGGTAGTTGGCGGCACGCCAGTGCGCGTCCAGAACGGAGAGCTGGTCCTTGGCCATGGGAAGCCTCGATTCCGTCGGGAGTTTCCGGGAGGCGGGGTGGCCGGGTTCCACGGCAGGTGCGGTTCAGGCCGGGTGAGTCACCCACGCCGACGGCCTGCCCCGCGGCGGGGGTGTGCCCCACTTGGGGGCGGCCCGGTCGGGGGTCGGCGGGGAGGGGGTCGGGGGCGGGCCGGGGCCCGGAGTGGTGCGGCCCTCCCCCTCCCGAGAGGGCCGCACCACGGTCACTCAGGCGTGCGAGGTGCGGTCAGGTGTGCGGCATCACCGCCCTACGGTCAGGCGTGCGACACCACCGCCACACGGTCAGGCATGCGGGACCACCGCCACCGGACACGCCGCGTGGTGCAGCACCGCGTGGTTCACCGAGCCGAGCTGCATGCCCGCCTGGCCCGTGCGGCGGCGGGCGCCGACGACGAGGAGATCGGCGGTGGCGGCGGCGTCGAGCAGCGCGGTCCGCGGGCTGCCCTCGACGACCCTGCGGTGCACGGGGACGGCGCTGTGGGTGCGGGCCAGGCCGCTCAGCGCCTGTTCGACCTGGTGCTCGGCGCGCTCCTGGTGGGTGTCGGCGGCGTCGGCCGCGCGCGGCCGCTCCGGTGCCTCGTGCGCGGGGCAGCGCCAGGCGTGCACGACGTCGAGGGTGGCCCCGCGCCGCTGTGCCCAGCGGACCGCGAGGCCGAGCGCGGGCCGTGCGTCCGCGGCCTCGTCGATGCCGACGACGACCCGCCGGTGCCTCCCGCCGAGGTTCTCCTCCGCGCCGCGCACCACGATGACCGGGCACCGCGCGCGTGCGGCCACGGACAGGCCGACCGAGCCGAGCAGCAGGCCCGCGAGGCGGCCGCGGCCCCTGCTGCCGACGAGCACCGCGCTCGCCTGGCGGCTCTCGCGTATCAGCGCCGCCGCCGGGTCCTCGTCGAGCAGCTGGCTGGTGACCTTGACCGAGGAGCTGCGGCAGTGGGCGCGCTCGGTCGCGTCCGCGACGACGCGGTCCGCCTGTGCCCGCACCAAGGCGCGGTTGATGCCGAAGGACGGTTCGCGTCCCTCGTACCACTCCCAGCTCGACGCGTGCACGATCCGCAGCGGCACCGCCTGGCGGTCGGCCTCGTCGACCGCCCAGTCCAGTGCCCGCAGGCTCGGCTCGGAGCCGTCGACGCCCACGATCAACGGATGCTCCACGGGCCATCGCCCCTCTCGTCTCGTCGCGAACTGATCGGAGAAGGCCGTGGCGCGGTCCCCCGGGGCTTCTTCGGGGTGACGTCCGGGAGGACTTCAGGGCCTTCCCGGATGACGCTGACACCGTGACGACGCGCGCGCGAGTGGCGAACAGGCCTGTACGGGAAGGCCGAACGGCCCTGTGGCCGAGACCCGCCCGTCCGCGGGCGCGGGCCGCACGGGGCCGTCCGGTCCGGGTGACACGTGGCGGCGGGGCCCGGCGTCCCGTTCCCCTTCCGGACCCCGGCGGGGGCCGTCCGGCCCGCTGCCCGGAGCGGCCGGGCCCGCTACGCTCGAAGCCGCGAACCCCTTGCGTGGTGCGGAGGTCGACGCGATGCGCTCTCGGGTTCTGTGGTGGCGCTGGCGACGCGGTCCGCTGCGCCGCCGCTCGGACGTGGTCGAGGCCTGGACGGTGCTCGTGGCGGGCGTCGTCCTGTTCCTGGGCGTGCCGGCGGCCGGGGCCGCCGCCGGGCTCGCCGTGCACGCGGACGCCGCGGAGGCGGCGCGGGCCGCGGCGGCGACCCGGCACCGCGTGACCGCGACGCTCATCGCGGACGCGCCCCCGCCGGTCCCGGCCGTGGGCACGGTGCCCCTGTACGACGTCCCGGCGCGCTGGACGGCCGCGGACGGCGCCGAGGTCACCGGCAACGCGCGGGTGATCGCGGGCAGTCGGCGCGGTGAGCACGCGGCCGTGTGGCTGGACGAGCGCGGCCGGGTGGCCGCGGCGCCGCCGAGCGCCGAGGACGTGGCCCTGCGGACGGCGAGCGCGGCCCTCCTCGCGGGCGCGGCCACCGCCCTGGTCGCGCTCCTGGCGCGGTGCGCGGTGTGCCGCGCCCTCGACCGGCACCGCCTGGCCGCCTGGGAGCGGGAGTGGCGCAGTACGGGCCCCCAGTGGGGCGGCTGGACGGCCTGACGCGGGCTCAGCTGCCGTGCCGCACACGGGCTCGGGCGGCCCGCTCGGCCCGAGCCCGGCCGCGGATTCCTCAGCCGCTCTCGGTCGACGTCAGCCGCTTGGCGATCCACTCGACGGCCGAGTCGTGCCGCGGGGACCAGCCCAGTTCGGCGCGGGCCCGGCGGCCCCGCACCCGGCTGTTGGAGCCGAGGGCGTACACGGCCGGTTCGTAGCCCCACTCCTCGATGGCCGACTCGATGTCCCAGGGCTGCGCGGTGCCGCGGCCCAGGGCGTCGGCGATGGCCTGGGTCATCTCGCCGAACGAGGCCTCGCCGTTCTCGACGAAGTAGAAGGCTCCGGCGGGCGCCGACGCCAGGGCCAGCTCGTACAGGTCGGCGACGTCGTCGATGTGGACGTTCGACCAGATGTTGTGCCCGGGGCCGATGTGCCGGGCCACGCCGCTGGCCTCGGCCTGGCGGGTGAGCCGGGGCAGTTGCACGCTGTCGCGGGACAGGCCGTAACCGTGGCCGTAGATCAGGGTGTTGCACAGCACCACGGACCGGACGCCGCGCTCGGCGGCGGCCAGGACGAACCGGTCGAGGTCGACGCGCGGCGCCTTGTCCGGCTCGGCCTGCCAGTCGGTGCCCGGTGCGACGTCGGCCTCGGTGAAGACGCGCTCCGACACCTCGCCGCGGGCGTCGTCGGCCACGATGCTGGAACCGCTGGTGTGCAGCAGGGGCTTGTCCGTGCCCACGAGCGCGGCCACGAGGGCTTCGACGGCGGGCCGGTGGTCGCTGTCCGCCGCGTTGATCACGGCGTCCGCGTCGCGTGCGGCGGCGCCGAGCACCGCCGCGTCGTCGAGGTCGCCCAGGACCGGGGTGATGCCGCGCTCCCGCAGGGCCCGCGCCTTGTCCTCCGTGCGGGCCAGGCCGGTCACGTCGTGGCCGGTCTCCCTCAGCCGGGCGGCGAGGGAGCCGCCGATGAAGCCGGTGGCTCCGGTGACGAAGATGCGCATGTCGACCTCCAAGATTACTTGCAGACGCCGTATATACTTATGTGCAATACCGCGCGCACGCAACTACTCGGCTTCGTTCCGCGCCCCCAGACCCGGCCGGGGGGCGAGGGCGAGCACGCCCACCTTGCCGGTGTGCAGATTGCACTGGACCAGGCGGGCGGCCTCGGCCGTCTCGTGCAACGGGTACGTGACGGTCAACGCGGGACGGACGTGCCCGAGGTCGAGCAGACGGTGAACCGCGGCCTGTTCGTGCAAGTTGGCGCCGTGGCTGCCGATGATCCGCTTGAGCCGCATCCACAGGTAGCGGTTGTCGAACTCGTGCCGGTAGCCGGTGCTGGACCCGCAGGTGACGACCGTGCCGCCGCGCCGGACCACGAACACCGAGACGCCGAACGTCGCCCGGCCCACGTGCTCGAAGACGATGTGCGGATCCTCGCCGACGGCGTCCCGGACGCACCGGCCGAGCCGTTTGCCCACCGCCGCGGGGTCGGCCGGTGCGCGCCCGGTCAGACCGATCCGCGCGCGGTCGACGACCGCGTGACAGCCGAGGGAGCGCGCGTACGCCGCCTTCTCCTCGCTGCTGACGACGCCGACCGCGATCCCGCCGCCGCTCCGCACCAGCTGTACGGCGTACGCGCCGAGTCCGCCCGCCGCGCCCCAGACGAGGACGACGTCGCCCTGGGTCATGCGGGCGCCGCGCTCGCCGACGAGCATGCGGTAGGCGGTGCCCGCGCACAGCGGATTGCTGGCCGCCTCCTCCCAGGTCAACCGCGCTGGTTTGGGCAGGAGTTGGCTGGCGCGGGCCACGCAGTAGTGCGCGAGGCCGCCGAAGTTCGTCTCGAACCCCCAGGCCACCATGGACTCGCCGAGCATTCCGTCGGCGTGCGTCGCGGGCTCCTCGTCGTCGACGTACACGGGCGAGACGACGACCTCGTCGCCCACGCGCCAGCGCCGCACCCCTGTCCCGGCGCGCACGACCACGCCGGCCGCGTCCGAGCCCACCGCGTGGAAGGGCTGGTCGTGGCGCGCCGCCCAGCGGCCGCCGCGCGCGAACCGGCGCAGATAGCCGAAGG
Organism: Streptomyces sp. NRRL B-1347; assembly: GCF_000720325.1. Taxonomy (GTDB): domain Bacteria; phylum Actinomycetota; class Actinomycetes; order Streptomycetales; family Streptomycetaceae; genus Streptomyces. The sequence goes on from NZ_JOJM01000098.1 coordinate 4,508, forward strand.
TGGACCGCGGCTCGAACATCGCGGACCACACGGTGTTGTAGTTGATGCCGCTGGCCATGACGGCCACGAGCACCTCGTCCGGGGCGAGTTCGGGCATCGGCACCGGGCCCACGTGCAGCGTCTTGCGCACGTCCTTGTCGGCGACTCCGGTGAACTTCCCGGCGTCCTCGGCACGCAGGTGCACGGCCGTGTAGTGGCTGGGGACGTCGATGCGGGCCAGTTCGTCGGCGGGGGCTCCCGCGACGACCGCTGCGGCGAGCGGGTCCATGGTGGTCCTCCTTCGGGCTTCGGGGCGGCCGGGGCCGGGGTCAGGTCGCGGGCAGGCCTAGGCCCGCCGCGAGGGTGGGCCAGGACGCCTTGAACTCCCGCTGCCAGGACGGCCACGCGTGGGTGCCGCCGGGGTAGAAGTGGGTGCGCGCCGGGACGCCCCGGCGGCGCAGCTCCCTGGCGAACTCCTGGGCCTGGCCCCACAGCGTGCCTTCGAGGACGGCTCCTTCCAGGTTCCCGAAGTCGTCGCTGGGCAGGCCGCTGCCCTGGGACAGGTACAGGTGCGTCCCGGTGAGGTGCCCGGCCAGGGCGCGCGGATTGTGGCGTCGCCAGTTGTCCGCCTGGAACAGCACGCTGCCCCACAGGGACGAGGGCGGCCGCAGTTCCCGGGCGACGATGGCGCCCAGGACCGTGGGCATCCCGGGGGCCGTCGTGTCGAGGATGCCGCTGTACGAGGCCGCCGCGCCGAACGCGCCGCGACAGCGGGCGGCGAACGCCAGGGCGCCGTAGCCGCCGGTCGACACCCCGGCGACGGCCCGGGCGCCGCTCGCCCGGTACTCCGCGTGCAGCAGCGCCATCAACTCGTCGACCTGGAAGGTCTCGTAGTCGGGTGCGTTCCTGCCGTGGTTCCACCAGTCGGTGGGGATGCCGGTGGGTCCGGAGGACGGCATGACGGTGAGGACGTCCTTGTCGGCCAGGAACTCCTCGACGTCGGTCTCCCGGGTCCAGGAGGTGTGGTCGTCGTGGGCGCCCTGGAGGAGGTACAGCACCGGCCAGCGGCGCTCGGGCTCGGCCGTGAAGCGCGCCGGCAGGATGACGCGGACGGGCAGGTGGGTCCCGACGGCGGACGAGTACACGGTCAGGTCGAGCGTGCGCGCCCCCGCCTGCCGCTCGGAGACGACGCGGGCCCCCGCCGTGACGGGGGCGACGGCCGACGCGGGCGCGGCCCCGCCGAGCACGCCGCCCGCCACGAGCGACAGGGCGGCGAGGGCGGTGGCGACGCGGCGTCCGCGGTACCGGTGGGACATGCGGAACCTCATTTCGTACGGGCGTCAGACGCCGGGCAGGTCGCGGACGAGGAGCCGGGCGAGCGTGTCGACGACCGGCGGGTCGAGCAGCGCCAAGTGGTGGCCGGGCAGCGGCACCACGGTCAGGTCGGGGCAGTGCGCGTCCCAGCCGAGCGTCGCGTCGTCGCGCTCGTAGCGCGGGTCGCGGACCGTGTGCGGGGCGGGCTCGTCGGCCCGGTACAGCAGGGTCGGGCCCGGGTGGCGGCCGGGCGTGTGCCGCTCGCCGCCGCGCAGGTCCAGGTACGAGGCCCGCTGGTGGTCGAGCACGGCGCGGGGCAGCTCGACGGCCTGCTCCAGGCACTTCGTCACCAAGTCGATGCGCGCGGTGTCGTCGAGGCGTGCCAGCTCCTCGTACGGCAGCGCCAGGGGGCTGCCGTAGGTGCGCTCGACGTACGCGGCGAAGGCGGTGAAGCGGCGCCGCGCCTCGTCGTCGGGGCTCAGCTGCGCGGGCAGGGGCAGGACGGAGTCGAGGAGGACGAGCGCGGCGACGCGGCCGTGCGGGGAGAGGAGCCGGGCGGCTTCCTGGGCCAGGAGCCCGCCGTACGACCAGCCGCCGATCAGCCAGGGGCCTGCCGGGCTCCGTTCGCGGATCCGGCGGGCGAACTCGGCGGCCCGCTCGGGCACTTCGCCGTGCACCCGCAGACGGTGCGGTACCGGCTGCGGCAGCTGGACGAGGTCTTCGGCAGTCATCTGCACGATCCCGCGGCCCAGTTCGAGATGCAGCTGGTGCTGCACGCGCTGAGCCTGCGGCCGCGCCGGGAGCGGTAGCCGCAGGCCGTGCCGCGCGTGCGCTCACGGCGTACGGGCGAGCGCCGCGCGCTGCTCCGGGGTGAGCCGCTCGGTCCGGGCGGCGACGGTGTACGTGTCGTCCGGGCCGCGGCGCAGCGTGAGCGGGTCGGCGACGTCCGGGTGCTGCCCGGCGTCGTGCAGGGCGGTCGCGACGCGGTCCTGCGACCAGCCGAGGGCCGTCGCCAACCGGCCGGTGTCGAGCGGCGCTCCGGCGTGGACGAGGGCGGCGAGCACGGTGAGCGCGTCGGCGAACGCGGCGGCCGTGGAGCCCCCTGCCATGTCGTCGCTGAGGCTGGTGAAGAAGCGCCGCATGTGGTCGAGGCGGGCGCCCGCGGGGGTCGCGGCGCCGAGGACCTCGACGCCGGCCTCCGCGGTGTCGGCCATCATCGCGTGGGCGCGGGCGCTCGCCAGCCAGGTCCGCAGCCACATGTCGTCGTCGATGACGTACCGCTCGCGGCGTCCTGCGGGCACGCGCTCGCGCCGCACCAGCTCCAGGCGTTCGAGGTAGCCGACGGCCTTGGAGACCGAGGCGGGGCTGACCCGCAACAGCGCCACGAGGTCGGCGGCGGTCAGGGTGCCCGAGTCGGTGGTGACGAGGCTGGCGAGCACCCGGGCGGGCATCCGCGGCACCCCGGTGTGGGCCATCAGCTCCGCGAACTGGGTGACGAAGTCGCGCACCACCTCGGCGTCGCGCCCGTGTCCGACGTCGGGCGGATCCGTCGCCGGGGCGGCCGCCGCGGCTCTGCGGGCTCGGCGTGCGGTGGCGTGCTGGGCGTGCTCGGCGCGATAGCGGCCGGGCCCGCCGTTGCGGGCCACTTCCCTGCTGATGGTCGACGTCGGCCTGCCGAGCCGCCGGGCGATCTCGGCATAGCCGAGCCCGTCGGCGAGCCCGTGCGCCACCTGTCGTCGGTCCTCGTGGGTCAGCCTGCCTCCTGGCACCGCGCCCGCCTTCCGCTTACGAGTCCTCACCACCGGCCCGCGTTCTGCGTCGCCGGTCCGGCCAGTATGCGTTGACCTTCATCTCATTGCAACGGTCGATCAAAAGGATTGCGTTCACACTCAAGTCGGTTGCAATGATTCGCCTTGGATCTACGCCCACTTGCCGATTCACCCGCTCTCACAATTGAGGACTCTGTAAACGCAACGTAGCTTTCAAGAACTCCAAACCACTTCAACGCCACGGTGGACTGATGACGAATTCCGGCGAAGCCGACATCGTGCTCGATGTCGAGGGGCTCCGCATGCGCTACGGCACGACCGACGTGCTGCGCGAGGTGACCTTCCGCGCCCGGCACGGCGAAGTGCTCGCCCTGCTCGGGCCGAACGGCGCGGGCAAGACGACCACGATCGAGATCCTGGAAGGCTTCCGGGCACGCTCGGCGGGCCGGGCCCGGGTGCTCGGCGCGGATCCCGCGCACGGCGACGAGCGGTGGCGGGCCCGCCTCGGCATCGTCCTGCAGTCGTGGCGCGACCACGGCAAGTGGCGCGTACGCGAACTGCTCACGCACCTCGGCGCACACTACGCCCCTTACGCCACCGCGGACATCCCCCGCCCCTGGGACACCGCGGGACTCCTCGCCGCCGTCGGCCTGACCGGGCAGGCCGACCACAAGGTGAAGACGCTGTCCGGCGGGCAGCGGCGGCGCCTCGACGTGGCCATCGGCCTGGTCGGCCGCCCCGAACTGCTCTTCCTCGACGAGCCCACCGCCGGGCTGGACCCGCAGGCCCGGCACGCGTTCCACGACCTGGTCCACCGCCTCGCCGCCGAGCGGCGCACCACCGTCCTGCTCACCACGCACGACCTCGCCGAGGCGGACAAGCTCGCCGACCGCATCCTGATCCTGGCGGGCGGCCGGATCGTCGCGGACGGCACCGCCGACGAGCTCGCCCGCCGCATCGTGGGCGAGGACGAGGTCCGGTGGACCCGCGCCGGGCGGCGGTTCACCCGGAGCACCGCCGAATCGACGGCGTTCGTACGGGAGTTGTTCCACGAACACGGCGATGAGATCGGCGAACTGGAGGTACGCCGGGCCTCCTTGGAGGACACCTATATGGCGCTGGTGCGGCGGCAGGAGGCCGCGGTCCGATGAGCACTCCCACCCCCTGCGCGGCACGCCCGGCACGTGCGACCGGCACGGCGCTGCGGGCCGGGGTCAGCCGCGGCGTCATCGAGCTCCGGCAGTCGTTCACCAACGGCGGCGACCTGGTGTCCCATCTGCTGTGGCCGGTCATGATGCTGATCGCCCTGTTCTTCCTGCGGGAGCGGGAGTTCGGGTCGAGCGGCCTCGGCCTCGGCACCCTCGCGCTGCCGAGCATCCTCGGCATGAACGCGGCGATGGGCATGGTCAGCATGAGCCAGCTCCTCACCGCCGAGCGCGAGGACGGCACGCTCCTTCGCGCCAAGGCCACGCCGAACGGCATGCGCAGCTATCTCACCGGCAAGGTCATCGCGGTGGCGGGCGGCCTCGTCGCCGACCTCGCGATCCTCCTCGCGCCCGGCATGCTCCTCGTCGACGGGCTCGCCGCGGACCGCCCCGGCGCCTGGCTCACGCTCGCCTGGGTGCTCGCCCTCGGCCTGGCGGCGACCCTGCCGCTCGGCGCGGTCCTCGGCTCACTGTTCCCGAGCGCCCGCAGCCAGGCCCTGATCCAACTGCCGGTCATGGGCATGATCGCGATCTCCGGCATCTTCTACCCCGTCACGTCACTCCCCGGCTGGCTCCAGGCCGTCGCCCAGGCCACGCCCGTCTACTGGCTCGGCCTCGGCATGCGCTCGGCCCTACTGCCCGGCGCGGCCGCCGAGGTGGAGATCGACGACTCCTGGCGACACGGGGAGACCGCCGGGGCCCTCGGGGCCTGGGCCGCACTCGGACTGCTCGTGGCGCCGGTCGTGCTGCGCCGCATGGCACGCCGCGAGTCGGGGTCGAGCGTGGCGGAACGACGCGAGAAGGCGCTGCGCCGGGTGGGCTAGCGACGCCGGATCCCCTCTCTCCGTGCGATCACCCCAGCTCTCCGCACGATCCCCTCCGTACGATCACGCCAGTTCACGCCCTCGTACGACAGATGCAGCCCCACCCCTCGTACGAGGGACAGGACGCATCCGGGGGCCTCCGTGTGGGCAGCCATGTCGGCGCTCCGCCTGCACGCGGGAGGAGCCTCGCGCCAGCAGAACTCACCCCAGCAGAAAGGGACCTCATGCGCCGACGCCTGACCGCAGTCCTCCTCGGAGGCCTGGCCCTGACCGGCATGTCCACTGCCACCGCGGCGGCCGCCGGCCCCCCTCCCATGGCGCGGCACGCCTTGGTGAACCCGGCACCGCTGCTCCCCTCCCCCGAGTCCCTGATCACCGAGGGCATCTCCATCGAGGGCCCGCTGATCAACAACCTCGGCCTGCCGAAGCTTCTTTGAGGGACGGCGGGGAGCAACTCGGGCTCGCATGCGTACGGCCCGCCGGTGACCGGCGGGCCGTACGCATGCGAGCCCCGCAGCACGGGCAGCTCCAGCAGCAAGCCACCCACGTCGACTGCGCTTTCGATCCGGGCCACGAAAATCGACAGCCCTTGCGGCCCTTGCCATCTCACCAGGCAATCAAGCAGACCAACCCTCAGGAACACCCATCAGCAGTCCGGAACGGGCGGCAGAATGCCCTCGATCACGCCGGTCAAATGCTGAGGTGCACATGGCAGAGCCACGATCCGATCAAGGCCTGGACTCCGATTCACGCAGTCCAGAGCCTGGACCTCCCCTCCGGGGAACGGCCGACAATGAATCAGAGAGGGGCCACAGAACGGCAATCACTGTCGCCGTGATCACCGGCGCAGCCGTCATCATCGCAGCCCTGATCGCCGTGATCCCGGCCTTGGTCGACCTGTTCGCGAACGACTCGGACGCGGACACGAAGAAGGATCAGGACAACAAGGGGAGCGCCAGCGCGAAGAAGAACCCGTTCGTCGGCGAGTGGCAAGGAACCGTAAGGGAAAACCAACCCCCCAATTCCACCCACCAAATCACGCTGAGGATTGACGACGGCAGGATCGACGAAGAGGTCGGCCACGTCGAATACCACTCCGCAAAGGTCACTTGCAAGGGAGTGGTGACCCTGGAAGAGATGAACAAGAAGCGCGAAGTGATAGAGCTCGGCGAGTACATCGAAGACGGAAACTGCGTGAAACGGGGCAGGATCACCCTCACGATCCAGCCGGCTGACGATGCAAAGTTCTTCTACGCGGGCACGAAGCTCGACGGCACTCCGCAATCCGCTGAAGGCAGCCTTCGTAAGATCGGCTGAGAACCCCCAAGGGCCTGCCTGGGCGTCATGGCTCCGGAGACGACGCCCCGAGAGCGACGTTCCCGCTCCCGCTCAGGGGCGAACCCGGGGAGCGAACCCGGAGGGCCAACTCGGAGGGCCAACTCGGAGAGCGCCCCCGCAAGGCCGCCTCAAGCCTCCCGCGTCGGCAGCACCGAGAGCAGGGACAGGTTGACGTGGCGGGGACGGCTTGCCGCGAAGGCGATCACCTCGGCGACGTCCTTCCCGGTGGGAAGGTCCCCGAGGGAGCCCACCGCCTCCTGGACGGCCGCGCTGATCACCGGGTCACCGAGGTGGTCCCGCAGCTCGGTGTCGATGGTTCCCGGCTCGATCGTCGTCACCCGAACGTGGTGCGGGCTGAGCTCGGCGCGCAGGTTCCGGGAGAAGTGACTGACGGCGGCCTTGGTCGCGGCATACCCGGCGAAGCCGGGCAGCACCACCTGCGCCGCCGCGGACGAGACGGTGACCAGGTCCGCGTAGTCCCCGTCGGCGGCGGCCGCGATCAGGTCGGGCGCGAAGGTCGTCACGACGGAGAGCGCACCGGAGACGTTCACCTCGATCATGCGCTGCCAGTTCCTCTCGGAACCCCGGCCCAGCAGGTCGGGAAGGGCGAGGCCCGCGTTGTTGACCACCAGGTCGACGCGGCCGAAGTGCTCCCGGATCCGGTCGGCGGCCGCCGTGAGCGAGGCGGGGTCGGCAACATCCGCCGGTACCGCCAGCGCGCGGCCACCTGCGGCTTCGATCTGCGCCACATGGTCGGTCACGCGCTCGGCCCGCCGCGCCAGCAGGGCCACGCGGGCACCCTGTTCGGCCAGCAGGCGCGCGGTGGCCTCGCCGATGCCGCTGGAGGCCCCCGTCACGACAGCCACCCGACCGGCGAGGGGGTGAAGGGAGGAACGGGTCTGCGTAGCTGCTGTGGTCACTGTGATCTCCGAGAGCGAGTCGTACGGTGTCTTGCGGCGTCCTGCAATCTGTCTTGCGCACTCGACTCTGGCGGAGGAATCCGAGGCGACCCAGGGCTCTGCCGGACCCTGGGTCTGGCAGAGCCAGGCTTGTACGACACTTGAAGGATGGATTTCCGCACCGAACTGGCCTCCTTCCTCCAGTCCCGTCGAGCCCGCGTACAGCCGGAGGACCTCGGCATACGTCCGCTCAGCGGGCGGCGCCGCGTTCCGGGCCTGCGCCGGGAGGAGCTGGCCGAACGGGCCGGGGTCAGCGTCGACTACTACGTACGGCTCGAACAGGGCCGCTCCCTCAACGTCTCCGACCAGGTCCTGGACGCCATCGCCCGTACGCTGCGGTTCGACGCCGCCGAGCGCGCGCACCTGGGCCATCTGACGCGGGCGCTGCGCGGCAGCGACCCGGACTCGGAGTCGGTCACGTCCCCACCGCAGCCGATACGCAGCGGCATCCGCATCCTCCTGGACGCCGTCGGCGACGTACCCGCCTACGTGCTGGGCCGCAGGCTCGACGTCCTGGCCGCCAACCGCCCGGCCCGCACCCTGTTCGTCGACTTCGACGCCCTGCCCGCCGCACAGCGCAACGTGGCCTGGCTCCACTTCCTCCACCCCGGCATGCGGGACCTCTACCCCGACTGGGAGGAGGTCGCCCGGGACACCGTCGCGGCGCTGCGCATGGACTTGGGGCGTTTCCCCTGCGACGACCGGCTGTGCACGCTGCTCGCGGAGCTCTCCGTCCGCAGCGACGACTTCCGCCGTCTGTGGGCCGAACACCAGGTGCGTGAACACGCCCACGACGTGCAGCGAGTACGCCATCCCGTAGCGGGCGAGCTCACCCTGAACCGCGAGACCCTACGCCTCCCCAACGAACCCGACCAGGCCCTGGTCACCTACGCGGCCGCCCCGGACACCCCGTCCCAGGAAGCCCTGCGCACCCTCACTCTTCACCTGACCACGACGGCGCGGGCCTGAGCCTCACATCGGCCGCTGACGCGGCCCCCAGCAGGGAAGTCGTGGAGGCCGGTCGTCGCCGCGCGGGCACAGTCCTGGTCGGCACACTCTGCTTCGTCAAGGAGCACGACGGCAGCCTGAAGGCCGCCGACGCGCACCGGCACAGCGCGCGGCGCGGCACGGGCGACCGCGGCTCCGGGGCGGGGCGGCGCCCGCCCTTGCCGCCCTCGGCCTCGGCTGCGTGCAGCCCGCCACCTGCGGCGAACTCCAGCGCGAGCGGACGTACGACATGCGCTATCGCGGGAGCGAGCGCGCCCCGCACGCCCCGCGCGCCCCGCACGACATGCCCGCGAACGTCCAGGCGTGTCCGGATCGATCAGGAATGGAGAAGCGCGGTCCGCGGGGCCGCCTCTAGCCTGCTCGCCATGGACATCACCATTCACACGACTTCGCTTCCGCACGACGACCCGGACGCGTCGCTCGCCTTCTACCGCGACGTCCTCGGCTTCGAGGTCCGCAGCGATGTCGGGCAGGGCAGGATGCGCTGGATCACTGTCGGCCCGGCCGGTCAGCCGGGCACGTCGATCCTCCTGGCGCCGCCTGCCGCCGACCCCGGCGTCACCGAGGACGAGCGCCGCACGATCACCGAGATGATGGCCAAGGGCACCTACGGCTGGATCCTGCTGGCCACCCCGGACCTCGACGCCACGTTCGAGAGGGTGCAGGCCGGTGAAACCGAGGTCGTCCAGGAGCCCACGGAGCAGCCGTACGGCGTCCGCGACTGCGCGTTCCGCGACCCCGCGGGCAACCTGGTCCGCATCCAGGAACTGCGCTGAGCCTTACGGGTATCGATGCGGCCGTGCGGGCCGATCCACACCACCAAGCGTCTGGGGTGCCCCCACCTCGGCAGGCACCCCAGACGCTCAAGACGTCGACGGAAATTGCAAGACGCAAGACGAAAAAGGGGAGGGTTCCCATGTGTAAGCCTGAATGGCGGCGTGCACGCGTCCAGGCGCAGCGCCTGGCTGATCTCGCGCGGCTGCGCCGCGTCCGCGACCGGATCGACAGGGAGTACGCGCGGCCGCTGAACGTGGAAGCGCTCGCCCGCGACGTCACCATGTCCGCCGGGCACCTGAGTCGCCAGTTCCGGGCCGCCTACGGCGAGTCGCCGTACGCGTACCTGATGACGCGTCGCATCGAGCGGGCGACGGCGCTGCTGCGGCGGGGCGACCTCAGCGTCACCGAGGTCTGCTTCGCGGTCGGCTGCGCGTCGCTGGGCACGTTCACCACCCGCTTCACCGAGCTGGTCGGCATGCCGCCCGGGGCCTTCCGGCGCCAGGCGGCGGACGCGACGGCCGACCCTGCCGATGCTGCGAGTACGGCCCGCGACACGGGGTCGGCGATCAAGGCGCATGGCATGCCGGCGTGCGTGGCGAAGCAAGTCTCAAGACCGGTCAGGAATCGAGAAGCCCCGGCAGCCGCGCGGCACCTAGCGTGATGGTCATGGCAACCACCACTTCCGCCGCAGCCCACACGTCCCTCGCGTCCGTCACCCTTGAGGTGGCCGACCTCGAAGCCGCCCGCCGCTTCTACAGCGCCTTCGGCGTGGACACGTACGTACGCCTGCGGGCGTCCGAGGCGCACTCCACCGGGTTCCGCGGCTTCACCCTGGCGCTCACGGTGTCCGGTCCGGCCACCGTCGACGGCTTCGTCGGCGCCGCCGTGGACGCAGGCGCCACGGTCCTGAAGCCTGCCGCGAAGTCCCTGTGGGGGTACAGCGGCGTCATCCAGGCCCCGGACGGCACGATCTGGAAGATCGCGACCTCGGCGAAGAAGGACACCGGTCCTGCCACCCGCGAGATCGACGACGTCGTCCTGCTGATCGGCGTCGAGGGCGTGAAGACCACCAAGCAGTTCTACGTCGGCCGGGGCCTGACCGTGGCCAAGAGCGTCGGCAGCAAGTACGTCGAGTTCGCCCCCGGCGAGTCGAGCCCCGTCAAGCTGGCGCTGTACAAGCGCCGCGCCCTGGCCAAGGACCTCGGCGTCCCCGCCGACGGCACCGGCTCGCACCGCATCGTCCTCGGCAGCACCGCCGACGCCTTCACCGACCCGGACGGGTTCACCTGGGAGACGGCCACGTCGCTCGCCCCCACGCCGTCCTGACTCCCGGCCGGCCGTCCGGGACCCGGCGATGGTCCCGGTACGGCAAGCGGAAGCAGCAATCGGAGCCGAGCGGGCCGCACCCACGGTGAGTCGGCAGTACAACAGGAGGAAGACCATGAAGTTTCGGACCCTCGTCGAACCGCCCGAGCCCATGCGGGGGCTGGAGGTCCCGCCCGAGGTGGTGGCAGCGCTCGGCGGGGGCGCACGGCCGCCAGTCACGATCACGGTCAACGGGCATACCTGGAAGAGCCGGGTCGCCATCATGCGAGGCCGCCACCTGCTCGGCCTCAGCAACGCCAACCGACAGGCCGCGGACGTCGCGATCGGCGAGGAGGTCGAGGTCGAGCTGGAGCTCGACACCGAGCCGCGCGTCGTCGTCGAGCCCCCGGACTTCGCCCGAGCCCTGGACGACGACCCGATCGCCCGCGCCACGTACGACAGCCTCACCCATAGCCGCAAGCGCGAGCACGTGCGCGCCATCGAGAGCGCGAAGAGGCCCGAGACGCGCCGAAGCCGCATCGAGAAGGCCCTCGCCACCCTGCGGGGCTGACTCCCCGAAGCAAAGACTCCAGCGGCCACGCAATCGCCGCGCGGAGGCCTCCCCCTGCCCCACGACCAGGATGCCTGGAACGGGCACTGACATCGCGAAGACTCCAGCGCCACGCGTTGGAACTCGATCTACCGAGTGGGGCACACCCCCCCTTCCACAGGTGGAGTCGTTCCGATGAACGGAACAGAAAATGACCGCGTCTGCCGCCGCACGCGATGCTTCCGCCTGTTGTTTCCCAAGCCTCAAGGGGGATGTCATGGCACGCCGGTTACGTTTCCTCAGATCGGTCTGGGGGCCGAGGCCACGCCCTGCGCAGAGCCAACACGACGCGTCGCCGACGCTGGGCAGACGCCGAAGCAGTATCAGCGGCATACCGCGCACGAGGACCGTCGTGCTGGGGACGGTCCTCGTGTTGACGTGCTCGACCGCCGTGGCGGCCGCAGGCGCGGAGCGGCCCACGAGCAATCCGCCCAAACCCGTGCCGCGCGCCGCCCCGGGGACGTCCGGGCTGCCGCTGCCCAAGGGGCCGGTTCCCGGAGGTTTCGCCACCTGGGCGGAGCTGTTCGGCATGCAGCAGCGCCTCAACTCCAAGGCCATGAAGATCGAAAAGGCGGCGCGCACGCAACGCCAGGACAATCCGGTCGGCATCGTCGCGGCCCCGGAGAACCGGGAACTGCGCGTGTACTGGCACGGCACCGTGCCCGACAGCATGCGCCGCCAGCTCAGCAGCCGCGCCGGGGACGTGCCGGTCAAGGTTCTTCCCGCGCGGTTCCGCACCAGCGCGCTGCGCACCGCGGTGCGCAAGCTCAAGGCCTCGGGGGCCACGACCATGGCAGTGCCCCAGCCCGACGGCAGCGGAGTCGCCGTGCGGTGGTCCCCTGGTACGCGACGACACACTCGTGCCGTCGACGGGATCCCGGTGGCCCTGGCCCGTGGCGCGAGCCCTCACGGCTCCAAGGACGTCCCCCTCACGGGCAGGTGCGCCGACGGCGCCGGCTACTGCCGCGAGGACGACATCCCGCCCTACTACGCCGGCGCCCGCACCTCCAACTGCACCGTCGGCTGGCCCCTGCGTCTGGCCAACGACGCTCCCGCCCTGCTCACCGCCGGCCACTGCGGCGCCAGCGGTGTCCTCGCCTATGACGGGGGCGGCGACTTGATGGGCGGATACGGCAACCACAGCATCGGCGCCGACCACGCGACCATCGGGGCCGCGGGGTCCGGCCGGATGTGGGACGGCAGCTGGCAGAACTCCACCTTCACCAAGCCCATCGACGGCTGGACCAGCACCTTCGCCGGAAACCACATCTGCACCTCCGGCTCACGCTCCGGAGCACTGTGCGGAATCCAGGTCTCCTACGTCGACTCCCCCTTCCCTCCGGGCAGTCCCGGCGCCTTCGCCTACGCGGCCGAGTCCACCGCCCGATACGGCCCTGGCCAAGGAGACAGCGGCGGGCCGGTCTTCAGTCTCACGGGCGACGGCTCACGCGTGGTCGCCCAGGGCACGGTGACCTCCGGCGCCACCGACGCACGCGTCCCCTGCCGGGGAGAGAACTGGGAAGGCCGGGTGTGCTCCTGGTTCTTCAGGTTCGACCGCATCGACTACGCCTTCGGCAACGTCCTCTCCCCCTTCTTCGGCGCCCGCATCGTCACGAGCTGACCGCCACCCACCGCCTCACACCCACAGGCGCACCGATCCTTGACCACGATCGGTGCGCCTGCGCGTTTCGAGCCTGTCCTCGCCCGGTAGATCGACCACGACAGCGATCTCGAGGCTGCGGAGCGTGGGTCTCCCTGTGGGGAACCGCCCTCCGAGGGCGGCGGGCAAGTCCCCGCAGCACACCCACGCGCAGGGGCCGCACGCGTGCCGCCTCTGCGCCCTGTCACATTCTCCGACGCCGGTGCGTCAGACCCATGACGGCGACGCCAGCAACGCTGCAAGGCCGTCACCACACGCACCCGACCCGCTCAGCAGTCCCCGAGGAGTCCCCATGT
>NZ_JOJM01000099.1 GCF_000720325.1 Streptomyces sp. NRRL B-1347
CACCCCGCCCGCTCCGCTCCCCGTCCGCGGCCCCCGCGGCGACCGGCCCACCCCCGCCGAAGCCCTGCCCGGCATCCGCCCCGAGGACCGGAGCGTGACCGCCGAGCACACCGCCGCCCCGCCCGTGCCCCGCAACGGCGCCGTGCGCGGCCGGGTCGGCAAACCCCAGCTGCCCCGCCGCCGCGCCCAGGAACACCTCGCGCCGCAGCTGCGCGACGCCCGCGCCCCGCGCGCGGCGGACGACCAGCTCGTCGGCCACGACCCGGGCCTGATGGCCGCCTTCCAGCGCGGCATCGGCCTCGCCCAGGCGGCCCAGGCCCGGGACGACCTGCCCGACCACGGCGTCAGCGTGCCCCCGGGACCCGGCGACAGAGCCGACCGCACCGGCCGGAGCGACCAGGGCGGCTGACCCGCACCACACCCCCCACCCCGTCTGCCCCGCAGACTTCGAGACCCCTCTCGAACCCGTACTTTCCAAGGAGTCGATCCACCATGGCGAGCGATGTGCCGACCGGCCAGGTATCCGATCTCGACTGGCTGATGAGCGGCCTCGTCCAGCGCGTGCCGCACACCCACAGCGCCGTCCTGCTCTCCTGCGACGGACTCGTGAAGTCGGTCCATGGCCTCGACCCGGACAGCGCCGACCACATGGCCGCGCTCGCCTCAGGGCTCTACTCGCTCGGGCGCAGCGCGGGCGTCCGCTTCGGCGACGGCGGCGACGTGCGGCAGGTGGTCGTGGAGCTGGACTCCACCCTGCTCTTCGTGTCCACCGCCGGTTCCGGCACCTGCCTCGCCGTCCTTGCCGGGCGCGAGGCGGACGCCGCGGTGCTCGGGTACGAGATGGCGATGCTGGTCAAGAGCGTCCGCCCGTACCTGGTCACAGCGCCGCGCCAGCCCGCCGGTGAGCCCGCGTCGATGAGGCGCTGAGCGTGGGGGCCCCGCACGACGGGCCATGGCTCGACGACGCCGCAGGGCGGCTCATCCGCCCGTACACGGTCAGCAACGGACGCACCAGACCGACCACGCGGCTCGACCTGCTGTCCCAGGTGAGGGCGACCGGCACCACCCCCGCCGGCTACCTCGGCCCGGAGCACGCCATGGCCCTCGGCATGTGCGAGGCACCCACGTCGGTGGCGGAGATCGCCGCCCAGCTGAAGCTGCCCGTGGCGGTGACCAAGGTGCTTCTGTCCGACCTCGTCGACTGCGGGGCCATCACCACCAGAGCCCCGGACTTCTACCACAACCCGACTGACCGGTCCCTGTTGGAGGCAGTGCTCGATGGACTACGACGACAGCTCTGACGCCTTCCCCACCGCGCTGAAGATCCTCGTGGCGGGCGGGTTCGGGGTCGGCAAGACGACCTTCGTGGGCGCGGTCAGCGAGATCGCGCCGCTCAGTACGGAGGAGTTGCTCACCACGGTCAGTGAAGCCACCGACGACCTGTCGGGGGTGGAGAACAAGACCACGACGACCGTCGCCATGGACTTCGGACGGATCACGCTCGACCCCGAACACGTCCTGTACCTGTTCGGCACTCCGGGACAGGAACGGTTCTGGTTCATGTGGGACGAGCTGTCCGAAGGGGCGCTCGGCGCGGTGGTGCTCGCCGACACCCGGCGCCTGGAGGACTGCTTCGCCGCCGTCGACTTCTTCGAGCAGCGCGGCATGGGCTTCATCGTCGCCGTCAACGAGTTCGACGGCGCCTACCGCTACGAGCCCGAAGAGGTCCGCACCGCCATCGACCTGGACCCGCAGGTGCCGGTCGTGCGCTGCGACGCCCGGATCTCGAGCTCCGGCATCCAGACGCTGCTCACGCTCGTCCGCCACCTGCTCGCCCACGCCCCCGCCACGCCCACGTCGGGAGCCCACACATGACCCATGGAGCACGCACATGATGTACGAAGCGACCGGCCGCCTGCTGGTGACCCCGGTGGACAAGGGGGCGCCCGCCCGGGTGCGCAGGCTGCGGGAGCTGGGCCTCGGCGAGCGGGCCGAGCCCGGGCTCGACGCGTTCGCCGACCGGCTCGCCCGGGTCATGGACGCGCCGTACGCCATGGTCAACTTCATCGACGAGGAACGGCAGTTCTTCGCGGGCCTGCACCTGCCCGACGGCGCGCCGCCGGAGCCGGGGGCGCCGGCGCCGGGGGTGAACGCGATGGGCGGCGCCGACGAGGCGGACGAGCCCGGCGCGGCGGTGGAACCGTTCGCCGAGCGCCATCTGGAGCGGGACCGCGGCTACTGCCCGCACGTGGTGGTGCGGGGCAAGGCGCTGGTCCTGGAGGACGTCTGCGACTACCCCCGGTTCGCGGGCAACCCGGTCGTCGACGAGTTCGGGGTCAGGTCCTATCTGGGCGCGCCGCTGGTCGACAGGACCGGGATCGCGCTCGGCACCGTGTGCGTGGTGGACGTGGCGCCCCGGCCGTGGGGCCGGACCGGGCTCGACACGATCAAGTCGATGGCGGCGGAGCTGGTGGACTGGATCCACCTGCGCGAGGCCGAGGGGGAGCCGGGCGCTCCCCTGTGACGCGCCCCGGTGCCGCGATGCCCCTGCGCCCGTCAAGTCAGCTTCCTGGACAGTACGTTGACGATACAAGGACGTGGCTCTACGGTGCGAGACCCCTGACGGAGACCGCCCTGCCGCCCGCGCGGGGCCCCACCGAAAGGCACACCGCATGACCGACCTCCGCATCGGCGTCCTCGGCTACGGACTGCGCGGCTCGCTCGCCCGCACCGCCCACCGCCCCGGCGCGGGCGCCCGCGTCACCGCGCTCGCCGATCCCGACGGGGCCGCGCGGAACCGCGCGGACCAGGACTTCCCCGGCCTCCGCACGACCCCGGACCCGCGCGAGGTCATCGAGGCCCCGGACGTGGACGCCGTCCTCGTCCTCACGCCCGACCACACCCACGAGCCCCTCACCAGCGCGGTGCTGCGCGCGGGCAAGCCGGTCTTCGTCGAGAAGCCCCTGGATGTGAGCGTCGAGGCGAGCGACGCGATCCTGCGCACCGCGTACGAGACCGGCACGCGCCTGTACGTGGGCCACAACATGCGCCACATGCCGGTCGTACGGCTGATGCGGGACATCGTCGCGCGCGGCGAGATCGGGGCCGTCAAGACGGTCTGGGTGCGCCACTTCGTGGGCTACGGAGGGGACTGGTACTTCAAGGACTGGCACGCCGAACGGCAGTACACCACCGGCCTGTTGCTCCAGAAGGCCGCCCACGACCTCGACGTCGTGCACTGGATCGCGGGCGGCTACACCCGGCACGTCCAGGCGCTCGGCGACCTCATGGTCTACGGCGACGTCCCGCACCGCCGCGCGCCGGGCGAGCCGAGGCCCGACGGCGGCCCCGTCGAGGACGGCCCCTGGCCGCCGCGCGCCCAGCGGGACCTGAACCCGGTGATCGACGTGGAGGACGTGTCCCTGGTCAACCTGCGCCTGGACAACGGCGTGCTCGCCGCCTACCAGCAGTGCCACTTCACCCCCGACTACTGGCGCAACTACACCGTGATCGGCGACGCGGGCCGCCTGGAGAACTTCGGCGACGGCCCCGGCGGCGTGGTCAGGGTCTGGAACGGCGGGCGTTCCCTCCACCGGAGCAAGGGCGACGCCGAGTACGCGATCGGGGGCGACCTCGACGCGTACGGACACGGCGGCGCGGACCCGCTGATCATCGACGAGTTCCTGCGCTTCGCCCGCGAGGGAGGGCGCACCGACACCTCGCCGGTGGCCGCGCGCATGGCCGTCGCCGCCGGTGTGGGGGCGACGCGGTCGCTGCGGGACGGCGGGGGCCCGCAGGAGGTGCCGCCGCTCGACGACGAGCTGATCGCGTACTTCGAACGGGGGCAGGTGCGCTAGCGGAGGTGCGCCTCCGGATGGCCGCGGGGCCCGGCGCGCCCGGGGTCTGAAGGAAAGCTGCGGCCGCGGTTAAGAAATCCTCGATGGACCCGTGGCGTGACGTACGGAAGATTGCTGTGCGGATGTGGTCGGTGGGACGCCGGTCATCACCTTCCCTAGGTCGCACGACAGGAGCCGTTGCGTGAAGGCGCTGGTCAAGGAGAAAGCGGAGCCCGGGCTCCGTCTCATGGAGGTACCGGAGCCGGTCATCGGCCCCGGCGACGTCCTGATCAAGGTGCTGCGCACCGGGATCTGCGGGACCGACCTGCACATCCGGGCCTGGGACGGCTGGGCGCAGCAGGCGATCTCGGCGCCCCTGATCGTCGGGCACGAGTTCGTCGGCGAGGTCGTCGAGACCGGCCGGGACGTGGCGGACGTCAAGGCCGGCGACCTGGTCAGCGGCGAGGGCCACCTGGTGTGCGGCAAGTGCCGCAACTGTCTGGCCGGGCGGCGCCACCTGTGCCGGGCCACGGTCGGGCTCGGCGTGGGGCGCGACGGCGCCTTCGCGGAGTACGTCGCGCTGCCCGCGAGCAACGTCTGGGTGCACCGGGTGCCGGTCGACCTCGACATAGCGGCGATCTTCGACCCGTTCGGCAACGCCGTGCACACCGCCCTGTCCTTCCCGCTGGTCGGCGAGGACGTGCTGATCACCGGGGCCGGGCCGATCGGCCTGATGGCCGCCGCCGTCGCGCGGCACGCGGGCGCCCGCAACGTCGTCGTCACCGACGTCAGCGAGGAGCGCCTGGTGCTCGCCCGCAAGGTCGGCGTCAGCCTCGCCCTCAACGTCGCCGACGCGACCATCGCCGACGGCCAGCGCGAGCTCGGCCTGCGCGAGGGCTTCGACGTGGGCCTGGAGATGTCGGGCAACCCGCGCGCGATGCGCGACATGGTCGCCAACATGACCCACGGCGGCAAGATCGCCATGCTCGGCCTGCCGTCCGAGGAGTTCGCGGTCGACTGGGCGCGGATCGTCACCTCCATGATCACGATCAAGGGCATCTACGGCCGCGAGATGTTCGAGACGTGGTACGCGATGTCCGTGCTCCTCGAAGGCGGCCTCGACCTCTCGCCCGTCATCACCGGCCGCTACGGCCACCGCGACTTCCAGGAAGCCTTCGACGACGCGGCGAGCGGCCGCGGCGGCAAGGTCATCCTCGACTGGACCGCCTGACCGGGGCCCCGCCCACCCGCCCTACGAACTCCCGAAGGACTCCTCGATGTTCGACTCCGTACGCGACGACCTCGCCGCCACCCTCGACGAGATCCGCGCCGCGGGCCTGCACAAGCCCGAGCGGGTCATCGGCACCCCGCAGTCGGCGACCGTCGCCGTCACCGCGGGCGGCCGCCCCGGCGAGGTGCTGAACTTCTGCGCGAACAACTACCTCGGCCTCGCCGACCACCCCGAGGTGATCGCCGCCGCCCACGAGGCGCTCGACCGCTGGGGCTACGGCATGGCCTCCGTGCGCTTCATCTGCGGCACCCAGGAGGTCCACAAGGAGCTGGAGGCGCGCCTGTCCGCGTTCCTCGGCCAGGAGGACACGATCCTGTACTCCTCCTGCTTCGACGCCAACGGCGGCGTCTTCGAGACGCTGCTCGGCGCCGAGGACGCGGTGATCTCCGACGCCCTCAACCACGCCTCGATCATCGACGGCATCCGGCTCTCCAAGGCCCGCCGCTTCCGCTACGCCAACCGCGACATGGCCGACCTGGAGAAGCAGCTCAAGGAGGCCACGGAGGGCGGCGCCCGGCGCAAGCTGATCGTCACCGACGGCGTCTTCTCCATGGACGGCTACGTCGCCCCGCTGGCCGACATCTGCGACCTCGCCGAGCGGTACGACGCCATGGTCATGGTCGACGACTCGCACGCCGTCGGCTTCGTCGGCCCCGGCGGCCGGGGCACGCCCGAGCTGCACGGCGTCATGGACCGCGTCGACATCATCACGGGCACCCTCGGCAAGGCGCTCGGCGGCGCCTCCGGTGGCTACGTCGCCGCCCGCGCCGAGATCGTCGCCCTGCTGCGCCAGCGCTCGCGCCCCTACCTGTTCTCCAACACCCTCGCCCCGGTGATCGCCGCGGCCTCGCTGAAGGTTCTCGACCTCCTTGAGGCAGCCGGTGACCTGCGGGAACGCCTCGCCGCCAACACGCAGCTCTTCCGCTCCCGGATGACCGCGGAGGGCTTCGACGTACTGCCCGGCGACCACGCCATCGCGCCCGTCATGATCGGGGACGCGGCGCAGGCCGGGCGCATGGCCGAGCTGCTCCTGGAGCGCGGCGTGTACGTCATCGGCTTCTCCTACCCGGTGGTGCCGCAGGGGCAGGCCCGCATCCGGGTGCAGCTGTCCGCGGCGCACTCCACGGCTGACGTGGACCGGGCCGTCGACGCGTTCGTCGCTGCGCGCGCCGAGCTGGAATCGGCCGGGGCCTAGCGGCCCCGGGGCCCGGGCGGGTGGGTTTCTTCCCCACCCGCCCGCAGCGGTGGAGCGTGGCCGGGCGCGGTGGGTGGGAGACTTGGGCGCATGATCGAAGCACGGCGGTTGCACATTCTGCGTGCGGTGGCCGACCACGGCACCGTCACCGCCGCGGCCGCCGCCCTCTACCTCACACCCTCCGCCGTGTCGCAGCAGCTCACCGCGTTGGAGCAGGAGACGGGGCACCGGCTCGTGGACCGCTCGGCGCGGGGGGTGCGGCTCACGCCCGCGGGCGAGATCCTGCTCGCGCACACGAACGCCGTGCTCGCCCAGCTGGAGCGGGCCGAGGCCGAGCTGGCCGCGTACAGCTCGGGCGCGGCGGGGACGGTGACGCTCGCGGCGTTCGCGACGGGCATCGGCCTGGTGGTGGCGCCCGCCCTGACCCGGCTCGCCGAGACCGCGCCCGGCATCCGGGTGCGCGTCCAGGACGCCGAGGGCGACGCCAGCCTGCCGATGGTGCTCGACCGGCAGGTGGACGTGGCGGTGGCCGTGGAGTACCGCGGCGCGCCGGGCGCCGACGACGCGCGCCTGACGCGTGTACCGCTGTACGCCGAGCCCTTCGACGCGGTGCTCCCCGTGACGCACCCGCTCGCCGGCGGCGGCCGGGTGCCGCTCGCCGACCTCGCCAAGGACGCGTGGATCGGCCCCTTCCCCGGCAACCCCTGCCACGACGTGGTGGTCCTCGCCTGTGAGCAGGCCGGGTTCCAGCCCGTCATGGAACACACGTCGGACGACTTCCGCGCGGTCGTCGCCCTGGCGTCGGCGGGAGCCGGAGTGGCCCTCGTGCCCCGCTCCGCCCTGCGGGGCATGGACGTGACGGGCGTGGCGGTCCGGCCCGTGGACGGGATCGCCCCCACGCGCCGGGTGTTCGCCGCCGTGCGCTGCGGGGCGGAGGAGCACCCCCTGATCGCCCCGGTGCTCGCCGCCCTGAAGGACGCCGCGGCCGACGACTAGGACCCCGGAGGCGGAGGGTTGGTGCCCCGCGGGCGGGGGGAGACGGTCGGGGCAGGGGGGCGAGAGCCGCCGCCGTAGCAGCCTGACAGGGGAATTCCTGATGCCGGACCACGACCACGCGCGCGTGACACCCGTGACCTACACCGCGGGACTGCTGACCGCGCCGGACGGCGTACCCGTCGCCACGTACACCTGGCAGCCCCGCGACGGCAGGCCCCGCGCCTTCGTCCAGATCGCCCACGGCGCCGCCGAACACGCCCTGCGCTACGACCGCTTCGCCCGCCACCTCACCGCGCACGGCTATGGCGTGGTGGCCTCGGACCACCGGGGACACGGGGCGACGGCCCAGGCCACGGGGGGTTACGGAGTCACGGAGGCGGGCGGGGGCACGGGTGCCGGGCCCGACGCGTGGCGGGCGGTCGTCGACGACCTCAAGGCCGTCGGCGACCAGGTCCGCGCCCTGTACCCCGGCGCCCCCGTGGTGCTGCTCGGGCACAGCCTCGGCTCGATGCTCGCCCGGGACTACGCCCAGGAGTACCCGGACGGGCTCGCGGGCCTCATCCTCTCCGGCACGTTCCGCTCGCTGCCCGGCGCCGAGACCGAGTCGGCGCTCGCCCGGCTGCGGGCCGAGGTCGCCGAGGGCGGGCGCGCGGCCCGCTCGTCCTTCATCCCCGAGCTGTTCGCCGCGTTCAACGACGCCTACCCGCACCGCACCGGCTTCGAGTGGCTCTCGCGGGACGAGGCCGAGGTCGACGCGTACGCCGCCGACGAGCGATGCGGCTTCCCGTTCTCGGCGGGGCTCTCGCTGGACTGGGTGCGCGCCGTCCGCAAGATCAACGACCCGCGGCAGCTCGCCCGCGTCCCCGCGGACCTGCCCGTCCACGTCGCCGTCGGCACGGAGGACCCCTGCAACCAGGGCATGACGCTCGTCTACGAGCTCCTGGAGGACCTCCGCTACGCGGGCGTGCGCGACCTCGGCTGGAAGGGGTACGAGGGCGCGCGGCACGAGATCCTGAACGAGACCAACCGCGACGAGGTGCACCGGGACCTGACGGAGTGGCTGGACGCGCGCGTGGGGTGAGGGCGGCCTCCGAGGGCCGCTGTCAGAGGCGTTGGTTACCGTTCTTTCCATGGTCAACGCCGACGACGTACGCCGTACCGCCCTCGCACTGCCGGACACCACGGAGAAGATCGCCTGGAGCATGCCGACCTTCCGGGTCGCGGGCAAGATGTTCGCCACGGTCCCCGAGGACGAGACGTCCATCGCCGTGCGCTGTCCGAAGCTGGAGCGGGACGAGCTGGTGCTCGCCGAGCCCGAGAAGTTCTGGATCGCCGATCATGAGGCGTCCTTCGCGTGGGTGCGGGTGCGGCTCGCCGCGCTCGACGAGCCGGAGCTGGCGGTCATCCTCGCCGACTCCTGGCGCCAGGCCGCACCCACGCGCCTGCTGGAGGCCCATCCGGGACTGGGCGTGCCGGCCGAATAGTCCCTCTCCTCAAACGCCGGAGGGGCTGAGAGATCTGCCGCGAGCGGCATCATCCAGCCCGTCCGGCGTTTGAGGACGAGGCGCGAAGCGCCGACAAGTCAGGCCCGGGCCCCCGCGGGGAGGAAGCCGGTGATGCGGGTGCGCAGGGAGGCCGGGTCCAGGCCATGGGCCTGGAGGTGGTCGGCCTGGCGGCCGTAGCGGCGCAGCTCCGCGCGGCCGACGCCGAGGCCGAGCACCCGGTGCGGCACGTCGACGAGCGCGTCGTTCGCGGCGGCCGTGGACGTCCCGGCGAGGTACGGCTCGACGAGGACGACGTCGGCCGATGCGCCCGCCCCGACGGCCCGCCGCAGCGCGTCCGCGTCGAAGGGCCGCACCGTCGTCGCGTACAGGACGGTGACGTCGAGGCCCTCCGTCGCCGCAAGGACGTGGTCGAGCATCGGGCCGACGGCGACGACCACGCCCCCGAGC
Source organism: Streptomyces sp. NRRL B-1347 (assembly GCF_000720325.1). Taxonomy (GTDB): domain Bacteria; phylum Actinomycetota; class Actinomycetes; order Streptomycetales; family Streptomycetaceae; genus Streptomyces. The sequence goes on from NZ_JOJM01000099.1 coordinate 9,271, forward strand.
CCCTCCCGCACGGTGAGGAAGCGCTTGCCGTCCACGGGCATCGGCGCCGCGTTGGACTGCACGGACAGGCGTACGTAGGCCTTGTCGTCCACGGGCACCGCCCCGGCCCCCGTGCCCACGGCGTGCCGCAGGAGGGTCTCGGCCTCGTCCGGGTGGCCCGGGACGTGCACGGCCCAGCCGTCCAGGGTGTCGAGGACCCCGACGTCGCCCGGCGCCATGTGCGTGAAGCCGCCCTCGGGCCAGTCGAACGACGCCGCCGCGCTGACGAGCACCCCGCCCACGCCCTGGTGTCCGAAGTCGAGCTTGATCTGCTCGAAGGGCCGCTCCACGAGGAAGCTCGCGAAGGTGTGCACGACGGGCCTCAGGCCCGCGAGGGCCAGGCCCGCCCCGGCGCCGACCAGCAGCTGCTCGCGGATGCCGACGTTGATCACCCGGTCCGGGTGCGCGCGCATCGCCTCCTTGAAGGCGTCCACGCCGATCTCGGCGAGGACGACGGCGACGCGCGGATCCTCGTCGAGCAGCCGCGTCATGACGGGGGCGAAACGGTCACGCATGGTGTCCATGGGGGAGAAGTCCTTCCAAGATGGTGCGGGTGCGGGGCGGGTGCGCGGCAGGTCAGGCGGACTCGGGCTCGCCCGCGAACTCCTTGGGCTCCACGCGGGCCACGACCGCGTGCGGGCGCCCGGGGTGCGGCGCGGTGAAGGCCGCGTACAGGGCGTCGTGGTCCCGGCCGTCGACGGTCAGGGCGGACCAGCCCGCGGCCTCGAAGCGGGCGGCGATGCCACCGGGGCGCGCGTAGGTGGCGGAGGCGTTGTCGATCACCAGGGTGTGCAGCCGCTCCAGGCCCGCGGGCCCGGCGTAGGCGATGGCCTCGTGGTTGCTGCCCTCGTCCAGCTCGGCGTCGCCGACGAGCACCCATACGTGCGGGTCGGTGAGCCCGCGGGCCGTGAGGCCGAGGGCGGTGCCGACCGCGAGGGGCAGGCCGTGCCCGAGCGAGCCGCTGCCGATCTCGGCGCCCGGCACGAGCAGCCGGTCCGGGTGGTGCCCGAGCGGCGATTCGTACGACCCGAAGCCCTCCAGCCAGTCCACGGGGAGGAAGCCCTTGGCGGCGAGGACCGCGTAGTAGGCCATCGGCCCGTGCCCCTTGGACAGCAGGAACCGGTCGCGCTCCGGATCGTCCACGCGCTCGGGTGTGACCCGCAGCACACGGTCGTAGAGGACCCAGAGCGCGTCGAGCGTGGACGTCGCCGCGGGACCGTGCTTCTCGTCGCCCGTCATCAGGGCCATCAGGCCGGGCAGGTCCGCGTACGTGAGGGTGCGTGCCGTTGTGGTCGTCATGCCGACGAGCCTGCAACCTCAAGCGCTGTTGAGGTCAAGGGGGAAAGGTGGGAGCGATCACCGGCCGGAGTGCGGTATGGTTTCGGTGCGCGTTCGGCCAGGGGAAAGCCCAGGTCAGCGGGTAACGGGACGTGGCGCAGCTTGGTAGCGCACTTGACTGGGGGTCAAGGGGTCGCAGGTTCAAATCCTGTCGTCCCGACAGTAATGTCGGTGAAAGCCGTGGAAAGAGGCCGTCCGTGAGGGCGGCCTCTTTCTGTTGCCCTGAGGGCGGTGGGAGGGAGGCACGCCCCGGGTGTCGGCCCGGGGCGCCGGGCTCTGGGGCGCGGCCACGTCCAAGGTCAGCGGGTGCGCGCCCGCGGCGCCCGGGGCGGTGCGCGTCACGTCAGCTTCGGCATCTCGCCCTCCGTCGTCGCCAGGTCGATCACGGAGAACGCGGCGCCCTGCGGATCGGCCACCGTCGCGAAGCGGCCGAACGGCGAGGACATCGGGCCGAAGTACAGCCGGCCGCCGCTGCGCTTCACCAGCTCCACGGCCGCGTCGCAGTCGTCGACGCCGAAGTACACGTTCACGTGCGGCGGCACATCGGCCGGCGCCTCCGGGGGCATCTTCATGCGCCCCACCACCGGCTGGCCGCCGAGCTCCCACACGTGGAAGTCGACGTGCTCGTCCTCCATGCGCTTGACCTCGAAGGGGAACACGGCGGTGAAGAACGCGTCCGCCTTCTCCGCCTCCCGTGTGGTGACCTCCGCCCAGCAGAACGCGCCCGGGGCGCCCGTGAGTTCGAAGCCCCGGTGGGTGTCCGGCTGCCAGGCGCTGAAGTACACGCCGCTCGGGTCCTGCGCCGTGGTCATGGTGCCGAAGTCGCCGACGGGCATCGGCTCCATCAGGAGGCTGCCGCCGTTGTCGCGGATCCTGCCGGCGGTGACGGCGATGTCCGGCGTCTCGAAGTACAGGTTCCAGGCGGGCGGCTGCCCGGCCGCGTCCGGCATCTGCGGCATCACCGCCGCGACGGCCTTGCCGTCCTTGGACGCCTGCGTGTAGCCGCCGAACTCGGCCGACCCCTCCGCGAAGGTCCAGCCGAACAGCTCGCCGTAGAAGTCCTTGGCCGCCCCGATGTCGGGGAACATGGCGTCCGCCCAACAAGGCGTGCCCTCGGGGTTCTCAGGGTTCGTGGACATGGTGCTACGACCTCCCGCCCCCCTGGGATGGGACAGCGCGCTCCGGGCGCGAGGTCCGGCGCCCCCGCGGCAGGGGTCGCGCTCCCTTCCACGCTAGGCCCAGGAGCGACAACCGGCCAACGGCCGGAACGCCGCCGCCCCCGCGGGTGCAATGAATCGAAAGCTTGCGCGTGGTGCCACAATGGTGCGACGATGGCGCCATGGAACTCACGCGGTACGTCGACAATCTGCGGCAGGAGCTCGCCGCAGCGGTCGATTCGGGCGACGAGGAGACGCGCGACCTCGCCGGACGCCTGGTCGCGCCGCTGGGTTCCGCCGTACGGCTCACGCTGCTCGATGCCTTGTCGGCGGCCGTGGACGAGATCACCCGCGACATGGCGCCGGGGTCCGTCGAGGTCCGTCTGCGCGGGCTCGATCCGACCTTCGTGGTCACGTTGCCCCCGCAGGACCGTTCCTTCGGTGACGAGGGCGACCGGGACCACGACCGTGGGTCCACGGGCGTGGCGCCATCCTTGGTGTCACTGGCGCCATTAATGGCCAACGGGGACGAGGGTGCGACATCCCGCATCAACTTCCGGCCGCCCGAGCACCTCAAGGCGCGGATCGAGGAGGCGGCGGGCCGCGAGCAGCTGTCGGTCAACGCCTGGCTGGTCCGGGCGGTGTCCGCGACGCTCGACGACGACCGCGGCCGTCGCGTGGACCAGCGCGCCGCACAGGGCGCTCCGGCGGGCGCCCAGCGCTACACGGGCTGGGTGAACTGAGCCGGTGACCCGCGGCCCGGCGGCACCGTGTCCGGTGCGATTCCGCCATGGGCCGCGCCCCTAGAAGCTTCGGCCCGCTGTGCTGCCGTGCAGCGGACCGATCCAGCGGCCCTGGAGACCGACCTCCCCCGGCGGTTTCCAGGGCCGCACCCTTCCGGCGTGTGCCGGAGATCTGATTATGCACGCTGTTCCTGTGAACTCGACCGTGCTGCCCACTTGTTGAGAAATCGGTCAGGCTTCTCGCGGTACCGCTGAGTGGCTTAATCGGATACCGCCGACACCTCGCTCCAATTCCGGACGAACGAACCCCTGGGTGAATGGGGTGCGTACGCATGGACTCCGCTCCGAGGCATATCCATTGAAGCGCCGTCATATGCGCGTCATTTGGCCATGGTGCAGCGCGTGGTGTACGCATATGCCGCGGACGACGGCAGCACATTGCGTTGCGGAACAGGGCGGCAGAAGGGCATCGCTGTCGACGCAGGCGTGGCGAAATTCCGCTTAACGAATGGGAACGCGCAGGCAGTTGGTGGACCGCTGGGGGGACTAGCGGTCCGCCAGGTGCAGCCGTTCCCTGGTGTGATGCGGCACGGGCGCGGGGCAGCACGGAAGGTGCCGCGGAGCGGGCCGGTGCGTCAGCCGCTGATACGTGTACGCGGCCGAGACGAGCGTCATGTGGTGGTACCAGCCGGGGAAGGAGCGGCCCTCGAAGTCGAGGAGCCCGAAGTGCCGCTCCATGCCCGCGACGGCCGCGGTGGTGCCGTGACGACGGGTGGCCAGTGAGGCAACGTTGTCGAGACGGCGATGCGTGAGGCTGGTCAGCCACATGACTCCCTGACTGCCGTCCGGGAGCACCTCGGTGAAGAGCCGGTAGGGGTACTCCGGCGTGGCCCCGGCCCGCGCTCCGGGCAGGCGTACCAGGATCGACTGGACGCGCAGCTCCTGCTGGCGCCCGTCCGCGGCCGTGACCAGGACGGTCTCGGTGTTGCCCTGGGAGACATGGGCCCGGGCGCTGACCGGATCCGGTCCGTTCGGGGTGCGCTCGCCGACGGGCAGGACCTTCTGGTGCTGGGGGACGGCGACGACGAAGTCGCGGGCGCGCTGGCTGAGTCCGCGGAGGAAGAGCCCGGCGTCGGGGTCGTCGCTCATGTCGGCGACGACCGGCGCGGCCGTCGGCTCGGTCCTGGCCTCCAGGGTGTCGACCAGGTCCAGGGCCTGCGCCCACAGCGGACGGTGGGACACCTCGTCGGGGATGCGCGCGCGGCGGCGCAGCTGCGGGTCCTGCGTCCAGGGCGCGGGCAGCAGCAGCCGCCAGTCGACCGGGACCTGCAGCGCGCCGATGCAGAGGAACGCCCCGAGGCCCAGCTGGCAGTTGAGGGTGCGGCCCGTGCCCGGGTCGAAGTAGCGGTGCACACCGACGGAGCGGTCGCCGCGCTTGGGCAGCACCGCGCGGCCGATCGCCCAGGTGGCAGCGGGTCCGTGACGCTCGGCCCAGCGGGTGAGCTCGTGCATGACCGGGTCCCAGTCCCACGGGCTGAGGCTCACGAACTGACGCAGGGACTGCACCGCGGTGGGGGAGGCGGAGACGGCTCCGGCGAGGCGGCGCACCGACTTCTTGCCGGGGGTGATGAGCAGGCCCGCCAGATAGGCGCCGGCCCAGCGGCGCTGGTCCGCGCGGCGCAGATTCTGGAAGACCTGGTCGGTGAAGTCGCTGAAAGGTGACGCGAGATGGGGGTCGGGTACCTCGCTGACCGGAGTCGATGTTGGCAATGCGCAGGGCACAACCATGCTGCAATCCCTCCCGGACGTCCCTGAGCGGCGGCTGCCGAGCGTTGAGTCTAGGATCCGAGAGCGCCGCGCACCATCTTGCTGCGGGCGTGACAGATGTGACAACCACGGCTGCAAATTGGGGCGTAGAGCCCTCTTCGGGGCACTCGGCGCGACGGCGGACCGCCCGCGTCCGGGCCCTCGGACGCGGAGTTGTGCGGCCTTCGGCCGCCTCGGCCACAAGCCGGGCGGAACGAGGCGGGCCGATTCCACTCCCTCGGCCCCTCCTCGGCCGCCCGGCGGAATTCATGATTCCGACATCGCGCGACCGCTCCCGCGTCTCCGGTGCGAACCGTTCCACCCCTTTCACCTCGCCTGCTGCCGAGGTGCCCGAACTCCGCTTTCGCCTTCCCGCAGTTGGCATCGGCGGTGGCCGGTGGCGCGCTGGCGCCAGGAAACGCGTTAAGGGCGTTAAGGATCCGTATGGATAGTGCTAGTGTTCCCTGACAAGCCCAAGAATCCGCTACAGCGTGCTGGTGGAGAAGTTTCCACACCGTTTGCCATGGCCGAGCCAGCAAACTTGAGGACTCGCCCCGTCCTCTCGTGTGCCCCCTTCTCGTATGCAACTGTTTGCCCCCTGGTGGATTTGGCTCAATTCTTGCCTTGACTGGCGGAAGGTAATCGTTAAAACGGTTCCCGCGAGTGGTGCGGAGAGATCCACGCCACCCATGGCAGGGATAGCGAAGTTGGGCTAGCTTGTTCGAACTTCGAAAAGTCGCGACGAGCGACGGCCTCTTCCTTGAATCTCCAACAGGTGCCGGGTTCTACTCGGGTAGGCCTTTGGAAGAGACCACTGCGAATCCGGGCCATCGGTACTGACGGGGGACACGTCGGTGCAGATCGCACGGAGTGGAGTGGTCCAGGCGAACGGGGCGAGTAGTTGAACGGGGCGAGTAGTTGATGTACGTATCCGCACACATGCCGACTGAATGCCTTCCGCGCAGCCCTGAAGGGCGCGCCGAACGGCCGGACCTGCCCGTGCTCAGCGCCGGAGGCTGCCTCGGCTAGAGGCCGCCTGGCGGCGGGATGTGCGCGTGGCCACCCCGACGGGTCCATCCGTGAGTTGACGGAACTTTGACGACCTGATTCGGCGAGCGGCTCGAACGAGCTTTCATCCGGCCGATCGGCTTGATCGATTGGCAAGCCTGTGCCTCGCGACGCGCGATGGCGACCGATCCCCACGGGATCTTGGACACGGCTGCCAAGCCCGCATGGCTATTTCCCGTTCGAACGCGGTCCGTTATGCCCGTGTTCGTTCGAAGTTCATTCACATGGAGGCATGATGACGAACCAGGTCAGCGACCTCGAGGGCTCGAAGGTTGTGCTGTTCCGTAGAAACGCGAATTCCGTCCCGCGGCAGCGCCGAGTGGACGAGCGTCGTGGCCAGGTACTGACGACGAAGGTGGGCCTTCAGATGCCCGCCGGGCTGACCTTCGAGGACTGGGAGCGGGCCGGACGCCAGCTCTCCGGAATCGTGAATTCCTCCTCTTGGTGGCTGGGAGACTGGCTGGTATACGGCAAGGACCACTACACCGACCGCTATCAGCGTGGAATTCGTGCGGCGGGCCTGCAGTACCAGACGCTGCGCAACTACGCATGGGTTTCGCGGCGTTTCGACTTCAGCCGTCGGCGCGCGGCGCTGAGTTTCCAGCACCATGCCGAACTGGCGTCCCTGCCGGTCGACGAGCAGGAGCTGTGGCTCGACCGCGCGGAGCAGTTGCAGTGGACCACCAAGCAGCTGCGCAGCGCGATCCGCATGGCGCGCGAGGACGAGGTGCGCGATGGCACGCCCACCCCTGAGACGATGCGGCGCCTCGCGGTGCCCGGCAGCCGGCTCCAGTGGTGGCACAAGGCCGCCGAGCAGTCGGGCATCGACTTCGAGCAGTGGGTGCTCGCGACGCTCGACAACGCGGCCGAGCGCGCCCTGGAGGAGGAAGAGGAGCAGGAGAAGGCCGGCATCAGCGCCTGATCCCGGGCACCACGCCTGATCCGAAGCACCACATGCGCAGGGCCCGCACCCCGGAAGGGGTGCGGGCCCTGCGCATGTGTGCCGACGGTACGGGGCCGTGAGGCCCGTGCGTGTGGCGGGCGGCGCCCGTACCGTCGGCCGTTCTGGAGGGGGATCCTCAGGGCAGCTTGCTCATGAGGCTCGCCGTCGCCTGGTGCCGGGTGCACTCGCGCCCGCCGAACGAACGGCGCACCCGCTCCTGCACCTCGTCCGGCTGCTCCTGGCTGAGCTTGAACATGCCCTCGGCGCTGGTCACCCTGAACTGGAAGGCGCCCACGGCGGGCACGATCTTCCGGAAGTACTCAAGGGAGTCGGCCATGTCCCAGCCGTCGCCGAAGGCGCCCTCATAGGCCCGCACCGTCGCCTTCACGACGGCCAGGGTGTTCTCTATGCCCTCTATCTTCTCGACCACGCCGTGCACATGGACCGAGGTGAAGTTCCACGTCGGCGCGGCCGGCGTCACGTCATAGACCGTCGGCGACACATAGCCGTGCGGTCCGGTGAACGTGAGCAGGTTCACGCTGCCCGACTCGAGCGCCTTCCAGTGCGGGTTCGCCCGGTTCATATGGCCGAGCAGCCGGCCGCCCGAGAGGTCGTCGGACCATTCCCCGGACCACTCCGGATCCCGGATTACCGGCAGATGCGTGACAAACGGTCCCGCTTCCTCGGTGCCGTTGCTCACAAACTGCGCCAGGGGATTGCCGAGGATCAGGTCGACCATCCATGAACTGTCCGGTTGGCGGTACTGGCTCGGTACAAACATCCGGAGCTCACCCTTTCGTTGAAATCACTGACGGCGCGACGCGCCAAGTCGCCGACGTTACCCACGCTCTGCGTGGCCCGCCCCGAATTGCGGACGAGCAGCCCGGCTGTCCTGTCGACGGGACAGCGGTGCCCGGCCAGGTGCGGCTGCCAGGTCCTCTTGAAAGGTCCGCCCGGCCCCTCTAAGTTGGCGTGGCGGTGTTCTCCAGCGCAATACTCAATGCGTGTTCTTCCGGACCACCGGTCGAGATGTTCGAGACCATCAGCCGCACTTCAGAAACGACAGTTGACAGCATTTCCGGCCGAGGTCCTCTCGGGCAACCGCAGCACTGAAACCTCAGCGATTACGCGGAAGTCCCTGTCGAAGCTACACCAGCGGGAGATTATCTATGGGTACTCGTGAACACGAGATATACGACATCGTTGGCATCGGGTTCGGCCCGTCCAACCTGTCCCTGGCCATCGCCCTGGAGGAACACCAGAACAACGCTTCGGGACGGCCGGTCACGGCCGCCTTCTTCGAGCGGCAGGCAGCCTTCGGCTGGCACCGCAACATGCTGCTTCCGCAGGCGACGATGCAGATTTCTTTCCTGAAGGACCTGGCCACGTTCCGCAATCCCGTGTCGCGGTACAGCTTCGTCTCGTACCTGCACGACTCGGACCGCCTCGTGCAGTTCGTGAACAACCAGGACTTCTTCCCGACCCGGCAGGAGTTCCACCAGTACCTGGAGTGGGCCGAGTCGAACTTCAGCGACCGCGTCACGTACAACTCGGAAGTGACCGACATCCGGCTTCCCGAGGACGCCGGGACGGGTTCCGAGCAGTATCTCGAAATCTCGGTCCGGGACACCGCGAGCGGCGCGGTCCGCGTCGTGCGGGCCCACAACGTCGCCGTCTCGACGGGCCTCGTGCCGCGCATGCCCGAGGGCATGGAACGCGACGAACGCGTCTGGCACAGCTCGGAGTTCCTGGCGAAGTACGGTCGGATGGACCCCGCGGAGCTGCAGAACGTGGCGGTGGTCGGCGCCGGGCAGAGCGCGGCCGAGATCACCAAGTACCTGCACGACATGCTGCCGCACGCGCAGGTGTCGGCGATCCTCCCGTCGTACGGCTACTCCGTCGCCGACGACACCCCCTTCGCCAACCAGGTGTTCGACCCGAACGCGGTCGACCACTACTACTTCGGCAGCGAGACGACGCGCGACGCGTTCTGGCGCTACCACAAGAACACGAACTACTCCGTCGTCGACGACGACGTGATCCGCGAGCTGTTCCGGCGCTCCTACGAGGAAGAGGTCGCGGGCGAGAAGCGGCTGCACTTCCTGAACCTGACCCGGGTGAAGGAAGTGAAGCGCTCCGGCAACGACACCCGTGTCGTGCTGCACTCGCTCCTCAACGACGAGGCCCAGCAGGAGATGGACGTCGACGCGCTCGTCTTCGCCACCGGCTACCAGGGCATGGACGCCACGAGCCTGCTCGGCGACCTCGACCGCTTCTGCCGGCGCGACAAGGAAGGCCGTCACCAGGTGGAGCGCGACTACCGCGTGGTCACCGAGCCCGCTCTGTCCTGCGGCATCTACCTCCAGGGCGGCACCGAGCACACGCACGGCCTGACCTCGTCGCTCCTTTCGAACATCGCCATCCGCAGCGGTGAGATCGCCGACTCCATCGTCGAGCGCCGCGGCGAGCCGGCCCGGGCCGGCAGCGAGGCCTAGGAGACCGCCAGGCCTCCGCGCACGCCTTCGCACCGCGGCCCGCCAGCCCAGCTGGCGGGCCGTAGGTGTGTGGGTGCGGCGCGTGCGGCCGTGCGGCGGGTGCGAGGGCCGTCCGTCCCGCGTGGGCGGGGTCTGCTCCTCCTGGCGGGCGCCAGGGCGCCAGGGCGCCAGAGGGCCAGGGCGTCAGGGGGCCCGGTGGGCCCCTCAGGGCAGACGAGAGGGCCCCGGCGCCGTTCCCGGCGTCGGGGCCCTCAGCGGTCCGCGGAGCGGGTCACGCAGCCTGGTCCGCCGCCATCGCGTCGCGGAGGCTCTTGGGCCGCAGGTCGGTCCAGTTCTGCTCCACGTAGTCCAGGCACTCCTGACGGCTCGCCTCACCGAACGTGACCCGCCAGCCGGCGGGCACCTCGGCGAAGGACGGCCACAGCGAGTGCTGCTCCTCGTCGTTCACCAGGATGTAGAACCGGCCGTCCGCGTCGTCGAACGGGTTGCTGCTCATAGTCACTCCAATTCGAAAAGGTCTGGTCACCGGACAGGTCCTCGGGCCCCGCGGATTCCGTCTGCCGCGGTGCACCGGCGAAGGAGGAACCCCCCGGCGGGCCGGAGCCCGCCGCCGCGGCCAAGCCGTCCGCGGGCCGGGTACCGGCTCCGCCATTGTCGTTCGATGCGGCCCCGGCGTCCAGATCCGCCCGTCTCCGGGGAATTGCCGGGGACCGTCCCGGGACGATACTGCGCCACTGTGAAATCCGTATCGACGCCAGGACAAAGTCAGGTGCGAATCGGGGCCGTCACGTGGTCCCACCACCATGGGGACCGCCACGGCTGCCGTCACTATGGAGCGGGTCGTCCGCCGCGCGTCCTGTGGACAGGACAACGCCCCGGTGCCGAGCGCCGGAATCGCGGGTAGTTTGTTGCGAGCTGTCGGCCGGTCCCGCCCGACGGCCGGTGCACTTCTCCGAAGCCCGTCGGTGAGCTGCACGGCCGGTCGGCAGGCGGGGAACGCAAAGGAACCGACAGCGAGTTGTCGAGTTTCGGCTCTCCGTCAACAGAGCCGTCAGAATCGAGGAATGGGGCGGCGTCGGCCCGGCTTTGCCAGGCCCGTGGTCGACGTCCTTGCCAATAGCCCCCCTCGGCCTTCCCGGGAAGCCGGGAACTTCCGCTTGAGGAGAAGCAGAGCGATGAGCGTCACGGCAGCACGAGGTTTTTCGGCCGCGGGCGTCGCGGCCGGAATCAAAAGCAATGGAAATCCTGATCTGGCCCTCGTGGTGAACACCGGCCCGCGCCGCGCCGCGGCCGGTGTCTTCACCGCGAACCGGGTGAAGGCCGCCCCTGTGGTGTGGAGCGAACAGGTCATCAGGGGCGGTGCCGTCGGCGCCGTCATCCTCAATTCCGGCGGTGCCAACGCCTGCACGGGCGCACCCGGCTTCCAGGACACCCGGGCCACGGCCGAGAAGGTCGCCGCGGTCCTCGAGGGGCACCGCGCCGGAGAGGTCGCGGTGGCCTCCACCGGGCTCATCGGCACCCGGCTTCCCATGGACCGGCTGCTGCCGGGCGTCGAGACCGTGGCCGCCGCCCTGGCCGAGGACGGCGGCGAGCAGGCCGCCGTCGCCATCAAGACGACCGACAGCGTGCACAAGACGGCCGTCTTCGAGGGCGAGGGCTGGACCGTCGGCGGCATGGCCAAGGGCGCGGGCATGCTGGCCCCGCCGAGGCGGTCCGCACGGTGTGCGAGGACCTCGCCCGGCAGCTGATCGGCGACGCCGAGGGCGCCAGCAAGGACATCCGCATCGACGTGGTGAACGCGGCCACCGAGGACGACGCGGTCGAGGCCGGGCGTTCCATCGCCCGCAACAACCTCCTCAAGTGCGCCATCCACGGCGAGGACCCCAACTGGGGCCGCGTCCTGTCCGCCATCGGCACCACCGGCGCCGCCTTCGAGCCCGACCGGCTGAACGTCGCCACCCTGTGGGCGAACGACCTGACGGCCGAGTACGTCCACGAGAACAGCGCGTACTCGTCATGAGGAGCGCCACCCACGAGCACCCCGCACTGGTGAAGGCGCAGTCCGTGATGGACGCGCTGCCCTGGCTGAACCGCCACCAAGGCAAGATCTGCGTCATCAAGTTCGGCGGCAACGCCATGATCGACGACGAGCTGAAGGCGGCCTTCGCCCACGACGTCGTCTTCCTGCGGCACGCCGGGCTCAAGCCCGTCGTCGTGCACGGCGGCGGCCCCCAGATCAGCGCCGCGCTGCGCCTGCACGACATCGAGAGCGAGTTCAAGGAGGGCCTGCGCGTCACCTCGCCGGAGGCCATGAACGTCGTCCGCATGGTCCTCGCGGGACAGGTGCAGCGCGAGCTCGTCGGCCTCATCAACCAGCACGGGCCGCTCGCCGTCGGCCTGACCGGCGAGGACGCCGACACCATCACGGCGACCAAGCACCAGCCGAAGAACGAGGACGGCGAGCGGGTCGACATCGGCCGGGTCGGCGAGATCGTCGGGGTGAACCCCGGCGCGGTCCAGGCGCTGCTCGACGACGGCCGCATCCCGGTGATCTCACCCATCGCCCGCAGCGTCGACGACGAGTACGTCTACAACGTGAACGCCGACACCGCGGCCGCCGGGGTCGCCGCCGCCCTGAACGCCCACACGCTGGTGTTCCTCACCGATGTCGAGGGCCTGTACCGGGACTGGCCGGAGAGCGACGAGGTGATCAGCAGGCTCAGCGCGAGCGAGCTGGAGAAGGTCCTGCCGGAGCTGCACGACGGCATGGTGCCGAAGATGGCCGGGTGCCTGCACGCGGTCCGCAACGGCGTGGGCAGCGCGCGGGTGATCGACGGCCGCGTCCAGCACTCGGTGCTCCTGGAGATGTTCACGCGCGAAGAGATCGGCACTCTCGTCATGCCGGACATCGAAGAGGGCTTGCGATGATCGGGGCCGATGGACGCCGACGACCCGACCCCGCGACCCGGGGCGACGGGCACCGGCGCACGAGGGCCGCGACGAGCGCGGCCGTGGAAGAGGGGACGCGATGAGCGAGGGCATGGACGGCGCGGACGGCGCGGCCGGGACCGGTACGGGCGGGCAGTCGGCGGCGCTCACCGAGCGCTGGCAGGCGTCGTTGATGGACAACTACGGCACGCCGCGGGTGCCGTTGGTGCGCGGCGAGGGCGCCGCCTTCTGGGACGCGGACGGCAAGAAGTACCTGGACTTCCTCGGCGGCATCGCCGTGAACTCGCTGGGCACCGCGCACCCGGCCGTCGTCCGCGCCGTCAGTGAGCAGATAGCCCGGCTCGGCCACGTGTCGAACCTGTTCGTCGCCGAGCCGCCGGTGCGGCTCGCCGAGCGCCTCCTGCGCCTCACCGGGCGCACCGGCCGGGTGTTCTTCTCGAACTCCGGCGCCGAGGCCAACGAGGCCGCCTTCAAGATCGGCCGGCTCACCGGCCGGCGCCGGATGGTCGCCACCGACGGCGGCTTCCACGGCCGCACCATGGGCGCGCTCGCGCTGACCGGCCAGCCCGCCAAGCGCACCGCCTTCGAGCCGCTGCCCGGCGAGGTCACGCACGTGCCCTTCGGCGACGCCGACGCGCTGCGCGCGGCCGTCGACGCCGACACGGCGCTCGTCGTCATCGAGCCGATCCAGGGCGAGAACGGCGTGGTCGTACCGCCGCCCGGCTACCTCGCGGCCGCCCGCGAGATCACCCGCGCCGCCGGGGCGCTGCTCGTCCTCGACGAGGTGCAGACCGGCATCGGCCGCACCGGGCACTGGTTCGAGTGCCAGGCGCAGGGCGTCGAGCCGGACGTCCTCACGCTCGCCAAGGGGCTCGGCGGGGGACTGCCGATCGGCGCGACGATCGCCTTCGGCCCGGCCGCCGACCTGATGTCGCCCGGCGCGCACGGCACCACGTTCGGCGGCAACCCCGTCGCGTGCGCCGCCGCGCTCGCCGTCCTCGACACGATCCACGACGATGGGCTGCTCGACCACGTCAAGCGCCAGGGCGAGGCGCTGCGCCAGGGCATCGAGGCCCTCGGCGACCCGCTGGTGGACCGGGTCCGCGGGGCCGGCCTGCTGCTCGGCATCGTCCTGACCGAGCCGCTTGCGGCGCGGGTGCAGCAGGCGGCCCAGGACGCGGGGCTCCTGGTGAACGCCGTCGGGGCGGACACGATCCGGCTCGCCCCGCCGCTGATCCTGGGCGAGGACGAGGTGACCACGTTCCTGCGCACGCTTCCCGGCGTACTGGACCAGGCCCGGCGGGACGCCACGCGCTGACCTCGGCCACGCCCCGACCCCGGCCACGCCCCGACCCCGGCCGCGCGCCGACTCCGGCCGCGCGTCGATCGACAGGCCGCCCACCCCCGGTGGGCGGCCTTCCGGCCGTGCGGAGCCGATTCCGCTTCCCGTACTGGCGCCTGCGAGGCATCGGTACGCGCCACTCCGCGCTTGCAGTGGCGCCAGAGTGATGCCATCATGGCATCGCGGAGGTGCGTCCCCGGTCGGGCACGCCGCCTCCCCTCGCCGTCCCACCGTGGGGACGCCCGGCAGAACCCATGAGGACGGGGCAGCCATGCCAGCCTTCGACACCCCCGAGCCGATCTCGGTCTCGTTGCAGCTCAACGCGGGCGTCCTGCGCTTCACCGCGGGCGCGTGCGCCCGGACCGTCGTCGAGGTCAGCCCGAGCAGCGGCTTCAGCCAGGCGGACCGCAGCGCCGCCGAGCAGACCCGGGTCGAGTTCGCCCACGGCCGGCTCCTGATCAGGGTGCCCAAGCGGCGCAGCCTCTTCGGCTCCGGCGGGTCCGTCGACGTGGCCGTCGAACTGCCCGCGGGCTCCGCCGTGACGGGCGACGCCCTCGTGGCCGACCTGTACGGCGAGGGCGAGCTGGGGGAGTGCGAGTTCAAGACGGAGGTCGGCAAGATCCACCTGGAGCGCGCAGGCCGCCTCCAGCTCAACACCGGATACGGCGACGTCAGGATCGGCAGTGCCATCGGCGAGGCCGACATCCGCGTCGCCTACGGCGACATCTCCGTGGGCCGGATCGACGGCCCGCTCACCCTCAGGAACACCAGTGGCGACTCCGACATCGAAGAGGTCACAGGGCCGCTGCGGGTGACCGCGAACCGGGGCGACATCACCATCGGCCGCGTCCACGACGCCGTCGCCGCGCGGTCCGTCACCGGCGACGTCCGTCTCGGTGAGGTGTCCTGCGGCCGCGTCGAACTCAGGGCCGCGGTGGGGCAGTTGGAGATAGGGGTCAGGAGTGGCACGGCCGCCTGGCTCGACGTCCACACCAAGGTCGGCCACATACGCAACTCCCTGGGCGCGTCGAGCGCCCCGGAGGTGCCCGGCGAGGCCGTGGAGATACACGCCGCCACCAGCCGCGGCGACATCGTCATACGCCGGGTCTGACCACCCGCGACGACCGGCCCGGCCCACGGCGGCGACCGCCGCGCCCGCACGGCACCCCTGGCTGTCGCGTCCCCGGCGGCGGCCCGCGCTGCGCCGCTCCCGCCGGACCCCCTCCCGCGGCCCCGCTGACCAGTGATACCGGTGCCCCCTGACCCCGCGCGGCGCCGATTCCCCCTTCCCTCACGGTGCAGGACCGTGACGCGCGTCCTCGCACGCTCTGAGACAGGTGATTTGTCATGACGTATCAGGCAATGCATCCCACGTTGGCCTCCCCGCTCACCACGCTCGTCGATCAGTGGGGAGCCCACCCGGTGCACTTCTGGCTGCGCGGCCAGGAGCCCGCGCGGGCCGTCGAGTTCGACGAGCGGCTCGGGGTCTGGAACGTGTACGGCCACCGGGAGGCCGTCGAGGTCTTCGCCGACCCGGGCGGCTACTCGTCCGACGTCGTCCACCACTTCGCGCCCGAAGCACCGGAGTACGAGCGCAGCGGCATGCTCACGCAGATGGACCCGCCCGACCACCGCAAGCTGCGCCGACTCGTCAGCCGCGCCTTCACGCCCCGGCTCGTGGCCGGGCTCGCGCCGCGGATCGGCGCCCTCACCCACGAGCTGCTCGACCGGGTCGAAGGCGGCCGTGCGCTGGACCTCGTCGCGGACCTCGCCCATCCGCTGCCGGTGATCGTCATCGCCGAGCTGCTCGGCGTGCCGAGCGAGGACCGGGAGCTGTTCCGGCAGTGGGCCGAGGAGCTGCTCGCGCGCACCGAGGTGGCCCCGGTCGGCGGCTCGGCGGACAGTGCCGAGATGGTCGCGGCCGTCCTCGACCTGTCGGCGCGCATGAGCGCGTACTTCGGTGCGCACGCCGAGGAGCGCCGCAGGCGCCCGCAGGACGACCTGCTCACCGCGCTCGTCCAGGCGGAGGTGGACGGCGAGCGGCTGAGCGCGGCCGCCCTCGGCAACTTCGCCCAACTGCTGCTCGTCGCCGGGCACGTCACGACGACGATACTGCTGGGCAACGCGGTGCTCTGCCTGGACGCCCACGCCGGGGCGCGGGAGCGGGTGCGGGCGGACCGGACGCTGGTCCCGGGGGTGATCGAGGAAGCGCTGCGGCTGCTGCCGCCCTTCTCGATGTTCTACCGGGCCACGACCCGGGCCGTGGAGCTCGGCGGGCAGCGGCTGGCCGCCGGGCAGGTGGTCGCGCTGTGGCTCGGCGCGGCGAACCGGGACGCGCGCGTCTTCGCCGACCCGCACGGGTTCCACCCGGAGCGCGACCCCAATCCGCACCTCGGCTTCGGCCGCGGCATCCACTTCTGCCTGGGGGCGCCGCTGGCCCGGCTCGAGGGGCGGATCGCGCTGGAGATCCTCTTGGAGCGCTTTCCGCGGCTGTGCACCGATCCGGCGCGCCCGCCGGTGTTCCAGACGACGCCCGAGGTGGTGGGGCCGCGGACGCTGCCGCTGCTCACCGCGGTCTAGCGGCCGCGGTCCCCGGGGTCGAGGAAGGTGGACGTGACGTCGCCGAGGCAGGGGGTGTGCACCGTGATCGCGACGATCTGGACGCCCGCCTCGTCGAGGACGCCCAGGACGGAGCGCAGCGTGGCCACGGTGCCGTCGGACGGCACCTGCAGGGCGAGCACCTCGTGGTCGGGCACGGCGGAGTCGAACAGGGCGGCGGCCGTGGCGAGGTCGCCCGGGGCGGTGAGCTGGAGCCGGATGTAACCGCCGGTGAGGGCCGCGCTCAGCAGGCCGAGGGGGAGCCCGGCGGGCTCCGGCGCGCGCGGTGGCTGCTCGGAGGGGCGGTGGTGCCAGGCGAGATCCCCCGCGTGCGGCGCGGACGGGTCCGGCGACGCGCGGCGATTCCCGCCCTGGGTCCCCCCTTCTTCTCCGCCCGGGTCCGCGGCGACCACGAAACCGTGCCGAATATCGTCGACGTATGGCGTGAAGTTCATGACGCCATGATGGCACAAGAGTGGCGCCATTCAAGAGGCGCCTCGGTTGAGGATCGGACTGCTGGCCGAATCTGCATGCTACGCTCTGGTTCATTGCCCAATAAAGTGTGAAATCCGGGCGGAGCCACGCCTGCTGATTGCGGAGCACGTCCAGGGCCTGCCGGTCTGTGCCGAGCTGGCGGGCTGCCCTATGGGTGCCTTTGTTGCCCTCTTTGTTCTCTGCCTGGGGTGGGGGAGGGATGGGTTGGCGCGAATTGGCGCCGCATGTGCGCCAATTGCTGTTCAGGATGGCGTCAGCGTGGTGCCATTGTGTCGTCGATGTGTGGGGCCCATCGATCCGATCTTGTCCTGGTGGGCGGGACAGCGGTCTGTGCTGCTCCGGGGGCCTGTATCGGGTGCGGGAGCGTTTCCGTCCGAAACCGAGATGGCGCCACGGTGGCTCGTGGTGGCGCCACGGCCGTACCATGGTGCCGGTCGCGGGCGGCGGCCCGTCACGCGCCGGGAGCGACCCGAAGCACCGAAGGCAACGAGCAGGGACACCATGACCGCCACCATCCGCACGACCGGGGAGCCCCGGGGGATCTCCGCTCGGGGGCTGCGCAAGGCGTACGGCGAGAAGGTCGTGCTCGACGGGGTCGACCTGGACGTCATGCCCGGCACGATCTTCGCGCTGCTCGGTCCGGACGGTGCGGGCAAGACCACCACCGTGCAGATCCTCTCCACCTTGCTCAGCGCCGACGAGGGCCGGGCCACGGTGGCCGGGCACTCCCTGCGCGAGGCACCGGACGCGGTGCGCGCCGCGATCGGCGTGTCGGGCCAGTACGCGGCGGTGGACGGCCTGCTGACGGCCGAGGAGAACCTGCTCCTCATGGCGGACCTGCTGCACCTCGACCGGGCCGAGGGCAGGCGCCGCGCCGCCGAACTCCTGGAGCGCTTCGCCCTGTCGGAGGTCGCGCGGAAGCTCGCCGCTTCGTTCTCCGGCCGTACGCGTCGCAAGCTGCATCTGGCGATGACGCTGGTCGGCCGGCCGAGTGTGGTCTTCCTCGACGAGCCGACCACGGGCCTCGACCCGCGCAGCCGCCGCACCATGTGGGACCTCATCCGGGACCTGGTCGCGGGCGGCACCACCGTCTTCCTGACGACGCAGTACCTGGAAGAGGCCGACCAGCTGGCCGACCGCATCGCGGTGCTCGACGGCGGGAAGATCGTCGCCGAGGGCACCGCCGAGGAACTCAAGCGCCGTATCCCCGGCGGCCACATCCGCCTGCGCTTCAACGACGTCCGCCACCTGGACGCCGCCACCGACCGTCTCGCGCTCAGCACCGTCGCGCGCGACGACGGCGAGCTGACGTTGCAGGTGTCGAGCGACGGCAGGATCCCCGTCCTGCGCGCGGTCCTGGACGTCCTCGAAGGCTCCGGCATCCAGGCGGAGGCGCTCACCGTGCACACCCCCGACCTGGACGACGTGTTCCTGGCCCTGACCGGCCGGGACGGCGGGACCGCCGCGGCGCGACCGCGGTGAAGCGGACCCCCGCGACGGCGTACCTCGCCCGGTCGTGGGCGTCGGTCTCGTCCAGGAAGTGCGGGAAGGGCAGCGCGCCGGGGGCCGCGGCGCGCAGCTCACGGAGCCGGTCGAGGTCGCGCGGGCGCTCGCCGGTGGCGGCGTGCGCACCGGTCTCGCCGCGGCGAGCCGGGGCACGGCCAGGTACTCCTCGGGCCGCACCCGCGGCGCTTACCCGACGATGAGGCCGATGCCAAGGGCGCCGTCAGCCAGATCGCGGTCCAGCAGGCCGAGCAGCGCGCCCTCCTGGGCCCGCGTCGCCTGCCGCTGCCAGGCGGCCGCTCCCGGAAAGTAGATGGTGGTGGCATATGCCATGACTGGCCGGAAGCACGGGCGTGTCGCGGTTCCCACTGGGTACTGAGGGCTCATGCGAGTGAGCGTGCTGGATGTGGGGTCGCGCACCGCGCGGCTCGTGGTCGTGGACACGGGGAGCGGGGCGCCGCTGCCCGTGCACACCGCCAAGTGGAAGCTGCGTCTCGGGGAGCGGGTCGAACCCGGCGGCCCGCTGTGCGAGGAGAGCGTCCGGAGCCTGGGGCGAGCCGTGACGGCCGCGTCCGCGACCGCCGAACGGTGGGGCGCGGGCCGCCCCCTGGCCTTCGCGACCGCCGTCGTGCGGGACGCGCCGAACCGCCGCGAGGTGCTGCGGGCCGTCGGCGCGCGCACCGGCGTGTGGCTGCGTACGCTGCCGGGGGAGCTGGAGGCCGAGCTGACGTTCCTCGGCGCCCGGCGCTGGCTGGGCTGGCGGGCCGGTCCCCTCGTGCTCATCGACATCGGCGGCGGCTCCCTCGAAGTGGCCTTCGGCCGCGGCCGGCTGCCGGACTTCGCGGTCGCGGTGCCGCTCGGCGCGCAGCGCCTCACCCACGAGTTCTTCCCCGCCGACGCGCCGCCGTCCGCCGAGGACGTGAAGGCGCTGCGGCGCCGGGTGCGCCACGAGCTGCGGGACGTGGCGGCCCGGGTCCGCTGGGAGGGGCCGCACACCGCCGTGGCCACCTCGCGGACGTTCCAGCAGCTGGCCCGGCTGACCGGGGAGGCCCCCGGGCGGCACGGCCCGTTCGTGAGCAGGACGCTGCACCGCTCGGGCCTGCGCCAGGCGCGCGACCGCCTCGCCCTGCTGCCCGCCGCCGAGCGGGCGCGGCTGCCCGGCATCTCCGCGCCGCGCGCCGGGCAGAGCCTGGCCGGTGCGGTGGTCGGGCACACGGCGATGAAGCTCATGGGCCTCAAGTCGGCCGCCGTCTGCCCCTGGGCGCTGCGCGAGGGCGTCCTGCTGCGCCACATCGAGGACGGCCCGCAGTGGTGGGACGACCTCGGCGAGGACGGCGAGCAGGGCCCCATAGGCAAGGCCCCGCTGCGCGTGGCCACGTCCTGACCCCGGCGCGCCGGGGTCAGGACGCGCTCTTGCCGACGCCTCCCGCGCGGGCCGCCGCCTTCTTCGACCGCGCGGCGCGCCCGGCGGCGGACGACCCGTTGCCTGCGGACGATCCGTTGCCGACGGACGATCCGTTGCCTGCGGACGCCCCGTTCCCGGCGGGCGAGCCGTTGCCGACGGGTGCGGCGTCCGCCGGGGAGGGCCCGTCGGTGAGCGCCTCGTTCTGCTCATCGGCCGCCTCCCGCGCCCGCGCCGCCGCCCGGGCCTCGGCCTCCGCGCGGGCCTCCGCCTTCAGGCGGTCCCGCATCTGGAGGTACTTGGCGTTCATCTCGTCCGGCGCGATGAGCTTGTTGACGCCGCGCTCGCTGACCTTCGGCTCCTGGCGCGCCATGATGTCGTTGTCCTGCTGGTCCTGGACGTACTTCTCCATCTGGAGCGAGGCCCTGAGGATCCACGGCCGCAGCGGCTTGACCGGCACCATCCGCTTGAGCAGCGGATACTCCCACAGGCGCATGATCGCCTGGGTGTTCTCCTCGTCGATGGGCGTCAGCCAGGTGGTGACCTCCAGGAGGCCCTGGCGGACGTGGGTCATACAGGGCGCCTGGTAGATCAGGTCGAAGTGCCAGATGTTGGACGGATCGCCCTCCTCGCACTGGTCGAAGGTGGAGCGGATGATCGTGCCGTCCACGTCCACGCGATGGTTCACGATCTTGTTGGCGGCGATGTAGCGCTCCCGCCCGTCGGTCCACAGCTTGCGCCAACTGCCGTACATGAACGTGTAGTCGATGATGTTCGCCCAGTGGTCCCGGTGCACGAACGTCACGTGGTAGAACTCGAGCAGGCTCTCGATGTAGCGGGTGTAGTGGACCGGCCTGCTCCAGGTGATCGTCTCGTACGGCCGCGGATGGCGGGCGAGTTCGTGCGGCAGCTCGATGTCCGGCAGCTTCTCCCGCGTCTCGCCCCACCACAGCCACACCAGGCCGTACTCCTCGCGCACCTCGTACGTGTCGATCCGCAGGGACGCCGGGATGCGCCCCTCCGCGCCGAGGGCCGGGATCAGGCGGCAGGCGCCGCCCGTGTCGTAGCGGAAGCCGTGATAGGGGCAGGCGATCGAGTTGCCGACGAGGCGCCCGTCGGACAGGTTCGCGCCCTTGTGCGGGCAGCGCGCCGACTGGCACACCAGCTTGCCGCTGAGGTCGCGCCAGAGCACGAGCTCCTCGCCCAGGCGCTTCACGCCCGTCGGGGCGTCGCGTTTGACGTCCTCGGTCCGCAGGATCGGATACCACTGGTTCGGGATCATCTGGTCGCCTCTCGCTTTCCTCTCTGGTGGTGCGCGGGCTCGTCGCCCGCGCGGAGCAGGTGGGCGCTCGGGCCGCTCAGCCCTCGACGATCTCGACGACACCGGTGTCGCCGTCGACCATGACCATGTCGCCGGTGCTGATCGCCTGGGTGGCGTGCTTGGTGTTGACCACCGAGGGCACGTTGAACTCGCGGGACACGATGGAGCTGTGCGAGAGCATCGATCCGATGTCGGTGACCACGCCGCCCGCGATGGCGAACAGCGGCGTCCAGGACGCGTCGGTGTGCCGGGTCACGAGGATCTCGCCCGCCTGGAACTCGTCGGCCTGCCACACCAGGTCCTCCACGATCCGGGCCCGCCCCACGATCCGGCCGGGCGACGAGCCGAGCCCCGTGAGGCGCGCCCCGTCCTTCACCGGCCGCAGCGCCCGTGTGCTGTCGTGCTCGCCGACGAACGTCAGCGGCGGCTCCGGCAGGCGGTTGTGGTACTCGTGCACGCGCCGCCGCTCCTCGACGGCCTCCCGCGAGAACGCCTCGTGCACCGACAACTCACCGGCGACGTACCGGCGCACGTCCTCGAAGTCCAGCTGGGCCACCTCGTCGAGGGAGTGCAGCACGCCCTCGTCGACGAGCCGCCGCCCCACCTCGTACACCACGTTCCTGACCAGCCAGATCGATGTGATCATCGACATGCGGGTGGTCTCGCGCAGCTCGCTGCAGAGCGCGTACATGGAGATCAGGCCCTCCAGCGTCTTGCGCTGCGGCAGCGGCAGCTCGCCCAGCACCTCGCGGACGTCGCCCTCCTGGCGCGCCCGGCTGCGGCCCATGATGTCGTCGGCCGTGAAGCCGTCGGCGGCGTAGCGGCGGATCATCTGGAAGACGTACGACGGGTCGTCGATCCAGCGCTGGTGGGTCAGCTCCATCTCCTGCCGCCCCCGGGTGCCGTTGGCGCGCAGGAACGGCTCCATCTGGGCCTCCCAGAACGCCTGCCCCTCGGCGTCCGCGCGCAGCCGGTCCGCGACCTCCTCCAGGGGCGCGCCCTCGATGATCTCCATGACGCGCGGCCTGGCCTTGGCGGCCTGCGCCACGGCCCAGATCTCCTGCGCCGACGCCACCGTGCGCAGGCTCGACATATCGGTCTTGATGCGGTTCTGGAGGTTGTCGCCCGCCGCGCCGAGCCACTTCGCGCACAGCTCGGTGAGGATGCCGTAGAACCCGAACGCGTTGATGTAGTACGGCATGTAGCCGACGTGCGCGTCGTGGAAGTAGTCCAGGTAGCGGGTGAGTTCGGCGTGCAGCTCGCGCCGTGACATCCGGGTCAGGTCCAGGCGCCGGGCGCGGTCGAACTCGTACAGGCGGGTCTCGACCATCGCGCGGGCGCGGCCCTTCATCACCACCATCTCGCGCGCCGTCTCGCGCAGCCAGTGCACGGCCGACAGCAGGTCCTCCATGCCGCCGGGGAACGTCCCGAAGGGGTTGGCGTACGTCGCGAGGTCGACCTCCTCGCTGACGAAGCGGCGGGTGAAGTGCCGCTGGTCGCGGGTCGGCAGGGCCTGGCCGAGCAGATACGCGGTGTAGGAGATGTTCAGATACACATGGCCCTGGAAGTAGCCCATGTGCAGGCCGACGTCGCCGATGTCGCGCACGCCGAGGGCCCGCGCGCAGTCGGCGTGCACGTGGTCCTGGTAGTGGCGGGCGAAGCTCAGGCCGAGCGGGGTCATCAGGCCCACGAAGATCTCGCCGATGTCCATGCGCGACCACAGTGTGCCCTGCCGGACCGCCTCCGGCTGCTCCTGCCAGTGCCGCGGCAGATAGGGGCTGCGGGCGCCCTCGGCCGCGTCGGGGCGCGCCCTGGTGGTGATGGGCCGGGCCTGGAGCAGGTGCAGGGTGCCGTCGCGCAGCGCCCACTCGACGTCCTGCTCGCTGCCGTAGTGGTCGCGGACCTCCAGGGCGAGCCGGGCGAGCGCGGTCAGCTGGTCGCGGGTCAGGCACGGCGCGTCCCGGTCCGCGGCGTCCACCTTCGTCATGCCGATGCGGCCCGGCGCGAGCGGGGCGCACTTGGTGACCTTGTAGCGCACCCGCTCCTCGACCACGTCCAGGGTGCGGTCGTCCACCACGAAGAAGTCGCTGGAGACCCGGCCCGACACCAGGCCCTCGCCGAGGCCGCAACAGGCCTCCACCACCAGGCGGTTCGGCCGTCCTCCGATCGGGTCGACGGTGAAGAGCACCCCGCTGACGTCCGCGTTCACCATCTCCTGGACGACCACGGCGATCGAGCCGACCGGGCCTGGACCCGAGCGGTAGGCCGCCGCCCGGTCCGACCAGAGCGAGGCCCAGCAGACCTTGACGGCGTCAAGCAGCGCCGCGTCGCCCGCCACGTCGAGGACCGTGTCGTGCTGGCCCGCGAACGACCGCGTGGCGGAGTCCTCGCGCACCGCCGACGAGCGCACCGCGACGCGCGGGCGCCCCAGCTCCTCGTACGCGGCCACGACGGTCCGCGCGATGGCCTCCGGGATCTCGCGTCCGAGCACCAACTCCCGCACCACGGCGGCCGGTTCACCCCGGGCCTCGGCCGCGCGCAGCTCGGCGCCGAGGCCGCTCTCGCGCAGGAACAGATCGAAGAGGCCGGTGGTGAGGCAGAACGCGGGCGGCACCGGCAGGCCCGCCCGGGTCAGCTCGTCGAGCCGGGCGCCCTTGCCGCCGAGCGCCTCGGCGGGCACGGTGTGCGGGCCGCCGATGACGGCGACGAGGCCGGGGCCCGCGTCCTGGGCCGGCGCCGTCGGCGGGGTCTCGTTCGTGGCCTTGGTGGTCATGACGCGGCCTCCTCGGTGGGCTGCGGGAGCGGGGCGGGGGAGGCCGGGCGGGAGCCGACCGGGCCCGCGTCCGCGTTGACGCCGGTGAACAGGCGGAACGGCTGGCCCGGCACCACGCCCGCGGCCCGCACGTCGGCGAACCCGGCGGCGCGCAACTGGCCGAGCAGCTCGTCCTCGCGCGGCAGCGGCCCGCCGAACGACGCGTACTCGAACCACAGGTTGAGCACCTCGATGCCGAGCGTGCGGCCGCCCCGGCAGGACGAGGTGAGCAGCAGCGTGCCGCCCGGAGCCAGGAAGGAGCGGACCCGGGCGAGGACCTCGGCGCGCTCATCGGGCGGGAAGTAGTAGATGTTGTTGTGCAGCGTCACGACGTCGAACTGCGGCTGGAGGTCCAGGGTGCGCACATCGCCCTGGCGGGTCTCCACGCGGTCGGCGAGGCCCCACTGCGCCATGTTCTTCGCGGCCCGCTCGGCGACCTCGGCCTGGAGGTCGACCGCCAGCGCGGTGAGGCGCGGGTTGAGCCCGGCGGCGTGGCGGACGTACGCGCCGCTGCCGCAGCCGACTTCGAGCAGGCGCACCGGCGCGGTGCGCGGCAGCGTGCGATTGACGGCCTCCTCGACGAAGCCGCGCACCACGAGCGAGGACCGGGCGATGACCAGGCCGTCCTGGTCGGACAGGGTGAAGCGGCCGCCGTCTGCGAGCATCCGCGGGGCGTCGCGCAGGGCGGGCACGTGGAAGCGCATCAGCTCCTCCAGGGCCGCCGCCACCGGGTCGTTGGCGACCTGCGCGAGGGCCTTGGCGGTGCGGCTCCGCAGGAGGTAGCAGCCCTCCTTCTTGCGCAGCTCGCCCAGGCGCACGCCGATCTCCAGCCACGCGCGCAGCCGCTGCCGGTCGTCGGGCCCGGTGCCGCACCCGATCTGCTCGGCGATGCTCTCCAGGTCGCAGGGGCGCACCGCGAGGCACGGGAGCACGCCCGAGCCCGCGGCCGCCGCGAGGAACGACGCCCGGTACAGCGGCGTGAACAGCGTGCGGTTGAGCACGAGCAGCAGCGGGACGCGGGGGTCCGTGACGATCCGCGCCGCCGCGAGCACGTCCGCGAAGGGCTCCTGCGCCCGGTCCTTGACGGCCCTGGCCAGGCTCAGTAGGTCCATGAGGGTTCCTTCTCCTCGGTGGTACGGGTGAGTTCGGTGCGCAGGTCGCGCAGCAGGGGGCGGCGTGCGGGGCCGTTGAGGAAGAAGTGGCCGCCCGCCAGGTGGCGGCGGAGCAGCGAGGCACCGGTGTACGCGCGCCACGCCTCGACGTGCGGCACGGGCGCGAGGGGGTCGCCGACGGCCGAGTACGCGGTCATCGGGCAGTCCAGGGGGCGGCGCGGCCGCCACCGGTAGCGCTCGCAGGCCGTGAGGTCGGCGCGCAGGACCGGCAGTCTGCGCTCCAGATAGGCGCCCGCGACCCGGTCACCGGGGGCGAGGGCGCCCAGGTCGGTGACGAGGCGGCGCAGCTCCTCGTCGCCGAGCGCGTGGTCGGCGCGGTCGGCGTACAGGTGCGGGGCCCGGCTGCCGGACACGAAGAGACGGCGGGGCCCGGGTGCGCCGCGCTCGCGCAGCGCGCACGCCACCTCGTACGCGACCAGGGCCCCCATGCTGTGCCCGAACAGGGCGTAGTCGCGGACGGCTCCGGCCGCGAGCAACGCGTCCGTCACGTCGGACACCAGCGCGTCCAGGTCCCTGTACGGCGGCTCGCGCAGCCGCGGGCCGCGCCCGGGCGGCTGCACCGCCGTCACCGGAACGCCCAGCCGCGCCTGCCAGTCGCGGTACACGGAGGCCGTGCCGCCCGCGTACGGGAAGCAGATCAGGCGCGGCGCCCCGGGCACGGGGTCGGGTCCCGGGTCGGGTCCTGGGCCCGCGAACCAGTCGCGGGCCGGGGGCCGCTGCCGCTCGGTCGGATGCACGGAACGGGGTCCTCTCGCAGTGCGGTGGCCGGTGCGGCCGTCAGCGCTTGACGTGGGCGCGGCCCTCGGGCGAGTCGAGCCAGGCGAGCGTGAGCCGCACGCCCTCCTCGAAGCCCACCTCGCTCTTGAAGCCGAACTCGTCGCGGGCGCGGTCGACGGCGTACGACTGGTCGCGGTCGAACAGGTGCACCGCGTGCCGGGTGAGCACCGGCCGGGACTTGAGGCGCAGCGCCCCGTACACGCCTTCCGAGAGCGCCGCGACGCCCCGCGCCACCGGCGCGGGCAGGCTCACCGACGGCGGCTTGACGCCGAGGCCGCGGGCGAGCGCCTCGACGTAGGTCCGCCACGTGGTGCGGTCGGGGTCGCGCAGGTTGTACGTCCGTCCCGCGGCGGCCTCCGCGGCGCAGGCGGCGATCATCGCGTCGGCGGCGTTGCCCACGTACAGCAGGCCCGCCGGGACGTCGCCGCCGCGGATGTACACCATCTGGCGGCTCAGGAGCAGCGTCGCGATCTCGACGACGAAGTCCTTGCTGCGCGGCCCGTACACGCTGACCGGCCGCACCACCGTCAGCGGCAGCAGGGCGCGCGCCGCGGCCTCGCGCACCGCCCGCTCGCCGAGGAGCTTGCTGCGGTTGTACGGCAGGCCGATGTCGCGCGGCGGCGTGCTCTCGTCGCCGGGGCGGACCGGATAGCCGTACACGTCGGTGGTGCTGACGTGCAGGAACCGCTCGACGGTGCCCGCGTGCGCGGCGGCCTCGACGAGGTTGCGGCTACCGTCGACGTTGACCTGCTGGAACCGTTCCCAGGGCCCCCAGTCCGCGGACAGGCCCGTGCAGTTGTAGACGTGCCGGACCCCGGCGGCCGCCCGGCGCAGGCTGTCCGGGTCGCCGAGGTCGCCGGTGACCACCTCGACGTCGACGCCGTCCAGGCCGGAGCGGTCGCTGCCGTCGCGGACCAGGGCGCGGACCCGGTGGCCGCGCTCGGCGAGGCGGCGCGCGAGGTGCCCGCCGATGAATCCGCTGGCCCCGGCGACGAGCACGGGGGAGGGCGCGGCGGGGCCCGGCGCGGCCGGTGCCCCGGCACGGGGGGACGCCGACGGAGAGGCCGGTTCCGACGACGTCCCCGCTGCCGCTCCCGCACCGGTGCGGGAGGTCTCCGGGGGGTGCTGCTGCTCTGCCATGGCTCGTCCCAACAGGTCGAGGGCGCGGTCGAGTTCGTCCTGGGTGTGGTCGGCGTTGATGAAGAAGCGCAGGCGGCACTCGTCGCGCGGGACGGCCGGATGGCCGATCGGCATGACGTTCACGCCCAGGCGGAGCAGCGCGTTCGAGAGCGCCATGGTGTCCTCCCAGTCGCCGATGACGACCGGGACCACCGCCGACGCCCGCGACACGCCGATGTCGAGGCCGCGGGCGCGCGCCGAGTCCCGGAAGTGCTCGGCGAGCCCGCGCAGCCGGGCGACGCGCTCCGGCTCGGCCCGGATGACGCGGATCGCCTCCAGGGCGGCCGCCGTGCTGGCGGGCGAGATGCCGGTGCTGAAGATGTGCAGCGGGGCCGTGAACTTCAGGTACTCCACGAGCGGCCGGCGCGCCGCCACATAGCCGCCGAGGCTGCCGAGCGCCTTGCTGAGCGTGCCCATCCACAGGTCGACGTCGGCGCGGTCCACGCCGAAGTACTCGCCGATGCCCCGGCCGGTGCGGCCGAGCACGCCGATCGAGTGGGCCTCGTCGACCATGAGCAGGGCGCCGTGCCGCCGTTTGACGTCGATGAACTTCGGCAGGTCCGGCAGGTCGCCGTCCTGGCTGTAGGCGCCCTCGATCAGCACCAGGGCGCGCCGGGCCCGCCCGCGCGCCGCGGTGAGCGCGCGGTCGAGGGCGCGCCAGTCGTTGTGCGGGAAGGGCCTGCGCCGCGCGCCGGACAGGACGCTGCCGCGCACCGCGCTGTCGTGGATCCACTCGTCGTGCAGGATCAGGTCGTCGGGGCCGAGGAGGTGCCCGATCGTCGCCACGTTCGTGGCGTGCCCGCCCGCGAACACGATGGCCGCCTCGGTGCCGAGGAACGAGGCGATCTCGGCGTCGAGCGCGTGGTGCAGCGGCGTCTCGCCGAACAGGAGCGGCGTCGCCGAGCAGGACGTGCCGTAGCGGTCCACGGCGGCCTTCGCGGCCGCGCGGACCCGCGGGTGCTGCGACAGGGCGAGGTAGTTGAAGGCGGAGAAGTTCAGGACGGACGCGCCGTTCACGCGCGCCCGGCCGCCGTTGTACCCCTCGTGCGTACGGCCGTACGGGTTCGCCCCGTCGGCCGTCGCCTGCCGCAGCCTGCCCTGGAGTTCGGCGTACTCGGGCCACTCCTCGAAGACGCGCTCCTGCTGGACGGGGACGGGGGCGGGCTCGGGGGCGGGTGCCGCCGCGGGGGCGGCCTCCTCGCGGAGGGTCTTCCCGTGGACGGCCTCGTCGTGGGCGGCTTCGTCGGTGACCGGCGTGACGGATGCCGGTGGCGCGTCGTCGAGCAGGTCCACCAGCTGCCCGACGGTGGGGTCGTCGGGCAGCCGCTCGCGGTTGCCGTTGAGCCGGCCGGGGAACCGCCGCGTGAGGGCGCGCTCCAGCTCCTGCCGCATCAGCGAGTCGAAGCCGAGGTCCAGGCCGAGTCGCGCGTCGCCGGGGATCTGCCGGGCGTCGTACCCGCAGACGCGGGCCACGTGGGCGACGACTTCGTGCCGGGTGGAGGCGGCGGCGGGAGCGGGAGCGAGGGCGGGGTCGGGGTC
>NZ_JOJM01000100.1 GCF_000720325.1 Streptomyces sp. NRRL B-1347
CCTGCGGCAGCTGGAGGACTGGCTGCGCTCCTACCGGCCCGAGGAGCTCTTCGACGCCGAAGGGCGCCCCACCGCGCAGGTCCTCGCCTGCGTCCCCGAGGGCGACCGGCGCCTCGGCGCGAGCCCGCACGCCAACGGCGGCCAGCTCACCCGCAGCCTCCCCCTGCGCCCCCTGGAGGACTTCGCCGTCGCGGTCGACAAGCCCGGCACCGCCCTGCACGAGCCGACCCGGGTGCTCGGCGGGCTGCTCGCGAAGGTCCTCGCCGACACCGCCGAACGCCGCGACTTCCGCGTCGTCGGCCCCGACGAGACCGAGTCCAACCGCTTGGGCGCGCTGTTCTCCGTCACCGGCAAGGCCTGGCAGGAGCGGACGCTGCCCACCGACGAACACCTCGCCCCCGACGGCCGGATCATGGAGGTCCTCTCCGAACACCTCTGCCAGGGCTGGCTGGAGGGCTACCTCCTCACCGGCCGCCACGGCCTGTTCTCGTCGTACGAGGCGTTCGTGCACATCGTCGACTCCATGGTCAACCAGCACATCAAGTGGCTGAAGACGGCCCGCTCCCTGCCCTGGCGCGCCCCCGTCCCCTCGCTCAACTACCTGCTCACCTCGCACGTGTGGCGCCAGGACCACAACGGCTTCTCGCACCAGGACCCCGGCTGAGGTCCTCGCGGCCACGGCCCTGCTGCGCGAGCACCTGCCGGAACTCGCGGTCCGCGTCGTGAACGTCGTCGACATCGCGCGCCTCATGCCGCGCGAGGAACACCCGCACGGCATGGCCGACTTCGAGTACGACGCGCTCTTCACCCGCGACAAGCCGGTCATCTTCGCCTACCACGGCTACCCGTGGCTCATCCACCGCCTGGCCTACCGCCGCGCGGGCCACGGCCATCTGCAACTGCGCCAGCTCATGGCCGACGCCCGGACGCGCCACCACGCCTGGATCCGCGAGCACGGCACGGACCTGCCGGAGGTCGCCGACTGGTCGTGGCCCTACTGACCGGCTCCACCGGGCCGGGCCCCGGCCCGGCCCGGCGGGCCCGGCCGAGACGACCGGGCCCGCCCGTGCCGACCCGCACCGACCGTCCACCCATCCATCCCGCTGGGGCACGACATGAAACACGACCGCACCCCGTCCCCCTCCGGCACCCGTTCCGGCGCCGCCCGTCCCGCCGTCCCCCGCGTCGTCACCGTGGGCATCGACGGCTCCTACGCCAGCATGGACGCCGCGGACTGGGCAGCCCGCGAGGCCCTGCGCCACCGCGTCCCGCTGCGCCTGGTGCACGCCGGGATCCCGCCCGCGCACCGGGTCGGGGGCCGCCGCGTCCTGCACCTGGCCGACCGGGCCCGCGGCGTCCTCGACCGCGCCGCGATCACACTGGCGTACGTCCATCCGGCCCTGGAGATCCACGCCCAGCAGCCCTGCGGACCCGCGGTGCCCGCGCTCCTCGCCGCGTCGGCGGAGGCCGAGTCCCTGGTGCTCGGCTCCCGGGGCCTGTCCGGCCCTTCCGGGTTCGCGGGGTTCCTGGTCGGCTCGGTCGCGGCGGGCGTCGCCGCCCGCGCCGAGCGGCCCGTGGTCCTCGTCCGCGCGGGGGAGCGGCCCGAGGACGCACACGTCCCCGACGCCGCCGGAGCGCCCTCGCGCGGCACGCCGTACCGCCCGGTCGTGCTCGGCGTCGACGTCGAGCACCCCGGCGACCCCGCGTTCGCCTACGCCTTCGGCGCGGCGGCGGCCCGGGGCGCGCCACTGCACGCGGTCCACGCCTGGACGGCGGGGCGGGGCGCCACCGCCGCGGCCGAGCCGACGGACCTGTCCGGCCTCCTCGGCGCGGAGGCGGACGCCCGGGACCGGCTCAGCACCCTCCTGCGGCCGTGGCGGCGTACGTTTCCGCAGGTCGAGGTGGTACAGGAGGCGGTGTTCGGGCGTCCGGGACACCATCTCCTGAAGGCCTCGCTCGGGGCCTCGCTGCTGGTCATCGGCCGCCGCGTCACCAAGGGCCCGCACCTGGGCGGCACGGCGCACTCGGTGGTCCACCGCGTGTCCTGCCCCGTCGCGGTGGTGCCGTACGGGGCGCGCACCGGGCGATGAGTTCACGCCGTTCCGCCGGTCCCCCCTTGGCAGACCGTGTGATCGAACGAAGGAAACCGCCATGAAGGACGACGTCTGGTCGCTGGTGCACGCGGAGCGCGCGGCACTCATCGACGACCTCGCGCACCTCGACGACGAGCGGTGGAGCACGCCGTCCCTGTGCGCGGGCTGGAGCGTGCACGACGTGGCCGCCCACCTGGTCGACACGGCCCGCACGACCCGAATCGGCTTCGTGGCCGGTCTCGTGCGGGCACGGTTCGACTTCGACCGGCAGAACGCACGCGGGGTGGAGCGCGAGCGCGGTGCGGCACCGCAGGAGACGCTGGAGCGCCTGCGCCGGGTGGCGTCGCGGACCTCGACGCCACCCGCGCCCCTCGACAGCAGGCTCGTCGAGGAGATCGTCCACGGCGAGGACATCCGCCGACCCGTGGGCCTCACCCGCGCCTACCCGCAGGCAGCCGTCGGCAGAGCGCTCCGTCTGCAGACGCGTACGCCCGCTTCCTTCGGCGGCGCCAAGGAACTGACGGCCCGCGTCCGCCTCACCGCGACGGACACCGACCTGGCGATCGGCACGGGCCCGGAGGTCAAGGGACCCGCGCTGGCCCTGCTCTTGGCCGTCTCCGGGCGAGGGGCGGCACTCGCCGAGCTCGAAGGCCCGGGAGTCGCCACGCTGACGGAGGCCTAGCCGGGCCGGGGATCCGGACGCGCCACCGCCCCGCGGGCGGCGCGTCCCGCCTGCCCGCGCCGCCGGAGGCGTAGGGTCCCTGCGCATGCAGCCCCCACACCACCCGCCGTCATGACCGCCCGCCGCAGCGCCGGACTGCTCCTCTTCCGTACGCGGGGCCCGGAGCCGGAGGTGCTCATCGGCCACATGGGCGGGCCGTTCTGGGCGCGCCGCGACCAGGCCGCCTGGTCCGTCCCGAAGGGGGAGTACGGCGACGACGAGGAGCCGCTGGCCGCCGCGGAGCGCGAGTTCGAGGAGGAACTCGGCCTTCCGGCCCCCACCGGCCCCCGCCTCCCGCTGGGCGACGTGCGCCAGACGGGCGGCAAGACGGTGACCGTCTGGGCCGTCGAGGCCGACCTGGACCCCGCGTCCGTGGTGCCCGGCACCTTCGAGATGGAGTGGCCGCCCCGCTCGGGCCGCGTCCAGGAGTTCCCCGAACTCGACCGGGTGGCCTGGTTCCCCCTGGACCGGGCCCACGACAGGCTCGTCGCGGGCCAGCGCGCCTTCCTGGACCGCCTCACCGCGCTCCTGACGAGCTGAGCCGTGGCTCCCGACCCGCCCGGTGGCGATGAGTTCCGGCCCGGGCGAGGGTCATCAGTGGGAGCGGAGCGGCGGCTCGCGGGCCGCCGCCGACGACCAGGCGACAGGAGAGTGCCATGCCCAAGATCACCCCCAACCTGTGGTTCGACACGAAGGCCCTGGAGGCCGCGGAGTTCTACGTCTCGGTCTTCCCGAACTCGAAGGTCAACCACGTGTCGTACTACGGAGAGGCCGGGCCCCGCCCTGCGGGCACCGTGCTGACCGTCGACTTCGAGCTGGACGGCCAGCCGTACACGGCTCTCAACGGCGGCCCCGAGTTCACCTTCGACGAAGCCGTCTCCTTCGTGATCGACTGCGCGGACCAGGCGGAGGTCGACCACTACTGGTCCCGGCTCACCGCGGACGGCGGCGCGGAGAGCCAGTGCGGCTGGCTGACGGACAAGTACGGCCTGTCCTGGCAGGTCGTGCCCGCCGTCATCGGCGAGCTGATGACCGACCCGGACACGAGCCGCACCGAGCGGGCGTTCGCGGCCCTGATGAAGATGCGGAAGATCGACGTGGCGGCCCTGCTGGCCGCCGCCGACGACGCCTGAGCAGGGCGCGGCGCGGACCGCGCGGGCCCGGGTGCTCAGCTCCGCCCGGGCCCCAGGAGCAGCGCGAGCCCGTGGTCGAACCGGCCGTCGAACGACGCGTCGCCGAAGTGCGCCGACAGCCGGCTCAGTGACGGGTAGTCACCCGCCGCGAGCCCGTCGGCGAAGCGCGGGTCCACCGCGTCCGGCGCGGACTGCTCCTCCTGCGTCAGGCCCAGGACGAAGTACTGGAGGTTCCACACCGTCCACGCGGCCTCGCGGTCGGGCAGGCCGCCGTCGAGCAGCGCCGCGGTGAGCGTCTCGGCGAAGCGCAGCGTCGCGGGCTCGGCCGCGTACGTGCCCGTGACGATCCGGGCGCCGTCCCGGTGGGCGAGCAGCGCCCGCCGGAAGCGGCGCATGAGCTCGTGCACGCGCTCCCGCCACTCGGTCGGCAGCCCGTCCAGCGAGACCTCGTCGACGATCGCGTCGGCCATCAGCTCCAGGAGCCGGGTCTTGGTCTTGGCGTGCCACAGCACGGTGTTCATCCGCACCCCGAGGCGCTCGGCCGTGCCGCGCACGGAGACGCCGTCGGCACCCTTCTCGGCCAGCATGCCGAGGGCGGCGCGGGCGACGGCCCGGGGGCTCAGGCCCGCGCGGTAGCTGCTCTCCGCCCGCACGGGCGGCTCTTGCCTTTTGGTCACTGACCTAGTCTACTGAGGTCATCCGGAATTGGTCACTGACCAAATGCGAGGCGAGGCGTGACGCGTGCCTCCGTCGGTGACGGCCGTGGTCCGCGGCGTTCCGGACACCTGACAGCAAAGGAGCGCCCGTGCGCACACACCACCCGAACTCCCACGTCGTCATCGCCGGGGCGGGCCCGGTCGGCCTGTGGCTGGCCGCCGAACTGCGCCTGGGCGGGGCGCGGGTGACCGTCCTGGAGGCGCGGCCCGAGCCGTCCCCGCACTCCAAGGCGCTCACCGTGCACCCGCGCACGCTGGAGGTCCTGGCCATGCGCGGCGCCGTCGAGCCGTTCCTCGCCGAGGGCCTGCGCATCCCCGACGGGCACTACGGGGCGCTCGACCAGCGCCTCGACTTCAGCGTCCTGGACACCCCCTACCCCTTCACGCTCGCGCTGCCGCAGGTCCGCACCGAGGCCCTCCTCGAAGAGCGGGCGCGGGCCGCGGGTGCCGACATCCGGCGTGGCCACCGCCTCACCGGCCTGGCCGAGCACGCCTCCGGCGTCCGCGTCGACGCCGCGGGCCCCGAGGGCGCCTACGGCATCGAGGCCGCGTACGTCGTGGGCTGCGACGGCACCCGCAGCACCGTGCGCGCCGCCGCGGACATCGACTTCCCCGGCACCGACGCCACGGTCTGGGGCTGGCTCGGGGACGTCGTCCTGGACCGGCCGCCCGCCCGGCCCGCGCTGAGCGCGTCCACACCCCGGGGCGGCGTCATGTGCGTCCGCATGCCCGATGGGGTCCACCGGTTCGTCGGACACGGACCCGAGGGGCAACGGGCGGACCGGCCCGGCGAGTTCACCTTCGACGAGCTGCGCGCCGCCGTCCTGAGCGTCGTCGGCGACGACTTCGGGATGCGTGACCCCCGCTGGCTCTCCCGGTTCGGCAACGCGACGCGCCAGGCGGCGACCTACCGCAAGGGCCGGGTCCTGCTCGCGGGCGACGCGGCCCACATGCACTTCCCGGCGGGCGGCGTCGGCCTGAACGTCGGCGTGCAGGACGCCACCAACCTCGGCTGGAAACTGGCCGCCGTCCTGCGCGGCACGGCCCCGGACGCGCTGCTCGACACCTATCACAGCGAACGGCACCCGGTCGGCGCCGAGTTGGTCACCAGCACCCGCGCCCAGACGGCCCTCATGACCGCCTACTCCGCCGAGGGGCGCGCCCTGCGCGAGGTGCTCGGCTCGGCCGTCGCCACCGTGCCCGCGTTCTCCCGGCGCCTCGCCGACGGCCTCTCGGGCCTCGGGGTCGCGTACGCGACCGCGTACACGGACACGTACGAGACCCGCGACGGCGGCGGCGACCACCCGCTGACCGGACGCCGCGCGCCGAACCTCCGACTCGGCCCGGGCGTGCGCCTCTTCGACCTGCTGCGCGAGGGGCGCCCCGTCCTGCTCGACTTCGCAGGACAGGCCGACGGCCCCTCGGCGGACGTGCTCGTCCACCAGGGGCCGCCGGTCGGGGACCGTGCCGACTGGGCAGGCGTGGGCTCCGCGCTGATCCGGCCGGACGGGCACGTGGGGTGGGCCCGTGATGCCGCCGCCCGGCCGGGGCGGGCGCGGGGAGCCGCCTGACGCGCCCCCCGCCGCTCGCCCGGTCAGCCGAACGCGATCGAGCTCACCTTGTTGTCGAAGCCGACGGTGCGCAGGTCCGCCACGTCCCCGGAGACCACCTTGGACTCGCCCTTGCAGTTGGGGCGCGACCACAGCTTCAGGGAGCCGTCGGCCGACAGGGACGAGGCGACCTTGGGGCGCGCCACGTTCTGGCAGCCCGGGCCTGCCACGCCCTGCGCCGGGTCCTGGAAGTTGGCGTTGTCGAAGAGGATCACGCTGCCCGCCGGGTCGGCCTGGCCCTGGCCGCCGCCCTGGTCCGCGCCGCCCCCCGCGGGCTGCCCGGCCTTCTGGCCGTTCGGCGTGACGCCGAACCACGTGCCGCCCACGCCCTGGCCGTTGGTGTCGCCGGGCTTGAGGTCCTTGCTGAAGCGGTAGACGGGCCAGCCGCCGATCGTCACCTGGCGGGTGCCGTCGGCGCGCTTGACGACGCCGACGTCCGACGTCTTCACGCCGTCCACGAAGATCTTGCTGCCCGGGTCGACGAGGACGGGGGGCCAGGTGGTCGCGCAGGCGCCGGAGCAGTTCGACCTGGACGGCTGGGCGGTGTCCTTGTCGAAGCGGTAGAGGGTGAAGCCGGAGCCGTTGACGACCACCGGGTCGAGGGCGCCCGCGCGGCCCGCCGACAGCTGGACCCACTTGCGCTGCACGGGCTTGGCCGCGGGCTTGCCGGGCGGGTTGGCCCAGTCGCCGGTCCGCTGCGGCGCGTTGTTCTCGCGGGCGGTGCCGGAGCGGAGCGAGAGGTCGTAGCCGGAACTGTCGGCGGAGCC
Organism: Streptomyces sp. NRRL B-1347; assembly: GCF_000720325.1. Classification (GTDB taxonomy): domain Bacteria; phylum Actinomycetota; class Actinomycetes; order Streptomycetales; family Streptomycetaceae; genus Streptomyces. Next base: position 7,041 of record NZ_JOJM01000100.1, read on the forward strand.
GCCGCCGGCCTGGCCGCCGGCGCGGTCGCCGTTGGCGGCGGGGGCGTTGCCCGCGGACTTCTTGGCGCCGTCGTCGCTGCCGCCGCCACCGCAGGCGGTCAGGGCCAGGGCTCCGACGGTGGCGAAGGAGGCGAGGAACAGGGCGGGCTTGGTCTTCTTGAACATCGCGGTCTCCTGAACTTCGGTCGGCCGGGGCGCCGCGGCGCCGGGCCGGTCGTGGACGCTGAGCTGTCGAGTGCCTTCGTGGCGTGAGTACGGGCACCGCGTCCGGCGGCGTTCAGGGCTCTCCCGCCTCGTGACCAAACCGAGACAATGTCTAAATCAAGGTCCTGTCCGAAACTTGGGCTTGCGCGCGGCCGCTTCCGGCTTCTCGCGGTACGCGACGGCCGTCACGGCCACGATCGCCGTGCTCACCAGCAGCGGCCAGGCGATGCCGTGCCGCACCACGAGCCACGCGCCGGGCAGCGCGCCCGCGACCATCGCCACCACCGCGGTGAGGCGGCGCACCGCGCGCGGATCGCTGCCCCCGGCGAGCCGGGACTGCGAGGCGAGCCCCGTCAGGGTCTGGGTGAGGACGGTCGTGGTCATGTCCGGCACGCCGAGGGTGCGGACCGTGCCGTTGCGCAGGCCCATGGCGAGCGCGAGCAGCGCGATCAGCAGCTGCGTCCGGTGGGCGCCGCCCGTGAACGCCACGGCCGTCGCGGCGCCTTGGAGCATCGCCTCGCCGCACAGGGCGGTCCGCACCCAGGCCGCGCGCCGCCGCCCGCGGAACGCCCGCGCGAGGCGCCCCGCGCCGACCGCGCCCGCGAGGAACGCGCCGAGCGACACCAGCGACCCGGCGACCGAGAAGCCCGGCGCCCCGCCCGCGGCGAAGCCGATCACCAGGACGTTACCGGTCATGTTCGCCGCGAACACGCGGCCCAGGCCGAGGTAGCTGATGGCGTCGACGAACCCGCTGACCACCGTCAGCGCGACGAGCGTCAGGGACAGCGGATGCGTGTCACCCACCTGTGCGGCGGGCACCTCGCCGCCGCGGCCCGCCCCTTCCCCCGGTGGCTGATGAGTCGTCATGCCTCAGCCTCTCAACGGCGGCGGGCGCCCCGGGGGAGCGCCACGGCGCCGCGGCGGGGCAGAGGTGTCGTCATCACCCTTCCCCCTTACTGGAACACGTTCTACTGTGGCCGCCGTCAAGCCGGGCCGCCGCCGCGCGGTGGCGCTGGGGACGGCGTCAGGCCGACACCGCAACGGACCGCCAGGAGGGGCCGTGCACCTCGCATACACGCCCGAGCAGCAGCGGCTGCGCGCCGAACTGCGCACGTACTTCGCCGAGCTCGTGCCCGACCACGCGACCGCCCGGTTCGGCGACCGCGCCGCGCAGAAGCGGTTCTACCGCGAGACGATCCGCCGTCTCGGCGCCGACCGCTGGCTCGGCGTGGGCTGGCCCGAGGAGTACGGCGGGCGCGGACTCACGCCGATGGAGCAGTTCATCTTCTTCGACGAGGCCGCCCAGGCGGGCGTCCCGCTGCCGCTGATGGCGCTCAACACCGTCGGCCCGACCCTCATGCGCTACGGCACCGACGAGCAGAAGGCGTACTTCCTGCCGAAGATCCTCTCCGGTGAGATCGACTTCGCCATCGGCTACAGCGAGCCCGACGCGGGCACCGACCTCGCCTCCCTCAGGACCCGGGCGGTGCGCGAGGGCGACGAGGCCACCGGCCACTACACGGTCGACGGGCAGAAGATCTGGACGACCAACGGCGACACCGCCGACTGGGTGTGGCTCGCCGTGCGCACCGATCCGGACGCGCCGCCGCACCACGGCATCTCCATGCTCCTCGTCCCGACGACCGACCCCGGCTACTCCTGCACCGTCATCAGCACCCTCGCCGGGCACGACACCACGGCCAGCTACTACGAGAACGTCCGCGTGCCCGCGCGCCACCGCGTCGGCGAGGAGAACAAGGGCTGGCGGCTCATCACCAACCAGCTCAACCACGAGCGCGTCACGCTCGCCGCGCACGGCACCATGGCGATCCGGGCCCTGCACGACGTGCGCCACTGGGCCGCGTCCACCAAGCTCGCCGACGGCCGCCGCGTCATCGACCTGCCCTGGGTGCGCCGCCGTCTGGCGCAGACCCACGTCAAGCTGGACGCGATGAAGCTCCTCAACTGGCAGATGGTGCACGCCGTCCAGGACGGCACGCTCACCCCGCAGGACGCCTCCGCCGTCAAGGTCTACGGCTCGGAGGCGCGCCGCGCCGCGTACGCCTGGCTGATGGAGGTCGTGGCCGCCGCGGGCGCCCTGAAGGAGGGCTCGGCGGGCGCGGTCCTGAACGGCGAACTGGAGCGCGGCTACCGCTCCGCGGTCATCTTCACCTTCGGCGGCGGCAACAACGAGATCCAGCGCGAGATCATCTCCTGGATCGGCCTGGGCATGCCCCGGGTGCGCCGCTGACCGGACCGCCCGGAGGACTCAGGCCTGTTCCCCGCGGAACCCCGCAGGCGTCACCCCGGTGTGCTGCTGGAAGTACTTCGAGAAGTTCGCCGAGTCCGCGAAGCCGACGGCCGCGCCGATGCGGCCCACCGGCAGCTCGGTGTGGGCGAGCAGGCGCTTCGCCTCCAGGATCACGCGCCGGTCGATGAAGCCCTTCGGGGTCTGGCCGGTGGCGGCGCGCACGGCGCGCACGAGCGTGCGGCGCGAGTAGCCGAGCTCGTCGGCGTAGGCGCTGACGCTGTGGTTGGTGGTGAAGCCCTGCTCGACCGCCGTGCGGAACCGCGTGAACGTCGTGTCCGGCTGCGGCCTGCACTCGTCCGCCGCGGCCTGCGCGGACACGTGTGCCACCCGCAGCATGAAGGCCGTGAGGGAGTGCCGCAGGACCGAGGTGTGCAGGCTCAGCGGCAGCGTCGCCGTGTCCAGGTACTCGCGCTGCAACTGCTCCAGAGAGGCGTCGAGCGCGGCGCGCTGGGCCTCGTCGGGGCGGAGCAGCGGCGGGCGGTCGTAGCGGTACAGGCCGGTCGCCTCCACGGTCGCCCGCGGCAGGAAGCCGGGCTGCATGGTGAGCGCCGTGCCGACGTACCGGTCGGTCGCCGAGAAGCTGTGTACCTGCCCCGGCCGGATCCACAGGACGTCGCCCGCCCCGGCCTCGTACTCCGTGAAGTCGATCGTGTGGCGGACCGGGCCCGCGCGGAAGAAGAGCAGGACGTGGAAGTCGATGCGGTGCACGCGCCGCGACAGACCCACGCCACCCGCCCAGGGGCCCTCCGTGCCCATCGGACCGACCTGGATGCCGACCCCGGACACGCTCGCGCTCGGGTCGAAGGGGTAGGTACGGATGTGCTCCGCGGCTCCCAGATGTGCGCTCGTCCGTGCGCCGTCCCGCTCCGTCATCCACTGTCCTTGGCTCAAAGGGCCCTTCCGGAGACCCTGACCGCTGTGCGTGTCCCATTTTCACCGAACGCTGGCACGGGGGCACCTACCTCGCCAAAAGTATGACCTTTACCTTCGTAGGTGGTTCGACCAGGGGCTTTGGTCCTCGGCGGACCGTGCCTTCGGGCACGACAGATGCACTACGGATGCGAAGGAATTCATTCAGATGAGCACGCAGACACCGAATGTTCTCGGCCCCTTCGAGTGGACCGATCTCGACCAGCGTGCCGTCGACACCGCCCGCCTCCTGGCGGCCGACGCCGTGCAGAAGGTCGGCAACGGCCACCCCGGCACGGCCATGAGCCTGGCGCCCGCCGCGTACACCCTCTTCCAGAAGGTCATGCGGCACGACCCGGCCGACCCGGAGTGGACCGGCCGCGACCGCTTCGTGCTCTCGCCCGGCCACACCAGCCTCACGCTCTATACCCAGCTCTTCCTCGCGGGCTACGAGCTGGACCTCGACGACCTCAAGGCGTTCCGCACCCAGGGCTCGCGGACGCCGGGCCACCCCGAGTACGGGCACACCGCCGGTGTCGAGACGACGACGGGACCCCTCGGCCAGGGCGCCGCCAACGCCGTCGGCATGGCCATGGCCGCCCGCTACGAGCGCGGCCTGTTCGACCCCGAGGCCGCCGAGGGCACGAGCCCCTTCGACCACACCATCTGGACGATCGTCTCCGACGGCGACCTGGAGGAGGGCGTCTCCGCCGAGGCCTCCTCCCTCGCGGGCCACCAGAAGCTCGGCAACCTCGTCTTCCTCTACGACGACAACCACATCTCCATCGAGGGCGACACGCAGACCGCGTTCTCCGAGGACGTCCTCAAGCGCTACGAGGCCTACGGCTGGCACGTGCAGCGCGTCACCCCGCGCGCCGACGGCGACATCGACGTCCACGCCCTGTACGAGGCCCTCGCCGCCGCCAAGGCCGAGACCGCGCGCCCGTCCTTCATCGCGATGCGCACGGTCATCGCCTGGCCCGCGCCGAACGCGCGGAACACCGAGGCCTCCCACGGCTCCGCGCTCGGCGCCGAGGAGATCGCCGCCACCAAGCGCGTCCTCGGCTTCGACCCCGAGCAGTCCTTCGCCGTCGCGGACGACGTCATCGCCCACACCCGCGAGGCCCTGGACCGCGGCGCCGAGGCGCACACCGCCTGGGACAAGCGGCTCGCCGCCTGGCGCACCGACAACCCCGAGCGCTCCGCGCTCCTGGACCGCGTCATCGCGGGCCGCCTCCCCGAGGGCTGGGAGCAGGCCCTGCCCGCCTTCGAGACCGGCACGAAGGTCGCCACGCGCGCCGCGTCCGGCAAGGTCCTGCAGGCGCTCGGCCCCGTCATCCCCGAACTGTGGGGCGGCTCCGCCGACCTGGCGGGCTCCAACAACACCACCATCGACAAGGCGAGCTCCTTCCTGCCGCGGGGCAACCCGCTGCCGGAGGCCGACCCGTACGGCCGCACCGTGCACTTCGGCATCCGCGAGTTCTCGATGGCCGCCGAGATGAACGGCATCGCGCTGCACGGCAACACCCGCGTCTACGGCGGCACCTTCCTGGTGTTCTCCGACTACATGCGCAACGCCGTCCGCATGTCCGCGCTGATGCAGCTCCCCGTCACCTACGTCTGGACCCACGACTCCGTCGGCCTCGGCGAGGACGGCCCCACCCACCAGCCCGTCGAGCACCTCGCCTCGCTGCGCGCCATCCCCGGCCTGAACGTGGTCCGCCCGGCCGACGCCAACGAGACGGCCGTCGCCTGGCGCGAGATCCTGCGCCGCGGCTCGGCCGACCCGGCCCCGCACGGCCTGGCCCTCACCCGGCAGGGCGTACCGACGTACGAGGCCAACGAGGCGGCCGCGAAGGGCGGTTACGTCCTGGCCGAGGCGTCGAAGGAGACCCCGGACGTCGTGCTGATCGCCACCGGCTCCGAGGTGCAGCTCGCCGTCGGGGCCCGCGAGCGCCTGGAGGCCGAGGGCATCGCGACCCGCGTCGTGTCGATGCCGTCGGTGGAGTGGTTCGAGGAGCAGCCGAAGGAGTACCGCGACAGCGTCCTGCCGCCGGCCGTCAAGGCGCGCGTCGCCGTCGAGGCGGGCATCGCCCTGACCTGGTACCGCTATGTCGGTGACGCCGGACGCATCGTCTCCCTGGAGCACTTCGGCGCCTCCGCGGACGCCGCCACGCTCTTCGCCGAGTTCGGCTTCACCGTCGAGAACGTCGCCGCGCAGGCCCGGGAATCCCTGGCCGCCGCCCGCGCTTGATCATTACGCAGCACGTACGCGAAAGAAGATGAAGAACATGAGCAACGCCGTTCCCACCTCGCCGGCTCTGCAGGCCCTGTCCGACGCAGGCGTCTCCATCTGGCTGGACGACCTGTCCCGCAAGCGCATCGAGTCCGGCGACCTCGCCGAGGCCGTCGCGCACGGCCACGTCGTGGGCGTCACCACCAACCCCTCGATCTTCCAGGCCGCCATCGGCTCCGGCGAGGGCTACGAGGACCAGCTCGCGGACCTGGCCGTCCGCGGCGTCACCGTCGACGAGGCCGTCCGCATGATGACCACGGCCGACGTCCGCGCCGCCGCCGACGTCCTGCGCCCCGTGTACGACGCGACGGGCGGCCGCGACGGCCGCGTGTCGATCGAGGTCGACCCGCGCCTGGCCCACGAGACCGAGGCCACCGTCGCCGAGGCCAAGCAGCTGGCCTGGCTCGTCGACCGGCCGAACGTCATGATCAAGATTCCGGCGACCCTGGCGGGCCTCCCGGCGATCACCGAGGTCATCGGCCTCGGCATCAGCGTCAACGTGACGCTGATCTTCTCGCTCGAGCGCTACCGCGAGGTCATGGCCGCGTACCTCAAGGGACTGGAACTCGCCCACGAGCGCGGCCACGACCTCGCCGCCATCCACTCCGTCGCCTCCTTCTTCGTCTCCCGCGTCGACTCCGAGATCGACAAGCGCCTCGAGAAGGTCGGCACGGACGCCGCGAAGGAGCTGAAGGGCCGGGCCGCGCTCGCCAACGCCCGCCTCGCGTACGAGGCGTACGAGGAGGTCTTCGGCTCCGCGCGCGCAGGCGCCCTGGCGGCCGCGGGCGCCCACAAGCAGCGCCCGCTGTGGGCCTCGACCGGCGTCAAGGACCCGGCGTACAAGGACACCCTGTACGTCGACGAGCTGGTCGCGCCGGGCACCGTCAACACCATGCCGGAGGCGACGCTGAAGGCCGCCGCCGACCACGGCGAGATCACCGGCGACACGGTGACCGGCCGCTACGAGCAGGCCCGCGCGGACCTGAAGGCCGTCGACGCCCTCGGCATCTCCTACGACGAGGTCGTGCAGCAGCTGGAGGACGAGGGCGTGGCCAAGTTCGCGGTCGCCTGGAACGACCTCCTCGGCACCGTCGCCACCCGCCTGCAGGGCCTTCAGGGCGAGGGAGTGGACACCAAGTGACCCCCAGCAGTACGTGGCGCAACCCGCTGCGGGACGCCCGCGACCGCCGCCTGCCGCGCATCGCGGGCCCCTCCGGGCTCGTCATCTTCGGCGTCACCGGCGACCTGTCCCGCAAGAAGCTGATGCCGGCCGTCTACGACCTCGCCAACCGCGGTCTGCTCCCGCCGGGCTTCTCGCTCCTCGGCTTCGCCCGGCGCGAGTGGGAGGACCAGGACTTCGCCCAGGTCGTCCACGACTCGGTGCGCGAGCACGCGCGGACGCCGTTCCGCGAGGAGGTCTGGCAGCAGCTCGCCGACGGCATGCGCTTCATCCCCGGCGACTTCGACGACGACACCGCCTTCAAGCAGCTGCGCGACGCCGTCGACGAGCTGGACGAGAAGCGCGGCACCAGCGGCAACTACGCCTTCTACCTCTCCGTACCGCCGAAGTTCTTCCCGAAGGTCGTCCAGCAGCTCAAGAAGCACGGCCTCGCCGACGCGCCCGAGGGCTCGTGGCGGCGCGCCGTCATCGAGAAGCCCTTCGGCCACGACCTCGCCTCCGCCAAGGAGCTCAACGCGATCGTCCACGACGTGTTCGCGCCCGAGCAGGTCTTCCGCATCGACCACTACCTCGGCAAGGAGACCGTCCAGAACATCCTGGCGCTCCGCTTCGCCAACCAGATGTACGAGCCCATCTGGAACCGGAGTTACGTCGACCATGTGCAGATCACCATGGCCGAGGACATCGGCATCGGCGGCCGCGCGGGCTACTACGACGGCATCGGCGCCGCCCGCGACGTCATCCAGAACCACCTGCTCCAGCTCATGGCCCTGACCGCCATGGAGGAGCCGGCCGCGTTCGACGCCGGGTCGCTCGTCATGGAGAAGCTCAAGGTCCTGAAGTCCGTACGCGTCCCGGCCGACTTGGACGCGCACACGGTCCGCGCCCAGTACGCCGCGGGCTGGCAGGGCGGCGAGCAGGTCAAGGGCTACCTCCAGGAAGACGGGATCGCCCCCGTCTCGAAGACCGACACCTACGCGGCCGTCAAGCTGGAGATCGACAATCGCCGCTGGGCGGGCGTGCCGTTCTACCTGCGCACCGGCAAGCGCCTGGGCCGCCGCGTCACCGAGATCGCGGTCGTCTTCCAGCGCGCCCCGCACTCCCCGTTCGACGGAGCCGCCACCGAGGAACTCGGCCAGAACGCGGTCGTCATCCGGGTCCAGCCGGACGAAGGCATGACCGTACGCTTCGGATCCAAGGTCCCGGGTACCTCGATGGAGATCCGCGACGTGTCGATGGACTTCGCGTACGGCGAGTCGTTCACGGAATCCAGCCCCGAGGCCTACGAACGGCTGATCCTGGACGTCCTCCTCGGCGACGCCAACCTCTTCCCGCGCACGGAGGAGGTCGAGGAGTCCTGGCGCATCCTCGATCCCATCGAGGAGCACTGGGACACCCACGGCACGCCCGCGCGCTACCCGGCCGGTACGTGGGGCCCGGCCGAGGCGGACGAAATGCTCGCACGAGACGGACGGAGCTGGCGCAGGCCATGAAGATCGATCTGACCGACACCACGGCAAGCAAGGTGAACAAGGCGCTCGTCGAAGGGCGCCGCGCCATCGGGACCCCCGCCGTGGGCATGGTCCTCACGATGGTCATCGTCACCGACGAGGAGAACGCCTACGACGCCACCAGGGCGGCCCAGGAGGCGGCCCGCGAGCACCCCTCGCGCACCCTCGTGGTCATCAGGCGCACCGCGCGCTCCCCGCGCGACCGGCAGGGCAACCGCCTCGACGCGGAGGTCCGGGTCGGCGCCGACGCGGGCACCGGCGAGACCGTGCTCCTGCGCCTGTACGGCGAGGTCGGCAAGCACGCCGACTCCGTCGTCCTGCCGCTGCTGCTCCCCGACGCCCCGGTCGTCGTGTGGTGGCCCGTCGACGCCCCGGACGAGCCCGCCAAGGACCCGCTCGGCGCCCTCGCGGCCCGCCGCATCACCGACGCGTACGCCGTCGAGGACCCGCTCGCCGCGCTCGCGGACCGCGCCAGGTCCTACGCCCCCGGCGACACCGACCTGGCCTGGACCCGGCTCACGCCGTGGCGCTCGATGCTGGCCGCGGCCCTCGACCAGGCCCGCGTCGACATCACCTCGGCCGCAGTCGAGTCCGAGGCCGAGAACCCCAGCGCCGAGCTGCTCGCGCGCTGGCTCGGCGCCCGGCTCGGCGTCCCGGTCGAGCGCGTCACCACCGCGGGCCCCGTCGTCACCGCGGTCCGCCTCGGCACGGCGAACGGAGAGATCCGCATCGACCGCCCCGAAGGCCCCCTCGCCACCCTGTCCCTGCCCGGCCAGCCCGAGCGCACCCTCGCCCTGAAGGTCCGCTCGACCGCCGAGCTCATCGCCGAAGAGCTCCGCCGCCTCGACGCCGACGAGATGTACGCCGTCGCGCTGCACGGAGACGCCTCCGGCTCCAAGGAGTCCGTTCAACATGCCTGACACCACGCCCCTGTTGACCCGGCGACCGCAGTGGGCCGCCCTTGAGGACCACCGCGCCAAGTCCGAGGGCACCCACCTGCGCGAGCTGTTCGCCGCCGACCCGGACCGTGCCGAGCGCTACACGGTCCAGGTCGGCGACCTGCACGTCGACTACTCCAAGCACCTGGTGACCGACGAGACGCTCGCCCTCCTCCAGGAACTGGCCGCCGCCACCGACGTGTTCGGGCTGCGGGACGCGATGTTCCGGGGCGAGAGGATCAACACCACGGAGGGGCGTGCGGTGCTGCACACCGCGCTGCGCGCGCCTGCGGAC
>NZ_JOJM01000101.1 GCF_000720325.1 Streptomyces sp. NRRL B-1347
CACACCCAACACCAACAACGGCCACACCCGCCGCACCACCAACACCACCACCACAACCACCTGCAACCCCAACCCCGCCCACGGCCCAAACCGCGGATGGCCGTTGTCCACATTGCCGATGGCGACCAGGACGTTGGCCACGATCAGAGCGGTGAGAAGAATGAGGTCGGACGCCACGGGACGGAACTTCCCGGTCCGCTGTGCTCCGGCCGTCTTGACGTGCGGCACGACAAGCCCACCCCCGTACATGTCGGCTTCGCGCTGTGTGGGTCGTGGAGAGCTTAATGCGTGCCGCCCGCAGACCGCATCCACCCTTCTGACCTGCGGCTTTAACGCCTTCTTAACGCCTTTGGGGGCTTCGGGACGGTACGCGCGCCAACCGGGCCCTGCATCCCGTGCCCGGAGCACGCCAGGTCCACGAGAGGGGGAACGCGTCATCCGGTCACAACTTTCGTCGGTAGTGGTACCAACGTTTCCCTCTGCCCCGCCGGGTGCCCGAAGCGATTGAATAAATCTTGTCGGCGGCCCGGTGGGAACACCGGGAAGCGGAACAAGAAGCACGAGAGTGCTCACCCCGTACAGAACATTTGAGGAGCGACATGCTGTGGGTCGGCATCGTCCTGGCGGTTCAGGGAATCGGATCATTCCTGACTGAGCGCATCTGGGACACAAAATTCGGTGTCACGGCAGTGCTGCCGGAAGACACTCCCTCGTGGGTGAGCCTGGCGATCGGAATTGTCGGCCTGATCATCCTCGCGTTCTGCGTGAGTTCACGGTCCCGCAAGTCCGTGCACAGCTGAATTTCATAGACTCCCGGTGGCCGGTTCTCCCCCGTAACTGGCCACCGGGTTCCTTTTGGCCGCTCATGACTCGGCGGGGCGGTCACCACATCCAGTCCGTGTGGTGACCGCCCCGCCGAGTGCCGTTCCTAGGACGTGAGGTGCTCCTTCAGGATGCCGATCACGTCGGGGGCGTGGTCCGTGAGGTAGAAGTGGCCTCCGGAGAACACCTTCATGTCGAAGGAGCCCAGGGTGTGCGGCTCCCACGCGCGCGCCTCGTCAAGGGTGGTGCGCGGGTCGTCGTCGCCGACCAGGACGGTGATGGGGCTGCCGATCTGCGCACCGGCCTCGGCGCGGTAGGTCTCGATGGCGGTGTAGTCGCTGCGGATGGCCGGCAGGACCATGCGCAGCACCTCCTCGTCACCGAGCACCCGCGGGTCCGTGCCGCTGAGCTTGCGCATCTCGGCGATGATGCCCTCGTCGTCGCGCTGGTGGACGTTCTCGGGCCGGAACCGGGAGGGGGCGCGGCGGCCGGAGGCGAAGACGTGCACGGGGGCCTGCCCCGCCTTCTCCAGGCGCCGGGCCACCTCGAAGGCGAGCACGGCGCCCATGCTGTGCCCGAAGAAGGTCAGCGGCAGCGTGGTGTGGCCGCGCAGCGCTTCGGCGATCCGGTCCGCCATCTCGCCTATGGTCTCGATGCCCTTCTCGGTGTGGCGGTCCTGGCGCCCCGGGTACTGGAGCGCGATCACGTCGGCGACCTGGCTCAGGGCGGCCGACACCGGGAAGTAGAAGCTGGCGGACCCGCCCGCGTGCGGGAAGCAGACAAGGCGGCGGCGGGCGTCGGGAGCGGGGTGGTAGCTGCGGACCCACAGGTCGGCGGAGGCGGCTGTCGTCATGACGGTTTCCATCCATGCTGGTCGGTGGCGTCGGTAAGGGTCGAAAGGACGGGAAACAGCTCGAAGGCGGGCCTCAGCCCGCCTTCGACGGCGTGCGCACGAGCGTTCCGTACGCACGTGAACAGCATGCACCCCAACTCACTTGAGCGGGAAGCGCACTTCTCCGGCCACGATCGGGTTCGCGTAGTTCTTGCTGGAGATCTTGATGCGGTTCAGGGCGAGGCCGGTCAGCGCCTCGAAGACGGCCCTGCGGGCGTTCATGGCGGTGGAGTAGCCCGCGTCCAGGTGCGGGGCGACCTCGACCACGTCCATGCCGACCAGGTTCGTCTCGTGCGCGATGCGGCGCAGCGCGGTGAACAGCTCGCGGGTGGTGAGCCCGGCGGGCTCGGGGGTGCCGGTGCCGGGCGCGAACGCCGGGTCCAGGACGTCGATGTCGAGGGACAGGTACACGTGGTCGGCGACCGCGCGGGCCTCCTCGATGACCTTGTCGATGACCGCGGCGAAGCCGATCCGCTCGATCTCGGCCATGAAGTGCGAGCGCATCCCGGCCCGGCGCATCCAGTTGAACAGCTGGTCGTCGGGGCCCGAGATGGTGCGGATGCCGACCTGGATGACGTTCGGTCCCGGCACCATCTCCTCGTCGATGAGGCGCCGGATCGGCGTGGTGTGGGTGGCGCGGTGCCCGAACAGCTCCTCGTGGCAGTCCGGGTGCGCGTCGAAGTGGATGACCGCGATGGAGCCGCGCCCGTGCACCTCCGACAGGGCGCCCACGCTCGGCCACAGCAGCGAGTGGTCGCCGCCCAGGACGACGGGCCGGGCCCCGACCTCGGCGATCTCACGGACCAGGCTGCGGATGGGCTCCATGGACCGGGTGATGTCGAAGGGGTCGACGGCCGCGTCCCCGTAGTCGACGACCTTGAGGATGTTGAAGGGGTTGACCCGGGTCGCGGAGTGCACGAACCCCTCGGGGGTGGCGTACAGGTAGCGCTCGTCGGCGCGGATCGCGCGCGGACCGTAGGCGGCGCCGCGGTGGCCGCTGGAGACGTCCACGGGACAGCCCACGACGGCGACGTCCACCTCGCCCGCCCGCAGGTCCTCCTGGGTGAGGGCGAGGGGGACGCCCATGAACGTGGGCACGCCGGAGTAGGACGGCTGGACGTAGTAGCGGCGCAGGTCGATCGGGCCGGGCTCGCGCCGCGGGAAGGTGGAGCGATCGACCTCCCGCCGCCAGGCCTCGGACTCGGGTGTCTCGCTCATCTCTCTCCTCGGATACGCAAACGCTTCGCTGTGATTGCCACGATGGGCCGTCCTCAGCCTGCGGGTCGTCGTGGCTGGTCACGCCCCGCGGCGAAGCCGCTTTTCGATTCAGCCCCGCGCCCCTTCGGGGCGCTGCCGCTGACGGGAAGGCGGGTGCAGCCGCTGATCACGGGCGAGCTGCGGCGCTGGACGCGGCCGGACACGCGCAGCTCGGGCAGGCGCTCCACCAGGACGCGCAGCGCCGTCTCGCCCTCCATGCGGGCCAGCGGGGCGCCGATGCAGTAGTGGATGCCGCCGGAGAACGACAGGTGCTCGGCGGGGTTCTCCCGGGTGAGGTCGAAGCGGTCCGGCTCGTCGTACACCTCCGGGTCGCGGTTGGCGGCGCCGATGAGGACGACGACGGAGCTGTCGGCCCGGATGTGGTGTCCGGCCAGGGCGATGTCCTGGTGCGGGACGCGCTGGGCCTGGAGGGCGGGCGAGTCGTAGCGCAGGGTCTCCTCGACGGCGCGCGGCGCGAGGTCGGGATCGTCCTTCAGCAGGTTCCACTGGGCGCGGTCGCCGGTCATCGCGAGGACGGCGTTGCCGATGAGGTTGGTGGTGGTCTCGAAGCCGGTGACGGCGAGGACGGTGCAGAAGGCGAGGAGTTCCTCGGTGGTGAGCTTGCCGTCGCCGTGGGCCGTGGTGAGGCGGCTGATGAGGTCGTCGCCCGGGTCCTTGGCGCGCAGCTCGATCAGTTCGGAGAAGACCTGGTCGAGGTCGTCGACGGCGGCGCGGAACTCCCGTGCCATCCTCAGGGACTTGACGCCGTCGATGACGGGGCCGACCTTGCGTCCGGCCCTGACGAACCGCTCGTGGTACTGCTCGGGGACGCCGAGGAGCTCGCCGATCACGAGCAGCGGCAGGGGCCCGGCGAAGTCCTCGATGAGGTCGAAGCCCTCGCGTCCGGCGGCCTGGTCGAGCAGTCCGTGGCAGAGCTTCTCCACCTGGATCCGGTACTTGCTGATCATCTTGGGGCCGAAGGCGGGCTGGGCGAGCCTGCGGAGCCGGGTATGGTCGGGCGGGTCGAGGCCGAGGATGGAGCTGTTCCAGGGGATGTCGGCCATCATCTCGTGCCCGGGTACGCCGCCCTGCTCGCGGTTGAGGAACAGCGTGCGGTCACGCAGGATCTTGCTGCCGAGCTCGTGGCTGCCGGTGACCCAGCTGCCCAGGTGGCTGCGGTGGATGGGGCCCCGCTGGCGGACCTTCGCGTACAGCGGGTACGGGTCCTCCTTGCCCTGGAGCAGATGCGTGAAGGGGTCGCCGAAGAGTCCGAAGGCGCGCAGGATCGCGCGGGTCGCGCCGAGCTTGGCGCTGAACTTGAACCCGGCCGACCTGCTGTCCGTGAGCACGGTCATCACTGCTCCTTGCGCGAGGCGGTCCTGGTGGGCCTGAGGGCCTGCTCCGGCCCCAGGGCCACCACGTCGAAGTGGCGGGTGGTGACGTCGAGCCGGTGCAGGAGCCGGTCGGGCCCGGTGACGCTGACCGCCCCCACGCCCTGGGCCCGCAGGGTGTCCACGACCGGGTGCCAGCGGACGGGGTGGTCGAAGGTGTCGAGCAGGAGGGTCCGCATCTGCTCGGCGCTCGTCACCAGGGAGCCGTCGTGGTCGGCGACCACCGGGAGCGAGGGGTCGGCGAGGTCGAACCTGTCGAGGACCTCCTCCTCGACGCGGGCGCGCAGGCCGGTCAGGATCCGGCAGTGCGCGGGCGGCTTCATCGAGTACAGCGAGTAGCCGCCGACGGCGCTGATGCGCCGCTGGAAGGACTCCAGGACCTGCTCGCGCATGGTGATCATGTGCATGCCCTCGTCGAGGTGGCCGGAGACCTCGTGGAACTCGCCGCGCTCGGCCAGCTCGCCGAGGACCTCGGCGAGCGCCGCCTCGGGTACGCGGGTGAGGGTGAGGGTCACCAGGTCCTGGTGCTCCTGCTCGAAGAACCGCTGTTCGCACAGGGCGAGTTCGTAGGTGAGGCGGGTGGCATCGGCGAACGGCAGGGCGCCGCTGAAGGCCGTCGCGGCCTTCTGGCCGAAGCTGAAGCCGACGCACAGGTCCGGTCGCAGGCCCTGGGTCTCGACGGCCCGGTCCGCGAGGGCCACCGAGTTGATGAAGCACGCGACCTGGGCGAACGCGCCGAAGTCCACCGCCTGGGTGCGGAAGCCGTCGAGGACCGACCGGCCGAGCGCCTCGTCGGCGGCGGCGAGGCGCTTCCGCACGAAGGGGTCGATCATCATGAACTTGCCCACGTCGGTGAAGCGCGAGGGCCCCATGCCCGGAAACACCACGGCGCTGCGTGCCTGGTCGGTCGTCATCGTGTCCGCTCTGTCTGTGCTGGTCGTGCGGTCTGTACTGGCTGCCGGGCCGAGGGGGGCGGCTCAGGCGGGGGTGGCGGAGGCGGCGAGTTCCGTGGCCCGCCCGGCCGCCCGTTGTTCGAGGGCGCGCCGGTCGGGCTTGCCGTTGCGGTTGAGCGGGAAGCTGTCGATGACGACGACCCGGTTGGGGTGTTCGTACGAGGGCAGCGCGTCCTTGATGCGGCCGCGCCACTCGGCGACGTCCCGGCCCGTGGGGTCCTCGACGAAGAAGACCAGCTCGGCGCCGCGCGCGTCGTCGGGCAGGGCGATCACCTTGACGGTGCAGCCCGCGACGGCGGCCCTGCGCTCGATGATCTCCGGGTAGAGCGTGTACCCCATGCGGTGCACGGCGAGTTTGCGGCCCGCCACGAACAGGTTGCCGCTCTCGTCGAGGTGGCCGAGGTCACCGGTGCGGTACCAGCCCTGCTCGACCGGGGCGAGGGTGCCGTCCTCGGCGAGGTAACCGCCCATCATGTCGGGGGTGTTGACGACGAGCTCGCCCATCTCCCCGGCCGCGAGGACCTTGCCCTCGTCGTCCTGGACGGTCAGCTCCAGGCCCTTCATGACCTGGCCGCAGGCGACGGGGTTGTCGGTGGTCGCGAAGGCGATGTTGCCGAGTTCGGTGCTGCCGTAGCTGTCGAGCAGCGGCCGGCCGAAGTCGTCGACGTACGCGTCCGAGAGCGCCGGGTCGAGCGGGGCGGCGCCGCTGCAGAACATGCGGACGCGGCCGAGGGCGGCGCGCACGTCGGCCTGGCGCCGGGCGAGGTTGAGCATGCTGCGGTAGGTGGCCGGGGTGGCGTCGATGACGGTCACCCCGCACTGGCCGCCCATGAGGAGCGAGCGGTCGAGCCGCCGGTGCGGCGCGACGACGAGGGAGCACTCGGCGAGCCAGGCGATCAGCACCATGGACAGGCCGTACTGGTGCGCGAAGGGCAGCAGCGGCAGCAGGACGTCGCCGCGGCCGTGGCCCATGTGGTCGGCGTTGCGGCGCAGGTTCTCCAGGAAGCGGCCGCCGTTCTTGACCACGCCCTTGGGGGTGCCGGTGGAGCCGGAGGACCACATGATCAGGCCGTCCGGCAGGGCGCACCACGCGTCGAAGTCGAGCGACGGCTCGGTCGGGACCAGGCCCGAGGCCTCGACGAGGAGCTTGTACAGGTAGACGGCGTCGCGCGTCTCGGCGGGCATGGGAGCGTCGTCGTCGTACAGGCACAGGCGGGCGCGCGTGCGCTCGACGATGCGCGCGGTCTCGCGGGCGTGCTCCTGCTGGTCGACGAGGACGATGGAGGCGCCGACGTGCATCAGCGCGAAGAACGCGTTCAGCCAGGCCGCCGAGTTGCCGGCCTTGAGCAGCACCCGGTCGCCCGGCCTGACGCCTTCCGCGCGCAGGACCATCGCGACCCGCAAGGTGTCCTGCTCGAATTCAGCGAAGGTCCGCGCCGAATCTCCCGTGAAGATGTTCGGTGTCATCAAAGCCGCCCCCTTTCCCGGTTCTGAGAATCAACGGGCACGAAAAGGTCGAGCAATTCTCCTGCCCCGGTCCAGTCGCCGGGGAGCTAGCGTAAAAGCTAGGCGGCAGCCTTGCGCCGCAGAACCCCTATCCTCCCCCTAACACCCCCTGAGCAGGCAACTTGCCGCTCGCAGGGGCAAGCTGACGGGCCGTGCGAGCGACTACCTTCGACCGTGTTTCAGGCCATCTACTTCATCAGCCGCGGAGGCCCCGGTGGGAGTTCGGACGAAGACCGGTCAGGGACCGGTCGAGGACCAGGATAAAGAACGGCAGGAGACATCCGCGATCCTGCCGGAGGAAAAGGAAGAAAAGGAAGGGGCAGTCGGGCGGGATTCCGCGGGGCTGCCGGAGTTCGCCGGCCGGTGGGCGGGCGCGGTCGCGGGCGCGTCCGGCCTCGCGCTGCTGCTCGTCAGCACGCGGTACGGATTCCAGGGCGACGAGCTGTACTTCCTCGGTGCCGGGCAGCATCTGGACTGGGGGTACGCGGACCAGCCGGTGCTCCTGCCGCTGCTCGCCCGCGCCATCGACGCGCTGTCCGGCGGCTCGCTGTTCGCGCTGCGGCTGCTGCCCGCGCTGCTCACCGTGGCGGGCGTGCTCGTCGCGGCGCTCATCGCGCGCGAGTTCGGCGGCGCCCGGCGGGCGCAGCTGCTTACGGCGGCCGCGTACGGCTTCGCCCCCGCCGTCCTGATCAGCGGGCACGCGCTGTCGACGATGGCGGTCGACCTGTTCCTGTGGACGCTGGTGAACTGGCTCCTCGTCCGCTGGGTGCGCGCCCGCGAGGACCGGCTGCTGCTGTGGGCGGGCCTGGCGACGGCGCTGGCGCTCCAGGGCAAGTATCTGATCGTCGGCTACTGGCTGGTCGTCGCGGTCGCCGTGTTCGCCGTCGGCCCGCGCGAGCTGCTGCGCCGCAAGGAGCTGTGGATCGGCGCCGCGGTCTCCGTGGTCACGTCGCTGCCGGGTCTGATCTGGCAGGCGCGGCACGACTGGCCGCAGCTGGAGATGTCGAAGGTCCTCGCCGACGAGGGCATCCTGGGCGGCCGCGCGGGCTTCCTGCCGTATCTGATCGTCCTGTCCGGCGGCGTGTTCACCGTCGTCCTGGTCTACGGCCTGGTGCGGCTGCTCCGCTCCCCCGAGCTCGCCCCGTACCGCTTCCTGGCGTGGACGTTCCTCGGTCTGACGGCCGTGTTCCTGGTCACCGGCGGCCGTCCCGCGTACGTGGTGGGCGCGTTCGCGCCGCTGTGGGCGGCGGGCGCGGTCGCGCTCGGCCGCGGCGAGGGCGCCCGCTGGTGGCGCTGGCTGGCCGCCTGGCCGGTGGTCGCGCTGACGGCCCTGGTGTGCGTGGCGCTGTCCCTTCCGGTGTATCCGGTGTCGCAGGTGACGAAGACCGAGCAGCCCGACAACAACCCGATGACCGCGGAGACGCTGCGCTGGCCGCATCTGATCGACGCCGTCGAGAAGGCGTACCGGACGCTGCCCGCCGACGGCCGGAAGCGGGCCGTCGTGGTCACGCAGTACTACGAGCAGGCGGGCGCCGTCGACCACTTGGGCGCCGACCGCGGCCTGCCGTCCGCGTACAGCGGCCACCGCGGCTACTGGTACTTCGGCGCGCCGTCGGACTCCTCGGGCCCGGTCCTGTACGTGGGTGCGGACGTCGCGAAGCTGAAGCCGTACTTCTCGTCGGTGAAGAAGGCCGCGAAGGCGGCGGGCGGCCCCGGCGAGAGCTTCGTCGACGGGGTTCCGGTGTGGGTGCTCGACGGCCGGAACGAGCCGTGGTCGAAGATCTGGGAGGACTACGGCCACCTGTCCTGACCGCGCCCCCGGCGCCGCCCGCGCGAAACGGCCCCGCCCCCACCGGATGGTGGGGGCGGGGCCGTCGTGCTGGGCGGGTCCCGGGCGTGCCGGGCGGGGGCCGGAGCCGTGCCGGGCGGGTCAGAGGCGGTCCAGCCACTCCTCCACGGCGCGCGCCGTGGAGCGGGAGTGCTCCTCCATCACCGTGAAGTGGGTGCCGGGCACGTCGACGGTGGTGTGCTCCAGCTTCCAGGACGGGCGCCAGTCGTAGTCCTTCGTCCACTCCATGAGCGGCTCGCCCGCCCGGACCAGGAGGGTGGGCGCCGCGACCTCCTCGGGCAGCAGGCCGAGGAACATGTAGCGGGCCATGGCGGTCACCCAGGCGTCGCCCCAGTCGTTGTCGTCCGCGCCGGGCACCAAGTCGTAGCGGTCGCTGAGCTGTTCGCCCATCGCGGCCGCCATGTCGCCGAGCGCCTTCTCGTCGACGTAGGTGTCGACGAGCACCACACCGGCGGGCCCGGCGCCCCTGCGCTCCAGCTCCCGCGCCACGGCGTGCGCGACGAGGCCGCCGGAGGAGTGCCCGGACAGGACGTACGGCTTGTCGCCGACATGGCGCTGCACGGTGTCGGCGTGCAGCCGCACCAGCGCCTCCTTGTCGGCGGGCAGCAACTCGCCCTCCAGGAAGCCGGGGTGCGTGATGACGCTGACGTCGCGCCGGTCGCGGAAGTACGCGCCGAAGCGGGCGTAGTCGTACGCGCTGGACCGGCCGACGTACGAGGTGAACATCACCAGGGCGGTCTCCTCCGCCCCCTCCGTGGCGCGTGCGAGCGTGAACGGGGCGCGCGGGGCGCCGAGTTCGGCCTCGTCGGTGAACGAGGCGCGGAACTGCGCCATGGTGCGCAGCAGCGGGATCAGGTCGTCGGCACGGCCCTGTCGCGCGGCCTCGTCGTACAGCTCGGCGAGGCCGGTGGCGGGCCGGGGCGCGGCCGGGTCCGGGTGCGCGGGTGCGTCGGGCGTCGGCGCGGGCCGCGGCGGCGCCTGCTCGGTCCGGAGCGGACGCCCTGCCTCGTGCCCGGGCCGCGGCGCCGGGCCGTCCGTCTGGGGCAGGGCCTGCTCCAGGTCGTGCGCGAGGCGCTCGGCGAGGGACCTCGGGGTGCGGTTCTGGAAGACCAGGGTCGCGGGCAGGCGCAGACCGGTGGCGGCCGCGAGGCGGTTGCGCAGCTCGACGCCGGTGAGGGAGTCGAAGCCGAGCTCCAGGAAGCCCCGTTCGTCCTCGACGCGGTCGGCGGACGCGTGGCCGAGGACGGCCGCCGCCTGGTCCCGCACGAGCGCGCCGAGCAGTTCGGCGCGCTCGGCGCCGGACGCGGCCGCGAGGCGGCGTGCGAACGCCTCCGCCTCGGACGCGGCGGCGCCTGCGGCAGTGCGCCGGGCGGGCACCCGTACCAGGCGCCGCAGCAGCGGCGGCACGGCGTCGCCCCGGCGTGCGCCCGCCCGCAGGGCCGCCGTGTCCAGGCGCACGGGCAGCAGCAGCGGCGCGCCGAGGGCGCGGGCGGCGTCGAGGAGTGCGACGCCTTCCGCCGAGGACAGCGGCAGGACGCCGCCGCGCGAGATGCGGCTGCGGCGGGCCTCGTCGAGGTGTCCGGTCATCTCGCTGCTCTCGGCCCACAGGCCCCAGGCGAGCGAGGTGGCGGGCACGCCCCGGGCGCGCAGGTGGTGCGCGAGGGCGTCGAGGAAGGCGTTGGCCGCCGCGTAGTTGCCCTGGCCGGGGCTGCCGAAGGTGGCGGCCGCGGAGGAGAACAGGACGAACTCCGCGAGGTCCTGCCCGGCCGTCAGCTCGGCGAGGTTCAGAGCCGCGTCCAGCTTGGGCCGCAGGACCTCGTCCACGCGCTCCGGCGTCAGGGACGCCACCAGGGCGTCGTCCAGGACTCCCGCGGTGTGCACGACGGCGGTCAGCGGGTGTGCCGCCGGGACCGTGGCGAGGGCCTCGGCCAGGGCGTCGCGGTCCGCCGCGTCGCAGGCGACCACGCGTGCCTCGGCGCCGAGGGCTTCGAGCGCGGCCACGAGGTCGGCGGCGCCCGGCGCGGCCGGGCCCCTGCGGCTGGTCAGGAGCAGGCGGCGGGCGCCGTGCTCGGCCACCAGGTGGCGGGCGACGAGGGCGCCCAGGGTGCCGGTGGCACCGGTGATCAGGACCGTGCCCTCGGGGTCGGGCGTACGGACCTCCGGGGCGCCCGGGTGAACCTGGTGCCCCTGGTGCCCCTGGTGGCCCTGCGTGGCCGCCGGGGCTGTCGCGGGCACCAGGCGCGGTGCGAGCAGCGCCCCTTCGCGGACGGCCAGTTGCGGCTCGTCCAGGGCGAGGCCGTGGGCGAGCAGGTCGGCGGCCGGACGGCCGTCGGCCCGGTCGTCGGCGCCGCCCAGGTCGAGCAGCACGCAGCCGGCGCCGTCGGGGCCGCCCGCCTGCTCGGACCGGGCGGAGCGGGCCAGGCCCCAGACCGCGGCGTGCGTCAGGTCGGGCACGTCGCCGCCGTCGGTGGCCACCGCGCCCCGGGTCACCAGGACCAGGCGGGCGGCGCCGAGGCGCGGCTCGGCCTGCCAGTCCTGGAGGAGGCCGAGCGCCCGGTGCAGGGCGGCGCGGGCCCGGGCCGCGGTGGCTTCGGCGGCCGCGTCCGGGTCGGGGCCCGGCGCGAAGGTGACGAGCACCGCGTCGGGGGCCGTCGCACCGGCGTCGAGGGCCGCGCCGAGCGCGTCGGTGTCGGCGTAGGCGGCCACGCGCGCGCCGGACGCGGTGAGTTCGGCGCCCACCTTCAGGTCGTCGGGGCCGACCGTGGCCCAGGTCAGGGCCGTGGCGTCGGCCGCGCCCGAGGGCAGCGGCGTCCACTCGACGCCGAACAGCGCGTCGCGGTGCCCGGCGCGCCCGCCGCCGGAGGCCGCGCGCAGCTGCTCGGGGGCGACCGGGCGCAGTTCCAGGGAGTCGGCGCGGGCGACCGGCGCGCCCGTGTCGTCGGCGAACAGCAGCTCCACGCCGCCGGTCCCGGCGGGCCGCACCCGGACCCGCAGCACGGTCGCGCCCTGCGCGGCCAGCAAGACGCCGGTCCAGGCGAACGGCAGCCGCACGCCGCCGGTCTCCGCGAAGGGGGCGAGGGCCACGGTGTGCAGGGCGGCGTCGAGGAGCGCGGGGTGCACGCCGAAGGAGCGGGCGTCGCGGTGGGCGCTCTCGGGCAGCCGCACCTCGGCGTACACCGCGTCGCCCGCCGGGTCTCGCCAGGCGGCGCGCAGCCCCTGGAAGGCCGGGCCGTAGGCGAGCCCGCCCTCGGCGAGGCGCTCGTAGAACCCGTCGACGGCCACGGCTTCGGCGCCCTCGGGCGGCCACACGGTCAGGGCCGTGTCCCTCTCCTCGTACGCGCCGTCGGCGAGGGTGCCGGTGGCGTGCCGGGTCCACGGGGCGTCGGTGGCGCCCTGGGCCCGGGAGGAGACGGTCAGCGGGCGGCGCCCTTCGGTGTCGGGGGCGCCGACCCACACCTGGAGCGTGCGGGTGTCGTCGCCGTCGACGACCAGCGGCGCCTGGAGGGTGAGTTCCTCGACGAGCCCGCAGCCGACCTCGTCGCCCGCGCGCAGCGCCATCTCCACGTACGCGGTGCCCGGCAGGAGCACGGTGTCCCCGACGGCGTGGTCGGCGAGCCAGGGGTGGGTGCGCCGGGAGAGCCGTCCGGTGAGCACGTACTGGTCGGCGTCGGCCAGCTCCATCCGGGCGCCGAGCAGCGGGTGCCCCGCCGCCTCGATGCCGACGGAGGCCACGTCGCCCGCTCCCGCGAGGGCCGGCTCGGGCCAGTAGCGCTCCCGCTGGAACGCGTACGTGGGCAGGTCGAGGGTGGTGCGGGCGCCGGGCAGGAGCGCCGCCCAGTCGAGTTCGGCGCCGTGGACGTGGGCCGCGGCGAGGGCGGCGAGCAGCCGCTCGGGGCCGCCCTCGTCGCGGCGCAGGGAGCCGAGCGCGACGGCGCCGGTGTGCGCGGTGGCAGTGGCAGTGGCGTCGATGGTCTCCTGCACCGGGACGGTGAGCACCGGGTGCGGGCTCATCTCCAGGAACAGGCCGTGGCCTTCGCCGAGCAGACCGCGCGTGGCCTGCTCGAAGAGGACGGTGTGGCGCAGGTTGCGGTACCAGTATCCGGCGTCCATGGGCGTGTCGGCCGTGAGCCAGGCGCCGGTGAGGGTCGAGTACAGCGGGATGTCGGCGGCGCGCGGGCTCAGCCCCGTCAGGGCCTGTTCGATGCGGGCCTCGATCTGCTCCACGTACGCGGAGTGCGAGGCGTAGTCCACCGGGACGGCGCGCGCCCGTACGCCCTGCTCGGCGCAGCGGGCCACCAGCTCTTCGAGGGCTTCGGGGTCGCCCGCGACGACGACCTGGGAGGGGCCGTTGACGACGGCGATCTCGACGCGTCCTGCCCAGGCCGCGAGGAGCGTCTCGGCCTCGGCCTTCGGCAGGACGAGGGAGACCATGCCGCCCTTGCCGGACAGTTCGCGGATCGCCTGGCTGCGCAGGGCGACGACGCGGGCGGCATCCCGCAGGGGCAGGACGCCCGCGACGCACGCGGCGGCGATCTCGCCCTGGCTGTGCCCGACGACGGCGGCGGGCTTCACCCCGGCCGCCCGCCACACCTCGGCCAGGGACACCATCACGGCGAACAGGACGGGCTGGACCACGTCGACGCGGTCGAAGTTCGCGCCGCCCAGCTCCTCGGTGAGGTCCCAGTCCACGAACTCGGACAGGGCGTCGGCGCACTCCCGCATGCGCGCCGCGAACACGGGGCTGGCGGCGAGGAGCTCGCGTCCCATGCCCGCCCACTGCGCACCCTGGCCGGGGAAGACGAACACCGGGCGGACCGTGCCGCCGGGGGCGCGGCCCGCGACGACGTCACGGGCCTTTGTGTCGCCCTGCGCCAGCCGGTCGAGGGCGGCGACGAGCTCCGCGCGACCGCGCCCGTGCACCAGGCCGCGGTGCTCGAACCGCGAGCGCGCCACGGCCAGGGACAGGCCCACGTCGGCAAGGTCGGCGCCCGGGTGGGCGAGCAGGTGCTCGCGCAGCTGTCGCGCCTGCGCCCGCAGTGCCTCCGGGGTCTTGCCGGACAGGACCAGCGGCACCAGGCCGGGGAAGACCCGCGGCGCTTCGGCGGCCTCGGGCGCGGCGGCCGGGGCGGCCTCCGGTGCCTCTTCGAGGATCACGTGGGCGTTCGTGCCGCTGATGCCGAAGGAGGAGACGCCCGCGCGGCGCGGCGCGCCGTCCGCGCGGCCGGGCCAGTCCCGGTTCTCGGTGAGGAGTTCCACTCCCCCGCCGGACCAGTCGACTTCGGGGGTGGGGGCGTCCACGTACAGGGTCTTCGGCAGCACGCTGTGGCGCATCGCCAGCACCGTCTTGATGACGCCGCCGACTCCGGCGGCGGCCTGGGTGTGGGCGATGTTCGACTTCAGCGAGCCCAGCCACAGCGGCCGGTCGTCCGTGTGCTCCTTGCCGTACGTGGCGATGAGCGCCTGCGCCTCGATGGGGTCGCCGAGGGTGGTGCCGGTGCCGTGGGCCTCGACCGCGTCCACGTCGGCCGCGGTGAGGCGGGCGTCGGTGAGGGCGGCGCGGATGACGCGCTGCTGCGAGGGGCCGTTGGGGGCGGTCAGGCCGTTGCTGGCGCCGTCCTGGTTGATGGCGGAGCCCCGTACGACCGCGAGGACCGGGTGGCCGTTGCGGCGGGCGTCGGAGAGCCGCTCCAGGACGAGCATGCCGACGCCTTCGCCCCAGCCGGTGCCGTCGGCCGCCGCGGCGAACGACTTGCAGCGGCCGTCGGGGGCCAGGCCGCGCTGGCGGCTGAACTCCGCGAACGAGGTGGGCGTCGGCATGACGGCCGCGCCGCCCGCGAGCGCCATCGCGCACTCGCCCTGCCGCAGCGCGCGCACGGCCAGGTGCAGCGCGACGAGCGAGGAGGAGCAGGCGGTGTCGACGGTGACGGCCGGGCCTTCGAAGCCGAAGGAGTACGAGAGGCGGCCGGAGGCGACGCTGGCCGCGTCGCCGGTCATGACGTAGCCCTCGACGCCTTCGGTACCGTGCAGCGTGGTCGAGTAGCCCTGCGTCGACAGGCCGACGAACACGCCGGTGTCGCTGCCGCGCACGGTGGCGGGGACGATGCCCGCGCGCTCGAAGGCCTCCCAGGAGGTCTCCAGGAGGAGCCGCTGCTGCGGGTCCATGGCGAGGGCCTCGCGCGGGTTGATGCCGAAGAACTCGGAGTCGAACTCGTCGGCTTCGTGGAGGAAGGCGCCGGTGGTGACGTAGGTCAGGCCCTCATCGCCGCCATCGCCGCCGTCGGCTCCTTCGAGGTCCGCCGGGGCGGTGACGTCCCAGCCGCGGTTCACGGGGAAGCCGGTGAGGCCGTCCTCGCCCGCGAACACCATGCGCCACAGGTCCTCGGGCGAGCGCACGCCGCCCGGGTAGCGGCAGCTCATGGCGACGATGGCGACGGGCTCGTCGGCCACGCCGTTGACGGTCGCGGCGCCGCGCGCGGCGGCCGGGGCCGCGGGCTCCGGGAGCGAGCCGAGCAGTTCCGTGCCCAGGTGGGCGGCGAGGGCGACCGGCGTGGGGTAGTCGAAGACGAGGCTGGCGGGCAGGCGGAGCGCGGTGGCGCCGTTGAGGCGGTTGCGCAGTTCGACGGAGGTCAGCGAGTCGAAGCCGAGCTCCTTGAACGCCTTGGCGGCGTCCACCGATTCGAGCGACGGGTAGCCGAGGACGGCGGCGACGTTGTCCCGGACGACGTCGACGAGGGCCTGCTCGCGCTCCTCCGCGCCGAGCCCGGCAAGGCGTTCGGCCAGCGACTCCTGTCCGGCGCCCGCCGGGCCCGCCTGGGCGGCGGCCTTGCGGACCTGGGCCCGGATGAGGCCGCGGAAGAGGGGCGGCACGTCGCCGCCGAACTGCTGCCGCAGGACGTCGAGTTCCAGCTTCATCGGCACGAGGGCGCCGTCGGCCTGGGCGAGGGCCGCGTCCAGCAGGGCCAGGCCTTCGTCGGCGGACAGGGCCGCCACACCCGCCCGGTTCATACGATCGATGTCACCGTCAGCGAGGGCTCCGGCCATACCGCCCTGGTCGGCCCACAGACCCCACGCGAGCGAGGTCGCGGGCAGCCCGAGCGCACGCCGGTGCTCAGCCAGGGCGTCCAG
>NZ_JOJM01000102.1 GCF_000720325.1 Streptomyces sp. NRRL B-1347
GGGGGGAGAGAGCCGGAGTGGGGGCAAGGGCCCAGGAGGGAGTGGGGCGGGCCCGGGGTGGAGGGGGCCGAGGGGCAGCGCGGCCGAGGCGACCGCGTGAGGTCAGGCGTCGCGGCGCTTGAGGAGGACGTAGCCGCCCAGCAGCGCGGCAGCCGTCCACGCCACCATGATCCCGAGCCCGCCCCAGGGCCCGTAGGGCGTGTCGTCGTCGAAGGGCGACTTGACCTGCATGATCTTGCTGCCGGCCTGGTCGGGCAGGAAGCGGCCGACCTTCTTCGTGGCCGACACGTTGCCGAGGATGCTGGAGATCAGGAAGAAGAACGGCATCAGGATGCCGAGGGACAGCATCGGGCTGCGCAGCATCGCGGCCACGCCCATGGAGAACATCGCGATGAGCATCATGTAGAGGCCGCCGCCGATGACCGCGCGCAGCACCCCGGGGTCACCGATGTGGGCCTTGTGCTCGCCGAGCATCGCCTGCCCGGCGAAGAAGGCGATGAAGCTGGTGGCGATCCCCACGACGAAGGCGAGCAGGGCCGCCACCGCGACCTTGCTGAAGAGGAACGTGGCGCGCTGCGGGACGGCGGCGAGCGAGGTGCGGATCATGCCGGTGCTGTACTCGTTCGAGACGACGAGGACACCGAAGACGATCATGGCGAGCTGGCCGAGGGACATCCCGGCGAAGCTGATGAAGGTCGGGTCGAAGGTGATCTTGTCGTCGCGGCTGAGGCTGTCGTAGTCGTTCTTGGAGAGGGCGCTGATGAGCATGCCGAGCGCGATCGTGACGACGACCGCGAGGCCCAGCGTCCACACGGTCGACGCCACCGAACGGATCTTGGTCCACTCGGACTTCAGCACCTGCGTCGCTGCCATGGGGTCACTCTCCCTTCGGGCGCGGCTGCCAGCCCTCGCCCCAGCCGGGCCCGCCGGGCCCGGGAGGCGTGCCGCCGGCGGGCGGTGGCCCCTGGTGGTCGGCGTGCGCGTGGTACTCCACCGACTCCGCCGTGAGCTGCATGAAGGCTTCCTCCAACGAGGCCTGCTGCGGGCTGAGTTCATGGAGGACCAGATGGTGCTGGGCGGCCAGCTCGCCCAGCTGCTCGGAGCTCGCGCCGTCCACTTCGAGGGTGCCGTTGCCCGCCTCGACGACGGTGATCCCGGCCTCGTGCAACACGTCGAGCAGCCGTTCGCGCTGCGGCGAGCGCAGTCGTACGTACGACCGGGAGTTCTCGCGGATGAAGTCCGACATCGAGGTGTCGGCGAGGAGGCGGCCCTGGCCGATGACGACCAGGTGGTCGGCGGTGAGGGCCATCTCGCTCATCAGGTGCGAGGAGACGAAGACCGTGCGGCCCTGCGCGGCGAGGGACTTCATCAGGTTCCGGATCCAGTGGATGCCCTCGGGGTCGAGCCCGTTGACCGGCTCGTCGAACATCAGGATCTCGGGGTCGCCGAGGAGCGCGCCCGCGATGCCGAGGCGCTGGCCCATGCCGAGCGAGAAGCCCTTGGCCTTCTTCCGGGCCACGGCGGTGAGGCCCACGGTGTCCAGGACCTCGTGCACGCGCGTGCGCGGGATGCCGTTGGACTGCGCCAGACACAGCAGGTGGTTGAAGGCGCTGCGGCCGCCGTGCATGGCCTTGGCGTCCAGGAGCGCGCCGATGTACGTCAGCGGGTCCTTCAGCTGCGCGTAGTGCTTGCCGTCGATGCGCACGTCGCCCGCGGTCGGGTTGTCGAGGCCCAGCATCATCCGCATCGTCGTGGACTTGCCCGCGCCGTTCGGCCCGAGGAAGCCCGTGACGACGCCCGGTCTGACGGTGAAGGTGAGGTTGTTGACCGCCACCTTCTCGCCGTACCGCTTGGTCAGCCCTTCGAGCTCGATCACGCCGTCACCTCGATCATGCCGCCGCCTCGGTCACGCACGGACCCCGATCATGTCGACACGCTAAAACGGGACGGAGCCCCCTGCCACTCGGCGTGGCAGGGGGCTCCGTCGCATTCACCCCGTGATTGGTCGTACCGCGTCAGCGGCTCTGCTGTGCCGGGACCCCCCGAGAGATCGGCTCGTCCTCGGTGGGCGTGCTCGCGGCGGCAACGGCCGCGCCGGTGAGCGTCGCGAGCATCTCGCGGACGTTCGTCAGCTGGGCGTTGATGGAGTCGCGGCGGTTGGTGAGCGCCGCCAGCTCGCGCTCGGACTCGCTGCGGATGCGGTCCGCCTTGGCGTTCGCGTCCGCGACGATGTCCTCGGCCTGGCGCTGCGCGGTCTCCACCGTCTGGCGGGCGCGGCGCTCGGCGTCGGTGCGCAGCTTCTCCGCCTCCAGGCGCAGCTGCTCGGCGCGGTGCTCGATCTCCGCGAGCCGCTTCTCGGCCTTGGCCTGGCGGGACGCCAGGTCGCGCTCGGACTGGTCGCGCCGCTTGGCGAGGTTCGTCTCGAAGTCGGCGGCGGCCTGAGCGGCCTTGGCGCGGGTCTCCTCGAAGAGGGCGTCCGCCTCCTCGCGCTTGGACTGCGCGTCCTTCTGCGCCTCGGCACGCAGCGCGTTCGCCTCGCCCTTGGCCTTCTCGACGATGCGGACGCCCTCGTCCTCGGCCTTCGCCTTGCGCTCGGCGGCGAACGACTCGGCGTCGTTACGCACCTGCTGGGCGGCCGACTCGGCGAGTTCGCGGTGCTGTTCGGCCGCGCGCCTGGCCTCCTCGCGCAGGTCCTTCGCCTCTTCCTCGGCGAGGCGCAGGATCTTCTCGACGCGGGCCCCGAGCCCGGCGTACGACGGCTCGGCGTCGGCGACCTGGGCCTGGGCGTTCTGCGTTTCGAGGTGGAGTTCCTCGATGCGCTTTTCCAGAGCAGTGATTCGGGTGAGAGCGGAGTCTCGGTCGGAGACGAGCTTGGAGATACGTTCGTCCACCTGAGCGCGGTCGTACCCACGCCGCACAAGCTCGAAGCCGTAGGGGGAAGTGTCGCTCATGGGGTTCCTGTCGAATGAGACCGGGTGAGGTGATAGAGGGAATCCTAGGGGGCGTTGCGGCGTGTCATCGAGCGTATGCCCGTTTGATCTGGAGAATGACACCCCTTTTGAGTGGCTAACCGGCAGAGGGCTTGCCAGCGACAGAGTCGAAGGTCCCTGCCGAGCACGGAATGTGCTCCGTGGCTAGCCCTCTGACTGCTTGCCACCCGAACGAGTAGCCCCCGCCGCGGCCCCCGCCTTGACGCCCGCGTCCTTGCCGCCGCCCTGCGGGGCCTCAAACGATTCCAACGCCTCGAGCACGTCCTGGACACGGGAAATCTCCGCATTGATGTCCTCGCGTCGCCGGACGAGGACCTCCAGCTCGCGCTTGCCCTCTTCGACCATGTGCTCGGACTCGGCCCGCGCCTCGGCGTGGATCCGCTCGCCCTCGCGCACCAGCTCGGCCTTCTTCTGCTCGGCCTCCTTCAGCAGCCCCTCGGCCTTCTTCACGGCCGCGATGCGCACCTTGCTCGCCTCGGAGTTGGCGTCCGACACCAGCTCCTCGGCCTTCGCCTTGGCCTCGGCCAGCTGCTCCTCCGCGGCCTTCACCAGCGCGTCGCAGCGCTCGCCCGCCGACTTCATGGCCTCGGCCGACTCGCGCCTGGCCCGCTCGTGCAGCTCCTCGATCTCCGTCGTGACGCGGCCGCGGTGCTCCTCGGAGCGCTCCCTTATCGCGGTGGCGTCCCGGCGCGCGCCGACGAGCAGCTCGTCGGCGTCCGTACGCGACTTCTCCACCAGGGTGTTGCCCTCGACCGTCGCCTCGGCGACGATCCGCTCGGCCTCCTTGCGGGCCGCGCCGACCATCGTGTCCGCCTGCGTCTCGGCGTCCGTCGTCGCCTTGAGCGCCTTCTCCTGGGCGTCCGCGGTCAGCTTCTCGGCCTCGGACGTGGCCTCCGTGATGAGCTTGTCGACCTGCTCCGCGGCTTCCGAACGCCGCTTGTTGGCCTCCTTGCGGGCCTCGTCCAGGGTGCGCTCGGCCTCCTGGCGCGCGTCCGCGCGCAGCCGCTCGGCCTCGGCCTGCGCCTCCTGCTTGACGCGCTCCGACTCCGCGCGGATGCGCTCGGCGTGCTGCTGCGCGGAGTTGACGTTGTCGGCCGCTTCCGCGCGCAGCCGCTCGGCGTCGCCGGTCGCGTCCGAGATCAGCCGCTCGGCCGCGGCCACCGACTCGGCGCGTACGCGCTCCGCTTCGGCGGCGGTCTCCGTGGTGAGGCGCTCGGCGGCGGCGACGGACTCCGCGCGGACCCGCTCGGCCTCGGCCGCCGTCTCCGACGTGAGCTGCTCGGCGGCGGCCACCGACTCGGCGCGCACGCGCTCGGCCTCGGCCGCGGTCTCTGCCGTGAGGCGCTCGGCCGCGGCGACGGACTCCGCGCGCACGCGCTCGGCCTCGGCCGCCGTCTCCGTGGTGAGGCGCTCGGCCTCGCTGCGGGCCTCGCCGATCAGCGTGTCCGCCTGGTTCGCGGCGTCGCCGCGGATGCGGTTGGCGTCCTCGCGGGCGTCGGCGCGGGTGCGGGCGGCGTCCTGGTCGGCCTGCGCGATGGTGTCCGAGGCCTCCGTGCGCACCCGCTGGGCGTGCTCGGCGGCGTCCGAACGCATCCGGTCGGCCTCGGCCATCGCCTCCGCGACGGTGTGCTCGGCGAGCGCCTTGGCGGCCTCCGACGCCTCGGTGGACTCGCGTCGCGTACGGCTCGCGTCCTCGCTCGCGCGCTCCCGCTCGGCGTGCGCGTCGGCGCGGACGCGGTCCGCCTCCTCCTGCGCCTCGGTGCGGGTGCGCTCCGCCGCGTGCTCGGCGGCCGAACGCAGGCCCGTGATCTCCTCCTGGGCCTGCTCGTGCAGCCCGGCCACGGAGTCCCGTACGGACTGGGCCTGCTGCTCGGCGGCCGACACCAGCTCCGTGGCGCGCGCCTCGGCCTCCTCGGCCAGGCGGCGCGCCTCGGCGTCGGCCTCCTCCACGCGCTTGCGCGCCGCGGCGAGCAGCTCCTCGCTCTGCTCGCGGGCCCGCTCCCGCTCCTGGTCGGCCTCGGTGCGCGCGGCGCCGAGCGTCTCCTCGGCCTCGCGGCGGCGCCGGGCCGCCTCCTCCTGCGCGGCCGCGAGGGCCTCGGCGGCCTCGGCCGCGACGCGCTCGGCGGCGGCCGCCGCCTCCGCGCGCACCCGGTCCGCGGTCTCCTGCGCCTCCGTCTTGAGGCGCTCCGCCTCCGCGGCGGCCTCGGAGCGCAGCCGCACCGCGACGGTCTCGCCCTCGGCGCGCGCCTGCGAGGCGTCCGCCGCGGCCTCGTCACGCAGCCGCTCGGCCTCGGCCTCGGCCTGCGACTGGAGGGTGCGGATCCGCTCGGCGGCCTCCGTGCGCTGCCGCTCGGTCTCCTCGGCGGCCTCGCGCCGCATGAGCTCGGCGTCCGCGCGCGCTTCGGTCAGCGTCCGCTCGGCCGCGGCGAGCTTGTCGTCGGCCTCCGCGCGCAGCCGGGTCAGCTCCGCGTCGGCCTCGGCCGTGCGGGCCGCGACGGCGCGCTCGGCCTCCTCGCGCAGCTCCCGCGCGGCCGTCTCGGCCGCGGCCTTGACGGCCTCGGCCTGCTCATTGACCTCCGTGCGGTGCCGCTCGGCCTCCGCACGGGTGCGCTCCAGGGTCTCCTCGGCCTGCTGGCGAAGGGACGTGGCGCGCTCGACGGCCTCGGTGCGAACCCGCTCGGCCTCGGCGGCCGCGGACTGACGGGCCTCGCCCGCGTCCGCCTTGGCCTTGGTGAGCAGCTCCTCGGCGGACCGGGCCGCCTCCTCGATCTGCTGGACGGCCTCGCGCCGCGCCTCGCCGCGGATCTTCTCGCCCTCGGCGACCGCGTCGGCGCGCAGCTGCTCGGCCTCGCCGCGCAGCCGCCGCGCCTCCTCCTGGAGCTCGACGGTCTTGGCGCGGTACTCCTTGGTGTCGTCCTTCGCCGCGCCCTTGAGCTGCTCGGCGATGTCGTGCGCCTCGCTGCGCAGCCGGTCCGCCTCGGCCTCGGCCTCGGCGCGGACCCGCTCGGCCTCGTCGGCGGCGGCGCGCGTGGTCGCCTTCGCCTCGTCGGAGGCCTTGGTCAGGACCTCCTCGGCGGTCCGCGCGGCCTTCGCGATCTGGGAGGCGGTCTCCTCGGCGGTGATCGAGCGGGCCTTCTCCGCGGCCTCGGCGACCAGCTTCTCGGCCTCGGCGGCGGCGTCCGCGATCTTCTGCTCGGCCTCCGCCTTGGCGGCCTCGGCCTCCTTGGTGGCCTCGCCGACCAGGCGCGCGACCTGTTCCTTGGCCGTACGCGTGCGCTGCTCGCCCGCGGCCTCGGCGGTCGCGAGCTGCTTGGCCGCGGCCTCCTTGGCCCCGGCGACGAGCTTGTCCGCCTCGGCGCGCGCCTCGCGCAGGGCCGCGTCGGCGTCGGCCATGCGCTGCTCGGCGGCCCGGCTCAGCTCGGTGGCCTGGCGGCGTGCCTGGTCGGCCTCGGCGGCGGTGGACGAGCGCAGCGCCTCCGCGTGGTCGGCGGCCTCCTGGGCCTGCGTCGACGCGGCGTTCAGCAGGCGCTCGGCGTCGGTGCGGGCGCGGCGGATGAGCGCCTCGGCCTCCGCGCGGGCGCTCTCGGCGTCGGCGGCGAGGCGCTGCCTTGCCGCCTCGGCGAGCCGCTCGGTCTCGGCACGGGCGGCGGCGAGCGCCTGGTCGGCCTCCGCGCGCGACTCGTCGAGCAGGCGCCGGGCCTGCTGCTCGCTGCGGGCGCGCAGCTGCTCGGCCCAGGCCACGTTCTCGTTGACGTGGGACTCGACGGTCTGCCGGCGTTCGTTCAGCTCCTGGTCGAGCTGCTGGCGCCGGGAGACGGCCTCCGTGTGCAGCTCGGCCTGGAGCCGGGCCTGCTGCTCGGCGTGCTCCTGGAGGATGCGCTGCGTCTGATTGCGGGCCTCGCGCAGCTCGCGCTCGGCGTCGGCGCGCAGCTGCTCGGCCTGGATCTGGGCGTTCCGCAGGAGTTGCTCGGCCTGATAGCCGAGGTCCGCACTGTCGTAGGCAGGGCGGGACGCGAGGTTGCGGCGCGCCTCGTGCAGCTTGGCGCGCAACACCTCGACCTGGTAGCCGAGGTCCTCGGCGTGCTGGACGGCCTTCTCCCGGTCGGTCTTCAGCCGGTCCATCTCGGCTTCGAACCGTGAGAGATGGTCGGCCTCAGCCGGTCGTCGGCTGTCCTGGCTTTCGTAGCCCCGCACTGCGCGGTCCCATCCGTCCCCTGGTCGCAAGTCTTAGACGTACGAGCCTCGCCCTTCCCGCGAACGAGGCCCCCGGGGAATGGTGTCAGATCAACAGCGGAGCTTGGGCTGCTGCCCCGACGCTCGTCCCCCGAAACCCGGACCCCGGCAAGCGACCGCCCAAGGTTCGGACGGCCGCCACTAACCCTACCGGCCCGGATAACGGGAGGTCAGTGCTCCGGCTGTTCGGCGGGCGCCGACGTGACGAGTTCGGTGAGCACTCCGTGGCAGTCCTTGGGGTGCAGGAAGGTGATGCGCGACCCCATCGAACCGATGCGCGGCTGCTCGTACAGGACGCGGACGCCCTTGTCGCGGATGGCCTCCGCGTCGCCGTCCACGTCCGCGGTGCCGAAGGCGATGTGGTGCACGCCCTCACCGTTCTTGGCCAGCCACTTGCCCACCGCCGAGTCCTCCCGGATCGGCTCCAGGAGCTGGAGGTAGGAGGCGCCGCCGTCCGAGGTCTCGTTGATCTTCAGCATGGCCTCGCGCACACCTTGTTCCTCGTTGACCTCGGTGTGGAACACCTCGAAGCCGTACGTCGCGCGATAGAACTCGACCGTCGCGTCGAGGTCCTTGCAGGCGATCCCAATGTGATCAATTCGCGTCAGCATGGTTCAAGTGCAGCGCCTGCGGCCGTGATTACGCAACGTGCGCGCGATCACACCCGCCTTCCGGTGACGTGTGCCGTACCGCTCAGTACATTCAGGTAAACCCTCGTTCACATCTCCTCAGCTCGCCAGCTGGAAGGGGCCGTGCCACATGTCTGGAACGACCGGAACCACCTCAGTGATCGTCGCGGGCGCGCGCACGCCCATGGGGCGTCTGCTCGGCTCGCTCAAGTCCTTCTCCGGCGCCGACCTGGGCGGATTCGCGATCAAGGCGGCCCTCGACCGGGCGGGCATCGGCGGCGACCAGGTGCAGTACGTGATCATGGGGCAGGTCCTGCAGGCCGGGGCGGGGCAGATCCCGGCGCGCCAGGCCGCGGTCAAGGCGGGCATCCCGATGAGCGTCCCCGCACTCACCGTGAACAAGGTCTGCCTCTCCGGGCTCGACGCCATCGCGCTCGCGGACCAGCTGATCCGCGCCGGTGAGTTCGACGTCGTGGTCGCGGGCGGCCAGGAGTCGATGACCAACGCCCCGCACCTGCTCCCCAAGTCCCGCGAGGGCTACAAGTACGGCGCGGTCGAGATGCTCGACGCGATGGCGCACGACGGCCTCACCGACCCCTTCGAGTCCATCGCCATGGGCGAGTCCACGGAGAAGCACAACACCCGCCTCGGCATCCGGCGCCCCGAGCAGGACGAGATCGGCGCCCTGTCGCACCAGCGCGCGGCCGCCGCCCAGAAGAACGGCGTGTTCGACGCCGAGATCACGCCCGTCGAGGTGCCGCAGCGCAAGGGCGACCCGGTGCTCGTCGCCAGGGACGAGGGCATCCGCGCCGAGACGACCGTCGAGACGCTCGGCAAGCTGCGCCCCGCCTTCGGCAGGGACGGCACGATCACGGCGGGCACGGCCTCGCAGATCTCCGACGGCGCCGCGGCCGTCGTCGTCATGAGCAAGGCGAAGGCCGAGGAGCTCGGCCTCGCGTGGATCGCGGAGATCGGGGCACACGGCAACGTGGCGGGTCCCGACAACTCCCTCCAGTCCCAGCCGTCCAACGCGATCCTGCACGCCCTGAAGAAGGAGGGCCTCGGCGTCGACGACCTCGACCTCATCGAGATCAACGAGGCGTTCGCGGCCGTCGCGGTCCAGTCAATGAAGGACCTCGGGGTGTCCACGGAAAGGGTGAACGTCAACGGCGGCGCCATTGCCCTGGGTCACCCGATCGGGATGTCCGGCGCGCGGCTCGTCCTGCACCTGGCCCTGGAGCTCAAGCGGCGCGGCGGCGGGGTCGGCGCGGCCGCGCTGTGCGGCGGCGGCGGGCAGGGCGACGCGCTCATCCTGAAGGTCTCCAAGAGCTGAGGTCCTTCGCATCCTCTTCGTGTCTTCGGAGACGTTCGTGTCTTCGGAGACGTTCGTGTCTTCGGAGACGTACGTACGTACGGAACGGAGCCGCACATGCAAGACGTCCCCTCCCTGGTGGCGCAGGCCCGCGAGGGCAGGCCGCGGGCCGTGGCCCGGCTGATCTCGCTGGTGGAGGGGGCGTCGCCGCAGCTGCGCGAAGTGATGGCGGCCCTCGCGCCGCTGGCCGGGCACGCGTATGTGGTGGGGCTCACCGGCTCGCCCGGCGTCGGCAAGTCCACGTCGACGTCGGCGCTGGTCAGCGCGTACCGGCGGGCCGGGAAGCGGGTGGGGGTCCTCGCCGTGGACCCCTCGTCCCCGTTCTCCGGCGGCGCGCTGCTCGGTGACCGCGTCCGGATGTCCGAGCACGCGTCCGACCCCGGCGTCTACATCCGCTCCATGGCGACCCGGGGGCATCTGGGCGGGCTCGCCTGGGCCGCGCCCCAGGCCATCCGCGTGCTCGACGCCGCGGGCTGCGACGTCGTCCTCGTCGAGACGGTCGGCGTCGGCCAGTCCGAGGTCGAGATCGCCTCGCAGGCCGACACCTCCGTGGTCCTCCTCGCGCCCGGGATGGGCGACGGCATCCAGGCCGCGAAGGCCGGGATCCTGGAGATCGGCGACGTGTACGTGGTCAACAAGGCCGACCGCGACGGCGCGGACGCCACCGCGCGCGAGCTCAACCACATGCTGGGGCTCGGCGAGACGCGCAAGCCGGGGGACTGGCGGCCGCCCATCGTCAAGACCGTCGCCGCCCGCGGCGAGGGGATCGACGAGGTCGTCGAGGCCCTTGAGAAGCACCGGGCGTGGATGGAGGAGCGGGGGGTCCTCGCCTCGCGGCGGGTCTCCCGGGCGGCCCGTGAGATCGAGACGATCGCCGTCACGGCGCTGCGCGAGCGGATCGCCGATCTGCACGGGGACGTGCGGCTGAGCGCGCTCGCCGAGCGGATCGTGGCGGGCGAGCTGGACCCGTACGCGGCGGCGGACTCCCTGGTGGAGGGCCTGACCTCCGCCTAGACCGCAGGCCGGGCCCTGCCCGCGGGCAGCGGGCCCACCCGCCCGCCTCCACCCGGGCAGGGGTGGAGGACTTCGCCGCGGCACCGGGGGGACTGGACCGCGGCGCGCAGTCACGGGCGGGCGGGTGGGAGAGAGAGGCCCGCCGCGGTGGCGGCGGGCGCTGGGGTGGTGCTGGTGGGGCTGTCAGTCGTCCAGGGGGCCGGCGGTGACCTTGCCGGAGCTGAGGTCCACGGCCCAGTGGCTCTCGGCGCCCTTGCCGGACACCGTCTCCACGTCCCAGACGCCGCGGCCCGCGGTCTCGTCCTCGAGGTCGACCGAGGTCACCGTGCCCTTGTCGGCGGCGGCCTTCGCCGCGTCGGCCGCGGAGACCGACGAGCCCTTCAGCGCGGCCCGGGCCTCGGCCGCGTCCTCGGCGTCCTGCTCGGTGTGGGAGCCGAGCACCTTGCCCGTGCCGGGGTCGACGTGCACGCTGTGCCAGGTGTCGCCGCTCTTGCCGAGGACGTCGACGTCCCAGACCAGGCCGCCGCCGTCGGAGTCGAGGTCGGCGGAGACGGCGGTGCCGTTCACCGACTTGAGCGCGGCGGCGATCGCGTCGGCGGCGCTCACCTTGGCGGCCTTGGCCTCGGCGGCGTCCCGAGCGTCCTCACGCCGGTCGTCGTCCCGGTCGTCCCTGTCGTCGTAACGGTCGTCGTCGTATCGGTCGTCGCCCCGGACCTCCGCGCCCCGCGTGCCGTCGTCCTTCAGCTGGACGCTCGACTTCTGCGCCGACGACGCCGACGAGGCCGAGGAGCTCTCACCGTCGCCGCTGAGCGCGAAGGTCGTGGCCGTACCGCCGCCGATGAGTGCGGCGGCCGCGACGGTGGCGATGACGATGTTGCGCTTCATGAGGGTTTCCTCCCGAGTGGCTGGCCCCGATCCGTTCCGGGGCCGTCCGTTCCGATGGGAAACACGCTGCCTGAACGTTCCTGAAGCCCCCCTGAAGACACCTGAAGATTTCTTCAGCTCGGCTCCGGCATCCTGAAGGCATGCGTCTGTTGATCGTCGAGGACGAGAAGCGTCTGGCCCTGTCCCTGGCCAAGGGCCTGACCGCCGAGGGCTATGCCGTCGACGTCGTCCACGACGGCGTCGACGGCCTGCACCGCGCCACGGAGGGCACGTACGACCTGGTCATCCTGGACATCATGCTGCCGGGCATGAACGGCTACCGGGTCTGCTCCACCCTGCGCGCCGCGGGCAACGACGTGCCGATCCTGATGCTGACCGCCAAGGACGGCGAGTACGACGAGGCCGAGGGCCTGGACACGGGTGCGGATGACTACCTCACCAAGCCCTTCAGCTACGTCGTCCTGGTCGCCCGCGTGAAGGCGCTGCTGCGCCGCCGCGCCGCGGCCCCGTCGCCGGTGCACCGGATCGGCGACCTGAGGATCGACACGGCCGCGCGCCGCGTCGTCCGCGAGGGGGGCGCGGCGGACGGCGGGGGCACCGAGATCGCCCTGACCGCGAAGGAGTTCGCGGTCCTGGAGCAGCTGGTGCTGCGCACGGGCCAGGTGGTGTCCAAGGCGGAGATCCTGGAGCACGTCTGGGACTTCGCGTACGAGGGCGACCCGAACATCGTCGAGGTGTACGTGAGCACGCTGCGCCGCAAGCTGGGCGCGCCGCTGATCAAGACGGTCCGCGGCGCCGGCTACCGACTGGAGGCCCCGCGATGAGCCGCCGTTTCCGGCCCTTCGCCTCGGTGCGGGCCCGCGCGACCGCGGCGGCGACGGTCGTCGTGGCCCTCGCCCTGGTCGCCGCGGGCACCGCCGTGCTGCTCTCGCTGAGGTCCAGCCTCGTCGACCAGGCCGACGCGCAGGCGGAATCCGACGCCCGGAAGGTGGCGTTCGCGCTGGCCGCGGGCGTCGCGTACGACAAGCTCGACCTGTCCGACGACGACAAGCCCGTACGGGTCCTGAACGAGGACGGCCGGGTCGTCGCGCACACCGAGGACCTGGAACGGCTGTCCGGCAAGCGCGTCGAGGACGTACGCCCCGAGCCGAAGCCGAAGCCGAAGGCCGCCGGCAAGACCCCTGGGGCCACCAAGGCCCCCGAAAGCTCCTCCGGCAAGCCGGAGGACGCCGACGAGCCGGACGACTCCGACTCCGACTCCGGTTCCGACTCCGATGCCGACGACGCCGCGGAGGACAAGCAAGAGGCCGCGGAGGAAGCCGCCGAGGAAGCCGCCGAGAAGGCGGAGGGCTCCGATGACGGTTCGGACGACGGCTCGGACGACGACGTGCTCAAGCTCGGCGAGATCGACGACGACCCCAAGATCACCGAGCGCTCCGCGACGGTCGACGGCGAAACGGAGGACTACCGTTTCGCCGCCGTCCGCGTGAACACGGAGTCGAAGGGTGAGCTGACCGTCGAGGCGGGTGCCCCGTTGTCCACCGCACGGGACGCCGTCACCACCGCGCTGACCGCGATGCTGATCGGCTTCCCGTTGCTCCTGGCAGTGATCGCGGCCGTGACCTGGCTGGTCACGCGCCGCGCGCTGCGGCCGGTCGACGCGATCCGCGGCGAGATGGCCGCCATCACCGCGTCCGAGGACCTGGCGCGGCGGGTGCCCGAGCCGGACACGCACGACGAGATCGCGCGCCTGGCCCGCACCACCAATGAGACGCTCGCCGCCCTCCAGACGTCCGTGGAGCGGCAGCGCCGCTTCGTCGCCGACGCCTCGCACGAGCTGCGCAGCCCCATCGCCTCACTGCGCACCCAGCTCGAAGTGGGCGCCGCGCACCCGGAGTTGCTGGATGTGGAGGGCGCCGTCGAGGACACCGTACGGCTCCAGGAGCTGGCCGCCGACCTGCTGCTGCTCGCCCGGCTCGACGCCGGGGAGAAGCCGGGTCAGGGCCGGGTGGAGCTCGCGGCCCTGACCCGTGAGGAGCTGTCGCAGCGACCGGCGGACCGCATCCCGGTCACGACGAAGCTGGAGAGCGTCGAAGTGGCCGGATCCCGCGGGCAGTTGACCCGGGTCCTCGGCAATCTGGTGACCAATGCCCAGCGCCACGCCCGGTCGCGGATCACGGTCACCACCCGGGCCGACGGGGCCTGGGCGGTCCTGGAGGTGGCCGACGACGGGGACGGGGTGCCGGCGGCGGAGCGTGAGCGGATCTTCGAGCGGTTCGTGCGTCTGGATGACGCGCGCAGCCGGGACGAGGGAGGTGCGGGCCTCGGCCTGGCCATCGCCCGTGACGTGGCCGTGCGGCACGGCGGCACGCTCGCGGTCGACGAGGCCCCTGGCGGGGGCGCCCGGTTCACCCTGACTCTGCCCCGGGCGTCACGGGAGCGGGAGCGCCCCGAAGGGGCGCGGGGAACGGCGCGACCAGCCACGGACGACCGGCACTGAAGGGCACGGGCCAGGCCGACCTCACCCCTGAACCCCGCCAAGGCACAGCGGCAGCGTCACGGCTTGCCGCGCAGACCGCGCAGGTGCTCCGCGATCGGCGTCAGCGCCTTGTGCAGGTCGCCGAGCGCCTCCGGCGAGATGAGGTCGACGAAGTGCTGGCGCACGGAGGTCACGTGGTGCGGTGCGACGCGCTTCATCGTCTCCATGCCCTCGTCGGTGAGCACGGTGAACAGGCCGCGTCGGTCGGACTCGCAGTTCTCACGCCGGACGAGACCCGCGTTCTCCATGCGCGTGATCTGGTGCGACAGGCGACTCTTGGACTGCAGGGTGGCGGTCGCGAGGTCGCTCATGCGCATGCGCCGGTCTTCGGACTCGGAGAGATGTACGAGGATGTCGTAGTCGTTCATGGTCAGGTTGAACGGCTGGAGATCCTTCTCCAGCTGGTACGTCAGCATCCTGTTGACCTCCACGTGGGTGCGCCAGGCGCACTGTTCCTCGTTGGTCAGCCACTGCGGGGCCGTCTCGGTCTCCATGGAATCGATTCTACCTAAGAAGTTGAATGATGAACGAGTGAAGGGGTGTGACACGGCTCGCACCCCCCGGACGACCGAGGGGCACAGGCGTTCGCCGTCACACTCCGCAGACTACCGCTCACAGGCCGAAGCGACGCTGGAGGCTGCCTAGTTGTCCGGGAAGGCGCGGTCCGAGCGGCTGCTGTCCACGTTGGCCATGTTGCCCGCCCTGGCCGGAGGAGCCGTGTCCGCCCGAGCCGCCGGTGCCCGCCGCGCCCGGCACCCCGGCCTGCTGTGGGAGCGCGCCCGTGTCGGCGCCGTCCATCAGGGACTCCGAGGACTGCAGCAGGACCGTGCCCGCGCCCACGAACTCGAACTGGTGCTCCTCGCCCGATGTGCCGCCGATGCCGGTCAGTGCGCGCAGGCCGCCGATCACTCCCGTCATGTACCCGTGGTCGTAGTGGTGGCAGGGGGACGGGCAGTCCGCCCAGCCGACCAGGGCCTGCGGGTCCACGCGGATCGGCGGCTCCATGAACACCACGGGACCGCTGGAGACGGCCACGAACTTGCCCGTGCCGATCAGGGTCAGGAAGCCCGGGACGATGGACTGCTTCAGCGAGAGACTTGGCTGAAAAGCGAGGAGGTTCCCCGCGCGGATCGTCAGGTTGCCGTCCTCCAGGTCGTACGAGTTCGCGTCGAAGGCGCGGTCGGCGAGCAGCATCTTGCCCTCGCCCTCGGCCACCACCCAGTCGCTCGCGTGCAGCGGGGAGTGGAAGGAAGTGCGCAGGAGACGGTCGAGGCGGCCGTGGCCGATGCCGTTGAAATCGATGCGCCCGTAGTAGGCGATCATCTTGCCCTTCTGCAGGAACCACTGGCTGCCGCGCAGTTCC
Source organism: Streptomyces sp. NRRL B-1347 (assembly GCF_000720325.1). Classification (GTDB taxonomy): domain Bacteria; phylum Actinomycetota; class Actinomycetes; order Streptomycetales; family Streptomycetaceae; genus Streptomyces. The sequence continues at coordinate 15,026 of NZ_JOJM01000102.1, forward strand.
ACGCAGAAGGTGTACGCGTTGACGTTGTCGTCGCTCGGCAGTGTCGCCGGGTCGAAGATCACGGGCGTGCTCACAGCTTCTCCTCCGGTAACTGGTTAGGTCTGTGGGGGCTGGTGGGCATGCTGGATCGCCGGGTGGCCCGGGGTTTCAGGAGGTGGTGGGTGTCCAGGGGCTGCCGCGCATGG
>NZ_JOJM01000103.1 GCF_000720325.1 Streptomyces sp. NRRL B-1347
GTGGGACCACCCCGGCGGGGGTGGCTCCCCGGATGCCCCCCGCTGTGGCAATCGGCCCGCTGGGCGAGTGGGGCATCCCCTGCTCGGGCGGAGCCGAGAGCTTGGGGAGACCCGCCCCGCCGTTGGAGCAGGGGCCGCGCCGGACCCGGGCGCGAGGAGGCGTGTGTGGGCAGGGTCAGGGCGTGGGCCCTGTTACGCGGGCGGGGCCCGGGGCAGGCTTTCGGGCATGGGTGCGGAGACGGAGCTGGTGCGGGCGCTGCGGCGGGCGGTGCGGGGCGGCGTGGACGCGACGCCCACGGCGAGGGCCCTGGTCACCATGGACGCCTCCAACTACCGCCGGGTCCCGGCGGCGGTGGTCGCCCCGCGCGACGCGGCGGACGTGGCCGCGGCCCTGGCCGTCTGCCGGGCGCACGCCACCCCCGTGGTGCCCCGCGGCGGCGGCACCTCCATCGCGGGCCAGGCGACCGGCACCGGCGTGGTCCTGGACTTCACCGCGCACATGACGGGGATCGTGGACCTCGACCCGCGGGCCCGGACGGCCCGGGTCCAGCCGGGCGTGGTCCTGGACACGCTGCGCGCCGCCGCGGCCGCGCACGGCCTCACCTTCGGCCCCGACCCGTCGACGCACAGCCGCTGCACCCTCGGCGGCATGATCGGCAACAACTCCTGCGGAGCGCACTCGGTGGCCTGGGGGACGACGGCGGACAACGTCCGGGAGCTGGCGGTCGTGCGCGGCGACGGCACCGCCGTCACGCTCGCGCCCGGCTCCTGGGACGGCGCCCCCGAGGGGCTGCGGGCCCTCGTCGACGCCCACCTCGCCCCGCTGCGGACGGGCTTCCCCGACCTGCCCCGGCGCATCTCCGGCTACGCCCTCGACGCCCTGCTCCCGGAGGGCGGCGGCCCCGACCCGACCCGCGCCTTCTGCGGCAGCGAGGGCACCCTCGGCGTCCTGACGGAGGCCACGGTCCGCCTCGTGGAGGCGCCGCCCGCCCGCGCGCTCGCCGTCCTGGGCTACGCCGACGAGAGCGCGGCGGCCCAGGCGGCCGCGGGACTCCTGCCGTACGGGCCGCTGACGGTCGAGGGCATGGCCGCGGACCTCGTACGGGACGCCGAAGGGCTGCCCAAGGGCGGCGCCTGGCTGTTCGTGGAGACGGGCGGCGAGGTCCCGGCCGACGCGCACGCCCGTGCCGCCGCGATCGCGCGGGCCGCGGACTGCGTGGACGCGGTGGTGGTCACCGACGCGGCCGCGCAGCGCGCCCTGTGGCGGGTGCGCGAGGACGCGTCGGGCACGGCGACCCGGATGCAGGACGGCAGCGAGGCCTGGCCCGGCTGGGAGGACTGCGCGGTGCCGCCCGCCCGGCTCGGCCCGTATCTGCGGGACTTCCGCGCGCTGCTCGCCGAGCACGGCCTGCGCGGCACCCCGTACGGGCACTTCGGCGACGGCTGCATCCACGTGCGCATCGACTTCGACCTGCTCACGGGCCCCGGCGTGGCCCGCTTCCGGCGGTTCTCGGAGGACCTCGCGGACCTCGTCGTCGCGCACGGCGGCTCCCTGTCGGGCGAGCACGGCGACGGACAGGCCCGCGCGGAGCTGCTGCCCCGGATGTACGGGCCCGACCTGGTGCGGCTCTTCGAGCGGGCCAAGGACCTCTGGGACCCCGCGGGCCTGCTGAACCCGGGCATGCTGGTCCGCCCGGCCCCGCTCGACGCGAACCTCCGCTTCGGCGTGCTGCCGCGCGAGCCGGTGGGCCCGCCGGCCACGGCCTTCGGCTACCCGCACGACAACGGCGACTTCGCCGCCGCCGTGCGCCGCTGCGTCGGCGTCGCCAAGTGCCGTACGACGACGGCGACGGCGGGCGGCGGCGTGATGTGCCCGTCGTTCCGCGCGACGGGCGAGGAGCGGCACTCCACGCGCGGCCGGGCCCGGCTCCTGCACGAGATGCTCGCGGGCGAGGTGGTCACCGGCGGCTGGCGGTCCACGGAGGTGCGGGACGCCCTCGACCTGTGCCTGTCCTGCAAGGGCTGCGCCTCCGACTGCCCGGTGGGCGTGGACATGGCCACGTACAAGGCGGAGTTCCTGCACCACCACTACGCGGGCCGGGTGCGGCCCGCCGCGCACTACGCCCTGGGCTGGCTGCCGCGCTGGCTGCGCGCCGTCGCGGCCACGCGCACCGCGCGCCTCGTCAACGCCCTGGCCGCGCTGCCCCCGCTCGCGGCCCTCGCCCGGCGTATCGGCGGCATCGAGCCGCGCCGCGCGCTGCCGCGACTGGCGCCGCGGACGTTCCGCCGCTGGTGGCGCGGGCGGCCGCGGGCGCACGGGGCGGGGCGCGCGGTGGTGCTGTGGCCGGACACGTTCACCGATCACCTCTCGCCCGCCGTGGGGCGGGCCGCCGTACGCGTCCTGGAGGCCGCGGGCCTCACCGTCCAGCTGCCGCCGGGGGGCGTGTGCTGCGGTCTGACGTACGTCTCGACGGGCCAGCTGGACCGGGCGCGGGCCGTGCAGCGGCGCACCCTCGCCCGGATGCGCCCGTTCCTGGAGGCGGGCACCCCGGTCGTCGTCCTGGAGCCGAGCTGCGCGGCCGCCCTCAAGGCGGACCTGGTGGACCTCGCCGCCGAGACCCCCGACTTCCCGCACGCGCGCGTGCTCGCCGACTCCGTCCGCACCTTCGCCGAGGCCCTGGAGGAGTACGCCCCCGACTGGCGGCCCCCGCGCCTCGACCGGCCGGTGGCGGGCCAGACCCACTGCCACCAGCACGCGGTCCTGGGCGACGCGGCCGACCGCAGGCTGCGGGAGAAGGCGGGCCTGACGGGCGGGCTGAGCGGCGGCTGCTGCGGCCTCGCGGGCAACTTCGGCTTCGAGAAGGGGCATTGGGAGGTGTCGAAGGCCTGCGCCGACGAGCAGCTCCTGCCGTCGGTGGCCGCGGCCGCGCCCGGCACCGCGATCCTGGCGGACGGGTACTCCTGCCGTACGCAGCTGGAGCAGCTGGCGGGGGTGCGCGGACGCCATCTGGCGGAGGTCCTCGCCCAGGCCCTGGACGACGAGGCGGACGGCGGGGCGGACCGGGGCTTAGCCGACGGGGCTTAACGGCCCGCCCCGGGCTTCGTACGCTGCGAACTGCTTCGACATCCCAGACGTAGTCCATTACCTTGTACGTAAGAGTGCAGGAAGCTGGACTGTGAGGCGGGCTCGGCGTGAACGTATCGCGGACGGACGGGGCGGTGGAGGCGGCCGTTGCCGCGCCCGCCACGGTGGCGCAGCCGGAGGCGGCGGGGGTGCCCGGCGCCGCGCCCGCTCCCGGGGGCGGCGGAGGGCGCGGTGCCGCGCTCGGGCCCCTCGGTCTGGTGCTCGCGGGCTGTGTCTCCGTGCAGTTCGGCGGGGCCGTCGCCGTCAGCCTGATGCCGCGCGCGGGCGCGCTCGGCATCGTGACGCTGCGGCTCCTGTTCGCCGCCGTGATCCTCCTCGTGGTGTGCCGGCCCCGGGTGCGCGGGCACTCGCGCGCCGACTGGGGCACGGTCCTGGCCTTCGGCGTCACGCTCGCCGCCATGAACGGCCTCTTCTACCAGGCCGTCGCCCGCATCCCGCTGGGCCCTGCCGTCACCCTCGAAGTGCTCGGCCCGCTCGCGCTCTCCGTCCTCGCCTCCCGCCGCCTGGTGAACGTGGTCTGGGCGGGGCTCGCCCTCTGCGGCGTCTTCCTGCTCGGCGGAGGCGGCGGCTTCGGGAGCCTGGACCGGGTCGGCGTCGCCTACGCGCTCGCCGCGGGGGCCGCCTGGGCGCTGTACATCGTCTTCAGCGCCCGCACGGGACGCCGCTTCCCGCAGGCCGACGGCCTCGCCCTGGCCATGGCCGTCGGCGCCGTGCTCGCCCTCCCGCTCGGCATCGCGGAGTCCGGCTCGAAGCTCACCGTGCCCAGCACCCTCGGCCTCGCCGCCGCCGTCGCCCTGATGTCCTCCGTGCTGCCCTACACCCTCGAACTCCTCGCCCTCAGGCGCCTGCCCGCGTCCACCTTCGCGGTCATGATGAGCCTGGAACCGGCCATCGCCGCCGTCGCCGGCTTCCTCATCCTCGACCAGGGCCTGACCCTCGTCGAGGGCCTGGCCATCGCCCTGGTCATCGCCGCCAGCATGGGCGCGGTCCGCACGCAGGTGGGGCGCGGCAGGGCGAAGGGCCTCCCGGACGAATAATCCAAGCACGCTTGATTGTTTCTATGGGCGCTGCCATGCTCCCAGGGCACACCGCCGTGCCCTGAGGGGAGCGCACCGTGTCCGACGCCCGCGCCGTCATCGGCGTACTCGACGATCTGCGTGACGAAAGCGACGAACTCGACCGCCTCGTCGGTGACCTGGAGCCGGAGCGGTGGGCGCTGCCCACGCCCGCGCCCGGCTGGACCGTCGCCCACCAGATCGCGCACCTCGCCTGGACCGACCGGGCCGCGCTGCTCGCCGCGACCGACCCCGACGCGTTCGCCGCGCAGGCGGCCGCCGCCCTGGAGGCGCCGGACACCTTCGTCGACGACGGCGCCCGCGAGGGCGCCGCGCGGCCGCCCGCCGAGCTCCTCAAGAGCTGGCGCACCGGCCGCGACGCGCTCCAACAGGCCCTGCGCGCGGCCCCGCCCAAGGCCCGCTTCCCCTGGTACGGGCCGCCCATGTCGCCCGCGGCCGTCGCGACCGCGCGGCTCATGGAGACCTGGGCCCACGGCCAGGACCTCGCCGACACGCTCGGCGCGACCCGCGCCCCCACGGCCCGCCTCCGGCACGTCGCCCGCATCGGCGTGCGGGCCCGGGACTACGCCTACGCCGTGCGCGGCCTCGCCGCCCCCGGGGAGGAGTTCCGCGTCGAACTGGTCGCGCCGGACGGCTCGTTGTGGACGTACGGGCCCGAGGGCGCGGGCCAGCGGGTCACCGGGCCCGCGCTCGACTTCTGCCTCCTGGTCACCCGGCGCGCGCACCGCGACGACCTCGCCGTCCGCGCGGCGGGCGCCGACGCCGACCGCTGGCTGGACATCGCCCAGGCCTTCGCGGGCCCGCCCGGCGCCGGGCGCGCGCCGAAGGGCGGCCGGCGGTGACGGAGGCGCCCCTGCGGATCGGCAACGCCTCCGGCTTCTACGGCGACCGCTTCGACGCCGTCCGGGAGATGCTCACCGGCGGCCCCCTCGACGTCCTGACCGGCGACTACCTCGCCGAGCTGACCATGCTCATCCTCGGCCGCGACCGCCTCAAGGACCCCGACCTCGGCTACGCCAGGACCTTCCTGAAGCAGATGGAGGAGTGCCTGGGCGAGGCCCACGACCGGGGCGTGCGCATCGTCACCAACGCGGGCGGCCTGAACCCGGCCGGGCTCGCCAGGGCCCTGCGCACGGCGGCCGCGCGCTTCGGCCTGCCCACGCGCGTGGCGCACGTGGAGGGCGACGACCTGGGCGCCCGCTTCCCCGGCGCCCTCACCGCCCACGCCTACCTCGGCGGCTTCGGCATCGCCGAGGCCCTGCGCGCGGGCGCCGACGTCGTGGTGACCGGGCGGGTCACCGACGCCGCCCTCGTCAGCGGGCCCGCCGCCGCCCGCTTCGGCTGGGCCCCGGACGCGTACGACCAGCTCGCGGGGGCCGTCGTCGCCGGGCACGTCCTGGAGTGCGGCACCCAGGCGACCGGCGGCAACTACGCGTTCTTCACCGAGCACGACCCCGCCGCGCTGCGCCGCCCCGGCTTCCCGCTCGCCGAGATCCACGCGGACGGCTCCAGCGTCATCACCAAGCACGACGGCACCGGCGGCGTCGTGGACGTCGGCACGGTCACCGCGCAGCTGCTGTACGAGACCTCCGGCGCCCGGTACGCGGGCCCCGACGTCACCGCGCGCCTGGACTCGGTACGGCTGCGGCAGGACGGGCCCGACCGCGTCCGGATCGAAGGCGCCGTCGGCGAGCCCCCGCCGCCCACGCTCAAGGTCGGCCTGAGCCGGCTCGGCGGCTACCGCAACGAGGTCGTGTTCGTGCTCACGGGCCTCGACGTCGAGGCCAAGGCCGAACTGGTCCGCGCCCAGGTCGAGGACGCCCTCGGCAGCGCCAAGTCCCGCCCCGCGGAGGTCCGCTGGGAGCTCGCCCGCACCGACCACCGCGACGCCGCGACCGAGGAGAGCGCGAGCGCGCTGCTGAGGCTCGTCGTCCGCGATCCCGACGCGGCGGCGGTGGGCCGCGCCCTCAGCGGCGCCGCCGTGGAGCTGGCCCTCGGCAGCTACCCGGGCTTCCACGTCACGGCCCCGCCCGGCAAGGGCACGCCGTACGGGGTGTTCGAGGCGGCCCACGTCCCGGCGGGCACCGTGCGGCAGGTCGCGGTCCTCCCGGACGGGCGGCGCGCGGAGATACCGGCGGCGGCGCGGACCCGCGGCCTGACCGACCCCGAACCGCCCCCGCTGCCCGAGCCGCCGGCGCACGAGGGGCGCACCCGCAGGGTCCCGCTCGGGTACGTGGCGGGCGCCCGCAGCGGCGACAAGGGCGGGGACGCGAACGTGGGGGTGTGGGCGCGCACCGACGACGCGTGGCGGTGGCTGGCCCACCGCCTGACGGTCGACGCGTTCCGGACGCTGATCCCCGAGAGCCGGCCGCTGGAGGTCACCCGGCACCTCCTGCCGAACCTGCGCGCCCTCAACTTCACCGTCCACGGCATCCTCGGCGAGGGCGTCGCCTCCCAGTCCCGCTTCGACCCCCAGGCCAAGGGCCTCGCCGAATGGCTGCGGTCCCGGTACCTGGACGTCCCGGAGGAGCTCCTGTGACCGTCCTCGCGTCCGCGCTCGACACCGCGAGCCCCGAGTACGCCGCCCACCGCGAGGCCATGCTCGCCAAGCTCGCCGAGCTCGACGCCGAGCAGGCCAAGGCCCTGGAGGGCGGCGGCGAGAAGTACGTCCAGCGGCACCGGGGGCGCGGCAAGCTCCTCGCCCGGGAGCGGATCGAGCTGCTCCTCGACCCGGACACGCCGTTCCTGGAGCTGTCCCCGCTCGCCGCCTGGGGCAGCGAGTACCCCGTCGGCGCCTCCATGGTGACCGGCATCGGCGTCGTCGAGGGCGTCGAGTGCCTCATCACCGCCAACGACCCGACCGTGCGCGGCGGCGCCAGCAACCCCTGGACGCTGAAGAAGGCCTTCCGCGCGCACGAGATCGGGCACGCGAACCGGCTCCCCTCGATCCACCTCGTGGAGTCGGGCGGCGCCGACCTGCCCTCGCAGAAGGACATCTTCATCCCGGGCGGCGCCCTGTTCAAACACCTCACGCAGGCCTCGGCGGCGGGCGTCCCGACCATCGCCGTCGTCTTCGGCAACTCCACCGCGGGCGGCGCCTACGTACCCGGCATGTGCGACCACGTGATCATGGTCAAGGAGCGGGCGAAGGTGTTCCTCGGCGGCCCGCCCCTGGTGAAGATGGCCACCGGCGAGGAGAGCGACGACGAGTCGCTCGGCGGCGCCGAGATGCACGCCCGCACCTCCGGCCTCGCGGACCACCTCGCCCAGGACGAGCACGACGCGCTGCGCCAGACCCGCCGGGTCGTCGCCCGGCTCAACTGGCGCAAGGCGTACGCCGATCCGCCGCCCGCCGAGCCCCCCAAGCACGACGCCGACGAACTCCTCGGCGTCGTCCCGGGCGACCTGCGCACGCCCTTCGACCCGCGCGAGGTCATCGCCCGGATCGTCGACGGCTCCGACTTCGACGAGTTCAAGCCCCTGTACGGGGCCTCGCTCACCACCGGCTGGGCCCGCCTTCACGGCTACCCCGTCGGGATCCTCGCCAACGCCCAGGGCGTGCTGTTCTCCGCGGAGTCGCAGAAGGCCGCCCAGTTCATCCAGCTCGCCAACCAGCGCGACATCCCGCTGCTCTTCCTGCACAACACCACCGGCTACATGGTCGGCAAGGAGTACGAGCAGGGCGGCATCATCAAGCACGGCTCGATGATGATCAACGCGGTGAGCAACTCGCGGGTCCCGCACCTGTCCGTGCTCGTGGGCGCCTCGTACGGAGCCGGGCACTACGGCATGTGCGGGCGCGCCTACGACCCCCGCTTCCTCTTCGCCTGGCCCAGCGCCAAGTCGGCCGTCATGGGCCCGCAGCAGCTCGCGGGCGTCCTGTCGATCGTCGCCCGGCAGTCGGCCGCCGCGAAGGGGCAGCCGTACGACGACGAGGCCGACGCGGCCCTGCGCGCCATGGTGGAGCAGCAGATCGAGGCCGAGTCGCTGCCGATGTTCCTCTCCGGACGGCTCTACGACGACGGTGTGATCGACCCGCGCGACACCCGCACCGTCCTCGGCATCTGCCTGTCGGCTCTGCACACAGCCCCCTACGAAGGCGCGCGCGGCGGCTTCGGCGTCTTCCGCATGTGAGAGGCGGTCCCCGTGATCTCGAAGCTGCTCGTGGCCAACCGGGGCGAGATCGCCGTCCGGGTCTTCCGCACCTGCCGGGAGCTCGGCATCGCTACCGTCGCCGTGTACTCCGACGCCGACGCGGACGCCCTGCACGTCCGCGAGGCCGACGAGGCGGTACGCCTGCCCGGCGCGGCCCCGGCCGCGACCTATCTGCGCGGCGACCTGATCGTGGCGGCCGCCCGGACGACGGGCGCGGACGCGGTCCACCCCGGGTACGGCTTCCTGTCCGAGAACGCCGCGTTCGCGCGCGCGGTCACCGGCGCGGGCCTCACCTGGATCGGGCCGCCCCCGGACGCCATCGAGACGATGGCGTCCAAGACCCGCGCGAAGGAGCTGATGGGCCTCGCGCCGCTCGCCCCGGCGGACGTCACGGAGGCGGACCTGCCGGTCCTGGTGAAGGCGGCGGCCGGCGGCGGTGGCCGCGGCATGCGCGTCGTACGGGAACTCCACGACCTCGCGGGCGAGTTGGCGGCCGCGGGTGCGGAGGCCGCGAGTGCCTTCGGGGACGGCGAGGTGTTCGTCGAGCCGTACGTGGAGGGCGGACGGCACGTGGAGGTGCAGCTCGTCGCCGACGCGCACGGCACCGTGTGGCCGCTCGGCACGCGCGACTGCTCCCTCCAGCGCCGCCACCAGAAGGTCATCGAGGAGGCCCCGGCGCCCGGCCTGCCCGACGCCCTCGTCGAGCGCCTGGGCGAGCTGGCCACGCGCGCCGCCCACAAGGTCGGCTACCGGGGCGCGGGCACCGTCGAGTTCCTGGTCGCCGCCGACGGCACCCCGCACTTCCTGGAGATGAACACGCGCCTCCAGGTCGAGCACCCCGTGACCGAGGAGGTGTGCGGGGTCGACCTGGTCGCGCTCCAGATCCGCGTCGCCGAGGGCCACCCCCTGGAGGGGCCGCGCCCGCCCCGGCCCGTCGGACACGCCGTCGAGGCCCGTCTGTACGCGGAGGACCCGGCGGCCGGGTGGGCCCCGCAGACCGGCGCCCTGCACCGCGTCGCCGTGCCCGAAGGGGTGCGCCTGGACACGGGCTACGCCGACGGCGACACGGTCGGCGTGCACTACGACGCCATGCTGGCGAAGGTCGTCGCGCACGCGCCCACGCGCGCCGAGGCGATCCGCAGACTGGCGGGCGCCCTGGAGCGGACCGTCGTCCACGGACCCGTCACCAACCGCGCGTTGCTCGTCCGCTCGCTGCGCCACCCCGATTTCACCGCCGGGCGCATGGACACGTCCTTCTACGACCGGCACCTGGCCGAGCTGACCGGCCCCGACGACGCGGGCCCGCAGGTCCGGTACGCCCCGCTGGCCGCCGCCCTGGCCGACTCCTGCGGCCGCTCCCGCTTCGGCGGCTGGCGCAACCTGCGCTCGCAGCCGCAGGTGAAGCGGTACCGCGCGGCCGACGGCACCGAGCACGAGGTGCGGTACACGCGGACGAGGGACGGCCTCCACGCGGACGGCGTCCGCGTCATCGCCGCGGCCCCCGACCGCGTGACCCTCGAAATCGACGGCGTACGCAGGGAGTTCACCGTCTCCCGCTACGACGACTCCGGCCGGGTCCACGTCGGGAACGTGGCCCTCGTGGCGCTGCCCCCGCTCCCGGAGCCGACCGTCCGGCAGGAGCCGGGATCCCTGCTCGCGCCCATGCCGGGCACGGTCCTCAGGGTGGCCGACGGGCTCACGGAGGGCGCCGAGGTCACCGCCGGGCAGCCGCTGATCTGGCTGGAGGCCATGAAGATGGAGCACCGCGTCACCGCCCCCGCCTCCGGCACGCTCACCGCGCTGCACGCGGAGCCGGGCCACCAGGTCGAGGTGGGCGCGCTCCTCGCCGTCGTACAGGAGCGGGACGAAGAGCACACGTCAGCCAAGGAATCCACGTCTCGGGAGGAAGTCTCAGCATGACCGGCATGAGCACAGTCCTGGAATCCGAGGAACACACCGCGCTGCGCACCGCCGTCGCCGCGCTCGGCCGCCGCTACGGCCGCGACTACCTGACCCGCGTCGTGAGCGAGGGCGCCCACCCCGACGAGCTGTGGGCGGACGCCGCCAAGCTGGGCTACCTCGGCGTGAACCTGCCGGAGGAGTACGGCGGCGGAGGTGGCGGTATCGCCGAACTCTCCGTCGTCCTGGAGGAGTTGGGAGCGGCGGGCTGCCCGCTGCTCATGATGGTGGTGTCCCCGGCGATCTGCGGCACGGTGATCGCCCGCTTCGGCACCGACGAGCAGAAGCGCGCCTGGCTCCCGGGCCTCGCCGACGGCAGCCGCACCATGGCGTTCGGCATCACCGAGCCGGACGCGGGCTCCAACTCGCACCGCATCACGACCACCGCCCGCAAGGACCCCGGCACCGGCGACTGGCTCCTGACCGGCCGCAAGGTGTTCATCTCGGGCGTCGACATCGCGGACGCCACGCTCATCGTGGGCCGCACGGAGGACGCCCGCACCGGCAGCCTGAAGCCGTGCCTGTTCATCGTGGACAGGGACGCGCCCGGCTTCCAGCGGCGCCCGATCGCCATGGAACTCAAGGCGGCCGAGAAGCAGTTCGAGCTGGTCCTCGACGACGTGCGGCTGCCCGCCGACGCGCTCGTCGGCGACGAGGACGCGGGCCTCCTCCAGCTCTTCGCGGGCCTCAACCCCGAGCGGATCATGACGGCCGCGTTCGCGCTCGGCATGGGCCGCTTCGCCCTCGCGCGCGCGGTGGAGTACGCGAAGGACCGCACCGTGTGGAAGGCCCCCATCGGCGCGCACCAGGCCATCGCCCACCCGCTCGCGCAGTGCCACGTCGACCTCGAACTCGCGGGCCTGATGACGCGCAAGGCCGCCCACCTGTACGACGCGGGAAACGACGTGGCGGCGGGCGAGGCCGCGAACATGGCGAAGCTCGCCGCCGCCGACGCCTGTGTGAAGGCCGTCGACCAGGCCGTGCACACCCTCGGCGGCAACGGCCTGACGGCGGAGTTCGGCCTGGCCTCGCTGATCGTCGCCTCCCGGGTGGCCCGGATCGCCCCGGTGAGCCGCGAGATGATCCTGAACTACGTCTCGCACCAGACCCTCGGCCTGCCCAAGTCCTACTGATCCCCGGCGGAGGGAAGTGCCCATGACCGTGGTGACCGCGTCGAAGCCCGAACGGGGCGTCGTGACCCTCACCCTGGACTCGCCCGCCAACCGCAACGCGCTCTCCGGGGCCCTGGTCGCCGAGCTGGCGGCCGCCCTGGAGCAGGCAGGGGCGGACGACGGCGTACGGGCCGTGGTGCTCACGCACACGGGCTCGACGTTCTGCTCCGGCGCGGACCTGCGGCAGCCGCCCGACCCGGCGGCGTTCGTGGCGCTGATGCGGCGGATCGTGACCCTGCCGAAGCCCGTGGTGGCGCGGGTGAGCGGCCATGTGCGGGCAGGCGGCCTCGGGCTCGTCGCCGCCTGCGACATCGCGGTCGCGGGCGGCCCGGAGTCGTCGTTCGCCCTGACCGAGGTGCGCATCGGAGTCGTCGCCGCGGTGATCTCGATACCGCTCCTCGCCCGCCTGGACGCGCGCGCCGCGGGCCGCTACTTCCTCACCGGGGAGCGCTTCGACGCGGCGGAGGCGGCCCGGATCGGCCTGGTCACCGCGTACGACGACGACGTCGACACGGCCCTCGCGCCCGTACTCGACGGCCTGCGCGAGGCGGCTCCCGGGGCACTCGCGGACACGAAGAAACTCCTCACGGCTAAGGTTCTCAGCGCATTCGACGAGGAGTCGGACGCCGCCGTCGCCCTGTCCGCGCGCCGCTTCAGCTCGGCCGAGGCACAGGAGGGCGTGGCGGCGTTCCTGGATCGACGGGAGCGCCCATGGGTGCTGTGACGGAGGCCGACCGTTCGCCCAAGCAGGACCGCAGCCGGGCCACCCGGCAGCGGCTCCTGGAGGCGGCCGTGGCGTGTCTGGCCGAACACGGCTGGACCGGCTCGACGGTCACCGTCGTGTCCGAGCGCGCCGGGGTGTCGCGGGGCGCGGCCCAGCACCACTTCCCGACCCGCGAGGACCTCTTCACGGCCGCCGTGGAGTACGTCGCCGAGCAGCGCTCCGCCGCGCTGCGCGGCCTGTTCCCCGAGGGCGCGGGGGCCGCCGACCGGGCCGCGGTGGTCCGCGCCCTGGTCGACCTCTACACCGGCCCGCTGTTCCGCGCGGCCCTCCAGCTGTGGGTGGCCGCGTCCAACGAGCCCCAACTCGGGCCGCGCGTGGCCGAGCTGGAGGCCCGCGTCGGCCGCGAGACCCACCGCATAGCCGTCGAACTCCTCGCCGTCGACGAGTCCCGCCCCGGCGCCCGCGAAACCGTCCAGGGCCTCCTCGACATGGCCCGCGGCCTGGGCCTCGCCAACCTCCTCACGGACGACGCCCCCCGCCGCGACCGGGTGGTCCACCAGTGGGGCCAACTGGTCGCGGGGGCGCTGGGGTAGTGCCCTCGCGAGCGGCACCATCCAGCCCGTCCGGCGTTTGAGGACGAGGCGCGGAGCGCCAAAAGGGCGGGGGCGCGGGGGCGGCAGCCCCCGGATCGGGAAGGGGCGGGCTCGGGGACCCCCGGTAGGGCCTCAGCCGGAGATGTCCGCGTACCCCGAGATGTCGCGCGGGCTGCGGGCCGCAGGCCCCACGTAGCGGGCGGACGGCCGCACGAGCCGCCCCGTCCGCTTCTGCTCGAGGATGTGCGCCGACCACCCCGCGGTCCGCGCACACGTGAACATGGACGTGAACATGTGCGCCGGCACCTCGGCGAAGTCGAGGACGATCGCCGCCCAGAACTCCACGTTCGTGGCGAGCACCCGGTCGGGCCGCCGCGCGTGCAGCTCGTCGAGCGCCGCCTTCTCCAGGGCCTCGGCCACCTCGAAGCGCGGCGCGCCCAGCTCCCGCGCGGTCCGCCGCAGCACCCGCGCCCGCGGGTCCTCGGCCCGGTACACCCGGTGCCCGAAGCCCATGAGCCGCTCGCCCCGGTCCAGCGCCTGCTTCACGTACGCCACGGCGTCCCCGGTGCGCTCGATCTCCTCGATCATGCCGAGGACCCGCGAGGGCGCGCCGCCGTGCAGCGGCCCCGACATGGCGCCGACGGCCCCGGAGAGCGCGGCCGCGACGTCGGCGCCGGTGGAGGCGATGACCCGGGCGGTGAACGTGGACGCGTTCATGCCGTGCTCGGCGGCGGACGTCCAGTACGCGTCGACGGCCTGGACGTGCCGCGGGTCGGGCTCGCCGCGCCAGCGCCGCATGAACCGCTCGACGACGGTCTCCGCCTTGTCGATCTCCCGCTGCGGCACCATCGGCAGGCCCTGCCCGCGCGCGGACTGGGCGACGTACGACAGGGCCATCACGGCCGCCCGCGCGAGGTCGTCACGGGCCTGCGCCTCGTCGATGTCGAGCAGCGGCCGCAGTCCCCACACGGGGGCGAGCATGGCGAGCGCGGACTGCACGTCGACGCGGATGTCGCCGGAGTGGACGGGGATGGGGAACGGCTCGGCGGGCGGCAGGCCCGGGTTGAACGCGCCGTCGACGAGCAGGCCCCACACGTTGCCGAAGGAGACGCTGCCGACCAGGTCCTCGATGTCGACGCCCCGGTAGCGCAGGGCACCGCCCTCCTTGTCCGGTTCGGCGATCTCCGTCTCGAACGCGACGACTCCTTCAAGTCCGGGTACGAAGTCGGACATCAGGCGGCTCCTCATGATGGGTACGAGATGTGTACGACAGCTGTGGTCGACAGATGCGTGCGACCAGTGATCCGGCGATGCTCTGGGGTAACCCGGTGATGCCCCGCGCGGCCGGAGGTCACCCGACCGAAACGGTTTCGGCACGATAACCCTTGGTGCCACCCTTCGCGATGGACTGCGGCACTCAGTGCCACACATCACCTCATGGTGGGGCGCGCCGGGGCCGCACGCCCGCCGACTGCCGCTTCGTGCCCCGGCATTCGTATACGGCAAGATGACCGCGTGACCGAGTCCCGCGCCATCGCCTCCGAGTCCGCAGCAGCCGTAGACCTGGCCGCCATGCGTGCGCAGTACCTCACCGACGGCATCGCCGAGGCCGACTTCCCCGCCGAGCCGTTCCAGCAGTTCGCGGACTGGTTCCAGCAGGCGGCAGCGGAGGCGGCGGACCCGGCGGGGGTGCTCGCCGAGTCGAACGCGATGGTCGTGTCCACGGTGGACGGCGAGGGGCGGCCCAGCTCGCGCACGGTGCTCCTGAAGGGCTTCGACGAGCGCGGCTTCGTCTTCTTCACCAACTACGAGTCCCGCAAGGCCCGGGACATCGCGGGCAACCCGCACGTGTCGCTGCTCTTCCCCTGGCATCCGATGGGGCGTCAGGTGATCGTCACGGGGACGGCGGAGCGGACCGGGCGCGAGGAGACCGTCCGCTACTTCCGCAGCCGCCCGCACGGCTCCCAGCTCGGCGCCTGGGCCAGCGCGCAGTCGTCGGTGATCGCCTCGCGCGACGAACTGGACTCGGCGTACGCGGAGTTGGCCGCGCGGTATCCCGAGGGGGAGCAGGTGCCTGCGCCGCCGCACTGGGGCGGCTTCCGCGTCCGTCCCGAAACGGTCGAGTTCTGGCAGGGCCGCACCAACCGCCTCCACGACCGCCTCCGCTACACCCGCACCGACGCCACCTGGACCCTGCACCGCCTCAGCCCCTGACCGGCGCCAGGGCCGCACCACGCTGCACCCTGCCGGTGCCCTGCGCAACGGTTGCACGGCACCTGGGGCTGTGCCCACCCCTCCCCAAGCTCTCGGCTTCGCCCGAGCAGGGGATGCCCCACTCGCCCTGCGGGACGATTGCCC
>NZ_JOJM01000104.1 GCF_000720325.1 Streptomyces sp. NRRL B-1347
GGCCGGGGTGGTGCCGTCCCGGTACGGCGGGTGGGGCGACTGCTCGGGGGCCGCGGCGGCCGGGCGCGGGGTGGGCGCGGCGGTCGTCTCGCGGGTGCCGCCGGGGCCGGTCCCCAGGGCGGAGTGGGTGGTGGAGGTGGCGCCGCGGGGGGCGGGCGTGGCGTCCGGTTCGGCGCCGAGCAGCCCCTGGGGCAGGATCAGGACGGCCTGCACGCCGCCGTAGATGTTGGTCTGGAGGCGCACCGCGATGCCGTGGCGGCGGGCGAGGGCGGCGACGACGAACAGGCCGATGCGGCCGTCCTGGAGGAGGCTCGCGACGTTGACCTGGTCGGGGTCGGCGAGGAGCTGGTTCATCCTGGTCTGCTCGGCGACGGGCATGCCGAGGCCGCGGTCCTCGACCTCGACGGCGAGGCCGGACGTCACCCGGCCCGCGCGCAGCAGGACTTGGGTGTGCGGCGCGGAGAACACCGTGGCGTTCTCGACGAGTTCGGCGAGCAGGTGGATGACGTCGGCGACGGCGTGGCCGCGCAGCGTGCCGTCGACGGGCGGCACCAGCTTGACCCGCGAGTACTGCTCGACCTCGGCGATGGACGAGCGGAGCACCTCCGTCATGGACACGGGCCTGCTCCACTGGCGGCGCGAGACGGCGCCGCCGAGCACGGCGAGGTTCTCGGCGTGCCGCCGGATGCGGGTGGCCAGGTGGTCGATGTGGAAGAGGCCCTTGAGGAGTTCGGGGTCCTCGACGGAGTTCTCCAGCTCGTCCAGGAGCGAGATCTCGCGGTGGACGAGCGACTGCAGGCGCCGGGCGAGGTTCACGAAGACCTCGACCTTCTGCTCGCTGCCCGCCCGGCCGGAGAGCCGGGACGCCTGGACGACGGCGGTGAGGGCGCCCTCGTGGGCGCGGGCCAGCTCGTCGGCGAGCAGGCCGAACTCGTCCTTGGCCGGCGCGGGGCGCGCGCCGGGCTCGCGCACCGCCGGGCTGTCGCCGTGGCGCAGCCGCTCGACGACCTCGCGCAGGTCGGCCTGGCCGCGCGCGGTGGCGCGGCGCAGCGCGACGACGCGGTCGCGCACGGACCGCGCGGCCCGGTCGGCGGCCACCGCCGCGATGACGATGCCGAGGACGCCGAGCCCGGCGGCGGCGCCGAGCAGGGCGAGCAGCGGCGGCTGCGGCCGGGCCCCGGCGGCGCGGATCATGAAGAGCACGGCCGCGCAGCCGCACAGCCCGACGGCGACGGCCGGCAGCACGGCGATGCGCATCAGCTGGAGCCGTATGCGCGTCTCGGGCGGCGGCGGCGCGGCGCGGCTCCCGGAGCGTCCGTGCCGTCCGCCCTCACGGCGGTCTGCGCGTGCTGCCGGTGCGCGAAGGTGAGACATCAGCGTCCTCGGTACGTAGCGACGCGTGCCGCAGCGGTCCGCTGCGGCACCTCGTCGATGGCATCGCGGTGCCGGCCGGCAGGCCGAAGATGTCATCCCTGATGTCATCCCTGCGTCGCCCGACGGCCACACACGGTAGTCGTCACGACATCACGTGCGGTGGGCAGTTGCCAAAGTCCGGTGGGCAGCGTCCCGCTCTGGTATGACGCGTCGTACGAGAGGACGAAATGTGTCGTACGTCAGCGCGAGCGCGGGGATGTGTGCCGTACAAAGTGTGCGTCGGACGTCAGTTCCCGGTGGGGGCGCGGGCCGGGGGCGCGCCCCCTTCGGAGCGGCCCGCCCCCCGGGGCCCGGCGTCAGCCGACGGGCGCGGTCTCCTGGTCCGCCGCGTCGAGGGCCGGGCGCGGCCCGTGGTCGCTCCAGCCGCCTTCCGGCGCGACGGCGACCGCGCGCCACCACGGGGCGTCGGGCACCGCGCCGGACGTCGGCTCGAACGGCTCGCCGGGGATGGGCAGCGCCACCGGGGCACCCGCGGCGCGCGCGGCGGCGAGCGTCTCCTCGCCGGGCTCCGACCAGGCGTGCGGCGCGAGGTTGAACGTGCCCCAGTGGATCGGGAGCAGCACGCCGTGCGGCCGCCCGCCCTGGAGGTCGAGGTGGGCGCGCACGCCCTCCTCGGGCCGCATGTGGATGTCGGGCCAGAACTCGGAGTACGCACCGATCTGGATCATGGTGGCGTCGAACGGGCCGTAGGCGGCGCCGATGTCCGCGAAGCCCGGGAAGTACCCGGTGTCACCGCTGTGGAAGACGCGGTGCTCGGGGCCCGTGACGCTCCAGGACGCCCACAGCGTGTGCTGCTGGTTGCGCAGCCCCCGGCCGCAGAAGTGCCGGGCGGGGGTCGCCGTCAGGGTCAGGTCCGCGACGTCCGTGGACTCGTGCCAGTCGAGCTCGCGCAGCCGGTCCGCGGGCACGCCCCAGTGCTCCAGGTGCGCGCCGACGCCGAGCGGCACCGCGAACACCGTGTCCGTGCCCGCGAGGGCCTTGATGCTGGGCAGGTCCAGGTGGTCGTAGTGGTCGTGCGAGATGACGACCGCGTCGACCGGGCCGAGCGCGGCCAGCGGCAGGGGCACCGGGTGCAGGCGCTTGGGCCCGACGAAGGCGAAGGGCGAGCAGCGCTCGCCCCACACGGGGTCGAAGAGCACCCGGCGCCCGTCGATCTCGGCGAGGACGCTGGAGTGCCCCATCCAGGTGAGCCGCAGGCCGCTCGCCGGGGGCTTGGCGAGGTCCGCGAGGGTCGTGGCGTGCACCGGAACGTGGCCCGCGGGGGCGCGCCGGGACCGCTCCTCGCGGCGGAAGTAGACCTTCGCGAACTCCAGGGCGGAGCCGGAGGGGCGGGTGCGCGCCCCGACCGGGTTCTGGAACGAGCCGTTCGCGAAATTCGGCGATCTGCGGATGCGGGCGAGCCGGTCACCGGCCGGATCCGCGCCGAACGCGGGCGTGCGCAGGGAGCGGAGCAGGGGGCTCAGGGACCGGGACACGGCGCACCTCCAGAAACAGGGCTGCTCAGGCCTCCCCATTATGTGCGCCACCGCTGACAACGACCGCCGGGGCCGGTTCACACGGCCCCCACGGCCCCCACGGCCCCCACGGCCCCCACGGACCACGCAGACCGGGCAGACCGCGCGCGGACCGCCGCGCGGGATCCCGATGTCACATCCGCGCACCCCCGGTCCGTCACATCGGTACTACGGCGAAGGACGCCGCGTACGACGTGGAGGTGGCCCCATGGCCCGCATCTCGCTCACCCCGCCCCGCAGCCTGTTCTTCCGGATCATGGAGCGGTACTCGAAGCGTGCCTACGGCAAGGTCCTGGACCCGGGCAAGGCGATGGCCCACCACCGCCGCGTCCTGTGGTCGTACCTCCGCTTCGAGCAGTCCGTGGCCAAGTGGAACAAGCTGGACGCGGGCCTGAAGGAGCTCGCGGTGATGGCGTCGGCGGCCTCGATCGGCTGCTCCTGGTGCATGGACTTCGGCTACTGGGAGGGCCACCGGCTCGGCATGGACCCGCGCAAGCTGCACGGCGTGCCGCTGTGGCGCGAGAGCGACGCGTACACGCCCCTGGAGCGCGACGTCATGGCGTACGCGGAGGCGATGACCGCGAACCCGCCGGAGGTCGACGACGAGCTGGCCGGGCGGCTGGTGCAGCGGCTCGGCGAGGCCGCGTTCGTCGAGCTGACGATGATCGTGGCGGTGGAGAACCTGCGCTCGCGCTTCAACTCCGCGATGGGCCTGACCAGTCAGGGCTTCAAGGACTCCTGCGACCTGCGCGGGGCGCCCGCGGGCGGGGCGCGCGACACCCTGTGACCGGCGCGGTCCTGCGTGCTGTACTGGCTACTGAATGATCAGTCAGTAGCCAGTACAGCAGCAGTCCGTACAGGAGTCCGCATGCCCGTGCCGCCCGAGCCCCTCATCTCGCTGACGTGGACCGATCACGTCACCGGCCGTCAGGGCTTCCTGGTCGTCGACCGCCTGGTGCGCGGCGTGTGCAGCGGCGGCCTGCGGATGCGGCCGGGCTGCACCCTCCAGGAGGTCACCGGACTCGCCCGCGGCATGACCATGAAGGAGGCCCTGCACTACGACCCGGCGGCGCGGTACGTCCCGCTCGGCGGCGCCAAGGGCGGCATCGACTGCGACCCGCGCTCCCCCGAGGCGTACGGCCTGCTGGTGCGCTACCTGCGGGCGATGCGGCCGTACGTCGAGGCCTTCTGGAACACCGGCGAGGACCTCGGCCTGACCCAGGAGGTCATCGACCGGGCCGCCGCCGACGCGGGCCTGACCTCCACCGTGCAGGCCGCCTACCCGCTGCTCGACGACGCGGCCGCGGCGCGGCGGCGGCTCGCGGCCGCCTTCGCCGTCGAGGTCGACGGGATCGGCCTCGACGCGCTCGTCGGCGGCTGCGGCGTCGCCGAGTCCGTCCTGACCGCCCTGGACGCGGCGGGCACGGACCACCATCACGCGCGCGTGGCGGTGCAGGGCCTCGGCACGATGGGCGGCGCCACCGCGCGCTTCCTCACGCGCGCGGGGCTCACGGTGGTGGCCGTCGCCGACGTCAAGGGCACCATCGCCAACCCCGCGGGCCTGGACGTGGAGGCGCTGCTCGGCGCGCGCGACGCGTACGGCACCGTCGACCGCGCCGCGCTGCGCCCCGGCGACCGCGAGCTGCCGGGCGACGCCTGGCTGGCCGCCGACGTGGAGGTCCTGGTGCCCGCCGCCGTGTCGTACGCGATCGACGCGTCGAACCAGGAGCGGGTCACGGCGCGCTGGATCGCCGAGGCCGCGAACATGCCGGTGCTCCCGGAGGCGGAGCGGCTGCTCGCCGCGCGCGGCGTCACCGTCCTCCCGGACGTCGTCGTGAACTCCGGCACGAACGCCTGGTGGTGGTGGACCCTGTTCGGCGACATCGGGGAGCCCGCCGACAAGGCCGACGAGGCCTTCGCGTACACGCGCCGCGCCCTGCGCGCGCTGGTCGGGCAGCTGCTCACGCGCGCGGAGCGCGACGGCAGCACGCCCCGGGCCGCCGCCCACGCCCTGGCGGCCGACCGGCTGCCGGAGATCGCCGAGCGCTTCGGCGGGGGCGCGCCCGCCCACGTCCGCCGGGGGCGCACCACACCCGCTGGGTAGGGTCGGGGCGTGACGAGGGTGCGGCTGAGCGTGGCGGAGCGGCGGGTGGAGCTGCTGACCGCCACCGTCGAGCAGATCGAGGCGCGGGGCGTGGCGGCCGTGCGCATCGCCGACGTGGCGGCCTCGCTCGGGGTGAGCAACGCGCTCGTGCTGTACCACTTCTCGACCAAGGACGAGCTGGTCGCGGCCGCGTTCGCGCACGCCGCCGAGGGCGACCTGGCCCGTCTGGAGAAGCTGCTGCGCCGCCGTACGTCCGCGCTGCGCCGGCTGCGGGCCGCCGTGCGCTGGTACGCGCCGACGGGGCAGGCCAAGGGCTGGCGGCTGTGGATCGAGGGCTGGGCCGCGGCCGTGCGCGAGCCCGCCCTGCGGGAGGTGACGCGCGACCTCGACCAGCGCTGGAAGGCGGCGCTCGCCGAGGTCGTCGCTCAGGGCGTGGCCGCGGGCGAGTTCCGCTGCCCCGACCCGATGGGCGCGGCCCTGCGCCTCACCGCGCTGCTCGACGGCCTGGCCGTGCAGCTGACGGCGTACGGCGCGGTGTCCCGGGCCCGCGCCCGCGCCTGGACGGACGAGGCGCTCGCCCGGGAGCTGGGCCTGTCCGTGGCGGACCTGCGGGCCTGAGGGCCCGGGCCGCGGGGGCTAGCCCAGCTCGTACACGGCGGTGAGCGTCACGTGGTCCTCGATCTCCCCGGGTGCGACCGGGACGCCCTGGTCCTTGGTGAGGGCCTCCACGGGCACCGCCATCGGCCGCGGGCCGCCGCCGTCGCTCTCGCTGAGCGAGACGAGGCGGCCGAGGGGGCGGCCGCTCAGCCGCGCGTACTGCTCCGCCTTGGCGCGCGCGTCGTCGTGCGCGGCCGCGCGGGCCTCGGCCCGCAGCTCCCGCCTGTCGGCGACGTCGAAGGTCACGCCGTGCACGCGGCCCGCGTCACCGGCGGCGTCCAGCGCGGCCTGGATGACCCGGCCGGTGGCGGCGAGGTCGCGCACGGTCAGCGAGAACGACTGGGCGGCCCGGTACCCGGTGAGCTTGGACGCGCCGCCCTCGTCCTTGTACACGGCGGAAAGCGACAGGCTCTCCGTGCGGGCGTCGCGTTCGGCGACGCCCTGTTCGCGCGCGGCGGCGAGCAGCGCCCGCGCCGCGGTGTTCTGCGCGGCGAGCGCCTTCTGGGACGTCGGCGCGGTCACCTCGACGCCCATGCTGACCACGGCCTGGTCCGGCGCCGCGCTGGCGGAGCCGGTGCCGGTCACCGTCACCGTGGCGGGGTTCCGCGCGGCCACGGCGGCGGGCGCCGCGGCGGACGGCACCGCGGCCACGGCGGGCACGGCCGCGAGTCCGAGGGCGGCGAGCGCGAGCAGCGCCGTGGCGAGAGGGCGTACGGGCGCGTACGGGCGTGACGGCATGGGCGGGAGTCCTTCCGGTGTGCCGGTCGTCCGCCCCGCGCGGGGCGGCCCGCCGCCCCGCGGGGAGACGGCTGGCCGCCATCCCAGCACCCGCGCGCACGCGCGCGGGGACGCCACTCCCGCCCTGTCACCTCACCGGTCCACCCCCGCCCGAACCGGGCAGGGGCCTACAGCGGCATCAGGTCCGGCCGCTTCGCCGCCACGTGGTCGCCCGACGACTCGCCGCGCAGCCGCCGCCCGATCCACGGCACCAGGTGCTCGCGCGCCCAGTGGATGTCGTCGCGGCGCTCCTCGAGGGTGCCCCGCGGCGGCAGCGGCGGCCACGCCTGGTCCGGGTCGGCGGGCACGGCGATGCCGAGCACCTGGGCCGCGCGCAGCGCCACGCGCGTGTGCCCGTCGGGCGAGAGGTGCAGGCGGTCGGTGTCCCAGGCTCTCCGGTCCTGCACGGTCTTCAGGGACCACAGGTCGAGCACCGGACAGCCGTAGCGGTCGGCGACCGCGCGGACGTGGCCGTTGTAGGTGGCGATCTTGCCGCGCAGATGCTTGAGGAGGGCCACGCCCCGGGTGTCGAAGCCGGTGGTCACCACGACGGTGCCGACGGCCGACGAGAGGTCGGCGACGGCCCGCTCGAAGCGCTCGGCCACCTCGTCCGGGTCGGTGCCGGGCCGGATGATGTCGTTGCCGCCCGCGGCGAACGTCACCAGGTCCGGGGCCAGCTCCTTGGCCCGCGGCACCTGGTCCGCGACGATCTGGTCGAGCAGTTTGCCGCGCACCGCGAGGTTCGCGTAGCGGAACGTGTGCTCCGGTGCCAGATCGTCGAGCAGCACGGCGAGCCGGTCGGCCCAGCCGACGAAGGTCCCGTCGGGCCCGGGGTCCCCCACGCCCTCGGTGAAGCTGTCGCCGACCGCTGCGTAGGAGGAGATGGTCTCTGTGGGTACGTTCTTGACGATGGGTGTCGACTCTGCTGTCACGTCGTCCCATCTTTCCTTCCGTCAAGTGACCTACGCCACCGTAATATGGGGTTGACGTGGCGTGAGATAAGCCATTGGTCAAGATTGCACCAACCCGGAATACAGCGGCCTACGGTGCCGACGCGGGGGCCGCGACCCGTTGCAGCCGGAACACCGCGGCGTCCAGGTCCCCGCTGAGGCCGGTGCGCAGGCCGTGGTGCAGCAGGACCGCGCCCCGGTGCACCGCGCCGGTGTCCCGGCACGCGTACGCCGCCGCGGGGTCGAGTCCCCGCAGCCGCACCGGCGCGGGCTCCTCGCCGTACTCCTGCGCCCGCAGCCAGGCGAGCACGACGGCCTCGTCGCCCCGCACGTACTGCACCGCGCCGAGCCCCGTGCCGGGCGCGCGGAGCCGGTAGAGGTCGCCGAGCTGCACGACGGGCCTGATCTCCTTGTACAGCTCCACCCAGCGGCGCGCCTCGGCCAGCTCCGCCGCGCTCCACCGGGTGAGGTCGCCGCCGACGCCGAGCACTCCGGCCATGGCGCTGACGAACCGGAACCGCAGCGAGCTGACCCGCCCGTTGAGCTGGGTGTTGGGGCTGTCGGTGACCCAGGCGGCCATCACGCGCGCGGGGTGCACCTGGCTGAACCCGTGCTGGATGGCGAGGCGGTCCGCCGGGTCGGTGTTGTCCGATGTCCACACCTGGTCCGTCCGCGCGATGATGCCGAGGTCGACCCGGCCGCCGCCGCCCGAGCAGGACTCGAAGGCGACGGAGGGGTGCGCGGTCCGCAGCCGGTCGATCAGGTCGTAGACGGCGTGCACGTGGGCGGACCACAGGCGCTCCGGGTGGGCTTCGCCGGGCCAGCCGGGGTCCGTGAAGCAGCGGTTGAAGTCCCACTTCACATAGTCGATCGGGGCGCCGGACAGGAGCGCGTCGAGCTGCTCCCACAGGTGCTCCCGCACGTCCTTGCGCGCGACGTTGAGGACGAGCTGGTTGCGGAACTCCGTGCGGGTGCGGCCCGGGTGGTGCTGCACCCAGTCGGGGTGCGCGCGGTACAGGTCGCTGTCCGCGTTCACCATCTCCGGCTCCACCCAGATCCCGAACCGCATGCCCAGGCCGTGCACGTGGTCCGCGAGCGGCTTCAGGCCTCCGGGAAACCGCTCCGGGTTCGGCGTCCAGTCGCCGAGCCCGGCCCGGTCGCCGACGCGCCGGCCGAACCACGCGTCGTCGACGACGAACAGTTCGACGCCCAGCTCGGCGGCCCGCTCCGCGAGGTCCCGCTGCTGCCCCTCGGAGATGTCGAAGCCGGTGGCCTCCCAGGAGTTGTAGAGGACGGGCCGCACCTCGTCGGCGTCCGGGATGACGTGCGCGCGCTGGTAGGCGTGCCAGGCCCGGCTCGCCCCGCCGAAGCCGCCGTCGCTCCACAGGCCCGCGAACACGGGCGTGACGATCGCCGTACCGGGCTCCAGCACCTGCTGTCCGGAGTCGTCGTGGCCGGTGCCGCCGGTGATCTGCACGGCGCCGTCCGGGAGTTGGTGCACCGCGACGCGCCACGAACCGGACCAGGCGAGCGCGCAGCCGTAGACCTCGCCGTGCTCCTCGGTGGCGCCGTCGGCGTCGAGCGCCACCCAGGGCAGGTGCTGGTGCCCGGTGTGGCCGCGGCGGCTGCCGATGACCCGCTCCCCGTACGTGAGGTCGGAGCGTACGAGGCGCGACTCCGCGGCCCAGCGCCCGTGCAGCTGGGACAGGCGCCAGCGCTCGCGGCGCGGCAGGGTCCAGGTGGCCGAGTCGGCGCGCAGCAGCTCCACCTCCGGCGATCCGGCGGGCCCCTGGTGCATGACGACCGCGTACCGCTCGATCACGTCGCCGCGCAGCCGGTAGCTGAGCACCACCGCGAGGTGGTGCACGGGGTCGGTGAAGTTCAGCTGGAGCTCGTCCGCGTCGTGCGCGGCGCTCTTGAACCGCCACTCGGTGCCCCGCACCCCGCCGCCGCGCACCGAGAGCGCGGGCCGCACGAAGCGGGGGCCGCCCTCGACGGGATACTCCTCGTGCCCGTCGATGCGGGACTCGAAGGGCCGCTCGGGCGGCAGCGGCGCGGCGGCCAGGGCCGCGGCGTCGGCCAGGGCGATCCGCGGGCCCCAGTGCAGGTGCAGCAGCTCGTCACGGCCGGTGAGGCGGAGCGCGTAGCTGCTGGTGGGCCCCGAGAGGAGCCACGTACGACCGTCCTCGCCGACCTCGATCATCAAACCCCCACAGGTCCTCTGACAGATCTCAACAGGCACGCGCGCGTACGCACATCTTCGAGCCCGCGCGACCACCTGGGCAACGCCCGTGCGCGCTGTGCCACGACTGATTGCCTCAGGAACCCGTGTCGTATCGTCGAAGGCACAACCACCGGCCGCCGACGGATGCCGCGGCGAGCCGCGCGGTGCCCCGATCCCGGCCGGTCCGACGAGCGGCGACAAGACCCGACCCAGAGGAGAGCCCGTGACGCAGCAGGTTCCGTCGACCGAACCCGAGCTGGCCGGTGTGCGCAACTTCCGCGACGTGGGCGGGCTTCCGACCGTCGACGGCCGCCGGGTCCGCCACGGCGTGCTCTTCCGCAGCGGGCACCTCGCGCACGCCACCGCCGCCGACGCCGCTTTCCTCTCGTCGCTCGGCCTGCACACGGTCTTCGACTTCCGCAACGCCGCGGACCAGCGGCTCGAAGGCCCGGACGTGGAGCTGCCGGGCGTGCGCAACGTGAACCTGCCGCTGACCGACCCCGCCGACGGCGCCGAGTTCTGGAAGATGGTGCGCGACGGCGACGTGGACCAGCTGCGCTCGGTCCTGTCCGACGGCCGGGCCGCCGACCGCATGGCGTCCTCGTACCGCACGATCATCCGGGAGCGCACGGACGAGCACGGCCGGGTGCTGCACGCGCTCGCCGAGGACAGCGTGCCCGCGCTGATGCACTGTGCGGCGGGCAAGGACCGCGCGGGCCTGTCGATCGCCGTCACGCTGCTCGCCGTCGGCGTGGAGCGCGCGGCGATCGAGGCGGACTACCTGGAGTCGAACGCGGCGCACCGCCGCTACAAGGTGCACCGCAGCAGCACCTCGCCGGACGCCATGTCGGCCGAGGTCATGGAGCTCCTGAGCCCGCTGTTCGACGCCCGCGCCGAGTATCTGGCGGCGGCCTTCGACACCATCGAGCAGACGTGGGGCGACACGGACACCTACCTCACCCAGGGGCTCGGCCTCGCGCCGGTGACGCGCGAGCGGCTGCGCGAGCGGCTCCTCGACTAAGCGGCGCGCGCCCGGGCGCTACTGGTTCTGCCCGCCGAGGACGAACAGCAGGTAGATGAAGCCCGCGAACAGGTGGCCCACGGCGACGTAGACGATCAGCCGCACCCACAGGGCGCGCGGGAACTTCTCCTCCATGGACATGCGGCGCGCGGGCTGCTGCGGTTCAGATTCCGTCATGTCGGTCTCCCTCGATAGGGCCGCCGAGGCAGAGCGCGGCGGCGGGGCTCTGCAGCAAGGTGTGGACGAACAGGAGGTCGGCGCCGCCGTGGTCCACGGCGGCGATCCGGTGCGGCGTCAGCGAGTCGAAGTGCGCGCTGTCGCCGGGCGCGAGGGTGTACGAGGTGTCGCCGAGGCGCAGGCGGAGGCGGCCCTGGAGGACGTACAGCCACTCCTCGCCGGGGTGCACGCGCACGATGTCGCCCTGCGCGCCGTACGGCACGTGCACGCGCAGCGCCTGCATGCCCCGGCCCGGGGAGCCCGCCTGCCAGTACGTCCAGCCGCCGGCGGCGGTGGGCTCCATGTCCGGGGCGCGCACGACAGCGTCCCGGTCGGCGGGCGTCTCGCCCAGGAGCTCGGAGACCGTCGTACCGTAGGTACGAGCGAGTGCGAGCAGCATCGGCAGGGACGGCTGCCGCTGACCGGTCTCAAGGCGGGACAGGTGGGCGGGCGAGAGCCCGGCGGCGCGGGCGGCGGCCTCCAGGGTCAGCGCGGCGCGGCGGCGCAGCTCACGCAGTTGCGGGGCGACGGCGGGCAGCGCGGCGGCCGCCTCACCGTCGTCCGGGGTGACAGGGCTCATATCCTCGATTGAGCCAGAGCCTTACCCGAGAGGCAATTTTGTTGCCTCAGAGGCAAAGACCGTCAGAGGCGGCGCTCATCGGTTCGCCATCGCCTGCTTCACCAGTGTCTTGCCGAAGTCCCAGATCAGCCCGCCGCCCCCGTGCGCCTCGTCCATGACGTCGGTGAACGCCGTGACGAAGCGGTCCACCTCCCGCTCCCCGATGATCAGCGGCGGGATGAGCTTGATGACCTCCAGGTGGTCGCCGGAGACCTGGGTGAGGATCCGGTGCTTCTGGAGCAGCGGCACCACCACCATCTGCGCGAACAGGCCCTTGCGGGCGGCCTGGAGCATCGTCCAGCGGCTGCGCAGCTTCAGGGACTTCGGCCTGCCGAACTCGATGCCGATCATCAGGCCGCGGCCGCGGACGTCGCTGAGCAGCTCGTACTTGTCGACGAGCGCCGCGAGCCTGCTCCTGAGCAGCTCCCCCGTCTCGCGGGCGTTCGCGACGGTGCCCTCGTCGTCCATGACGGCGAGGACCGCGAGCCCGGCCGCCATGGCCTGCGCGTTGGACCCGAAGCTCGCGGAGTGGACCAGGACGCGGTCCATCGACGAGTAGACCTTCTTGAAGATCCAGTCCTTGCCGAGGGTGGCGCCGACCGGGACGTAGCCGCCGGACAGGGCCTTGGCCACGCACACCAGGTCGGGCTCGACGCCCTCCTCGTGCTGGTGGGCGTAGAAGGCGCCGGTCCTGCCGAGGCCGGTCTGCACCTCGTCGGCGATCAGGAGCGCCTTGTGCTGGTGCAGGAGGTCCTGGGCGGCGCGCAGATAGCCGGGCGGCGGCTCGTGCACGCCCTTGCCCTGGACCGGCTCGACGATCAGGGCGGCCACGTCGCCGCGCTTCAGCTCCCGGCGCAGCGCGTCGAGGTCGCCGAGGGGGACGGCCGTGTCCGGCAGGAGCGGGGCGAAGCCGTCGCGGAAGCCGGTCTCGCCGTTCACGGACAGGGAGCCGGTGGTCAGGCCGTGGAAGGCGTGGGCGCAGTACAGGATCCGCGGCTTGCCGGTGGCGTAGCGGGCGAACTTCAGGGCGGTCTCGACGGCCTCGGTCCCGCTGTTGCCGAAGAAGACGCGGTCCAGGTACGGGCTGTGCGCGAGCAGCCGCTCGGCGAGCAGTCCTGGCAGCGGCTGGCAGTCGAAGCGGGTCAGGTCGGCGAGGGAGGCGTCGAGGACGTCGTGCAGGGCCTTGCGGACGACCGGGTGGTGGCGGCCGAGGCCCATGACGCCGAACCCGGCGAGCATGTCCAGGTAGTCCTGGCCTTCGGCGTCCCAGAAGTAGGCGCCCTCCGCGCGCTCGTAGACCTTGTCGAAGCCGATGGTGTGCAGCATGCGCGGCAGCTGGTGGTTGAGGTGCCGGGTGTGCAGCTCGTACCGCTCGCCGCCGCGCTCGGCGAGCAGTCTGCCGAGGTCGAACTCCTTGCTGGTGCTGGTCATGCTCGGTTCTCCTCGCCGGGCGCCCCGGCTGTCCGTGGGCCGGATGCCCCGGCCTCCTGCGGGCCTGCTCCCCCGGCCGTCTCCCCCGCGCCGGTCCGTGCCGCGTCCCGGCGGGCCAGGGTCGCGCTGACGCGCCCCGCGATCTCGACCGGGGTGAGGCCGACGTCGGCGAGGACCTCGCCGCGTTTGGCGTGCGCGAGGAACTGCTCCGGAATGCCGAAGCGGCGTACGGGAACGTCGACGTCGGCCTCGTCGAGGGCGAGGGCCACGGCCGAGCCGACGCCGCCCGCGCGGCTGTTGTCCTCGACGACCGCGACGAGCCGGTGGCGCGCGGCGAGCGGCGGCAGGGCGGCGTCGACGGGCTTGACCCAGCGCGGGTCGACGACGGTGCAGCCGATGCCCCGCTCCGCGAGCAGCTCGGCGGCCTGGAGGCACACCGGTGCCATCACGCCGACGGCGACGAGCAGCGCGTCCGGGTCCGGGTCCTGGCGCAGCACGTCCATGGCGCCCACCCGGTCCACGGCCGGGATCGCGGGACCCACCGACTCCTTGGGGAAGCGCAGCAGGGTCGGCGCGTCGTCGACGTTCACGGCCTCGCGCAGCTGCGCGCGCAGCTGGTCGGCGTCGCGCGGCGCGGCGATGCGCAGCGTGGGCACGCACTGGAGGATCGACATGTCCCACATGCCGTTGTGCGAGGCGCCGTCGGCGCCGGTGACGCCGGCCCGGTCGAGCACGAAGGTGACGCCGCACCGGTGCAGCGCCACGTCCATCAGGAGCTGGTCGAAGGCGCGGTTGAGGAAGGTGGCGTAGACCGCGACGACGGGGTGCAGGCCGCCGGTGGCGAGCCCGGCGGCGGACACGGCCGCGTGCTGCTCGGCGATGCCGACGTCCCAGACGCGGTCGGGGTAGGCCTCCGCGAACCGGGTGAGCCCGACGGGGTGCAGCATGGCGGCCGTGAGGGCGACGACGTCGTCGCGCTCGGCCCCGATGCGGACGATCTCGTCGCCGAACACGGACGTCCACGAGGGGCCGTTGGACGGGGTGAGCGGCTCGCAGGTGAGGGGGTCCATGACGCCGACGGTGTGGAAGCGGTCGGCCTCGTCGGCGAGCGCGGGTTCGTAGCCGCGGCCCTTCTCGGTGAGGCAGTGGATGAGCACGGGGCCGTGGAAGCGCTTCGCGCGGCGCAGCGCGGATTCGACGGCCTTGATGTCGTGCCCGTCGATGGGGCCGACGTACTTCAGGCCGAGGTCCTCGAACATGCCCTGGGGCGCGAAGGCGTCCTTGAAGCCCTTCTTGGCGCCGTGCAGGGACTCGTACAGCGTCCGCCCGACCACGGGGGTGCGCTGGAGGACGTCCTTGCCCCAGGCGAGGACCTGCTCGTAGCTGTCGGTGGTGCGCAGGGTCGCGAGGTGGTTGGCGAGGCCGCCGATGGTGGGGGCGTAGGAGCGCTCGTTGTCGTTGACGACGATGATCAGCGGCTGGTCCTTCGCAGCCGCGATGTTGTTGAGCGCCTCCCACGCCATGCCGCCGGTGAGGGCGCCGTCCCCGATGACGGCCACGACGTGGCCCCGCTCCCCCAGGACCCGGCGGGCCTTGGCGAGGCCGTCGGCCCAGCCGAGCGCGGTGGACGCGTGGCTGTTCTCGACGATGTCGTGCTCGGACTCCTCGCGCGAGGGGTAGCCGGACAGACCGCCCTTGCCGCGCAGCTTCGAAAAGTCCTGACGCCCAGTCAGGAGCTTGTGCACATAGCTCTGGTGGCCGGTGTCCCACACCAGGCGGTCGACGGGCGACTCGAAGACCCGGTGCAGGGCGATGGTCAGCTCCACCACCCCCAGGTTGGGCCCGAGGTGTCCGCCGGTCCGCGCGACCGCGTGCACCAGGAACTCCCTGATCTCCTCGGCCAGTTCGGCGAGGTCGGACTCGGTCAGCGCCTTCAGGTCGCGCGGCCCTCGGATGGTTTCCAGGATGGTCATGCTCAGGCCCCCTAACTGGTTGTCCTCAGCTCACCGTGACGTCGGGCACTCCGGACGGGACGCCGGCGGCCTCCAGCTGTGCGGCGATCTTCATCGCCTCTTCGATCAGGGTCTCCACGATCTTCGACTCGGGCACCGTCTTGATGACCTCGCCCTTCACGAAGATCTGCCCCTTGCCATTGCCGGACGCCACC
>NZ_JOJM01000105.1 GCF_000720325.1 Streptomyces sp. NRRL B-1347
AACTCCACCGGATATGGAGACTTCCGTCCCACCAGGACACCCTTCCTCGGACCTACAAGATCCATTGTCAGAGTGTCCACACGACGGGAGTCACCTCAGCAGATCGGAGACGCTGAGTCCTGGTTCGTGCTCGGTCTCCGGCAGGTGGCCCCCGCGTTGCTGGCGCTCTGGCTGTTCGTTCTCAGGGCGGAAGGCCGAGGCGGGGGTGGCCATGTCGAGGGCTTGATGCGGCCGGCTGTGGTTATAACCGTGGACCCAGGCGTCGATGGCCGCCTGGGCGGTGGGCTGATCGGCGAACGGCCCGACATGGTCCAGCAGTTCCCGGCGAAGGGATTTGTGGAACCGTTCGATCTTGCCGGTCGTGGTGGGCGATCGAGGCTTGGTGAGACGAGCGGTGATGCCGTTCTCCCGGCAGATCCGCTCGAAGAGCACCTCGGCCGGCACGGGCTTGGTGAACCGGCCGGTGAACTGCTTACCGTTGTCCGTCAGCACCTCCGACGGCACTCCATAGGACCGCATCGCTTCAGCGAAGGCCGCACTCACAGCCAGGCCGGAGGGCTCGGCCACCACCTTCGCGATCACGATGAACCGGGAATGGTCGTCGATGCCGGTGACGAGCTTGCACTCACGGCCACCCTCGAGGAAGACACCGCTCATGATGTCCAGCTGCCACAGCTGCATCGGAGCGTCACGCTGCCAGCGGCGATAGACGCGCCGGTGATTCTGCGCCTGTCGGTCAACCAGCCCGTTGCGGGTCAGGACGCGATGGACGGTGGACCGGCCCGGCACCGGTGTCACCCCGCGCCGCTGCAGTTCGTGGACGATGCGACGAGCTCCCCAGCGCGGATGTGCCCGACGCAGTTCGCAGACCAGGGCCTCAATCTCGGACGCCACCTGATGAGGCGAGACATGTGGACGCCGTGACTTGTCGACCAGACCGGCGAGGCCTTCGGCGTGATACCGCTCCAACCACGAGTAGATCGACTGGCGTGACGCCCCGAAACGACGCGCGACCTCCGCAACCGCGGCCCCCTCCAGGACCTGCAGCACGGCGCGATACCGATGCTCGGCCATCCATCGATAGTCATCCGGCGGCTCAGGGCCTGGCAGTTCCCCCATGCCCAGTACAACGAGCAAGCCCCGTCCAGGATGTGCCAGTACCGTCCAACAAGTCGCAGGACCGTCCAGCATCAACCAGGGACGTCCTGTCCAAGAACTCGTGGGCTGGGCGTCGGCGCCGATCGCGTCGGCCAGGGTCGTCACGCCGGCCAGTCTGCCCTCAAATGACCATGGATAGATCCGATCCGTCGGTATGGAGCCGCCCTCGGCTGACCCGTGCCTGATCCGGCCAAGCAGTTCATCCATCACATCGACCTGTGACCGCAGAAGGCGAAGGCCCCCACCGCTTCCGCGGTGGGGGCCTTCCCTGTGCCCTCTTCCTCCAGTTACTCGGAGGCCCTGCGCGAGGCAGGTCGCCGGGGAGCGCCAAGGGTGGGGAGCCGCTTGGTGTCGAGCGGCCGCAGGACCGTTCCGATCCGACCCTCGATCCTGCGAACCAGATCTTCCTCGGTGCCCGGTGCCAGCGGGACCACCATCAGGCGGGTCCACTGAGCGGCGCGTCCGCGCAGTACGTGCTCTTGAACGCGGTCACCGATCGACCCCTCGCGGACCGCGCTCCCGGTGTAGCGGATGACGTTCTCGAAGTCGGCGGCGATGTAGACGCCTGTCGAGAACTCGTTCCAAGCCCCACCCTCGGTGATCTGCAGGACCGTCGAGGCAGCCGGGACACGCCGCAGCAGCACGGAGCCAGCGAGATCGCACGCGGTGCCGTAGTTCTCCGGGGTGAGCGTGTACGCGGCGCGCTTCATCGGGCGTCACCGCTCTCGTCCAGGTCGGCCCGCATCCGGTCGGCCCGGCGCCGCGCGCCTCGCCATTCCGAAACGAGGTCAGTGATCTCGACGAGCGTGTCCCGCACGTTGGAGTTGCTGAATCCCAACGTGTCCACCAGCGCCACGCCGTCCTCGCCGGTCACGTGGCCGACGGCCTGGGCTGCGGCGAGGAGGTCGTCGAGGCGCTCCTGGAAGTCCTTGAGCGCCGCGGCGAGTCGGTCTTCGGGGGTCTCGTGCGTGATGCCTTCCCCCTCGGACAGGTCGGCGAGTTCGCGCAGCCGCCCGGCGGTGAGGATCTCGGCGGCCGCGATGAGCGTGTCCTGCGGCATGGCGCCGTCGGCCAGCTCCTGCGGGTCCCGTCCGGCCCGGCCGTCCAGCACAACCTGGCACAGCTGGCGCAGACCGACGTCGGACTTGGCCAGCTGCCGCATGATCTGCTGGGGCTCGGCGTTGCTGCCGCGGCCGCCGAACTCGGAACGGGTCAGCAGCTGGGTGCGGCCCCCGACCAGGTGGTAGCTGGCAAGCGCGGCGAGCTCGGCGGTGGCGGGACCAGCGGCGTCACCGGCCTGTACGAGTTCGCGGAGCGCCTCGGCCAGCAGGTCGAGCGGGTGGCCGCACGTCAGCTCGACGCCGCGCAGGACCGACCAGCGCCAGGCCCGGTCGAGCGCGGATCGCAGGGCCGTGAGCCGCTTGTCCGCAGGGAAGCCCCGCAGGGCGACCTCGGCAGCCAGCTGGGTGCGCTCCTCCAGCTTGGGCTTCGCGCCCGTGAGGTCGGCGATCGCGTCGTTGACCGCGCGGGCCTGGCGCTTGTTCGGGTGGGGGTTGAGAGTCCCGCAGGCCAGAACAGCGACCTGGTCGGGGAGGAGGCCGTGCTTGCGGTCCGTGCCGTCGAGGATGTCCCGGACGCTTTCGGCGGTCATCCCGGAGGGAATGATCAGCAGGCCGCGTTCGTAGAGGTTGTCCACCGCAGCGTTCGCCTTGGCGTTCAGAGTGGTGGCAGTGGAGAAGGTCATGGGCGGCGCCATGTGCAGGTGCGCCACGAACCGCCGGCGCGCCCGGTCGAACCCCCGCGGGGCCGAGTAGCCGATGATCACCCGGGCGTTGGGCATGATCGAGCAGCGGACCATGCGGGCCTGGTCGTCCGTGACGATGTCGCTTACAGCCCACTCCACAAGGTCACGGAGCAGCATTTTCGCGCGACGGCTGCCGGGCCGCAGGTTCCAGGCGGCGTCCTTGAACGTGATGCCGAGGCCCTGGTGGCTGGCGACGGTACGGCCGAAGGCGTCCGTGGACTCCAGTCGGGTCACCGTGCCGAGGTCCGTGGTCAGCCGGACGGCGCTCAGCCATCCCGGCGTTTCGATACCGCGGTCCAGGATGGAGCCGATGTGCGGGTTGTTGTTCACCATGTCGGTGATCCGCGGGGCCATCGCGTCGATCATCTTGTCAGCCGAGTCCATCTCGAAGGTGAGCAGCGCCTCGCCCTCGACGGCTCCGAATCGAGGCATGGGGATCGTGCCGCGGGCGCGCTCGTCCTCGAACCGGATGTTGTCCGGCGACGGCAGGATGCGCCAGGTCACGACGTCGAACTCGATGTACGTGAACTCCTCGGAGCCGAAGCGCTGAATCTTCGGCGAGCGCAGCGCCCGGCGAAGCTGCTGCTGGTCGGCGGCGGCGGCGGCCAGCACCTCGGCCATCTCGGGGCTCAGCCCGATCGCAACACCTGCGGCGACGCTCTTGTCGATCACCGCCTGCGAGGCGGGCGGACGCAGACGCGCACCGATGAGTCGGTGATCGACAATGTCCGACTCGGTGGAGAAGGGGAGCGGCGGCTCAGCCGCCGAAGTGGGTATGTGGGACACGGGAGTCTCTTCCTCAGCCTCTCGATCTGCTCGCCGATATGGCGGCAGAGGGCGAGGGCTGGGACCTGACTTCGGCACCGTGCCCCCACCTGCCCTCCCGGCGCGGGTGGCCGTCCAGGGTTGTGGCGCGCCACCACCCAACTCACGGTCCTTTCAGGGCACTCGCCGGCTAATGACGAGTGTTGCCTTGGTACGACCTGGCTACCTGGCTGGCAACCTTCGTACTGGAAAAGTGAACTGACGATGATGCAACTGGCCGAGAAGCGTAGCACCAAGTGGGTCGTGTCGAACAACGTTGCCGTCAGGGTCAGTTCCATGGCCTCGACCGTGGTCGACTCGCTCCGGAGGAGCTGTGCTACCGGACCAACGGACTCCGCTCCTGTGATCGCGAGCACCTCTTCATGCTTGCTCAACAACCGATCGTTTTATGAGGATCGGCCGACGATCACCGAGAGGGGCTCCACAGCCCTCAACAACTCCCTCAAAAACCCTGGTCCGGGCCGCGAGGGCGCGGTGCGCTGGCGCTGTCGCGGTGTGGCTGGTTTGTGCCGAGAAACCTTCACAGAAGTGGGTACGTATGTTCGAGTTAGGTGATGGGGCCACGCCTGCGGGCGGCGCCTGGTTGGATGCCGATGTCCGTTGCTCTGGTGGCTCGTTGGGCATGAGTCGCGTCGGTGCCGCGCCTGTGGCAGGGCCCGGTTGGCGGGGATGGAGGGCCGGGCGGTGAGTGATCGCAGTGCGATCGAGTGGACCGAGGCGACGTGGAATCCGACCACGGGATGCGACCGCGTCTCGGCGGGCTGCGACAACTGCTACGCGCTGACGCTGGCGAAGCGGCTGAAGGCGATGGGCTCGGCGAAGTACCAGAACGACGGTGACCCGCGCACGTCCGGGCCAGGATTCGGCCTGACGCTGCACCCGGAGGCGCTCGCCGTGCCGTACGGGTGGAGGAGCCCGCGCACCGTGTTCGTGAACTCCATGAGCGACCTGTTCCACGCCCGGGTGCCGCTCGTTTACGTGCGCCGGGTGTTCGAGGTGATGGCGGGCACTCCGCAGCACACCTACCAGGTGCTCACCAAGCGGGCGCGCCGGCTTCGTCAGGTCGCTGACCGGCTGGAGTGGCCGGCGAATCTGTGGATGGGCGTGTCGGTGGAGAGCGCGAAGGAGCTGTCGCGCGTGGATGACCTGCGGCAGGTGCCGGCGGCGGTGAAGTTCTTGTCGTGCGAGCCGCTGCTCGGCCCGCTGGACGGGCTGGAACTCACGGCGATCGACTGGGTCATCGCCGGAGGGGAGTCCGGCCCTGGGCACCGGCCGCTCGAGGAGGCGTGGGTGACGCAGATCCGTGACACCTGCCAGTCCGCTGGGGTGGCGTTCTTCTTCAAGCAGTGGGGCGGCCGTACTCCGAAAGCCGGCGGCCGCGAGCTGGACGGCCGTACCTGGGACGACATGCCTCAGCAGCTGGTGCTTCCCGCGCGCTAGGAGGCTTCGTCGGCGACGTCCTCGGGGGCGTAGAAGCGCACGGTGCACCCTTCCGGCCAGGAGGTGCGCGCGCGGACCGGGTCGACGCGGAACGCCAGGCCCTGTGCGGCGAGGTTGTCCAGGACCTGGCGCAGGTGCTTGTCCATGTGGTTCAGCCGGGCTGCCTGGCTGGAGAGCGTCTCCCACCGCTGGGCGGTGCCGGCGTGGGCGCGCAGTGCGACATCCAGCCGGTCCACGACTGAGGCCTCGTCGAACAGCGACAGGGCGCCTGCGGTCTCGGCGGAGGCGCCCTGGCCGCTGTAGTGGTCCAGTTTCCAGGTCACGGGGGCCCAGCACTTCAGGCCTGCTTCGCTGTGGGTGGCCAGGACCAGGTGGTACCGGGCGCTCTGGCTGCTGACCTTGATGCCGAAGCTGCCGGTGAACAGGCCCTGCTCCGTCAAGCCCTGCTGGTAGGCCGTGGCGAAGGCCTCTCTGCGGCCGCGCCGCTCGAGTACGGCGGATGTCCAGTGGGTGCCACCGAAGTAGGGGGTCATGGTCTTGTCGTAGCCCTCGCGCTGGCAGAAGCGGTGCAGCTCGTTCGTGAAGAGGGTGAACAGCACCTCGTCACGTGGTCCGGCGAGGCACTGCCTGATCAGCGAGAAGGGTGCGCTCTTCAGGTCGAACGGGTCGATCAGCCACAGTACGGGCGTCTCGGCGCGGCCGCGGTGGGCGAGCGCGGACAGCCGGGGCTGCTGTTCGGCGAAGACACCGGGCGGCTGCACACTGATGTTCAGCTGCGGTGACGGGGGCAGCTTGGCGAACTGCTGCCGCAGTTCCTCCACCCGGTCGGGCCGCTCCTCGAGACAGACCAGGTTGAGCTTGTTGAAGCGCCGGTGCGCCGCGTGCTCGAGGAAGGTCTTGGCAACCACGACGGGGGAGCCGGGCGGACCGTCGGAGTAGACGCCCGGTCCCGCGAAGGCGTCGACGATGGTGGCCTCCGGGAACTTCTGGAGGATCTTGCCCATCCAGCACTGCAGGTAGTGCCGGTACACGAGGTGTTTCACCTGGGTGTGCGGATCGCTCTTCCAAACGGTCCGCTCCCGCAGCTCGTCGACTCTCCGCATGGTTCCCTCCCCTGGCCCCACACCGATCGAGCACACCCAGCGTGACCGCAGAAGGACTTGTTGTCTATAACACCAAGTCAGCCAACCTCAGCCCGAAGGCGTCAGCGCCCTCGTGACAAGCCGGAGCCGTAGCTTGCCTCGACGGGCGCGTCGGCCGTCTGTGGGGCCAACGCCGTGGGTGGCACGATGAGTTGGAACGGCTGGAGGGGGATGGTGTGCAGGCTGATAAGCGGCAGATCCAGACGGCGGTCCTGGGCAGCGCGGATTCTGAGGAGCCGCTTGTGCTGCCGTTGGAAGCCATCGAGCTGGGGGCCTTCCGGCAGCGACATGAAGGCGACACCTTCTGGTGCGGAATCCTGCTCGGCGGCTGCGGGCTGCAGCTGACCACCAAGCTGTATACCGACCGGGTCTGCCATTTCGCGCACCATCCCGGCCCTGACGGGCACCTCCATGTGTGCGGCCGTCGGGCGCGCGGCATCTCCAGTGCCGACCACCTGTATGTGAAGGCCGCTGCCGCCGCGTGGCTGCACCGCCGTTGCGAGCAGGCCGGCTTTGAGTTCGCCCGGCCGGAGGGGGCGCCGATCGGCTCGGTCGTGGACATCCAGCTCCCACGCCGGGGGCGCCGTCTGCGCGTGCACCTGGACCAGGTGGTGCCCCCGGTGTGGGACGGCCCGAGCGAGCCGGTGCTGGGTCTGTCCGTCCCCGTCGACCGCAGCACCCTCATTCAGCGTTGGTACGTGCACCGCATCCGCCTGGACAGCCAGGGCACGGCGCGGCATGTCCGTATCGGCACTGAGGCTTTCGCCCGGCCCACCGAGTGGTTCACGCTGGACGAGTGCGAGATGACCGAGCGTGGCCTGTCGACTCCGGCGGTTGAGCGGATCATCCGTTCGCGCAGTACGCCCCCGCCGACCCGCCGGGCCTTGGGCAATGGCAGGAAGGCGCCGGACTCGCGGGCCCAGGCTCAGGCCCTCCTGCGCCGTCTTGGGGAGGCCCGCACCGTCGGGGCCGTGGTCGTGGTGAACAGGGTGAGCAGCACCCTCACCGCCATGGACGGTGTGGACCAGGGGACTCGTACGCAGATCGACGCCGCCCTTGAAGATGCGAAGGTCTGGCTGGAGGAGCAGGCCGAACTGCGCCGGCAGATGTTCTCCCGCCTGGGCGACGCGGTATCCGAGGGAAACGCTCAGGAGGCCGGCGGGCTCCTGGTCCGTGTGAACGCGATCGCAGCCCATGACCGCACCGATGCTGAGAACCAAACCGCGGGAGCAGCAGCGGAGTTCCTTGCCGCGCTGGTCAGGGAGCAGGAAGAAGCTGCCCGGAAGCTGAACGCCGAAGCTGAGGCCGAGGCCGAGGCCCGCCGGAGGAAGGTCCGAAAGAAGATGGATGCAGCGCAGCAGGTGCGAGTGAGCCTGCGTGCCCTGCGCCGCCAGCGCCGCTCTATGCCCCAGGCGGACAAGCGCCGCCTGGTCGCCGAGCTCGCTGAGGTGGCCTCAGTGGCTGGTGATCAGCTCACGCCCAGCGAGACAAGCCAGATCAACACCTGGAAGGCGCGCGTGGAACGCGAGCGGGCGCCCGCCCCCGAACGCGTCCTCCCAGTGCAGCGGCAGCCCGACCAGGTGCGGCCGCCGAAGGCCCGCAAGGACGGACGGTCGCAGCCGGGCAAGAAGGATGAGCCCCAGCTGCACCACCAGGTGGCACGCAAGGACTGGTACCGAGGGAAGTGCCCGCGATGCCACGCCGGACCGGGGAAAGCCTGTGCCAACGACGACCGCGTCGGACCGGGCAAGACGCGGCAGGTCCCCCACGACGAACGCCTGCTCCGGATCCTGCGAACCCGCAAGACCAAACCCCAGCCTCCTGCGCCACGCAGGGAACGGCGGGGAGAGCAGTACGGCGGCTCTCCGGCGCGTACCTGGCACGCGATGGACGTCACCTGCCCAAAGTGCAATGCCTCACCCAAGGCCCGGTGTACGCCCCACGGCACGCACCACGAACGGGTGGAATGGGCGAGGGAATTCACCCGAAAGCTCTGGGGCTGACCCGCCCAGCGACCGCCCAGGACCTCGACAAGTTTGCTGGCACCCGCGTGGTGCGCAACGGACTGGTGACCATCGACCGGGTCACGGACTGGCTGGTTGGCCGGGTCAATACGGAGAGGGCATCTGCGTGACCCCGTTGCCAGGTGGATGCTTACCTGCTGGTGGCGGGACGAAGGCCCGGCCGGGGTTCCGCCTGGGCAGGGGGCA
Organism: Streptomyces sp. NRRL B-1347; assembly: GCF_000720325.1. GTDB lineage: Bacteria > Actinomycetota > Actinomycetes > Streptomycetales > Streptomycetaceae > Streptomyces. The sequence goes on from NZ_JOJM01000105.1 coordinate 8,580, forward strand.
TTTCACAGGAGGAGTATTCGTGGCGGTACCTGTGGGTGGATACTCGGGGGTATGAGCGACACGACGATGAAGGTCGACTCCGCGACCCGGGATCGGTTCGCTGCCGTCGCCGCGGCGCGCGGGCAGAGCATGCGTGCCTACCTGGCGCAGTTGGCCATAGAGGAAGAGAACCAGGTCAAGCTGAACAAGGCGACGCTGGTGTTCCGCGAGGTCACCGGGAAGCCCGGCATAGCCGAGGCGTTCGATGCGGCGTTTCCCGAGGACGCCCCGGGCCCCCGGGGCACCGCCGGGCGGGCGGCCTGACGTTGGAGCTGCACATCGACATCCGGTGGCTCCTGGATCGTCAGGAAGAGCTGCTCGGCAAGGACCTCGGGGTGCGGGACTACTCGGCCCTGGTGGCTGCGGTGGCGCGTCACAAGGTGAACACTCCGCAGCTGGAGATGGGCGAGCCGGATGTGTACTGGCGTGCGGCGGCGCTGCTGGAGCAGCTGGTGCTGTTGCGTCCGTTGCCGGCCCGCAACGCGTTCTTCGCGTACGGGGTGGCGGTGGCGTACATCCGGTCATCCGGGAAGGACGTGGATGATGCCTTCGGGCCGTGGGAGACGTTGATCCGGGATATCCGATCGCTGCGGCTGACGGTGTATGACGTCGCAGACCGGCTGCGTTCGATGCGGCCGAGGCGATGACCGGCTTCGACTTGATCGTGGTGGGGGCAGGCCCGGCCGGGGTGTCGGCAGCGGTGATGGCGTCGAGTCTTCGGATGCGCACGGTGGTCGTCGAGGCCGAGCAGGTCGGGGCGAAGCTCCGGTCGATCGACGCGCTGCAGAAGCGATTGGCCAGCACATCACCCTTGGGGGGTCAGACGCACAGGCGCTGATGCCAGCCGTCTGTCGTTGGACCGTCAGGGGGAGAGGCAAGCGGTCTGTGAGTGGCGTGCGGTCGGTCCGGTCAGGGCTGGGGCATGGCTGTCTTGCCGCGGATCGCTCCTATGCTCGCCTCGCCGGGCTTCCTCCCGCCTGCACGTTCTGATCATCTGTGGGCTGCGGAGACGAAGTACGACGGGCAGCGCGTGATCGCCTACCTGCCCGGGGACGGCTCGGTGCTGTTGCGCTCCCGCTCGGGTGCCGACATCACCGCCGCCTATCCCGAACTCCATAGCCTCGGCCGGAGCGTGGAGGGGCCGGCGATTGTGGACGGGGAGGTCGTGGCCCTCGATGAGGAGGGCCGGCCGGACTTCGCGCGCCTGCAGCCTCGGATGGGCCTGGTCGGCTCCCCGGTGCGCGCAGCCCGCCTCGCCGCTCAGGAGCCCGCCCACCTGGTGCTGTTCCTGGACGGGCAGCTGCTGACGGGCCAGGCCTACAGCACACGCCGCCACCACCTGACGCAGGTGGTGGCACCCGGCCCGCACTGGTCGGTGCCGGCGTCCGTGGCCGGGCACAGCCGCCGGGCCCTGGAGCTGGCCCGCACCCGGCAGCTGGAGGGCATCGTCCTCAAACGCCTGGACTCGATCTACGAGCCGGGGACGCGCTCCCGTGCCTGGATCAAAATTCGTAACCTGCGCACCGTGGACGCGGTCATCGGTGGCTGGGTGCCGGGCCAGGGTCGGCTGAGCGCCCTGCCCGGCGCGGTCCTGCTGGGCGAGCCCCACGACGGTGTGCTGCGTTACCTGGGCAGCGTGGGCACCGGCTGGAATGAGCACGAACACACCCAGCTGAACGATCTGCTGACCATCGCCGCAGATGACGTATGCCCCTTCTCGCCGCCTCCGCCGGTGCGCGGCGCCCGCTGGGTCCTCCCACGCCTGGTGGCGGAGATTCGCTACACCACCCGCACACGAGCCGGCCTGCTGCGCCAGCCGGTCTGGCACCGGCTGCGCCTTGACCTCGCACCGGGCGACGAGTCCTGACGCCGGCGATAAGGAGGGCCGGGATTCTTCGGGCCCCTGCTCATCCGGTGTGTTCTCAGCCGCCGTGCGGGAGCAGACGGCTGTTCGGCCAGGGGCTCGACGGCGGTGATGGGCTCGGCGGTCCAGCCGGACTGAGGCGTGAGGTGTACCGGGTTCCGCGGGGGAGGACCTTCACCCGTGCTGTGCAGAAGCCTCGGTCAGGGATGACCTGTTTGTCAGCGGGAGCCTGCGTCGCCATACCGGGATTCAACGAGTCGGCTCACCTCGCCGGTCTCGGCTCAACGGATGGACTTGAGACCGTGCCGCACGCGTGGGTTCCCGCGTCGGTCGGCGGAACGCCAGCCCCTCACCAGCGTGATCCTGGAGTTCGTCGCGAGCCCGCCCACCTTCATCTGCATCACGGGAGTCCTGTTCGCGAATCATTCTGGCCGGTCCTCGGCAGTGGAGCAGCGGGGGGACGTCTTCCATTGTGCGGCCGGGCGTTCATGGTGCCCGCGCTGATGGCCGAGCAGGCGCGGGCCGCGCTGAAGGCGTGGAACGGCTACGCGCCCACCCCTGCTGAGGAGCAGGGCCTGGACAGCGAGCTGGACCGCCGCCTGGCCCAGGCGGCCGTGCGGTGAGCGACGTCGTGCGCATCGTCCTGGACGACACCGCGATGGCCGCGGCCGGCCGGGGCAACGTGCTCGCCTCGCGCCTCCTCCACCGCGCCCACGCCCAGGCCGGCTGGTACCTGTACGCCCCCGCGTGCGCGCTCGTGGAAGCCGACCGGGACCGGGCCGGCACAGCGGAACACCTGGCCGCACTGTTTGGCATTACCGTGCTCGTCTCTGGGCGGCGGCGCACTGCCAGTACGCCGCCCAGCCGTCTTCGGCCCGCCCAGACGGCGCGATCATCACCACCACCGCACCAGAGCAGTGGATCGGGAGCCGGTCCGTGTCCTGGACCTGACGCCCTGACCGAGCCGACCGCTCCCGGCGAAGCAGCCCGCCGTCGACGGGCCAGCCGTGCGCGTTCGCCGTCGTGCTCCATGGCCCGATGGCCGGGCCGCGCCTGGAACGTGTCGGCCGCTGGCGGCAGCGTGCTGGACCAGTAGCCGGACATCACAGGATCTTGCGTGAAAGGTTCCCTGGATCGGCGTGTGTTCACCGGGATCAAGGGCCCCGAGTCCCACGCGTAGGTGCTCACTCCTTTGGGGGCGCGCCAGTGAACCGAGGGACGTCGAGGCTGTGAAACGTTCGGCGTAACTCAGGATCCAGGAAGAGGCGCTCATGCGGCGAACCGCGTCCATCGTCATGACTTGCACTGCTCTGGCGCTCACCGTCATCGGTGCGACACCGTCCATCGCAGATCCAGGGCCAATCTCGGAGGCGGACTGCCGCGCCAAGAACGGTGTGGTGGACGACATCCAGGGGACCTACTACTGCGTAGCCGTCCACGGGGTCATCGAGGGGGCCGAGTAAGAGGAACGGCCCTCGTAACCGGCACGCCAGGCAGGGGGCAGCAGTGTGCGGGGCCTGGCCGTCGGCCCCGCCCTCCCCCGGGGGGGCGGTTCCCGAAGCCACCAGTCGCTGCGCCGGACGCTCCGCAGGCACGGGTGAAAGCGCACGAGTGGGACCTGTACCGCGCCCGGCAGGCCGTCGCAGCTCAGGCCCGTGCCGAAGCCGCGGCCGCGCAGCCCGAGGACCAGGTCCCGGCTGCGGCGGTGGCCCCGGTCGTGCGGCTCGCGCCCCGGCTGGCCTCCGTCACCCCGGCCCCGGAGGTCGTGGACGTCGATGACGGCCAGGAGCTGGTCCTCGAGGACCTGACCCGCGAGCAGGTGCTCGACTGGCGCACCCGCGCCCGGACATCGCGGTGTCGGGGTAGCGGCCGGGCGGGTGCAGCACGATGGCGAGGACGGCGCCGTACGCCTCGTCCAGGCCGATGAGGGAGACGACCAGGACGTCGCGGCCGTCGGGCAGGGTCCAGATCTCCCCGCGCTTGATCTCCGAGGTCACAGACTGTCGCCCTCGCCCGCCAGGTCATGGCCCAGACCGAGCGCGGCGAGCTGCTGCGCGGCGTCCAGGGTCGCGGCGCGGCGGGCGGCGCGGACCACGTACGCGTTCACGCTCAGGCCGGCCGCCTTCGCGGCCTGCCGGATGGAGGGGGCGAGCTCGTCGGGGATAGCGCGTACCCAGGGGTCGCGTACTGGGCGTCGTGACTCGGCTCGTTCTCACCGGCTGGGGAAGGAGGCTGCGGCCGGGACGGCGCGCGCGAATGGAGCCTGTGCCGGAGACGGCAGGCCGCCGCAGCTCAGGTTTCGCGGCCGCGCAGCTGGAGGACGGCGTCCCAGGCGCAGCGGTGGATACGGTCGTACTGCCGCTCCCCGCCCGGGCGTCCTCGCCTCGGCCCCGGAGCAGGAGCCCGTGGACGTCGTCGTCGACGTCGATCGGGAGCTGCTACTGGAGGACTCGTCCCGCGAGGTCAGTTGCTATGGCGGTCGGTGTGATTTCCGGTCATGAGAGAGAGGAGTGGGGCAAGGGTTGTGACGTGTTCTCGGTGCACCTCGTAGTGACCGCGAGAGGGGGTTGTGAGCCAGTTGGCGTGTACCAGGAGGCGAAGGTGGTGGTAGAGCTGCCCGGTGGTGCCCATGTCGTCGTGGGCGGAGAGTTCACTGGTTTTGTGAGTCCCTTCCAGGCATGCCCGCAGGATCCTCAGGCGTACCGGGTGAGCGAGGGCACTCAGGCGTGTGCTGAGTGTTGTTAAGTCAGCATCTGCCAGGGCTGATCTGGCCAGTTGGTGGGGCTCTGCTGCAGTTGGCGTCTCGTGCTCCGGGGGCGGCGTTGTGCAGGCTGGCATGCTGCTCAGTTGTTGTTGCAGCGCGGAGAGGTGCTGTTCCAGTAGTTCGACGCGCTGGGTCAATGTCGGTTCTGGAGCGGCTTCAGTCACATCCTCATCGTAGTGCGGGTGTGGATCATGGGTTTTACTCCCGGCACGAGGGCCGCCGTGCCGTTCTTCTTGGCCCGCTGCGAGGCGAAGCTGGCGAGCCCTGGCAAGAGCCGGTGGAAGCCCTCCCTGAGTGGGGGGGGAGGGACACGGTGCTCGGCAGGTACGTGAGCGTTGGGGGCGGCGTGCGCCCGGTGGACCATGCGAGCGTGCGGTAGTCCGCCCGCGGCTGCTGGCCTTTGACCGTCTGTACGGGCATCCCGGTGGTGGTTGGGGAACTTGAACAGTCGGGCTGCCGCTCGCGCGGTGCTGGCCTGCCGCGAAGCACGTGGCCTTTCGGCTATCGGCGGCGATTGGCTGCTGGCAGTGGCATGGAGTCGGCGTTGCGGTCGGGTGCCCGAGGCAAAGAGGTGAGTCTGCGAGCGCTTCAGGCCGGTCTTCTGGCTGCCATCGTGGCCTAGCTCACGGCGGGTGGGCTGCTGCACTGACATGAGCGGAGCGATTCCTTCCGCACGAGGTGACCTGCTAACCGAGTGTGGCAGCACCTGCGTGAGGCGTGATCACAGCCCTGGATTGGCGGAGATCATTCTGGACAGTCCCGGTGCCAGTCCGATGAGGTAAAGCTGACCACATCTGCTACTGCAAACATCAGATGATGAGGGGGGAGAGGGGCCGTGGGACGTCCTCCAGCACTTCCAGTGGATGCGAAGCTTTCACTCGTTATCAAGGTGATCTCCGGAGAGGAAACCGCTGTAGAGGCAGCCAAGAGGGCGGGGGTATCTGTGCAGGCTGTATCGAACTGGAAGCGCCGTTTTATGGAAGGGGCGCGGCTCGGTCTGGAAGGTGAGCCGGTGCTGCGTGATGCTGCCCGAGAGGAGGCCTTGAGTGATGAGAACCGTGCCCTTAAAAGGGCGCTGGGGGAGCTCTATATGGAAACTCGCCGCCTCAAGGCAAGGTGGCGTGACCGTGTGATCAGCAGTGATGACCGTGAAGCGGCCTAGAAGATTCAACTAACTCCATTCTTGACTCCGCTGCCCCATGGTACGAATGTCCCACGACGATGCATTCGAAAGTCGGGGGCACATGCACACCATAGAACGTCAGGTTGTAGCCGGTCTCGGGGCGCTAACTGTAGTTGGTGCGCTGGGAGGGAGTCTGGTTCGGATGGCGGGGGCTCGGGAACGAGCCCGCCGCAGCACTACATATCGACGCTCGGACGGCAGCGTGATCGAGGTTGAGGTTCACTTACCTGCGGATGCGCAATCGGCAGTCATGTTTGAGAACGGCCTGGGAATGGCGCACGAGTGCTGGGACTGGGTTTCCAGTAGTCTTCCCGGGGGGGTAGCGTACGTTCGTTACAACAGGCCCGGCTACGGAGTGAGCAGGTCAGCCTCCCCTCCGACTCTCGATGAGCATATTTCGCTTCTCAGTGAGCTTCGCTCCGAGTACGTTTCTAGTTTGCCGGTCACGCTTGTCGGGCACTCCTTGGGCGGATACTTGGCTGCCGCATATGCAGCTTCGTGCGGCGCGGACGACTCCATTGAACGAGTCGTGCTCGTGGATGCAACAAATATCGATTCGCTGCATGCGGCCCGCGATTTGGACTTCTATCCATGGGTGCGCCAGTCCCTCATCATGGAGGCGGTATGGTCGGCCATCGGACTTGCCGCTCTGGCTCCGGTACGAGATGCTCCAGGGTTCCGGCCAGAAATAGAAAAGTCCCTTCAGGATTTCTCTGTGCAGCCCGGGACCTGGCTCACTTCCTTTCGCGAGTTCTGCGCCGCCGCGAAATATCCCTCGCTGCAGCCGCTCAACTTGCCGCTTGATGTTGTGTCGGCCCATAACAACCTGCGAGCTGCTGACCATGATGCCGACCAGCTCGGGCTTCTCAAGCTGTCCGACCGTTCCAGGCATCACATCATTGGGGATGCGGAGCATCTGAGTGTGCTGTCGATACCCGCGCATGCTCGGCATGTCTCGCAGATCATCATGGGGGATCGTCAGGCCGTGCTGGATGCATCGGAAATCGGAGAACGGTGAGAGGCGTGCAGCAGAAGAGAGTGGCACTGGTCACGGCGGGACTGGCCGGATGGCTGGTCCTTACGGCGGCCGGGCAGCTTCCTGACCACCGCTTTGACGCGCTGCTGCAGCGCGGCCGGTGGCGCATACCCGTTCCGAACTGGCGGTTCTTCGGCCCGAACCCGGGTGTTACCAATACGCATCTGCTCTACCGCGACTTCTGCGCCAACAGGCCCAGTATCTGGCGAGATCTTGAAGTAGGGGAAGACAGGCCGTGGTACGGACTGGTGTGGAACCCCCGAAACCGGGCCCCGAAGTCAATATTTGACGCCTCGCAGCGCACGATCGTGGCGATATCGAGCCACGATACAGGACAGCGCGTCACGGATACATCGGACTATATCTTTCTGTCGCGTTACGTGCAGCGTCATGCCCCACATGAGCCAGGAGCATCGGAAACCCAGTTCCTGCTGGTGGAATCCAAGGCGCTGGACACCAGCAACGAGCAGATTACACCGGCCTTTGCCTCCGAAAGGCTGCCCTTGCCCGAATTTTCAGAGCGATAGTTCTTCGGCCGGAAGCCGTGTAGTCAACTCTCTGGGGTTGACTACACGGCGTCCAGCCGAACGGCTGGAGCTTTACAGGATGATGAGGAGAAGCTCTTGAGTAATGTTGCCGACTACATCAACAGCAACGACAAGATCACGCAGGGTCTTCAGGTCGCTTTGCGTCCTGAGACGAACGGCCCGGTCATGATCACCCCGATTGCAGCTGTCGCCGCCGGAGCCGGTGTCGTCGCTACGGCCAGGGTTGGTCAGCACGTTGCTCGCTACGTCGCGCACCGCGATCACTGAGCTGACTAGGTGACCTAGGGAGGCACGGTGTGCTGCCGATAGGCGCACCGTGCCTCCGTGGCCAAGGTTGCATAAACCCTGGAAAAAGAGGATACGACTGCAGTGTTTCAGAGTGTTAGGCCCGAGATTGTTTCCCGGCGAATAGCATCCTTGGGGACTTTGGTTTCATCTGTCGAAATCCTTACTCAGGTGAAAAGGTTCAAACGGGATGAACTCCTGGCTTCGCAGATAGCAGCTGGACACCCCAATTTCGCGCGCCGGTTCCCAAGGCTGGTGCATGCATTGGACTCCAGAGCGGCAGCTGTTGCCACCTACGGGATCCAGGCAGCTGCTTCCGCGGCGACTCTGATCTGGCCGCGGAGTCGGGCCGTTCAGATGTGGGGTGGCGCCGTACTCGTGGCGGCCGGCGGCTTTGATCGCATACGGAGTCCGTATGGAGCAGATGGAGCCGACCAACTGCAACAGGTCATCAATGTGACTCTCTCAGCCACAGCCACTTTCACCGATGCTCGTGAAAGACGCGAAGTCGCGATGCGTGCTCTGGCGCTGGAGACGACCATCTCGTACGTTGCTTCAGGCGTCGTCAAGGCTGTTTCTCCGGTATGGCTTAAAGGTGAAGCATTCGCTGGAATTATCGGCACGCAAGCATACGGGGACAAGCGCCTCTTTGCCCTGGTTACCAAGTATCCCTTAGTCGGTCGCATTATTTCGTGGGGAACGATCGTCGCAGAGGTTGGATTCCCGCTGGTATTCATTTTGCCGAAGCCGGCGGCTCGCGCCTATCTCGGCTTGATGGCAGCCTTTCATCTTGGGATCGGGCAGTTCATGGGACTCAACAGGTTCGTTCTCGCCTTCGGTGCGACCCATCCTGCGCTTCTCTATGTCATCGATCAGCGTTCCTTATCCGCGGCGGATCGAAAGTCTCTCACGATGAATTAGGTCACATTTCTGGGAATGCCCAAGGATTACTGCTGGTGCACATGACCAGGTCTCATGTAAACCTGCCAGGCCGAGATCGTGATACGCCCTATGTGATGATACTTAAGCGGGAGGGATTCTGGTGGCAAGCGTGGTGCGGGACATCGGCTACGGGCGAGAGTTTCAAGGATGGTATGATCGGCTCTTCCCTGATGACACCCTGACTGCACTGACAGTCGAAACTCTGGTTTCCCTGCTACCTGGGGCCGGTGGAGGGGCATTAGAATTAGGGGCAGGTACTGGCCGTGTTGCCATCCCCCTGTCCCGGTTCACTCCAGTAGTCGCTGTCGACTCCTCAAAGGAAATGATCCAGGCTCTTGACGTTTCGATCTCAAAGCATGGGGCGAATGTGCAGAGCATGTGGGCAGACATGCGCGACTACGCGGATGACGAGCAGTACGCAATCGTGTACTGCATTTGCGGATCTCTATCTCTACTGCTTGAAGTCGAGGAGCAGCAGGAAGCGATGAATCGTGCGGCGGCCCGGCTCGCGCCCGGTGGGCTGCTCGTGGTCGAGACCTACAATAGACCGGCAATTCTCGCGATGCATGGCGATTTGCCGCGCACCACATACTTCACGAAGTACCCGGAGCCCGGTACCGGAGTTCAGACCCACTCAACGCTTGTTCCCGGAAGCGACCTTTGGGAGTGCGCGCACATCTGGTTCGACAAGGACGGCACTTCACGTGTCGGGCACGAGATATCACGCCTTATCTCTCCTGAAGATGTCGACGCCTACGCGGCGAACTGCGGGCTTTCCGTCGTGGCGCACTGGGCGGACTGGAATCAGACGCCGTACCACGAGCAGTCGGGCACCTACGTCTGCGTCTATCAGCGTGCCGCATGAAACTCAGTGACATGACCCGGGACAACTGGGCGCTGCTCAGTTTCGGGATGGTGCTCGGCCTGGCAGGAACGGCTTCCACCCTTGTCCAGCCGCTCTTCATAGGCGACCTGATCGAGGCGGTCGGGGCCGACGATCCCGTGGTGTGGCCGATCGTGTTCCTCGCCGCTCTGTTCACGATCGACGCGTTGCTCGCCGTCGGACACTTCTACCTCATTGGCCGTGCTGGGGAGAACATTGTCTTCAGCATGCGCACGACACTCATCGGCCGCCTCCTGCACGCTGAGGTCGGAGCGTTCAACAGGCTAGAGCACGGCGATATTTTCACCCGCACAGTGGCTGACACATCCGTTGCACGCATCGCTATGTCCACCTCCGTCGCCGAGATGATCACAGCCGGTTTCACCACGGCCGGCTGTGTCGCGGTCATGGCTTGGATCGACTGGAGGCTGCTGCTGGCCGCCGTGGGGTGTCTCGGGATCGCCTCCGTGATCGCGTTGCGCCTGGCTCGGGCCGTCCGCAGCGCAGCAGTGACCAACCGGCAAGACACCAGCGCCCTCGGCTCCGGGCTGCTGCGCGCGCTCAGCGCCCTGACCACCGTCAAGGCCTCCCGCGCCGAGGCGCGCGAAGCCGACCGCCTTTGCGAACTCGCCGATGCCACACGCATCAGCGGCCTCCGCGTCACCCGTCTGTCATCGATGCTGACACCCGCGATGAACGTGGGCACCCAGGTATCCCTCGCTGTAGTCATCACCTGGGGCATGGCGCGCGTCGCCACCGGGACGCTGCCCATCGAGGACCTCACCGCGTTCATCATGTACCTCTTCTACCTGGTGTCCCCGATGGTGACGCTGTTCATGGCGCTGGGAGAGTTCCAGCAGGGCCGGGCCGCCATCGACCGGGTCAAAGAGCTGGCCGCCATCCAGCAGGAGCCCACTGCAAGCACCGGTGGCACCGCCCGCATCACCGGAGCTCCAGCCATCGAATTCGATGAAGTCACCTTCACCTACCCTGACTCCGCCGTTCCGGCAATCAGCCAGATGTCCTTCAGCCTGCCCACCACGGGCGTCACGGCGATTGTCGGCCCGTCCGGTGCGGGCAAGACCACCTTGTTCCAGCTCATCGAACGCTTCCACCATCCCGGCCAGGGCACGATCCGCATCGCCGGCACCGACACTGACGCCATGGGCCTGCCCGAACTTCGCTCTTACATCGGCCTGGTAGAACAGGACACTCCACTGATGCGGGGGACAGTCTGGGAAAACCTCACCTACGCCTGCCCCGACCCATCCCCCGATGACGTCACCGAGGCACTCAAGGCAGCGCACCTCACCGAGGTCATCGACAAGCTGCCGCACGGCCTGGACAGCGACCTCGGCGAAGGCGGTGCCGGATTGTCCGGGGGCCAGCGGCAGCGCCTGGCCATTGCCCGCGCTCTGCTCGCCCGCCCCGCCGTTCTGCTGCTCGACGAGGCCACCTCACACCTCGACTCCGACTCCGAGGCAGCCTTGCGCGAGGCCCTCACCGTCCTCGGAACCCGCTGCCAAGTCCTTACCATCGCTCATCGCATCTCCACCGCCCTCGGCGCCAGCCACATCCTGGTCGTCGAGGACGGACGACTGCGCGCCAGGGGCACCCACGCCGAGTTGATGGAAAGCGACGCCACCTACCAGCGGCTGGTCACACAACAACTCACCCCCGCCGGAGCCGGAACATGACCGATGCCGCGATCGTCGGCACCGGCCCCAACGGGCTGGCTGCCGCGGTGACCCTCGCCCGGGCCGGCCTGGAGGTGTCCCTCTTCGAATCCGCCGACACCATCGGCGGAGGCCTGCGCACCACAACACTGTTCGACAAGGACATCGCGCACGACATCTGCGCCGCCGTCCACCCGATGGCTGCCGCATCGACCTTCTTCCGGCAGTTCGACCTGCCCGCGCGGGGAGTTCGTCTCCTGCAGCCGGGCATGCCGTACGCCCATCCGCTGCCCGACGGTTCGGCGACCGCGGTCTGGCGCAGCATCGACCGCACTGCGGACCACCTCGGCATGGACGGGCCCCGGTGGGCCCGTCTCATGGCTCCGCTGGTCCACCGCACCACCGAGGTCGTCGACCTGCTCCTGTCTTCCCAGCGTGCCCTGCCGCGCAGCCCGGCCGCCCCCTTGTTGCTGGCGCCGCGAGTGCTGGCCCACTCCACGAGGTGCACTCCCTTCGCCACCGAGCGAGCACAGGCCCTGCTGACCGGGGTCGCCGCACACGCCGTAGGCAAGCTGCCCTCGATACCCTCAGCCGCTGTCGCCCTGCTGCTCGGCCATCTCGCGCACAGCAGCGGCTGGCCCCTGCCCGAGGGAGGTAGCGCCCGTATCGCTGACGCCATGGCCGCCGATATCACCGCACACGGCGGGGTCATCCACACCGGACACCACATCAAAGACCTGGCGGAGCTCAGCGGCATTCCCCTCGTCATGCTGGATGTCGGCCCCCGGGCCCTGTTACGCATGGCCGGGCCGCGGCATCCGTTGCCTCCCCGCTACCGCAACGCCTTGATGTCCTATGCGTATGGTCCAGGAGCTGCCAAGGCCGACTTCCTCGTCAACGCTCCGATTCCCTGGACCAACCCCCTCATCGGCAAGGCTGGCACCGTCCACCTGGGCGGGACACGCTCAGACATCCTCCGCCAGGAGGCTGCCACCGCGTCCGGACGCCCAGGGGATGCGCCCTTTGTCCTGGTCGTCGACCCGGCGGTCACCGATCCGTCCCGAACCTCAGGCGGCAAGCGCCCCATCTGGGCCTACGCCCATGTCCCTCATGGCGATACACGCGACCCCGTCAACCTGATTCGGGAGCGCATTGAAGAGTATGCGCCGGGCTTCACCGACACGGTTGTCTCCAGCCGGGGCCTCTCAGCCACCCAGTACGAGGAGTACAACCCGAGTTACGTCGGAGGCGACATCTCCGCCGGAGCATTGACGCTACGTCAGTCGCTGGCCCGGCCCACCCTTCGCTGGGATCCCTACACCACACCGCTGCCCGGCGTGTACCTGTGCTCGGCATCCACCCCGCCCGGCCCCTCTGTCCACGGCATGTGCGGATATCTCGCCGCGCTCTCCGCACTCCGCCGCCACCACGCTGTACGAACTCCACCCGTCCTGTCCCCGAAAGAGAAGGAGACCACCTGATGCATGTACGCCACTGGGCCACTACCGCCCTCGCAGTCACTGGCCTCGTAGTGACACTCACAACCCCGGCCACGGCAGACGACGCCACAGCACGCCGCACAGTCAAGTGGTCGGCCACACATCAGACCTCGGCTGCAAGCGGTGAACGGTGGATCGAATCCGGGAGCACGCCGAGCAGTCCAGAGCTCGTTCTCAGCGGCACTCTGTCCAACACTGGTAGCGCCTGCTACTCATTGTGGACGAGGTTCAGGTTCGACCGCACCCCGGGGCCAGTCCGGAAACACGCTGAGATATGCGGACGCAGTAGGGTCGAAGTCAAGATGAATCAGGCATATCAGTTCATCACCAGCGGCTATGTCGCAGTCTGCGAGGGCACAGAGAACCCCGACAACTGCGGCCCGTGGGAGAACATCACCTCGTGGCCGGTCAACCACAGCTGAGCGGGCGTCCATCCCCTGCCTCCGGCCCTCTCGACCTCTGCTGTAGAACAGTGTGGTGCGGACGCGGCGCCCGGGTGAACACGGCCCAAGGCGATGACGATGGCCCTTCTGCGGTGAGCATTCCGCAGACGGTGCGTCCGGCATCCTTTGCGCCCGTCTTCTCCTGGGCGCCTGGGGAATTGCGCTGAGGATGAGCTCTCCTCACCATGGCGGTCGACGCCACATGGGCCGCGCGGACGCCGAGCGGCTCTGGGTCCCCGGGCTGGTGCGCCGTGCTCCGCGGTTGGTGAGCAGCGCCTGCGGCTCGCTGATGATGTACGGGCGTCGGTAGGGGTCCAAGATGCCCGAGACGACCGCCCTCAGAGAGCAGTCGGCCGTCGACGGCCTGGAGCTGTCCGGGACCGACCTCGCGCGGGTCGCGCTCCACCAGGCCCGCGCGAGGCGGCCGGGGAGCGCGGACAGAGCAAAGCTCGTGCCCCGCACCGCCGCTGGACCCGGGGCATGCAGGGCGACGGCCGGAAGGCCTCTGGGTTCGGCCGCCGCCGTGCAATCGGTGAGGTCATCAACGAACCCGGCGGATACTTCGGCCGGAACCTTGACGCTCTGGACGACTGCCTGTGCGGCGGGTGGGGAGCCACTGCTCCATTCACCTTGCACTGGGATTCCTCGGCCGAGGCTCGGGAACGGTTGGTAGAGCGCGTGCCCGCCGGTGACCGCGAGCTTGTGCTGTTCGACCTCCTCCTGGAGATCTTCGAGGAACGGGGCGTGAACGTCATCCTTCGGTGACGGCTGGTCGCTTCCGGGCATTGGGCTGGGAAAGGTCATTCGGACTCCTGGAGACGGCGGCGTGCGGGGACGCCGAGGTGAACGGCCGGTCGCTGGGCTCGGCGTTGGCTCTCGTCGCGCTTCGCGCGGAGGAAATTGAGGGTGAGGTCGATGCCCTCGATCTCACCCGGGCTTCACCTGAAGCTCGCGACGTCTCTGTGGCGATCGCCCTCCAGGGCGGCCGAAGCTCGCAATCAGTAGGTGCCGGAGGCTTCCCGCGCGGCCGCGCTGCGCTGCGCCCGGCACGGAGGCACTGCCGGAGGTGGCCGGGGCGTGGAGGACCTCGAGGGCGACGTCGGCAGCGGCTGATGGTGGACGACACATCGCCGGTGACCGTGGTGGTCGACGCCATGGGCCGCGCCGCCGCGGAGCGGCTCTGCGGCCCCGGATGCGCTTTGCTGGGGTCATGGAGCCCTTCCCGGTTCCCGGGGGTCCGCTCCCTCGCCAGTCTGTGGCGCAGCGTCGAGGCGAGCGGGCCCTGTCATCAATGCTGGTGGGCCCCGGACATGCCGATGGCCCTTCGTGTTCCGCGCAGACGTCTCCATTTGCGCGGCACACGAAGGGCCATCTCGTCTCCAACCGCGAATTCTGTCAGCCGGTTCCGACACGGCCACAGCAGGTCGCTACACGAAATTTGAACCCTCTGACTGTCTCGACGTCGGCGACCGCCGCCTACAGCCTGCGCGGCACGCAGTCGGTCGCAGTGAGGAGGGGGACGGCGCGTGCGGTCAGGTGCCGTGCGGGGGCAGCTGCTGCTCGGCCAGCTGCGCGAGGGCCGTGACGCGGGCGGCGTCCCCAGCCCGATTGCGGGGCCAAGCCCTGGAGCATGGTGCGCAGCTTCTTCGCCTCGATGACGGTGACGCCGTGCAGTTCGGTGCACCCACGAGGGGCGGGCACGCGCGCGCCGTGCACGGCCAGGACCGGGCGGACCGGTACCCCCAGCACCTTCGCGGCCTGCTCCGCCTCCCACACCACGGTGCTGAGGGCCTTGGTCTGGTCGTACTGGCCGTAGCGCAACAGGGAGCCGTTGATGGTGAGGCGGGAGCGCTTGGAGCGCCAGTTCTTGCTGTCGACCAGGGCCATGCCGAAGGCGCCGACGACCAAGTGGTCGAGGTTGGCGCGGGAGCGGGATATGGCCCGGTCGTGCAGGACGGCATAGCCGCGGCGGGTGAGCGGGGCCAGCAGCCGGGCGGTCGCCACCTCCTCGCCGGCCGCGCCGGATGCCCAGCTGTTGGGCGCGCGGCGGTAGGTCCGGCGGATGCCGTAGGCGAGGACAGCCGCGGCGGCGACGGCGCCCGCCGGCCACCCGAGCAGTGTGGCGGCGGCTGCGCCGATGACGGCGGCGCCCGCGGCGGTCAGCGGCAGCGTGAGCTTCGCGCGGCGGTGCTGCTGGAGGCGCTCGGCGGTGCGGGCTAACTCCCCGATCCGGCGCGCGCTGGCCCCCGCTGCGCTGGTTCGGCGTCCAGTGATAGCCATGCCCCCCTTCCCTGTCCGGCTGTTGCTGACTGTACTGGGGCGGTAGCGCTGCGCACTTACAGCGCGTCAGGGGCCCCGGTGCCGGGCCGGGCGGTCAGCGGCTACGCCGGAACGGGTCGGGGAGCTGGCCGCGCAGGATGTCGTGGACGATCACGGCGACCTCCTGGGCGCCCTCGGCGGTGATTGAGTCGTGGATGACCGCCAAGTCCCTGACCCTGGATCGGGCGGAGCGAGGTGCTCCCTCGTCGGTCGGGCGCGCGAGCAACTGACGGCAGGTCCTCGCGCTCCGCCGTGTCCTGCGACGCGAACGCAAGGACCTCGGACGCGCGGACCTGTTGTGTTTCAGAGGTGGTGCTGGAGCCAGTAGAAGAGGATGCCGACCAGGCCGGCGCCCAGGCCGTAGGAGAGGCCGCGCAGGAGGTGGAGGGCTGCGTAGCGGCGTCGGCGGCGCAGCCATCGGCGGATGCGGGTGGTTCGGGTGGGTGGGGGTTTGTCGAGGGAGGCGATGGCCGTCTGTGTGGTCGCGGGCGTACGCTGCATTGCGGTGAGTCCTTTCTGGAGGGCTGTGCCGGGTTGAGGAGCCTGTCGGCGGTCGGTGGCCTGGAGACCGGAGACCGCCGGGGGCTCTTCGCTATTTCGGGCTGGTCAGGGCTGCTGGGCGAAGTACTGCAGCCGGGAGGCGATCTCCCGTTGCACCCTGAGTCACGTCGCTATCACTGGTGCCGAGTTGACGATGTGAGTGATTGGATAATCGCTGGGTGGAACGACGCTCGGCGGAACGGCCCCTTCCGCTGCTCGGCTCACGGCCAACAGGGCCGGTGTCTTCTCGGCAGGCGTGACCGCCGAGACCGTGCGTAAAGGTGGAGTGCTGGCAGCGACTTCTGACTTCCTGCAGCGGCGCTTCGAGGAGGCCGAGCAGCTGCCTGAGTACCGCTGGACGCTGGAGGGACGCCTCTATGGGTTTCGTCAACCTGTGGGGCGGTTGGGGGCGAGATGTCTACCAGACGTCGACGTCGGGTCCGTACGCGACCACGCTCCAGGGAGTTCTGCTGCGTGTACGAGGGACGGGGCTCCGATGGGCTGGCCTTCTGCGAGGGAGGGGGGGCACTTCGGGGCGTGTGGGTTTCGGGCGGGGTGTGGTCAAGTCCCGGATGCGGTTGTGGAAGCCCTCCTCGAGGAGAGGGAGCTCGATGTCGGGGTCGATGCTGAACCGCACGGTGATGGCGATGTAGTCCATGACGGCGGCGACTGCCGAAGGGAAGATACGCACCCCGCCGTGGTTGCTGAGCTTGAGGATGCTCAGCAACCGCAGGGTGGTGGCAACGCTGAGCGTCTCCGTAGCACCGGGCCATTCCAAGTGCATGAGCGTGTGTGATTCGGGCTGTGTGTCCTGGTCGGCAGGTTCCTTGCCTGGGTGGAGCTTCAGTGTCTGGGAGGGGTGAGGGATGGGCGGCGCGGCTTCGGGTGTCTGCCGCTGCCACCAGGCGGCGTCGTGGTGCTCGCCGAGGGCTAGATGGTGCAAGTACAGGCAGTAGGCGGCCGTGGTGGCGTCGTCGTCTCCTGCGCCAGCGGCGTACTGCCACCAGAAGCGGGCAGCCTCATCGGCGCGGTTGAGCCGCAGGACGCAGGCCAGGACGAGACCACCGGATGGGGTGGGCAGGCGGTTGCTGAGTGCGCTGAGAAGCGTGGTGAGCGCAGGGCCGGTGACTACGGCCTCGCAGAGGGAGCGCAGATCTCGGGCAGCGGCCGTTGCCAGTCGCTCGCGATCTTGGTCTGGGTCGGAGAACGCGCGGCCGCTAGCGGGCTCTGGAGAGGGGCAACCGGTCGGTAGGGACTCGGCTTCGGGCGTCGTGGTGGTGTGATCGATGAGCAGAGCGCGGGTAAGCAGGTCGTCAAGTGCTGAGATCACCGCAGTGTCCCTCCTGGTTGGTCGGTGCGGAGAGATAGGCCGTCATGTGCTGTTTGGCGTGCCGTTCGGCCGCGCGGACGGTGGCGGCTTGCAGGCCCATCGCTCCGGCGGCGTCGTGCTCGGTTAGGTCGCGCAGATGCAGCAGGACCATGACGTCGAGCTGGATGGGCGACAGGCGGCGCAGCGCGTCGAACAACGTGAGGGTCTTGCACAGGTGCCCGACCGGGTCCACTGTCCGGGACAGGCTCAGAGCGTGGGTGTCAAACGCGGATTCAGCCAGTGAGGGGTAGCCGCCGATGTGGGGGGTGTGCTCGAGTACGCTGCGGCGCAGCTGTTCCCATGCATACCGCTCCAGTTTCGGGCTGCACAGGGCCTCGTCCCAGACGATCAGTAAGATCAGAAGTGCTTCGTCAACGGCGCGCTTCGCCTTCTGGGGAACCCGAACGAACGTGCCCGCGTATGCGTCGTAGATCGTGTGATGCTTGCGAATGAACGCGGCGTAGTCAGGGGGCTCGTGATGGCTGGACAGGCCATCTCCCGCTCTCGCCAGACAATCAGTGATCCAGACGTTGCTCTTCCGCGTTTCCTGAGCTCCTACTGATCTTTTCGTAAGTTCGGTGGGTGTTGTGGGTGGATGGTCAGGCCGGTGTGGGTGAGGAAGGACCAGGGCAGTTGCGGGTTGCGGTTGATGC
>NZ_JOJM01000106.1 GCF_000720325.1 Streptomyces sp. NRRL B-1347
TAGGCCCGGACCATCCCGTACGACACCTCGACCGCACCGTGCTCGTCAACGAGCCGGTCAAAGATCCGCTTCACCGTGTGCCGCTGCTTGGGCGGCGCCCTCAGATCCGCCCGCAGCATCTCGTCGATCAGCCCCTTGTGGGGGTCCAACCGGGTTTTGCGGGGCGGGAGTTGCTTGCGCGGCTCCGGCCACACCGACGTCAGAGCCTTCTTGACCGTCCGGAACCCCACGTCGTACTTGCGCTGCAAGGCACGCATCGACATCCCGGCACGGTGGTCGCGGCGGATCGCCGCGTACAGGTCGACCTTGGACTGCGGCGGCATCGCGGCCCCCTCACCACGCGGAGCACAACCATGCTCCCACCGCAAGCCCCGCACCGCTGTCAAAACTCAGCGATACCCCTCCACCGCAACCTCAGCCGCTGTCAGTACTGACCAACGAACGCTGTCGGAACTCGGCGATAGAGCCACAAGGGCCCTCCCCGTCGTCATCGTCCTCTTCGTGCCCTGGCAGCATCGTGTCGAACGGTGCGATGGCTTCACGCTCCTCACCGAGCACGAGGAGCACCCGTGTCATGAAGGTGCATGCGTCATGATCGCCGAAGTGCAGCCCCGTGCGGTCGCGTTCGTCAACGCCCGCGGATACGGGACCGCCCCCGGGAAACGTGCCCGATTCCCTGCTCGACCGCCACGGTCCCGCTCAGGATCATTGCCGCCATGCACTCCTGGACCATCACGCCCGAGCCGGTCACCGCCGACGGTATCGACGAAGCGATCCGCGCCTACTACACCGAGATCGGCGAAAGAGTCGTCAAGCGCCCCGTCACCCCCACCGAGATCCAGCACGCCCTGGACCGCGACCCTCACCACGACCTTGCCCCGCCCCACGGCCGGTTCCTCACCGCCCGCGACACCAGCGGAAGGCTCCTGGGCTGCGTGGGCGTCCGCCTCCTTGACCGCCCGGCCACCGCAGAGCTCAAACGCATGTACGTGCTGCCCGCCGGACGCGGCCAGGGCCTGGGCCGCCACCTCCTCAAGGCCGCCGAAGCCTCGGCACGCGCCCTGGGCGCCACCCGGATCGTCTGCGAGACCAACACCGAACTCGCCGAAGCCCGCACCCTGTACACCGGCCACGGCTACCGGGAGACCGCCCCGTACAACGATCACGCCGCCGCCGAACACTGGTATGCGAAGGACCTCGCATAGCCCGCCCCTGGGCCGGCCTTCGAGGGGCGACTGCCTCGGATCAGCACGAGCCGTGAGCCCCCGCGCGGGACGCTGGGCCGCGGCGGTGTGAAGCGCATCCTGCAGTCACGGTTGAGGCCTCATGCACACCCGCTCAGGACCGCTGTCCGGGGCAGCGGTCGCCGTCGCGGGTGGCGATCATGTCGTTGAGGTGCCGGATCTGGCGCTGCTCGGCGCCCTCCACGACCTCGCAACGCCAGTCGTAGTGGACCCGGCAGAGGGACTCGGTGCCCACCGGCACGGCCGGGCTGTCGAGGGGGACGGTGGCCAGATGGACGCTTCCGCCGTACAGGGCCACACAGGTCAGCACCGCACGCAGGTGCGCGTGCCCGTGCCCGTGCTCCTTAAGGCCCACGGTCCCGTCCTGGTGGGCGTGCGCGACCTCGTGCAGACCCACCGTGAGTGTCTCGTCGACGCCGGTGCAGGCCGGCGCGTCCTCCTCGCATACGGCAGGCGGGGCCGACCGGTTGGTACGGACCTGATGAAGCCCTTGGCCGCTCCCGAGGCGGGCTCAGGCGCTGCGGATCAGTCGCTGGCTGCCGTCCAGGATGCGCCAGTCGCCAGTCAGGACACGGCCGTCAGCGACACTGGGTGTGTCCGTGTGGTTCCGGGGGCGGGGCGGGGCGAGGTGGCGATGGCGGAACTCGATAGTGGGTGTATGGCCTGCGGGTTCATCGGTGGTGATCGTTCGCTGGCGGGCGGGACCCTCCTCCGAACGGCCTGCTGGGTCGTGCAGCATTCGATCGGCCCGCTGGGTCTGGGGACGCTGGCGGTCATGCCGGTAAGGCATGTCGTTCACGTCGCCGAGCTGACCGGCAGTGAGTCTGCGGAGCTGGGGCCGCTGCTGCAGCGAACGAGCGCGGCGGTGACCACGGTGATGCAGCCCGAACAGGTCTATGTCTGCCTGTGGTCTCATGCCGGTGCGGTGCCCGGACACCTCCACTTCCTGGTGCAGCCGGCCTGCCGAGACGACATGACCCGCTACGACGCATACGGACCGGTACTGCAGCTGGCCATGTCCGAAGCCAACCGCCTCCCGGGCCAGACAGCAATCGAAGACGTCTGTGCCCGCTTGAAGGCTGTGCTGGGCACCTGAACACACCACACCGAGCAGGCCATGACGCCTCACGCCCCCTGCCGGCCGCCCACTGTCGCTGCCAGTCGAAGCTGCCCAGGGGAGCCCGAAGAGGGCTTGGGGTTCGGATAGGTAACGGGTGTGGGCGGTGTCATGATCTTCATCAGCCGCCCCGTGCGGGAACGCGGTACGCAGGCCGCGCCCGCAGTCGTGACCCGCCCGTCACCCGTCGCCGCCCCATGCGCAGGGCGCCGCCCGCTGCGCGCCGTAGGTCAGCATCGCCCGGCTCACCCGCCGCGTTAAAGCTCCAGCAGGGCCCAGCGCCGGCTGCCCGGCTCGTCGCGTTCAGTGTCGGCACCGCAGGACAGCACCCCGAGCGCGGCCACCTTCTCCAGGAACGCCTCGTCGCCCGGGCCGGGTCTGTTCTGGTGGGAGAGTGCCATGATGAGTGCGGTGCCGTCCTGGTCGGCGACGTGGATGGTGATGCGCTGGCCACCGTCGCCGAGCGCGGCTGCTGCCAGCAGACGGGTCACCGCGGTGTACTGCTCCCGCTGCGCGGTGCTGGTGAGGTAGCCCCAGGAGCACAACTGCTCGACCACCTTGGCCGCGGCCTTCGCCTGCGACCAGGGGGCGCACTCCAGTGCCCAGTTCGCGGCCCGCCGGTTCGCGATGAGCGCGGCCGGGCGGCGGCGCGCGGGCGGCGCGCCGGCGCGTTTCTGCGGCGGCGTGGGCGGGTCGGGAGGAGGCGGCGAGGGAGGCTTCTTCGGCGGCGGCGGAGTCTTGGGCGGGTAGTCGGGCCGCGGTTTGACGGGGGCGTCCTGGCGTGCGTCGTCCATATGGCGACGGTACTCCCGAACAGTAGGCACAGACCTGGTACTTCACGGTTTGCCCCAGCCTGCCCGCAGGTGAAGCAGGGGGGGCCGGTCGGGGCACGGCCGTCATGCTCGCCGCCGTGCACGCCCACCGGCCCGACCTCGCCCTGGTCGACGTCCGCCTTCCGCCCGGCTCCCGTGATAAGGACTGCGCGCCGCCGCAGCCGGTGCTACGAGGCGCCCCCGGCCACGCGGGCCAGTACCGCCTCGCGCAGTCCTGCGCGGTCGACCTCCAGGGCGTTCAGGACGTCCAGGCCACGGCCTTCTCCTGCGCTCAGCAGACCGAGCAGGATGTGTTCGGTGCCGAATCTGTCGTGGCCGAGCGCATGCGCCTCGCTCAGGGTCTGTTCGAGGGCTTTCCTGGCGTCCTGGGTGTAGGTGGGCCGGGGGTACTGGAAGGCGCCGGGGCCGAAGTTGTCGTCGGCCTTGCGCTGGATCTCCTCGACGTCGATGCCGAGAGAGGACAGGGCGTCCTTCGCGCCTTGCCCGCCGGTTGTGGCAACTCCGGCGGCTTCCAGGATGCGTATGGTCTCCTGCCTGATCCGCGCTTGCTCGACGCCCTGCTTGCGCAGTACCTCCCCGGCCGTGCTCCGGTCGGTGCCGGCCAGGCCGAGCAGGAGGTGTTCCGTGCCGATGAAGTCGTGGCCGAGGGCGATCGCCTCGTCTTGGGCCAGGGTCACGGCGTGCCGTGCGCGGTCGGTGAAAAACTCGAACACCCTACTTCTCCTTGCCTTCGGCTTTACGCCTGCTCGCATGCTTCTCGTGCACTGACTGCCGGCTGACGTTCAGCGATGTGGCGATGCTCTGCCAGGACCAGCCCTGGTTGCGGGCGTTGTCGACGTGGACCCGCTCGAGTTCCTCCAGCAGGCGGCGCAGGGCGACGACGGCCTGCAGTCCGATTTCGGGGTTTTTATCAGTGACCTGTCCGGCCAGTGAGGCCGGTGTGTCCTCAGCTCCCATATCTGTCAGGGTGGCCTGACATCCAGCGAGTGTCAAGGCACCCTGACAAGCGGCGGTGTTGACGGGGATGCCGGAGTCAGCTTCCAGGCGGGTGGACAGATCGGCGCATACGACAACCGAGCCGTCGTGGTGGAGTTCGACCATGACGCCACGTCGGCTGGTGCGGTACTCAGGGATGAGGAAGGTGCTCTCGACCCACCTGCGCAGCCCGACGCGGAAGTCTCCCGCCATGAACTCGCGCACCACCGGGGCGCTGCCGAAGTCGCCTCTGATACGGGCCGCGGCCGCGACCGCCTGCCGGAGGATGTCCGCTGCCTCGCTCCGTGTCGGCGCGGGCACCAGGCGGGGGACGGGACGGGTCAACAGAGAGGCGATGACCAGCCAGGCATGGTGGTCCTCGGACTCGCCCAGCACGGTCTCAGCCGCCTCAGCCAGGCGGGCCTTGAGCTGGACGTCAGCAGCCGACTGGCGGGCGAACCGTTCCTGATAGGCCCGCGCAATGAGGTGCTCGCCCATGTAGTCGGTCTTGTCGCGCACACGGTAGGGGGCGTTGAACGCCAGCCGGTCCTTGTCCTTCTGCTCCCAGCCGTACATGAAGTGCGGGGCCATCTCGCTGGGCGGCACATCGACAACCAGGAAGTCAGGGCCGTCGCCGTTGGGCGCGGCCAAGGACAAGGGGACCCTGGGCTCTGCCGACGCCCGCTCTGTCGGAAGCCGGGACGCTCGAGCTCTACCTGGGCCGAGACGTCCTTACTGGCTCCGACGGCGAGCTGGTGCCACTACCGCTCAACGCCGCTGGCGCTGGCGGGTTCACCTCGAAGGACAAGAAGGCCATGCAGGACAGGTTTGAGCGAAGTGCGGCACCGCGCTGGCCGGTCCTCCCGGGAAAGAGCCCGAAGGCGACTGGAGCGCCGTGCACGCCATCATCGCCACCGTCCTCCACGTCTTCGACCCGCCTAGACCTGACCCGGTCCCGGCCGCCCGAGGCGTCAACAGGGTGACCGGCCCGAGTAAGGGTCAGGTGGTGACGCGGGGCATACGTAGTGCGGACGGGGTCGGGCGCCCGATCGGCAGGATGCCGACCACGATGAGCCGGGGTACCTCGGTGGCGCTGCGCGCGTGGTGGATAATCCAGACGCTGTCCTCGATGCTCCGGTAGCCGCTGGTGTGGCCGCTGTCGTCCCCGATCAGGAGCAGGCCGAAGGGAGGGCCGGTGGCGGTGTAGTTGGCGGCCTGCGAGAGGTAGCTCTTCGCGATGCGTTCGCGGGTCCATCTGGTGTCGCGGCGTTTGACCTCGGCGACGAAGCGGCTGCCGGGTTCGGGGGTGTAGGTGACGTCGGTGCGTCCGCTGGCGACGTCGATGAGTTCGCGCTGCACGGTGCCGGGGGTGAGTGTGCCGGCGAGGTGCTGGTGGAGGTCGTCCTGGACGTGCTTCTCGTCCCAGTGGTCGGAGCTGCCGTCGGGCTTCTTGTCGGGGCAGGGGCCGAGATAGGCGGTGCGGGCGCCGTAGTAGTCGGCCTGGGCGTCGAACCGATCGTAGAGGAACCGCAGGAACTGCTCCAGCAGGGTGGTGAAGTAGGAGCTGTCACGCTGCGTCCAGGCGGGGCTGGTGGCCAGCTCCCCGAGCAGGGATTCCAGGTGGGCGTCGAAGCGGGCGTTGCCACTGGGGGTGTAGCCCTGGGATTGCTGCTGCAAGAGCTGCTCGATCCGATCCAGGAGCAGCGGGTCGAGGTCGTCACGCAGGCCCGAGGCGTCAGCCTGGAAGAGCCCGGCGAGAGTAGGGCGGCCCTCCAAGGCTTTTCCCGGCATCACCTGCCCGGTCGACGATGGTGCCCGCCGCTGGGCCTGGACGACCTCGTACAGCGCCCGCGCGTCGGGGGAGCCGGTGAACTGCGGGTCGGTAGTGAGGGCCTGTTCGAGGTGGTGCAGCAGGCCGTCGCTTCGTACGAACGCGGCCTCCACCGGTGGGCTCACCAGTGCCGTCAGGCCGCCGGACCCGTCGGCCCGGGCGGTGTGGATGCTGCGGCTGGCGACGTAGACGTCCAGCAGGTCGCCGAGGGTGCCAGCCGGGTCGTACCAGCTGGGTTGGTCCAGGTGGGTGCGGGCGGTCTGGAGAGAGGTGACGAGCCGGGACCAGGCGCTCTGCGCAAGTCCGCGGGCGCTGAGCCAGTCCAGCCGGTGCATACCGCGGGTCCACTCGGTCAACAGAGTGGTCGTGGCATCCAGTTGGGCGGCGGCCTCGGCCAGGCGCTGCTCGGCGGGTGCGGCTGTCGCGGGCTGCTTGCCGATTTCACCGAAGGCGAGGACCGCGTCGACGGCGGCGGCGTGGGCGCGGGCGTCGAGTCGGGCCTCGTGGGTGCGGTCCAGGTCCTTGAACCGCATTAGGGCCCGGCGCAGATGGTCTTCGACGGCCGAGCGGTCAGATGCCTCCAGCGCGGTCCGCATGTCCGCGACGGCCAGTTCGAAGGTGGCGTCGGCCCGGGTGCCCGCAGGAAGATCGGTCTGGTTCTCCAATGCGCTCAGGACATCGAGCAGGGCGTTGTCACCGAAGTGGTCGTGGGCGACCCCAACCAGGATCGGCAGGCGCTCCAGGGCCTCGGACGGCTCGTCCCCGGTGATCTCGGCGAGCAACGCCATGAGACGGTGCGGGGTGGTCGTCTGTGCGACGGCCAGGCGCAGCAGTCCGGCGACGGCTGGCTGGGCGAGGGCGGCATCGGCGTCTCCAGCGAGCGCGGCCTCCACGTGTGCGGCAAGGTCCCGGATGGTGCGGGTGCCGAGGTGGGTGGCGAGCGCCGGATGGGCGCACACCACGTCGATCGCGTCGGCCAGGACCCAGGCGGCCTGGGGGTTCCGCAGCCCCTGAGCCGCGGCGTCAAGCAACTGCCGGGCCTGGTCATCGTCCACGGCGTCGAGGTCGCGGCCGAGTGCCGTGAGCAGATAGGGCAGGAGTGGACCGGCAGTGAGCTGGTCGGCCTCCGCGATCACCGCCTCGGCCCCGCCGAGGTCCGCGATCGAGGGCCCGGCGTTTAGCTCGTCGTCGGTCGCGTGGCTGGCCCAGGCCTGGAGCATCTGGTCCACGCTTGGGGCCACGGTCCTCTCCTTGTCGCCGGCCGGTTCGCGAACGAGCAGCTTAGAACAGGTGTTCACCGTCGCTGGTGATGAGGTGGTCCTTGGGCAGGGCGTCGACGAGCTCGGGTTGCGCCGTGGTGAGAACGACCTGCAGTTCGGGAAGTTCTGCGGCGATGGCCTGCAGCTCGGCGATCAGGGTGCGGGCGGGCACCTCGGTGACCTCTTCGGCGGCGACCGAGTCGATCAGAAGGAGGCCGGGGTGCGTGGCCACGCCACGGTCAGCACTCACCCGCAGCAGCGCGATGACGGTCGCGATCCGCATGCGGAGCCGGTCGCCGCGGCTGAGCTTCTTGAACGGGGTCTTCACTCCGGCCTTGACGGCGTTGACCTTGCCGGCGCGGTCGAGTTTTACGCTGTCGAGGTTCTGCACGCCGAACCGTGTGGCGAGCTCGACGATCGCTTCGTTCATCGCCGGGAACAGCTGCTTCGCCGCAGCGTCGACGGCCGCGCGGACCGCTTCCTCGGTGGCGGCCAGGACCTGGGCGGACACGGGGACCGGTGGAGCCGGAGGCGTCGATCCGGTCGCCTCGAGCCGTCCGCGGAGCTCGGCCGCCCGGATCTCCAGGTCACGCAGCCGGTCGTGGGCCTGCGAGGTGGCAAGCCCCTGCTCCAGGCCGGCCGCCGCCTCGCGATGGTCGGCCAGAGCACTCTGCACCGCCTCCACAGCCCCCAACCGCCGGTCGTTTGCCTCCCTCTCGGCACCCTGGGCTTGCTCCAGGGTCTGCTCCAGCTCCGCCAGCAGCGCTTCAGCGGTCTCCGGGTCGACCTCGGGCAGCGGCCGCGTGCACACCGCACAGTTCGCCTGCTCAAGCTCCTCGCTGCGCCGCACACTGCCCAGCGGCTCCTCACACCGCGGACAGCACACCGGGTCCAGCCGTCCCAGGACCCGCCGGGCCTGCCACGTCTCCCGGGCATCCAGTAGCCCCTGCTCCGCGTGCATCCGGGCGGCGGACACCTCCGTGAGCGTCTGCTCGGCCTCCTCCAACAGCGCCCGCATGCCGCGCAGCTCCGTCGCAGCCTGGTCGGCGGCCCGCAGGAGCGGGGAGATATCTTGGGCAGCTGTCCGGCGCCACGTCTCCATCTGCCCAGTCACGTCGGCGAGTTCGGCCTGCCACACCTCACGCTCGGTCCGGCGGGCTTCTGCGTCCCCTTCCGCCCGGCGCTGCCCCTGAGTGATTGTCTTCTTCTCCCGCTTCCCGGCGACGGACAGCTGGGTGAGGGCCGTGCTGTACGGGATGTCGACGAACAGCTCCATGAGCCGCCCGGGCAGGCCACCGGCGACATCGCCTAGCAGGATCTCGTCCCCACCGGGATTGAGGTAGCAGGCCCCGAAGTACGACGCCCACCCGTGGACCTGCGGTGCCCCCTCGCCGTCGGCGCCGCCGGTCACCTGCCACAGGTTGGTGTGCTCCATACGCAGCGCGTCCAGGAAGAACTCACCGATACACCGGCTGACCTCGTCATTGCCGGACGCGGTCGCCAGCAGACGAAGCGCTTCGTCGTCCGCGGCAAGCAACTGGTCGACGGACTCCCCGGCGAGGATCCGGCCCCGCAACTGGGGGTGCGGCTGGCTGTCGACGTCCAAGACGATGCGGATCGCCCGGCCGGCCACAGCGATGTCTACGCTCAAATGACGCAGCCACGAGCGGACATCAGGCGGCAGATCGCGCGGTCCGCCGCGCAACGGGAAAACGAGGAACTCTAGCAGGCTGGTCTTCCCGGCGCTGTTGTCCGGGTGGACGATCGCCCACACACCCGGAGTGAAGGACTGCTCCACGGTGAAGTCGTCGCCCGAGTGCTTCGTGCCGCTGGCGCGCAGCCGGATGATGCGCAGTCGCCGGTCGGCGGCAGTCGGGCTCTTCAGGGTGATGTTCGCCTCGGCCAGCGTCCGCTCGACCTGCACCGGCGTCAGCCCGAGCTTCTCCGCGACCTCCCCCAGGATCTCGCTGGCGCTCGGGGCGACGGTCAGGTCCGCCGTGTTGGAGCGGGCCGTGCCGGGCGCGGTCATGAAGCCTCCTGGTCAGTGTCTCCCGTGGCTCCCGGGTCAAGCGCCGCTTGAAGTTCGCGCAGCCGCTCGCGGGCCTGCTCGGTGATGGGGCCGATGTGCTGGCGCCAAGGGGTGTCAGCGTAGTCCTGCAGCAGGTACTGCCGGTCCTTTAGCTGCGTGCCACCGAGACCGTCGACCAGGTCCACGACCAGGCGGGTGCGCTCGACGTACCAGGCCAGCGCGGGCGCCTCGGTGACCATCGACTGTGCCACCTGTCGGCCCCGCTCCAGTAGGAAGTAGATGTGCTCCACCACGCGCTCACGCCCGAGGACTTGCGTCTTGCGTAGCAGCCCCCGTTCCACCAGCGGGGCCAGAGCGTCATCAAGCTCCTCGAAGGCGCCGTACTTGTAACGCAGCATTGGGAAGCGCCGCAGATCCGGTTCCTCCGACTCCAGAATCTCCGCGGCAAGCTCCAGTAGCCGAGGAACATCCGGAGCGGCCACGTACTCGTTCATCAGCTCGTAGGCCAGGTAGTCCGGATTGCGGACCCAGAAGTCGAGCTTCTGCAGCCGCACCTGGGTGTGAACCACCCCGACGGTCGATGGCGGCACCGACTCACCTTCGGCTGTCGGCTTTGCGGCGGCGTCGATCAGCAACAGCAGCCGCACCGAATCCTGCCAGCGAGTGGCCCGACGTACTCCTGCGGATCCGACCATCACGCTCCTCTGGATCGGCACACACCCAGGCCCTTAATAACATCCTGACAGCGTGTTGAGGCGCGTGGGGAGAAGTCGGCGCGAATCGGCGCACCAAAGTCGCGCCGGTCGCCAGAGCCTGACCAGCGGGCTAACTGGTCCAGGTCTTGATCGAGCAGACCACGGACGTCCTGGAGCTGCTGGCCGCCAACGACAAGGCCACGACCGCCGCAGAGCTTCGGGCCATCGCGGCCGACAGCGAGCAGCTGGGCAAGAGCCTCGCCAACTCGGTCCTCCAGCTCGGGCGGCCGGAGGGGGCACCGTGCACAGCGGCGGTCGGGACGAGATCCTCGGGACCGCCTACAGCGACCACGACCTGATCGTGTTCCTCAAGGGCGTCGGCGTCGCCGAACCCGAGACGACCCGCAGTGGGTGGAGTGGCGCGGAGGCAGGCCCACGAGTTCCACGCTGCCTGACGGGGGCTGTGAGTGGCTGTTGTCGTGGCAGTGGCTGGTCAGCAGTGGGATGGATCTCTAAAGGAGTGGGACTTCGCAGGTCAGCCCGCATGTATCGGAGATCGTTTCGGCTGCTATGGGAAGCTCGACTCGCACGCGTCCGTCGTCATGCACTGCCTGCCAGCCAGCTTCGACGCGGGCTTCGGCGCTGGTATCCCTGTTCACGGCCCTATCGTGCCCCTGTTTCGTCCGGGGTTTGTGTCTGTACCGGGCCGCTCGGCTGCTCCCCACTGCCGCCCGCAGCTGTCGCCCAGGGGAGGTCGAGGCCGGTGAACAGCGCCTGGTGCTCGGGTGGGTAGGTATGGAAGCGGGAGCGCACTGCGTTGAGGCGTCGCCGCAGCTGTACCTCGATGCCGTTAACGCGCGGCCGGTAGGTGTCGTGAACACAGTGCCGTCCGTCCTCGCCGACCAGGGGGCCGATCTCCTCGAGGTGCTGGCGTGCGGCGGTGACGATCTCCATCAGCCGCTCGGCACGCGAGCGCGGCACACGCGCCGCGCCCGCAGTCTTGACCCGCCTGTCGCCCGTGGCTGGCCCCATCCGCAGCTCCAGGAGCACCGCGCGCTGCTCGTCCCGCAGCTGGGGCCACCTGCGGTGTTGGTCGCACAGCCATTTGCCGAGGTCGTCCCCGCGGAACACGCGCTCCCCAGTGAGGAGTTCACCGCGGCGCCCGCCCTCTTTGTAGAAGGCCTCCAGCAGGACGAGCTTGCGTTCCCAGCCCGCATTCCAGGGCGCACCGTTCCGTACCCGCCACACGCCGAGCTTCTCCAGCACGCGGGCAACGTCCTGCTCCTCGTCCCGGGCGCCCCAGGAGGGTCTGCGGCATTCGCTCAGCAGTCTCCCGATGCGGACCTCCTGCCCATCGACGCTGATGGTCTCCTCCACCCCGGGCAGGAGGTGCCCGTACCGGTCCGCGTACTCCCGCGCTGCCTCGACCAGGAGCTGCCGGGCGGAGGCCCGGGGTTCCCACACGAACTGGTACTCGCCGAGCAGGGCTGCCAGGTCCCCAGGCACCCGCCGCGGCCGCGCGCGCCAGGCCTCCAGCCCTTCCTCTGGGCCGAGCTCGGCGACCAGGCCACGCAGGTCGTCGCGGTCGCGGCGCCACTGCCTGCGTGCCCGCTCGAGCTCCCAGCCGAGCCGGACCACCACGCCCCCCGGCCCCACTGCGGGCTCCTGATCCTGTGCTCGGCCCTGCGCCTGCCCCTCCGCGAGCCCCTGCCCTTGGAACCGCGCCTCTGCGAGCCCCTGGTCCTGTTCCCGGCGTTCCGGCTGCCTTGTTGCCTGCTCCTGCCTTTGGGCGGGGACGGGCCCCTCTGCGAGCTCCTGCCCCTGCCGCCGAGCCAGTCCCGGGCTGTAGCCGTGCTCGAGACCCTCCGACAGCTCTCGCCTCACCGAGAGCTTCTGCTCCTGGCTTTCCACGACCTCGTGCTCGGGCTTCTTGAGCAGAGGGATGCGGGTGTAGTCGAGGGGGAGGGTTTCCTGCCAGTCCACGGGCACACGTAGATGCCCGTTGCGCTGGTGGTAGGCGCGCACCGCGCGCATGAGGCGTTCGGTGTCGGCGGTGACGGGGTCGGACAGCACGGTGATCTTCAGCCAGTCCGCGACCACGGCCGCTGAGCGCTGCCGGGTGAGGGTCAGCATCTGCTGGAGCTCGCGCGCGCGTTCCTCGGCCCGCTCACGCGCCTCCGTGGCCGGCTGCACGCGGTGGGGGCCGCGGCTGCTGCTGCGCCCGGCACGCTCCAGCCGCCGTACGGCTTCCTGCGGCCCCTCCGGTTCCTCGTCCTCACGGTCGGTGTGGTCGGGTTCGTAGGACTCCAGCGCGCGCAGCATGTTGATGACCGGGGCCCAGTCGGGTCCGACGAGTGTGTCGTCGGCAGCCTGGGCGAGGTGGAGCACGGGCACGATGATCGACGCCACCTTCTCCGGGTTCTCCCAGTCGTAGCGCACGGCGCG
Organism: Streptomyces sp. NRRL B-1347; assembly: GCF_000720325.1. GTDB lineage: Bacteria > Actinomycetota > Actinomycetes > Streptomycetales > Streptomycetaceae > Streptomyces. The sequence continues at coordinate 12,429 of NZ_JOJM01000106.1, forward strand.
TCCGGCGATCTGCAGGAGGTCGCCCTGCGCCGCGCGCGGGTCCACGAGGGCGACGGCGTCGACGGCCGGGACATCCACGCCTTCACTCAGCAGCCGCACGGAACACACGACCGCCAGATCCACCGGCCGCCCCCGGAGATCTGTGCCCGCCGCCAGCGCCGCCAAGGCCCGCTGCCGCTCCCTGGCCGGGGTGCCCTCATGCAGGGCCACCGCCCACACTCGCCGCGGCGCCGACGTCCCCTGCCCATGCAGGACCCGCGCGAGCTGGGGCAGTGAGGCCGCGGCCGCGCGTGCTCCAGCCACGGTGGAGTGGTAGGTCAGCAGCCGCCGGCACCCCACCCGGCCCCCCGCCCGCAGCACCGCCCCCAGAGAGGCCGTGAGGAGCTCCGCCCGCACTCCCGCGTCAGCCCGTCCCCGCGCCGCGACGAGCTCGCGCAGGCGCGCCTCGTCGACCTCGGCCGCCACCACCGGACTGTGCGCGAGCTTCCCCCGCCGCTGCGCCTCCCGCAGCCCCAACCGGTAGGCGACGGGGCCGTGCTTGCGCTCTGAGAGCCGCACCACCGGATCACTCGCCCGAAGCCGCCCCTGCTCATCCCAGTGCACCGCCCCCAGCAGCCGCGGTGTCGCCGTCATCGACAACCGGTGCCACGCGGGCACGAGGTGCTGCTCGTTGATCCGCCCCCACACCTGCGAGGTCTCGGTGTGGTGGGACTCGTCGCACACCAGCAGGTCCCATTCCGGCAGCGGCCGCGCCCCGTCCCGCTCCACACTCAGCCGGTGCCCGGCAATCAGTGAGTTCTCCACGCTCGCGTACGTCGCCAGCACCGTGAACCGGCCGCCCTGGGCGGCGAAGGTGTTCGCGTGCCACGCCACCACCCGCGGGTCCGTCGTCACCCGCACCCCCGGCTCACCGGCCAGCGCGGCGTCCCGCGGCGCGTACACCGCGATCACCGGCCCGCCGCGTCCGGCCGCGCGCAGCACCCGGTAGGTCTGCTCGAGCAGCGCCCGTGTGGGCACCACCATCAGCAACGACCCCCGCGCCGCGACCAGGCCCGCGATCCGCGCGGCCACCCACGTCTTGCCCAGCCCGGGCGCCATGTGCAGCTGGGCCCGGAACCGCGGACGCCGCGCCCTGGGGGAGGGGGTGTAGATCCGCATGATGGCGGCGACGGCGTCGTCCTGGTGGTCGTAGAACGCCGCGAGCTCGGCCTCCGACCGGACGGCCGCATCCACCTTCACGATCAGCTCCCGGAGATGCTCTGCAGGGGTGCCCGCGGATCAGCCGAACACCCAACCAACTTCCTTCTGTGACAACCTAGACCGCCACGCCTGGCGCTGTCTGCCGGATGCGGGACATCCCTCCTCGCCCGAGCGAGCAGTCGAACACACACCCCAACCACCACCTCGAAATTCCGGCGATGAAAAGCCTGTGAAATGGCCGTCAACTCACTGCAGAGTAGCGGGAATTGCGGTAGTGTGTAACCAAGCGATTATGGTGATGGGAGGAGGGGAAAGTGCCGGAAAGGACGATGGAGTTCGGTAAGTACGGTGCCCATGGCGTCAAGGGCCACGAGGCTGTTGCCCGGCAGCTCGACCGGCTCGCTGGATTCATCGCCACGCCCATTACCGCGCGCCGTGGCCTGATGGCCCGTCTGCACTACCTCACCCGCACCCCCCACGCCCGTGAAGCGGCCCGTGCGGCCGGCCTCACCGTCACCGACCGCACCCTGAAGGCCTGGCTGGCCGGCCAGCGCAGCCCCTCCAAGCAGAACCT
>NZ_JOJM01000107.1 GCF_000720325.1 Streptomyces sp. NRRL B-1347
CACGGGGGTTGCGGCCGTCGCCTGGGTGGGGGGTCTGGGGGTGCCTGTCGCGCTGGGGGTGCGGGCTTGGCGGGTACGGGTGCGGGTGCCGCGGGGCGGGCGGGGCTCATGGGCGGGGCGCCTCCGCTTGTGGCCCCGGCCGCGCCGGGGCGCCGCCCTGCCCGAGGCCTCCGTCCCTGAGCCCGCGGTGCCTCCCGAGGACTCCGAGCCCTCCGGCCTCTACGAACTCTTCGAGCCGTTCGAGCCCCTTGACCACCCGGAGGAGGAGCCCCCGGTTCCGCCGCCGCCCGCCTACGAGCCGTACGACTTCCTGCCGAAGCGGGAGGAGGGGCCTCCGGGGGGAAGCGGAACCGGGACCGGAGCCTGAGTCGAACGGTTGCTCGGCAACTGGGCCCAGCGCCGGGCCCGGTCTAGTCGCGGTCGGTGAGGAGGGGGCGGAGTTGCTTCGGGAGGAGGTCTTCGCAGGCCTGCTGCGAGGCCCCCGTCAGCGCGTCGTCGCGGCAGGTGTAGTAGTCCCGGTAGATGAGCTGCGCCCCGAACGTCGCAAGCACCATGACCAGCGCGAGCGAGGCCGTCACCAGGCCGCTGATGGCCGCCGTGGTCTGGGGCCGCGACCCGCGGGCGGCCGGCTCCGGCGCGGCCGCGGCGGTCGGGTCGGGGCGCCGCGGCTTGGCCCGCAGCGCGCTGATGGCCCAGTACGCGCCGAGCGCGCCGAGCAGCAGCGCCACGTAGTCCCAGCCGAAGAGGGCGAAGAAGAAGGCCCACATGCCGGAGAGCAGCGCGTAGCGCGCGCGGCGCTGGGCGGGGTCGGTGGGGTCCCAGCGCAGGCCCCCGCCCTGGCCGTTCTGGCCGCCGGGGCCGTCCTGGCCCTGGCCGCGCGGCCGGTCGCCGAAGCCGCCGGAGGAGCGGCCGGGCTGCTGGTCGCTCCACTGGCTGCCCCAGGGCGAGTCGCCCCGGCCGCCGGAGCCCTGGTCGTCGGGGCCGGAGCCGGAGCCCGAGCCGTTCGGGTGCCGCGGGCGCCACGGCTGCTCGGGGGTGCCCTCGGGCGGCGGTGCGAACGGGTTGTCGTCCGGCGCGGAGCCCTGGCCGCCGCCGGAGCCGCCGCCGTCCCGCTGGTCCTCCGGGGCCGGGGACGAGGGGCCGGGCCGCCCCTCCCGGAGCAGCACCGCACCCGGGCCGGGTGTCGAGCCGTGGCGCCCGTCGTGCGTCGGTCCGTACGCGGACGCGAGGGTTGGCGTGAGGCGGAGGCTGCGGTCCGGCATCAGGTGTGCGTCTTCCCCTTGTATAGAGCTCTGGCACAGAGCGCTGGCGGTGCTCTGCGGCCCGGCTGTGCGGAGCCGGGCAACTCGGTGGTGGAGCTTGGCAACTCGGCGTTCGGGCGGCTGCCCCCACAGACGCTACCTTCCGGCCGCGCCCCCGTCCCGTGAGGGGCCGCCGGGTGTGCCGGTATCGTTGCTGACGGTCGGCCGCTTCGTAGAGTTCCCCGTATCGGGAGATGCGAAGCCTTCGTACGACCGTACAAAGAGCACTCCCGAGAAAGGGCCCCGTCGTGGCCAAGGCCAAGCGCCTCGTCGTGCTGGTCTCCGGATCAGGTACGAATCTGCAGGCACTGCTCGACGCCATCGCGGAGCACGGCCCCGACGCCTACGGCGCCGAGATCGTGGCCGTCGGCGCCGACCGCACCGGGATCGCGGGTCTGGAGCGCGCCGAGCGCGCGGGCCTGCCGACGTTCGTGTGCCGGGTGAAGGACCACGGGACCCGGGACGCCTGGGACGCCGCGCTCGCCGAGGCCACCGCGGCCCACGAGCCGGACCTGGTGATCTCGGCCGGATTCATGAAGATCGTCGGCAAGGAGTTCCTCGCGCGGTTCGGCGGGCGCACCGTCAATACGCACCCCGCGCTGCTGCCCAGTTTTCCGGGGGCCCACGGCGTCCGCGACGCGCTCGCGTACGGCGCCAAGGTCACCGGCTGCACCGTCCACTTCGTCGACGACGGCGTCGACACCGGCCCGATCATCGCGCAGGGCGTGGTGGAGGTCAGGGACGAGGACGACGAGAGCGCTCTGCACGAGCGCATCAAGGAAGTCGAGCGAAGCCTGCTCGTCGACGTCGTGGGTCGCCTCGCCCGCGACGGGTACAGCATCGAGGGACGAAAGGTAGTTATCCCGTGACCGCCGAAGGTACGACGCCCCAGACACCCCAGAGCAACACCGGTGCCGATCAGCGGCCCATCCGCCGCGCGCTGATCAGCGTGTACGACAAGACCGGCCTGGAGGGCCTCGCCCGCGGCCTGCACGAGGCCGGCGTCGAGCTGGTGTCGACCGGGTCGACCGCCGCGCGGATCGCCGCCGCGGGCGTCCCCGTCACCAAGGTCGAGGAGCTGACGGGCTTCCCCGAGTGCCTGGACGGCCGGGTCAAGACGCTGCACCCGCGCGTGCACGCGGGCATCCTCGCCGACCTGCGCCTGGAGGCGCACCGCAAGCAGCTCCAGGAGCTCGGCGTGGAGCCGTTCGGCCTGGTCGTGGTGAACCTCTACCCGTTCCGCGAGACCGTCGCCTCCGGCGCGAGCGTCGACGAGTGCGTCGAGCAGATCGACATCGGCGGCCCCTCGATGGTCCGCGCCGCCGCCAAGAACCACCCGTCGGTCGCCGTGGTCACGAGCCCCTCCCAGTACGGGGACCTGCTCTCCGCGGTCCGCGCGGGCGGCTTCGACTTCGCGGCGCGGCGCGCGCTCGCCGCCGAGGCGTTCCAGCACACCGCCGCGTACGACGTCGCGGTCGCCAACTGGTTCCTGGAGACCGAGGAGGGCGCCGACGAGCGCTTCCCGGCCTTCGTCGGCGCCGCCTTCGACCTGAAGAACCAGCTGCGCTACGGCGAGAACCCGCACCAGCGCGCCGCCCTCTACACCGACGGCCGCGGCGGTCTCGCCGAGGCCGAGCAGCTGCACGGCAAGGAGATGTCGTACAACAACTACACGGACACGGACGCCGCGCGCCGTGCCGCGTACGACCACGACGACCCGTGCGTGGCGATCATCAAGCACGCCAACCCGTGCGGCATCGCGATCGGCGGCAACGTCGCCGAGGCGCACCGCAAGGCGCACGCCTGCGACCCGCTGTCCGCGTTCGGCGGCGTCATCGCCGTCAACCGACCGGTGACCAAGGAGATGGCGGAGCAGGTCGCCGAGATCTTCACCGAGGTCATCGTGGCGCCCGACTACGAGGACGGCGCCCTGGAAGCCCTCACCAAGAAGAAGAACATCCGCGTCCTGCGCGCCCCGCAGGCGCCCGCCGCGCCCGTCGAGGTCAAGCCGATCGACGGCGGCGCGCTGCTCCAGGTCACCGACCGGCTCCAGGCCGACGGCGACCACCCGGGCAGCTGGACCCTCGCGACCGGCGACCCGCTGTCCCCGGGCGAGCTGGCCGAGCTCGCCTTCGCCTGGCGCGCCTGCCGCGCGGTGAAGTCCAACGCGATCCTGCTCGCCAAGGACGGCGCCTCCGTCGGCGTCGGCATGGGCCAGGTCAACCGCGTCGACTCGGCGAAGCTCGCGGTCGAGCGCGCGGGCGAGGAGCGCGCCCGCGGCGCGTACGCCGCGTCCGACGCCTTCTTCCCCTTCCCCGACGGCCTGGAGGTCCTGACCGCCGCGGGCGTCAAGGCCGTGGTCCAGCCGGGCGGTTCGGTCCGCGACGAGCTGGTGGTCGAGGCGGCGAAGAAGGCCGGCGTGACGATGTACTTCACGGGCACGCGGCACTTCTTCCACTGAGCCCCGGTCTTCCCCTGAGCCCCGGCCGGGATCCGGCCGGGCCTCGGCCGGATCCCGGCTGACGAACGGCGCGGGCGCCGCACCCCTCGCAGGGGTGCGGCGCCCGCGCCGTTCACGTGTCCGCCGGTCAGCCCTTGATGACGACCGTGCTGCACACCTTGTCGGCGAAGCACTGCTTCTTGTCGTCCCACAGCGGCCACAGGTAGCCGATGTAGCAGGCGATGCTGTCGAGGAAGTGCGCGAGCTTGCGGACGAAGGCCATGCCGAAGCCGAGGAAGCGGCCGTCGGCCTCGCGCAGGACGCGGATGCCGACGATCCTCTTGCCGATCGTCTGGCCGGTCTTGCCCTCCAGGTGGATCTGGTAGAAGCCCATGAAGATCGTATAGGCGAGGGCGAGCACCGAGACGATGGAGGCGGCCGCGGTCATGTCCTCGCCGCCGATGCCGACGGTGAGCCCCACGACCAGATAGAGCGGCACGACCGTGATCAGCCCGTCCAGCAGGGTCGCGCCCACGCGCAGGCCCCAGTGTGCGAGCTCCGGGCGGCCGTCGTGCCCCATGCCGTACCCCGCCTGCTGCGGGTACGCGCCGTAGGGCGCCTGGCCGGCCTGGGGCTGCGGGTACGGGGCGTAGTTCTGCCCGGGGTAGCCGCCCTGCTGCGGCGGGACGCCCTGGGGGGCCTGCTGCGGGTAGCCGTATCCGGGGCCGTATCCGGCCTTGGGCTGCTGCGGCTGGCCGTAGGGGTTGGGCGGCGGCGTGCTCATGCTGGGCTGTTCCTCCGGTCGGAGTGGGGGAGTGCGGGGACGTCACGGCACGCACGGAGGAACGTTCACAGATGCGTCGGTCCCCCCGACACCGGCCGCGGCACTGTGGTGCTTATCGTTCTTTAGCGCCCGCTTGTTTGTCCAGCCGCGTCTTCCCGGTGTTGTGCGAGTGCAATCGCACTGCGAACTCGGCGTCGCGCGAGTGGCCCGGATTGGTACGCGGGCGTGGTCATCCGGGAGGATGGGAGCATGACCGCCCAGATTCTCGATGGCAAGGCCACCGCAGCAGCGATCAAGTCCGAACTGGCCGTCCGCGTGGCGGCCCTGAAGGAAAAGGGCGTCACGCCCGGACTCGGCACCGTCCTCGTCGGCGACGACCCCGGCAGCCAGAAGTACGTCGCGGGCAAGCACCGCGACTGCGCGCAGGTCGGCATCGCCTCCATCCAGCGCGAACTGCCCGCGACCGCCTCGCAGGAGGAGATCGAGGCCGTGGTGCGGGAGCTGAACGAGGACCCGGCCTGCACCGGCTACATCGTGCAGCTGCCGCTGCCCAAGGGCATCGACGAGAACCGCGTCCTGGAGCTGATGGACCCGGCCAAGGACGCGGACGGCCTGCACCCCACGAACCTGGGCCGGCTCGTCCTGAACGAGCCCGCGCCGCTGCCCTGCACGCCGTACGGGATCATCCGGCTCCTTCGGCAGCACGACGTCGAGATCAAGGGCGCGGAGGTCGTGGTCGTCGGCCGCGGCGTCACCATCGGCCGGCCCATGCCGCTGCTCCTGACCCGCAAGTCGGAGAACGCGACGGTGACGCAGTGCCACACCGGCACCCGTGACCTCGCCTCGCACCTGCGCCGGGCCGACATCATCGTGGCCGCGGCGGGCGTGCCGCACCTCGTCAAGCCGGAGGACGTGAAGCCCGGCGCCGCCGTGCTGGACGTCGGCGTGTCCCGGGACGAGAGCGGGAAGATCGTCGGCGATGTGCACCCCGGCGTGGCCGAGGTCGCGGGCTGGCTGTCGCCCAACCCGGGCGGCGTGGGCCCGATGACGCGCGCCCAGCTCCTGGTGAACGTGGTCGAGGCCGCCGAGCGCGGTGCCGCGGGCTGAGCCGGGAGTGGCCGCCATGAGTGCTGACGCCAAGGACGGGACCGAGCGGCCGGAGGCCGGGGCCGAGCCGGAGCGGTCGGAGCAGCCCACCGCCAAGGGCGCCGTGAGCGCGCCGGGACCCGACGGGGTGCCGCGCAAGACGTCGCGGCGCTTCCCGCTGTTCACACGGGACACCGCGCGGCCCGAGGGCGGCGGCCGCGCCGCGCCGGGGGACGCGCCCGCGCCCGCGCGGCAGTGGCCGCTGCTCGTCGTCGTGTCGGTGGTCGCCTTCGGGCTGCTCCTGACGGCGTTCGACGTCTTCCGGGTGGGGACGATACTGGTCGGGCTCGGGCTGCTCGCGGGCGCCGTACTGCGCTGGACGCTGCCGGGCGTCGGCATGCTGGCGGTGCGCTCGCGGTTCACCGACATGGTGACGTACGGGATCCTCGGTCTCGCCATCGTGCTGCTGTCGATGATGGCGCAGCCCGACCCGTGGCTGGAGATCCCGTTCCTCGACGACACGCTGCACTTCACGATCAGCAGCTAGCCGGGGACTGACAGACCGACGGCCCGTACTCGCCAGGAGAGTACGGGCCGTCGGCGGTGGGGCAGGGTGGTGCTCGCGGTCGAGGGCCCGTTCCCCCGTGCGCGCCCCCGCGCACGAAGCCTCGACCTCAGTGGTCTCGTGGTGCCGCCTTGGTGCTGCGGCCGTTCCGGTGTTTCGTGGGGCGCGGACCTGCCTCCCCTTCGATCCCCCGTCAGCGGGTCCGCGCCCCCTTCCCCCGTGCGCGCCGGTCGTCTGGGCGACTCGGGCGGTGGTGCTGAGGCAAGAAACTACGGGTGGCGGGGGGTCCGCGTCGTCCTGTTGCAGGTTGACGTTCGGGTACGCCGTAGGGCGCAGCTGCCCGTCAGCTACAACTCCTGCGGTACGGCGACGGGTTGACGTGGCCGCGCGAGACGCGCGTTACGCTGCGGCGATGCGACTCCGCCCGTTCACCACCGACGTCCTGCTCGCCCTCGGGCAGGTGGCAGCACTGGTGCTGATCGGACCGAGCGCGAACGGCATCGGCTGGCAGCCGCTCGACACGCAGGGCTACGGGCTCGGACTGCTCGTCATCCTGCCTACGCTCGCCCGCTCCAAGGCGCCGATCACCGTGTGCCTGGTGACGTACAGCGTCTGGGTCGTCTACATCCTCGCGGGCTACTGGCCCGTGGTGACCTCCTTCGGACCGCTGCTGTGCCTCTACACGGTCTCGCTGCTGCGCCCGACGCGCGTCTCCGCCGTGCTCGCGGTCCTGCTCGCCGCCCTCTGGGCCTTCGGCAGTCTGCTCACCCTCGACGACTCCTTCATCCCCTCCGTCGTGGCCCAGTGCATCTGCTTCAACGCCATGGTGTGGCGCATGGGCTATCTGGCGCGCCGCTCCCAGGAGCTGGCCCGCAGGACGCGCGCCGAGCACCAGGAGAAGGCACGGCACGCGGTGGTGGAGGAGCGCGGCCGCATAGCGCGGGAGCTGCACGACGTGGTGGCCCACCACATGTCGGTGATCTCCGTGCAGGCGGGCCTCGCGAAGTTCGTCTTCGACTCCGACGCGAAGACCGCGCGCGCCGCGCTCGGCACGATCTCCGGCACCAGCGCCGAGGCCCTGGAGGAGATGCGGCGCATGCTGCGGGTGCTGCGCGCGCAGGAGGACGGCGGGGAGGTGCCGGACGCGCCGATGCCGGGGCTCGCCCGCATCGGGGAGATGACGGACCGGGTCAGGGCGGGCGGCGTGCCCGTCGAGTTCCGGGTCGTCGGGACGCCCCGGCCGATCGCGTCCGGCGTGGAACTGTGCGCGTACCGGGTGGTGCAGGAGGCGCTCACGAACGTCCTGAAGCACGCGCGGCAGGCGAGCGCCGTCGTTGAGCTGCACTATCACCGCGACCACATCGAGGTGTCGGTCACCGACGACGGGGAGGGGGTGATTCAGGACAGAGTGGAACGAGGGCGGGGACATGGCTTGATTGGTATGCGTGAGCGGGCCAAGCTCTACGGCGGAACGATCAGCATAGGGCCGCGCAGCACCGGGGGGTTCGCCGTCAGGCTTACTCTGCCCACGTCCGCGCGGGCCGCACCGCCGGGAGACGACGCCACCGAATGACCCCACACATCAAGGTGCTTGTCGTGGACGACCAGTTCCTCATCCGCGCCGGGCTCGTCGGTGTGCTGCGGGCCGCGCCCGGCGTCGAGGTCGTCGGGGAGGCGGGCGACGGCGCGGAGGCGGTGGAGCTGGCCGCGGAGACCCGTCCCGACGTGATCCTCATGGACATCCGCATGCCCGGCATGAACGGCATCACGGCCACCGAGCGCATCCTGGCCGCGGCGCCCGAACCGGCGCCGCGCGTCCTGGTCCTGACCACCTTCGACCTCGACGAGTACGTGTACGGGGCGCTGCGCGCGGGCGCGGCCGGGTTCCTGCTCAAGGACTCGGGCCCGGAGCGGCTGCTGGCGGCGGTGGCGGCGGTCGGCAGCGGCGACGCGCTGTTCGCGCCGAGCGTCACGCGCCGCCTGGTGGAGGCGTTCGCGCAGCGGTCCGGGAGCACCCCGCTCGCGGGCTCCGAGTCGCCGCCGGGCCTGGAGTCCCTGACGGGCCGGGAGCTGGAGGTCCTCAAGCTGATAGCGCGCGGCCTGTCGAACGCGGAGATAGCCGACCGCCTCTACATCAGCGAGGCGACCGTCAAGACGCATCTGAACCGCACGATGAACAAGCTGGACATCGACACCCGGGCCCAGGCCGTGGTGATGGCGTACGAATCGGGCCTGGTCACACCGGGCGACCAGGGCCTCTGACGCGCGCGGAGCGGCCCGCCCCCTCCCCCGGGAGGGCGGACCGCGGCTCGGGCGGGGCGGTCAGCAGGTCACGGTCTTGTCGTAGGAGCCGAAGGGCCAGCTGTGGCGCGCCCAGGCGCGGTGCTTGAGCGAGGTGCAGCGCGAGTCGGGGCCGTGCTTGACGACGATCTTCACGCGCATGACGCGGCCGCAGTTGTTGGTGGCGGTGGCGGAGCGCCCGTTGACGGACCGCTCGACGCAGGCGGGCGCCGTGCCCTGCGGCGCGGCCTCGGACAGGGCCGCGACCCGGTCCCGGTCGGGCGGCGCGGCGGCCGCGGCCGGGCCGAGGGCGAGGCCGCCGCCCAGGAGGGCGGCCGCGGCGAGACCCACGGCGGCGGCCCGGACCCGGACCCGGGCCCTGGGGCCCCAGCCGGTGTCCGCGGTGTCGGAAGGCATGCGTGTGGTGCTGGTCATGGGTGTTCTCCCCCGTGGAAGTGGTGCCGCGAGATGCGGCGTTCTCGACTGTGCCGAGCGGAATCGGTCAACAGCCAGAGCGGCTGGTCCCGGTGGGTTTCCCTGGGATGTCCCACCCGCTGACCTGCGGTGGACCAGGAGCCGGGGGCGCGGGCGAGGGACGTGGGACGCGGTGGAAGTGGCCGGTTCGGACGCGTGAAATGACCACCGGGGAACCGGAATTGGTGCATCCGCCATCTTTTGGGTCTCAGGGGGCGATACGCCCGGGAGACCTTGTGACGCGTCCGGGGGAGACATGCCGCGTTGGAAAGAGCTGCCCGCGCAGCTGGGGGAGCAGGAGCGTCAGCTCCTCGTCCAGTTACGGCGGATGAAGGACCACAGTGGGCTCAGCCTGGCGTCGCTCGGCGCCAAGACCTCGTACAGCGGCTCCTCGTGGGAGCGGTATCTGAACGGCAAGAAGCCCGTGCCGCGCGCGGCGGTGGAGGAGCTGGCGCAGGTCTGCGGCGCGGATCCGACCCGCCTTCTCGTGCTGCACGAGGTGGCGCGGGCGGCGGACGGGCGCGCGGAGCCGGACGGCGGCGCGGTCGAAGCCGCCGCTCCCGAGGCCGCGTCCGGGCCGGTGACACGTGCGAGCGAGCCGCCGGGGCCGCCCGCGGAGGCGCCGCCCGCGGCCCGCGCCGTGCGGCTGCGCCCCGCGCTCGCCGCCCTGGCGCTCGCGGTGGCCGCGGCGTTCGCGGGCGGCCTGCTCACCGGGCAGGCGATCTCCGGGGACGAGGGCGACGAAGGCCGCGGCGTGTTCTCGTACGCGAAGGAGCGGACGTATCCGTGCGAGGAAGGCCGCGCCGACGGCGTCCGGTACGCCGGGTACGCGACGACGGCCACCGCGATCCTCGACCGGGGGAGCAGCGGCTGGGAGGTCGTCGAGGCGCAGTGCCTCCTCAAGGCGCACGGCTTCGGTGCCGGGAAGGTCGACGGGGCGTACGGCGACGGCACGAAGGCGTCCGTCAAGAGCTTCCAGCGCGCGCGGGACCTGGTGGCCGACGGCATCGTCGGCCCGGACACCTGGGGAGCGCTGCGCAAATGAGGGAGCGCGCGGAACGGGACGGCCGGGGCGGGCCGTCAGCGCCGCCGCCCGCGTGCCTGCCGCTGGTCGAGGCCCTGCGGGAGCTGCGGGAGCGCACGGGCCTGAGCCTGGAGGCCCTCGGCCGCAGGACCGCGTACAGCAAGTCGTCCTGGGAGCGGTACCTCAACGGCAAGAAGCCCGTGCCGCGCAGGGCCGTCGTCGCGCTGTGCGCGCTCGCCGAGGAACCGCCGGGCCGTCTCCTCGCGCTCTGGGACCTCGCGGACGCGGCGTGGAGCGGGCGGTCGGCGCGGGGGTACGACGCCGGGGCAGCGGACCGGCCCGTCGGCGACCGGGCGGCGGACGACCTCGGCACGCTCGTCGGACCGGCGGGGTCCGCTCGGGCGGCGGCCCGGGGCGCGCGGCGCCGCTGGTCCGCGCTCGCCGTCGGGATCGCCGCCGTCGCGGTGGTCGCGGGCGGCGTGACGGCCGGGCTCACCGTCACGCGCGCCGACGACCGGGGCGGCCACGTGGCGAGCGAGCCCGCGCCGGGACCGTACGAGCCGCGCTGCGTGGGCGCGGCGTGCGAGGGCCGGCAGCCGCAGCGGATGGGCTGCGGCGGCCCGGGGCAGGTGGTGTCGCTCGCCACCCGCTCCTTCGCCCCGGAGCGCCGGGTCGAGCTGCGCGTCGGCAAGGCGTGCAACGCGGTGTGGGCGCGGGCGACGGGCCTGCTGCCCGGCGACCGCGTGGTGGTCTCGCTGCCGGGCGCGCGGGCGAAGGAGCTGCGGGCGGACGAGGCCGGGGACACCCGCCGGTACCTGGCCACGCCGATGACGGCGCTCAAGGGCGCGGACCCGGCCGCCGCGAAGGTGTGCGTGACGTTCGCTGAGGCCGGGAAGGAGACCTGCTTCTCCGGCTGAGCACGCCGCGAAGGGCCAGGTCGGAGCCTGGCGGAAGAAGGCCCGAGTGCGGGTCCGGGCAAAGGGACGGCGCCCGTCCTCTCCCCCGTGGGAGGACGGGCGCCGCCGTACGTCCGGGAGCGGGATGCGCGCTCACCGTGTGTCTTCAGCGTCATGGACGCGCCATCTTCGCTTCAAGGGCGGCCGGTTCCCTGTGGCACGGAAGTGACCATTCCGCAACGGTGTGCGGGGCCCGCTACGACTGCGCGACGACCCGGCCCGGAAGGCTCCGGGAGCGGGAACCAAACAGGGCTGTTCCCCCGTCACGTGACAAACCGGATGGAGAGGAACCAGGGCGCGCGAGGAGGGGTGGACGATGGGTGCGCGCGCGAGTGCCTGGCAGCCGCTGCCGGAGGAACTGCCGTCGGAGGTGCGGGACTTCGTCGAGCTGCTGCGACGGCTCAAGGACCGCACGGGACTGAGCCTCGTCGGGCTCGGCGAGCGGACCTCATACAGCAAGTCCTCCTGGCAGCGGTACCTCAACGCCCGGCAGCCCCCGCCCCCGCAGGCCGTGGTCGCCCTGTGCCGGGTCGCGGGCGCGGACGCCGCCCGGCTGCTGGCGGCCCGGGACCTCGCGGTGCGGGCGTGGCCGCGCGGCGGCGCGGCACCCGCCCCGGGGCCGGAGCGGGCGCCGGGCCCGGAGCGGACGGCGGCCCCGGCGGCGGACGGGACCCGTCCTTCGCCCTCCTGGCGCCTGGTGGCGTGCTCCGCCCTGGCCGTCGTCGTGCTGCTGCTCCTGGGCCTGCTGTGGATCGTCTCGCGGCTGACGGCCGCGCCGGACGGGGGCCGCCCGGCCTCGGAGTGGAGCTCCGGTGTCGGGCGGCCGGTGCCGGGATCAGTCGAACGACTTGTACGCGGCCTTCCGCCACTGGCCGGAGACCTTCACGTAGTACTCGCCGCGGATGCGCTTGAAGGCGACGTCGTGCCGGTAGCCGAGGTAGAGGACCTTGCCGTCCGGCTCGGGCCCGGACAGGGAGTTGTCGGCGGCGCCGAACGTCTCCTTGTCGACGACCCCGTTGACGTCCTCCAGGTCCTCGTGCCGCTGCCACCAGTACGTCGCTGACTCCGTCCGCTCCTCGAAGCGCCCGGTGATGTCCGACTTCCGGAAGGTGTGCAGCGCGCCGTCGTCGTCGCGCCACTTGGCGCCGTCCGCGTACAGGACCGTCTGCCACAGGGCGGTGGCGTCGCTCACGGTGCTGTGGCTGTCGATGGACAGGGTGCCCTCCTCGCCCCAGTCGTTGTACGCGTAGCCGCTGCCGTCGATGACGCGCGGGGCGGCGGCGGTGGCGGTGGCCGCGGTGGCGAGCGGGGCGGCGCCCGCGAGTGCGAGCCCCGCGCCCGCCGCGGTGGCGACGACGGCGGCGAGCAGCCGTCGGGGCTGCCGGGGCCTTCGGCTGCCGGTGGTCGTGGTGTGGTGCATGGAATTCCCCCGTGGTTCGCTCTGGTTCGGCCCGTTCCGGTCTGTTCCGGCCGGTTCCGGCACGGAAGTGCCGCGTTCGATACTTCGCCGCCGAGCGGCCCCGCAAAAGGGTCAACCAGTGCATTCGGGACGGTTCTGGGACGTCCCAGTGCGGGACCTGGGGTTCCGCATCGTGAAGTGGGACGTCGGTGGGACACTGTGCGTCGGCCGCGGAGCGTGCGACGGGGAGCATCTGGCCCAAATGCTCCCGTGCGCCCCCAATCCGGGAACTGTCATCCTGGCTTGGCGCATCTCTCTGGGTAGTCCAGAGCCGGAGCGTTCGGGGGCTCGTACGGGGCACTGAGTCAGTGAGCACGATGCGTGGGGTACTTGCACGCACGGGGGGATTGGGGGAGCGATGCCTCGTTGGAAAGCGCTGCCGGACGACCTCGACCCACAGGTCAGGGAGTTCGCCGGCCAGCTGCGCAGACTCGTCGACGGCAGCGGGCTCAGCATCGCCGCCGTGGCGGACCGCACCGGCTACAGCAAGACGTCGTGGGAGCGCTATCTGAACGGGCGGCTGCTCGCCCCCAAGGGTGCGATCGTCGCGCTCGCCGAAGTCACCGGCACGCCCGCCGTGCACCTCGTCACCATGTGGGAGCTCGCGGAGCGCGCCTGGAGCCGCTCCGAGATGCGGCACGACATGACGATGCAGGCCATCCGCATCTCCCAGGCCCGCGCGGCCCTCGGCGAAGTCGCCACGCCCAACCCGCCCAAGAGCAAGGGCGGCTCGGGCAAGGCCCGCGGCGGCGTCGGCGCGGTCACCGGCGTGGCGGGCCCCGCCGGGGTGTCCCCTACGGTGCCGCCGCGCCAGGAGAGCGCCCGGTACGGCACCCCTGCGGCGGCGCGGTCCGGGGCGGCCGAGGCCGGGGCGGGCGCGGGGCCCGGGACGGCGCCGTCGGCGGCTCCGCCCGCCTCCACCCCGTACTCCACTTCTTCGTCCTCCGCCTCGTCCTCCGCGCCGTCCGCGTACGAGGCTTCGGCGACACCGCCCACGGCGGCGGCCTCCGCGCACGCCTCGGCCGCGACGGCGTACGGCGGCGGGGCGCGGGGCGTGACCGCGGCCCCCGTCGGCCCGGACGGGAAGTCGCCCGACGGGCAGCGGCGCAAGCGGAAGCTGACGATGTTCCTCGCGGGCGTCGTCGGCGCGCTCGTCGTCATAGGAGCGGCGGCGTTCCTCACCGGGGTCGGCAGGGGCGACAAGGACGGCGACAAGGCCAAGCCGTCCGCGACCCCCACGACGTCCACGGCCGACCTGCCCGCCGGGGTCGAGTGCAACGGCGCCGCGTGCGCGGGCAAGGACCCCGAGAACATGGGCTGCGGCGGCGAGTTCGCCCGCACCACGGCGCGGGTCACCGTCGGTACGAAGACGCTCGTCGAGGTGCGCTACAGCAAGACCTGCGGGGCCGCGTGGGCGCGGATCACCCAGGCGAAGCCCGGGGACAAGGTGCAGATCAGGGGCTCGGACGCGGGGGCGGCGGGGCGGCAGAGCGGGACGGTCGGCGCGGCCGCGGACGTGGACGCGTACACGCCCATGGTGGCGGTGAAGTCGGGTACGCAGGCCAAGGCCTGCGCGACGCTTGCCTCCGGGCAGCGGGCCTGCACGAAGTAGCTGCCGCTCGCTGAAGGGGCTCCGGCCCGGGTCCCCTGCCCACCCGGGCACGCCCCGCCGAAGCCCCGCCCCACCCGGCGGGCCCGCCCCTGCGGAACGCCCGCCCGCTGCTGGCTTGGTCCCACC
>NZ_JOJM01000108.1 GCF_000720325.1 Streptomyces sp. NRRL B-1347
TCGCAGGGTGAGATCGCGGCGGCTTGTGTGGCGGGTGCGTTGTCGCTTGAGGATGCGGCGCGGGTGGTGGCGTTGCGGAGTCAGGCGATCGCGGCGCGGTTGGCCGGGCGTGGGGGCATGGCCTCGGTCGCCCTCAGCGAGGAGGACGCGGCCGGGCGTCTGGGGCCCTGGTCGGATCGGGTCGAGGTCGCGGCTGTCAACGGGCCGTCCTCCGTCGTGGTCGCCGGTGACGCCGAGGCCTTGGACGAGGCCCTGCGGGAGCTCTCCGGTGACGGCGTACGAGTGCGGCGCGTGGCCGTGGACTACGCCTCGCACACCCGTCACGTCGAGGACATCGGCGACACCCTCGCCGAAGCCCTGGCCGGGGTCACGGCCAAGGCCCCGGTGGTGCCGTTCTACTCGACCGTCACGGGCAGTTGGGTGGAGGACGCCGGGGTGTTGGACGGCCGGTACTGGTACCGCAACCTGCGCGGACAGGTGCGGTTCGGCCCGGCCGTCCGCGAACTGCTCGGCCAGGGCCACGGGGTGTTCCTGGAGGTGAGTGCTCACCCGGTGCTCGTGCAGCCGATCACCGAGGCCGTGGACGCCGCCGACGCCGATGTGGTGGTGACCGGGTCGCTGCGCCGTGACGAGGGTGGCCTGCGGCGGCTCCTGGCTTCGATGGCCGAGCTGTTCGTGCGGGGCCTGGCCGTCGACTGGGCCGCCGTGCTGCCCGCAGGGGCCGCGCGTGCGGAGCTGCCGACGTACGCCTTCGACCACGAGCACTACTGGCTCGAGCCGGCCGACCGGGCCACCGACGCGGCCTCGCTGGGGCAGACCACCGGTGACCATCCGCTGCTGGGCGCGGTCGTCGGCATGCCGGACTCCAGCGGTCTCATGGCCACGTCGAAGTGGTCGCTCCGCTCGCAGCCCTGGCTCGCGGACCACCTGGCGTCGGACGCGGTCGTGGTGCCGAACGCGGCCCTGGTCGAAGTGGCCGTCCGGCTCGGCGACCTGGCCGCCACCCCCGTACTCGACGAACTCGCCGTCGACGCGCCCGTGGTGCTGCCGCGGCGGGGCAGCCGCGGCATCCAGGCCGTCCTCGGTGAGCCGGACGGGGCGGGACGGCGGTCGGTGGAGATCTACTCCCGCGCCGGGGACGCCCCCCTGGACGCGCGCTGGACCCGGCACGCGCACGGGACGCTGTCGACCCGTGCCGTCGAGGTCCCGGCGGCGGGACCCGCGACCGAGGTCGCGCTGGACGGTGCCGCGCTCCGCGACGCGGGCCGGTACGGCGTACACCCCGCGCTGCTGGAAGCCGCCGTCCGTACGGTCATCGCCGACGGCACGGTCCCGGCGGTGTGGACCGGAGTGACCCTGCTGGCGTCGGGCGCCACCGCGCTCCACGTACGAGCGGGCGACACCACGCCGGAGGGCACCGGTCTGCGGCTGACCGACCCCACGGGGCAGCCCGTCATGACCGTCGCGTCCGTACGCGGGGCGGCGTTCTGCCCCGAACAGGCAGAACAGGAAGGAGCCGACGGCGCGGTGACCCACGACGCGCTGTTCCGCGTCGACTGGAAGGAACTGGCGCTGCCCGCCGTGGAGCGCCCGCCGGCCAGCGTGACCGTCACGACCGGCGAGGACGTCACCACCACCGCCGCGGGTCCGCTCGCACCTGATGTGCTGCTGTACGAAGCCGTGCGCGCGGCCGCCGACCCCCGCGTCCCGGTCAGCGCGGCCCTCGCCGTGCTCCAGGCCTGGCTCGCCGAGCCCGCCCTGGCGCGGACCCGGCTCGCCGTGGTCACCGGGGACCACGCCGAACTCGACGCGGCCGCCGTGTGGGGCCTGGTGCGCTCGGCCCAGTCGGAGCATCCGGGCCGGATCGTCCTCGTGGACCTCGACGAGGCCTCCCGGGACGCCCTGCCCGCCGCGCTGCTGAGCGGTGAACCGCAGCTGAGGATGCGCGCCGGCGTCGCGTCGGTGCCCCGCCTCGCACGCGCGTCCGTCCCGGCGGGCGAGGCGCCCGCCGGAGCCGGGCGGCGGCCCCGGCCGCTGGACCCCGAAGGCACCGTACTGATCACCGGCGGCACCGGCACGCTCGGCGCCGTGACGGCACGGCACCTCGTCGCCGCGCACGGCGTCCGGCACCTGGTCCTGGCCGGCCGCCGGGGCCAGGCCCCGGAGCTGCGCGACGAGCTGGCCGGGATGGGGGCCTCCGTCACCCTCGCCGCCTGCGACACGGCGGACCGGGCCCAGGTGGCGGCGCTGCTGCGGGCGATACCCGCCGCGCACCCCCTCACCGCCGTGGTGCACGCCGCCGGGGTCCTGGACGACGGGGTGCTCACCGAACTGACCCCGGAACGCCTCGACACCGTGCTGCGGCCGAAGTTGGACGCCGCCCGGCACCTGCACGAGCTGACCCGGGACCTGGACCTCGCCGCGTTCGTCCTCTTCTCCTCGGCGGCGGGCGTCCTCGGCAACCCGGGCCAGGCCAACTACGCGGCGGCCAACGCCGCCCTGGACGCCCTGGCGCGTCAGCGGCACCGGGCGGGCCTGCCCGCGGTGTCCCTGGCCTGGGGCTACTGGGCGACGGCCAGCGGCATGACCGCGCACCTGGGCGCCGCCGACCTGCGGCGCAACCGGCGCATCGGCATGGTCGGACTGTCCCCGGCCGAGGGCATGGCCCTCCTCGACGCCGCCCTGCACACCCCGGCGGACGCGGCCGGAACGCTCGTGGCGGCGAAGTTCGACCTCAACGCGCTGCGGGCCGCGGCGGCCGAAGAGCCGCTGCCGCCGCTGCTGCGCGGCCTCGCCCCGGCACCGCGGCCCACCGCCCGGACGGCCGCACCGGCCGGGCCCGCGGCGCTGCGGGAACGCGTCACAGGCCTGGCCGCCGCCGAGCGGACCGAGGCCCTCGTCGACCTGGTGCGCCGGCACGCCGCCGAGGTGCTCGGGCACACCACCGCCGACGCCGTGCGGGCGGACCGGACCTTCAAGGAGGCCGGGTTCGACTCGCTGACCGCCGTGGAGCTGCGCAACCGGCTCGCCGCCGCGACCGGGCTCACCCTCTCCCCGGCGATGGTCTTCGACCACCCGAAGCCGACCGCGCTCGCCGCGCACCTGGGCGATCGGCTCCTCGGCGTGGCGGCGCAGCGCCCGGCCGGGCCCGGCATGCCCGCACCGACCACCGACGAGCCGATCGCCATCGTCGCCATGGCGTGCCGCTTCCCCGCGGGCGTGCACAGCCCGGAGGACCTCTGGCGGGTGGTGGCCGACGGGATCGACGCCGTCACCGAGTTCCCCGCCGACCGGGGCTGGGACACCGACCGGCTCTTCCACGCGGACCCCGACCACGAGGGCACCACCTACGTGCGCCACGGCGCCTTCCTCGACGACGCCGCCGGGTTCGACGCCGCCTTCTTCGGCATCTCGCCGAACGAGGCCCTCGCCATGGACCCGCAGCAGCGGCTGCTCCTCGAAACGTCCTGGGAGGCCTTCGAGCGGGCCGCGATCGACCCGACCGCGCTGGCCGGGCAGGACGTCGGCGTCTTCGTCGGCGTCAACAGCCACGACTACAGCGTGCGCATGCACCGGGCGGCCGGTGTCGAGGGCTTCCGCCTCACCGGCGGCTCGGGCAGCGTCGCCTCCGGCCGCGTCGCCTACCACTTCGGCTTCGAGGGCCCCGCCCTCACGATCGACACGGCCTGCTCCTCCTCCCTGGTGGCCCTGCACACGGCCGCGCAGGCGCTGAACCGCGGCGAGTGCTCCATGGCCCTGGCCGGCGGCGTGATGGTGATGGGCACCGTGGAGACGTTCGTCGAGTTCTCCCGGCAGCGCGGACTCGCCCCCGACGGCCGGTGCAAGGCGTTCGCGGACGGCGCCGACGGCACCGGCTGGTCCGAGGGCGTGGGACTGCTCCTCGTGGAGCGCCTGTCGGACGCCCGCCGCAGGGGCCATCCCGTACTGGCCGTCGTCCGCGGCTCCGCCGTGAACCAGGACGGCGCGTCGAACGGCCTGACGGCCCCCAACGGCCCCGCGCAGCAGCGCGTCATCCGCAAGGCCCTGGCCCACGCGGGCCTCGGCACGTCGGACGTGGACGCCGTGGAGGCGCACGGCACGGGCACCACGCTCGGCGACCCGATCGAGGCCCAGGCGCTCCTGGCGACGTACGGCCAGGACCGGCCCGCGGGACGGCCGCTGTGGCTGGGGTCCGTGAAGTCGAACCTCGGCCACACCCAGGCGGCGGCGGGCGTCGCCGGTGTGATCAAGATGGTCATGGCCATGCGCCACGACACGCTCCCCAAAACGCTGCACGTGGACCGCCCGTCGTCCCGCATCGACTGGTCCGCGGGCGCCGTGGAGCTGCTGACACAGGCCCGTGACTGGCCGCGTGAGGGCCGTCCGCGCCGGGCCGCCGTGTCCTCCTTCGGCATCGGCGGCACCAACGCGCACGTCGTCATCGAAGAGGCCCCCGGCACGGCGGCGGCCGCGCCCGACCCCAGGCGCGCGGACGAACCGACGGACCTCCCGGTGCCGGTGCCCGTGCCCGTGTCGGCGCGGACGCCCGCCGGGCTGCGCGGCCAGGCCGACCGGCTCGCCCGCTTCCTCGACGACAGGACCGACGTACGCCTCACCGACGCGGCGCACGCCCTCGCCACCACGCGCGCCGGGCTCGAACACCGCGCCGTCGTCCTGGCGTCCGACCGGCCGCAGCTCGGCGCGGACCTCCGCGCCGTCGGCCGGGGCGAGGAACGCCCCGCGGTCGTCTCCGGCACCCCGGTCGCGGGCAAGCTCGCCTTCCTTTTCGCCGGCCAGGGCAGCCAGTGGGCGGGCATGGGCCGTCAACTGGCCGCCACCTACCCGGTCTTCCGCGACGCCTTCGCCGCCGCGTGCGCCGCCGTGGAGGCGCATCTGAGCGGCCTCGCGGAGCGCCCGCTGCACGACGTGGTGTTCGCCGCTCCCGGGGCGCCCGGCAGCGAACTCCTCGACCGGACCATGTACACGCAGGCCGCCCTGTTCGCCCTGGAGACCGCGCTGTTCCGGCTCTTCGAGTCCTGGGGAGTCCGGCCGGACCTCCTCGCCGGGCACTCGATCGGAGAGCTCACCGCCGCGCACGCCTCCGGAGTGCTCGGCCTGGCCGACGCGGGCGAACTGGTCGCGGCCCGCGGCCGGTTGATGCAGGCCCTGCCCGAGGGCGGCGCGATGGTCGCCGTCCAGGCCACCGAGGCCGACGTCGAGCCGCTGCTCGCCCGGGCCCGGGGCGCGGTCTGCGTGGCCGCGGTCAACGGCCCCGACGCGCTGGTGCTCTCCGGCGCCGAGAACGCCGTGCTCGCCGCCGCCGACGCACTGGCCCGCCGGGGCCGCAAGACGCGGAGGCTGGCGGTCAGCCACGCCTTCCACTCGCCGCTGATGGACCCCATGCTCGACGAGTTCCGCGCGGTCGCGGAGCGCCTGTCGTACCGGCCGGGCGGCCTTCCCGTCGTCTCCACACTGACCGGCGGCCTTGCCCAGGACGGACAGCTCGCCGACCCCGGCCACTGGGCCGACCAGGTGCGGAACACCGTCCGGTTCGGCGACGCCGTCACCGCGCTCGCCCGGCGGGGCGCGACGACGTTCCTCGAACTGGGCCCGGGCGGGACCCTCGCCGCGATGGCGCTCGGCTCGCCCGACGCACCGGAGCGGAGCTGCGTCGCCACCCTGCGCAAGGACGGCGCGGAGGCCGTCGACGTCCTGACCGCGCTCGCCGAACTGCACGTGCGCGGCACGTCCGTGGACTGGACGGCCGTACTCGGCCACCCGGCCGCGGCGGCCGGAACCGAGCTGCCCACCTACGCGTTCCAGCACCAGCGGTACTGGGTCGAGTCCGACGACGCCGCACCGGCCGACGCGGAAGCCCTCGGCGCCACCGGCGCCCGGCACCCGCTGCTCGGCACCGTCATCGACGTACCGGGCGACGACGGCGGCAACGGCAGCGGCGGTGTCGTGCTCACCGGGCGGCTCGCACCGCACGGCCCGGGCCGCCTCCCCGGCCCGGCCGCGGCCGACGGCACCACCCGGATTCCGGCCGCCGTACTCCTGGACATGATCGTCGGGGCCGGTGACGAAGTGGGCTGCGGCGGCCTCGAACAGGTCGTCGTCGAGAGCCCGTTGACGGTTCCGGAGCGCGGCCACACCCACGTGCGGGTGTCCGTGACCGCCCGGGGCCCGGACGGGCGCCGCCGCGCCG
The DNA here is from genome assembly GCF_000720325.1 of Streptomyces sp. NRRL B-1347. Taxonomy (GTDB): domain Bacteria; phylum Actinomycetota; class Actinomycetes; order Streptomycetales; family Streptomycetaceae; genus Streptomyces. The sequence goes on from NZ_JOJM01000108.1 coordinate 6,209, forward strand.
CCGTCCACGGCCGCCCCGCAGGGCCGGAGCGAACGCCCTGGACGTGCCACGCCCGAGCGGTCCTCGTCCCCGGCGCGCCGCGCCCGGCCTTCGACCTGCGGGCCTGGCAGCCGCCCGCGGATGCCTCCGCGCCGCTCCCCGGAACGCGCGTGTGGCAGCAGGACGGCCGCACCTGCGCGGAAATCACGCTCCCGGACGAACTCGTAGCCGAGGCGGCCGACTTCGCGCTGCACCCCGTGCTCGTCGACACCGCGCTGCGCGTCCTGGACCGGAGCCCCGGCCGGGACCTGTCCGATTGCGCCGCGCTCGCGGTGTACGCGGAGGGCGCCACCTCGCTGCGGCTGCGGATCACGCCGCGGCCGGACGGCCGCCACCTGCTGGAGCTGGCGGACGCGGACGGTGAACCCGTCGCGGCCCTCGGCCCGTTGAGCCTCGAAGCCCTGCCCGGGGAGGGTCCCGCGTCGCGTGATTCCGCGCCGTACGAGGACGCCGGCGTACCGGCGGTGCCCGGTGTCACCCGCCGCGTGGTCGCGCGCGGGGAAGACACCGGAGGCGCCATGGCCGACCGGCTGACCGACCGGCTGACCGGCCGACGGACCGACCAGCTGGCCGACCGGCTGGCCGACCGGCTGACCGACCGGCTGACCGACCGGCTGGCCGGGCTCCCGGCCGCGGAGCAGCACCGCAGGGTCCTCTCCTTGGTCCAGGAGAGCACCGCGGTCGTGCTCGGCCACCGCCAGGGCGACCGCTTCGACGACGAGCAGCCCTTCAAGAACCTCGGGTTCGACTCCCTCAGCGCCGTCAAGCTCCGCAACCGGCTGCGCGACTTCACCGGCGTCGACCTGCCCAGCTCCCTGGTCTTCGACCACCCGACCCCCGCCCTCCTCGCGGCCTTCCTGCGCGCCGAACTGCTCGGCGAGCAGCCCGCGGCACCCGCCCCCGCCACGGCGGCAGCGGCTTCCGACGAGCCCATCGCGATCGTCGCGATGAGCAGTCGGCTGCCCGGCGGAGCGGACAGCCCCGAAGAGCTGTGGCAGCTGCTCGTGGAGGGCCGGGACGCGGTCTCCGGCTTCCCGGTGGACCGCGACTGGGACCTGGAGGGGCTGTACCACCCGGACCCGGGCCACCCCGGCACGAGCTACACGCGCTCGGGCGGATTCCTCCACGAGGCCGCGCGGTTCGACGCCGGGCTCTTCGGCATCTCGCCGCGCGAGGCCCTCGCCATGGACCCGCAGCAGCGGCTGCTCCTCGAAACCTCCTGGGAGGCCCTGGAACGGGCGGGCGTCGACCCGCTGTCGGCCAGGGGCAGCGACATCGGCGTCTTCACCGGGATCGTCCACCACGACTACGTGTCCCGGCTCCACCGGGTGCCCGAGGACGTGCAGGGCTACCTCATGACCGGTACGGCGTCGAGCGTGGCGTCGGGCCGGGTGTCGTACGTGTTCGGCTTCGAGGGCCCGGCGGTCACCGTCGACACGGCGTGCTCGTCGTCCCTGGTCGCGATGCACCTGGCCGCGCAGGCGCTGCGGCAGGGCGAGTGCTCGATGGCCCTGGCCGGTGGCGCGACCGTGATGGCCGGTCCCGACGCCTTCCTGGAGTTCTCGCGGCAGCGCGGTCTGTCCGCCGACGGCCGGTGCAAGGCCTTCTCCGCGACGGCCGACGGCACCGGCTGGGCCGAGGGCGTGGGCGTGGTCGTCCTGGAACGCCTCTCGGTCGCGCGGGAACGCGGCCACCAGGTCCTCGCGGTCATCCGGGGCAGCGCGGTGAACCAGGACGGCGCCTCCAACGGCCTCACCGCCCCCAACGGCCCCTCGCAGCAGCGAGTGATCCGCCGGGCCCTCGACACGGCGGGGCTCGCGCCCGCGGACGTGGACGTGGTGGAGGCCCACGGGACCGGCACGGCCCTCGGCGACCCGATCGAAGCCCAGGCACTCCTGGCGACGTACGGGCAGGGTCGGGGCGCCGAACAGCCCCTGTGGCTGGGCTCGTTGAAGTCCAACATCGGTCACACGCAGGCCGCCGCGGGCGTGGCGGGCGTGATCAAGATGGTGCTGGCGCTGCGCCACGCGGTCATGCCCCGCACCCTGCACGTCGACGAGCCGACGGCCGAGGTGGACTGGTCGGCGGGCGCGGTGGAGCTGCTGACCGAGGCCAGGAACTGGGAGCGGAACGGCCGTCCGCGCCGGGCGGGCGTCTCCGCGTTCGGCGCCAGCGGCACGAACGCCCATCTGATCCTGGAGGAGGCCCCCGAGGACCCCGTCGCGGCGGAGACCGTGCCGGTGGGTGTGGTGCCGCTGGTGGTGTCGGCGCATAGCCAGGCTTCGCTGGCGGGGCAGGCCGGTCGGCTGGTGTCGTACGTGGAGTCGGGGACTGGTGGTCCGTCGCTCGCGGGAGTGGCCGGGGCCCTGGTGTCGGGCCGGGCCGTCCTCGGTGAGCGCGCGGTGGTCGTGGCCGATTCGCCCACCGAGGCGCTGACCGGGCTGCGCGCGCAGGCCCGGGGGGAGAGCGGTCCGCACCTGGTGTCCGGCAGCGCGGCCCCGGGCGCGCCCGGCAAGGTCGTGCTGGTGTTCCCGGGCCAGGGCTCGCAGTGGGCGGGCATGGGGCGTGAACTCCTTGATGCCTCACCGGTGTTCGCCGATCGGATCGCGGAGTGCGCGGCCGTCCTTGAGCCGCTGGTCGACTGGTCGCTCGTCGACGTACTGCGGGGTGAGGTCGAGCCCGAGTTGTTGGAGCGGGTGGACGTGGTGCAGCCCGCCAGCTTCGCGGTGATGGCCGGGCTGGCTTCCGTGTGGGCGTCCGTGGGGGTCGAGCCGGACGCGGTGCTCGGGCACTCCCAGGGGGAGATCGCGGCCGCCTGCGTGGCGGGTGCGCTGTCCCTTGAGGACGCGGCCCGGGTGGTGGCCTTGCGCAGCCGAACCATTGCCGCGGAGCTGGCCGGGCGCGGCGGCATGGCGTCCGTCGCCCTCGGCGAGCAGGAGGCGGCCGCCCGTCTGGAGCGGTGGGCGGACCGGGTCGAGGTGGCCGCGGTGAACAGCCCGTCGTCGGTGGTGATCGCGGGCGATGCCGAGGCCTTGGACGAGGTCCTGGAGGAGCTTTCCGGTGCCGGGGTGCGGGTGCGGCGCGTGGCCGTGGACTACGCCTCGCACTCCCGGCACGTCGAGGACATCGAGAACACCCTTGCCGAAGCCCTGGCGGGGGTGAACGCGAAGGCTCCGGTGGTGCCGTTCTACTCGACCGTCACGGGGAGTTGGGTGGAGGACGCCGGGGTCCTGGACGGCTCGTACTGGTACCGCAACCTGCGCGGACAGGTGCGGTTCGGCCCCGCCGTGGCCGACCTGCTCTCCCAGGGCCACGGCGTGTTCGTGGAGGCCAGCGCCCACCCGGTCCTGGTGCAGCCCGTCACCGAGGCCGTCGACGGCACGGACACCGAAGCAGTGGTGACCGGGTCGCTGCGCCGCGAGGACGGCGGCCTGCGACGGCTCCTCACGTCGGCGGCCGAGCTCTTCGTGCGCGGGGTCGCCGTCGACTGGGCCGGTGTGCTGCCCGCCGGAGCCCTTGCCCGGCCCGCGCGCGCGGACCTGCCCACGTACGCCTTCGACCGCCGGCACTACTGGCTGCGCGAGGCGGAGACGACGGCCGACGCCGACGGCGCCGCCGACAGCTCGGACTCCGCCTTCTGGTCCGCCGTCGAGCAAGCCGACACGGACTCGCTCGGCGCCCTCCTCGAAACGGCGTCGGGCGACCAGCTCGGCGCCCTCGCCACCCTCGTGCCCGTGCTCGCCGAGTGGCGCGGGAAGCGCCGCCGCCGCTCCGCGGCCGAGAAGCTGCGCTACCACGTCACCTGGCAGCCCCTCGCACGCGAAGCCATCGGAGTGCCCGGTGGCCGGTGGCTGGTCGTCGTACCGGCCGAACGCACCGACGACAGCGGCACCGACGCGCTCCTGGACGAACTGACCGGCCTCGGGCTCGACACGCTCCTCCTGGAGGTCGGCGCGTCCGACGGCGGCCGGGAGCGGCTCGCCGAACGGCTGACCGGAGTCCTCGCCGAACACGACGTGACCGGTGTGCTCTCGCTGCTCGCCCTCGACCGGAGCGCGCGCGGCGCCCCGCAGGACCCCACCGCCGTCACGGCGGCCGCCCTCGCCCTCATCCAGGCGCTGGGCGACACCGGCGCCGCCCCGCCGCTGTGGTGCGTCACCAGGGGCGCGGTGAACATCGGCATCCACGACGCCCTCACCTCACCCGCGCAGGCGGCCCTGTGGGGCCTCGGCCGCGCCGCCGCCCTCGAACGGCTCGACCGCTGGGGCGGCCTGGTCGACCTGCCCGCGGCGACAGGGCCGCGCACGGCCCGCCAGCTCCTCGGCGTGCTGAACTCCGCCGCGGGCGAGGACCAGCTGGCGGTCCGCAGGTCGGGCGTGTACGCGCGCAGGCTCGTCCGCAAGGCCGTGCCGGAGGCCGCGGGGGACACCGGCTGGCAGCCCCGGGGCACGGTCCTGGTGACCGGCGGCGCCGAAGGACTCGGCAGGCACGTCTCCTTGTGGCTCGCCCTCGCCGGCGTCGACCGGCTCCTCGTCACCACCACCCCGCACGCCCCCGAAGGGAGTATGGCCGAACTCCGCGCCCACATCGCTGGGTTGGACCTCGCCACCGTGGTGGAGTCCTGCGCGGACACCGACCGGGACGCGCTCGCGCGCCTCGTCTCCGCGGCGCCCCCGGAGCAGCCGCTCACCGCCGTCGTGCACGCGGCCGACATCACGCGGACCAGTACCGTCGACGACACCGGCGCACACGACCTCGCCGAGGTGTTCGCGGCCAAGGTGGACACGGCGGTGTGGCTGGACGAGCTGTTCGAGGACACGCCGCTCGACGCGTTCGTCGTCTTCTCCTCCATCGCCGGAGTGTGGGGCGGTGGCGGCCAGGGGCCGTCCGGCGCGGCGAACGCCGTCCTCGACGCCCTGGTCGAATGGCGTCGGGCCCGGGGGCTGCGGGCGACGTCGATCGCCTGGGGAGCCCTCGACGGGATCGGCGTCGGCATGGACGAGGCCGCCCTCGCCCAGCTCCGCCGCCGGGGCGTCCTGCCCATGGCGCCGCAGCTGGCCGTCACCGCGATGGTGCAGGCCGTGCAGGGCGACGAGAAGTTCGTGACGGTCGCCGACATGGACTGGGGCGCCTTCGTCCCCGCCTTCACTTCGGTCCGCGCCAGCCCCCTCTTCGCCGACCTGCCCGAGGCGAAGGCGGTCCTCGACGCGGCGCGGGACGACGGCGAGGACAGCGACACCGCGGCCTCCCTCGCGGACTCCTTGCGGGCGGTCCCCGACGCCGAGCAGCACCGCCTCCTGCTGCGCCTGGTCCGCGGCCACGCCTCGACGGTCCTCGGCCACGGCGGCGCGGAGGGCATCGGCCCGCGCCAGGCGTTCCAGGAGGTCGGCTTCGACTCCCTGGCCGCCGTCAACCTGCGCAACAGCCTGCACGGGGCCACCGGACTGCGCCTGCCCGCCACGCTGATCTTCGACTACCCCACCCCGGAGGCGCTGGTCGGCCATCTGCGTACCGAACTCCTCAAGGAAGCCGACGACGGCCTCGCGGGGCGGGAGGACGACCTCAGGCGGGTCCTGGCGTCCGTGCCGCTCACCCGGTTCAAGGAGGCCGGGGTGCTCGACGCCCTCCTCGGCCTCGCCGAGACCGAGACCGGGACCGGGGCCGAGGCGGAGACCGACACCGGGGCCGCCGCGGGCGCGGCTACCCGTACGGGCGCCGCGGACGCGGAGCTGATCGACGCGATGGACGTTGCCGACCTGGTGCAACGGGCCTTGGGCAAGACGAGCTGACCACCTGTGAACGAGTCCCGGAAGGATGGCTATGTCGGCGCCAGACGAGCAGGTCATTGAGGCACTGCGTGCCTCGCTGAAGGAGAACGCCCGGCTTCAGCAGGAGAACAGCACACTCGTCGCGGCCGCCGCGGAGCCCGTCGCGATCGTCTCCATGGCCTGCCGCTACGCCGGTGGCGTCCGGGGCCCGGAGGACCTCTGGCGCGTGGTGTCCGAAGGCGCCGACGTCTACGGCCCCTTCCCCGACGACCGGGGCTGGGACGTCGAGGGCCTCTACCACCCCGACCCCGACCACCCCGGTACGACGTACGTGCGCGAGGGTGCCTTCCTGCACGACGCGGCGCGGTTCGACGCCGGGTTCTTCGGCATCTCGCCGCGCGAGGCCCTCGCGATGGACCCGCAGCAGCGGCAGCTCCTCGAAGTGTCCTGGGAGACCTTCGAACGCGCCGGGATCGACCCCCACGCGATGCGCGGCGGTGACGTCGGCGTGTTCGCCGGGATCGTGCACCAGGACTACGCCCCGGACCTCAGCGGCTTCGAGGGGTACCTCAGCCTGGAGCGCGCCCTGGGCACCGCGGGCGGCGTCGCCTCCGGGCGCGTCGCGTACACCCTGGGACTCGAAGGCCCCGCGGTGACCGTCGACACCATGTGCTCCTCGTCCCTCGTGGCGATCCACCTGGCCGCGCAGGCGCTGCGCAGGGGCGAGTGCACGATGGCGCTCGCGGGCGGCTCGACGGTGATGGCGACGCCGGGCGGCTTCGTCGGCTTCGCGCGGCAGCGGGCGCTCGCCTTCGATGGCCGCTGCAAGTCCTACGCCGCCGGAGCCGACGGCTCCGGCTGGGCCGAGGGCGTGGGCGTGCTGCTCCTTGAGCGTCTTTCGGTGGCCCGGGAGCGCGGCCACCAGGTCCTCGCGGTGATCCGCGGCAGCGCGGTGAACCAGGACGGCGCCTCCAACGGCCTCACGGCCCCCAACGGCCCCGCGCAGCAGCGGGTGATCCGCAAGGCGCTGGCCGGCGCCGGGCTCGCCCCGTCGGACGTGGACGCGGTGGAGGGCCACGGCACCGGCACGGTCCTCGGCGACCCGATCGAGGCCCAGGCACTGATGGCCACGTACGGGCAGGGCCGGGACCCGGAGCGGCCGCTGTGGCTCGGCTCGGTGAAGTCCGTCATCGGCCATACGCAGGCGGCGTCCGGCGTGGCCGGTGTGATCAAGATGGTGCAGGCGCTGCGGCACGGCGTGCTCCCGGCGACTCTGCACGTGGACGCGCCCACCCCGCAGGTGGACTGGTCGGCCGGGGCGGTGGAGCTGCTGACCGAGGCCAGGGGCTGGGAGCGCAACGGCCGTGCGCGCCGGGCGGGGGTCTCCGCGTTCGGCGCCAGCGGCACGAACGCCCATCTGATCCTGGAGGAGGCCCCCGAGGCCCCCGAGGCCCCGGTCACGGAGGAGAGCGCGCCTTCGGGCGCGGTGCCCCTGGTGGTCTCGGCGGGCACTGCGGCTTCGCTGACGGAGCAGGCCGAACGCCTCGCCTCGTACCTGGAGTCGGGTACCGACGGGGCGTCGCTCGCGGCGGTCGCCGGGACGCTGGCCGCGGGCCGGGCCGTCCTCGGCGAGCGCGCGGTGGTGGTGGCGGGCACGACCGACGAGGCACTGACCGGCCTGCGGGCACTCGCCCGCGGCGAGAACGCGACCGGCCTCGTCACCGGCACGGGCACGCCGGGCAAGGTGGTGTGGGTGTTCCCCGGGCAGGGTTCGCAGTGGGTGGGCATGGGGCGCGAACTGCTCGATTCCTCTTCGGTGTTCGTCGAGCGGGTCGCGGAGTGTGCTGCTGCTCTGGAGCGGTGGGTGGACTGGTCGCTTGTCGACGTGCTGCGGGGTGAGGTCGAGCCCGCGTTGCTTGAGCGGGTGGATGTGGTGCAGCCCGCGAGCTTTGCGGTGATGGTGGGGTTGGCGGCGGTGTGGGCGTCTGTGGGTGTCGAGCCTGATGCGGTGCTCGGTCACTCGCAGGGT
>NZ_JOJM01000109.1 GCF_000720325.1 Streptomyces sp. NRRL B-1347
AACCAACCCGACCAGACCTGCACCGCCCACCGCGTATCCACACAGACATCAACGCGTCACCCGACTACCGGACACGGACACAAGTCACGGCTGTAGTACTGGGGCCGAGCTTGACGCCGAAACAACCCGCGTCCGCGACGTCGTGGAGCCAGGAGAGGAATTCCATTACACCTTCGACCTGGGTAACCACTGGAGCCACATCTGCCAGATGGAAGCCCATCCCCTCAACGTGGCCACCGTCCTGGACTTTGTGCCCGAACGACCGCTGCCCTACCAGGGCTGGGGCACAATCCCTGATCCCCACGGGCGGATGTGGGACGGCGACAACGGAAGCAACCTCGTCCCCCCGCCTCCGCGCCAGCCCTGGCCATGGCGCAACGCTCCCGCCCCTACCCGCACCACCCTGCACAGCCCAGGCCAGTACACCTTCCTCCAAAGCCTCGATGCCCATCGTCGCTGAGCAGCATCAACTGAGCCTCGATCCACCGCGTGAATTGGTGAGTTCGGATTCGGGTGGCTGGCCGGTGGTTTCCGCTTCGTGGGCAGCGCGGATTCCGGGTGGCCGTCCGGTGCGGGGTCTCCGAGGTCCTTGGTTGTGGGCGGGCGGGGACGCGCTGGTCAGGTCCGCAGCCGGTGGCCCGTCGCGGTCCGCAGATCGGTGAAGTCGTCGGCCCATCTCCAGCGTTCGGGCAGGTGCAGGACGAGGTCGCGGGCCCGGTGGGCGATCCGGGCCGGAACCGCGATGAGGTGGCGGCGGATGGTGCCGGTCCGCGCCCTGGCGTGGAAGACGCCGGCGAGGTGCCCGGCGGCCCGGGTGAGGTGGTAGGCGGTGGCGGCCAGGGTGAGCCAGGCGGCGTTCGCGGTGAACTTCCCCGACGGCAGATGTCCCAGGGCGGAGTCCTCCAGGTCCGCGAAGACCTGCTCGGTCACCGCGTGCTCGCGGTGCATCGGCTCGGCCTGGACCAGCGGGAACGGGCTGTCGGTGAAGATCGCGTGGTGGCGGTGGGCGGCGAACGGCTCGCCCTGCCCCTCGGGTACCGAGACGGGGTTCAGGCGCTTCACCCGTCGGATGATCAGCCTCGCTGTGACCTGGTACTTCTTCGCCTTGCTGGTGAACGCGGCAAACGGTGTCCCGCAGATCTCCGCGTCCGAGATCCAGCGTTGTTCGGCCTCGTCGAAGACGGCCTTGGGATACCGGATCGGTATCCAGGCGTCTTCGTCGATGGCGGAGATCGCCTCGCGGATCTTCTTCTTGATGGCGACGGCGAGGGAGAAGACCACGCTGTGCTCGCGGCAGGCGGCCACCACCTGGTGGGAGAAGTACGCCGAGTCGGCGCGGACCACGATCCGTCCGGTCAGGCCCATCGCGCGAACTGTGGTCAACGCCTCGCGCAGCAGACTGGCCGCCCCCTTGCCCGATGCCCGAGTTCGCGCTGCCTCTGCGGAGTCTGGTGGCCACGACGATCGGCGCGCAGGTGCCGGTCTTGACGGTGACGATCTGGAAGTGCAGGCCCTTGACCTTGGTGTATCCGTGCGATGCGCCCTGCGTGGCGGCGCCGTAGACCTGTTTGACCTTGGAGCCGATGTCCACGAACACCAGGCCGTCGCCGTCGGTGAGCATGCCGGTGCGGGCGGCGAGGTTGCAGGTGAACGCCTTGGCCGCGGACTCCAGCTGGCGCACGTGCCCCCAGGTGAACGCGCGCAGGAAGCTGCCGAGCGTGGACGGCGCCCGTACCCCGCCGAACAGACGGGCAAGCCCGCCGTGGCGCAGCACGTCCAGATCGTCGGTGCTGTCCGCGCCGGCGGTCATACCGCCCACGATCGACATCACCTTCGCGTCCGCGGCCGTCCCGGCACCGTTCTTCGCACCGACGATGCGGACCTTCTGGGCCACCACCCGGTCCAGCCCGCACCGCTCCGCCAGCCGCATCACCGGCACCGGCCCGGCGTGCGTGATCAGATTCGGCCCGTCGAACGTGGCGGAAAGCCGGACGGAAGCATGAGCAGATCTCACTTCTGAAGTGCCTTGCCGGTCGTGCGGGCCGGAAGCCCAGGAACTCCCATCCTCGCAGGTCACAAGGCACTTCTTCGCGTTCCGCCATCCACAGACCCACCACCACACGGTGGATCGAGGTTCAGCCCTGGGTGTAAACCCATGGGAGGCTCATCTTTGCTGGGCGCCGTCAGGGCTGGTTATGGGGTCCACTCGCCTTTGATGGCCGCACAGGTAAACCCAGGGCCGAAAGCTGCGAGCAACCCTTGCGCCTTGCCGCGAATTGAGGAACGGAAGGTTCGGGCGAGTACATCAAAAATACTCACGCAGCCGATGTTGCCACATTCGCGCAGGCTGGCACGCGATTCTTGGAGCAGATGCTCTTCTATGTCGAGAGCGCCGGAAATGCGGTCGAGGACGCGCGGTCCACCTGGGTGGATCGCGCAATAGTCTGGACTCCATTCCGTTTTCTCCCTTCGCATCCAAGTCAACATGGGCAGGGCTGCCTTGTCGACTGCAGTGAGTGCGTCTTTGGTGCTCCCGAAATGTTGTCCGGAGTGATCGAAAGTCATGGAATAGAAGGCGATGCTGTCTGGGAGGACGTACTCCCAGACGTCAGTGGTGGGCTCGATGACACGGATGCTCGGAGCGCTGGGTTGCCCGGAGGTTACGACACAGGCTGCTGCGCCATCGCCGACCAGGCCCTTGTACATCATGTCGACCAGGCTTGTCTCGAATGAGTGAATGAGCGTGCCGAGGGTCTCGGCGCACACCACCAAGACGCGGGCGCCAGGATGTGAGGCTGTGTAGTCGACTGCCTTGATCAGAGCCTGGACCCCTCCTGCGCAGCCCAGTTGCGTCATGGGAGTGCGGCTGAGGTGTCGATGAGCTCCTTGGCCGAGGCCGAGTCGATTTGCCAGGTGAACATCCAAGCCGGGAAGGGCCAGGCCGGTCGCGTGGTGGGTAATGAGTGCGTCAATGTCATCGGGGCCTAGGTCAAGTTGGGTCAGAGCTTGAAGAGAGGCTCTTTCTGAAAGGTCCAGGAGGCTCTGGAATGCCGCCCTGTTGCGTTCGCCGAAATCGCTGAGCTCACGAAACGCCGTGAGCGGCTGAGAAAAGCGGCGCCGCTCGACCGTTGTGTTGAACAGTACGTGGAATCCACGTTCTGAATGAGGGAGTTCAGGTTGATTGGCTCGGAGATGGCTGACTAGTTCTCGAGTAGTGATCTCGTGAGAGGGGAATGCCATGGCAGGGCGAGTAATGTATGCCATATGGGGCGCCTTTCAATGGCAGGTCGGTGCGGCTGGCGTGAGCCTGGTGGCCGGTGCATTTCGCGCTGCCTGGCCATGGGCGTCGAGCGCAGGGGCAGACGCGCTGGGTTGGGAGCCTCGGGGGAGGAAAGGTCGTGTGGCGTCCGATTCAGGTTCGGAAGTGGTTGATGGCGTCGATGTGCTTGGCGCGCATCTCCTCGTCGCGTACGCCGAGCCCTTCGGTGGGGGCGAGGGCGAGGACGCCGACCTTGCCCTGGTGGCGGTTGCGGTGGACGTCGTAGGCGGCCTGGCCGGTCTCCTCGAGCGAGTAGACCTTGGACAATGTGGGGTGGATCTTGCCCTTGGCGATCAGCCGGTTGGCCTCCCACGCCTCGCGGTAGTTGGCGAAGTGCGAGCCGATGATGCGCTTCAGGGACATCCACAGGTAGCGGTTGTCGTACTCGTGCCTATACCCCGAGGTCGAGGCGCAGGTGGTGATGGTGCCGCCCTTGCGGGTGACGTAGACCGAGGCGCCGAAGGTCTCGCGGCCCGGGTGCTCGAAGACGATGTCCACGTCCTCGCCGCCGGTGAGTTCGCGAATCCGCTTGCCGAAGCGCTTCCACTCCTTGGGGTCCTGGGTGTGCTCGTCCTTCCAGAACCGGTAGCCCTCGGCGTTGCGGTCGATGATGGCCTCGGCGCCCATGGCGCGGCAGATCTCTGCCTTCTGGGGGCTGGAGACGACGCAGATGGGGTTGGCGCCCCCGGCGAGCGCGAACTGGGTGGCGTACGACCCGAGTCCGCCGCTGGCGCCCCAGATCAGCACGTTGTCGCCCTGCTTCATGCCCGCGCCGTTGCGCGAGACGAGCTGGCGGTACGCGGTGGAGTTGACCAGACCGGGGGCGGCGGCCTCCTCCCAGCTCAAGTAGTCGGTCTTGGGCATGAGTTGGTTGGACTTGACGAGCGCGATCTCGGCGAGGCCGCCGAAGTTGGTCTCGAAGCCCCAGATGCGCTGCTCCGGGTCGAGCATCGTGTCGTTGTGGCCGTCGGAGGACTCCAACTCCACGGACAGGCAGTGCGCGACGACCTCGTCGCCCGGCTTCCAGGCGTTCACGCCGGGGCCGGTGCGCAGCACGACGCCCGCGAGGTCGGAGCCGATGACGTGGTACGGCAGGTCGTGGCGTTTGGTGAGCTCGGAGAGCCGGCCGTAGCGCTCGAGGGAGCCGAAGGTGGAGAGCGGCTCGAAGATCGAGGTCCACACCGAGTTGTAGTTGACCGAGGAGGCCATGACGGCCACCAGGGCTTCGCCCGGGCCGAGTTCGGGCACCGGGACCTCGTCCAGGTGCAGCGACTTGCGCGGGTCCTTCTCGCGGGTCTCGAGCCCTTGGAACATCTCCGTCTCGTCCTTGTGCACGGTGATCGCGCGGTACGACTTGGGGATGGGCAGAGCAGCGAAGTCGGCCGGTGCACTGTCCGGCGACTGGATCGCGTCCAGGATTTCCTTCACGGTGTTCCCTCCGGCGAAAGAGGTGGACGGGTTCCCCTTGCCAGGCCGGCTGGCGTCAGGGGCGGGGGCCGAGGAGCGTGCTCGTTACCAGAGCAAGGCAAGTGCTCCCACGGTGATGCCGGCTCCTGCGCCGGCCAGAATGATGCGCTGACCGCGCTCGAACGGGGCGGCTCGGTTCATGTGGTACAGGGTGAGGGGCATGGATGCGCAGCCGGTGTTTCCGTACAGGTCTGCTGTTATGCCGATCCGTTCCGGGCTGATGTTCAGACGTGTTGCCGTGTCGCGGAGCATGGCGGGGTTGCCTTGATGGAATACGAACCAGTCGACCTCAGGCACCGTCCACCCCGCATCGTGTGTTGCTTGGCGGACAAGCAGGGGGAGCTTGTCGAGGAAGACGTCGCGCACGCGGCGGCCGTTGAGGTGGATCGTTCCAGCCCTGGCACGACAGTCGGCGTGCTGTGGGGTCGGCGTGGTGATCCCTACCAAGTCGTGGTGTTCGCTGAAGGCCGTGAGCCTCACCGCCTTGATTCCACTGGGTTCGGACACCGGGCCGAGCACGACGGCTCCGGCTCCATCGCCGAAAAGCGGTGCCGTACTTCTGTCCGTCGGGTCGGTGAACTTGGAGAGCTGGTCCGCCCCTACAAGGAGGACGGTGGAGATGTCGTCGTGGGTGAGGATGAGGCTGCGAGCGACTGCCATCCCATAGACGAACCCTCCGCACACGGCGTTGATGTCGAAGGCGGGTCTGTCCGTGATGCCCAAGCGATATTGGAGTGAGCTGGCCGTCGCGGGTGCGGGTTGGTCGGGACTGGAGGTGGCGACAATGACGGCGTCCACGTTGCCCTGCACACAGGCGAGGGCTTCCTTGGCTGCGGGCTCGGCCATTTCCGAGGTGCGCTGGTGAGGTTCTGCCCGTCGGCGTTCGTGGATACCCGTGGCGCGCAGGATCCATGATTCCTCCACGGACGCTCCCTGGGCCACCATGCTGTTGGTGATGGCTTGGTCCGGCACGTAGGCACCGGTGGAGAGGATCCCGATGTCCTGGCCGCTGTGTGCCTCCATTGAGCGGTGTCCTTGCCTGTCTAGGTCTGCGGGTGGGGATGGGACGAAGTCGGCGTTCACGCTCCCTGCTGGTAGAGGTAGTGAGGGCTACCGGCAAGCGTTGAGGCGGTCCACGCCGGCAGGTCCTGTTCCGTCATGCGGCTCCAGTCAGGGGGAGCCTCGACCTGGTGTCTGCCGATCCGGCGTCCGATCTTCACCAGGTCGTTGCCGGCCGGGCAACGTTCTTTGTCGTAGGCGGCAAGCAGTGCCGCCACGTCCGCATGCGAAGCGAGAAGGCGTTCTAGAAATAGTGCGTCTTCCAGGGCTTTGGCGGCGCCGCTTGCGGCATGAGGTCGTGCGATCGTGCCCGCGTCACCGGCGAGAAGGAGTGGGCCGCGGACATAGCTCTGCATGGTCAAGTCGGCCACGGGGTGGGTGGTGACCGCTTCCGGTGAGGTGAGCCGCACAAGGTCAGCCCATTCCTGTGGCATTTCTTCCAGAGCGGCGCACAAGACACGTCGGGCCGGCTCGGCTGCGGCGTGAGGGGAGATCGGCACTGACTGGCTATAGACAGCCCAGTTCAAAATGCGTTGGGGGGAGGTACGGCACGATGAGGAGGACGGGATCCAGTAGAAGACCGCGTGCCCCCGCTGGAACATCACGGTCACGTAGGCGCCGTCGAGGTTCCGCATCGCCGTCGCGATTGGCGCCACCTGCTGCGCAGCAACGGACCCGCGGCACAGCACGTATCTCGCGTGTGTGGGCAGCACTCCTGGAGCGATGCACTGGCGCACCAGGGAACGCGCGCCGTCCGCTCCTACGACGACGTGGCATCGGGTTTCCCCGCCGTCACCAAGACGGATCAGGCCATGTTCCTGGCCAATGACTACCTCTTGGACGTGGGCCGCGGTGCGGTAGATGTCAGCGGGGAGTTGGGTACGTAGATTCCGCCAGAGGGTGGCCCAGTTCAGCGTGCGAGCCGAACTCGGTTGGTGCCAGAGCTCCCGACCATGGGGGGTCACGTCGTCCCGCGTCAGCCACACTCGCCTATGCACCACGCATGAGGGGACTCCGGGGGGTAGGTAGCCCTGCTCGACGAGCCGCTGCCAGAGAGGGTTGGGCAGCGCGATACCGAAACCGCGCGCGGACAAGTCCCGCGCTGACCGCTCGAAGACCGTCACCTCACAGCCTGCACGACGCGCAGCGATGGCGACCGCGCAGCCGGCGATACTTCCTCCGACGATACCGACACGCAGTCTCATGACTTCTCCTCGGATTTGGCCTGTCCTGCAGAGGTGCCGGAATCGTGAGGGACACTTGAGGTGAAGCGGGCACGGTGGGCTGCGCGTGCTGCCTGGGCGTCGTCGATGTCCGGGGCAAGACAGTTGATCACCCCGGTGCACATGCGGACGAAACCGACAACATAGAGGAGTTCGACGATTTCTCGCGCGGAAAAGTGCTGGGCGGCTTCGGCAACATCGGCGTCGTCCCATGGGCCGTCGGCCAAGCAGGTACGAGCGAATGCGAGTAGCAACCGTTCCGTGGAATCCGTGCTGACTCGGCTCTCGTCGGTGATCAGCTTCAGGTCTTCGGCGGTGACCCCGGCGCCTGCGGCTTGTGGAAGGTGCTGCTCCCACTCGTAGTGGCAGCCAGTGTGGTGAGCAACGAGCAAAATGAGCATTTCCCGCCACCGCGGGCGCAGTTCGAGGGAGGTCAGTAGTGCCTTGGCCATGTCCAGCAGCCCAGGCAGGAGCGTGCTGGCATGGGCCGATAGCTTCACGATGTTGACTGGAACCGGGAACGCGGCCAACGCTGCGGCTGTGGGTTCGGGAAGCTGATCGAAGTCAGGGTAAGGCAGCCTGGACACCGGATGTCCCTTCCTTTCTCGTCGGCAGGTCAGGTGAACTGCCCCTCAAGGAGGGGCGTCAGGGAATTCGCACTACCTGCCCGGCGAAACTGAAACCTGCACCGAACCCCAACAACAGGGCCAAATCTCCGTGCCGCACACGTCCGGAGGACGCCAGTTCCCACAAGGCCAAAGGAACGGATGCGCCACCGGTGTTGCCCGCAGTGCGCACGTCCTGCGCAACGACGATGCCGCGGGGAGCGCCGAGGCGCTCCAGGATGAGTTCAGTAAGGCGTTGATTGGCCTGGTGGGGCACAAAGGCGCCGATGTCTTTCCAGCCCACCCCAGCGGCATCCAAGGCCCGGCGGGCGACATCCGGCACTGTGCCGGCGGCCCACCGGGCCACCGTCGTACCCTTCAAGCGCAGGTAAGGGGCGGAGACGCCATGATTATCGGGCCGTCCTGTAAAAGGCGGCCGAATTTCAAGAGCGTCGGCCTGATGGCCGTCACAACCCCACACCGCCGGGCCGACACCGCACTTCGCTGACTGTTCAAGAACGGCTGCTCCGGCGCCGTCCGCGAACAACGGAGCAGTATTGCGGTCCATCGGATCGACGACGTCCAGCATGCGATCTGCCCCGATCACCAGTGCACAGCGCGCGGCCCCCGAGGACACCAGCCCTCGCACGATCTCAAGGCCGTGACAGAACCCGGCACATGCCGCGTTGATGTCCCACGCGGCAGCGTTCGCCGCGCCAAGTGCAGCCGCCACACGCGGCGCGATGGCCGGCAACTGCTGCGGGTTGGTGGCCGTGGCCAGCACCACACAATCAACCCGTACCGGATCCACCTGACCGTCCTTGAGGGCCAGCTCCGAGGCCATCACCGACATCTCCACCAAGGGCTCATCGGAACCCGCACGCCGACGGGATTCGATTCCCGTGCGGCTGGTGATCCACTCAGGTGCGATTCCCAGCCGCTGCGCCACCTCTCGGGAGTCGACCACCTGCCGTGGGCGATAGCCGCCAAGGCCCGTGATACGACACGCAATGGACGACCCGGACTTCAAGGAACCCGACCCCGTGAGCGTCATTGCCGGACTCCCGAGCCCTCAGCCAGACGCCGGTTCATGTACTCGAGCAGATCTCGCGGTGTACGGAAGGCCGAAACGTCATCATCGGGGATCGTCAACCGGTAGGTCTCCTGGAGACGGTCGGCGGCCTCCACCATGGCAAGTGAATCGACATTCAGGACCGTCAAGTCAGTGTCCAGCCGTCCCTCATCGACATCCACCGCATCACTGGTCACCGTGCCAAGAACCTGAACCAGATCCTCTAGAGTGAACGCGCGCATCTGCTTCCTCCATCTCGTCGCGAACGGAAGAGTTGCCTCCCCAACAGCACAAACACTCACTGACGCTGTGGCGCGCACCCTCTCGTCCAGGCGCCACCGGATCTCCCTCGCCAGCCGACACAGTTCATCCGCGCTAGAAGGGGGAACACACCCGCCCAGTCCGCCTGTTGGAGGCTGCTGTGACGAGCGGACAGCACTCTCACCATGGACCCGATCTGCCCAGTTCACACAAGGCGCAGCCCCCTCGCGCGTTGATGCAGTCACGACCTGCGAAGTGCGCCAGGGAGATCAGCGAAGCACACCAAGCCGGAACCGACGCATCCGTGCGCACCCGCCCGCACGCACTTCCACACGCCAGCGGAGAAACGACACTGCGCACTTGTGCCGCCACGAACCTCACTGGCGGCCGTCCCGTCACGCCGAGGATCCTCTCGCGAGCGGAGTCCACTGGGAAGTCCGGTGCTGCATCTGGAACCATCCTGGTGAGGCCTGGTGCGTGGTGTCTGGGGTGGTCACCATGAAGGGATGAACGCTGTACCTGATGGGGCCCCCGGCACAACATCGCCCGCCTCTACTCAGGTGGAATCGGCGATGTCCGGTTCGTCGATCAGCCCGTGAAGATCCAGGCCGGTGGTCGGCAGGCAGCCAGCGATCAGATGCGGCCGGTACTGGATGGCACTTCCCCTGGGGTGGTGGACACCTCGATCCGGCCCTGGCCTGGGGTCGAGGAGGAGATGTCCCTTATGGTGATGAAGTTCTACTCGCCGGAGTTCAAGGCCGACGCCGTCGCGCTGTACCTGTCCGATCCGGACCTCACCCTGGCCGGGGCGGCCAAGGGTCTGGGGATCAGCCGGGGCACGCTGCGGGACTGGATAGGGGCCCATCGCGGCGAGCGCAGCAGCACCACGAGCACGATCAAGGAGCCGACCGCGGTGAGCGAGCCCAGCCGGGAGGAGGAACTCCAGGCCGAGACAGCGGCCCTGCGCACAGAACTGAGGACGGTGCGCAAGGAGAACGCGACACTCGCCCAGGAACGCGGCATCCTGCGGAAGGCGACGAAGTCTTTCGCCTCCGGGATGGCCTGGTGACCAGCCGCTTCCGGTTCATCGAGGACCAGCGCGAGACCTTCCCGGTCAAGCGGCTCTGCCAGGTACTCGACGTCGTCCGCTCCAGCTACTGCAAAGGGCGCGCTTCACGCGGGGCCCGTGCCCGGCGCGAGCGGGACGACCAGGCCCTGGCCATGACGGTCAAGGCTGTCCACGCGGACTCGGACGGCACCTACGGTGCCCCGCGCATCACCGCCGAGCTCCGCGACACCCACGGCATGCACATCAACGAGAAGAAGGCCGCCCGCGTCATGCGCAAGTTCCGCATCGCCGGCGTCCGGCTGCGCAGGCGCGTACGCACCACTGTCCCGGAGCAGCCAGCCACGCCGGTGCCGGACCTGTTCAAGAGGGACTTCACCGCACCCGCGCCGAACTGAAGTACATGGGCGACATAACCCATCTCCCTGTCGGTGACGGCGAGCACCTCTACCTCGCCACGGTCATCGACTGCTTCTCCCGCCGCGTGGCGGGCTGGTCGACCGCCGGCCCCATGCGCACGGACCTGGTCGCCGACGCGCGGAAGATGGCAGCCGCCACCCGCGACAGCCTCGACGGAGCGGTCTTCCACAGCGGCCACGGGGCACCATACGGATCACGTCAATCCGCTGAACCGTGCGCCGAGGCGGGGGCCACCCGGTCCATGGGCGCCGTCGGCACGAGCGCGGACAACGCGGCCTGCGAGTCCTTCCACGCGGCCCTGAAACGCGAGACGCTCCAGGGCCGACGGCGCTTCGACGGTCCCGCGGCCTGCCGAAGGCGCCTCTTCCGCTGGCTCACCCGCCTCAATACCTGACGCCGCCACTCGGCGAACGGGCAGCTCACCCCCGTCGCCTACGAAGCATCACGTAGTATGAGCCTTGCCGCACAACCACACAAAACGGCCCCTACCTCCCGGGCGGAAGGCCCCGCTGGCCGTCTTCGCCGCGACCGACCTCGCGCACCTGACCCGGGCGATCAAGCGGAAGCTGAAGAAGATCCAGTACCGGCCGCATCTGATCGCTGGCTGCCTGCCGACCACCGGCCTGGATCTTCACGGGCTGATCGACGAACCGGACATCGCCGATTCAACCTGAGTAACCGCCCTGTCCCCGTGCAAGCGATTGATCACGCTCCAGGCGGCTGCTGCGGACAACGCGAACAACCCGGTGACGACGAAGGCGTTCTGGTGGACGAACTCCCAAAGATGTTCCAGTAGTCCGGCATCGCTCGCTGGTGGCAAGGCGATGATTCCGGCCGGGCTGAGCTTCGGCGGGTGCTCCGGCAGCGCCACCGGCCAAGCCGCATACCAAGCCCACAACAAGAGGGCCAGACCGCCGAGCAGGGTGAGGGCGCGCTTGCCCTGGGCCATCTGCAGGGCGCTCGTCACCATCAGGGCAAGAGCGGGCACGATCCACACCCAGTGGTGCGCCCAGGACAGGGGGGAGATGAGGACGGCGGTTGTGCCGCACAGCACGGCGCCCCATAGCTCGTGTCCGTGCCGCTGGACGGCCGCCGCGCAGGCAAGGCCCGCCACAGCGGTCAGGCAGGCTGCCGCAAGCCAGATGGCGTGCGCGGTGGGTGTGTCGCCAAGGGTGCGCAAGACCAGACCGTTGAGGGATTGGTTGTGCGTGGCGGCCAGATTGATTCGACCGTGGCCTGTGGCTTCACCGCTGAGTCCGCCGATGCTGCTCCAGTAGTGCAGTGAGGCCTGTGGCAGAACCAGAGCCCCAATCAACACGGTCCCTCCTGCCGTGCCGAGCGCGGTCAGAGCGGCACGGTATCTGCCAGTGAGCAGCAGGTAGATGATGAAGATGGCAGGGGTGATTTTCAGGCCTGCGGCGAGCCCCACACCGAGTCCCTTCCACCGGGACTCGGTGTGCAGGGAGAAGTCCCACAGAATCAGTGCGAGCAGGAACAGGTTGATCTGCCCTGCCTGGAAGGCGATGAAGATCGGTGTGAGCCACAGGCACGCGGCAGCGATGGCCAGGCAGAGTGCCACACGTCGATGACGCGGCCACGCCCGTGCGATGGCCGAGGCGCGTAGCGAGCTGCGCAAGGCGGTGATGAGAGCGAGGAAGGTCAGCACTGGGAGCAACAGACGGAAGGTGTCCCACCCGGCGGTGCCCAGCAGACGAAAGACCAAGGCGGTGAATGGCGGGTAGGTAAAGGGGAGCTTGCTGACGCCGTAGGGGTGCCCGTATAGCACGGACTCGCTGCCTGGCAGATGACGGCTGGCGTCGAAATAGACAAGGGCGTCGCGTTGATGCCAGTGGTAGGCACGATCGGTCATGCGGTAGGCGAGGTACAGCCCAAGGCTGGCCACGGCAAGGAGGCTCAAGCTCCCCGGTAGTGCCCAAGTACGCCTGGTCGCTGTGTGGATAGTGATGCAGTCCGGGGCTTGCTGTGTCATGCACGGCCTCCTGGATGCTCAACGTCACTCGGTTTCCAACGTTATGCACTCATTAGACACACATCTCATTTGGCGCACGGCCAGGCGCCCCGCGGGCACCTACAATCACGGGAATGGAGGCACTCGCTCAGCGCCTGGCCCCGACGAGATGTGTGCCGGGGGTGCCTCTATGTCCCTCGTCAAGGCGCGTAGGTTCGGTTGGGATGGTTTGGGTTGTGGGGTCATGCGGCGAGTTCGATGTCCTCGGGGATGCGGGTTCGTAGAAGGTGCCTTCGTGAAGCATGGCGAACAGGACGCTGATGCGCTGACGGGCCAGTCGGAGGAGAGCCTGGAAGGTTATTCAGGACTCCGGGGCGGTCTTTGCTGTGTGATGGGAAGGTGCCGGATCGGTCCCCTCGGCGTAGCGTGCAGGTTGAGGATGCCGGCACGTGCGCGCGGGGGGACCGATGCGCTTCCACCGTACAACTGGCTTGGGCCCGCATCAGCTTGACGTTCTGCTGTTCTGCGTCGAGCGCAGGGTCCGCGACTGGGACAAGCTGACCGGGCGGCCGCACGCGCTGCCGCTGTGGAAGGCAGTGGTCGTGCTCTGCTTTCTCCTGCGTCACAACAACACGCAGGTTCTGGCGGCCGAGCTGTTCGGGATCTCTCAGCCCACCGTCTCCCGCTACGGCACCCGGTTGCGGCCCCTAGTACTGCAACGGTGCTTGTCGTGACTGATGGCCAGGTCGGTCGTTGGTGTGGTTATGGGTGGGGACCTTGCGGATGTCAGGTTGTGGGCGGGTGAACTGGACGCCGTGCATGAGCGGTTCGTGCACCGTT
>NZ_JOJM01000110.1 GCF_000720325.1 Streptomyces sp. NRRL B-1347
CACCCGTACCGCCCCGGCTTCCTGCCCGGCCCCGACCTAGCGGCCCACCCGCCGTCGTTCGTCTGCCCCGCCGCTACCGCGGCGGGTTTCTCCCACCCGCCCACCCGTGGCGCCCCAGCGACCCGGTCGGGCCCCGACCTGGCGGCTTGTACGTCGTCGTTCGGCGGGTGACGGTGGTGCTCGGCCGAGGCCATCCAGCCCGTCCGGCGTTTGAGGACAAGCGCGTTAGCGCGGTGCTTTGAGGTCGTCCGGCGTCTGCGGATGGGGGCGATGGCGCGAGGGTGGGGGCCAGGGTGTCAGGGTGGGCGGTTACGCTCGGTGGTGTGGATCCCAAGACCAGAAACCGGATCATGGCCGGTGTGCTCGTGCTGATGTTCGTCGTGGTGGCAGTGGCGGCGGCCGTCGGACAGTAGCCGCCGCCGACCGGACGAGCCCCGCCGCTACCAGGCGAACGCCTCCGGCGAGGGCCCCGGGCCCGGGAAGACCTCGTCGAGGGACCCGCGGAGCTCGTCGCTCAGCTCCAGGTCGACCGCCCGGACCGCCGACGCGAGCTGCCCGGCCGTGCGCGGCCCGACGATCGGCCCGGTGACGCCGGGCCGGGTGAGCAGCCACGCCAGGGCCACCTCGCCCGGTTCGAGGCCGTGCTTGTCGAGCAGGTCCTCGTACGCCTGGACCTGCGCCCGCACCGCGCTGTCGGCAAGGGCCGCCGCGGCCCGGCCCTCGGCGCTGCGCCCGCCGCCGGCCTGCTTCTTCAGGATGCCGCCGAGCAGACCGCCGTGCAGTGGCGACCAGGGGATGACGCCGAGGCCGTAGTCCCGGGCGGCCGGGACGACCTCCATCTCGGCGCGCCGCTCCGCGAGGTTGTACAGGCACTGCTCGCTGACGAGGCCGTAGCCGCCGAGCCGGCGGGCGGTCTCGTTGGCCTGGGCGATCTTGTAGCCGGGGAAGTTGCTCGACCCGGCGTACAGGATCTTGCCCTGCCGTACGAGGACGTCGATGGCCTGCCAGATCTCCTCGAACGGGGTGTTCCGGTCGATGTGGTGGAACTGGTAGAGGTCGATGTGGTCGGTCTGGAGGCGCCGCAGCGAGGCCTCGACGGCGCGGCGGATGCTGAGGGCGGAGAGGCGGTCGTGGTTGGGCCAGGGCGGGGCCCCGTCGGCGGACATGTTGGCGTACACCTTCGTGGCGAGCACGACCTTGTCGCGCCGCTCGCCGCCCCGCGCGAACCAGGTGCCGATGATCTCCTCGGTACGGCCCTTGTTCGCGCCCCAGCCGTACACGTTGGCGGTGTCGAAGAAGTTGATCCCCGCGTCGAGCGCGGCGTCCATGATGGCGTGGCTGTCGGCTTCGTTCGTCTGCGGCCCGAAGTTCATGGTCCCGAGGGTGAGTCGGCTGACCTTGAGCCCGGTGCGTCCCAGCTGCGTGTACTTCATGGGGCCCCAGCCAACGGCTTGGAGTGGGCTCTCAGCAAGGGGCCGGGGCCTGCCCCCTGCCGCGCACCCGCCTGGCCTGCGCGAACAGTGGGACCCGCCCAGAATCGGCAGCGAATTGACGCGGAGTGACGCACCCGCGTCCAATGGATGCCGTGGCCGGGACGCCGGGCTCGGGGGAGAACGAGCGCGGCGAGGTCCGCCACCAGGGGGGAACACCATCCGTCGCGTGGACCGACGCGGCCGCGGCCCCCTGCGCCGAAGGGGGAACGCTGTGATCGAACTGCGCGTACTGGGGGCGGTGGAGGCGTGGGACGACGGGCGCCGCGCCGACCTGCGCGGGCCGCGCCACCGGGCCGTCCTGGCCCGGTTGCTCATGGCCCGTGGCCGGGTCGTACCGCTCGACCAGCTCATCGACGACCTGTGGCGGGACACCCCGGCCGAGCGGGCGCTCGGCTCCCTGCGCACGCTCGTCTCCACGCTCCGCAAGGCCCTCGAACCGGGCCGCCCCACCCGCACCCCGCCCCGCACCCTGGTCACCGCGCCGCCCGGCTACGCCCTCCGCCTCGACCTCGGGTCCGTCGACGCCTGGCGGTTCGAGGACCTCGTACGCCGGGCCGCCGAGCCGTCCGTGCCGGGCCGGGCCGCCGAGACCAGGGACCGGCTCACCGCCGCCCTCGAACTGTGGCGGGGCGGTGCCTACGCGGAGTTCGCCGGGGAGGCCTGGGCCGCGCCCGAGGTGACCCGGCTCAGCGAACTGCGGCTCCTGGCGGCCGAGCGCCTCGCCGACGCCGAACTCGCCCTCGGCGCGGCCGCCCGGGTCGTCGCCGACCTGGAGGCCCACACCCGGGCCCACCCGCTGCGCGAGGAGGGCTGGCGGCTCTTCGCCCTCGCCCTGTACCGCACCGGGCGCCAGGCCGACGCCCTCACCGCCCTGCGCACGGCCCGCGCCGTGCTCAAGGAAGAGCTCGGCATCGACCCCGGCCTCGCCCTGCGGACCCTGGAGGAAGACATCCTCCGCCAACGCCGAAGCCTGGCCGGAGCCGTCGAGCAGGAGCCCTCTCCCTCGCGCCGCGACGGTCCCTCAGTTCCCCCTGTGGTCAGTCGTCCCGCCGGGCGAGCGGGGTATCCCCTGCTCGAGCGGAGCCGAGAGCTCGGGGAGGGGTGGGCACAGCCCACAGCGCCCAGCCCCGCTCACCAGACCCGAAGACCCCTGCCCGGCAGGACCCAGGAGCTGGAGCGCCTCGCGCAGGAGGCACAGCACGCCGCGACCCGAGGCGTGCTCCGGGTGGCGCTCGTGGGCGGCGCCCCCGGCACCGGCAAGACCGCCCTCACCGAGGCAGCCGTACACGCGCTGCCCCCCGGCTGGACAGCCACCCGCGGCCGCTGCCCGGAGGAGGCGGGCGCCCCGCCCGCGCACCCCTGGGCGGAGCTCCTGCGCACGCTGGGCGCCGCCGCCGACCCGGCCACGGCCGACCTCGCCCCGCTCCTCGAACCCGGTGCCGGAGCGGTCCCCGAGTCCACCCGGTTCCGTACGCACACCGCCGCCACCGCGCACCTCGCCGCCGTGGCCCTCCGCACCCCTCTCGCCGTCGTCCTGGAGGACCTGCACCACGCCGACGACGACACCCTCACGCTGCTGCGCCGCCTGCCCACGGCCCTCGCGGCGAGCCCCGTGCTGCTCCTGGTCACCTTCCGCACGGAGGAGCTGACCGCCGCGGCCCGCGACACCCTCGCCGCGCTCGCCCGCTGCGAACCGGCCCGGATGGAGCTCAAGGGCCTCGACGAGGCGGCCGTCGGCGCCGTCCTGCGCGAGCTGACGGGCCGCGCCGAGCAGCCCGCCCCCGACCTGGACGAGGACACCGTCCGCCGCCTCACCGAGCGCACCGGCGGCAACCCCTTCTTCGTCCGCGAGACCGCACGGCTCCTCAGCGCGGAGGGAGCGCGCGCCGCCCTGACCCAGGTCCCGCCCGGCGTCGCCGATGTGATCAAGCATCGGCTCGGCGCGCTGAGCCCCGGCGCGCAGGCCATGCTCCGGCGCGGTGCCGTCGTGGGAACGGAGGTCGACATCGATGTCCTCCTGGAGATGTGCGCATCGGAAGGCGAAGGCACCCCCGCACACCAAGGCAGCCCGGCACAGCAGGGCGACCCCGCACACCAAGGCGCCGCCGTCGAGGTCCTGGAGGAGGCCCTGCGCTCCGGACTCATCGGCGAGCCGGGGCCCGGCCGCCTCCGCTTCGCGTCGGCCCTCGTCCGCGACACCCTCTACCAGGAGACGTCCCGGCTGCGCCGCACCGGCTGGCACGCCCGCGCCGCCGACGCCGTCGAGCGGCTGCGCCCGGACGACGTCGGCGCCCTCGCCCACCACCGCCTGGAGTCCGCGGGCCCCCGCGACGTGGACCGCGCCGTGCGGCACGTGCACACGGCCACCGCCGCCGCCCGGCGCGACGGCGACCACCAGGAGGCCGCCCGGCTGTGGCGGCGCGCGCTCGCCGTCCACGAACGCCTCGGCACCGCCCCGCTGGTGGCCGGGCCCGAAGGCCCCGACCGCGTCGTCGGCCTGGTCCACAGCCTCACCCTCGCCGGGGACCTCCAGGGCGCGCGGGCCCAGCGCGTCAGTGCCCTGGAGCGCTTCCCCGCCGACGGCGACCCGGCCGCCCTCGCGCACCTCGTGACCTGCGACGACCTGCCCACCCTCTGGTACCACCGCGACTACGCGGCCGGGCCGGACCCGCGCGTCACCGGCGCCGTGGAGCGGCTTCTCGCCGAAGTCCCGGAGGAGGACGAGGCGTCGAGGTGCCGGCTGCTCGCCGTCCTCGCCCGTGAACTCGACGGCGTCGGCGGGGAGCGGGCCGTGCGCGCCGCCGCGGAGGCCGAGCGCCTCGCCCGCCGCACCGGCGACCCGCGGCTGCTCGTGCTCGCCCTGAACAGCCGCCTCCTACAGACGTACGGCGCCGCGGGGCTCGCGCCGCGCCGCGCCCGCATCGCCGAGGAGATGCTGTCCTTCGCCCGCGGCGCGGGCCTCGGCGCGGCCGAGGCGGTGGCCCGCACCGCCCTGCTCCAGGCGCACGCCGCCCGGGCCGCGTTCCGCGAGGCGGACGAGCAGGCGGCGGCCGTGCGGCGGCTCACCGCCGGGCTCGGCGTGCCGGTGCTCGATTTCGTCCCCACGCTGTACGAGGCGCTGCGCCCGGCCGTCGCGCACCGGCACGACGAGGCCGGGCGGCGCTACGCCGCCGCGCGCGACGCGCTCGGCGGGCTCGGCCTGTGGGGCGCGGAGCACGCCGTGCACGGGCTCGCGCTGTTCTGTCTGCGCCAGCAGGACGGGCGCCTCGCCGAGCACGTGGACCTGTCGCTGCGCGAGTACGAGACGTGGGGGCGCGGCGCGGGCTGCGGCGCCACCCACGCCCTGACCCTCGCCGCCGCGGGGCACGGCGCGCGGGCCCGCGCGCTGCTGCCCGAACTCCTCACCATGCGCCGGGACTTCCTGTACGAGCTGCGGCTCGCGGCCGCCGGGCTCACCGCCGTCCGCCTCGGCGAGGACGACCTCGCCGAGGCCGCGTACGAGGAACTCCTGCCCGCCGCCGAGGAGTTGGCGGGCGCCGGGTCCGGGATGGTCACGCTCGGGCCGGTCGCCCAGTACCTCGGTGAGATCGCCGAGCACCTGGGCCGCGCCGACGACGCCGTCACGCACTACTGCCAGGCCCTGTCCCTGGCGCGCCGCGCCGACGCCCCGCACTGGCGGGACCAGGCTCAGCGGGGGCTGGGCAGGCTGGCCCCGGCGTCGGCGTTCCGGGCCCCGTCGCCCGCGCCCGCGGTCCGGGTCCCGCCGTCCCCGGCCGGGTGGCCCCCGCAGGGCGAGGCCTCCGTCCGGGCCGGGGCGGTCCGGGCGCCGTAGGCGAGGCGCCGCAGCAGCGCCTCGGCCGGGCCCCGCCGTCCGGCCTTCTCGAGGGCGTACGCGCCCGCGACGGTCACCAGCCACACGGCCGTCGCGACGAGGACCATGGTCGCGCTGCTCAGGTGCGCGCCGAGGCCGAGGCCCCAGGCCGCGAGCAGCGGGGCGAAGAGGAGGGAGTGGGTGAGGTAGCAGGACATCGACCGCTTGCCGACGGCCGCGACGGCCGTCACGACGGTGGTGCCGCGGCGCGCGGGCCGGTCCGTCCACCACGCGACGAACAGCGCGATCGCGGCCACGTATCCGATGCCGCCCGCGGTGCCCGTGACCTCCTGGACGACCCGCAGCACGCCCTCCTCGCTCTGGGCGTCGTCGGGTACGCGGACCGCTCCCACGTGGGCGAGGGCCGCGGGCAGCGCGCCGAGCCAGCCCACCGCGACACCGATCACCGCCGTGCGGCGCAGCAGCGGCAGATGGCGGCCCGGCTCCTCCAGGATCCGCCGCCGCGCCGCCCAGAACCCGAGCAGGAAGACCAGGTAGCCGCCGCCGACCAGGGACAGCAGCCCCGCTGACGTCACGAACAGGCCGGTCATGACCCGCGTCCCGGCCGCGGTCAGCCAGCTCTCCTCGTCCGCCCCGTACGCGAGGTAGCCGGCCTCGGCGCCCGCGTCGCCCATCGAGCCCAGGTCGCCGCGCAGCAGCGCGGCGACGACCGGCGCAAGGGCGAACAGCAGCGTCTGGGCCACGCCGATCCAGATCCACCACTTCAGCGCCCGGTCGCTCCTGCGCACGAAGATCCAGCCGAGGAAGAGGCTCAGCACGCCGTAGTAGCCGATGATGTCGCCCGCCATCAGCAGCGTGGCGTGGCAGAGCCCGATGACGACCATCCACAGGCTCCGTCTGCGCAGCACGCCCATGGCGGCGCGCCCGTCGGCGCCCTGCCCGGTCTGGCGCAGGTACAGCTGCGTCATCCCGTACCCGAAGAGGAACGCGAACAGCGGGTAGATCCGCAGGTCGAGCGTTGTGATCATGGTGAACTGCACGCCGTGGTCGAGCCACGACCCGTCCACGGGCTGCCACCCCGAGGGCCCGCGTTCGGACCGCCACAGGTGGAAGGCGGTGTTCGAAAGGGCGATGAGGAGCAGCATCAGACCGCGGGCGACGTCCGGGGCGAGTGCCCGTTCGGCGGTGCGGGTGGGAGAGGTCGTGACCGTCATGCCCCGAACCTAGGAACCGGGACGCCCCCCGGGCGTCGGCCTTCCGGCTAGGAGCGGCCGCCGAAAGGCGAGGGCTCGCGGCCGAAAGGCGAAGGCCGGGTGTCGAAAGGCGGCAGTGCGGCGGGACGGCCGGTCCGGACGGCGAGGTCAGTGCGGTTCAGGGACCGAGCCCAGGTCCCAGGCCTGGGCGAGCGCCTGTGCGTAGGCGTCGGCGAGCTTCTGTTCGCCGCGTTCGTTGGGGTGGGTGCCGTCGTACGTGTCGTAGTGGATGTCGTACGGCTGCGGGGGCGAGGCCAGGAGGAGGGCGGAGGCCGGGGTGTCCAGGTCGGCGACCGTCTTGGCGAGCAGCTCGTTGAAGAGGGCCACTTCGGTGGCGAAGGCAGGGTCGTCGTGCGCGCGGACGTTGGGGATGACGGGGAGCACGGCGATCGCGACGCGCGGGTTGGCGGCGCGGGCCGCCGTCACGAAGGCGCGGACGTTCGCGGCGGTCTGCTCGGCGTTGGTGTAGAAGCCGAGGTCGATCAGGCCGAGCGAGACGAGCAGCACGTCCGCGCGCTCGCGCCGCACGGCGTCGCCGATCAGCGGCGCCATGTGCAGCCAGCCCTCGCCCCAGCCCGCCAAGTGGCGGCGCGGAAAGTCCGGTTGGGCGTACGCGTACGAGGTGGGGGCCTCGGCCGCCTTGTCGTACAGGGCCTCGCGGGGGCCGACGACCTTGAAGGGGGCGCCGAGCGTGGCGCACAGATGCCGCCACATCCAGTAGCGCCAGGTGTGTTCCCCGGCGCTGCCGATGGTCATCGAGTCGCCGACGAACATGAACCTGAGCATCCGCTCATCATCGCGGATCGCGCCGGTGCGCAGCGATGTGAGCCTTGCCACCTGGCACCGGGCCGCGGGGTGGCAGGCTTGAGCCATGCGTTCTTCGAGGGTGTGTGCGGCCGGGGCCGCGGCGGTGGTGGCTGCGGTCCTGGTGGCGTCGGGCGGCCCCGCCCTGGCCGCCGACGGGGCGGGCAACGACGGGTTCACCATCGAGGACCCGCGCATCACCGAGTCCAGCGGCCTGGTGCCGTCCCGCGCCCACCCCGGCGTCTACTGGACCCACAACGACCAGGACAGCGGCGCCTATCTGTACGCCGTCGACAGCAGGACGGGCAAGACCGTCGCCCGGATCACCATGACCGGCGTCGGCAAGCCGCGTGACGTCGAGGCCATCTCGATGGGCCCCGACGGCAGCCTGTACGTCGGCGACATCGGCGACAACCTCGGCGGCAAGTGGTCCTACGTGTGGGTCTACAAGCTGCCCGAGCCGAAGGAGCTCAAGGACCAGTCCGTGCGCGCCACGCAGTACGTCGTGAAGTACGCCGACGGGCCGCGCGACGCCGAGGCGCTCATGGTCCACCCCAAGACGGGGCGGGTCTACATCGCCGACAAGAAGGAGGACGGCGGCTCCCTCTACGAGGGCCCGGCCCGGCTCTCCACCTCCGGCGCCAACGTCTTCCGCCGCGTCGCGAGCACCGATCTGTGGGTCACCGACGGCGCCTTCTCGCCCGACGGCAAGCACCTCGCCCTGCGCGGCTACTTCGGCGGCGTCGGCTTCGCCTGGCGAGGCGACGGCAGGATCAAGCGCGAGGGCCGCCTGAGCGTTCCGCTCCAGCGCCAGGGCGAGTCCGTGACGTACAGCCCCGACGGCAGCCATCTGATGTACGGCACGGAGGGCGAGCAGAGCGATGTCGAAGCGGTCGAGGTGAAGGGAGCGGGGGCCGGGGGCGGCTCGTCGGACGGCGGGGGCTCCGGTGACGGGAGCGGTGGCTTCACCGGCGGCGCGACCAAGGGTGCGGTCGTCCTGGGCGCGGTGGTGCTCGCGGTGCTTGGCCTGAAGAGGTTGTTCCGCCGCGGGTGAGGGGGCGGTCCCTTCGGGGCGCTCTAGGGTGCTTCCTCGGTGACGGGGCGGACCTCGTAGTGCAGCGTCGCGTCGCGGCGGAGTTTGTGCCACAGGGGGACGAGGACGCCCTGCTGCACGGGGTACTTGCGGGCGATGAGGCGTGACGCGCGCTCGTACTCGCCGGTGCCGTGCTCCAGCGGGCGCACCCGGGCCTTGAGTCCGGGCCCGGTCGGCTTGCCGCGCAGCGTCGAGGGGGCGATCTCGACCTCGGGGTTCCGGCGCAGCCGCTTGACCTTGCCCGCCTTGCCGAAGGTGCGGAAGTACGCGTGGTCGCCGTCGACCGCGAAGTGGACGGGGGTGCCGACGCCGGTGCCGTCCTTCTTGTGGCTGGTCAGCAGGACCGCCTGCTGCTTCTCGAACCGGGCCAGCTCCGGGCTCGCCGGCCGCGCGGGATTCGGCTTCATCCCTCCATACAGACACGGGCGGCCCGGTCTGTCACGCCGCGTGCCGCGGCACCCCGTGGCCATGCGCCTCTTTGCGCCGCGCTCCCGCGGCGCGCCGCGCCCCTAGGCCTGCTCCGCCGCCCGTTCGCGCTGCTCGACCAGGGCGTCGAGTCCGTCCAGGATCCGCTGCAGGCCGAACTCGAAGTGGTCGAAGTCCGGGCCGAACGCCTCTTCGGAGAGCCCGGCGACGAGCGGATAGCGGCCGCTGTTCATGACCCGTCCGAGCGCGGGCCCCTGCTCCCTCCAGAACGCGGCCTCCGAGAGTCCGGCGGCGTCGGCCTCCACCGACTGCGTGTGCATGCGCGCAACCCCGGAGACGTACCCCTCGACCAGGATCAGGATCGAGATCAGCTCGGGGTCGCGCAGGCCCATGGGCTTGATGCGGGACAGGACCTTCTCCAGGCCGCCGACGGCGCTCGGGCCGAGCACCGGCCGCGCCTGGTTGACCTGGAGCAGCCAGGGGTGCGCGTGGTAGCGGTCCAGGGCCTCGCGGGCGTACGCCTCGACGCCGGCGCGCCAGCCGCCCGCGAAGGCGTCCGCGTCGTCGGTGGGCGCCTGGACGTGGTTGAGCATCAGGTCGAGCAGCTCGGCCTTGCCCGGCAGATAGCGGTACAGCGACATCGTGCCGGTGCCCAGCTCCTGCGACAGGCGGCGCATGGAGACGGCGGCGATGCCCTCGGCGTCGGCGAGGGCGACCGCGGAGGTGACGATCCGGTCCAGGGTCAGGGCCGGTTTGGGGCCGCGAGTGGGCCGCTCGCCCTCGCCCCAGAGCAGTTCGAGGCTCCGTTTGATGTCGCCGCTGCCGCTGGTCTCCGTGGTCCTCATGCATCTCACGATAAGCCCTCGGACAGAAACTGGGTACGGTGTACTCTCCATTGGGTACGGTGTACTCGGCGGGGTCCGGCAAGGGTTCGGCACGAGCGTGACGAGACGAGGGGAACGGACGGTGGAGCTTCGATGAGCGAGCACACGCGCGGGGAGTACGCGGTGGCGGCCCGCGGTCTGGAGAAGCGGTACGGCGAGAAGAAGGCCCTGGACGGCTTCGACCTGACCGTCGCCCACGGCACGGTCCACGGCCTGCTCGGGCCGAACGGCGCGGGCAAGACCACGGCCGTCCGCGTCCTGGCCACCCTGATCCGCCCCGACGGAGGC
The DNA here is from genome assembly GCF_000720325.1 of Streptomyces sp. NRRL B-1347. Taxonomy (GTDB): domain Bacteria; phylum Actinomycetota; class Actinomycetes; order Streptomycetales; family Streptomycetaceae; genus Streptomyces. Next base: position 10,074 of record NZ_JOJM01000110.1, read on the forward strand.
AGCGCCGAGGTCGGCGGCGCCGACGTCGTGCGCGAACCGGCCGTCGTGCGCAGCCGCATCGGCCTGACGGGTCAGTACGCGGCCGTGGACGAGATCCTCACCGGCCGGCAGAACCTGGAGATGTTCGGCCGCCTCTTCCACCTCGGCGCGCGCCGTGCCGAGCGCCGGGCCCGGGAACTGCTCGAACAGTTCGGCCTCGAAGCCGCCGCGGACAAGGGCGCCGGACAGTACAGCGGCGGCATGCGCCGCCGCCTCGACCTCGCCGCCTCGATGATCCTCGCCCCGGCCGTGCTCTTCCTCGACGAGCCCACCACCGGCCTCGACCCGCGCGGCCGCAGCGAGGTCTGGGACTCCGTACGGGACTTGGTGGCGAGCGGGACGACCGTCCTGCTCACCACCCAGTATCTGGAGGAGGCCGACCGGCTCGCGTCCCGCATCACCGTCATCGACCGGGGCCGCGCCATCGCCGACGACACCCCCGACGGCCTGAAGGCCACCGTCGGCGGCAGCCAGCTGGAGGTCGTCGTCAGCGAGGCCGTCGACCTGCCCGCCGCGGTGAAGGCCGTGGCCCGCGTCGCCGACGGCGAACCGGAGACCGTCGACGCCGAGCGGCGCGTGCGGGCCGCGGTCACCGACCGCGTCGGTGCCCTCGCCGACGTCGCCCGCACTCTGCGGGACGAGGGCGTCGCCGTGGACGACGTGGGCCTGCGGCGGCCGAGCCTCGACGACGTGTTCCTGAAACTGACGGGGGCGAAGAGCGAGCGGCCGCCCCGGATCGAGGCGGCGGCGGACCGGACGGAGGCGGCGGCATGAGCGACGTACTGACACGCGAGCCTTACCTGGCCGCGGACCCCGCGCGCGGGCGCGCCTACTGGGTCGTCGTCGACACCCTGAACATCGCCCGGCGCTATCTGACCCACTTCCAGCGCCAGCCCATCCTGATCGCCTGGCAGCTGGGCTTCCCCATCATCAGCGTGCTCCTGTACGGCTTCGTGTTCGGCGAGGCGATGAAGGTGCCCGGCGGCGTGGGCGACTACAAGGACTTCCTGATGCCCGGCATGTTCGTGATGACGATGGCCTTCGGCTTCATGAACACCGCGATGGGCGTCGCCACCGACGCGTCCAAGGGCGTCATCGACCGCTTCCGCTCCATGCCGATGGCGCCCTCCGCCGTGGCCGCCGGGCGCGGCGTCGCCGACCTCGTCGTGGCCTGCGCCGAGCTGACGATCCTCGCGCTCACGGCCGTGGCCATCGGCTGGCGCCCCGACAACGGCGTGGGCAACGCCCTGACCGCCTTCGCCCTGCTGCTCCTCCTGCGCTTCAGCCTGATCTGGGTCGGCGTGTGGCTCGGCTTCGTCGTGCCGTCCCCGCAGGCGGCGGGCGGCCTGTACGCGGTGACCTTCCCGATCACGATGATCTCCAGCGTGTTCGTGGCACCGTCCCTGATGCCCGACTGGCTGGGGCCCGTCGCCGCGTGGAACCCGGTCTCGTCGACGGGCACGGCCGCCCGCGAGCTGTTCGGCAACCCGGGCGCGGGCGGCTCCAGTTGGATCGAGCAGCACGCCGTCCTCATGTCGGTGGCGTGGCCGCTGGCCGTGACGGCGCTGTTCCTGCCGCTCGCCGTACGGAAGTTCAAGGCGCTCAGCAAGTGAGTTCCGGCGGACGGGGACGGCGAAGGGCCCGGCGCGCTTGGCGCGTGCCGGGCCCTTCGGGGTGCCGTGCGTGCCGCTACAGCTTCTCGATCACGTAGTCCACGCAGCGCGTCAGGGCCTCGACGTCCGCCGGGTCGATGGCCGGGAACATCGCCACGCGCAGCTGGTTGCGGCCCAGCTTGCGGTACGGCTCCGTGTCCACGATGCCGTTCGCGCGCAGCGCCTTCGCGACCGCCGCCGCGTCGATCTCGTCGGCGAAGTCGATCGTGCCGATCACCTGCGAGCGCTTCGCCGGGTCCGCCACGAACGGCGTCGCGTACTTCGACTCCTCCGCCCAGCCGTACAGGGTGCGGGCCGAGGTGGCGGTGCGGCGCACCGACCAGTCGAGGCCGCCCTGGCCGTTGAGCCAGTCCAGCTGCTCGCCGAGCAGGAACAGCGTGGCGAGCGCGGGGGTGTTGTACGTCTGGTTCTTGAGCGAGTTGTCGATCGCCGTGGGCAGGCTGAAGAACTCCGGCACATGGCGGCCGCTCGCGTGCACCCGCCGCGCCCGCTCCAGGGCGGCCGGGGAGAACGCGGCGATCCACAGGCCGCCGTCCGACGCGAACGACTTCTGCGGGGCGAAGTAGTACACGTCCGTCTCGGCGATGTCGACCGGCAGGCCGCCCGCGCCCGACGTCGCGTCCACCACGACGAGCGCGCCCTCGTCGGCGCCCGCGACCCGCGCGATCGGGGCGGCGACGCCGGTGGAGGTCTCGTTGTGCGTGAACGCGTAGACGTCCACGCCCGCCTCGGCCTCGGGGTCCGGGTGCGTGCCCGGGTCCGAGCCGATCACCGTCGGCTCCGCGAGCCACGGGGCGAGCTTCGCCGCCTTCGCGAACTTGGAGGAGAACTCGCCGAAGGAGAGGTGCTGCGACTTGTTCTCGATCAGGCCGTGCGTCGCGACGTCCCAGAACGCGGTGGAGCCGCCGTTGCCCAGCACCACCTCGTAGCCGTCCGGCAGCTGGAACAGGTCGCGCACGCCCTCGCGGACGCGGCCGACCAGGTTCTTCACCGGGGCCTGGCGGTGCGAGGTGCCGAGCAGGGAGGTGCCGGTGGCGGCCAGGGCCGCCAGCGCCTCCGGTCGCACCTTGGAGGGGCCCGCGCCGAAGCGTCCGTCGGTGGGCCTGATGTCTGCGGGGATCTCGATCTCAGCCACGCCGCGACCCTATCCGGCCCCCGACCCGGCCCGCGGCCCCCGTCCACCCCCCGAGACACTCCGTCCCGCCCCGGAGCCCCCCACCGCTACCTGGGCGGGCCCTTCCCGCCCACCCGGATCTCCCCTGCCTTGCCGGGCTGGGCCCTGGCGCGTGGCGCTGCGGGTGGGTGGCTGTCTCTTATACACATCTCCGAGCCCACGAGACCGAGGCTGATCTCGTATGCCGTCTTCTGCT
>NZ_JOJM01000111.1 GCF_000720325.1 Streptomyces sp. NRRL B-1347
CAGCCCCGCCCCCGTCCCGCCCGCGCCGGGCCGCCCGGCGCGGGCCGCCCGGGGCCGGGGCCGGGGCTGTTCAGGGGCTATTCGGGGGCCTCGAGGACGTCGGCGGCCTGGGCGAGCAGCGCCGACAGCGCGTCCACCGCACCCGGCGGCAGCAGCGCCAGACGGCGCTCCTGCACGGCCGCGACCGCGTCCTGGATCCGCGCGGTGATCAGCAGCCCCTCCTCGGTCAGCTGCGCCCAGGCGCTGCGCCCGTCGGCCAGGTCCGCCTCACGCACCACATAGCCCGACTCCGACATCCGGCGCAGCACATTGCTGGTGCCGCCCGAGGAGAGCCGGCAGCGGGCCGCCAGCTCGGTGGGCTTGAGCCGCAGCCCGTCCGCCCCGCGCAGCGCGGCCAGCACGTCGTAGTCGGCGCGGGTCAGCCCGTACTGCGCCACCCTGCTGTTGGTGGTGGCATCCAGCGCGGCACACAGCCGCGCCGCGAGCTGCGCCAGCTCCATGGAGGGCACCTGCTGCCCGCCGCGCCGCCCGGCCGCTTCAGCCCTCACGTCGTACCCGCTCCCGCGCTCGGTGCCGGCCGCCCCGCCCGCCGCGGCCGCCGTCAAAAAACCATCCGGAGCAGCGCAGTCTAGACGGGCGGCGAGAACACCCACCACAACACCACCCCGCACAATTGCCGAAGTCGCCGCACCCCGCCACCCATTGCTTCCACGCCGCCGCGGCACGCCCATAGCGTGAATCCCATGAATGTCGCGTCTGTCGGTATTACCAAGGCAGTTGTTCCCGTCGCGGGCCTGGGCACCAGATTCCTCCCGGCGACCAAGGCCACGCCCAAGGAAATGCTTCCGGTCGTGGACAAACCCGCTATCCAATACGTCGTCGAGGAAGCGGTGTCCGCCGGAATGTCCGACATCCTCATGGTGACCGGGCGCAACAAACGGCCCCTGGAGGACCACTTCGACCGCAACCACGAGCTGGAGGAAGCCCTGCGCCGCAAGGGCGACACCGACCGGCTGCAGCGGGTCAGCGCACCCACGGACCTCGCCGACATCCACTACATCCGCCAGGGCGACCCGCGCGGCCTGGGCCACGCCGTGCTGTGCGCGGCCCGCCACGTGGGCGACGACCCCTTCGCGGTGCTCCTGGGCGACGACCTCATCGACCCGCGCGACCCGCTGCTCGCGCAGATGGCCCAGGTCCACGCCCGGCACGGCGGCAGCGTCGTGGCCCTGATGGAGGTCGACCCCGCCCAGACCCACCTGTACGGCTGCGCCCGCCTGCACCCCGGCGCCGGCGGCGACGTCGTGGCCATCGCCGACCTGGTGGAGAAGCCGGAACCGGGCACCGCGCCGAGCAACTACGCGGTCATCGGCCGCTACGTGCTCGCCCCGGAGATCTTCCAGGCGCTGCGCGGCACCGAAGCGGGCCGCGGCGGCGAGATCCAGCTCACCGACGCGCTGCGCACCCTGGCCGCGACCCGGACGGCCGGGCCGGTGCACGGCGTGGTCTTCCGCGGCCGGCGCTACGACACCGGCGACCGCTCCGACTACCTGCGCGCCACCGTGCGCCTGGCCTGGGAGCGCGAGGACCTCGGCCCCGAATTCCGGTCCTGGCTGCGCGACTTCGTGGCGCAGCACTCGCTGGCCTCCGCGGCCTGACCCCACCCCGGGCAGCCGGGCCCCGGCCGCACACCGGGGGCTGCCCCCGGCGGGGGTGTGCAACCGCGGACTTTCCCCGGTTGCACACCCCCGCCCCGCCCGCACAGGGCGCCGCCGGCGGGCCCCGCGGACGACTTGCCCAGATCGCGCCGCGGGGCCCGCCGGGCACGGGAAAACCGAACGGCAGCTATGTACGGTCAGGGGGTGCTGGACGGGGCATCCCCCGGGCCAGCGGCGGGCCGCACCGCGCACACCGCCGACGCCGGTTCAGACCCCCTTGTGAAGGAGGTGCACCGAGCATGGGCGCCACCCCCCTGGAAAACCCAGAAATCCCCCAAAACCCAGAACCGCCAGAAGACCCAGAAGACCCAGGAATTCCGGAAATCCCAGAAGGACCAGAAATCCCAGAACAACCAGAGCAACCAGAGCAATCAGAAGGGCCAGAAGGGCCGGAAGACCCGGGAAACCTGGGGAACTTGGGGAACTTGGGGAATGCGGGGATCCCGGAAGGCCCCGGCCCTGCGCTCCGGCCGCACCTGCCGCACCTGCCGGGCCCGCCCGGCGGCGGGGACGTTCCGGGCGCGGGGGCGGTCCTGGACGAGGCCGTGCACCAGGTGCCCATCGGCATCCTGCGGCCGGCCGACTCACCGCGCATCGGGGAGAACCTCCAGCACGCGCGGACCCTGGGCGCCTGCGGCGCGGTGCTGCCGCCGATCCTGGTGCACCGCGAGACGATGCGGGTCATCGACGGCATGCACCGGCTGCGCGCGGCGCTGATGCAACAGCGCGAACTGGTGGAGGTCACCTACTTCGACGGCAGCACCGAGGACGCCTTCGTCGTCGCGGTGGAGACCAACATCGCCCACGGCATGCCGCTGACGCTGGCCGAACGCGCCGCGGCCGCCGCCCGCATCATCATCACGCACGCCACCTGGTCGGACCGGGCGATCGCCGCCGTCGCGGGCCTGGACCCCAAGACGGTCGCCGCCCTGCGCCGGCGCGGCCTGCCGCCAGGCGAGGCCCCCGCGGTCCGGGTGGGCCAGGACGGCAAGTTCCGCCCGGTGGACCCGGCGGCGGGGCGGCAGGCGGCCAGCCGGCTCATCAGCCAGGAGCCGCGGGCCTCGCTGCGGCACATCGCGCGCCGCGCCGGGGTCTCCCCGGGCACCGTGCGCGATGTCCGCGCCCGCCTGGAGCGCGGCGAGGACCCGCTGCCCCCGGCCCTGCGGGCGCCCGCCCCCCAGGACCGGCCCGAGCCCGGCCCGGCGCCGGAGCGCCCGCCCGCCGCCGGGCGGGAGCGGGCCGGGGAGGAGGCCCGGGCGGCGGGCGGGCAGGGGCCGGGCCTGGAGCGGGTGTTCGCCAGCCTGTGCAAGGACCCCTCGCTGCGCCAGAGCGAGACGGGGCGGCTGCTGCTGCGCCTGCTGGAGATGCATCTGCCCGCCCAGTTCAGACGTGTCACCGCCGCCGTGCCCCCCTACCGGGCGGGCATGGTCGCGGCGGCTGCCGCCGAATGCGCCAGAGCCTGGCAGCACTTGGCCGACAGCCTCGAGCACAGCCACTCCGCCTAGCCGCAGCCGCCGGGGAAACCGCCCCCGCAGTCACCGCGGCCGCTTCCCGGTCCTTGCCCGGACGCGGGGGAGCGGGGGAGCGGAGTGCGGCGGCCGTTCGCGCCCTTCACGGGCCGCGGACCGTCCCCGGCGCCGCCGCAGGAGAAGAGACCGGCGGTGCGTCCGGAGTCTCCCCCGTCGCGGACGCACCGCCCCTTCACCACCGGCCAAGCCCCAGATCCCCAAGCCCCCAGACCTCCAAGCCCCCAGATCTCTTCAGACGCCCAAGGCCCCGGACGGACGTACCGGAGTCCCGCAGTCGCCCCTTGTTCCCGTACCGAAGGAAGCGCACCATGGATCCGCAGCCCGCGTCCGCCGCGGCACGCAGCGGCACCAGCACCCTCCCCGGCCCGAGCGGCCCCCCGCGGCCGCCGGGCCCTTGGTATGCGGTGCGGGCGGCGAAGGCGCCGCCCGCACCGGGCCCCGCCGCGCCGGGGCCGGAGACGGCCGAGCAGCGCACGGCCCGCTTCGAACGCGACGCGCTGGCCCACCGGGCCCGCCTGTACGCCTACGCGCTGCGGCTGACCCGCAACCGGGCCGATGCCGAGGACCTGGTGCAGGAGACGTACACCCGCGCCTACCGCGGCTTCCACCAGTTCCGCCCCGGCACGAGTCTGGGGGCCTGGCTGTCGCGCATCCTGACCAACGCCTTCCTCACCTCCTACCGGCGCCAGAAGAGCAGACCGCTGTTCGCGCCGGTGCCCGACATCGAGGACTGGCAGCAGGCGTGCGCCGCCTCCCACGCCTCCGCGGGGCTCGCCTCGGTGGAGGCCCAGGTCGTCGACCGCATCCCGGACGCGGCGATCAGCCAGGCGATGCGGTCGCTGCCCGCGGCGCTGCGGATCGTGGTCTACCTCGCCGACGTCGAGGGCCTGCGCTACGAGGAGATCGCCGCGGCCGTCGGCATCCCGTCCGGCACGGTCAACTCCCGGCTGCACCGCGGCCGCAGACGGCTGCGGGCCCTGCTCGAGGACCATCCGGGACGCGGTGTGCGCGCCCACACCTGGCACCACCACAACAAGGAGAGTTAGATGCCCATCGCCCTTCTGGCGCTGGCTTTAGGCGCCTTCGGCATCGGCACCACGGAGTTCGTGATCGTGGGCCTGCTGGAGGAGGTCGCCGACGATCTCAGCGTCTCGATCCCTTCCGCCGGTCTGCTGGTGACCGGCTACGCGCTCGGCGTGGTCGTCGGGGCCCCGCTGATGACCGCCGCCGGGAACCGGCTGCCGCGCAAGACCATGCTGGCCGTGCTGATGGCCGTCTTCATCCTCGGCAACCTGCTGTGCGCGGTCGCCGGCAGCTACGCCCTGCTGATGACGGGCCGTCTGGTGGCGGCCCTGACGCACGGCGCGTTCTTCGGCATCGGCTCGGTGGTCGCCGCCAACCTGGTGGCGCCCGAACGCAAGGCCCGCGCCATCTCGCTGATGTTCATCGGGCTGACCGTGGCCAACGTCCTGGGGGTGCCGATGGGCACCTTCCTGGGCCAGCACTTCGGCTGGCGCTCCACCTTCTGGGTGGTCACCGGGCTCGGCGTGCTGGGCCTGCTGGGCATCCTGGCCCTGGTGCCGCCCCAGCCGCGGGAGGACTCCGGCGGGCTGCGCAGCGAGATCGCCGTCTTCCGCCGCGGCCAGGTGTGGCTGGCCCTTGCGGTGACCGCCCTGGGCTTCGGCGCGGTCTTCGCCTCCTTCACCTACATCGCCCCGATGATGACCAAGGTCGCCGGGTTCTCCGACGGCGCGGTCAGCTGGCTGCTTGTCATCTTCGGCGTCGGCCTATGCCTGGGCAACGTCGTCGGCGGCCGCCTCGCCGACCGCGCGCTGATGCGCACCCTGTCGGTGTCGCTCGCCGCGCTCAGCGTCGTCCTGGTGATCTTCGTGTTCACCGCGCACGCGCAGGTGCCCGCGGCCATCACCCTGGGCCTGTTCGGCGCCGCCGGTTTCGCCACCGTGCCCGCGCTGCAGATGCGGGTGCTGCAGAAGGCCGACGGCGCCCCGGCGCTCGCCTCGGCGGCCAACATCGCCGCGTTCAACCTGGGCAACGCCATCGGCGCCTGGCTGGGCGGCTTCGCCATCGACCACGACCTGGGGTACACCGCGCCGAACTGGATCGGCGCGGTCCTGGCCGCCGGCGCCCTGGCGGTGGCGGTGTACTCGGTGCGCCTGGACCGCCGCGACCGCCGCACACCCCACGACCAGGACCAGGACCGGGGCCGCGGGGGCGCGGCCGGGCCCGGCGGGCCGCAGCCGCAGGACGTGAGCGCCCCGGCCGCCCAGGCCCCCGCCTGACCCCCCGCCCCCTGCCCGTCTCCCTTCCCGTCCCCCTTCCTGTCCCTTCCGTGTTCCTTCCTGTGTTCCTTCGCAGGTGAAGTGTTCCGGCCCGGCAGCCGCCGGGCCGGTCCGCTCCCGGGCCCCGCCCGCTGGGCACCGGCCCGTGACGAGCTCTCGAAAGACGAGGTAGCTGACGATGAACGATGTCGATCGCCGCACGCTCATAGGGCGCGGCGCCGCGGTCGCGGGGGCCGCGGTCGCCGCCACCGCCGTGGCCCCCGCGCTGCTGGCCGCCCCGGCCGCCGCGGCCGGGGCCGCGCGCACCCCGCGGGCGGCCGGGGCGACCATACGCCCCGACGACGCCCGCTACCCGCTGCTGACCACCGGCAACAACCAGCGGTTCGTGGCCAGACCCGACTACATCAAGCTGATCACCTCGGCCGCGGACGCCGAGGCGGCCCTGCAGCAGGCCTTCAAGGACAACAAGCGGATCTCGGTGCGCAGCGGCGGCCACTGCTTCGCCGACTTCGCCGCCCACCCCGGCACCGAAGTCATCCTGGACTTCTCCCAGATGACGGCCGTCGGCTACGACGAGCGGATGCGGGCCTTCACCGTCGAGCCCGGCGCCCGCCTGCTCAACGTCTACGAAACCCTCTACAAGGGCTGGGGCGTGGCCGTGCCCGGCGGCATCTGCTACAGCGTCGGCGCCGGCGGGCACGTCAGCGGCGGCGGCTACGGCCTGCTCTCGCGCGCCCACGGCCTGGTCTCCGACCACCTGTACGCGGTCGAGGTCGTCGTCATCGACGCCAAGGGCAAGGCCCGCACCCTGGTGGCCACCCGCGAGCAGGACGACCCCCACCGGGAGCTGTGGTGGGCCCACACCGGGGGCGGCGGCGGCAACTTCGGCCTCATCACCCGCTACTTCTTCCGCTCTCCGGACGCGCGCGGCACCGAGCCCGCCGACCAGCTGCTCAAGCCGCCCTCCACCGTCCTGGTCAGCGCGGTCGACCTGCCCTGGGAGCAGCTGAACGAGACCCGCTTCACGCGGCTGCTGAAGAACTGGGGCGCCTGGCACGAGGAGCACAGCGCCCCCGCCTCCCCCTACCGCCACTTGAGCAGCCTGTTCAACGTCAGCGCCAAGGCGCACGGCAGCCTGGGCATGTTCACCCAGGTCGACGCCACCGTCGAGGGCGCCGAAGGCCTCCTGGACAACTTCCTGGGCGCGGTCCTGGCGGGCACCGGCCTCAGCCCCAGGTCGCTGGCCCGGGGCAACGGCGAACTGCCCGCCATGCCCGGCCTGCACACCCCGCGGCGCATGCCCTGGCTGCAGGCCACCCGCCTGGTCGGCACCGACAACCCCACCATCACCAACCCCACCTCGCGCGGCGCCCACAAGTCCGGCTACATGCGCAAGAACTTCACCGACCACCAGGTCGCCGCCCTCTACAAGCACATGACCCGCGCCGACTTCCACAACCCCGACACCATGCTGGTGCTGTTCTCCTTCGGCGGCCAGGTCAACGCCCTGGCCCCGGACGCCACCGCCAACGCCCAGCGCAGCTCCGCGTTCAAGATGTGCTTCCAGACCTTCTGGTCCGACCCCAAGGACGACGACTTCTACCTGGGCTGGGCGCGCGGCCTGTACGAGGACTTCTTCGCCCGCACCGGGGGAGTGCCCGTCCTGGACGAGCGCACCGACGGCTGCTACATCAACTACCCCGACCGGGACGTGGCCGACCCTGAGCGCAACACCTCCGGCGTGCCCTGGCAGCGGCTCTACTACAAGGACAACTACCCGCGGCTGCAGCAGGTCAAGAAGCGCTACGACCCCACCGACTTCTTCCGCCACTCCCTGTCGGTCCAACTGCCCCGCCGCTAGCCGCTAGCCGCTAGCCGCCCGCGCCCCGCACCCACGCCCCGCCCCTGCCCACGCCCCCGCCCCGCCCCCGGCGGCGGGGGCCCGTCTGCCGGGCGCGCAGCCGCACCCTTCGCGGACCGCGCGCCCGGCTTCCTGCTGCACATCCCGCTCCGCCCCCCGAACCGGAGGCCCCCCTTGTCCCTCACCTCAGCCACCCCCGCCACGCCCCCCGCCCCGCCCGCCGCTGCGGCGGCCGCGCGCACCGCCGCCGCAGGCGCCGACCTGTCGGGCCTGGTCAAGGCCTACGACATCCGCGGCACCGTCCCCGAGCAGTGGGACGAGTCCCTGGCCGAGCTGTTCGGCGCCGCCTTCGTGCAGGTGACGGGCGCGACCGCGCTCGTCGTCGGGCACGACATGCGGCCCTCCTCACCCGCGCTGTGCCTGGCCTTCTCCCAGGGCGCGGCCCTGCGCGGCTGCGCGGTCACCCAGATCGGCCTGTGCTCCACCGACCAGCTGTACTACGCCTCGGGCGCGTTGAACCTGCCGGGCGCGATGTTCACCGCCTCGCACAACCCGGCGCAGTACAACGGCATCAAGATGTGCCGCGCGGGCGCCGCCCCGGTCGGCCAGGACACCGGCCTCGCGGACATCCGTGCCCTGGTGGAGCGCTGGCTGCGCGAGGGCGCGCCGCCCTCGCTCACCGCGGCCGGTGCCATCACCCGCCGCGAGACCCTGGCCGACTACGCGGCCCATCTGCTCTCCCTGGTCGACCTCACCGCGATCCGGCCGCTGAAGGTGGTCGTGGACGCGGGCAACGGCATGGGCGGCCACACCGTGCCCACCGTCTTCGAGAGCCTGCCGCTCACGCTCGTACCGATGTACTTCGAGCTGGACGGCACCTTCCCCAACCACGAGGCGAACCCGCTGGATCCGGCGAACATCGTGGACCTCCAGGAGCGTGTCCGGGAGGAGGGCGCCGACCTCGGCATCGCCTTCGACGGCGACGCCGACCGCTGCTTCGTCGTCGACGAGAACGGTGACCCGGTCTCCCCGTCGGCGATCACCGCCCTGGTCGCCGCCCGCGAACTCGCGAAGAACGGCGGCTCCGGCACCGTCATCCACAACCTGATCACCTCCTGGACCGTCCCGGAGGTCGTACGGGAGAACGGCGGCACCCCGGTCCGCACCCGGGTGGGCCACTCCTTCATCAAGCAGGAAATGGCCGCCACCGGCGCCATCTTCGGCGGCGAGCACTCCGCGCACTACTACTTCCGCGACTTCTGGAACGCCGACACCGGCATGCTGGCCGCCCTGCACGTCCTGGCCGCCCTCGGCGGCCAGGACGGCCCCCTGTCCGCCCTGGTGGCCGCCTACGACCGCTACGCGGGCTCCGGCGAGCTCAACTCCACCGTCACCGACCAGCAGGCCCGCCTGGCGGCCCTGCACGCCGCCTACCGCGGCCGCGCGGGGGTGAGCGTGGACGAACTGGACGGGCTGACCGTCAGCGGCGCCGACTGGTGGTTCAACGTGCGCGCCTCCAACACCGAACCCGTGCTGCGCCTGAACGTCGAGGCCCGTGAGCACGCCGTGATGGCCCGCGTCCGCGACGAGGTCCTGGCCATCGTCCGCGCCTGAGCACCGCGCGCGAAGGCCGCGCCACCGCGCCGCCCAGGCGCCCGACCACCCGGGGAGAACCCCCGTGCCCGCCCCGCGGGCACGGGGGTTCTCGCATGTCCGCGCCCCTTTACGCGGGAAAACGGGGGCGCCGCGCGCGGAAAAGGCGTCACCGCGTGCAACCGGTGTCCAACTCCCGTGCAACCGGCGGGAGAAAGCTCAATTGACGCAGAACTAGCTCACAGGAAAGATATCTAGTGCCGGAAGGGACACCGAAAGAAACCCCCGAAGGCAGGAGAAACAAAAGAGCCGCCCGGCACCGAACGGGACGGCCGCCCTGAGCCCGGCGCGATGAGCATCCCTTCGAAAACCGATGCCGCGCCTTTCAACAAAACCCCTTCAATTCCCTCCCCTTGACTCAGAAAAGGAATAAAAGCCATGCGTTCCGTAGCCGTCGTCCTTGGTACCCGCCCCGAAGCCATCAAGTTCGCCCCGGTCATCCGCGCCCTGAAGGACGACCCGCGCTTCGCCCCGACCGTCATCTCCACCGGCCAGCACCGCCAGATGCTCGACGAGACCCTGGAGGCCTTCGGCCTCAAGCCCGACATCGACCTGGAGATCATGGCCCCGCGCCAGACCCTGTCCCAGGTCACCTCCCGCTCCCTGCAGGGCCTGGGCGAGGTGTTCAAGGAGCTGAAGACCGAAGCGGTCCTCGTGCACGGCGACACCGCCACCACCCTGGCCGGCGCCCTGTCCGGCTTCCACCACCAGATCCCCGTCATCCACGTCGAGGCCGGCCTGCGCAGCGGCCACCTCAACTCCCCCTTCCCCGAGGAGGGCAACCGCCGCCTGGTCGCCCAGGTCTCCGCCCTGCACCTGGCCCCCACCCCGGGCAACCGCGCCAACCTGCTGCGCGAGGGCATCGCCGACGACACCATCGTCGTCACCGGCAACACCGTCATCGACGCCCTGCGCTGGGCCAGCGACCGCGCCGAGGACTACGGCTCCGCCGCCATCGAGGACCTCGACAGCGACAACCGCCGCGTCGTCCTGGCCTCCGCCCACCGCCGCGAGGCCTGGCCGGACCTGCCGCAGATCGCCGAGGCCTTCGCCAGCATCGCCGACGAGCCCGACGTCCGCGTCGTCATCCCGCTGCACCGCAACCCCGTCGTCCGCGACGCCCTGCTGCCCCGCATCGGCAACCACCCCAACATCACCATCGTCGACCCGCTGTCCTACCTGTGCTTCAGCAAGCTCATGCGCCGCGCCGACCTCATCGTCTCCGACAGCAGCGGCGCCCAGGAGGAAGGCCCCGCCCTCGGCAAGCCCACCCTGGTCCTGGGCAGCGTCACCGAGCGCTCCGAAGCCGTCGTCGCCGGCACCGCCCGCCTGGTCGGCACCAAGACCGGCGGCATCGTCCAGGCCGCCTGCGAACTCCTGCGCGACCCCGGCGCCTACGACCGCATGGCCAACGCCACCAACCCCTACGGCGACGGCCGCGCCACCGAGCGCACCGTCGACGCCATCGCCCACTACTTCGGCGACAGCCCCGCCCCCGACCAGTTCATCCCGGCCACCCCCATCGACGAGCTGTCCGCGGAACTCGCCCGCACCGCCACCTTCGCCCGCGCCTGAGACCCGCACCCCGCAACGACCCGGCCAGAACGACCCGGCAGGAGGCACCCGCCATGCACACCACCACCCACCCCCGCCACAGCTCCCTCGCCCCCAACACCACCACCGAACTCAACTTCTCCGGCCCGCACGTGCAGGCCACCCTCGTCACCAACGCCCGCCACTACGCCGTCGACGGCACCGCCATCGTCGTCAACCCCCAGCCCCGCCAGGTCGCCCTCAGCCACAGCCCCCGCACCGCCATACCGCCCCTGTCCTCCACCATCCTGCGCGACACCCGCATCGAGGAGGCCGACACCCTCATCCTGCTCCGCACCGACCTCGACACCCCCGTCAGCGCCATCACCGCCGAACCGGGCTGGCAGCTCCTCGCCGACCTCCTGCCCCCCACCACCAGCACCAGCGCCGACACCGGCACGGCCCCCTTCCCCCGCCACACCCCGCTGTACAAAAGCCCCCAGGACCACGCCGGCACCGTCCGCTTCGACCCCGCCCACCTGCTCAAGGAGACCGAACAGCCCACCCGCCCCCAGGACTTCCAGGTCAAGGTCAACCTCTGGTACGCCCCGGCCGGCACCGACTGCCACATCCACAACAAACACGACTTCATCGAAGTCCACACCCAAGTCCACGGCCTGGGCCGCATGCAGAAGTTCACCGCACAGGACCACACCCGCCTCTACGAGGACCTGCGCATGAGCCCCGGCTACACCACCCCCGACCCGTTCTGCGCCACCCGCCCCGACGGCTCCTACCACTACCCCTGGCACCAGTACTACGCCGACACCGACTGCGTCTGGCTCGCCGTCGAATACCACCGCCCCACCCCCTGACCCCGACCGCACCCCCCTTTCCGGCCGCCGCGCCCCACGACACCCCAAGGAGAACCGACCATGACCGCCAACTCGCTGTCCGCCTTCCGCGCCCCGAAGTTCACCCCCGAGCTCGTCGCCGACCAGCTGCGCGACGGATACTGGCTGGAGGCCCCGGACCTCAACAACGACAACAAGCCCGACCTGTTCGGCTACGGCCTGCGCCTGGGCGAGGTCTACTGGTACCAGAACGACGAGAAGTGGACCCGCCGCCTGGTCGCCGACAAGATCAAGATGCCGGTCGGCGCCGACTACGCCGACGTCAGCGGCAACGGCCACCCCGACATCATCCTCTGCTACGACCTCTACGGCCCCATCGGCACCATCCAGGACGCCAACACCCAGGGCGGCAAGATCGACTGGCTGGAGAACCCCGGCAGCCCCGACAAGGACGAGTCCCGCTGGAAGAGGCACTACGTGGGCCGCGCCACCGGCATGCACCGCCTGCGGGCCGGCTACTTCACCCAGACCGAGCGCCTGGAGATCATCGGCCTGCCGATCGTCGCCAAGGAAGACGTCCACGCCGTCCTTCCGGTGGTGCTCTTCACCCAGCCCGACGACGTGCACACGGCCGAGGAGTGGCCGATGACGGTCATCGACGACTGCCACTTCCGCATGATCCACGGCGCCGAGAAGAAGAAGGGCCTCATCCCCGGCTCCGACCGCGAGTCCCTCCTGCTGGCCTCCGACGAGGGCGTCACCTGGATGTTCTACGACGAGAACAAGAAGGAGTGGGTCCGCAAGCTCATCGGCACCGGCGAACTGACCCAGTTCGAGCAGACCGGCTTCCGCGGCAGCGGCGACCTCAACGTCGGCCGCATGGGCGAGGACGCCATGGGCTACGTCGCCGCGGTGGAGCCCTTCCACGGCAACACCGTCGCCGTCTACACCAAGGCCACCGACGGCCGCCCCGAGGACGTCGAGTGGAACCGCGTCCTGCTGGACGTCTACGGCGACCCGAACGAGAACGGCGAGGGCCCCGGACACCAGATCGTCACCGCCGACTTCGACGGCGACGGCGAGGACGAGTTCCTGGTCGCCCTGCGCGGCCCGTGGCCCTGGCAGGGCGTCATGTACTACAAGGCCATCGACCTGAAGAACGGCGTCTGGGCCAAGTGGCGGGTCTCCGACGAGTCCGTGGCCCGCATCGCCACCGCCGACTTCAACGGCGACGGCCGCCTGGACTTCGCCACCATCGCCTACTCCGTCCAGAACTACTACGTCGCCAAGGACGCCAAGCTCATGGTCTACCGCAACGAGACCGACGCCCAGTAACCCCCGCCCCACCCCCGACCCGCCAACTGCCAACCC
>NZ_JOJM01000112.1 GCF_000720325.1 Streptomyces sp. NRRL B-1347
CGCCCGCGAGCTGGTGCGGGGCGGGGCGGGGCGTGAAAGAGGGTCGGTGGGGTGCGGGGCGGGGGGTCCGGTGGGGTGCGGGGCGCGGTGCGCGGTGCGGCGGCGCCCTCTTCACAGGTGACCAGTGAATACGCCGCACCCTCGTACGGATTCGCCGACTGTGCAGCGACTGGGGCAAGTTGGACGAGTCTCCCGATGCGCGCCGCTGTTTATTGCCGCCTTGCGCGAGCAGCGGGTTGACTCCGAATGTCCCTGAATTTCGGCCATCGGCCGTGCTATTTCTTCTTCTCGCGGGGACGGATCTCATCCGACGACAGGGAGACCTCGTGTCCAAACGCATCCTGGTCGTGCTTTCCGAATACGGCTACTGGGGCGAGGAACTCGTGGGCCCAATCGAGGCTTTCGACGCACGCGGGTATCGCACCACGTTCATGACACCGCACGGCAAGCGGGCCCAGGCCCTGCCGCCCAGTCTCGATTCCGAGTACATCGACCCACCGCTGGGCCGCGCGGTCACCTCGCGGGACATGGCCCGCCGTGCGCGGGCGCTGGATGACTCCAGCCGTCTGGACAATCCCCTGAGCCTGGCGGAGATGATCCCCGAGCGCCCGTACTACAGCGCCCTGAACCACCTGCGGGAACTGGAGAGTTACCACAGCAACCTGGCGGCGGCCGCCCACGAGCTGCTGGGCGGCTTCGACGCGCTGGTCATCGTCGGCGGCAGCGGCCCGATCGTGGACCTGGCCAACAACGAGCGGCTGCACGAGCTGATCCTGGCCTTCGCGCGCGCCGACAAGCCGATCCTGGCCGAGTGCTACGGGGTTGCGGCGCTGGCCTTCGCCCGGGACTGGGACGCGCGCGCCAGCCTGCTGCGCGGCAAGCACGTCACCGGTCACCCCAAGGAGTACGACTACAAGGACGGCACCGGGTTCGTGGGGGTGGACTTCAACATGGGGCCGCCGCCCTACCCGCTGGAGTACATCCTGCGCGATGCCACCGGCCCCGACGGCGCCTTCCACGGCAACGTCGGCAAGGAGGTGTCGGTCGTCGTGGACTTCCCGTTCATCACCGCGCGCTCCACGCCGGACTCGGTGACGGCCGGGGAGCTGCTCGTGGAGGTCCTGGACAACGGGCTGCGCCGCTACGGCTGGTGACCTGACAAGCCAGACGGCCCGGTCGGGGCCGTACGAGCCCCGGTGAGGGAAGGAGAGCCGATGCCCGCCAGGCCCGCCAAGGCCGCGGTGTTCGAGCAGCTGGCCGCCGACGGGGTGCGCCATCTGTTCGGCAACCCCGGCACGGTCGAGCAGGGGCTGCTGGACGTGGCCCGCGACAGCGCGGTCGGCTATGTGCTGGCCCTGCACGAGAGCGTGGCGGTGGCCATGGCCGACGGCTACGCGCGGGCCGCGCAGCGCCCCGGTGTGGTCCAGCTGCACAGTGCGGTGGGTCTGGGCAACGCGATCGGCATGCTCTACCAGGCCAGGCGCGGCGGTTCGCCGCTGGTGGTGCTGGCCGGGGAGGCCGGGGTGCGCTATGCGGCCCTGGACGCGCAGATGGCCGCCGACCTGGTGGCCATCGCAAGTCCGGTGACCAAGTACGCCGCCCGGGTCCTGGACGCCTCCTCGGTGCTGCGGGAGCTGCGCCGCGCGGTGAAGATCGCCATGACGCCGCCGCGCGGCCCGGTCCTGGTGGTGCTGCCCGCCGACGTCCTGGAGCAGGAGTGCGGCGAGCCGGCCGTGCCGTCCTCGATCCCGCGGACCCGCACCGCTCCGGAGCCGGCCGACCTGGCCCGGGCCGCGCAGCTGCTGGCGGGCGGGCGGCGGCCGCTGATCCTGATGGGGGACGGCGTCGCCGCCAGCGGCGCCCAGCAGGCCCTGACCCGGGTCGCCGAGGCGCTGGGCGCGCCGGTGTGGGGGGTGAACTCCTCCGAGGTCAACTTCGACACCACCCACCCGCTGTTCGCCGGCACGCTGGGGCACATGTTCGGCGCCGACAGCGCGCGGGTGGTGGCCGGGGCGGACGCGGTGCTGATCGTGGGCACCTATGTGTTCCCCGAGGTCTTTCCCGAGCTGGTCAGTCCGTTCCGGGAGGGTGCGGCGATCGTGCACATCGACGCCGACGCCTATGAGATCGCCAAGAACTTTCCGGTCGATCTCGGCCTGGCCGCGGACCCCGCGCCGGCCCTGGACGCGCTGGCCGGCCACCTGGAGCAGCAGCGGGAGCTGCGGTGGGAGCACCGCCCGCGGCCGGCTGCGTCCCCTGCCCCGGCGGCGCAGCCGGCCGCCGGCGGCGGGCCGGGCGGCGGGGCGGGGGGTGGTTCGCTGATGGACTGTTTCGCCCGGGCGCTGGCCGCCCAGGCCCCGCCGGGCCTGGTGGTCTTCGACGAGGCGCTGACCTCGGGCGGGCCGCTGCTGCGGCATCTGCCGCCGCGGCGGGCGGGCAGCTACTTCCAGACCCGCGGCGGCTCGCTGGGGGTGGGCATCCCCGGCGCCCTGGGCGTGAAGCTGGCCCGGCCCGAGCTGCCGGTGGTGGCCTTCACCGGTGACGGCGCCAGCATGTACACCGTCCAGGCGCTGTGGAGCGCGGCCCGTTACCGCATCGGCGCCGGTTTCGTGATCTGCAACAACGGCCGTTACCGGCTGCTGGACGACAACATCGAGCGCTACTGGGCCGAGCTGGGCATCGCCCCGCACGCGCACCCCGAGGCCTTCGACCTCTCGCGCCCGGACATCGACTTCACCGCCCTGGCCGCCGCCCTGGGCGTGCCGGGCCGGCGGGTGGACAAGCCCGCCCAGGTGCCCGGCGCGGTCCGTGCCCTGCTCGGCCACCAGGGCCCCTACCTGGTGGACCTCGACACCGCATAACCCCCCGCCCCCGGCCCCCGCTGTGGGGTCCGCGCCGCACGGTGCGCGGGCCCGGCAGAGGGGGCGGGGGCGGGCAAGTCCTCGTGGAGCCAAGGAGCTTGCCCATGTCGCACGTGCAGACCCGCCCCGCCCCGCACATCGCCACGGCGGCGATCCGCCGGCTGGTCACCGGCTGGTACCGGGCGCTGGACCGGCACGACCCGCTGGCGGAGATCACCCCGATGGTCACCGACGATGTGGTGATGCATCTGCCCGAGGGGGCGGTGCACGGCCACGACGGCCTGGCCCAGTGGTACCGGGCCGTCACCCACCGCTTCTTCGACGAGCGGCACACCCTGACCTCGCTGGACGTGCGCCTGGCCCAGGGGCCGTGCGCGGAGGCCGACATCGTCGTCAACTGGCAGACCAAGGTGTGGGAGGCGCCGGCCGCGCGCAGCACCTGGCTGGGCTTCGACGCCCACCAGCGCTGGACGGTGGCCCAGCAGGACGACGGGCACTGGCGCATCCGCACCTACACCGTCACCGCGCTGGCCCCGATGCCCGGCTCGCCGCCGCTCTGAGCCCCCGGCTTCTTCTTGTCCCGGCCGTCCGGCCGCGCCCTTGGCCTGTCTGCCACCCACCGACTTCGGGATCGTCCACATGGGAATCGTCAAGCCCCTGCCCACCGGCCGGCTCGCCGGCAAGCGCCTGGGCATCCTGCTGGAAAGCGGCTACGTCGAGGAGGAGATCGCCTACTACCAGCGCCGCTTCGCCGAGGACGGGGCCGAGGTGACGCTGCTGACCCGCCTGTGGGGGCTGTCGTCGATCACCTTCACCGGCCAGGGCCACCAGGCCCCGCTCACCGTCGAGGGCGACCTGGAGGCGGTCGACTTCCACGAACTGCTGCAGTACTCGGCGCTGATCGTGCCCTCCGGGCAGGTCGCCGAGCGGCTGCGCTACAGCGAGGACGTGGAGCAGATCTCCCCCGCCCTGGAACTGCTGCGCCGTGCCTTTCGGGTGCCCAGCGTGCTCAAGGCGTTCTCCTGTCACGGCCTGCAGCTGCTCTCGGCCGCCCCCGAACTGCTCCGGGACCGCCCGGTGACGTGCCACAACAACGTGGCCGGGGACGTGCGCAACATGGGTGCGGTCTACCTCAACCAGGACCTGGTCGTGGACCGCGACCTGATCACCTCGCGCACCGTGGAGCACTGCCACCTGCTGGCCCGTACCGTCATCGAACGCCTGGACATCCCCGCCCGGGCGGCCGCATGAGCGCCCCCGCCCCGCTGCCCTTCTCCTTCTCCGACCTGACGTCGGGGTATGTCACCGGGCGGCTCGGCAGCCGCTTCACGCTCACCACCCTGGACGGGCGCGAGGTGCTCATCCACCTGAGCGCGGCCACCACCGGCCAGCGGCTGCGCAACCTCGGCGAGCCCTACCAGGACGTGACCGGGCAGCTGGCCGACCTGCTCACCCCCGGCACCCGGGTGTTCGTCTACGGGCCCATCTACCCCGCCGCGGGCGGGCTGTACTTCCAGGCCGACCGGGTGGTGATCGCCGGCGGTGCGGGCAGCGTGCCGCCCTGGCAGCAGCCGGGCTGGTGGACCCGCCAGCTCACGGAGCTGGCCTGCTTCTACCGGCGCTCGCAGTTCGGCGCCGGGCCGGTGGACTTCGCCGAGTACCGCACCGAGATCCACGGCAGCGGCCACAAGACCGCCCAGCACATCCAGGAGACCGACACCCTCTCCCGCCTGGTCTACGGCATGGCATCCGCCTACACGCTCACCGGCAACGAGGACTTCCTCGACGTGGCCGAGCGCGGCGCGCGCTACCTGCACGAGCACCTGCGCTTCCATGACCCGGACGAGGGCATCGTGTACTGGTACCACGGCGTGGACGTGGCGGGGCCGGTGGAGCGCAAGCTGTTCGCCTCGGAGTTCGGCGACGACTACCGCGCCATCCCCGCCTACGAGCAGATCTACGCGCTGGTCGGCCTGGCCCAGACCTACCGGATCACCGGCGATCCGGTGATCCGCCAGGACCTGGAGGCGACCGTCAAGCTCTTCGACACCGCCTTCCACGATCCGCGCCTGGGCGGCTACTTCTCCCACATCGACCCGGTCACCCTCAGCCCCCACCACGACAGCCTGGGCCCCAACCGCTCCCGCAAGAACTGGAACTCGGTGGGCGACCACGCCCCCGCCTATCTGATCAACCTGTACCTGGCCACCGGCGAGGACCGCTACCGGCGCATGCTGGAGCACACCTTCGACATGATCGTCACCCAGCTGCCCGACCGCTCCCGCGACGGGAGCGTCTTCGTCAACGAGCGTTTCCACGCCGACTGGACCCCCGACCACGAGTGGGGCTGGCAGCAGAACCGCGCCGTCGTCGGCCACAACCTGAAGATCGTGTGGAACCTGATGCGGATGCACGCCGCGCTGCCCAAACGCGAATACCGCCGGCTGGCCGAGCACCTGGCCGCGGCGCTGCCGCCGGTGGGCCGCGACGGGCAGCGCGGCGGCTGGTACGACGTCCTGGAGCGCGAGGCCGAGGACGGCCGGCACGCCTTCGCCTGGCACGACCGCAAGACCTGGTGGCAGCAGGAGCAGGCCATCCTGGCCTACCTCATCCTGGCCGGCACCACCGGCGAGGACGGCTACACCCGCCACGCGGACGAGGCCGCCGCCTTCTACAACGCCTTCTTCCTCGACCACGACGAGGGCGGCGTCCACTTCACCGTCCTGGCCAGCGGCATCCCCTACCTGCTGGGCAACGAACGCCTCAAGGGCAGCCATGCGATGGCCATGTACCACAAGGCCGAACTGTGCTACCTCGCCGAGGTCTACACCCGTCTGCTGATCCGGCGCGAGCCGCTGAACCTGTGGTTCAGGCCGCACGGTGACGCCGACTTCCCCGGCCGGCTGCTGCGGGTGGCCCCCGATCTGCTGCCGCCCGGCCGCGTCGAACTCGAGTACGTCCTGATCGACGGGGCGCCCCACGACGACTTCGACGCCGCCGCGCTGACCGTGCGCCTGCCCGAGCGCGAGGACCGCATGACCGTCCAGGTCCGCCTGCGCCCCACCACCCCCCGCCCCCTGCCCCGGCTGCGCCCGGGGCCGGGGCGCCCCTCTCCCTGCTTCCGCCCGCCTCTTTTCGATGTTGACGTCCGTAGCGCGTTTGACGACCTCAAAGGGATGACGTGATGAGTTTCGAGGCCTACTTCGGCTTCACCGGTGACACCGCCACGATCTACCTCAGCGGGGATCTGACCGACAAACGGGTGCCCGCCGTGCGCACCCTGATCGACCAGGCGCTGTCGCGTCCGGTCAACCGGCTGGTGCTGCGCATGCACGGGCTGACCTCGCTGTCCGCGGCCGGGGTGCGCTGCCTGTGCTGCACCCAGCAGCAGCTGCCCGCGGGCGCGCAGATCGTCGTGGACGGCGCCTGCGACAGTGTCCGGCGGGTGCTGCAGGCCAGCGGCTTCGCCCAGGCCATCACGCTGATCGAGGGCTCCCTGAGCCTGCCCGACGAACCCGCCGCCGCCTGACCCGCCCCCCTGTCCCTTTTCCCGCCATCCCGCCATCCCGCCGTCCCGCCGTCCCGCCCCGCGTTCCGGCACCCCCCCGCTCGTTCCGCGACACCCGCACATATCTGTGACACCCGCACGTCCGCGCGCCTCGCGCGGCACCCGCGCTACCCCAAGGGAGATTCTCCGACATGAAGGCTGTTGTGATGGCCGGCGGCGAGGGCTCACGGCTGAGGCCGATGACCTCGGACCTGCCCAAGCCGCTGCTGCCGGTCGCCGACCGGCCGATCATGGAGCACGTGCTGCGCCTGCTCAAGCGCCACCGCCTCGACGACACCGTCGTCACCGTGCAGTTCCTGGCCTCCCTGATCCGCGAGCAGTTCGGGGACGGCAGCCAGCTGGGCATGCGCCTGAGCTACGCCACCGAACCGTACGCGCTGGGCACCGCGGGCAGCGTGAAGAACGCCGCCCACCTGCTGGGCGACGAGCCGTTCGTGGTGATCTCCGGTGACGCGCTGACCGACATCGACCTCACCGACCTGATCGCCTTCCACCGCGCCAAGGGTGCCCTGGTGACCGTCTGCCTGACCCGGGTGCCCGAACCGGTGGAGTTCGGCATCACCGTCGTCGACGAAAGCGGCCGTGTGGAGCGTTTCCTGGAGAAGCCCACCTGGGGCCAGGTGTTCTCCGACACCGTCAACACCGGCATCTACGTCATGGAGCCCGAGGTCCTCGCCCACGTCGCCGAGGGCGAGAACGTGGACTGGTCCAGCGACGTCTTCCCCCGCCTGCTCGAAGAGGGCCGGCCCGTCTACGGGTACGTCGCCGAGGGCTACTGGGAGGACGTGGGCACCCACGCCAGCTATCTGCGCGCCCAGGCCGACGTCCTGCACGGGCGGGTGGGGGTGGAGCGGGCCGGGGTGGAACTCTCCCCCACCGTGCGGGTGGACGCCACCGCCCGCATCCACCCCACCGCCCAGCTGACCGGGCCGGTCTATGTCGGCCCGCACGCCCAGATCGGGGCGGGCGCACGGATCGGCGAGCACACCGTGGTGGGCGCGCACGCGGTCATCGACCAGGGCGCCCAGCTGCGCCGCGTGGTGGTGCACCCGCACGCCTACGCCGGTCCCGGCGCGGTGCTGCGCGGCTGCGTGATCGGCCGCAACGCCAGCCTGCGCCGCGACGTGCGCATCGAGGAGGGCAGCGTGCTGGGGGCCGGCTGCGTGGTGGAGGAGGAGGCGGTCGTGGCCGCCGACGTCCTGGTCTACCCGGGCAAGACCATCGAGGCGGGCACCACCGTCAACGACAGCCTGATCTGGGAATCACGCGCCACCAAGTCCCTGTTCGGGCCGCGCGGCGTGCGCGGGGCCCTCAACAGCCAGATCACCCCCGACCTCGCCGTGCGCCTGGCCAGCGCGTTCGCCACCACCCTGCCGCGCGGCGGGCAGGTCGCCGTCGCCCGCGACCACGGCGTGGCCGCGGCGGTGCTGCTGCCCGCCATGGTGGCCGCGCTGCGCGCGGCCGGCCTGGGCGTGCGCGACCTGGGGCACGTGCCGCTGCCGCTGGCCCGCCGGCACACCGCCGCCGACGACAGCCACGGCGGCATCGTGGTCACCACCACCCCCGGCAGCGAGGAGAGCGTCGACATCGTCTTCCTGGACGCGCACGGCATCGACCTGTCCCCCACCGCCCAGCGCGGCCTGGAACGGGTCTTCAGCCGGCGCGAGTACCGGCGCGTCCTGAGCGGCGAGATGGGCCGCCTGCACACCGCCCCCACCAGCATCGAGGAGTACGCCGACACCCTCACCCAGCACCTGGGCACCCTCAGCGGCGGGCGCCGTCTGAAGGTGGTCGTCGACGCCGCCTGCGGCAGCACCGCACTGACCCTGCCCGCCGTCCTGGGACGGCTCAGCATCGAGGCACTGACCGTCAACAACGCCCTGGTGCCCGCCTCCAGCACCGAGACCCCGGCCGAACGCCGCGCCGCCCTGCACACCCTGGGCCACTTCGTGGCCACCTCCGGCGCCGACTTCGGAGTGCGCTTCGACCCCACCGGCGAACGCCTGTCCCTGGTCGACGAGAAGGGCCACATCGTCGCCGACGACCGGGCCCTGCTGCTCCTGGTCCGGCTGCTGACCGCGGAGGCCGGCGGCGGGCGCACCGCGGTCCCGGTCACCGTCAGCCGCACCGTGGAGCACACCGCCCACGCCCACGGCGGCCAGGTCCGCTGGGTGGCCACCGCCCCCGGCGACCTCAACCGGGCCGCCGCCGGCGGCGGTTTCCTCCTGGCCGCCGACGGCGCGGGCGCCTTCGTCCTGCCCGAGTTCAGCATCTACGCCGACGGCATCGCCGCCTTCGTCAAACTCGCCGCCCTGCTCGCGCGCGACCACACCGCGCTGAGCGAACTCATCGCCCCGCTGCCCGCCGTGCACGTGCGCCAGCGCGACCTGCCCACC
The DNA here is from genome assembly GCF_000720325.1 of Streptomyces sp. NRRL B-1347. GTDB lineage: Bacteria > Actinomycetota > Actinomycetes > Streptomycetales > Streptomycetaceae > Streptomyces. The sequence continues at coordinate 8,826 of NZ_JOJM01000112.1, forward strand.
GCCTGGCGCATCAAGGGCCAGGTCATGCGCACCGTCGTCGAGGCCGCCAGCGGCCGCCGGATCGACACCACCGACGGCGTGCGCGTCCTGGAGGACGACGGCCGCTGGGCCCTGGTCCTGCCCGATGCGGCCGCGCCCATCACCCGCCTGTGGGCCGAGGGACCCGACCCGGCCGCCGCCGACGCGCTCCTGGACGAATGGAGCGCCGCCGTCCGCGGCTCCGCCGCCGCCTGACCCCCGCACCGCACCGCCCTGCCCCCGCGCCCGCCCTTTCGCCCCCTGGTTCTCAGGGGGCGAAAGGGCGGTGCGGGGGCGGTGGCGTGAAGGGGGGTCAGGTGCCGTGCAGGCGGGCCCGGCCCGGCTGGGGGTGGGGCTTGGGCACCGGCGCGGGCAGCGGCATCCCGGGCGGGGCCGCGGTAGTCATGTCCCACACCCCCGCCCCCGCCCCCGCACCCGCCGGGGCCGCCGTGGTCGCGGCGATCGCCTCGTCGACGGCCCCCGCCAGCTCGGCGGCCGTGGGCACCCCGTCGATGCGCCGCTGCCCGGCCACGATCACCGGCACCATCGACACCTGCGCCGCCCCGCGCGCGTGCGCCAGGTCCTGCTGATGGGCGCGGGCGTAGCGGGCCGACATGATGGCCGCGCGGAACCCCGCCCGGTCCAGGCCCGCCTCCACCGCGAGCGCCGCGAGCACGGTGGGATCGGAGATGTCCTGCCAGTGGTGGAAGTAGGCGCCGAACACCAGGTCGGTGTAGCGGGCGCCGGCCCCGTGCTCGCAGGCGTAGCGGTAGCCCAGCAGCGCCATCCGCGCCCGGCGCAGCGGGGTGCCCGGCGGCCCGGCCAGATGCACGCCGCGCTCGGCGCCCAGCGGGCGCACCGAGTTCTCCCACACCCCGCGCGGGTACTCCCCGGCCTCCTCCACGCAGTTGGGGTTGACCTCGAAGGGATGGAAGGCGGGCGCCACGTCCTTGCCGCGCAGCGCCGTGGCCAGCACATGGCGGGTGATCAGGCTGTAGGGGCAGATGAAGTCGAACCAGACATCGATCGTGACGGTCATCGGGGGACCTCTTCTGACGCGGACGGAAGGGACGGACCGGCGGGCCCGGGCAGCCCCGGAGCCGGGAGACCGGGCACGGGCGGACCGGGGGCCGGAGGGCCGGGCACGGGCGGACCGGGGGCCGGGGGGCCGGGCGCGGGGCGGCGGGGACGGCGGGCGGAGAAGCGGCGCAGCAGGGGCTGTTCGACGGCCGTGTGCATCGCCCAGGCCAGCAGCAGGGTGAGGGCGGCGGCCAGCAGCAGCAGTGCGGCGGCCGCCGGGGTGGACCAGGCGCGGTGCTCGCCCAGGGCGCGGTGGCCGTGGAACTGGACCAGGCGGTGCAGCAGGTAGAACGCGAAGGACACCTGGCCCAGCCACACCACCGGGCGGGCGGCGAACACCCCGGGGCTGCCGCGCAGATCGGCGGTGGCGCCCGCGGCGACCAGCCAGGCCAGCGGGGCCACGCCCAGGGCGGCGATGCCGTAGGCCACCGGCAGGGCCAGGGCCGCGGTGTAGGCCAGCGCCAGGGCCAGCGCCGCGGGCCACAGGCCGGTGGCGGGGAAGCGGCCCGCGGCCACCAGGCGGGCCATCACCATGCCCAGGACGAACTCCGCGGCGCGCACCGGCGGGAAGGCGAGCAGGAACCAGTACTGCTCCTCGCTGATGGCCAGCCAGTACATGTGCGGCCCGCCCGGCAGCAGCAGACCGGCCGCCGCGGGCAGCAGCGCCACCACCGCGGCCAGGGCGGCGGCCCACCACCACAGCCGCCCGGGGCGGATGCGGCGCACGCCCGCCCACAGCGCGGGAAAGGCCAGATAGAACAGGGCCTCGCAGCTCAGCGACCAGCTGACCGGGTTCGCGCCGAGGATGACGTCCACGTCCGGCTGCCAGGTCTGCACCAGCAGCAGGTTGCGCAGCAGCCCCGGCCGCGGCAGACCGGCCGCGGCGAGCAGCGCCACGGCGGCGGCCGCCGTCAGCAGATGACTGGGGTAGACCTTCCACAGCCGGCGGCGCCAGAAGGCCCGCCAGGTGTCGTGGCGGCGGGCGGAGAAGGCCAGCACGAAGCCGCTCAGCACGAAGAAGAACGACACTCCCGTCCACCCGGCCTGGCTGGCCCCCTCGCGGAACGCGCCGTTGACGCGCCGGTCGGCGAAGACGTTCTCGTAGGAGGCGTGGAAGCAGAACACCAGCAGCGCCGCGGCGAACCGCATCCCGGTCAGCGACGGCAGCCGCCCCGCGGGGGCGGGGGTATCACTGCGGGACATCACGGCTCCCCGGCCCGCGGGCACCCCGGGCACACACGGCACACCACCTCATCTCACGGGCACAGCACGACAGGGCACGGCGCCTGGCGGCGTGGCCCGGGGCGGGGCCGGTCACCGGCGGGGGCCGGGCGCGGGGGTGCCCCGGTGGTGGCGCAGCAGGCGGGGCACCAGGGCCAGCGCGGTCAGGGCCAGCAGCGCGGTGACGGCCAGGCCGGCCCCGAACGCCCCCCAGCCGGGCCGGTGTCCGCCGCCGGAGCGGGCGGCGAAGGCCAGGCCCGCCAGGGTGACGCCGAGCGCCATGCCGATCTGGGCGGCGGTCTCCAGCACGCCGGAGGCCGCGCCCGCCAGGCGGGCGGGCACCTGCCCCAGGGCGGCGGCGAACAGCGGGCTCACCCCCAGGCCCTGCCCGAAGCCGATCACGGCCAGGCACACCAGCAGCAGCCCGGTGCCGGACCCGGCCACGACAGCTCCCAGCAGTGCCAGGCTGCCCGCGGCGTTCGCCGCGTAGCCGGCCACCAGCAGCCGGGTGCCGATACGTTCCTGCAGCCGCGGGGCCAGCAGTGAGGCCAGCACGAACAGCACCGCGAGCGGCAGGAAGCACAGCCCCGCGCGCAGCGCGCCGTAGCCGAGCGCGGTCTGCAGGTGCAGGGTGAGCACGAAGAACAGGCCCGCGTTCCCGGCGAAGAAGGCCACCGCGATCGCGCTGCCCGCGCCGAAGCAGCCGCGGGTGAACAGGCCCGGGTCCACCACCGCCCGCCCGCCCCGGCCGGCCAGCGCCCGCTCGTAGCGCACGAACAGCACGGCCGCCGGCACGGCGGCCACCGGCATCAGCACGCTCCACACCGGCCAGCCGGCCCCGTGCCCCAGCGTCAGCGGCCCCAGCAGCAACAGCAGCACCGCGGTCAGCAGCAGCGTGCCGCCCGTGTCCAGCCCCGCCCCGCGGCGGACGGGGCACGGTCCCGCGGCAGGGCCGGGGCGGGGGGCGGGGGGCAGGGTCAGGGCGGCGCCCAGCAACAGCAGCAGCCCCAGCGGCACGTTGAGCAGGAAGACGGGGCGCCAGGACAGGCCGAACAGGTCGGCCTGCACCAGCAGGCCGCCCAGCAGCTGGCCGGCCACCGAGGCGCCGCCGATGGTGGCACCGAACACGGCGAAGGCACGGGCCCGCCGGCGGCCGGTGAACGCGGTCTGCAGCACGGCAAGGACCTGGGGGTAGAACAGGGCGGCGCCCAGCGCCTGCACGACGCGGAAGGCGATCAGCGCGGGCGCCGAGGCCGCCAGGCCGCACGCCAGGGAGGCCGCGGTGAACAGGGCCAGGCCCGCCAGGAACAGCCGCCGGCAGCCGTAGGCGTCGCCCAGGCGGCCGCCGGCGACCAGGAACAGGCCGTAGGCCAGCAGATAGCCCGAGACCGTCAGTTCGGCCTGGGCGAAGCTGGCGCCCAGGCCCGACCGCACGGCCGGGACCGCCACGTTGACGATGAACCCGTCCATGATCGCCATGAACGTGCCGCCCATCACCACCAGCAGCAGCCAGCCCCGCCGCACCCCCGCACCCCCGCCCGCGCCCGCGGGCGTGTCCGTGTCCGCGGGTGTTTCCGTGTCCGCGTCCGCGGGTGTTTCCGTGTCCGCGTCCGCGGGTGTTTCCGTGTCCGCGTCCGCGGGTGTTTCGGTAACCGCGGGC
>NZ_JOJM01000113.1 GCF_000720325.1 Streptomyces sp. NRRL B-1347
GTTGCTCGGGGACGGTCAGGTCGTCAATGAGTACGGTCCGACCGAGGCGACCGTGGGGACGTGTGTGTACCCGCTGGAGGAGGAGTTCGCGGGAGTCGTTCCCATCGGCCGGCCCCTTCCCAACATGGTGATGCGGGTGCTTGATGGTGGGATGCGTCCGGTGCCGGTCGGGGTCGTGGGGGAGCTGTTCGTCGGTGGGACGGGTGTCGCGCGGGGTTATGCCGGGCGTCCCGGGCTGACCGCCGAGCGGTTCTTGCCCGATCCGTACGGGGGCTCCGGTGAGCGTCTGTACCGGACCGGTGACCTGGTCCGGTGGCGGGCCGACGGCGCGGTCGAGTTCGTCGGCCGGATCGACGACCAGGTCAAGGTGCGTGGCTACCGCATCGAGCTCGGGGAGATCCGTGCCGCGCTCGTGGCGCAGCCGTCGGTGTCCGACGCCGCGGTCATCGTGTCGGATGAGCAGCAGTTGATCGCGTACGTCGTCGGAGGGAGCGAAGGGCTCGCCGAGGCCCTGGGCGAGGTGCTGCCGCAGTACATGGTGCCCTCGGTGTTCGTGGACCTCGACGCGATCCCGCTCACGGCCAACGGCAAAGTCGACCGCAGGGCCCTGCCCGACCCCGGCGCGACGGTCACCGACACCTATGTCGCCCCGCGCTCCGAGGTCGAGGCGCGCATCGCGGAGGTGTGGAGCCAGATCCTCGTCGTGGACAAGATCGGTGCCGACGACAACTTCTTCGAGCGCGGGGGCCATTCGATCCTCGCGGTCCGGCTGATCTCGCGGCTCCAGGACGAGTTCGACCTCGACCTGCCCGTCCGGGTCGCCTTCGAGCGGCCCACGGTCGCCGGGCTCGCCCAGGAGATCGAGGACCGCGTGCGCGCCGAGATCGAGGCGCTCCTCGCACCCGCCGAAGCGACCGCCGACGCCGTCGGAGCCGACGACGCATCCGCCGGAGCCGACGGAGCGCCCACCGGCCCACCCGCCGACCAGGCCTGAAAAAGGGGGAACCACCATGGAGCAGCACACTCGACAACGACTCAACGGGGTCCAGGCGGAGGACACCGGGGCGGCGGACGGCGCCACCCGCCATCTGATCTCCGTGTGCGACCTCAGCGACGACGACCTGCGCGCCCTGGTGGCCCGCGGCGCCGAGTTCGCGGCGGGCGCACGCGAGGAGACGCTGGCCGGGTCGGTCGTCGGGATCTACTTCCGGCGCACCTCCACGCGCACCCGCACCGCCTTCACCAGCGGCGCCCTGCGGCTCGGCGCGCGCACGGTCACCTTCGGGCCCGGCGACCTCCAGCTCAACACGGGGGAGACGAGCGAGGACACCGGACGCGTCCTCGCGGGCATGCTCGACCTGCTCGTGGCCCGGACGTCGGACGCCACCGAGGAGATGCGGACCTGGGCCGCGGCCGGGCCGATGTCCGTGGTGAACGCGATGAGCGCCGAGGAGCACCCGACGCAGGCGCTGACCGACCTGACCACGCTGCACCGCCACTTCGGGCAGGTCGAAGGAGTGCGCGTGCTGTACGTCGGCGAGGGCAACAACAGCGCGGCCGCGCTCGCGCTCGCCCTGAGCCGGTTCCCCGACACCACCCTCGACCTGCGGACGCCGCCCGGCTACGGGCTGCCCGCCGACGCCATCGCCACCGCGGTCGCGCAGGCCGACATGCACGGCGCGACCGTACGCGAGCGGCACGACATGGCGGACCTGCCCGAAGACGTGCACGCGATCTACACCACGCGCTGGCAGACCACCGGCACGACCAAGCCGACCGCGCACTGGCGCGAGGTCTTCGCGCCCTTCCAGGTCACCCGCGACCTGTGGCGGTCGAGCCCCGACGCGGTGTTCCTGCACGACCTGCCCGCGCACCGCGGTGAGGAGGTCACGGCCGAGGTCCTGGACGGGCCTGCCAGCATCGCCTTCACCCAGGCGACCCACAAGCTGCACAGCGCGATGGCCGTCCTGGAGTGGTGCCGGGCCGGGGCGCGATGAAGAAGGCAGCCGACGGCGGCACGAAACCGCGTCGCCGGCACGCCCTCCCGGGCCTCAACTCCTACCGCGACTTCCGGCTCCTGTGGACCGGCTCGGCCCTGTCGGTGATGGCGGAGCGCTGCTCCGGCATGGCCTTCACGCTGCTGATCCTGTGGCACACCGGCTCCAAGAGCGCGGCGGGCCTCGTCGGCTTCGCCGCGCTCCTGCCCGCGCTGCTCGTGCAGCTGCCCGCCGGGGTGCTCGTGGACCGCTGGAACCGGCGCGGCGTGATGCTGGTGTGCGTGATCGGGCGGATGGCGGCGGTCGCGACCGTCGCCGTCGCCCTGGCCGGCGACCGCCTCTACGTGTGGCACATCGCCGCCGTCGCCTTCGTACAGGGGGCGCTCACCGTCTTCTACCAGCTGGCCGAGCGGGCCACCGTGCGCGGCGTGGTGCCCGCCCGGCAGCTGTCGGCGGCCATGGCGACGAACGAGGCGCGGTCCCGCGCGGTGAACTTCGTCGGACACCCGGCGAGCGGCATGCTGTTCGGCATCTCCGCGTGGATGCCGTTCATGTCGAGCGTCGGGATGTACCTGCTGTCCCTGATCACCCTGGTGCGGCTGCGCGCCAAGGACGACCCGAAGGGCAAGGGAGGCAAGGGGAAGGGCGGCAAGGGCGGGAAGAAGCGCCCCATGACCGCGGAGATCCGCGCCGGGCTCGACTGGGTATGGAAACGCGCCTATTTCCGCACCGCGTTGCTCATCATGGCGGGCAGCAACCTGATCTTCCAGGCCCTGATCCTCAGCGTCGCGGTGGTGGTGCGCGACTCCGGCAGGCCCGCGGGCACCGTCGGCCTGATCATGGCCGCGGGCAGCGTGGGAGGCCTCCTGGGGGCCATCACCGGCGGCGCCCTGAGCAAGCGCCTCCCGATGCGGCACACCATGATCGTGGCACACGTGGCATGGGCACTCGTCCTGCCCGGAACGGCGGTTTTCCACCATCCAGCGGCACTTGGGTCTCTCTTTTTCATAACATCGCATATAGGAGCCGCTGTTACCGTCGCTGGCATGTCCCACCAGGTGCGCATCACCCCGAACAACATGCAGGGGCGGGTCGGCAGTGTCGTCATGCTGCTCGTGTCCGGCGCGAGTTCGCTCGGCGCGCTCGGCACCGGCTTCCTCCTGGACGCGTACGGCACCCGTCAGGTCCTGATCGGCGCATCCGTGGTGATGGCGGCCCTCGCCGCCGTCGCGACCCTCGTGTTCACGCGCCGAGGTGCGGCACTGGAGGACGAGAACAACATGGCGCCGCCGCCCGAGAGGGAGAACGAGCCAGTTGTCGTCCCCTCTCGTACGACCCTGACCTTACGGAGAATCGATGGATGAGGCAGTGCGGCTGGAGTCGCTGACCAAGACGTACAGCTCGGGTGCCAACCCCGTGACCGCGCTGCGCGAGGTCACCATGGCCTTCGCCCGCGGCAGCTTCACGGCGATCATGGGCCCCTCCGGCTCCGGCAAGTCCACACTGCTGCAGTGCGCCGCGGGCCTGGACCGCCCCACGTCGGGCCGGGTGAGCGTCGACGGCACCGACCTGAGCACGCTCAACGAGACCCAGCTGACCGAGCTGCGCCGGGAGCGGACGGGCTTCATCTTCCAGTCCTTCAACCTGCTCCCGTCGCTCACGGCCGCGCAGAACGTGTCCCTGCCGCTGCGCCTGGCGGGACGCAAGCCGAAGCGCGAGGCGATAGCGAGGGCCCTCGCCCTCGTGGGCCTCGCCGAGAAGGCGGGCAGCCGCCCCAGCCAGCTCTCCGGCGGCCAGCAGCAGCGCGTCGCCATCGCCCGCGCGCTGGTCAGCCGCCCCGCCGTGCTGTTCGCCGACGAGCCCACCGGCGCCCTCGACCTGCACACGGGACGGGAACTCCTCGACACCCTGCGCAAGCTCGCGGGCCCGCCGACCGGCGACGGCTACGCGGCCACCGAACTCGCCGACCGGCCCACCACCATCGTGATGGTCACGCACGACCCGAACGTCGCCGCGTACGCCGACCGCGTCGTCTTCCTCGCCGACGGCGTCCTCGCCGGCGGCCTGGAGCGGCCCACGGCGGAGGCGGTCGCGGCCCGGATGACCAGCCTGGCGGTGTCGTAAGTGCTCTTCGTCGCCTACCAGACCCTGCGGGCCCGCTGGGTGTCGTTCCTCGGCACCCTGGTCGCGCTCGTCCTCGGCGTCGCCCAAGTGGCCGCCATGGGCACCCTGTTGATGACCGTGCTCGACCTTCCCGACCGCCCCGTCGAGCGGTTCGCGAAGGCCCCGGCCGTCGTCAAGCCCGACGACGGCGACTGGAACGCCTCCCAGCACGACCTCGGCGTCCGCTCGCTGCCCGCGGCCGAAGGCGTCAAGCCCGCCCTTCGGCAGAAGATCGCCGACACCGGCGAGGTCGTCGTCGACCGCGCCTTCTACGCCCAGCTCGACGGCGGCCCCAAGGACCAGGTGGGGCACCCCTGGCCGGTCGCGCGCTTCGGCGGCTACCGGCTGACCGACGGGCGCGCGCCCACCGGCAAGGACCAGATCGTCGTCCCCTCCGACCAGGCCCGCACCGGCGAGCAGGTCACGGTGATGACCGCCGCCGGAGTGGCCCGCTACACCGTCTCCGGCACCGTCTCGCCCGTCGACTGGGAGGACGCCGTCTTCTTCAGCGACGCCGAGGCGGCCCGGATCTCCCCGCGGATCGAGGCCCTCGTCCCGCTCGGCCCGCTCGACGCGGTCCGCACGGCCGTCGGCGACGAGGCCGAGGTGCTCACCGGACAGGACCGGCACAAGGCCGACGCCAGCGAGGAGAGCGACCGGGAGACGCTCGACAACACCGTCACCCTGGTACCGGTCATGGCGAGCGTCGCGGGCACCACCGCGGTGTTCGTCGTCGCCTCCACCTTCGCCTTCGCCGTCGTGCAGCGCCGCCGCGAGGTCGCCCTGCTGCGGGCCGTCGGCGCGACGCCCAAGCAGGTGCGGCGCATGGTGCGCGGCGAGGCGCTGCTCGTCGGCACCCTGGCATCGGCGGCGGGCGTGGCACTCGGCCTGTACGGCGCGCAGCTCCTCGCCGACGTGCTCATCGCCATGGACATCGCCCCGGACTGGTTCGAGGTGAAGCCGTCCCTGCACTGGACGATCGTCACCCCGCTCGCCGGAGCGTTCCTGGTCGGCGTCACGGTGGCGTGGTGCGGGGCCGTCGCGGCCGCCCGCAGGGCGGGCTCGGTGCGCCCCGTCGAGGCGCTGCGCGAAGCCGCCGTCGACGACACCGGGATGACGCCCGCCCGCCGGCTGCTCGGCCTCGCCGGCGTCGCCGCCGGGCTCGGCCTCGCCGGGTGGATCGCCTTCGGCAAGCCGCAGAGCGTCCTGTCGCCCAACACCTACGTCACCGAGCTGCTCGTGCCCGTCCTGGCGGCGGCCGTCCTCGCCCCGCTCGCGGTCGGACCGCTCACCCGGTTCTTCATGTGGCCCTTCCGCAACTCCGCCGGGCCCACGGCCATGCTGGTGCGCGAGAGCGCGCTCACCGCCCGCCGCCGCACGGCCGCCACCGCCGCGCCGATCCTGCTCACCGTCGGCCTCGCCCTGTCGCTGCTCGCCGCCACCGACTCGCTCGGCGCCGCCCGCGACCACGGCCTGCGCAACTCGGTCACCTCCGAGTACGCGCTCGCGCCCGACGACACGCCCGGCATCAGCCCCGACGTCATCGACAAGGTCAAGCGGATCGACGGCGTGCAGATCACCGCGCCGCTCCTGACCACCGTCTACACCCGCGACGAGGACCGCTTCGACGTGAACGACGGCCTGGTCGTCGACACCGCCGCGCTGAAGCACACCATGGACCTCGACGTCACCGAAGGGTCCCTGGACAAGCTGGACGACACCAGCATGGCCGTCGCCGACCTGTGGGGCTGGGACGTCGGCACGCGCGTGAAGATCTACCTCGGCGACGGCGAGGAGGCCACGCTCAAGGTCGCCGCCGTCTACAAGGCGCTGCGCGGCTCGGACGTCGCCTATCTGCCCGAGCGCTTCGCCGCGTCCGCCGCGTACTCCCGCGACGGCCTGGCACGGCGCGCCTACATCTCCCTGAAGCCGGGCACCGACCGGGCCGCCGCCACCGCGGCCATCGAGAAGGCCGTCGCGGGCAACGGCGCCAAGTTCATGACGCGCGACGAACTCGTCGCGTCCGAGAGCGCGTACGCGCGCCACCTCATCGAGGTGCGGCAGCGCTCCACCGCGCTGATCGTCGTCCTGTTCTGCTTCATCGCCATCCTCAACACCCTGCTCATGGCCACCGCCGACCGGCGCCGCGACCTCGCCGTGCTCCGCCTCGCCGGAGCCACGCCGAAACAGGTCGTACGGTTCTTCGTCGCCGAGTCGCTGCTCGTCACCGCGATCGGCGTCGCCCTCGCGGTGGTCGCCTCCGCGGTCAACCTCATCGGCCTGTGGGGCGCGCTGCACGAGCTGTTCGGCGCCGCGCCGATCATGGTGCCGTGGGCCGTGGTCGGCGCGGTCACCGCCGTCTCGGCGGTGCTCGCCGTCGTCGGCACCGTGCTGCCCGTCGGCGCCGCCCTGCGCTCCCGCATCGTGCAGCTGGTGGGCGCCCGCGAATAGGCGGCTCGCGCCCGCTCCGAAGCTCACGCGGCCCGGTCCCCATCGCCCCGGCGGGACCGGGCCGCGTGCTGTCCGCGCGCGCCGGACCTGCGCGCTTGCCGTGTTGTCCGCGTAGAGGCCGCATATAGGTGCCCGCCGGAAGCTGAGGACGCATCGACCCCCGGGGCTCGCCCGGGCTTTCCCCCGGGCTCGCCCCGGCCTTCGAAGGGACGCCGACATGGCTGACGACCTCAACGACGACCGCCTCTACCGCGTCGTCCGCAACGACGAGGAGCAGTACTCGATCTGGGCCGCCGACCGCGAGCCGCCCGCCGGCTGGCACACCGAGGGCACCGAGGGCACCCGCCAGGAGTGCCTGGACCGGATCGACACCGTCTGGACCGACATGCGCCCGGCGAGCCTGCGCCGCCGCATGGAGCAGGCGGGCGCCTGACATCCGGCGCCCCGTCCGGGGCGCCACACCCAGCAGGTTCGCGGCAACGCACGCACGCATCACGTGAAAGGTCGGGAGGAGCGCTCAGCATGAGCACTGGCGGAAACCGGTCGGGCCAAGGGTCCGGTGCGGCCAAGGACAAGCGCGAGGAGCTGGTGCGCGCCCGGCTCGCCGGAGCCCGTGGCGGACGGCGCACCGCGGTGGCCCGCGTCGACCGCGAAGGCCCCCTCGCCCTCTCCCACGGCCAGCAGCAGATGTGGTTCCTCAGCCGCCTCGACCCGGACAGCTGGGAGTACAGCGTGCCGGTGGCGCTGCGGCTGCGCGGGCCGCTGGACCCGGAGGTGCTGTGCCGCGGCCTGACGGCGGTCGTGGCCCGGCACGAGATCCTGCGCACCCGCTACCGCCTCGAGGGCACCGAGCCCGTCCAGGTCGTCGACGAGCCGGGCCTGTTCGAGCTGCCCACCGACGACCTCACCGCGTTCGGCGACCCCGCCGAGCGCGAGCGGCGCGCCCACGCCCTCGCGGAGGCCGAGCCCGGCAGGCCCTTCGACCTGGAGCGGGGCGGCCCGGTGCGGGCCCGCCTGATCCGCGTCGCCGCCGACGACCACGTCCTGGTGGTCGTCTTCCACCACGTGGCGTGCGACGAGTGGTCCGTCGGCCAGTTCCTCGCCGAACTCTCCGCCCTGTACGAGGCGTTCGCCGCGGGCCTGCCGTCGCCGCTCGCGCCGCTGCCGGTGCAGTACGCCGACTACGCCGCCTGGCAGCGGTCCCGGCTCGCCGACGGCGCGCTCGACCGGCACCTCGCGTACTGGCGGGCGCAGCTGGACGGCCTCACCGCCCTGGAGGTGCCCACCGACCGGCCGCGCCCCGCGACCCGCTCCTGGGACGGCGACGCGGTGCCCGTCACGCTGTCCCCGGAGCTGACCGCCCGCCTGCGCGACCTCGGCACCGGACACGGCGCCACCCTCTTCCACACCCTGCTCGCGGGCTACCAGGCGCTGCTCTCCCGCTACACCGGCCGCACCGACGTCCCCGTCGGCACCGTCGTGTCGGGCCGCGGCAGACCGGAGCTGGAGCAGCTCATCGGGTACGGCATCAACACCCTGGTGCTGCGCGGCCGGTGGAGCGGCGACCCGGCCTTCACCGACCTCGTCGCGCAGGCCCGCGCCACCACCCTGGACGCCTTCGACCACCAGGAAGTGCCCTTCGCCCGGCTCGTCGACGACCTCCAGCCCGAGCGCGACCTGTCCCGCACCCCGCTGTGCCAGGTCGCCTTCACCCTGCACCAGGAGCGCACCAGCTCCTTCCGGCTGCCCGGCGTCACGGCCGAGCCGCTGCGCGCCACCAGCCGCGTCTCCCGCTTCGACCTCACCCTGCAGCTCGGCGAGCGCTCCGACGACGGCGTGCACGGCACCCTGGAGTTCAGCACCGCCCTGTACGACAGGACCACGGCCGAACGGCTCGCCCGCCACTACGTGCGCCTCCTCGAAGCCGCCGCCGACGCGCCAGGGCTGCCGCTGTCCCGCCTGGAGCTGCTCGACGCCGCGGACCTGGCCGTGCTCGTGCCGCCCGTCGAGACGCCGCCCGCGCCCGCCTCCTGCGCCCACGAGGTCTTCGAGGAGCGGGCCGCGACCGCCCCGGACGCCGTCGCCCTGGTGTGCGGCGCCCTGCGGCTGACGTACCGGGAGCTCAACGCCCGCGCCAACCGCGTCGCCCACCACCTGCGTCACCTGGGCGCCGCAACCGGCGACTTGGTCGGCATCAGCCTGGACCGCGGCATCGACCTCCTGCCCGCCCTCATCGGCGTGCTCAAGGCGGGAGCCGGCTATCTCCCGCTCGACCCGGAGCACCCGGCCGACCGCATCGCGTACACCCTCAAGGACGCGGGCGCCGGCATCGTGCTCACCTCGCGGGCCCGCGCCGAACACCTGCGCGGCGCGCACGAGGGCCGCCTCGTCGTCCTCGACGGCGACGAGGACGCGGCCGCCCTCGCGGCCGCACCCGACACGAACCCGGACTCCGGCGTCACGCCCGACGACCTGATCTACACCATCTACACCTCGGGTTCCACCGGCCGCCCCAAGGGCGTCGGCCTGACCCACGCCAACGTCCTGCGCCTGTTCACGAGCACCGAGCGGTACTACGGCTTCGACGCCAGCGACGTGTGGACGCTCTTCCACTCGTACGCGTTCGACATGTCGGTGTGGGAGATGTGGGGCGCCCTGCTGTACGGCGGGCGGCTCGTCGTCGTGGACGCGGAGACCGCGCGCTCCCCGGAGGACTTCCTCGCCCTGCTCGCCGAGCAGCGCGTCACCGTCCTGAACCAGACGCCGTCCGCGTTCCGCAGCCTGGTCTCCCTGGCCGCCGACGGGAACCCGCTGATCGACGAACTCGCCCTGCGGGTCGTCACCTTCGGCGGCGAGCGCCTCGACGTGCCGGGGCTCGCCCCCTGGGTGGCACGGCGCGACCTCGACCGCACCCAGCTCATCAACATGTACGGCATCACCGAGACCACCGTGCACACCACCTACCACCGCGTCACCGAGGCCGACATCGCCGCCGACGCGGGCAACCCGGTGGGCGTGCCGCTGCCGGACCTGCGGGTGCAGCTGCGCGACGCGCACGGCGAACTCGTGCCCGTCGGGGTGCCCGGCGAGATCCACGTCGGCGGCCCAGGGGTCGCCCGCATGTACCTCGGCCGCCCGCGCCTGACCGCGGAGCGGTTCGTGCCCGACCCGTACGGGCCGCCCGGCTCCCGCCTCTACCGCAGCGGCGACCTCGCCCGCTACCGCCCCGACGGCACCCTCGACTACCTCGGCCGCATCGACCACCAGGTCAAGATCCGCGGCCACCGCATCGAACTCGGCGAGATCAAGGCCCTGCTCACCGGGCACCCGCGGGTGCGGGACGCCGTCGTCGTGGTCCGCGAGGACGCCCCGGGCGACCGCCGCCTCATCGCCTACACGGTGCCCACCAGCGACGCCGTCGCCGCGCCCAGCGAGCTGCGCGCCCTGCTCGCCCGGACGCTGCCCGCGTACATGATTCCCAGCGCGTTCCTCGTCATCGCGAAGATCCCGCTGACCGTCAACGGCAAGCTCGACCAGGCGGCCCTGCCCGCGCCCGACCGCACCGCGCTCGCCGTCGAGCGCGCGCACGTCGCGCCGCGCACCGCCGCCGAGGAGGAGATGACGGGCGTCTGGCGCGACGTGCTCGGCGTCGACCAGGTCGGCGTGGAGGACAACTTCTTCGACCTCGGCGGCGACTCCCTGCGCGCCGTGGCCCTCGTCGGCGCCCTGCGCGAGGCCGCGTACGACGTGACGGTCCGCGACGTCTTCGCGCACCGCACGCCCGCCGAACTCGTCGAGTTCCTCACCGGCCGCCCGGCGCCCGCCGCTCCCGAGCCCGGCGTCGAGCCGTTCGCGCTGCTCGCCGCCGAGGACCGGGCGAAGCTGCCGACCGGCGTCGTGGACGCCTATCCGCTGGCGCAGGTCCAGCTCGGCATGGTCGTCGAGATGCTCGCCGACGACGGCCGCAACCACTACCACAACTCGACCTGCTTCCGGATCCTCGACGACCGGCCCCTCGACCCGGGCGCCCTCGACCGGGCCGTGCGGACCGTCCTCGACCGGCACGAGATCCTGCGCACGTCCTTCGCCCTGGAGGGCTACTCCGTTCCGCTCCAGCTCGTGCACGCCCCGGGCGAGGTCCACGCTCCCGTCGAGGTGCGCGACGTACGGGCCCTCGACACCGAGGAACTCGACCGCGACCTGCGGCAGTTCATGGCCGCCGAACGCGCCGAGCTCTTCGACCTCACCGCGGCCCCGCTGGTCCGCTTCACCGGCCACACCCGCGACGACGTCAGCTGGTGGCTCACCCTCACCGAGTGCCACGCGGTCCTGGAGGGCTGGAGCCACCACTCGCTCCTGATGGAGCTCGTCGCCACCTACCGCGCCCTGCGCGACGGCGTGCCGCCCACCGAGCCGGAACCGGCCGCCGTGCGCTACGCCGACTTCGTCGCGGCCGAGCTGACCGCGCTCGCCTCCGCGGAGGACCGCTCCTACTGGCAGCGGATCATCGAGGGCCACGCCAAGTTCGACCCGCCCGCGGGCTGGGGCGACGACCCGGCCACCACCCCGCGCGGACTGCACCGGGCCTGGGTGCCCTACCACGACGTGGAGCAGGGCCTACGCGCCCTCGCCGCCACGGCGAAGGTGCCGATCAAGAGCGTGCTGCACGCGGCGCACCTGAAGGTGATGAGCCAGCTCACGCCCGAAGCGACCCTCCGCACCGGCCTGGTGACCAACGCCCGCCCCGAGGCCGTCGGCGCCGACCGCGTCCACGGCGTCTACCTCAACCCGCTCCCGTTCCCCTTCCGGCGCGGCGCCCGCACCTGGCGCGACCTCGTCCAGCAGGTCTTCGACCAGGAGATCGAGCTGTGGCCGCACCGCCGCTACCCGCTCGGCGCCATGCAGCGCGACAGCGGGGCCGCCGGGCGCCTGGTCGACGTCCGCTTCAGCTACCAGAACTTCCGCCAGGTCGACCAGGACGTCATCGACTACCCGGCCACCATCGACGACAGCCCCACCGAGTTCCCGCTCGGCGTCTCCACCCGGGCCGGATTCATGGTCATCACCGCCCAGAACCACGTGATGGCCCGCGCCGGCGTGGACCGCCTCGCGGCCATGTACCGCGCGGTCCTCGAAGCCATGGCCGCCGACCCGGACGGCGACGCGCTCCACGACCACCTGCCCGGCGGCGAGCGCGAGCGCGTTCTGCGTACGTGGGGTGGCGCGGAGTCGGTGGTGACGGTCTCCGGGGTGTCGGTGCCGGAGCTGGTGGCGCGCCAGGTGGTCCGGGTTCCGGACGCCGTAGCGGTGGAGTGTGGTGAACAGCGTGTGTCGTATGCGGAGTTGGATGCGGCGGCGAATCGTCTGGCGCATCGTCTGCGTGCTGATGGTGTGGGTGTGGGTTCGTCGGTGGCGGTGCTGTT
>NZ_JOJM01000114.1 GCF_000720325.1 Streptomyces sp. NRRL B-1347
GCTGACAGCAACATCGGCACAGCAACTCGCCCCCGAGTAAACCGAATCAGCACCCCGCACCTCGATACCTACCCCGCCAAAGAGGAATCGAGCACTAGTCGAGCTGGGACCACCACCAAGCCAGGGAGGGAACCGGAAGGGGGGCACAGGAGGAATCCGTCGGGGTCTCGCGGAAGCTGCCGCAGAGTTCCAGATGTTTAGAGGGGGTCACTCCGTCTTGTTGGTAAAGGGTATTGTAGCGGGGCGTGCGGAGACTCCAGTCGATGTTGGCGCGAATTCCGTGTCCCAGGCTGTCGAGGTAGATACGCAGCGCGGCGGAGGCCTTTCCTGCCGCGATCTGTTCCCGGAGCCGTAGGAACAGCACCATCATCCGGTCCCGCCACGCGGTGGCCATGCTCACGGCTTCCTCCTCATCGATGCCGTAGGCGGTGGAGAGGATACTGACCACGTTGTAGTCGTCTTGGTGCCCGAGGATCTCTTTATGCCGCGAGACTAAGTCGTTGTCCAAGGCGGGAATCATCCAGAACAGTTCGGTCACTGCCCTCACTCGCGGTGAGTCCATTTCTGCCCCCGGTACCTCAGCCGCGTTGGCGAACTCGAACATCGCCTGGGTGGGCGGGCCGCCCGCGTCGTGCAGGCGGGTGCGGAAATAGTCGTCCACGCCGACCTTTCCTGCTGCCGATCGGAGAGCCCGTTGCGTGGCCGCGGCGAACAGCCACCGCCGGTGCGCATGAATCCACCGCTCGGTCTGCACCGCCGTGCCCAAGCGCCGGTACGAGCGTGCCAGATCGCACAAGGCCCCTAGATGCCGGTCGTTGTCGGCCACCTGCTCATCTTCGGTTTCCAGTACGCGTAGCACTCGTTGTGCCACCGGGAGCAGCCCCGTGGCCTCTCGCGATGCACGGACCTCATCGCACCGTGTGTCGTCAAAGGAAAATCCCCAGTACACCCAGTTCGCGGCTACTTGAAATCGGTCTGGATCCGCGTGGGGGACCATGCCTCCGTAGAAGTCAGCGCTCGTGGACGCCAGCCATCGGTCGAGTTCGGCGGACGTGCGCACCACACCGACATGCTGCGCCCATTGTCCGGACTGTTCATGGGTCTTCGCAGCATCCGGATGCATGACCGGATCGACTGGGCAGAAGAACTGCCCCACTTCCAGCACTCCGAAATCGGACGAGCGCATCGTGGATTTTTCTACCGTCACCGCTGCATTCTCTGCTCTCGCACTCTTGGCAGTCCTGTGGTGGATGATCCGGACCGCGCGGTTGCGGTCGTTGACCGGTCTGGGCGCGCCGGTGGCGGCGGAGTTCCTGGACCCGACCACGATGACGAACTCGGCCTCTGCTTCACGGTGAGCCGATAGTTCTACGTGGCGTAGCCCGGTCGACGTCGCCGCAGTCGAGGTCCGCGACCCGTCGAAGGGCGGTCTGACTCTGCCAGACCGCCATCCCCGTCGACGAGACGATGGAGACCGTCGACGCGTACCAGCGTGATGTGGTCGGGCGTCTCACCTGACGTACCGATGGCCTCCTCGTGGCCTCATGGCCGATCAGGAGGATGCCTAAGGCGCCATGCGAGCAGCTGACAGCTTCCTTGCGGGCCTTGGCCTTCAAATTGACACACCCCCGGTGTGTGGGTCGACCCGAGTGGAAGCGGGACGGTAGCGGCCGGTGATCGCGTGCACGGCCCGCCATCCAGCCATCTGGAACGCCATGCCGTCGATGTAGGCAGCTGTAGCAGTCTGCCATTTTCCGAAATCTGGAAGATCGGCCCGCAATTGATTGAATTCATTCAAGTCGCGGTCATGCCAGCCGCGCACCACGGCACATGCCTGTTCTAAGGAGATATTCTCGCCCGCATAGTGTTGGGCCCCTCGGACGAGGTTGAGGTAGTCATCCTTGGTGTTGATGTCTTTCAGCAGTGATTGAACGTCATTGAAGTAGGCGACGATGCGCACGGCCAGTGATTCCAGCCGCTGGAGTACGGGATTCTGGTGTACCAGATCGGGCAGGGCTGCTTGCATGGGGACTTCGATCACGTCGATGAACGCGTGGACCATCAACGAGTGTTCGCGGATGAGCACGGCATCCTGTGGATGTGGGTAGCGGCGCTGTGCCCTGTACTCGTTCTCCGTGATGACAGCTGTGAAATATTGGCCGAGATGCGCCACCCATCGTTCCAGAGCTGCCGGAGGCAGGAATTTGAGGAATTCTGCCCGCATCGCAGCGAGTTGATGCCTGAGCGGCAGCTCGCTGTCCTGCGCGTCGCATTCCCCGCGCAGGATTGCCAAGGAGGCTTCTCGTGCATGCGTGAGGGTTTCGGCCGGCGCACCCTCGTACAGATCGTCGTTGTACATCGACCAGAGCATGAACCGGCATAATGGTTCCATCTGTTCCCGAGTGGCAGTCGGATACCAGTAACCAGTCATGTATGCGGTTTTCGTTGCCTTGTACTCCTCGGCGATCTGGCGGTTCACCACTCCTGCCAATTCTCCATCGATCAAGACCTGGTCGGTGTGTCGCTGCATCGCTTCGGCCAGCGGGTTGAGCATCGCAGGAAACGGATAACGAAGGCGATCCAGGGCGGCGGTCACCAGTTCGTTGAGTTCAGTGTCGGAGCTCATCAGAATTCATCTCTTCCGGACGGGTTGGACGACATGCTTGTTGGGCACGATCTCGTGGCGTACGTAGATCGGCCCCGTACCGCTCCAGGGCCTTCTCGATCGGAATCACGGCGCGGTCGACGTCCGCGCACAGCCACGCGGGGCGGCGGGCACGACCCTGCGGTCGTGCTCATGTGGTGGTCTCGGCCAGGCGGTGCAGCATGGGCAGGAGAGGCTCTCGAGTCTGAGGGGAGCAGGCCGAGGGAGGCCAGGATGTGGCAGCCTGCCTTGACCTGCTCGGCCAGTGGGTGGACATGCAGACGCGGATGGTGCCGTCGATGCCCTCGTCCAGGGAGATCCCGACGTCGATGGCCCGCTTGATGATGCCCTGGAAAGCCGGGCCGGCCGCGGTGACGCCCGAGGTGGAGGACGTAGTCGCAGCGCTGGCATGGCATGTCTGCCTCATGCCCTGATCCGTGCCGTGGCTTCCGCCCGCAGATCCCGCCGTAGCTCCTTCGGTAGCGAGAACACGATGGACTCCTCGGCCGCCTTCACCGTCTCCACGTCCGCGTAGCCGCGGGCGGCCAGCCACTCCAGGACCTCGTCGACCAGGATCTCGGGGACCGAGGCGCCTGAAGTGACGCCGACCGTGGAGACGCCCTGCAGCCAGGCCTCGTTGATCTCTGAGGCGAAGTCGACCAGGTAGGAGGCGTGGGATCCGGCCTGCAGAGCGACCTCGACCAGGCGCTTGGAATTGGACGAGTTGCGCGAGCCGACCACGATGACGAGCTCCGCCTCGGTGCCCATCTGTTTCACCGCGAGCTGTCGGTTCTGCGTGGCGTAGCAGATGTCATCGGAGGGCGGAGAGATGAGGCCGGGGAACTTGGTCTTCAGGGCGTCGACCGTCTCCATCGTCTCGTCGACGGAGAGCGTGGTCTGGGAGAGCCAGACGACCTTGGACGGGTCGCGGACCTCGACCTTCTCGACGTCCTTCGGACCGTCGACCAGCTGGATGTGATCGGGGGCCTCACCGGAGGTGCCGATGACTTCCTTGTGGCCCTCGTGGCCGATCAGAAGGATGTCGAAGTCCTCCTCGGCGAACCGGACCGCTTCCTTGTGGACCTTGGCCACCAGGGGGCAGGTCGCGTCAATCGTGGCGAGGTTCCGAGTCGCGGCCTCCTGGTGCACGGTCGGGGCCACGCCATGCGCCGAGAACACCACGATGGAGCCCTCGGGGACCTCCTCCGTCTGCTCGACGAAGATCGCACCCTTCTTCTCCAGGGTCTGCACGACGTACTTGTTGTGGACGATCTCGTGCCGTACGTAGATCGGGGCCCCGTACTGCTCCAGCGCCTTCTCGACCGCCTGCACGGCACGGTCCACGCCCGCACACCATCCCCGCGGGTTGGCCAGGAGCACGCGCTTACTGCCGGGTGGGTGGATCATGCGGTCCTCCATGCAGCCTTGTCGGCCAGCTGGTGCAGCACCGGCAACGACGCGAGCGTGAACGCAGCGCCCTCCAAGGAGCGGACTGCTTGCGTGTAGCGGTCGTGGATCATGTCCTCGACCGCGGTGTCCGCGCCGGTGGACCGCAGAATGCCACGCGCCGTGGCGGCACTCTCCTCGTCCAAGTCGGGATCGCCGACCAACCGGCGCAAAATACCGGCCTGTCGGCTGTCGGCGCGCTGCAGGGCGAGGGCGATGAGCGCGGTGTGCTTGGCCTCGCGCAGGTCGTCCAGAACCGGTTTGCCGGTGTCGGCGGGGTTGCCGAAGACACCGAGAAGGTCGTCGCGCAGTTGGAAGGCCTCCCCCATGGGCAGCGCGTAGGCGGTGAGCTCGTCGAGGAGCCGGGTGTCGGCGCCGGCAAGTGCGGCGCCGATGTGCAGGGGGCGCTCGCAGGTGTACTTGGCGGTCTTGTAGCGGACGATGCGCAGGGCGGTGTCGAGGTCGGTGGTGGGGCATCCGGTGGTGAGCAGGTCGAGGTACTGGCCGTACATCACCTCGGTACGCATGGTGCTGATTACGGGCAGGACGGCCTTGAGCTGGGCAGGAGTGAGGCCTGCGGTGTGCAGGATTTCATCGGACCAGGTCAGGGCCAGATCCCCGATGAGGATCGCGGCGCCGGTGCCCAGACGCTCTGCGCCGGCCTGCGTGCGGCCGTGGGCGTGGCGGGTGGCGAGGGTGTGGTGGAGGGTGGGGCGCCCGCGGCGGGTGGCCGCATCATCCATGATGTCGTCGTGGATGAGGGCGAAGATGTGGAATATCTCCAGCGCGGCCCCCACCTGCACCACCGGGGCGATTGGGCCGTGGCCGCCTGCGGCCTGCCAGCCGGTCACGCACAGCAGGGGCCGCAGGCGTTTGCCGCCGGCGGCCAGGAAGTCCTCCAGCGCACGGACTGCCTCCTGCGGCAGGCGCTGGGCGGCGGCCGCGGCGGCCTTGTGGGCGAGGAAGCCGCGCAGCACCGTGTCGACTTCGGCGCGCAGCGCCGCCAGGTCCAGGGGTTGGTCGACGAGGACGGTGTCAGTCATGGTGCCCGCCTGCCTCGGAGATGGTCCCGGCGTCTTCCGTGAGGCGGAGGGCCTCGTCCAGCAAGGTGGCGACGATCTTCGATTCGGGGACGGTCTTGATGACCGTCCCTTTGCGGAAAATCTGTCCTTTGCCGTTGCCGCAGGACACGCCCAGATCGGCTTCGCGAGCCTCGCCGGGTCCGTTGACGACGCAGCCCATCACGGCGATGCGCAGCGGGTGGGGAAAGCCGTCGAAAGCGGCCTCGACCCGGCCCGCGAGTTGGTGGATGTCGACTTGGAGGCGGCCGCAGCCGGGACAGGAGACGATCTCCAGCTTGCGGGGGCGCAGGCCGAGGGAGGCCAGGATGTGCACTCCGGCCTTGACCTGCTCCACCGGCGGGGCGGACAGGGAGACGCGGATGGTGTCCCCGATGCCCTCGGCGAGCAGGATACCGAAGGCGACCGCGGACTTGATCGAGCCCTGGAAGGCGGGCCCGGCCTCGGTCACCCCCAGGTGCAGGGGATAGTCGCACTGCTGGGCCAGCAGCCGATTCGCGGCGATCATGGTGAGCGGGTCATGGTGCTTCACTGCAATCTTCAGGTCTTTAAAGCCGTGTTCCTCGAACAGGGAGCACTCCCACAGCGCCGACTCCACCAGAGCCTGAGGTGTAGCACGGCCATACCTGGCCAGCAGCCGCGGATCCAGGGACCCGGCGTTCACGCCGATCCGGATCGGCACGTTGGCGGCCGCAGCGGCGTGGGCGATCTCCCCTACCCGGTCGTCGAACTTCTTGATGTTGCCCGGGTTCACCCGCACCGCCGCGCAGCCCGCGTCGATCGCGGCGAAGACGTAGCGGGGCTGGAAGTGGATGTCCGCGATCACCGGGATGGGTGACTTCTTCACGATGGTGGGGAGTGCCTGGGCGTCGTCGGCGGAGGGGACGGCGACGCGGATGATGTCGCAGCCGGCTGCGGTGACGGCGGCGATCTGCTGCAGCGTCGCGTCGATGTCCGCGGTGCGGCTGGTGGTCATGGTCTGCACTGTGACCGGTGCGCCGCCGCCCACCAGGACATCGCCGACGCGCAGTTGGCGGGCGGGGCGGCGGCGCACCGGATCCTTTCCCCCGGAAGGGGCCGGAGCCCCGGGGACGGCGGGGATGGCCGTGGTGGGCAGGCCGAGGTCGGTGGTGGTCACCGCTGCCTCCTGGGGGCCGGGGTGGGGGTGTCGTTGGCGCGGTGCGGGCCGTCGGCCCCGGGGTGGGGCTGGTGGAGGGGGGCGCCGGTGCGGGCGAGCAGGGCGGTGTTGGTGATGGCTTCCGCGGTCAGGCCCGCCTGCGCCAGCAGGGCCTCTCTTGGGCCGTGGGGGAGGAAGGCGCGGGGCAGGCCGAGCGGGATGAGGCGGGTGGTCACGGCCTGTTCCTGGCAGGTCTGCAGGAGGGTGGTGCCGAAACCGCCGGTGCGGATGCCGTCCTCCAGGGTGATCACCAGGCGGTGGCGGGCCGCCAGGGCCGGGAGGGCGGGATTGATCGGGAGGAGCCAGCGGGGGTCGGCGACCGTGACCCCCGTGCCGAGCTCCTCCAGCTCCACGGCGGCTTCGAGGGCGGTGGTGGCCAGGGGGCCGGTGGGCAGGATCAGGACGTTAAGGGCGCGGGCGGGGCTGCGGTGCAGGATGTCGATCCCGTCCATCCGCGCCAGCGCGGGGACCTCCCCCCCGGCGGTGGCCTTGGGCAGCCGCAGCACGCTCGGCCCGTCGGTGTGCGCGGTGGCCTCGCGCAGCAGCTCGGCCAGCTGTTCGGGATCCCGGGGCGCGGCGATGCGCAGGCCGGGGACAGCGGCCAGGAGAGCGAGGTCCCACATGCCGTGGTGGGACGGTCCGTCGGGTCCGGTGACGCCGGCCCTATCCAGGACGAAGGTGACCGGCAGCCGGTGCAGGGCCACATCCATCAGCACCTGGTCCATCGCGCGGGTCAGGAAGGTGGCGTAGAGGGCGACGACGGGGTGCAGGCCGCCCAGGGCCAGTCCGGCGGCCGAGGTGACGGCATGCTGCTCGGCGATGCCGACATCCAAGACCCGCTCCGGGAAGCGTTCGTGCATCGGGTGCAGACCGGTGGGCCGCAGCATCGACGCGGTCAGAGCGACGATGTCGTCCCGCTCGGCGGCCAGCTGACGCAGTTCGCGGCCGAACACCGAGGTCCAGGACGGCTTCGGGGGGCTTGTCGGCTGGCCGGTGGCCGGGGCGACGGTGCCGATGGCGTGCAGGCAGTCCGCCCCGTCCGCCTCGGCCGGGCCATAACCCTTGCCCTTGACGGTCATCACGTGCACCACCACCGGGCGCCTCAGCGCCCGCGCCCGGCGCAACACGGCTTCCATCTCCGCGGTGTTGTGGCCGTCCAGGGGGCCGAAGTAGGTGAAGCCGAGGTCGGTGAAGAGATTGCGGCAGGCCTCCGCCCCGCCACCGGTCTTGAGCACGCCCAGGTGGGCGGCGAGGGCGCCGGTGGTGGGGGCATACGAGCGGCCGTTGTCGTTCAGCACGACGATGACCGGCCGGTCCCTGGCTGCGCCGATATTGTTCAGCGCCTCCCAGCACATACCGCCCGTCATCGCCCCGTCGCCGACGACGGCGACCACCGCCCGGTCGGTCTCGCCGGCGAGGTGGCGGGCTGTGGCCAGGCCGTCGGCCCAGGACAGGGCGGTGGAGGCATGAGAGTTCTCGATCACGTCATGCGCGGATTCGGCCCGGCACGGGTAGCCGGACAGCCCGCCCTCCTGCCGCAGCCGGTCGAAGTCCCCGGCGCGGCCGGTAAGAAGCTTGTGAACATAGGCCTGGTGGCCGGTGTCGAACAGGAGCGTGTCGCGGGGCGAGTCGAAGACCCGGTGCAGGGCGATCGTGAGTTCCACCGCGCCCAGATTCGGGCCCAGATGCCCGCCCGTCGCACACACCGCCTCGATCAGGAACGCACGGATCTCACCGGCCAGCGCGGGAAGGCCCTCCCCGGGCAGGGCCCGCAGCGCCTGCGGCCCGGTGACCCGCGCCAGCAGCGGAAACCGCCGTCCCAGGCCCGCCGCACTATCAGGAGCCGGAACACCGGAGCTACCGGAGACGGCACGGGGCGAGGAGGACGTGGTCATGACGTCCTCGCAGCGGTCGGCGGGACGAAGGAGACCGTTTCGGTGGCAGTGGCGTGCTCGGCCACGGCGACCGGCCCCAGGCCGCCCAGGGCGGTAAGGACGTCCTCGACGAGGGCGGGCGGGGCCGACGCCCCCGCCGACAGCCCGACCGTCGCAGCGTTCTCGACCCAGTACGGACGGATACCGGACGCGTCCTCGACCAGATGCGCCGCGCACCCGCTGCGGCGGGCAACCTCCACCATCCGCACCGAGTTGGAGGAATCCGCCGAGCCGACCACCAGCAGCACATCCGACCTCTTGACGACTTCGACGACCGCCTGCTGGCGGTTAGTGGTCGCATAACAGATATCCTCCGAGCCGGGACCCCGCAGTGCCGGGAACCGGGCCCTGAGCGCGGCGATGATCTCGGCGGTCTCATCCACCGCCAGCGTGGTCTGCGTCAAATAGGACACCCGCGACACATCCGCCACCTCAAGAGCCGCCACATCGGCGACATTCTCCACCAGCACCGTCTGCCCGGGCGCCTCGCCCAGGGTGCCCTCAATCTCCTCATGCCCCCGGTGCCCGACCAGGATCACGGTGTCGCCGCGCGCAGCGAACCGCCGCGCCTCACTGTGGACTTTGGTCACCAGCGGCCACGTCGCATCCACCACCGCCAGATGGCGAGCGGCAGCCTCCGCGCGCACCGCCGGGGCCACCCCGTGCGCGGAGAACACCACCGCCGCCCCCCCGAGCACCTCGTCCAACTCGGCGACGAACACCGCACCCCGGCGCTCCAGGTCCTTGACGACGTGGGTGTCGTGGACGATCTGCTTGCGCACGAACACCGCACCGTCCTCCACCGTGGTAAGGAGGCCTTCTGCGGTATGGATGGCGCATTCCACGCCCGCGCAGAACGAGCGGGGGGAGGCCAGCAGCACCGTGCGAGGCCCAACCACCCGTGCCCAGGCCTCCACCACCGCCCCGGCCGCGCCCGCCGCACGCCCGTCCCCGTCCCGCAGGGCCCCGGCCGCCAGCACCACCTCCGCGCCCGCCTCCCCGGCGCCGGGGACGGGACTGGTCCGCAGCCGGAACGGCGCCCCCTGCCCCTTTCCCTCCGGCAAGACCTCCACCGGCCCACTGCGCACCCTCCGCCCGCCCCGCCGCAGCACCCCGGCCAGCAACGGCGACGCCGGACACGCCGCCACCCCGCCACCCGGGAACCGGACTTGGGTGGCCACCCACACCTCACCCGCCAACACCGCGCCGACAGGCACTGCCGCCACCCAGCCAGACCCCACCGGCCCCAGAACTTCTCCCATGCCCCGAAGAAGAGCCTCTGCCGGTACGCTTCCCGCCCCGAGGGCAGGCAGCGCAGCGGTCACAGCATGAGGAGGGCGGGGAGTACGAGGAATGGGGGAAGTGCGTGGCAGGGACATGGACCGTCACATCCAGCGGTTGAAAGCACAACGTCCTTGACCGGTACCTGCCCACCCCGCCTCAGTGCAGAAACGACACCCCACCCCCGCCCGGGAGCACGAGAAGCACTCAGCGCACAGCCCCTGATCCGCACGGCGTCCGGTCCATACGGGGCGCCCCGCACTTGCGCCGCCGCGCGCCCCGCAACCTTCGCCACGGCCGGGTCACGAAGACCGCCAGCCTCCGGGCCCTTCCTGGCCGGCCGCGATCAGGGCGCGGACGTTGATGATGCGGCCGCCCTCGCGGGCCTTCTGGGTAAGCGCGTCCGCCCAGACAAACGCGCAGGGGCCTTGATCCAGATGCCGGTTGCGAAACGCGGTAACCTGCTCGTCGGGGTGCTTGACCATCGCACCGACCTGGGACTTCGACAGCTGGGCCACCCCGAGGGACTCGGCGAGTTCCTCGGCCCGGCAGGTGGAGACACCGAGCAGGTAGGCAGTGGCGACCACCGAGATCAGGGCCTGCTCGGCCCGGCGGCGCCGTTCCAGGAGCCAGTGCGGGAAGCAACTGCCGGACCTGAACCTGGGGACGGCGAGGCTTATTCAGAGGCCAGTTTGTAAAAGTGCAATGCGATGACGGTGGAGATGGTTTGTGTAAAGGTCGCGATCGGCCGCCGGTAGTCGGTGTGCAAGATTCTCCAGGTCTTGAAGTTCGCGATGGTCCGCTCGATGACATAGCGGATCCGGTTG
>NZ_JOJM01000115.1 GCF_000720325.1 Streptomyces sp. NRRL B-1347
GCCCCAGAATGGGCGGCCAGAACTTACCCGCTCCGCCCTCCGCATGCCGATGGACCGAGGTGCACAGGTCCGTTATCCGCTCCCGGGAGAACCCAGTGGCAGAATACACAACAGGCGGTCCATTCTGGAGTCTTGTGTCGTGGTAAACCCAATTCTCTCACAACGGGCCGCTGTTCATTTTCTGAGGGTCCGGACAGAGATCCTCAGAATCGCGCTGAATAAGCCTCAAGGTCCACGCGGCAGTGGAGGATCCTCCAGCACGCCCGGACCAGCCCGAACAGGCTCTCGTCAGTCTCCGCCGCCTCCTCACCCTCCTGATCTACACATGAAAAAGGCTCCTGATGGCTATGCGGAAACGCAAGACCCTCGTAGTTTGCGAACGCTGTCACCAGGGCATCCACGCGGGACGGCGTACGACCCCAGTCCGGAATTGACTACTGGAGAGCCGGGTGCGGGGAAATCTCGCCTGCCCGGTTCGGGAAGGGGCCGTCGGAAAAGAACCCGAGCCACGGGCACGTCGTCGGCGGCCTACTTCACTCTGAGGGGGCGGGGACGCAGCAATGTGTCCCCGCTACCCGACGACTAAACCCGCCCACTCCGAAAGCATGATCCGCCTCGCCATGATCTCGAACCTCGCGAAACGGGCGACCGGCGGAACCACCCCAACCTGGCGAGACGCATAAAACGCAATCAGCCATAAACTTCGTGAACCAGACGTCCTCTCAGGTCCGGCCTTGGCGATCTCCGGTTTGAGGCGGGCCGGATCGTTGGTGAAGCGGACCATCTTGCCCAGCCTCTGCCCGTCGGCCGACATACGCACCAGGACCGAGCGGCGCCGGTGCAGGTCCATCGCATCTGCGAACATCAGGGTGTCCCCGTCCTCGCCGACCGTGCCTACACGGGCGTCGGCTCCTGGGTCACCACTGGACTCAAACGGCCACCGGGCGGCGAGCTCACCCTCACCCAGCGCACCGTCAACCGGGCCCTGGCCGCAGCCCGGGTACCGGTTGAACGCAGCATGGCACGGCTGAAGTCCTGGCAGATCTTCCGCAGATCCCGCATCAGCCCGAACCGCAAGACCGTCATCGCCAAAGCTGTCCTCACCCTGGAGAGGCAACGCTGAAAACGCTCAGTAACGCAACGCTCCACACACAGAGGGGATGGACAGACCGAGCCCGACCGGACCACGTCCTTGCGGGAGGCGGGGGTGGAGGCGTCGGGCCATTTGATCCGGCAAACGTCTATCGACGCGGTGTGCTGCCTCTTTTCATGTTCGCGTTTCACGGTCTGTCCAACGCGTGGTCCTGGACTCGAGGTCCGGGACGTCACTCGGAGGGCGGAGTGACTCGGTTACCGCGAGTCGCTGCCGTGTGCCGGGATAGGCTGGGTACGGCTCGTTGGATTCGGCGGGAGAGACAGCGTAGGGGCAAGTGGATGGTAAGGGCCATTGTACGAGGGCCGTACGCGGGCACGAGGATCGCGCCGCCGTTGGCGCCGCGGGAGGCAACGGCCTTCGCGGGGGCGCTGCTGGGCGGCGGTTGGGCGGCGGTTTTTCTGCCCGGTGAGCCCGCCCGTCTGGGGCGGTTGCTGCTGTGGAGACCTGCCGGGGCAGTCGCGCGGGAGGGTGCCGTACCCTGGGGTATCGAATCCGAGCCGGTGGAGTTGGTGTTGCCGCATGGCCGGTCGGTCCGGCGGCGCCAGGTGGAGGGTTACGCCCTGCCCCCTGCGGTCGCCCTCGCCGCCCTGGCCACTACTGGGCCGGCGCATCCGTCCGCCGCCGCCTGGCAGGCCGCCGCCCGCCTCGCGCTGCGGCTGCTCGCCGACGGCCGTCTCCACCCGGCGCTCACCCCCACCAGCTACGACACCTGGCAAGCGGGCCCCTTCACCTGCGCCCACCGCCAGGCACTGAACGCTCTCGCTGCTGCTTTCCCGCCCCACGCCCACTGTCTGCCCGAACCCGGTCCCGTCCCGCTGCGGATCGCAGAACCGGCCGGGCTGATACGCCGGTTCTGCGACGCGGTCGCCGACGAACTGGTCCGTACCCCGGCCGCGCCGCTCGCCATGGGCGCGGTGCCGTACGCCTGGCGCGAGCCTCGGGCCGTGCCCGTCCTGCGCGAGTGGGCCGAAGAGACCACCGCGACGTTCACCGCTGAGGTAAACGTCTCGCTGCGCGTCGACCCGCCCGAGGGGCGGCGTCGGCAGTTTCGGGCCGTGCTGCAGCTGCACACCGCGGCTGATCCGGCACTCGTCGTCGAGGCCGCGCGGCTGTGGAGCGAGACGGCCGAGGTGGAGCGGCTGCTCGGCCCGCGCGCCGAGACCGAGACGCTGCTCGCCCTGCGCCGCGGCGCGCGGGTCTGGCCCCCGCTCGACCGGCTGCTCAAGGACGCCGCTCCCGGTCAGCTCCGGCTGACCGATGACGAAGCCTTCGACCTGCTGGGGGACGCCACCGATGCGCTGCGCTCGGTCAGTGTCGACGTACACTGGCCGCGCGAGCTGGTCAAAGAGCTCACCGCCACCGCAGAGATCGCCCAGCGCACCGCGCCCGGCTCCAGCATGGGCCGCCTCCTCGACGCAGACGCCCTCCTGGACTTCCGCTGGCAGCTTTCGCTCGGCGGTGAACCGCTCACCGAGGCGGAGATGGACGCACTCGCCGAATCACGCCGCCCCCTTGTCCGGCTGCGTGACCAGTGGGTGGTCGCCGACCCGAAACTGGTGGCCCGCGCCCGGCGCCGCCGAACGGACCCGCTCACCCCTATGGAAGCACTGGGCGCCGCACTGACCGGTGAGGTGGAACGGGACGGCGAGCTGGTCCCGTGTGTGGCGGTCGGCGCGTTCGGCGACCTCGTCGCCCGTGTCCGCGACCCCGAAGCCCGCACCCCTGTCTTGCAGCCCGCCGCTCTCAAGGCCACCCTGCGCGGCTACCAGAAGCGGGCCCTGGCCTGGCTGGCCGAGATGTGTGAACTCGGCCTCGGCGGCTGTCTCGCCGACGACATGGGCCTGGGTAAGACCATCACCCTGATCGCCCTGCACCTGCACCGCCAGAGCGCCCCCGCCACCGCAGGCCCCACGCTCGTCGTCTGCCCCGCCTCCCTGCTCGGCAACTGGCAGCGCGAGGCGGCCCGGTTCGCGCCAGCCACGCCGGTACGCCGCTATCATGGTGGTGGCCGCCACCTCAAAAACCTCGCCGACGGCGAGATCGTCCTGGCCACCTACGGGGTGCTACGCCGCGACCGTAAGGCCCTCGCTGAGACAGTCTGGTCACTGATCGCCGCCGACGAGGCCCAGCACGTGAAGAACCCCTACGCCGTCACCGCCCGCGAACTGCGCGCTCTGCCCGCCCAAGCGCGCGTCGCCCTCACCGGCACTCCCGTGGAGAACAACCTCTCCGAACTCTGGGCGCTCCTCGACTGGACCACCCCCGGGCTCCTCGGCCCTCTCTCCGCCTTCCGTGACCGGCACGCCCGCCCCGTTGAGACGGGCGAGGACTTCCAGGCCGCCGAGCGCCTGTCCCGCCTCCTCCGCCCCTTCTTGCTGCGCCGCAGGAAGTCCGACCCGGGCATCGCACCCGAACTGCCCGCCAAGACCGAGACTGACCGCGTCGTCCCCCTGACGGCCGAGCAGACCAGCCTGTATGAGGCGGTGGTCCGCGAAGCCATGGCGAAGATCGCCGAATCCGAGGGCATCGCCCGCCGCGGCCTGGTGCTCAAGCTCCTCACCGCCCTGAAGCAGATCTGCAACCACCCGGCCCAGTACCTGCGCCAGTCCACACTGTTGCACGGCCGCTCCGGCAAACTCGACCTGCTCGACGAACTGGTCGACACCATCAGCGCCGAAGGCGAATCGGTGCTGGTCTTCACCCAGTACAAGCAGATGGCGGCCCTTCTGGAGAGTCACTTCGCAGAACGCGGCGTCCCCACCCTCTTCCTGCACGGCGGCACCCCCGTCGCGCGGCGCGAGGAGATGGTGGAACGCTTCCAGCGCGGCGAAGTTTCCGTGTTCCTGCTGTCGCTGAGGGCTGCGGGCACCGGACTCAACCTCACGCGGGCCACTCACGTCGTGCACTACGACCGCTGGTGGAACCCGGCCGTCGAGGACCAGGCCACCGACCGCGCCTACCGCATCGGCCAGGACAGACCCGTACAGGTCCACAAGCTCATCGCCGAGGGCACCGTGGAGGACAGGGTGGCCAAGCTTCTCGAATCCAAGCGCGCGCTCGCCGACGCCGTCGTCGACGCCGGCGAGGCCGTCCTGACCGAACTGTCCGACACCGACCTCGCCGAACTCGTCGCACTCGGGAGACCGTCATGAGCCCCTCGGTCCCCGGTCCGCGCCGTACGTCCGCCCGTGACAGGCGCGTCTTCTCCGAGACCTGGTGGGGCCAGGCATGGGTGGCGGCCCTGGAGGACTCCGCCCTGGATGCCGGGCGCCTGTCCCGCGGACGCACCTACGCCCGCCAGGGCATGGTCGGCCCTGTCACCATCGCCCCCGGCCAGGCCACGGCCCCGGTCCAGGGCAGCCGCCCGTGTCCGTACCGCTCCTCGGTCCACCTGCCCGTCCTCACCAGCCCCCAGTGGGACGTCCTCCTGGACGCCATCGTGGCCCGCGCCGGGCATCTCGCTGCCCTCCTCGACGGCGAGATGCCCGCCGAACTCGCCGACGCCGCCCACCAAGCCGGTGTCTCCCTGCTGCCGCAACCCACCGAGCTGGCCCCGGACTGCTCCTGCCCCGACTGGGGATCCCCCTGCAAACACGCCGCCGCGCTCTGCTACGCCATCGCCGCCACCCTCGACACCGACCCCTTCGTCCTCTTCGCACTGCGCGGCCGCGACCGCCAAGAGATCTTCTCCCAGTTGCGCGCTCGCCGCATGGAAACCCCGGAAGTAGCAAGCCCACAGGCGCCGGTCGGTATCCCGGCCGCCGCCGCGTACGCCGACTGGGCCGCGGACACCCTCCGGTGGCCCGATCTCCCGGCGCCGGCCGTCCACGCTGCCGCGCTGCCCCTCGCCCCGCCACCCGGCAGCGGCCTGGCCAACGCGGACCTGGAGCACCTCATGGCCGACGCCGCGACACGAGCCGCGCGGATCCTCGCGGGCGACACCGCCAGCCTGCACCTGACCCAGCACCAAGACGCGGTACGCATAGCCGCAAGCAGTCCCGGACCCGAATGGTTCCACCACCTCATCCAGAACACCGGCGCCAAACCAACCGCGTTCGCCCGCCTCACCCGCGCCTGGCGCCACGGCGGCTCCACTGGAATCACCGTCGCCGAACAACCCCACACCCCCGCCCCGACGGCGGTGGCAGCGGCCCGCACCGCTGTGACCCAAGCCCTCACCGAAATGACCGGCACGCCGTTCCCCCTCAGAGCCTGGCGCAACCGCCTCACCCTCACCGGCCACGGCGTCCAACTACGCCTGGGACCCGACAGCCGCTGGTACCCCTACCTCCACGACACCGCAGACGGCGAATGGTGGCCCGCCGCACCAGCCGACACCGACCCGGTCGCAGCGCTCACCTCCGTATGGCACCGGCAAGAGCCTGCGACAGATTCTTCACGTCCCGCCCGATAGCTGCCTCGCCCTTCCCCACGACACAGAAGGATCCCCCGCATGACCGCGACATTGCCGGACTGGCTCTACCCACCCCGCGACAGCGGCTGGGAAGCCGACGACCTCGACCGCGTACCCGAACTTCCCCGCCACACCGAACTCATCGACGGAGCCCTGATCTTCATGATGTCGCCGCAGAGGTCCTGGCACTCCCGGCTCGTGGAGAACCTGACCTTTGCCCTGCGGCAGGCAGCCCCCGCCGGATTCGAGGCTGAGCGGGAAATGACCGTCCGTCTCGACAAGAAGAGCCGGCCCGAGCCCGACATCCTGGTCACCACCGCCGCATACGACCCAGACCGGACCTGGTACGCCCCTCAAGACGTCACTCTGGTTATCGAGGCCGTCTCCGAAGAGTCAGCGGACCGCGACCGATCCCTGAAGCCCTTCAAGTACGCACAGGCCAAGATCCCCCACTTCTGGCGCATCGAGGACGAGGCCGGCGCACCCGCTGTTCACACCTACGAACTCGACTCCATGACCCGCTCGTACGTAGCCACTGGCATCTACCGAGGTCAACTGAAACTCTCCGTTCCGTTTCCGCTCGACATCGACCTCGCCAGCCTCGTGCCCTGATTCTCCGCCACATGCTGGTGAGGCTTGCCCCAGGACTCTTTGCAAGATCGCGTGTTGACCCGGAGCCTTTTCCATTTGTAGCTCTGGCGGGTGGGGCGGTGCTGCGGTGTTGACATGAGGGGAACGCGCGGGGCATCTCCGTGGTTGGGCAGGTCACCACGACGAGCCTGACCAGCGGAGATGCCCCGGTGTTCACCTATCCTGCCGCGTGTGACGTGGAGTTGGAACTCCTCGAAATGGTGACGATGGCCCTGGTAGCGTTGGAAGGGGAGCGGCCTTGCAAGCTCGGCCCGCACGACCGCGCTCGGTGCACGCTGGTGTACCTGCGCAAGCACGACACCTTCGAACAGCTCGCGGCCGGGTTTGGTATCGGCGTGGCCACCGCCTGGCGCTATGTGAACGACACGATCGAGCGGCTCGCCGCGTTCGCGCCCTCGTTGACCGAGGCGCTCACCAGCCACCACGCGGACAGCTACGTGCTGTTGGACGGTACCGTCGCCGAGACCGGCCGGGTGGCTGCCGCGGGCCACTTCTCGGGCAAGGTCCGACGCGAGGGTGTGAACCTCCAGGTCATCACCGCGGAAGAAGGCAGGCTGCTGTGGCTCTCGCCCGCCCTGCCCGGGGGTATCCACGATGTGAAGGCCGCCCGCGAGCACGGCATCATCGAGACCTGCGCACAACTGGACCTCGTGGTCCTCGCAGACAAGGGGTACCAGGGTGCCTGCGGCGCCGTCATCACGCCGATCAAGCGCCGCCCGGACACCGAACTGCCCGATAAACACAAGAAGTCGAACAGAGTCCACGCGTCACTGCGAGCACCTGTCGAACGGACGATCTCCCGGATCAAGCAGTGGAGGATCTTCCGCCACGCCCGCACCAGCCCGAACCGGCTCACGTCAGCCGCCGCAGCGATCCTCACCCTCATGACCTACACGTGAAAGGCGCTCCGGGATCATGCCCGGCTCCGGGCACCCGGCGAACGCGCCTTCGCCCGGCTGAAGTCCTGGCGCATCCTGCGCAGAGCCCGATTGAGGGGCCTCGCGTTCTCCGGACAGGCGTCTGGTGATGACTTCACGCTGCGATGCGATGAGCAACTGCCGGTATTCGGCATGGACTTCGCGAGGAGGGCGTAACTGTGGGCGATCACGAATTTCCCCAGCTCAGACGCTCCGTGCGGCACGTAATTCCCCAGTGCCACGATCACGAAATTCCCCAGGGACATCGTGAACGTGGCGTGTGGTCCTGGCCGTCATGAGACGGACGCTTCCTTCGATCAGTGGTTCGAGGTCGAAGATGGCGCCAGATGGCAAGGAGAACGTTCAACGTGGTCGACATCACGGAGATTTACGTCCACTGGTACGCGGGCCGCTCGCGGAGCGAGCTGTCCGCGTCGCTCGGGGTGGACCGCAAGACGATCGGGAAGTACCTGGTCCCGGCGATCGCCGCCGGGATAACCCCCGGCGGGCCGCCCATGGCCGAGAAGGACTGGGCCGAGCTGATCAAGGGCTGGTTCCCGCAGCTTGCGGACAAGCGGCTGCGGCAGATCACCTGGCCAGAGATCGACAAGCACCGCGGCTACATCAAGGGCCTGCTCGGGACGGTGACCGTCTCGACGATCCACCAACGCCTGCGCGACGAACACGACGTGAACGTGTCGGTGGCCTCACTGCGCCGCTGGGTCAAGGCCACACTGCCCGAGGAGACCCGACGCTCCGCAGTGACGGTGCTGCGCGACGAGGTCGAGCCGGGCTCGGAGGCCCAGATCGACTACGGCTTCCTGGGCCAGTGGATCAACCCGCGCTCGGGCAAGCGGCACCGCATCTGGGCGTTCGTCATGATCCTCGCCGCCTCACGGCACATGTTCGTCCGCCCGGTCATCCACCTCGACCAGCACGCCTGGACCGAGGCCCACGTCGAAGCCTTCCGCTTCTTCGGCGGCACGCCCGAGCGGCTGGTGCCGGACAACCTGAAGACCGGTGTCGACAAGCCCGACCTCTACGACCCCG
Source organism: Streptomyces sp. NRRL B-1347 (assembly GCF_000720325.1). Classification (GTDB taxonomy): domain Bacteria; phylum Actinomycetota; class Actinomycetes; order Streptomycetales; family Streptomycetaceae; genus Streptomyces. The sequence continues at coordinate 8,189 of NZ_JOJM01000115.1, forward strand.
AAATCAACAAGTCGTACGCTGAACTCGCCGCACATTACGGCACGTTGGTGGACCCGGCTCGCGCCCGCCGGCCAAAAGACAAGCCCCGGGTCGAGCGCCCTATGCCCTATATACGCGATTCGTGGTGGCGGGGCCGGGAGTTCGTCTCGATCGAGCACATGCAGGCCGCGGCCATCGAGTGGTGCACCGAGGTGGCCGGGCAACGGCAGTGCCGGCCGCTGGGGCCGCACCGGCCTCGGTGTTCGAGGCCCTCGAGAAGCCAGCCCTCAAGCCGCTGCCGCCGACCGGATTCGTGCTGGCCCGCTGGTCGACGGCGACCGTCGGCCCGGACATCCACGTCAAGGCCGGCCGCACCCTCTACTCGGTGCCCTGGAAACTGATCGGCAAGAAGGTCGACATCCGCTCCACTGCCACGATGGTGCAGATCTTCGACGACGGTCAACTCGTCAAGACTCACGCGGCACTTGAGCAGGGCAAGCGGACGGACAAGAACGATTACCCGCCCGAGAAGATCGCCTTCCACATGCGCACGCCCGTCTGGTGCCGCAAGCAGGCCGCCCAGGTCGGCCCGGCCTGCAGCGAGCTGATCGCAGGGCTGCTGGAGATCATGCCCTCTACCGGCTCCGCGCCGCCCAGGGAGTGCTCGGCTTGAAGAAGAAGTACGGGCCCGAGCGGCTCGAGGCCGCCTGCGTGAAGGCCATCGCCGTGGGCGATCCGTCCTATCGCACCGTCAAGGGCATCCTGATCGCCGGCACCGAGACCGAACCGCAGACGCAGTCCACCGGCGACGGCGGGGCCGCCGCGTTCCTGCACGGACCGACAAGGCTCTTCGCCGCCGACATGACCCCCGTCACCACGGACGACGACCGCGATGACCACGGTCACAACGAAGCAGGAGTGGCCTGAGTGGACGTTAAGTCCGTTTCTGGTAGCGGCCTCGTCCGGGCTGGGTGAGGAAGCCTTGGCGGGTGAGGCGTCCGAGGCGGGCACGGGTGACGTTGACCGATGCCTCGTCGGTGGGCATGCCGAGGAGTTCGTGCAGCTCACGGGCCCGGAGCTCCTGGTCGGGGTGCTGGTTGAAGGCATTCACGATGACCTGGTAGGCGCTGTTCGTCTCGGGCGGTTCTGGTTCGTCTCCAGCCGGTGCGAGTTCGGTGATGACCTTCCGGGCAGTGGTCAGGTCCACGAGTCGCGCTTCGGTCTCGGCCAGGGCGGTAGTCAAGTGCGCGATCTGGTCGCGTAGTTCAGCGGCCCTGACGGTGGTCTTGTCGTGCTCGGCCTGGAGGCCGGTCAGGAGCTCGGTGATGTTCACGCGGCCAGCTCGAGGGTGTCGCGCCAGGCGGGACTCGGGGCGGTGAGGCGGCGGGTCATGTTCGCGATGGAGGCCCAGTAGACGCGTGAGGCGGAGGTGTCGGGGCGGTGGTCGTATTCGCGGGCCAGGCGACGGTGCAGCAGCAGCGTGCCGTTGACCTGCTCCACGATCCAACGTTTCGGCTGCGGGACGAACCCTTTGCCCTGGTCTTCTCGGCTGCGACGGACGACCTCAACGTCGATGTCCAACAGAGCGCCATGGATGAGGACTTCGTCCTTGAAGCCCTGGTCGACCAGGACCCTCTCCAGCCGGTTCCCGCACCGCGTCGCGGCCTGGTCGAGCAGGGCGGTGCCGGCGACGTTGTCGTGGGCGGAGGCCGGCAACACGACGACGCCGATGACCAGCCCCAGGACGTCGACGGCCAGCCCCCGCTTGCGGCCCGATACCTTCTTGTTGGCGTCCAGCCCCGTCGTGGTCTTCGGGACCCCCGCGGCCGCGCGCACGGACTGGGTATCGATGATCACGAGAGACGGGTCCTCTAATCGCCGGGCCTTCTCCCGCACCTGGCACCGCAGCAGTTCCTGGATCCGCTGGTCCAGCCCGTCCTCGCGCCACAGCCCGAAGTAGTACAGCACCGCCGACCAGGCCGGGAAGTCGTGCGGAAGAAGGCGCCATTGGCAGCCCGTCCGGTTCTGATAGAAGAGTGAAGTAGGCCGCCGGCGAGGTACTCATCTTGAACTCGCGGGTTCCGGCTCTGCGAGCTCCTCCGCAGCGATGAGCAGCCCAGTCCCGATCAAGCAGCCGTCGATTAGGTCGGGGCGG
>NZ_JOJM01000116.1 GCF_000720325.1 Streptomyces sp. NRRL B-1347
GAATACACAACAGGCGGTCCGTTCTGGAGTCTTGTGTCGTGGTAAACCCAATTCTCTCACAACGGGCCGCTGTTCATTTTCTGAGGGTCCGGACAGAGATCCTAAGAATCGCGCTGAATAAGCCTCGGCGAGTTCGACGGTGCCGACGCGGGTGTCCCACTCGTGCGGACGATAGCCGTTGCGGTGATTGACGCGCTCGTCGCCGACCTGCCCGTACGCAGCATTGCAGAGGGCATCGACTTCCGCGGACATGAGCGCGTCGGCGAACGTCTTGACCATCGCGCGCAGCAGAATGGGACTCCCCGCGGCGAGGTTGCCTCCGGCAAAGGCATGCCGGGCACACAGAGCCTCTTTCATCCTCCGGCCCCTGTCACGCTCGTAGGCTTGTTGACCTGTGGTAACACCACTCGGAGTCACCCCTGGAAGGCCAGGATGAAAGAGGTTCAGTGACTAACGCACCGAGATGACCGAACGATTCCGCACCAGGAAGACCCTCACCGGCATGCCCGTCACCGGCTGACCGCCGGGCTCAGCACGGCACCCGAGCACCACCGACATACCTCAACCCAGATACCCCTCCAGCAACTTGACAACGCCACGAGCAGGGCTGTGACCTGGAACGATACGAATCTCAAGATCGTCCTGAATAACCTCCATGTGTCCAACCGGCACAGAGGCGCAGTCCGAGGGCATTGGCATGCGTAGAGCATCTTGAATGCTCCAAGCCGATCTGTGCGCCCCTGAATTGCGGCTTGCTGATCTCACCTTCCGTAAATAGACAGGAAGAAGCCCGGCGCGGCGAGAGAGGTGCATGGTGATGCGGGAGGTGATTGGACGGCGATCCCAGCCTCTGATCGAGGTGATCGATCTGGCCAGTGTCCCAGAACGCGCCGACACCGTTCTTGACGAATTCCTCTCAGCCAAGGCCAGGGCGGCTGCGGATGAGTACGTGCCTGCGGAGGTCTGCGGCATCCTGCGGGACTTCTTGTTGGCCGGCGGCAAGCGGCTGCGACCGATGCTCTGTGTGGCCGGATGGCAGGCAGCGGGCAGTCACAGCGAAACCGAGCTTGTGTTACGCCTGGGGGCGTCGTTGGAGATGTTCCACGCGTTCTGCCTGATCCATGACGACGTCATGGACAACAGCGCTACCAGGAGCGGTCAGCCCACCGTCCACCGCGTGAAGGTCCGTCGTCATACCGTCGGCCGCAGCCTGACCGGCGCCGACCGGCTGGAGACGGGGGCTGCGATTCTCCTGGGCTACCTTGCTCTGGCCTGTGCGGACGAACTGCTCCACTTCTCCGTGCTCGGCCCTTCCCAGCTCGGCGCGATATTGCCGTTGATTGAGGCCCGTGCTGAGGCCGTGTACGGCCAGTATCTCGATCTCGCCGCTGCCGGAATTCCGACTGGGGATCTTGACCGGGCACTGAAGGTTATCCGGTACAAGACGGCCAAGTACACCTGTGAGAGGCCGCTGCAGATCGGCGCCGCTCTCGCCGGGGCCGACCTTCAACTGCGCGAGCGCCTGAGCGCGTTCGGTGTCCCGTTAGGGCAGGCCTTCCAACTGCGTGATGATCTGCTTGGCGTCTTCGGTGTCCCAGACGAAACCGGCAAGCCCACATTCGATGACCTGCGCGAGGGGCACACCGCCCTGGTGGCGCTCACCCTCCAGCGGGCCACACTCGACCAGGTTGCCCAGCTGCGTCGGTTGATCGGGCACCGCAGTCTGACCGAGGACCAGGCCCCCGGTGTACGCGAGATCACCACGGTTACCGGCGCCCGCGACGCAGTGAAGGCGATGATTCGGACCCTCCACGAGAAGGCATTACGTGCACTGGAAACTCTACAGCTCGGATCCGACACGGCTGCGGCGCTGCGGCGCCCTGCCGATCGCGCCGTCCGGCGGCTGGCAGGCTCCCCTCCCACTGGCGCAACCATTTGGTCCGCCACCTGCTTCACGCCGCCCGCAAGACGGCACGTCGGCGGCACCCTCGAACCCACAGGAGCCATGCGAGCTGATCCCTCAGCCATGACTCGAGGGAATGGAATTCCAGCCCGGTCGCCCCCAGAGCCCTCCAGGAGGACCAGTTGGGTCACGTCTCGACAAGGAACCCGAGCGAGCGCCCGCATGGAACGTCGCCGAGTTCCCCGCGGGTTGCCATCGCTCCGTCGTGGTGAGTGGAAGGTCCAGGAGGCTTATTCAGGAGCTGGCGATCAGGCCACGAGCAGGACTGCGACCTGCAACGATACGAATCTCAAGATCGTCCTGAATAACCCTCCAGCCCTCCAATATGCGAAAGGAGTTCATGATCTTGCTGCCGGTTGATCCATTCGAGGATGCCACATGGGCTGACCCGCTCGGCCCGACGCGTCGTGAGCAGGCCGCACGTCGCATGAGCCATCAGTGCTGGATCGGGATCGATGACGCCGAACCTTGGGTGAGCCGCGAAGTCGACCGCGAGTGCCTGGAGATGGCATACATGTTCCTCGCCCTGATCTCACCGGTCACGGCGCCTGGACGGGACCGGGACGCGATCGTGGTCTACGGGGCACTGTCCGCAGTATTCGATACCTGCGCGACAAAACGGCGGAGGTTCACCGAGGAAGAACTTCTTGCAAAAAAGTACCGCGGGCGCCCGGTCGGAGAGTGGGCCGACCGTGTATGTACCGGCCTGGACGAGTGGACAGCGAATACACTGCAGCGAAGGTTCCACCACCAGATCGCACAACTCTCGGAGAACCGGCTCGAAAGCGGCATCGGCCCCAGTGAGCAGCGCAACGAGCGCAACCGCACCGACTACCGCTCGTACCTGCGCTGGAGGGAGCGGGAGGGCTGGTACTACGGGGGCCTCCTCGCCTGTGCTGTCGCCACCGGTGTGGACCTGCGCGACGTTCCGCCCCACTGGATCGAGGAGACGCTGGAGGCATCCGTCCTCGCCTTCGACATCCACGGATCACTGCGCCACGCGTGCGAGAAGGAGATCGGACACACACTGAACTATCTGCCCGGCACCCAGCACGAGAAGGTCACAACCTCCCTCGTAGCCTACACGGAAATCCTGTTCCGCCTCCAGGGCGCCGATGACATCAAGCCCCGGGACAAGGAATACCTCACGCGCTTCGTCATGGGCATCGTGGCCGGAGCCTACAGCTGCCGCCGGTACGCCAAGACAACACCACTGCATATCGCCCGTCCCGAGGACGTGGCCGTGGCCTGGAGCCACGTCGACAACACCCCCGACTACCGCTTCTCATACGCCCAGGTCACCGCGGAGGGCGCACCGAAACCGGGACGGGCGCGCCCCCATTCATAGCCCCCTGGCCGACCCTGTGTCCATGGCCACAGCCCCCCCCTCCCTCAATGCGTTCCCCCTGCCTCCCCTTCGGAAAGGCCGGTCATGACTACTCCCGAGGCTCAGCCCTACCTCACCCTCGACACCCAGGCCCACCGCTGTCCGGACGCCCTGTTCCGGGCACTTCGGGCGCAGGAAGGTATTCATCGTGATCCGAGTACGGGCTTCCACCTGATCGTGCGCCCCGACACCATCCGCACCGTCCTCCTCGACCCCGACACCTACTCCTCGGCTGACGCCCTCAGCCCCGCCCTCACTCAAGCCACCCATGCTCTCATGGGCCTGTTGAGCGCCGAGCAGCGTGATCATTTCGTCTCCCCCGTCGTGTCAATCATGACAAGTGAGGGTGCTACTCACCAGCGGCTACGCAAGGCAGTCAACCCATACTTCACCGCGCACGCCATCCGCCGCCGGTTCCCCTCCCTGCGTGCCAGGGCCGCCGCCGTCCTGGACAGGATGCCGGACCGCGCGGACTGGGTGCAGGACTTCTGCATGCCCTTCACCATCCATGCGATCTCCGACCTGCTCGGGGTGCCCGACGCCGACCACGCGACGGTGATCCGCTGGGACGACTTTCTCACCTCACTGGCCGCCGGCGGTAACGTCAGCCCCGAAGCCATCCATGCCTACCTCGACTTCACCAAGGAATTCACGCAATATTTCCGCGCGCGCACCACGCACCTGGCGCAGGAACCCGACGACAGTCTGCTCACGCACCTCATCCAGCAGGGCGACAGCCTCACCGACCACGAACGAATCCAATTCCTCCTCATCCTCTTCCCTGCGGGCAGCACCACCACCGTCATCCTCCTCACCCACATCGCACTGCGCCTCGCACGACAACCCGAACTCCTCCCACACCTGCGCGCCGCCCCCGAGACAGTCACGGACTTCATCGAGGAATGCGTCGTCGAGCGAAGCCCCTCCGCGAACGTCTTCCGCACCACCACCCGCGACGTCACTCTCCAAAACACCCATATCCCCGCAGGATCCCACCTGCTGCTCCTCGTCGCTGCCGCGAACCAGTCCATCGACGACCAATCCAGCCACCTCGCCTTCGGAACCGGCCTACACCGATGCCTAGGCGCCCAACTAGCCCGCGCCGAGGCACGCGCAGCCCTGGAAGAGATCCTCGAACGCTACACACGCATCACCGTCACCCACCCCCTGGACGACCTCCCCTTCCGCCCTCACCTGCTCATCCCCTCCCACCCGCACCTCCCGGTCCATGTGGAAAGGCGGAACGGCTGACATCTCGGCACCACACCTTGCTCCCGGCCCTCTGCTGATGCGACGACCCGGATCTTTCCCCAACGGCGCACAGAGAGCGCCACCGCAGAATTCCGTTCCAGGGAAGCGCAGGCTGACAACACGCAGGCGAGGCGTGAGGCAGCACGAAGCACCTGGACGGCGGAGACACCACCGCTCCTCGGCAAGCCACTTCCTCCATCCGACGATCCCGGCACGGACTGAGGCAGGAGAGCGGGCGCTGCTACGACGCTCGACCAGGAAGGACACCATGACCAGCAAGTCCTCTAGCCATCCCCATCTCTGGGACGTCATCGTCGTGGGCGCCGGCCCGGCAGGCGCCACCGCAGCCCGCACCGCAGCAGAAATGGGATGCCGGACCCTGCTCCTGGAACGGGCCGTATTACCCCGCTACAAGACTTGCGGCGGTGGCCTGGTGGGAGCTTCCGTCGCCGCACTGCCTGCAGGTTTCCGTATCCCGTCCCGTGACCACATCAACCAGATTTCGATCAGCTGTCACTCAAGAGGCATCCGAACCCTGTCCCAGCGAGATCCCGTGGTCACCATGGTGTACCGCGACGAATTCGATGCCGCCCTGACCCGATCAGCCACCGAGGCAGGCGCGGAACTCAGAGAACGGGTGCAAGTCAAAAGCGTGGCAACCAACGGGGAAACAGCAGTGGTCACAACCAACGGAGGACAACAGCTGCGAGCCCGCTCCGTAGTAGGCGCGGACGGCAGCACCAGCCGCATTGCCTGCTACGTGGGTGTACGGTGCGAACAGGTTGACCTTGCGCTGGAGGCCGAAGTCCCTGTCGCTTCAGACGAAACTGCGGCCTGGAAAGGCAGGGTGCTACTGGACTGGGGACCGATACCGGGCTCGTACGGCTGGGTCTTCCCTAAAGGGAATCACTTGACGATCGGAGTGATCTCTGCCCGCGGCCACCCGCATGCCACTCGCGCCTATATGAACGAATTCCTCGCCAGCCACCACCTTTCTAACATCGAAAACGCACGGACATCAGGCCATCTCACCCGCTGCCGCCTGCCTGACTCCCCGCTGTCCCGCGGACGCGTACTTGTCGCCGGCGACGCAGCAGGATTGCTGGATCCAATGTTTCGCGAAGGAATCTCTTTCGCTCTTCGCTCGGGAGCCCTGGCGGGCCATACCGCTGCCGCTATCGCTACTGCGAACGATGGACAGTTGGTCCGTGAGACCACCGATTCCTATGCCCGCCAGATCAACGACATCCTGGGGACAGAGATGCTCGAGAGCCGGAAGGTTCTCACCTTGTTCAAGAAACACCCACGGCTGGTTCATACCGGCCTGACCCGAGTCCCTGCGATCTCCAACAAGCTTTTTGACTACGCGGCCGGCCGCGCCACCATCCCCGAACTCCTGGACAACACCACCACCCAGATCGCGTTGGCACTCGCCTCTCGCCCGTGAATAGCATCTGAAGGGCCTCACGATTCCCGGACAGGCATCTGGTGATGGTCCTATGCCGCGATGCGCGACTTCCGGTGCTCAACGTGGACTTCGCACGGAGAGCGGTAGCCCACTGCCGAGTCTCGCGTAGGCCGGCGTCGATGTTGCGGTGTCCTGCCACAGCGCGGCGTGGAGTCTGTGCCGCCGTCGTACCGGGGGTTCCGCCCTACGCGCCAACGCCCGCGACCACACCCACCCCCCGACCATGCTCGGCCTCATCTGAACGACTTTACCGAGGCCCTGCTGCACGCCCCGGCCGAGCGAACGATCTCCCGGATCAAGCAGTGGCGCATCTTCCGGCACGCCCACATCGATGGTGTCCCGTCGGGTGGTGTAGCGGCGATCTCCTTATAGCCCCTGGTCGAGGGGCGGCCACCGCACAACTCTGCGAGTAGGGACGCTCGTTGAGAGGTGACGCGATGGCCTTGTCCCGGCATGACTTACTCCGGCTCATGGAGGCACTGCGTACGGCGGACGGAATCGAATTGGTCCGCGTCCTGGCCCAGCGGGTCCTGCAGGAGCTCATCGAGGCCGAGGCCACCGCCCATATCGGTGCTGAGCCCGGCGAACACACCCAGACGCGCACGACCTGGCGCAATGGGCATCGCGAGAGGCTGCTGACCACGCAGGCCGGGGACCTGGACCTGGCGATTCCCAAGGTCCGCACCGGGTCGTTCTTCCCGTCGCTGCTCGAGCGCCGGCGGCGTATCGACCAGGCCCTCTATGCCGTGATCATGGAGGCATACGTGCACGGCGTGTCCACCCGCAGCGTGGATGACCTGGTCAAAGCGTTGGGCGGGGACAGCGGGATCTCCACGTCCGAGGTCTCGAGGATCTGCGGCGACCTCGACGCGGAGCTGACCGTCTTCCGCACCCGGCCCCTGGACCACATCCGCTTCCCCTGCGTCTATCTCGACGCGACCTACTGCAAGGCCAGGGTCGAGCACCAGATCGTGTCCCAGGCCGTGGTCATCGCCACCGGCATCACCGAGGACGGTGGCCGCGAAGTCCTCGGACTCATGGTTGGCGACAGCGAAACCGAGGTGTTCTGGACCGAGTTCCTGCGCTCGCTGCGGGCCCGCGGTCTGAACGGGGTCCGCCTGGCCATCGGCGACCACCACCTGGGCCTGGTCGCGGCCGTCCGCAAGGTCATGCTCGGCGCCGCCTACCAGCGATGCCGTGTTCATTTCCTGCGCAACGTCTTCTCGGTGATCCCGGAGGACTCCGGGGAGATGGTGGCCGCGACGATCCGCACCATCTTCGCCCAGCCCACCGCCGAGTTGGTCCGGTCCCAGCTCGACACCGTCGCCGACATGCCCGGACGGCAGTTTCCCAGGGTCAAGGACATGCTCCTGGAGGCCAAGACCGACCTGACCGCGTTCGCTGAACCGCTCCGGTGACCGCCAGCTGAACCGGGCCCTGCACACCATCGTGATGTCCCGGCTGCAGCATCACGCTCCTACCAAGGCATATGCGGCCCGCCGCACGGCGGAGGGCAAAACCGCCCGCGAGATCAAACGATGCCTGAAACGAGCCGTTGCCCGACAAGTCTTCCGCCTGCTGGAGTCCACCGCACCACGCCAGAACACGGACTCTCCACCGCCCAGCGGCCACGCCCGACCCGAGGCGTCCGGGTCGGGCGCAACCCCGCCGACGGATGCCCGCAGCAGCCCACCCGTACTTGACCGGGTGCCGCAACACGACCAGCATGCACAGCAGCGGGGAAGGCCGCCTCTGTCGACGCCCCAGGCGTCTGACCTAAAAAATCATGTCCCTCGAGGACTCGTGAGGGACCTTCCCCGCCCCACTCCTACGCCTTGACAGACCATAGGAGCATCCTGCTGATCGGGATCGGCACCGCGATCGCCGAGGCGGGCCTGCGGGTCCGCTACACGACCACGGCGAACCTCGTGAACGAGCTGGCTGACGCGATCGGGACGGTCTGGCCCCAGGCCATCACGCAGACCTGCGTGGTTCACCTGCTGAGGGCGTCGTTCCGTTACTCGGCCCGTCAGGACTGGGACAAGACCTCGAAGGTGCTCAAGCCCGTCTACACCGCCGCCACCCAGGACATCGCGGAGGAACGGTTCCTGGAGTTCTGTGAGACGTGGGGCAAGAAGTACCCCGCGATCGTTCGGTTGTGGGAGAACGCCTGGGCCGAGTTCGTTCCTTTCCTCCGATTCGACAGCGAAATAGGGCGAGTTGTGTGCACGACCAACGCCATCGAGTCGGTGAACGCACGGATCCGCAAGGCCGTCCGGTCCCGCGGACACTTCCCGAACGAGCAAACAGCGATCAAGTGCGTCTACATGGCCGTCATGAGCCTCGACCCCACCGGCCAAGGACGCAAACGCTGGTCACAGCGGTGGAAGGCCGCACTCAACGCCTTCGAGATCACCTTCGCCGGACGGCTCTCCGCCGCCCACCGCTGAACCCCTAACAACTCCAGAACCACCATTCACATTCACTGGACAGGCCCGGTGGACGTCGCCGCCGATCTCGACCAGGTCCTGGTCAGCTGCGACGGCACCGAAGTCGCCCGTCACACCCGCTGCTGGGCCAAGCACCAGACCATCACCGACCCCACTCACGCGGCCGCAGCTACTGCCGCCCGCACGACCATCAACAAGCCCGAGCCCACCGAGAAGCTCGAGGTCGAGATGCGGTCCCTCGACAGCTACGACCGGATCTTCGGCGTCATCGACTTCTTCCAGTTCATCTCGGGCCGCTACAAACGTGCGTCCGTGATCGTGACCAGCAACAAGCCTTTCGGCCGCTGGGGAGAGGTCTTCGGTGACGACACCGTCGCCGCCGCGATGATCGACCGCCTGGTCCACCACGCGGAGGTCATCAGCCTCCGCGGCGACAGCTTCCGCATGCGCGGACGCGACGTCGGACGCGTCCCGCCCGCCGAGGCCAACAACAACGACTAGCAAGGTCAACTGACGCGTCGGGGGTCAATTTCCGACCGTCGACGGTGGGTCACGATTCACGCGTCGCCGACAGCCCTGCCTGCCCGCTCACGAGAAAGGCAGCCCAATAGTTCCGACGCAATATACCAGACGGGTGAAACTCGAAACTACCAGTGCGCGGACTTCGTATGATGCAAAGGTACATGGCAGCATAACTGGCGGTCGGGCGCCGTGAGGGCTCGCGTGTTCCTTGAGTCGGAGTCTCTCTTTGGCGCCATCAGCACGTGAAGGGAATGCACACGATGGGCTATATGCCGTTGCTGAGCAGGGCTGCCATTGCTGGGGCGTGCGCTCTGACGCTCTCTCTCCTGCCAGGAGTGGGAAACGCCGCGTCCGCGCGTGGGGACAGTAGCTGCGCAATGATTTCTACCTTCTCCAGTGCCAGCCAGAGCGGTACGACGTGCACGGTTCCCTCTGGTGTCAGCCGGGTCGACGCGTTCCTCATCGGTGCGGGAGGGCTCGGAGGGCTAGGCACCTTCTCCGGTGGAGGAGGGGGAGGGGGTGGCGCACGCATCCACTGTGCCGAGCAGTTGCTACGTCCGGGACAGCCCGTGACCGTCACTATCGGTGCTGGGGGCAGTGCTTCGTCCAATACCGCTGGTTTGACGAAGCTCGTGGTGAACGGATTCAAACTCGCTCACGCGGATGCGGGGCTCCAGGGCTCGTTCGCCTACGATCAAGGGCCAGGCCGAGGGGGCCTTGGGGGCCCCGGGGGATTTTGCGCCTTTCCTCTCCTCGACACCATCATTCCCGGCTATCGAGGCGAAGACGGCGCACTCGGAGGTCCAGGCGGGACCGGGGGTATGCCCGGGCAGACGGTCCCGCCGTCCTGCGCCAACGCGGGCCAAGGCGGCCAGGGTGGCACCGGCTCACCCAGTGGTGTGGGCTCTCGTGGCGCCGACGGAAAAGACGGCTGCATTGTCCTGACCTTCTCTTGAAGGGCGAGCCCTGCGTACCTTGAGCCTTTTCCACTTGTACGGTTTGTGGGTTGGGCGGTGACAGTATGTTGTCGGGTGCGTGACGAACGGGGCATCCCGCTGGTTTGCCAAGTCGCCAAA
>NZ_JOJM01000117.1 GCF_000720325.1 Streptomyces sp. NRRL B-1347
CCATGCGCGGCAGCCCCTGGACACCCACCACCTCCTGAAACCCCGGGCCACCCGGCGATCCAGCATGCCCACCAGCCCCCACAGACCTAACCAGTTACACCGCGAAGTCGTCCGTCAGCAGCGCTTTGAGCGCTTCCTCCCCGGACGATGCCCGCACCAGCGTCTGATCGAGCGCAGAGAGGATGGCCTCCAGCGCCAGCAGATTCTCCGGCCGGTCATCGACCAGGAGGATCTTGGCCTTCTGCACCATGGCCCGCCCTCCTCGCCCCGGCGGTACACCGGGCGCCGCCCCAGGGGACGACTCCCTTGCGCCGTCCGTCCTTGTGCCGGTCATGGTAGCCGCACCCCGCCCGTCGCCACACCCTGTCACCGCGATGTCACTGTGCACGTAGCAGAAACGCAGTGGCGGACCAGAAGGTTCCCCGAATACCGCGCTTCTACACGGCGCCGGCCACACTCTGTCAGCAACTCCGCGTAGCGGCGCGGCTTCTCCCGGCGCCTCACCCGTGGTCCGGGAGAGCGGCCGGGAGGGCCGCCGCGACCACGCTCCGTCACTCCCCCCGCATCCACTGGTCCATGACCGACAACAGGTGATCGGGATCGACCGGTTTCGTCACGTAGTCGGACGCTCCGGAGTCGATGGCCTTCTCCCGGTCGCCCTTCATCGCCTTCGCGGTGAGCGCGATGATCGGAAGCCCGGCGAACTGCGGCATCCTGCGGATCGCCGTCGTCGTCGCGTAGCCGTCCATCTCCGGCATCATGATGTCCATCAGAACGACCGTCACGTCGTCGTGCTGCTCCAGGACCTCGATACCCTCGCGGCCGTTCTCCGCGTACAGCACCGACAGGCCGTGCTGCTCCAGGACGCTGGTGAGCGCGAACACATTGCGGATGTCGTCGTCGACGATGAGGACCTTCTCGCCGTCGAACCGGAACGCCGCGCGCGGGCACGTCGCGTCCTGCGCGACGCCCTCCTGCCACTGCTCCTGCGCGCCCGCGCCGGCCCCGTGGCCCGGCTGCGGAACCGCGTTCACGGGCTCCGCGGCGGACACGGCCCGGCGGCGGCGCCGGAACAGCGCGGCGGGCCCGGCGTGCCGCTCCGGGGCCTCCGTGCGCGCCGTCCCGGGAGCGGTGGTGTCGGCGGCCGCGTTCCCCGCGACCTCGCTCAGGCTCTCCAGGGCGGGCAGCGCGGGGGTCGCGGGCGAGGCGAGCTGGGCGTACCCCTGCGGCGGCAGTTCGCTCGGGTGCAGGGGCAAATACAGCGTGAAGGTGGAGCCGCGGCCCGGTTCGCTGGCCGCGTGGATCTCGCCACCGAGCAGCCGCGCGATCTCCCGGCTGATGGACAGGCCCAGACCGGTGCCGCCGTACTTGCGGCTGGTCGTGCCGTCCGCCTGCTTGAACGCCTCGAAGATCACCCGCATCTTGCTGGCCGCGATGCCGATGCCGGTGTCGGCCACGGAGAAGGCGATCAGGTCGGCGTCCGGGTCGCGCAGCGAACCGGCCTCCAGGAGCTGCTCCCGGATCGCGTTCGGCACGTCGTTGCTGGCGAGCCGGATGACGAGCTCGACCGCGCCGGTGTCGGTGAACTTGACCGCGTTGGCCAGCAGATTCCGCAGTACCTGAAGGAGACGTTGCTCGTCCGTGTGCAGCGTCGCGGGCAGCTCCGGCGATACGCGTACGGAGAAGTCGAGCCCCTTCTCGGCGGTCAGTGGACGGAAAGTGGCCTCTACGTAGTCCACGAGTTGGACGAGCGCGATGCGCGTCGGGCTGACGTCCATCTTGCCCGCCTCGACCTTCGACAGGTCCAGGATGTCGTTGATCAGCTGGAGCAGGTCCGAGCCGGCCCCGTGGATCGTTTCGGCGAACTCCACCTGCTTGGGGGTGAGGTTCGCGTCGGCGTTGTCCGCGAGCAGCTTGGCGAGGATCAGCAGGGAGTTGAGCGGCGTCCGCAGCTCGTGCGACATGTTCGCCAGGAACTCGGACTTGTAGCGCATCGACACCGCGAGCTGCTCGGCACGCTCCTCGAGGACCTGCCGGGCCTCTTCGATCTCGGTGTTCTTCACCTCGATGTCGCGGTTCTGCTGGGCGAGCAGCGCGGCCTTCTCCTCCAGCTCGGCGTTGGAGTCCTGGAGCGCCTTCTGCCGGTTCTCCAACTCCTCCGAGCGGTCGCGCAGTTGCTCGGTGAGCTCCTGCGACTGCTTGAGCAGCATCTCCGTCTTCGTATTGACGCTGATGGTGTTGACGCTCGTCGCGATCATCTCGGCGATCTGGCTCAGGAAGTCCTTCTGGATCTGTGTGAACGGCTGGAACGACGCCAGCTCGATCACCCCGAGCACCTTGCCTTCGAAGAGCACCGGCAACACGATGACCTGCGCAGGAGGCGCCTCACCGAGCCCGGAGGCGATCCGCAGATAGCCGGAGGGCACGTTCTCCATGAGGATCGTGCGGCGCTCCTTGGCAGCCGTGCCGATCAACGTCTCACCGGGCCGGAACGAGGTGGGCATCGACCCCATCGAGTAGCCGTAGCTGCCCAGCATCCGCAGCTCGTACGCGTCCTCGTCGCGCCCCGGGTCGTTCGTGTCGTCGGTGGCCATCGCGAGGAAGAACGCCCCGTGCTGCGCCGAGACCACCGGCGTCAGCTCGCTCATGATCAGCGAGGCGACGTCCTCCAGGTCGCGGCGGCCCTGCATCAGGCCGGAGATGCGGGCCAAGTTGCCCTTGAGCCAGTCCTGTTCCTTGTTGGCGAGCGTGGTGTCGCGGAGGTTCGCGATCATCGTGTTGATGTTGTCCTGGAGGACCTGGATCTCGCCCGCCGCGTCCACGTCGATCTTCAGATTGAGGTCGCCGCGGGTCACCGCGGTGGCCACGGCCGCGATCGCGCGCACCTGCCGGGTGAGGTTCCCGGCCATCTCGTTCACGGACTCCGTGAGGTCGCGCCAGGTGCCGTCGATGTCCCGCACGCGCGCCTGACCGCCCAGCTGGCCCTCGGTGCCCACCTCGCGGGCGACGCGGGTGACCTCCTCGGCGAAGGACGAGAGCTGGTCGACCATCGTGTTGATGGTCGTCTTGAGCTCCAGGATCTCACCGCGCGCGTCGATGTCGATCTTCTTGGTGAGGTCGCCCTTGGCGATGGCCGTCGTGACCATCGCGATGTTGCGGACCTGTCCGGTCAGGTTGGACGCCATGCCGTTGACGGACTCGGTGAGGTCCTTCCAGGTGCCGGAGACGCCCGGTACGCGGGCCTGGCCGCCGAGGATGCCGTCCGTGCCCACCTCGCGCGCCACCTTGGTGACCTGGTCGGCGAACGAACTCAGCGTCTTCACCATGGTGTTGAAGGTGTCGGCGAGCTGCGCGACCTCGCCGCGCGCCTCGATCGTCACCGTCTTCGTCAGGTCGCCGTTGGCGACGGCCGCGGCGACCTGGGAGATGTTCCGCACCTGCATGGTCAGGTTGTTGGCCATCAGGTTGACGTTGTCGCTGAGGTCCTTCCAGATGCCCGTGACGCCCGGGACGCGGGACTGGCCGCCCAGCTTGCCCTCCGTGCCCACCTCTCGCGCGACCCGCGTGACCTGCTCGGCGAACGACGACAGCTGGTCGACCATCGTGTTCACGGTCGTGACGAGCTCGAGGATCTCGCCCTTGGCGTCCACGGTGATCTTCTTGGACAGGTCACCGCGGGCGACGGCGGTCGTGACCTCGGCGATGTTGCGCACCTGGAGCGTCAGGTTGTTCGCCATGCCGTTCACGGACTGCGTCAGGTCCTTCCACGTACCCGACACGCCCTGCACCTCGGCCTGACCGCCCAGGATGCCGTCCGTACCCACCTCGCGGGCCACGCGCGTCACCTGCTCCGCGAAGGCCGAGAGCTGGTCCACCATCGTGTTGAGGGTGTTCTTCAGCTCCAGGATCTCGCCGCGCGCGTCCACGTCGATCTTCTGCGACAGGTCGCCGCGCGCCACCGCCGTGGCCACCTGCGCGATGTTGCGGACCTGCGCGGTGAGGTTCCCCGCCATGCCGTTCACGGAGTCCGTGAGGTCGCGCCACACGCCCGCGACGCCGGGGACCTGCGCCTGGCCGCCGAGCCTGCCCTCCGTACCCACTTCCCGGGCGACGCGCGTCACCTGGTCGGCGAACGCGGACAGCTGGTCGACCATGGTGTTGATGGTGTTCTTGAGCTCCAGGATCTCGCCGCGGGCGTCCACGTCGATCTTCTGGGAGAGGTCACCGCGCGCCACCGCCGTCGTCACCTGGGCGATCTGGCGGACCTGCGAGGTCAGATTGCCCGCCATGAAGTTGACGGAGTCCGTCAGCTCCTTCCAGGTGCCGCTCACGCCGTCCACGCGCGCCTGACCGCCCAGGCGCCCCTCGGTGCCCACGTCCCGCGCCATCCGCGTGACCTGGTCGGCCATGGACGACAGCTGGTCCACCATCGTGTTCACGGTGTTCTTCAGCTGGAGCATCTCGCCGGAGACGTCCACGGTGACCTTCTGCGACAGGTCGCCGTTCGCCACCGCCGTCGTCACCTGCGCGATGTTGCGGACCTGTCCGGTCAGGTTGCGGAAGGCGGTGTTCACCGAGTCGGTGAGGTCCTTCCAGGTGCCCGCCGCGCCCGGCACCTGCGCCTGGCCGCCGAGCTGGCCCTCGGCACCGACCTCGCGCGCCACCCGGGTCACTTCGTCACCGAAGGACGACAGCTGGTCCACCATCGTGTTCACGGTGTTCTTGAGTTCGAGCATCTCGCCCGCGACGTCGACCGTGACCTTCTGCGACAGGTCGCCGTTCGCCACCGCCGTCGTCACCGTGGCGATGTCACGGACCTGCGTCGTCAGATTCCGGAAGACCGTGTTGACGGAGTCCGTCAGGTCCTTCCAGGTGCCGGCCGCGCCCGGGACATTGGCCTGGCCGCCGAGCTGCCCCTCGGCGCCGACCTCGTTGGCCACGCGCGTGACCTCGTCGGCGAACGTCCGCAGCGTCTCGGTCATCTGGTTGATGGTCCCGGCGAGCTGCGCCACCTCGCCACGCGCGCTCACCCGTACCTTCTGCGACAGGTCTCCGTTGGCGACGGCCGTCGTGACCTGGGCGATGCCGCGCACCTGCGCGGTCAGGTTCCCGGCCATCAGATTGACCGAATCCGTGAGGTCCTTCCACACGCCCGCGACGCCCGGCACCTGCGCCTGCCCGCCGAGCTCGCCCTCCGTACCGACCTCGCGCGCGACGCGCGTCACCTCGGAGGAGAACGAGGACAGCTGGTCCACCATCGTGTTGACGGTGTTCTTCAGCTCCAGCATCTCGCCGGCCACGTGCACCGTGACCTTCCGGGACAGATCGCCCTTCGCCACGGCGGTCGTCACCAGCGCGATGTCCCGCACCTGCGCCGTCAGGCGGTACGCCATCGTGTTGACGGAGTCCGTGAGGTCCTTCCACGAACCGGACATGCCGCGCACCCGGGCCTGCCCGCCCAGCTTGCCCTCCGTGCCCACCTCACTGGCCACGCGCGTGACCTCGTCGGTGAACGTCGACAGCTGGTCCACCAGGTTGTTGACCGTGCGCCCGACCTTCAGGAACTCGCCGCGCAGCGGATGGCCGTTGCCGTCCGCCACGTGCGCGCGCAGCTCCATCCGCTGCTCCAGGTCGCCGTCGGCGACCGCCGAGAGCACCCGGCCGACCTCGGAGACCGGCCGTACGAGATCGTCGACCAGGTCGTTCGACGCGTCGATCGCGGCCGCCCAGGAGCCCTCCATCGCCCCGGCCTGGAGCCGCTCTGTGAGCTTCCCCTCACGCCCCACCGTGCGCCGCACTCGCGACAGCTCGCCGGTCAGGTGCAGATTCCGGTCCGCCACCTCGTTGAACACGGCGGCGATCTCCGACATCACGTCGTCGCCGGTGACCGTGAGCCGCTTGCGGAAGTTCCCGTCCCGCATCGCCACGAGTGCGGTCTGCAGCCTGTTCAGGGCCGCCGCCTCCACCGTGACCGTCGTCCCGTTGCGCGGCTTGCGCTGACCGTTCAGGGACCGTCCGTCCTTCGCGCGCGTCTTACTGCCCCGCGTCGCAGCGCCAGACTCCACTGTGTCCCTCCCGCAAGGGTCGACCGTACTGCTCGGGCTCTCGTCATCAAGCCTGCCCAGTGTTTCACCATGGCCGAACCAGGCCATAACAGTTCGGCAGCTTCGCACACCGTCCGCACACCCTCCGGGCGGAAACACTGGCGACCGGCATCAGCATGGACGGCGAAGGTAAGTAACCTGGCATCCGGCTGTCCAACCACCCCGGTCCTGCCCGGCCAGGGCGGTGGCACACATATTCAGCGGGCATCGGAGGGGCGGCCGCACCATGGGACTGCAGATTCCCGGGGGACAACGGACGAGGAGCTCTGTGATCACCGCGCGCGCGGCTGCGACTTTCGAACCCGTCGGGCGTTCCGTCGCGACGGCCCGCTCGTTCGTCCGGGACACCCTTCAGGGGTGGGGGTTTTCGGACATCGTCGACGACGCGGTCGTCCTCACCAGCGAGCTGGTGACGAACGCCGTCGTGCACGCGGGCACCGCCGCCGACGTCCAGTGCCTGCGCACCGACGACGCCGTCCGCATCGAGGTCTCCGACCGCTATCCCGAGCGCGAGATCCCCCTCCAGAACTCCCCCGCCACCATGGGCAGCCCCGACCGCGAGGGCGGCCGCGGCCTCCAGCTCTGCGCCGCGCTCGCCACCCGCTGGGGCGTCGACTACACCCCCACGCACAAGCAGGTCTGGTTCCAACTCGACCTGCCCGACCGCCCCGTGGGCACCCGCACCGCGGGGCCGACGCTGCCGCCGGACCTGCTCCCGATCACCGACGGCCGCGTCCGCGTCGCCGTCGTCCAGATCGACAGGACCGGCGCGATCTCGGCCTGGAACGAGGACGCGGAGGAACTCTTCGGGTACGTCGCCGAGCAGGTCACCGGCAAGCCCCTCACCGACTTCGCCGCCTGGCCGCACACCCCCGGCACCAGCACCGGCATCGCCGACGCCCTCCAGCTCTCGCGCTGGGAGGGCAGCTACGGCATCCGCGACGCCGGCGGCCGCGTCACGCCCGTGTACGCCTCGCACCTGCGCGTCCGCGACACGGACGGCGAACCCTCCACGGTCTGTCTGCTGGTACGCGACGACGAGCGCGCCGTCCTGCAGACCCCGCTGCGCGGCCCGTCGCCCGACTCCGGCTCCCTCAGCGAGCCGCACGCCGCCGACCCCTTCGAGGTCTTCATCGGCTCGCCCACGCCCGAGGACCTGGACGGCCTGCTCCAGCGCACCGTCGAGCGCGCCCGCGACATGCTCGACGGCGACGCGGCCTTCCTGCTCCTGGCCACGGACGACGAGACGGAACTGGAAGTACGCGCCTCCACCGGTCTCCCCTCCGCCCGCCAGCGCTTCGCCCGCGTCCCCGTCGAGGCGGGCACCGGCCGCTACGGCTCCGCCCGCATGCCCGCCGTCCACGAGGACCTCACGGTCGTCCCGGACGCCGTGCCCCTCCTGAAGAGCACGGGCATGCGCTCGGTCGTCACGGTCCCGCTGAAGGTCGAGGGCCGCCTCACGGGCTCGCTCGGCGTCGCCGCCGAGGCCCCGAACCGGTACTCGAACGAGGAGGCCCTGCGGCTCCAGTTCGCCGCCGACCGCATCGCCCTGGGCATCGAGTCGGCCCGCCTCGGCGATCTGCAGCGCCTGCGCCGCGGCTCCCTCTCCTTCCTCGTCGAGGCCTCCGACCTGCTCGCGGGCACCCTCGACCGGGACCAGACCCTCGCGCTCATGGCGCAGATGACGGTCCCCACGCTCGCCACCTGGTGCGCCGTCTACACCATCGCCGACCAGGCGTCGGAGCCGTACCTCTCGTACGTCCTGCACGAGGACGAGGAGCGCATCGATGGCTTGAAGGCGCTCCTGAAGAAGGTCGCCCCGCCGGAGCCGGTGCCCACCCCGGGCGCCCGCATCTGGAAGGCGCCGTCCGAGGCCGCCCACCAGTCGGCCCTGCGCGCGTCCATGCGCAACCTCGGCCTCGGCGAGCCCATGTCCGTCACGACCAGCATGGGCACCTCGCTGTCCACGGCGTCCGCGGTCGGCGGCGAGACGGTCGTCCTGCCCCTGGTCGCCCGCAACCGCGTCATCGGCATGCTCACGCTCGGCAAGCCCTCCGACGAACACTTCCGCCAGGAGATCCTGGAGCTCGCCGAGGACCTGTCCCGCCGGGCCGCCCTCGCCCTGGACAACGCCCGCCTGTACTCGGAGCGCACGGCGATCAGCCAGTCCCTCCAGCGCAGCCTCCTCCCGCCCGGCCTGCCCCAGGTCCCGGGCGTGGAGGTCGAGGTCATCTACCGCGCGGCGGGCGAGGGCAACGAGGTCGGCGGCGACTTCTACGACCTGTTCCCGATCCGCGACGGCAAGTACGGCTTCGCCATCGGCGACGTGTGCGGCACGGGCCCCGAGGCGGCCGCCGTGACGGGCCTGGCCCGGCACGCGCTGCGGCTGCTCGCCCGCGAGGGCTTCGACGGCCCCGCCGTCCTGGAGCGTCTGAACGCGGCGATCCTCGACGAGGGCACCCGCAGCCGCTTCCTCACCCTCCTGTACGGCGAGTTGTGGCCCCAGGAGGACGGTTCGGCGGTCTTGAAGGTCGTCTGCGCCGGCCACCCGCTGCCGCTGCGCCTGCGCCAGGACGGCACGGTCGAGCCGTACGCGGAGCCCCAGCCGCTGCTCGGCGTCATGGAGGACCTCGATCTGTACGAGCAGACGATGACGCTCGACCCGGGCGACGTCCTGCTCTGTGTCACCGACGGCGTCACCGAGCGCCGGGAGGGCACCCGCATGCTGGGCGACGACGGCCTCGCGGACGTCCTGACGACCTGTACGGGACTGACCGCGGGCGCGGTGGCGGCCCGCATCATGCGCGCGGTGGAGCGCTTCGCGACGGACGCGCCGTCGGACGACATGGCGATCCTGGCGATGCGCGTTCCGGAGCTCCACAGCTGAACTCCGGTGCCGGGAAAGGCACCGGAGGACCGGCCCACGAAACGAGAAAGGCCACCGCCTGTGAGGCGGTGGCCTTTTCGTACGGAGCCCCCAAGCGGAATCGAACCGCTGACCTTCTCCTTACCATGGAGACGCTCTACCGACTGAGCTATAGGGGCCAGTTGCGCCTTTCGCGGTTTCCCGCTCGGCAACGAAATAAATCATACCCGAACTTCGGGCGGTCTCGAAACACCCCGCTCCGGTACCTAAAACGCCGGTTGGAGCAACCCTCCGAGCGCGTTGCACGCCGATACGATCCGCTGGAGGTCGCGCCGGGAGAGCCAGGCGTCGACGGGCAGCGCGAGGGTCTCGTCCGCGGCCCGCTCCGTCTCCGGCAGTTCCACGTCCCGCCAGAACTGCGGCGTGCGGTGCAGCGGCGTCTTCACAGGCACCCGGCAGTCCACTCCCTTGGCCCGCAGGACCCGCGCGAAGGCGTCCCGGTCCGGCCGCCCGTTGCCCGGTACGCGTACGACGTACTGCTGATAGCTGTGGCTCTCGCCGCCGGCGGGCGTGTGCACGCCGGTGAGCCGGGCGGTGAGGTACTCGGCGTGCGTCCGCCGCCGTGCGACGTCGTCGTACGTGGCGCCCTGCTCGCCCTCTTCGAGCACCAGCATCCCGTGCCGCTGCCCGAGCGCGTGCAGCCGCGGCATGTCGGCCTGGTTCCCGAACCGCCGGACGGCGACGACGGCCGCCGTGCGCTCGGTGCGGACGGCGTCGATCGCGTCAGCACTGAGGCAGTACGTGGTCGGGTCGATGTCGGCGAACACCGGCATGGCTCCCACGGAGACCACGGCCTCGGCGACCGCGGCACTCCCGTACGCGGGTACGACGACCTCGTCGCCACTGCCTACGCCTGCCGCTCTGAGCAACGCTTCTGTCCCCATGTGACGGATGCTGATCGCGCAACGTGAACGGCAAGTGACGCAAAACAAAAAAGAGCTGGTCCCTGAACCGAAGTTCAGGGACCAGCTCTTATCAAAGTTTGTTCGGCGGCGTCCTACTCTCCCACAGGGTCCCCCCTGCAGTACCATCGGCGCTGTAAGGCTTAGCTTCCGGGTTCGGAATGTAACCGGGCGTTTCC
>NZ_JOJM01000118.1 GCF_000720325.1 Streptomyces sp. NRRL B-1347
GAGAACCCAGTGGTAGAATACACAACAGGCGGTCCGTTCTGGAGTCTTGTGTCGTGGTAAACCCAATTCTCTCACAACGGGCCGCTGTTCATTTTCTGAAGGTCCGGACAGAGATCCTCAGAATCGCGCTGAATAAGCCTCATGGTCTTGCGACTCCTTCCGGAGAGGTAGCGGACGAGGTGGACGCCGTGGCCCTGGTGCACGGCCGCCGAGTTCTCTTGGCGCTGCGAAGTGCTGGTGTTCTTCGGTGTGGGTGAGGGTGCGTACGTCGCCGTAGCCGCGCTCGTCCAGCCAGGTCAGGGCTTCGCGGACGAGGATCTCGGGGACGGAGGCGCCGGAGCTGACGCCGATGGTGGTCACGTCGGTCAGCCAGTCGGTGTCGATCTGGCCGGCGTGGTCAATCAGGTGAGCGTGGTCGGCTCCCGCGGCGAGGGCTACTTCCACCAGGCGCTGGGAGTTGGAGGAGTTGACCGAGCCGATGATGAGGACGAGGTCGGCCTCGGCGGCCAGTTGTTTGACGGCCTGTTGTCGGTTCTGGGTGGCGTAGCAGATGTCGTCGCTGGGCGGGGACTTAAGGGCGGGGAAGCGGTTCTTGAGGGCGGTGACCGTCTGGGTGGTCTCGTCGACGGAGAGGGTGGTCTGGGAGAGCCACACCACCTTGTCCGGGTTGCGGACTTGAACGTGTGCCGCGTCGTGGGGCCCGTCGACGAGCTGGATGTGGTCGGGTGCCTCGCCGGCGGTGCCGATGACTTCCTCGTGCCCTTCGTGGCCGATGAGGAGGATGTCGTAGTCCTGCTCGGCATAGCGGGCGGCCTCTTTGTGGACTTTGGTAACCAGGGGGCAGGTGGCATCGATGGTCTTCAGGCCTCGTGCGGCGGCCGCTTCGCGGACGGTGGGCGCGACGCCGTGGGCGGAGAAGACGACGATGCTGCCCTCGGGTACTTCGTCCGTGTCCTCGACGAAGACCGCGCCCTTGTCCTTGAGGGCGTTGATGACGTGGATGTTGTGTACAATCTCGTGGCGGACATAGACGGGGGGGCCGTGCAGTTCCAGGGCCTTCTCGACGGTGGCGATGGCGCGGTCGACGCCTGCGCAGCAGCCGCGCGGGGCGGCGAGCAGGACGCGGCGGTTCATGAGGTGCGCTCCACTGCTCGGGCGGCGAGGTGCCGCAGGGCGGCGGCGGCCGGGGGCGGACAGGGCGTCGTCTCCAGGGCGGTCAGGGCCTGCGCGTACCGGGCGGCGATCATGCCTTCGACGGCGGCGCGGGCGCCGGTGGCGTCCAGGACGGCGCGGATACGGGCGGCACCCTCCTGGTCCAAGTCCGCGGCGCCGAGCAAAGAGTCAAGGAGCCGGAGCTGGACGGTGTCCGCGCGCTGGGCGGCCAGAGCGATCAACACGGTGTGCTTGCCCTCACGCAGATCGTCCAGGACTGGCTTGCCGGTGGTGTCGGGCCGGCCGTAGACGCCGAGGAGGTCGTCGCGCAGCTGGAAGGCTTCCCCGAGAGGAAGAGCGAAGCGCGACAGCGCGGTGTGCACCTGCGGTTCGGCGTCCGCGAGGGCTGCCCCGCAGTGCAGGGGGCGCTCCACGGTGTACTTCGCGGTCTTGAACCGGATCACCCGCAGGGCCGCTTGATGGTCGGTGAGGGGCGCAAGGGGTGTCATGAGGTCCAGGTACTGGCCGTAGATGACTTCTTGGCGCATGACGTCGATGACGTGGCGCAGGGCGGCGAGCCGGTGGGGCGGGTGGCCCGCGCAGTTGAGGAGTTCATCCGACCAGGCCAGGGTCATGTCGCCGATCAGGATGGCGGCGCTGGTGCCGAGATGGTCGTGGCCGTGGCGATGGGCGATCATGCGGTGCACGGTGGGGCAGCCGCGGCGGGTAGCGCTGTTGTCCATGATGTCGTCGTGGATGAGGCAGAAGGCGTGGAATATCTCCAGGGCCGCCGCGGTGCGGATGACGACCGCCTCGTCGCCGTGTCCGCCGGCGGCGTGCCAGCCGAGTACGCACAGCAGCGGGCGCAGGCGCTTCCCGCCCGCGGAGAGGAAGTCCCGCACGGCCTCGGGTACTTCCAGGGGCAGAGCATGTTCTTTGGCGTGGCGGGTCTTGGTGTCGAGGAAGTCGTACAGTGCCTGGTCGACGCGGGAGCGTACGGCCGTGAGATCGATGGTCGGGGCGCTCGTGGAGGGGGCGGTCATGAGGTTTCGCCTGCCTGTCCGGGCGGTGTCGGATCGGTCAGGCGCAGCGCCTCGTCCAGGAGAGCCTCGACGATGTTTGATTCCGGGACGGTGCGCAGGACTTGACCGCCTCGGAAGATCTGTCCCTTGCCGTTGCCGCAGGAGACACCGAGGTCGGCCTCGCGGGCTTCGCCGGGACCGTTGACCACGCAGCCCATCACCGCGATCCGCAGGGGGTGGGGGAAGCCGTCGAAGGCGGCCTCGACCTGGGCGGCGAGGCGGTGGATGTCGACTTGGAGGCGGCCGCAGCCGGGGCAGGAGACGATCTCCAGCTTGCGGGGGCGCAGGCCCAGCGAGGCCAGGATGTGGCAGCCCGCCTTGACCTGCTCGACCGGGTCGGTGGACAGCGAGACGCGGATGGTGTCCCCGATGCCCTCGGCCAGCAACACCCCGAACGCGACGGCGGACTTGATGGCACCCTGGAAGGCGGGACCGGCCTCGGTGACACCCAAGTGCAGGGGGTAGTCGCAGCGGCTCGCCAGGAGCCGGTTCGCGGTGATCATGGTGAGGGGGTCGTGGTGCTTGACCGCGATCTTCAAGTCGGTGAAGCCGTGTTCCTCGAACAGCGAGGCTTCCCACAGTGCAGAATCCACCAGCGCCTCGGAGGTTGCCGATCCGTGTTTGGCCAGCAGCCGGGGATCGAGGGAACCGGCGTTCACGCCGATCCGTATCGGCACCTCCGCATCCCCGGCAGCTTTGGCGATGTCGCCGACGCGATCGTCGAATTTCCTGATGTTGCCGGGGTTGACCCGCACCGCAGCGCACCCGGCGTCGATCGCGGCGAAGACGTAACGAGGCTGGAAGTGGATGTCGGCGATCACCGGGATCGGTGACTTGGCGGCGATGACGGGCAGGGCGTCGGCGTCGTCCTGGGACGGGACGGCGATGCGGACGATGTCGCAGCCGGCGGCGGTGACTGCGGCGATCTGCCGCAGGGTGGCGTCCACGTCGGCGGTCAGGGTGGTGGTCATGGTCTGCACGCTGATGGGTGCGCCGCCGCCGACGGGGACGTCTCCGACGTGGAGTTGGCGGGTGGGGCGGCGTACCGGGGTGGTGGGGATGGTGGGCAGGCCGAGGTCGATGGCCGTCATCGGACCCTCCGGGCAGGGGGTAAGAAGGCTTGGTGGTGGGCCGGTGCAGCGGGGTGCGGGGGTACGAGCAACTCTTCACGTACGGCCCGGGCGATGCCCGCGGCATCGAGCCCGGCCTCGGCGAGCAGATCGGTACGCGGGCCGTGGGGCAGGAAGGCGCGGGGCAGCCCGAGCACACTTACCGGGGTCGTGACGTGGGCGTTGCGGCACGCCTGAGCGATGACGCTGCCTACGCCGCCGCTGCGGATGTTGTCTTCGATGGTGAGGGTCAGGCGGTGGCGGGCGGCCAGGCCGGGCAGGGCCGGGTTGACCGGGATGACCCAACGCGGATCCGCGACGGTCACGCCGAGCCCATCGGCCCGAAGCAGCGCGGCGGCCTGGATGGCGGCCTGAGCCAGCGGCCCTACAGGGATGAGCAGCACGTCCAGGGGGCGGTGGGGGCTGCGGTGCAGGATGTCGAGGCCGTCCATTCGGGCTGCCGCCTCGATGTCCGGGCCGACGGTGGCTTTGGGTAGGCGCAGGGCGGTGGGCCCGTCCTGCATGTCGACGGCCGCACGCAGCAGGCTGCGCATCCGGGTGGCGTCGCGTGGGGCCGCGACGCGCAGGCCGGGCACGGCCGCGAGCAGCGACAGGTCCCACATGCCGTGATGGCTCGGCCCGTCGGGGCCGGTGATGCCGGCCCGGTCCAGGACGAAGGTGACCGGCAGCCGATGCAGGGCGACGTCCATCAGCACCTGGTCCACGGCCCGGTTCAGGAAGGTGGCGTAGATGGCGACGACGGGATGGAAACCGCCCATCGCCAGACCGGCCGCGGAGGTGACGGCGTGCTGCTCGGCGATGCCGACATCGAAGACCCGCTCCGGAAACCGCGCGGCCATGGGATGCAGGCCGGTGGGCCGCAGCATCGCCGCGGTGACGGCGACGATGTCCTCGCGCACGGCCGCCACCTCCACCAGGGCCTGGCCGAACACCCTCGTCCACGACTGCGCCTTGGCGGCGCCTGCGGCCGGGCGGCCGGTCGCCGCGTCGACGGTACCGACCGCGTGCAGGCAGTCCGCCTCATCCTGCTCGGCCGGCGCATATCCCTTGCCCTTGACCGTCATCACATGCACCACGACGGGGCGGTGAAGGGCTCGGGACCGCCGCAACACTCCCTCGATCTCCCCGGTGTTGTGCCCGTCGACGGGCCCGAAGTAGGTGAACCCCAGCTCGGTGAAAAGGTTCTGGCACGCCACGGCGCCGCCGCCCTGCTTCAGGGCCGCCAGGTGTTGGGCGAGGGCTCCGGTGGTGGGGGCGTACGAGCGGCCGTTGTCGTTCAGCACGATGATCACCGGCCGGGTGGGGGCGCCGCCGATGTTGTTCAGCGCCTCGAGGGCCATGCCGCCGGTCAGCGCCCCGTCACCGATGACCGCCACCACCGCCCGCTGGTTCTCGCCGTTCAGCGCGCGGGCCTTGGCCAGCCCGTCCGCGTACGACAAGGAAGTGGAAGCATGAGAGTTCTCCACCCAGTCATGCACCGACTCGGCCCGCGACGGATACCCGGACAGGCCGCCCGCCTGCCGCAACGTGTCGAACTCCTTGTCGCGCCCGGTCAGCAGCTTGTGGACATACGCCTGGTGGCCGGTGTCGAAGATCAGCGCATCGCGCGGGGAGTCGAAGACCCGGTGCAGCGCGAGGGTGACCTCGACCATGCCGAGGTTGGGGCCCAGATGCCCGCCCGTCGCGCACACCTTCTCGACCAGGAAACGGCGGATCTGATCGGCCAGGGCGGGGAGTTCCCCGGCCGCAAGGTCGCGTACCGCGTGCAGGCCGTCCGGCCGCAGAGGCAGGGAGGCGGTGGGGGGAGGCATCCGTGTCTGCCTTTCGCCGGAGGGCCGGGGCGAGCTGAGCTACGCACAGACCCGCGCACCGGGCTTGACGGGCCCTCGCGGCGGGGTATCTCCCAGTGGACAACCCCACCAACACCCCGGCCAGAGGGTCCAGGGCGCGCATGCCATGCATCGCATGCAACTTTGTGCCTTTGTGAACGGGGAGTGGGGAGCCGCGGGCGGGGACCGGTTTGCCGACAAAGAGAGAGGGAAGCCGTGGACCGGACACCGAACACTCTGCTGCGTGCGCTGGTCGAGGAGGGCGGCCTGAGCGAGGCCCAACTGGCCGCCCAGGTACGGAGGGTGGCCGCCGAACACGGGCAGACGCTGGCCTGCGGGCAGTCGTCGGTTTCGCGCTGGCTGTCCGGGGCCACTCCCGCCCCCCGGCCGGCACATACCTGCTCGAAGCCCTCACCCGGCGCCTGGGACGCCCCATCTCCGCGGCCCAGGCGGGCCTTACGGAAGGAACTATTCCGGTTTCGGGTACGGGGCCGGACCACTCCTGGGAGGCTGACGTCGTGCGCACGCTTTCCGCCCTGCTGCAAGGCGACCTCGACCCGGGCTGGCGCCGTCTGCTGACCGCCGGCGTCTACAGCCTCACCGCCCTCACCCTCCCCACCCTCGACAGGGCGCCGCGCAATATCCCGGTCCCTGTCGCCGATACCCCGTTAGGGGCCCGCGTCCAGCAGATGGATGCGATGGCCCGCCAGTTCGCCGACGCGGCCAAAACACACGGCGGCGGCGCTGTGCGCACCGCACTGGCCGGCTACCTCACCCACCCCGTCACCACATGGCTCCACACACCGTCCCCCGAGCAAGCGCACCGCCAACTCCTCGCCGCGGCAGCCCGGTTGACGCTGCTGCTGGGCACCATGACCGCCGACGACGGCGCCGACGCTCTCGCCCAGCACTACCACTTGACCGCCGCCCACATGGCCGCCGACGCCGGCGACCCGGCCGTCTACGCGATCGCCCTGCGCTCGATGGCCAGCCACGCCACCGACCTCGGCCACCACACCCTCTCCGTGCTGCACCTGTCCGAACAGGCCGCCGACACCGCCCGTCGGGCGCCGCAGGTCACCTGCGCCTACGCTCAGGCCCACCTCGCCACCGCCGCCGCCCACCACGACCGGCACACCGCCCTCACCGCCCTCGGTGCGGCCGAACGCCTCCACCAACAGGCCGACAGCGTCCCGGGTCCGTTCACCGCCTACCCCCTCGCCGCCCTGCACTACCAGCGCGCCCAAACCCTACGCGCCCTCGGCGACACGGCCGGCGCAATCGGCGCCTACACCGCCTCACTGGGCCTGCGCACCCCCGCCGAGCGCCACGCGAGCACGCTCACCCGCGCCGCCCTCGCCGAAACCCTCCTCGCCCAAGGGCACCTCGACGCTGCCCTGGCTCACTGGACCCGCTTCCTGAACGACTACCCCCACCTCGACTCCACCCGCACCACCCACCGCCTCACCGTCATGCGGCGACTCCTCGCCGCCCACCGCCGTCACCGGCCCGCCGCCCTCGCCCTGGAGCGGGCCGCCCTGCTGCGCTGAACAAGCCGCCACCAGCGTGGTCCAGAACGGATCTTCCATGATCACAAACATGCCCGACCGGCAGACCCCAACCGAGAAGAACCGACCGGGCCACGGGCATATTCACGCGCATGCCGCCCGCTTCCACCGCCCGGTCCCCGCATCCGGGACCATCCAGGCGGGGCCTGGTGCACGGTCGCCGTGGTGGTCACCATGAAGACATGAACGCTGCACCTGATGGCGCCCCCGGCTCCTCACCGACCGCCTCCACCAGCGCCAACTCCCCGCCCCCGGACGAACCGCTGGCGATGACCCGCTACCGGGCACTGGCCCCTCACCTGCACGACGGAGCCACCCTCAAGGCGGCCGCGGCCAGCGCGGACGTCCCGTACCGGACGCTGCAACGCTGGCTGGCCGCCTACCGTCGCCACGGTCTCGCGGGCCTGTCCCGTACCGCACGTTCGGACAAGGGGCGCCGTGCGTTCCCCGAGGAGCTCGTCGAGTTCATCGAGGGCCTCGCGCTCAAGGCGCCGAGGCCGAGTACGGCAGCGGTGCACCGCCAGGCCGCGAGCGTGGCGGCTTCCCGCGGCTGGCCGGTGCCCGGCTACGCGGCGGTCCACAAGATCGTGACCGGCCTGGATCCCGGACTTGAGGTCATGGCACACCAGGGCGCCAAGCGCTACCGGGAGACGTACGAGCTGGTGTACCGGCGCGAAGCGCAGGCCCCCAACGAGATCTGGCAGGCCGATCACACCCAGCTCGACCTGTGGGTCCTCGACGCCGCGGGCCAGCCCGCCCGCCCCTGGCTGACGGTGATCGAGGACGACCACTCCCGCGCGGTCGCCGGCTACGCCGTCAACCTCGAAGCCCCCTCCGCCCTGTCCACGGCGCTGGCCTTTCGGCACGCGATCTGGCGCAAGAG
The DNA here is from genome assembly GCF_000720325.1 of Streptomyces sp. NRRL B-1347. Classification (GTDB taxonomy): domain Bacteria; phylum Actinomycetota; class Actinomycetes; order Streptomycetales; family Streptomycetaceae; genus Streptomyces. Next base: position 7,645 of record NZ_JOJM01000118.1, read on the forward strand.
TGAGCCGGACTGGCACGTCTGCGGGATCCCGACGGTGTTCCATCTCGACCACGGGGCCGACTTCACCTCCGCTCACCTTGAACAGGTCATGGCCGAGCTGAAGGTGCGGCCGGTCTTCGCGAAGAAGGGCCAGCCCCACGGGCACGGGAAGATCGAGCGGCTGATCGGCACCGTCACCCACATGTGCCTGCCCCACCTGCCCGGCTACGCACCCCGCGGCACCGCGGACCGGGCCGGGCAGGCGAAGCTCACGCTGCCCGAACTCGACGCCAGGATCGGCCGGTTCATCCGCGAGGTCTACAACCGGCGCCCCCACTCCGAAACCAAACAGCCGCCCCAGGCCCGCTGGGAGGCCGCCGCGTTCATCCCCCGCATGCCCGCGAGTCTCGAGCAGCTCGACCTGCTGCTGTGCACCGTCGCCAAACCCCGCAAGATCCACACCGACGGCATCCACTTCGAGGCGCTGCGCTTCATCGACCCGGTCCTGGCCGACTACGTCGGCGAAACCACCACCATCCGCTACGACCCCCGCGACATCACCGAGATCCGCGCCTACCTGCGCACCCTGGACGGCGAGAAGTTCCTGTGCCGGGCCATCTGCCCCGACCTGGCCACCGAAACCGTCAGCCTCAAAGAGATCACCGCCGCCCGCAACGCCCGCCGCAATCAGCTGCGCGGCACCCTGAGCAGCCGCAGCGCCCTGGTGGACCGGCTCCTCGCCGCGCACAGCGAACCCCTGCCCGCCGCCTACCCCACCGTCCCGCAGCCGCGCACCTGGGGCACCCCCGACGCCGTGCCCGCCTCCGCACAATCCGGCCTCGCCGCCGAGCACACTTCGGCCTCGACCGCCACTGAATCGGCGCAGGATCACACGGTGCGGCTCAAGCGCTACATCAATGAGTGAAGCCCCAACGGCCGGGACAGACACCCCGCGTGGACACCCCAGACGAGACCCCCGACCAGGCCGGCGAAGCAAGCAAGCCCCCGGACCCGGCCGAGCCGGCCACCCCCGCCCCGATCCTGCAGCACGTCAGTGACCGTCCCCCGCCGCCGAGGGACAGCCCAGAAGTGCCCGCCACGTCGAGCGCGGGCAGTCCGCCCCGAACAGTCATCCCCGCACCGATCATGGCGACGAAGGAGCATCGGCGGTTCCTGGAGTTCGCCGACGCGGTCCGCCGCAAACGGTACGTCGGCCTGTGCTTCGGCGCCCCCGGCGTCGGCAAGACCGAGTCCGCCCGCGCCTACACCAAATGGGACCAGCTCGCCCCGCACCTCGCAGGCGGCCGCGCCGCCGGATCCGGCGGCGGCGACGAGGCCATCGGCGACGTCCTCGCTGCCCGCGCGGTGCTCTACACGCCGAAGGTCCACAGCACCCCCACCCACCTCGACAAAGAGATCTCCTACCTGTGCGACCGGCTCGGCTGGACCGTCGAACTCATGCTGCAGACCGGCCGCGCCCAAAGCGATCCGCTGCCCTCCGTCGCCTCCACCAACGCCCGGACCACCGTCGACCATGCGGAACTGCTCATCGTCGACGAGGCCGACCGGCTCAAGACCGCCGCACTCGAACAGCTCCGCGACCACCACGACCGCACCGGCATCGGGCTGATCCTCATCGGCATGCCCGGCATCGAAAAGCGCCTCGCCCGCTACCCCCAGCTGTACTCCCGCGTCGGATTCGTCCACCACTACAAGCCCCTGTCGGTGGACGAGCAGGCCTTCGTCCTCGCCCGCCACTGGCCCCACCTCCGCCTCGGCGCCACGGACGACTTCGCCACCACCGAAGCCATCGCGGCCATCACCCGCGCCACCAACGGCAACTTCCGCCTCACCACCCGCCTCGTCGATCAGATCGAGCGGGTCCTGGAGATCAATCAGATGACCACCGTCACCAAGGAAGTCGTCGAGGCCGCCCGCGAGAACCTCGTCATCGGCATCATGTGAAAGATCGGCCCGTCAGCCAAGACGCCGTCGCGCCCAGTGATCCAGGCGGGGCGTGACGGCGTTCACATGTACTGCTCGCGGTACCGAAGGCGCCAGATACCGCCGAGTATTCCGCGCCATTTACCCGTCAAAGTCACAGACCAGCCGGTTGCCATCCCCTACGGTATCTACGACCTCGCCACCAACGCCGGCTGGGTGAACATCGGGACCGACCACGACACCGCCGCGTTCGCCGTGGAGCTATTGCCGGTTGGAGCGTGATGACTTTGGGTGTGACGCGTCTGGTCGGTTGCCGGTCGCGCGTGTTGATCCGGTAGGAAAGCTTCGAGGAGTACTTCGAGTCCGGCCGTTTGAGGTGCCGGTCCGCCTCGCGCAGGCGCCGGGCGCGTTGTCGAGTTTCCGGCGGACCTTCGCCGCCAGTATGGCCAGGAACATCTTGATCTTCTTGGGTGTATCGGCGCACTGGCGAACCACGCTGCGCCGGGTGTGCTTGAGGACCTTCAGGGGATGTGAACTGAGTTGTGTGCGATCGGTGTTTTGTTCCGTGGTTCTGGTTCCTGCCGTGGTTACTGTCGGTTGATGGCGGTCAGAGGGGGAGCCGGTCGCCGAACCGGATCTTGAACTGGTTCATGGCGCGGGTCCAGCCGAGGGTTCCGGTGCCGCGGACGCGGCCGGCGGGGACACTGCCGTTGCCGTCGATGTGGCGTCCCTCGATGTTGCGGATGCCGAGGTAGAGCATCTTGAGGGCGGCGTCGTCGGACGGGAAGTGTCCGGAGGTTTTGACGAGTTTGCGCAGGTTGCGGTTCATCGACTCAACTTGTTCTTTAACCTCCATCCGCGGCATACGGTGCCGCGGGGGTGTTCCAAACGGCGTCGTACTTCCTGATGATGGCCCGGAGCTCCCGGGCGCTTCGTGGTGACATGGCCTGCATCACGGTGTCGAGCAGGGCACGGGCTTCCAGAGGGTTGCCGCAGCAGTACCAGTGCGTGTTGCCCCACTCGTAGTCGTGCCACAGCTGGCGCTCGGGGGTGCGGACGTAGTCCTTCCACAAACGTACGGCCGTGGAGACGTCCCCCGGCTCCAGATAGTTTCGCGTGCGCTCAAGGCGGATGATCTCGGACAGCGCACGCCGGGACAGGCCATCGATGACCGGCTTTGCATCGTATGTCCGTTGCCGCAGGGGACGGGCGGCACGGAGGTGTCCTGGCCGTCTACGCGGCATGGACCTTTCGGATCGTCGTCATGCCCGCCATGATGCCACGACGTCGAACAACGCCCCGAACGGCGTCACTCACCTGGGGATTCGCCGGACAGGCGGACGGCCCTCGCATGATTCTGCGTTCCGCCACGGAAACAGCCCCATACGAAGGCCGCAGAGGTGAGTGTGCTGGACCACGATGCCCGGCGGGACGCGTTCGACTTCACGTCACACTTCCGGGAAGACCTGTACGCGTGCCTGACCCGGCGCGGTGACACCCTGTTCGAGATCACGGACGCGCTGCTCTGCGAGAACGGGCCGGTGACCTCGCCGGTCGATCTGACGCTGCTGGCCGAACACCGCCGCGGTCACGGCGCCCTCTATGACGCCCTGAACTGCGGCAGTATCGACGCGCCCGGGTTGCGCCGTGCGTTGGCGATGCTGCCGCAGCCCAAGGCCGCCGACAACCGGCTCGTCCTCGCGGTCGACGTGACCAACTGGCTGCGTCCGGACGCCCCGTGCAGCCCCGACCGGCTGTTCTGCCACGTCTACGGACGCTCGGGTCGCTCCAGTGACCAGTTCATCCCCGGCTGGCCGTACTCGTTCGTCGCCGCCCTGGAGACCGGCCGCACCTCCTGGTGCCAGCTGCTGGACGCGGTCCGCCTCGGCCCCGACGACGACGTCGCCGAGGTCACCGCGGCCCAGGTCCGCCGCGTCGTGACCGACCTGATCGAGCAGGGCCAGTGGGAGGCCGGCGATCCGGACGTCCTGGTCGTCTTCGACGCCGGCTACGACGCCCCACGCATGGCCTACCTCCTTACCGGCCTGCCCGTCGAGGTCCTCGGCCGGATGCGCACGGACCGCGTCATGCGACGACCGGCACCCACACTCAAGGAGTACGCCGCGGCCTACCCGCAGGGCGGGCGCCCGCCGAAGCACGGCAAGGAGTTCCGCTTCGCCAAGCCCGACACATGGGGCGAGCCCGACGCGGAAACGGTGCAGGTCACCGACCGATACGGCACCGCGAAGGCCATGGCCTGGAACCGCATCCACCCGAGGCTGACCACCCGCTCGGCCTGGATCGACCACACCGGCGAACTTCCCGTCATCGAGGGCACGCTGATCCGCCTGGAGGTCGACCACCTGCCCGGCGGGCAGAGCCCGCTGCCCGTCTGGCTGTGGTCCTCCAAGACCGGCATGACCAGCGGCGACGTCGACCTGCGCTGGCAGGCATTCCTGCGCAGATTCGACCTGGAGATGAGTAAGCCTCAGTGCCGTCGTAGTCATGGTTCGGCGTCATCGGCGTGGGTTCCTTCCTTGTTCGGGATTATCGCGGCCTGCTGGTGGTCCAGCCAGGCTTGCCGGGCGCCATGGCCATGCGACTGTCGACGCAGGAGACGCAGTCGCTCGAGCTCCGCGGCGTCGGCGTGGATGGTCCAGGACCGGCGTCGGTCGCCGAGTTGGCGGGCGGTGACGATGCCGCGTTTGATCCATCCGAAGAGCGTGACGCGGGGCATGCCGAGGGTCCGGGCGAGATCGGTCGGCCACCATTCGTCCGGGCCAAGCAACGGGGCTGCGCGTCGCAGGGCCTGCTCCTGGCGGCTGACGCAGCCCAGCTCCTGCAGCAGTTTGCGTACGCCCTCGGCGCCGAAATGATCGCGGCGCTTGGGCGGGCGGAAGCCCTCTTGGTTGAGGATCTTCGCGATCGTCGGAGCCCGGTGCCCGGCCGCGGCCAGGTCTCGGGCTCGCGAGGCGAGTTGAGGAAAGTAGCTGAGCTGCTCCAGGCGGGCGACCGGGCGGACGAGTTCGCCATCGGTGCGATGCCCGCCGGCCCAGGTGATCTGGATGGCGACGCGCTCGCTGTCGCCGATCACGGTGAGGCGGACCCTCTCGATAAGGTGGCGGATCAGCTGTTTGCGGTCCGCGTCTGTGGTGGTCGGCGCCTGCCAGACAGCAGGCAGATCGTCGGCCAGGACCCGGATCTGCTCGCATTCGGCGGCCGTCAGGATGCGGGGCTGGGCGGCGGCGAAGCGGTCGTACTCGTCGGCGAGTTGCTGGCGATGGGCCAGCGCGTTCTCCCAGTTCTTCTCCAGCTCACGCACCACGAGGCGGTTCTCGGGCTCGGCCAGCTGGTACTGGCGTCGGGCCCGGTCGGTGACATAGTCGGCACGTTCCAGGCGCTGGCGCCAGATCCGGTCGACTTGCTCCCGCCGATGTTGGGTCTGCTCGGCGGCCTGGAGCGAGATCTCCAGGGCAGCAGGTGCCATCGCAGCCAGCAGCAGCTCGGTGACATAGCGGTCCACACACATCCCGGACAACTGTTGGCACAACTCGCCGCCGTAGTCGGCCTTGACACGGCAGCAGTCGTAGCCTGGACGGAGCCGTCCATGCTGGTCACGCTGGTAGTGCACGACCATGCGGGTGTTGCAGCGGCCGCAGAAGATCAGCCCGACCAGCAGAGCCGGACCGTCACGCAGGGCACCCATGCTCTGCGAGCGGGCCCGGTTCGCCTCGATCCGGGCCAGGTTGCGCTCGTGACGCTCCATGCCGATATAGGCGGGCAGGACGCCGGGGAGATAGACCAGCCAGTCCTCGCGGGACTGTCGCACCCGGCCGGTGAAGGGACGCCCCGGTCGGCGTCGTCGGGGATCGAGGCGGCTGCGGCCATAGACATAGATGCCGGCATAAGCCGGATGCCGGAGCATGTTCTGCACTCCGACACGGCTTGGACGGCGCCAGACCAGCTCACCCCGTTCAGGACCCTCACGTGCTCGGATGCCCATCTGGATGCCGTGATCGACGAGGAAGGACAACACCGCGTTGATCGTGGCGAGTTCGTCGAAGAGGTCGAAGACCAGACGGACGACGGACTGCACCTGCTCATCCGGATCCAGAATGATCTCACCGGTCGTCGAGCGGAGATAGCCCACGGGCAGCGGCACCACGAGTTCACCGCGGCGGGCCTTGCTGATCCGGCCATTCCACAACCGCTGTTTGATCAGGTGCAGTTCCGCCTCGCTGATTGTGCCCTTGAGCCCGAGCAGCATGCGGTCGTTGTGCTCGGCCGGGTCATAGACACCGTCCGGGTCCGCCAGCAGAGCACCCGAGAGCGCACACAGCTCGAGGAGCTGGTGCCATTCCAGGCTGCGGCGGGCCAGACGCGACATCTCCAGGCCAAGGACGAGTCCGACGTGGTCGAGGCCGACCTCGGAGACCAGGCGCTGGAAGCCGACCCGGTCCACCGAACCGGAGGCTGAGTGCCCCAGGTCCTCGTCGATGATCAACACTCGGGACGATGACCAGCCCAGACTCACCGCCCGTTGCTTGAGCCCGTACTGGAGCCGGGTCGACTCGGCGTGATCGAGGACCTGTTGAGGCGTCGACTGCCGGATATAGATCACCGCGAGTCGGTCGCGATGCGATGATTGGATCTTGCCGTCAAGACGATCCCATGGTGCCGTCATCGTCGCGCTCACCGAGATCACCCCCGCCCCGACCGACCGGGGTGACCACGATCCGGGCGGCCAGCAACGCGAGCAGATCCACGACCAGCCGGCGGTTCAGGTCCCGGACGACACTCCATTGCGGGATCTGGGGAGCTCAGCGATGCTTCCGTCCACCCAGACTCACCACCCTCGTCTTCCTCGGCCTCCCGCTCTTGCAATGCGCGGACGGCATCCGCGGCTGCGAGCAGGCCATCCACTCCTATGACCGGCGCCTGCCCCGAGCCGGACTCTCCTACGCATGCATTGCGGCCAGCTTCTTGAGCACACCTTCCGGTTCGAAAAGCAGACGCTCGGCTGGACCACCCTGAAGATCCGTACTCCCCAGGCCGCGGACCGGTGGACCTGGCTCCTGGTCGTCGCCCACACCCAACTCCGCCTCGCCCGGCCTCTGGCCGCCGACCTCCGTCGGCCCTGGGAGAAGCCGACCAAGCCCGAACGCCTCACCCCGGCCCGGGTCCGCCCGGGGTTCAGGAACATCCGAGCCCACCTCGCCTGTCCGGCCCGTGTTCCCCAACCTCGCGGCGCCGGTCCCGGACGGCCACCCGGGAGCAAGAACCGTCATCCCGCACCCCGCTACGACGTGGGCAAGACCGTCAAACGCCCCGAGACCCTCAAGGCCATCGGTAGACCTGGCCGATCTTGGTAGAAAAAGAACAAGCTCAGTGCCCGTTTCCGAAGTTGCTGACGTGATCCCCTGGCGGGCCTAGCCTGATGGAGTGGCCGATGGTGACGGGCGGGTGCCTGCCCGGTACTGCCCGGCCTGCGGTGAACGGCTCCGGCCGGACGCCGGCCCGCGGGCCCGGTTCTGCTCGGCGGTGTGTCGCTCCAGGCAGTGGCATCACTGCCCAGCGGGTGAGGGCGAGGGTGACTGCGTTGCGGGATGCCCGGGACGCCGCCGAGTGCCCAGCGTGCGGGACGCGGTGGACGCCGGGGGTGGAGCATCCGGCCGGGACGGTCTATTGCTCACCAAGGTGCCGCACGAGGGCTTGGCGGCGGCGACAGGAGGGGTTCATGGAATTCGCACGACTGACCCAGTTGTTCCACTACCCGTTCCCGACTTTGTATTCGCCCTTCATCGACGAGATCCAGGAGCATACGGAACGCGTATGGATCGATGGCGAGCTGCAAGGAGTGGTCTCCCCCGAGATCACCGAGGAGTACAAGAGGGTCAAGACCGGCCGCATGGCCTCGTTCTGGTACCCCACGGCCACCTGGGAGCGCCTACTGCCGCTGGCCCGGCTCTACCTGTGGTCTCTGTACAACGACGAGATGGGTGAACAGACCTCACGGACAGGCGTCCAGCAGATCCGTGAAGGGTCCGTCGCGGTGCTACGCGGCCAGAAGACGGGCGCGGAATCCGGGGTTGTACTCGGTGACCAGCTGGAGAAGATCCGCAACGAACTCCTACAGTTCCTCCCTGAGCGTTGCCTCCAACGTCTGGCCACCCACATGGACCGCTACTACGCCGGCCAGGAACTGGAAGCCGTCAGCCGGGAGGAGGAGCGCTTCTTCAAGGCGGACGAGTGCCTGGACATCCGCGAGCAGTCGCTCATGTCAATGCCCTTCTTCGACATCATCGAGGTCGATTCCCGGGTCGTCCTTCCCGAGCACGTACACGACGACCCGATCATCCAGCGCCTCAAGGTGCTTCAGACCCGACTAATGATCTGCATGAACGACGTCCAATCCCTGGAGAAGGACGAGAGGAACGGCCAGCACTACTACAACCTCACCAAGTGCATGGAGCACGAGTACGGGATCTCGCGAGCCGAGGCGATCCAACGGGTCATCACACTCCATGACGAGTACGCCGCCGAGTACTTGCACCTCATGCACCATGGACTTCCCGACCTCGAAGAGTGGAACTACGAGGTGACCCGCTGGGTCCACCGGCTCAGTCTCTTCGCCTCAGGCTGGCTTGGCGCCGCATCTCAGACGACTCGCTACGACTGATGAGGGACGGCATGCTCAACGGATCGTATAGTCGGATGCGGCGGTGCGTGACCGCCTGGCATCCGTGAGTGGACGTTAAGTCCGATCTTCCTCGGTTCGTGATCGCTCGATCGTGGTACTGATCTCCGCGCAGACCGCCTGGTGGGCATGTCCATGTTGAGATGCGGGGTATGGAGCGAGAGCCGTACCTCAGCGACTTATCGGACGAGCAGTGGAGGCTCATCGAGCCGATGATCACGGCATGGAAGCAGGACCGGGTGGCCCGTTCGGCGACGGGAGATCCTGGGTCCTGTGACCTGCGGGAAGTCGTGAACGCGAGTGCGCCGTGAGGCGCTTTGTTGTATCCCCGGTTCAGCCGGGAGGGAATCGGAAGGAGGTCCCTGGGTCACCTGGCCCACCTGACGGTGA
>NZ_JOJM01000119.1 GCF_000720325.1 Streptomyces sp. NRRL B-1347
CCAAGATCAAACCAGGAGCCCTCTCAACGCCGGGACACCGGCAACCGCCAACCTGCAGCCCGGCACACCCACCAGCCCCACAGACCTAACCAGTTACACCGTAGGAACGGCACCCGCCCCCGCGCCTCGTACGCCGGGCGCAGCGCCACGGGTCCCTTCGTCCTAAGGCGCCGGGCCGTCCTAAGGCGGGGGATCGAGGGCCCCTCGACCTAGTCCCAGCGCCCTAGCCCCCTGCCGCCACAGGTCGGATACGCGCTGTCACACCTCGCCGGTACGGTTGGCGCATGAGTCAAGGTCCCCGGTCCGGGCTGTACGCGGTGAGCTCGGCCCTGCTCGCCATGAGCAGCCAGCTGGAGGTGCGTGACGTCCTCAAGACGATCGTCGCCTCCGCCCGCGAGCTGCTCTCCGCGGAGTACGCGGCCCTCGGCGTCCCCGACGATCACGGCGGCTTCGCCCAGTTCGTCGTCGACGGCGTCACCGACGAGCAGTGGAAGGCCATCGGACCGCTCCCGCGCCAGCACGGCATCCTCGCCGCGATGCTCCAGAAGGCCGAGCCGGAGCGGCTCGCCGACGTCCGCGAGGACCCCCGCTTCGAAGGCTGGCCATCCGCCCACCCGGACATGTCCGACTTCCTCGGCCTGCCCATCCGGTACGGCGACGAGACGCTCGGCGCGCTCTTCCTGGCGAACAAGAACTGCTCCAAGCCCGCCGGCGGCTGCGGCTTCGACGAGGACGACGAGGAACTGCTCTCGATCCTCGCCCAGCACGCGGCCATCGCCCTCACCAACGCCCGCCTGTACGAGCGCAGCCGCGAGCTGACCATCGCCGAGGAGCGCTCCCGGCTCGCCCACGAACTGCACGACGCCGTCAGCCAGAAGCTGTTCTCGCTGCGCCTGACGGCCCAGGCGGCCACCGCCCTGGTCGACCGGGACCCGGCCCGCGCCAAGGGCGAGCTCCAGCAGGTGGCCGCGCTCGCGGCCGAGGCGGCGGACGAGCTGCGCGCGGCGGTGGTGGAGCTGCGCCCCGCCGCCCTCGACGAGGACGGCCTGGTCGCCACCCTGCGCACCCACATCCAGGTCCTGGACCGCGCCCACTCGGCCACGGTCACCTTCGGGAGCACCGGCGTGCGCGCCCTGCCCGCGGCCCAGGAGGAAGCCATGCTGCGCGTCTCCCAGGAGGCCCTGCACAACGCGCTGCGGCACGCGGAGGCGGACCGCGTGAGCGTCACCCTGGAGCGGCACGGCACGGGCGCGGTGCTGCGCGTCACGGACGACGGCAAGGGATTCGACCCGCGCGCGACGCGTCGCGCCGGGCGGCACTTGGGCCTGGTCTCCATGCGGGACCGGGCCGGCGGGGTCGGCGGACGGCTGACCGTGGCATCGGAGCCCGGCAAGGGCACCACGATCGAGATGGAGGTTCCCGGTGGCTGAGAACGAAGGGGCGGTGCCCGCCCCGGTCACAGGGCGGATCCGGGTGCTCCTGGTCGACGACCACCAGGTGGTGCGCCGCGGCCTGCGGACGTTCCTGGAGATCCAGGACGACATCGAGGTCGTCGGCGAGGCGTCGGACGGCGCCGAGGGCGTCGCACGCGCCGAGGAGCTGAAGCCGGACGTCGTCCTGATGGACGTCAAGATGCCCGGCATGGACGGCGTGGACGCGCTGCGCAAGCTGCGCGAGCTGGCCAACCCCGCGCGCGTGCTCATCGTCACCAGCTTCACCGAGCAGCGCACCGTCGTGCCCGCCCTGCGCGCGGGCGCCGCCGGGTACGTCTACAAGGACGTGGACCCCGAGGCCCTCGCCGGAGCCATCCGCTCCGTGCACGCCGGGCACGTCCTGCTCCAGCCCGAGGTGGCGGGCGCCCTGCTGTCCCAGGAGGAGGCCAACCACTCCCAGGGCAGGGGCGGCTCCCTGACCGAGCGGGAGCGCGAGGTGCTCGGCCTGATCGCGGACGGCCGTTCGAACCGCGAGATCGCCCGCGCCCTCGTGCTCTCCGAGAAGACCGTCAAGACGCACGTGTCGAACATCCTCATGAAGCTCGACCTCGCGGACCGCACCCAGGCCGCGCTCTGGGCCGTGCGCCACGGCGTGGCGGGCTGATGCCCCTTGGCGCGCCGGGGCGGTGAGCGCCCCGGGCGCACACCGGGGGCGGTCAGTACGGACCGTCGCGTTCCGGGCTGAGATTCATACCGTCGTGTGGATGTCCCCCGGATGGCGCATCCCCCGCGGTGCGCGGCCGTTCTCCAGTGCGTGCTGCGGCGCTTCAGCCGCAGCTTCCGCTAGGAGGGTTTCAGCAGTGAAGAACGTGAAGAAGGCCGCGGCCATCACGATGATGGCGGGTGGCCTGCTGGTCGCCGGTGCCGGTATGGCTTCCGCCCACGGCGGCGCCGACGCCAACGGCAACGCCAAGAACTCCCCGGGCGTCGTCTCCGGCAACCAGATCCAGGCCCCGGTGCACGTCCCGGTCAACGCCTGCGGCAACAGCGTCAGCGTCGTCGGCATCCTGAACCCCACCTTCGGGAACGTCTGCGAGAACGTCTGACCGCCCGCGCGCGGCCCACCCCCCCCCAGGCCGCGCGCGTCGCGTCGCCCAGCACAGCCCCGGCCCCAGGGCCGGGGCCCCCGCCCACCAGCGCCACCAGAAGGAACACACCCATGAGCATCGCCAAGAAGGCCGCCCTGGCCGTAGCCGTCGCCGGTCTCGCCGCGGGCGCCTCCGCCGGAGCCGCCTCCGCCACCGACGCCCACGCCGACGGCAACGCCAAGAACTCCCCGGGCGTCGGCTCCGGCAACCTCGTGCAGGCCCCGGTCCACATCCCGGTGAACGCCACCGGCAACAGCGCGAATGTGGTCGGCATCCTGAACCCCGCGTTCGGCAACCAGTCGGCGAACCACTGACGCGCGACACCCACGGGCACTGGACCCCGCGGACCACAGGTCCGCGGGGTCCCGCGCGTCCGCCCCCCTGACGCCCCGGAAGGCACCCTCACAGGCGCCCCGGTAGGCAGCCCCACAGGCGCCCCGGCAGCGGCGGGCCAGCGGGCGGGCCGGACTACCCCCGCCCGCCCTCAAGCACCTCGACGTACGAGTTGTACGCGGCGACCTGCGCCCGCCGGGCCGTCCGCTCCACCGGCTGAAGCGCCGCGGCCCGCGCGGCCATCTCCGACGCGCTCACGGCCCCGCCGTGCCCGTGGTCGTAGGCCATCGACACCAGCAGGCCCACGCGCTGCGCCAGCTCCAACACCCGCACCGCGCGCGGCGGATACCCCGGCGCGAGCAGCTCGCGCCCCCGGTCCGCCCGCGCCCGATAGGCGTCGAGCGCCGCCTCGGCGAGCGGCCCCGAAGCTGCCACGTCGAGCCGGGAGAGAACCCGCGTGGCCTCCCGCATCGCCTCCGCGAGCTCCCGCTCCGCCTCGCCGAGCGACGGCACGTCGGCGGGCGGCGCCTCCCGCACCGGCAGGCAGTGCCACACGACCTCCACGTGGACGTCCTCGGCGGCCGCCGCGTTCTCGGGGCCCGCCTCGTACACCTCCGGCACGAGACCGTACGGCGCGCCGGACGCGACGACGGCCTCCTCGGCCTCAAGGGCCCGCTCGTTGAAGGCGGGCGGCCCGCTCAGCCCGAGCGGATGGCCCGGCACCGGCAGCGCCACCCGGAGGCCGGTCACCCCGAGCCCCCGCAGCCGTCCGAGCGCGAGCGTCAGACCGACGGGCGCCGGCTCCCCCGGCAGCCCCTCGACCCGGTGCACCGCGTCGTCGTCCACGATCGCGTGCACCGCGTCATCCGGCGAAACAAGTCCGGCCAAAAGGGCATTTCCCCATGCGGCCAAGCGTCCTGAGCGTGGTTCCGAGAGCATGCACACAGCCTAAGGACCAGCCTCAGCACGGGAACGCTCGGCCAGTGGCGTAGGTTTTATCCGGGGGCTGCGTCCACAGAGTCCACTGACGCCGCGACAGCCGAGACTGCAATGGGAGAGACCGCGCTCATGAGCGAAGTACTGGAGCTTAAGGACGTATCCGTGGTCCGCGAGGGCCGGGCTCTGGTGGACCAGGTCTCCTGGTCGGTCAAGGAGGGGGAGCGCTGGGTCATCCTCGGCCCGAACGGGGCGGGCAAGACCACCCTCCTCAACGTGGCGTCCAGCTACCTCTTCCCGAGCAAGGGCACCGCCACCGTCCTCGGCGAACAGCTCGGCAAGGTCGACGTGTTCGAGCTGCGCCCGCGCATCGGCATGGCGGGCATGGCCATGGCCGACAAGCTGCCGAAGGGCCAGACCGTCCTGCAGACCGTCCTCACCGCCGCGTACGGCATGACGGCGGGCTGGCAGGAGGACTACGAGGACATCGACGAGCAGCGCGCCCGCGCCTTCCTCGACCGCCTCGGCATGAGCGACTACCTGGACCGGAAGTTCGGCACCCTCTCGGAGGGCGAGCGCAAGCGCACCCTGATCGCCCGCGCCCTGATGACCGACCCCGAGCTGCTGCTCCTCGACGAGCCCGCCGCCGGTCTCGACCTCGGCGGCCGCGAGGACCTCGTGCGCCGCCTCGGCCGGCTCGCCCGCGACCCCATCGCCCCCTCGATGATCATGGTCACGCATCACGTCGAGGAGATCGCCCCGGGCTTCACACACGTCCTGATGATCCGCCAGGGCAAGGTCCTCGCCGCGGGCCCGCTGGAGCTCGAACTGACCTCGCGCAACCTCTCCCTCTGCTTCGGCCTGCCGCTGGTCGTCGAGCAGCGGGGCGACCGCTGGACCGCGCAGGGCCTGCCGCTCGGCTGACCCGGCACGCCCTGTCCGTAACGGGAGTCGCGGCCCTACCATGATTATGTGGACATCGACGCATGGGTGTGGTGGCTGATCGGCGCGGTCGGCCTGGGAATCCCGCTGGTAATGACCGCGATGCCGGAGTTCGGCATGCTCGCCGTCGGCGCGGTGGCCGCCGCGGCGACCGCGGCCGTCGGGGGCGGAGCCGTGGCGCAGACAATCGTCTTCGTCGCCGTCTCCGTCGCCCTGATCGCGGTCGTACGGCCGATCGCGGCCCGGCACCGCTCCCAGCGGCCCGAACTGGCCAGTGGCATCGACGCCTTGAAGGGCAGATCCGCGGTCGTCCTGGAGCGGGTGGACGCCTCCGGCGGACGCATCAAGCTCGCCGGTGACGTCTGGTCGGCGCGCTCGCTCGACACCGAGCAGACCTTCGAGGTCGGCCAGCAGGTGGACGTCGTCGAGATCGACGGAGCGACCGCCGTCGTGATGTGACGGCGCGAAGCCGTCCGTCAGGCCTTCAGGTGACGCCGCCGGGTGATCGGAACCCCCTACGGGGCAGGCGGCGTTCTGAGAGACTCGCAGCGAGATCGCCAAGATCTTCCGGAACCGCCGAAGCACGAAGGGTAGTGGGGAACCACGATGGAACCAATCATCATCGTCCTGATCATTCTGGTGGTGCTGGTCTTCATCGCCCTGATCAAGACGATCCAGGTCATCCCGCAGGCCAGCGCCGCCATCGTGGAGCGCTTCGGCCGCTACACCCGCACCCTGAACGCGGGCCTGAACATCGTCGTCCCGTTCATCGACTCCATCCGCAACCGCATCGACCTGCGCGAGCAGGTCGTGCCCTTCCCGCCGCAGCCGGTGATCACCCAGGACAACCTGGTCGTGAACATCGACACCGTCATCTACTACCAGGTCACCGACGCCCGCGCCGCGACGTACGAGGTCGCCAGCTACATCCAGGCGATCGAGCAGCTCACCGTCACCACCCTGCGCAACATCATCGGTGGCATGGACCTGGAGCGGACCCTGACCTCCCGCGAGGAGATCAACGCGGCGCTGCGCGGCGTCCTCGACGAGGCCACCGGCAAGTGGGGCATCCGCGTCAACCGCGTCGAGCTGAAGGCCATCGAGCCGCCCACCTCCATCCAGGACTCGATGGAGAAGCAGATGCGCGCCGACCGCGACAAGCGCGCCGCGATCCTCCAGGCCGAGGGTGTCCGTCAGTCGGAGATCCTGCGCGCCGAGGGTGAGAAGCAGTCCGCGATCCTGCGCGCCGAGGGCGAGGCCAGGGCCGCGGCCCTGCGCGCCGAGGGCGAGGCCCAGGCGATCCGCACGGTCTTCGAGTCCATCCACGCGGGCGACCCCGACCAGAAGCTGCTGTCCTACCAGTACCTCCAGATGCTCCCGAAGATCGCCGAGGGCGATGCCAACAAGCTCTGGATCGTGCCCAGCGAGATCGGCGACGCCCTCAAGGGCCTCGGCGGCGCGCTCGGCAACTTCGGCCCGATCTCCGGCGGCGGCCCCGCCGCCAAGTCCTCGGGCGGCGTGGAGCGCCGCGAACAGCCGCCCATCGACTGACGCGCGTACGGTACGACGTTGGGGCCGCACCCTTCGAAGGGTGCGGCCCCAACGTCGTACCTGCGGTCAGGCGGCGGGCTGTGACAGCCAGTCGGGCAGTGCCTCCAGGTCCTCACGCCCGAGCGTGAGCAGCATCGCGTCGGCGGGCGTCGGCTCGAACGGCTCCCGCAGCAGCGGCATCCCCGCCTGCTCCGGCGTCCGGTCCGCCTTGCGGTGATTGTCGAGCGCGCACGACGCCACCGTGTTCAGCCAGCTGTCCGCACCGCCCTGGGACCGGGGCACCACGTGGTCCACGGTCGTCGCGCGCCTGCCGCAGTACGCGCACCGGTGCCGGTCGCGCACCAGCACCCCGCGCCGTGACCACGGAGCACGTCTTCGGAACGGCACGCGTACGTACCGGCAGAGCCTGATCACCCGGGGCACCGGGAGGACCACATCGGCGGCGCGCATCCGCAGGCCGGGGTGGGCGTGCTCCACGACGGCCTTGTCCTGGAGGACAAGCACGACGGCTCGGTTCAGCGTCACCGTCGACAGTGGTTCGAAGCTCGCGTTCAGGACCAGCGTGTCTCGCATCTCGCCCACCTCCCGTGTGCACCCGCCCACCCCCGTGGCGGGCTTGGATCAACTCTGGCCGGGCGCGCCGGGATGGACAACGCAATAAAAGATGCCCGCCCCTGATCACTTCCAAGACCAGGGGCGGGCAAACGTTCAATGAACGGTCGGCGGGTGTCAGTCCTCCGCGAGCGCCGCGTACTCGGCGACCACGTGCGCCCGCGCGAGCGTGTGGAACCGCAGGTTGAAGCCGACCACGGCGGGCGTGGCGGCCGCGTCGGGCCCCAGCTTCTCCTGGTCGACCGCGTACACGGTGAACACATAGCGGTGCGCCGGGTCACCGGGCGGCGGGGCGGCACCTCCGAAGTCCTGCGTCCCGTAGTCGTTGCGCACCTGGACCGCGCCGTCGGGCAGCCCCTCGAACTTGCCGCTGCCCGCACCGGTCGGCAGCTCGGTCACCGAGGCCGGGATGTCGAACACGACCCAGTGCCAGAAGCCGCTCCCCGTGGGGGCGTCCGGGTCGAAGCACGTCACGGCGAAGCTCTTCGTCTCCGGCGGGAAGCCCTCCCACCGCAGCTGCGGCGACGTGTTCCCGGCCGCGTACACCTGGGCGTCCGGCAGCGTCGCGCCCGCCTCGAAGTCCGCGCTCGCGACCGTGAACGACGGCACGGGCGGGTGGAAGTCGTGCGGCAGCGGCGGCCTGTTGACCTCGGCCACGTAGGCACCTCCTGATCGGTACAGACTGATCGCTACTGATGGATCAGTACGGACAACGGTTCTCCAGCGCGGGCGATCACCCACGATCACGGCGACCGCCCGCGCTGACGAGCCTAGGCCTCAGAACCAGTTGCGGCGGCTGCCGACCTCGGACAGCCACGCGTTGAGGTACGCGGCCCAGTCCGTGCCCTGGAAGTCGTGGAGGCCGACCGTGAACGACTTGTAGGAGTCGCTGCCCTCGCTGAACAGGCCGGGCTTCTTGTCCATCTCCAGGACGACGTCCATCTCGCGGTCGTCGGCGACGAAGCTCAGCTCCACCTGGTTCAGACCGCGGTACTGCTCCGGCGGGAAGAACTCGATCTCCTGGTAGAACGGCAGCTTCTGCCGCGTGCCGCGGATGTGGCCCTTCTCCATGTCGGCGCTCTTGAAGCGGAAGCCCAGCTGCCCGAAGGCGTCCAGGACGGCCTGCTGCGCGGGCAGCGGGTGCACGTGGATCGGGTCAAGGTCACCGGAGTCCACGGCGCGGGCGATCGCCAGCTCCGTCGTCACACCGATGTTCATGCCGTGCAGCTCGCGCCCGGCGAAGTGGGTGATCGGCGTCTCCCAGGGAATGTCGAGGCCGAACGGCACCGCGTGCACCGCGTTCGCCTTCAGCTCGAAGGCACCGCCGAGGCGCTGCTTGGTGAACTCGACGTCCTGCTTGAACTCCTGGTCGTTGCCCTCGACCTCGACCCGGGCCTGCAGACCCACGGCCAGTCCCTCGATCTGCTGGTCGACGGAGCCGCCCTGGATGCGCACCTCGCCCTGGACGACACCGCCCGGCACCACGTTGGCCTCGGTCAGCACCGTCTCGACGGACGCACCGCCGGCACCGAGACTCGCAAGGAGCTTCTTGAACCCCATGACTCTCCTCCCCAGGACCCTGCCTGTGGCTTGATTCGTTCGATGGATCGTCGACTTCGATCCGTACAAACGCGACCAGCGCGTCTGTGGTTCCGCGCTCTCACCCTTGCGCTCTCACGTTCGCCGCGAGAAGGCCCCCGGACCAGGTTCCGCCGGCCCTCCGCGCGGAACCCGCACACATCCGGTGCACTACGCTCGTACGCCATGATCGCGGGACCTGACCGTACGCCCCTGCCCCGAGAGTTCTTCGACCGACCCGTCCTCGAGGTGGCCCCCGACCTGCTCGGCCGCGTCCTCGTGCGCAACTCGCCGGACGGCCCGATCGAGCTGCGCCTGACAGAGGTCGAGGCGTACGCGGGGGAGGCGGACCCGGGCTCGCACGCCTATCGGGGCCGCACCGCTCGCAACGACGTGATGTTCGGCCCGCCCGGCTACGCGTACGTGTACTTCACCTACGGCATGTGGCACTGCCTCAACTTCGTGTGCGGCCCGGAGGGCGCCGCGAGCGGGGTGCTGCTGCGCGCGGGGGAGGTCGTCGAAGGTGCCGCACTGGCCCGCAAACGTCGACTCTCGGCCCGAAACGACAAGGAACTGGCCAAAGGCCCCGCGCGCCTGGCCACGGCCCTCGACGTGGACCGCGCCCTCAACGGCACCGACGTCTGCGCCGGCCCCGAGGCACCCCTCAGCATTCTCACGGGGATACCCACCCACCCCGACCAGGTCAAGAGCGGTCCCCGAACCGGAGTCGGCGGCGAGGGCAGCGTCCACCCGTGGCGCTTCTGGGAGGCCAACGACCCCACAGTCAGCCCTTATCGGGCCCATACGCCCCGCCGTCGCCGAACTTGACGTGGCGTTGGCACGTCCGTAATGTAGCCCGAGCCGCTTGACCCGGGTACGGCAATCAGCCTGCAGCCGGAAGCGGCCAACCACTACCTACGACTTCCCCTTCGCGGGGTCTTATTTCGCATGTCCGCATGCCGAAATTCGAATCCGCAGACTCGATTATGAGTCGCCGGGAGGATCCGCTAAAGTAGTGACCACGCCGAAAGGCAAAGGCCCTCCAACGGCCACCGGAAATGAAATCCGAACCGGGAACGGAACGGAAAGCAGATCTGGTAAGGTTGGAAACACGAAATACCGAAGGGAAGCGCCCGGAGGAAAGCCCGAGAGGGTGAGTACAAAGGAAGCGTCCGTTCCTTGAGAACTCAACAGCGTGCC
>NZ_JOJM01000120.1 GCF_000720325.1 Streptomyces sp. NRRL B-1347
GCACCCTGCTCGATGAATGGGCCTACCTGCGGCCCTACACCAGCAACACCGAACGCACCGACGCCCTGGCAGACTTCCTGCACACCTACAACCACCACCGCTGCCACACCGCACTCGGCGGCCACCCACCCATCACCCGCGTAAACAACCCTGCGGGTCAATACACCTAGAACCCTCCCCCAAAGTCCCCGCCCCCGCCGAAGTCCCCGCCTCCCCCGAAGTCGCCCGCGTCGAAGTCCGCGCCCGTGACGTCGCCGCCATCGGCCGTCGGCACGCCCGCCGACGCGGCGTACGCCGGGGACGAGAGGGCCGAGCCGAGCAGCGTGCCGACGAGGAGGGCGGGGAGCAGGCCGCCGCCGAAGTAGCCGCCCGCCCAGGGGCCGTAGGCCGGGCCCGCCTCCCAGTAGGGGCGGCGTTCGCCGGTGTCGGTGGTGACGGTGCGGGTCATCGGGTCGTCGCCGTCGGCGAGGCGCACCGCGTCGGCCGCGCACACCGGCACCTCGCGGGACGTGCCGCCCGCCGGAGTCCACTCGGCGTCCTTCACGGAGGGGCCGTGGCGGGGGTCGAAGAAGCACGGCGGCCGCCGCTCGGGCAGCGGGCGGCCCTCGCGGCGCGCGGCGAGCAGGGCCAGCGAGAAACGGCCGTCCTCCAGGGCCTGCGTGACGGCCCTGACCTGCTCGGGCCGCTCGGCTGCGGCCATGAAGGACTTCGCCTTCTCGTACGCGTCGAGCGCCCGCTCGTAGTCGGCGCGCATGGCGTCGTCGGCGCCGGCCTCGGCGGGGTGGAAGTCGAGCCGGTCCAGTTCCTCGCCGAAGGCGGTGATGTCCTCGTCGACGACGACGCGCAGCTTCTCCAGGGCCGCGCCCTCCTCCTCGGCGCGCTTGCGGCGCCGGTTGCGGGCCAGCGCGTAGGCGCCCGCGCCGCCCGCGGCGACCACCGCGCCGATGCCGATCAGCGCTCCGACGGGGGCGCCGTCGCCGGTGCCGGTGTCGCCCCAGGAGGCGGGCGCGCTGCCCGACGTCTGGGTGAGCGCCCGGTCCACGAAGTCGTTGAGCTGCTGTTTCGCGGGCTCGCCGCGGACCAGCGAGGACAGGTTCGCCACGGCGTTGCCCGACAGGGCCGCGCTGTCGGCCTTGGCGTCGAAGGCGTCGCCGAGCCGGATCGCGTACACGCCCGTGACCCCCGTCGCCGTCCGCAGGTTCCGGAACAGGTCCTGCTTCGGGAACGACTCCGGGAGCACGGCGACGAAGACCGGCTTGTCGGCCTTCTTGATCTTGTCGGCGAGGGCGTCGGCGTCGGCTCGGGAGAGCTGGGACGCCGCCGCCCCGTCGACGTACACCGGGTTCTCGCGCAAGGCGTCGGCCACCGTCTCGACGTCCGTGGCGGCCCGGGCCGGGGGCGCGAGCGTGGCGCCCAGGGCCAGGAGCAGTCCGGACAGGATGACGGTCAGCCGCGACGCCGCCTGTCTGGTGGGCCTCATACTTCACGCTAACCCAGCCCGGGCGCGAACGTGCCCCCGCGGCTACTCGGCGGGCTCGACCCCGGCCTTGAGCAGGCCGTAGGTGACGGCGTCCTCCAGGGCCTGCCAGGACGCGGCGATCACGTTGTCCGCGACGCCGACGGTCGACCACTCGCCGTCGCCGTCCGAGGTGGAGATGAGCACGCGGGTGGTGGACGTCGTGCCGTGCTTGCCTTCCAGGATGCGGACCTTGTAGTCCACCAGCTCCAGCTTGGCCAGCTCCGGGTACATCCGCTCGAGGGCGACGCGCAGGGCCCGGTCGAGGGCGTTGACGGGGCCGTTGCCCTCCGCCGTCGCCACGATGCGCTCGCCCTTGGCCCACACCTTCACGGTGGCCTCGTTGGCGTGCGAGCCGTCGGGCCGGTCCTCGACGATCGCGCGCCAGGACTCGGTGCGGAAGTAGCACCGCGAGCGCCCCTCGGCCTCCGCCCGCAGAAGCAGCTCGAAGGACGCGTCGGCCGCTTCGTACGTGTAGCCCTTGAGCTCGCGCTCCTTGACGCGGTCCACGACCCGGGCGACCAGGTCGCGGTCGCCGCGGAGGTCGACGCCCAGCTCCTTGCCCTTGAGCTCGATGGAGGCGCGGCCCGCCATGTCGGAGACCAGCATGCGGATGCGGTTGCCCACGAGCTCGGGGTCGATGTGCTGGTAGAGGTCCGGGTCGACCTTGATCGCGGAGGCGTGCAGGCCCGCCTTGTGCGCGAAGGCCGAGACGCCGACGTAGGGCTGGTGGGTGGCGGGGGTGAGGTTCACGACCTCGGCGATGGCATGCGAGACCCGGGTCATCTCGCGCAGCGCGCCCTCGGGCAGCACCTGTTTGCCGTACTTCAGCTCCAGGGCGGCGACGACCGGGAAGAGGTTGGCGTTGCCGACGCGCTCGCCGTAGCCGTTGGCGGTGCACTGGACGTGGGTGGCGCCCGCGTCGACGGCGGCGAGGGTGTTGGCGACCGCGCAGCCGGTGTCGTCCTGGGCGTGGATGCCGAGCCGGGCCCCGGTGTCTGCGGCGACGGTGGCGACCACGGCCTGCACCTGGGCGGGAAGCATGCCGCCGTTGGTGTCGCACAGGACCACGACGTCCGCGCCCGCCTCGTGCGCGGCCCGCACGACCGCCTTGGCGTACTCGGGGTTGGCGCGGTAGCCGTCGAAGAAGTGCTCGCAGTCGACGAAGACGCGGCGGCCCTGCCCGCGCAGGTAGGAGACGGTGTCGCGGACCATCTCCACGTTCTCGTCGAGCGTGGTGCGCAGGGCGAGTTCGACGTGCCGGTCGTGGGACTTGGCGACCAGCGTGATCACCGGGGCTCCGGAGTCGAGGAGCGCCTTGACCTGCGGGTCCTCGGCGGCCTTGCCGCCCGCGCGACGGGTGGCGCCGAACGCGACGAGCTGGGCGTTCTTGAAGCTGACCTCCGCCGCGGCGCGGGCGAAGAACTCGGTGTCGCGCGGGTTGGCGCCGGGCCAGCCGCCTTCGATGAAGCCCACCCCGAAGTCGTCCAGATGCCGGGCGATGGTCAGCTTGTCCGCGACGGTCAGATTGATGCCCTCACGCTGCGCGCCGTCGCGCAGCGTGGTGTCGAACACGTGGAACGAATCGTCGGGCTGGCTGGTTTCCGTCGTCATCTTTCTGGCTCCTGTGTCGGATCTCGGTCTACCGGATGACCGGCTCCACCATCCTCATGATCCCTCGCGCCACGTTCGTCCGACTGGGGTGGGCCGGAAAACAAAAAACCCCTCGCGGGTGCGAGAGGTCTGCGCGCGGATCGAAGACGGTGCCGCCCCGTACGGTCGTACGGGGGCGGTCACTGCGGACCGGCGCGCCTGCTGCCCATAATCACGGCGGTAAGCATGGGCTCAGCCTGCCATACGCCGCGCCGTACTTGAACGGCCGTCTCACGATGCGGTCGCCCCGCTGGACAGTGTCCTGGCGGGGCGGGTGCCGCTCGGGGGCGGGCTTCCGCTCGTAAGGCGGGTTCCGCTCAGCGGAGGTAGCGCACGAACGCGTCGTAGCCGTCGTTGGTGTCGCCCGGCAGCAGGCCCGCGTCCGCCGAGAGGAACGCGACGCGCTTGCCGTTCGCCGAGATCGCGCCCGGGGTGACCTTCGCCGAGGCCGTGCCGCCCGTGGCGTCGGGGGTGACGAGGACCGTCCGGCCGGTCTTCAGGTCGCGTACGTAGACGGGCGTTTCGGTGCCGTACTGGCTGCCGGGCTCCTTCACCTCCGTCATATAGGTGAGGCGGCGGCCGTCGGCGCTGATGGCGGGGGCCCGGGTGTAGGCCGCGCCGGGGCCGCCCTGGGTGCCGTGGACGCGCTGGTTCCGGCCGGACGCGAGGTCGTGGACGAAGACGTTCCAGGCCTTGTCGTCGTCGTTCGGGACGAGGTGGGTGTCGCGGGACTCGAAGACGACCTTGCGGCCGTCGCCACTCAGAGACGGTTCGAGGGACTCCTTCTCGGTCTTCGAGCCGTCGTGGGAGCGGTCGACCTGGGTGCGGCGGCCGGTGGCGCGGTCGTGCAGCCACACGTCGCTCCAGTCGTCGCCCCGCGGGCCGTTGGTGTAGTTGTGCGCGTAGACGACCTTGCGGCCGTCGTCGCTGACCGTCGGGGAGTGCGCGGAGCGCGGCTCCCAGCCGGGGTTGGGGTGGCTGATCCGCTCGGTGGTCTTCTTCTTCCGGTCGCGCAGGAACACGACCTGGCCGTCGGAGCCCTCGCGCTGCCGGGTGTCGAAGGCGGCGTAGCGGGCGTCCGGGGTGAGCGCGACGGTGCCCGCGCCCGTGCCGTCGAAGCCGGTGGGCAGCTCCACGTCCAGGCGCTGGAACTTCTTGGTCGTGCGGTCGTACAGGCGTACGTCGGACGCGCCGTAGTCACCGGCGGGGGCGGTGATGACGGCGACGTAGCGGCCGTCGCCGCTGAGCGACGGGCTGCGGAGCTGGCGGCCCGGCAGCGCGACGCGCTCGGTCCTGCCGGTGGCCAGGGTGCGGACGAACACGTCGGAGCGGCCGCCTGTGTCCCCGGCCACCAGGTCGCTCGCCTCCGAGTCGAAGGCGACGACCTTGCCGTCGCGGCTGATCACCGCGGCCGAGACGGCGGCGTTGCCCGCCGTGCCGCCGGGCGTGACGCTCGCGCCGGCCGTGCGCGGCGCGGCGGGCGCCGCGGAGGCGGCGGGCAGGGCGGTCGCCGTGACCGCCGCGACGACGACCGCTGCGGCCAGGGCGGCGCGCTTGGTGCTGTGCTGCATGGTTCGGATCCCCCGTGTGATGAGAGTGCGTGTCCGGCACCCGCGGAGCCGGTGTCGGTAAGGACTGCCGTACGGGCGCTCTTGGTTGCCGGGACGACTGTTCGCCCCGGGGGCGCGTGGGGGCACGTCCGACACGCCGTTCGCGGCCCCCTCACCGGATCGGGCGTCAGCGGACGCGGCGCACGAACACGTCGGACGTGCCGTTGGTGTCGTCCGGCACCAGGTCGGACGCGGTCGAGGTGAACACCACCCGGCGGCCGTCGGCAGTGACGGTGACCGCTCCGGCGCGGGTCTCGCCGGGCGCGAGCGCCGTGCGGCGGCCCGTACGGACGTCGAGCAGGACGAGCTGCTCCGCGTCGGCCTGTTCCCCGTCGGCCTGTTCCCCGTCGGTGCCCGCCGCGAGGACGACGTACCGCGCGTCCCCGCTCGCGGACCGCGCGGGCGTGTCGGCGATCTGCCGGGCCGTGCGCCCGCGCACGTCGTACTGGTACGTCCTGCCCCCGGCGACGAACAGGACGCGGCGGCCGTCGCCGCTGATCCGGACGAACCCCCTGTCGCTGTTCCCCAGGCCCTCGTCGGCCCGCACCCGCTCGCCGGTGGTGCGGTCCTCGACGAAGACGTCGTCGCCCTCGGGCCCCGCGCCCTTCTCCTGGTAGGCCACGAACCTGCCGTCCGCGCTCAGGGCCGCCGCGCCGAAGCGGGTGGTGCTCTCGTCGCCCTCGACCCGTTCGGCGGTGCCCGTGACCATGTCCCGTACGTACACGTACCGGTCGGTGACGAAGCGGTCGTCGCCCGAGACGTAGAGGACGTACCGGCCGTCGGGGGTGATCGCCTGGATGCGGGCGGCCGACGCCACGAAGGTGCTCTTCCCCGCCGCCCGGTCGTAGACGTGGGCCGACGGGCCCTTGGTGCCCGCGGTGTGGCCGACGTAGCGGCCGTCGCCGCTGAGCACGGGCGGGCCCCAGTCGAGGCCGCCGCCGCCCTCGATCCTGGTGAGCTCGCCCGTGGCCCGGTCCTTCACGGCGAGGCACACGTACGTCTGCTGCTCGCAGCCCCGGAAGAGGGACGCCTTCGTGGCGAAGGCCACGTACCGGCCGTCGGCGCTGACGGCCGCGTTCAGCGAGCCGCGGTCGAGCTGTGCCCCGTCGCTCGCCGTGCTCACGCGCTCGGTCCGCGGCTTCCCCTGCGGGGCCTCGGCCGCGGCGGCCGGCGCCCCGAGGGCGGCGACGAGTACGGCCGCCAGGACACGTGCGGCGGGTCCGCGCATGGTGGATTCCCCCTGGGTCTGGGCGTGGGTCTGGGTCTGGGTCCGGTGCGGCCGTGTCATCGGGTGTGCCGGACGAACACGTCCGGGAAGCCGTTGGTGTCCCCGGCCACGAAGCGCTCGCCGTCGAAGCCGGTGAAGACGACCGTCCGGGCGCGGGCGTCCATGCGGGCGTCCACGGCGTTCGCGGGCTTGCCGTCCTTGTCCGGCGACACCAGCTTGTCGGCGCCCGTGCGCAGGTCGCGGACGAACTCGGCGTCGTCGACGGTGAGGACCGGCCAGGTGTCGAGCAGCAGCTTCGAGCCGTCGGCGGAGACCCCGTCGACGGACAGCACGCCTTGCGGTCCGGGCAGGACCGCGTCGACGCGGGTGACCCTGCCGGTGCGCAGGTCGCGCACGAACGGGTTGACGCTGTCGTTGGGGTCGTCGCCCGGGACCAGGTTGGCGGCGCCGGAGTTGAAGACCAGCGTGTCGCCGTCCGCGCTGAGCAGCGGGCCGGTGGCGGCGCCGTCCGCGGGGCTGCCGTCGTACGGGGTGTCGGCCTGGGTCTCGCCGCCGGTGTCGCGGTCGTGGACGTAGAGGTCGGACCAGTCGCCGCGCGGCGGGGTGCCGCGCACGGCCTGGTAGGCCACCGTCCGGCCGTCGGCGCTGATCGTCGGGGCGCGGAAGCCGCGGAAGCCCTCCTCGCCGTCGACGGGGAAGCTGACGCGCTCGGTGCGCCGGTCGCGCAGGTCGCGCACGTAGACGGCCTGGGCGCCGGTGGTGGTGTGGTCGGTGTCGTCGACGGTGAAGACGACCGTGCGGCCGTCCGCGGAGAGCGCGGGCGTGTAGCCGCTCTCGAACGGCATCGGCAGGTCGACGTCGGCGCGCTCGGTGCCGCCCGTGCGCAGGTCCCGCACGACGACGGCGGTGATGTCGCCGTCCTGCGCCGTGTAGGCGAGGTAGCGGCCGTCGGCGCTGAGCGCGGGCGAGGAGAGCTCGCCGAGGGGGTCCACGACGCGTTGGGTCCTGCCCCGGCGCAGATCGCGGACGAACAGGTCGGCCCGGTCGTTGGTGTCGCCCCGGACGAGGTTGCTCGCCTGCGAGGTGAAGGCGGCGACCCGGCCGTCGGCGCTCACCACCGGGGAGCCGGAGGGGCCGTTCGCCGCGCCGCCGTCGACGGCGGCGCTGATCAGCCGCGTGGCCCCGGCGGCCCCCGCCGGTGCGTGCGGCGCCGGTGCGGACCCACCGGCCGGTGCGGCGACGGCCGCGGGCAGGGCCGCGGCCACGAGTAACGCGGCGACGGCGCCGGTGCCCGCCGCCCGTGCGGCTCGGCCGCGTCTCTTCTTCCGCTGGTCTCGGTCCATGCGTTCCCCCCGGAAGGCAGGGGCTCCCGGCCCGGTGCCAGGGGCCCATCGGATGCAAGCGCACGCCGGGCGCGGGGGTCAATCAGCCGGAACGCGTACAACCTGGACGGCCCGTCAAGCGTCCGCGACCGGTCGGGGGCCCAGCGTCTGGTCGGTGAACTCCCGTGCGTGCTCCAGGACTTGGGGCCGGTCCGTGCCGCGCAGGCCGATCGCCAGATGGATGCTCAGGCCGTCGAGCAGCGCCCGCAGGCGGGTCGCGACCCGGTCGGGGTCGACCGTGCGGAACTCGCCGTGCGAGACGCCCTCGGCGAGCAGCGCCACCAGGTCGCGGTGCCAGGCGCCCTCGATGGCGGCCTGCCGGTCGCGGCCGCCCGCGTCGGCGTTGAGCGAGCGGTTCCACACTTCGAGCCAGAGCGTCCAGTGCGGGTCGCGGTGGCCCTTGGGGACGTACAGGTCGACGTAGGCGTCCAGGCGCGCGCGGGCCGGGGCGTCCTGGGCGAGCAGCTGCCGCCGCCGGGCGCCGAGCCGGCCCTCGCTCCACTCCAGGGTGCGCAGGAGCAGCTCGTCCTTGGAGCCGAAGTAGTAGAGGAGGTGGCCGCTGCTCATGCCGACCTCGCGGCCGAGCGCGGCCATGGTGAGCTTCTCCAGGCCGCGCTCGGCGATCATCTCCATGGCCGCGGCGAGGACGTCTTCGCGCGGTGGCGCGTTCCTGCGCGCGCCGCGCGCGGGGCTCGCTTCGGCCACGTGGTGCTCCTGCCGTCAGATCCTTGGCTGCTGCTGGGTGACGCAGTGAATGCCGCCGCCTCCGGCAAAGATCGTACGGGCGTCGACGAGCGTGACCGTGCGGCGCGGGAAAAGGCGCCGGAAGATGCCCGCGGCGAGCTCGTCGCGGGGGTCGTCGAAGCCGCAGAGGACGACGCCGCCGTTGCACAGGTAGTGGTTGATATACGAGTAGTCGACCCAGCCCTCGTCGTCGGCGAGGACGGTGGGCGCGGGCACCTCGACGACTTCCAGGGCGCGGCCGCGGGCGTCCGTGCGCCCTCGCAGCAGGCCCGCGACCTCCTTGCTGACCTCGAAGTCCGGGTGGGCCGGGTCCTGCTGGCCGTGCACGAGGACGACGCCGGGCGCGGCGAAGGCGGCCACGATGTCGACGTGGCCGAGGGTGCCGAAGCCGTGGCCGGGGTAGTCGGCGGTGAGGCCGCGCGGCAGCCAGATCGCCTCGGTGGTGCCGAGGCGCGCATGGATCTCGGCCTCGACCCGCTCCTTGGTCCAGCCGGGGTTGCGCTCGGGGCCGAGCTGCACGGTCTCGGTGAGCAGCACGGTGCCCTCGCCGTCGACGTGGATGCCGCCGCCCTCGTTGACGAGCGGCGAGGCGTGCACGGGGGCGCCCGCGAGGTCCGCGACGTGCCGGGCGATCTTCGCGTCGTGCTCCCAGCTGGCCCACTCCTGGGCGCCCCAGCCGTTGAACACCCAGTCCACGGCGGCCAGGCCGCCGGTGGCGGTGTCGCGCACGAAGGTGGGGCCGATGTCGCGCATCCAGGCGTCGTCGAGCTCCCGCTCGACCACGTCCACGTCCGGGCCGAGGAGTTCAGCGGCGGACGCGCTCTGGCCGGGGCCGCACACCATGGTGACGGGCTCGAAGCGGCGCACGGCACGGGCGACGGCCGCCCAGGCCCGGCGCGACGCGTCCAGGTCCGCCGGGTCCTGGAAGGTGGTGTTGGGTCCCGGCCAGGCCATCCAGGTGCGGTCGTGCGGGGCCCACTCCGGGGGCATGTACAGGGTCATGGGTGCGTCCTTGGGGGGTGCGGGCGTCAGAGGAAGTACAGGCGGTTGAGGGACACCGAGTCGGCGGGCTCGGAGCGCAGCGGGTCGCCGTCGAGGGTGACGAGGCCGGTGCGCTGGTCCACGTCGACGGCGCCCGTACGGGAGTTCAGGCGCAGGTCGGCGGGGCCGATGCCGCGGGTGCCGCGCACGGCGACGCGGCGGCGGCGGGTGGGCATGAGGTCGTTCCCCTGGTCCACGGCGGCCTGCGCGACGAAGGCGACGGAGAGGTCGGCGGCGGTCGCGCCGTAGGCACCGAACTGCGGTCCGAGGACGAGCGGTTCGCAGGTGTCCGTCGCGGCGTTCGGGTCGCCGACGACTCCGTAGGCGGGGAATCCGGCCTTCAGCACCAGCTGCGGTTTGGCGCCGAAGAACTCGGGCCGCCACAGCACGATGTCGGCGAGCTTGCCGGTCTCGATCGAGCCGACCTCGTGCGCGAGGCCGTGCGCGATGGCGGGGTTGAGGGTGAGCTTGGCG
>NZ_JOJM01000121.1 GCF_000720325.1 Streptomyces sp. NRRL B-1347
ATGCGCGGCAGCCCCTGGACACCCACCACCTCCTGAAACCCCGGGCCACCCGGCGATCCAGCATGCCCACCAGCCCCCACAGACCTAACCAGTTACCAGGCGGGAAGACCTTGGTCGGCTTCCTCGCTCTACCAGGAGTCCCGTTGCCCTGACCGGCACTTCTCCCAAATACCCCGACCCTGTTGACAGCGGCGGACAAGCCATAACTCCGTGGTCTTGGAGTACTTCCGGGGAGCAGCCATGGTCAGACTTCCTCTCATGAGTCCCATCTGACTCTCTGTCAACTCCTTCCGCATCTCGGGGGAGCCTCAGTTGCCGGGAACGGCGAAGCCTGAACCTGCATGGGTCCGCCGGACGGCTCCGGTGCACGGCGCACGAGGGGGTACGAGGAGCGCGTGGGTGTGCATTTGATGCCTTAGGTCTATGCAGTGAGAGTAAAATGCGCCGTGTGCTTCCCGCGCTCATTTCGAATGTGCGCCCCACGATTAGGTGTTCACGCCGGAGGGGAATACCCTCTTCGCTTTGCGCTGTGTCTCTGTCCTTGTCCTCTGCTGGCAGGTTTCCATGGACGCACCGGATGTTGCTCGTCCGCTGCCGGGCGGGAGTCCCCGGCCTGGTTCGCGTGAGGATGCGGGCGATGAGAGCGGGAGGGAGTGGCTGCGGGGGCTGGGGCCACGCCAGCTGGCTGAACTGGCCTGGGAGATCCGCTCGTTAGGGGTGGAGCGGGTGTGCGCGACAGGCGGGCATCTGGGGCCGAATTTGGGCGTGGTGGAGCTCACCCTCGCGCTGCGCCGGGTCTTCGGCTGGCCGCGGGATGCGCTGGTCTTCGATACCGGTCATCAGGCTTACGTGCACAAGATGCTCACCGGCCGCACCGGTGCCTTCGCTACCCTGCGGCAGGCCGGCGGCCTGTCGGGGTATCCGTCCCGGGCGGAGTCGGTGCACGACCTCGTGGAGAACTCGCATGCCTCCACCTCGCTGGCGTACGTGGACGGCCTGGCCAAGGCCCGCCAGCTGACCGGAGAGCAGGATCGGGCTGTGGTGGCGGTCATCGGGGGCGGTGCCCTGACCGGGGGCATGGCGTTTGAGGCGTTGAACAACCTCGGCGCGGCCCGGGAGCGTCCGGTGATCGTGGTGGTCAACGACAACGGCCGCTCCTATGCCCCCACCACCGGGGCCCTGGCCAGCCATCTGGCGGCCCTCCGGCAGGGAGACGGCCTGCGGGCGGGCCGGAATGTCTTCACTGATCTGGGTTTCGTCTATCTCGGGCCGGTGGACGGTCACGACATCAGCACGGTGGAGGCCGCGCTGCGCCGGGCGCGGGCGCTTGCGTGTCCGGTGGTGGTGCATACGGTCACCGTCAAGGGCAAGGGGTATGCGCCCGCCGAGCTGGACGAGGCAGACTGCCTGCACGCCGTCGGCCCGGTCGATGCCGCCACCGGCTACGTGCCGGTCTGCACGGAAGTGTCCGCGCCGTCGGGGACTGCGGTGTTCGGGCGGGCGCTGGTGGAGGTGGCGGCCGGCCGTGAGGAGGTGGTGGCGGTGACGGCGTCGATGCTGCGCCCGGCCGGCCTCCATTCCCTGGCGGTGAAGTTTCCCGGGCGGGTTTTCGACGTCGGGATCGCCGAGCAGCACGCCGTCACCTCGGCCGCGGGGTTGGCGATGGGCGGTTTCCATCCCGTGGTCGCGATCTACGCGACGTTCCTGAACCGGGCCTTCGACCAGGTGCTGATGGATGTCGGCCTGCACCGGCTGCCGGTCACTTTCGTCCTGGACCGGGCCGGGATCACCGGCCCGGACGGGCCCAGTCATCACGGTATGTGGGATCTGGCGCTGCTGTCGGTGGTTCCGGGTATCCGTATTGCCGCTCTCCGGGACGCGGCCCGGCTGCGTGAGCTGCTGGGCCAGGCCGTGGCCCAGGACGGGCCGACCGTCCTGCGCTTCCCCAAGGGCACCGCCGGTGCGGACATCGCCGCCGTAGCGCGTATGGACGGCATCGACGTCCTGCACCGCGGCGTCTACCGGCCGCTGGATGTCCTGCTCGTGCCCGTCGGGCCGCTCGCCGGGCCCTGCCTTGCGGCAGCTGCCCTGCTGGAAGAGCACGGGGTCGGGGTCACCGTGGCCGATCCGGGCTGGGTCCATCCGGTCCATCCCGCCCTGACCGCGCTGGCGGCCCGGCACCGTCTGACGGTCAGTGCGGAGGATGGTCTGCGTGACGGCGGTATCGGTCACCGCATCGCCCCGGCCTGCCGCGACGCGCGCGTCACCGTCCCGGTCTTCCCACTCGGTCTGGACACCGCCTTCGCCCCCCACGGGGTCCCGCAGCGGTCTGCTCGCCCGGGCGGGCCTGGACAGCGACGGCATCACGCGCACCGTCCTGCACCACCTGCGCGACGAGCCACCGGCTCCTGCTTCCCCGCTCCCGGCCGCAAGGAGTGCGCGATGAGCACGACGGCTCTCGGCATGCCCGCCCCGCCGCCCCAGACGCCGGTGCGCCGCCCCTGTCGCCAGATCCGCGTCGGGACGGTGCCGGTCGGGGGCGGCGCCCCCATCAGCGTGCAGACCATGACCATGACCACCACCAACACCGCAGACGTGGAGGCCAAGCTGCAGCAGATCGCCGAGATCACGGCGGCGGACTGCGATCTGGTCCGCGTCGCCGTCCCCACTGGCGACGACGCCGCCGCCCTCCCCAAAATCGTGGCCAAGTCGCCGATCCCGGTGATCGCCGACATCCACTTCCAGCCCCGCTACGTCCACGCCGCACTCGACGCCGGTTGCGCCTCGGTCCGCGTCAACCCCGGCAACATCAAACGCTTCGACGACCGTGTCGCCGACATCGCCCACGCCGCCGCAGCGGCCGGGGTGCCGATCCGGATCGGGGTCAACGCCGGCTCGCTGGATCCACGACTGCTCGCCAAGCACGGCAGCGCCACCCCGCAAGCCCTCGTGGAGTCCGCCCTGTGGGAAGCCTCGCTGTTTGAAGAACACGGCTTCACCGATCTGAAGATTGCGGTCAAGCACCACGATCCGACGACCGTGGTGGCCGTGAACCGGCTGCTGGCCGAAGCCTGTGACTATCCCCTCCACCTCGGTGTCACCGAAGCCGGCCCGGCCTTCCAGGGAGTGATCAAGTCCGCCGTCGCCTTCGGCGTTCTCCTGAACGAGGGCATCGGGGACACTCTCCGCGTCCCCCTGTCGGCACCGCCAGTGGAGCAGGTCAAGGCCGGCCGCCACCTCCTCGCTTCGCTGGGCCTGCGCCCAAGGAAGCTGGAGATCGTCTCCTGCCCCGGCTGCGGCCGCCTCCAAGTCGACCTCCACCGCCTCGCCATGAAGGTCGAGGCCGCCTTCACCGGCTTCCCCCACCCCCTGCGCATCGCCGTGATGGGCTGCGTGGTCAACGGCCCCGGCGAATCCCGCGAGGCCGACCTCGGGGTGTCCTGCGGCAACGGCAAGGGCCAAATCTTCAGCCGCGGCCAGGTAGTGGCCACCGTCCCCGAACACCGCATCGTCGAGACGCTGCTGGAGCAAGCACTGCACCTGACCGACAACGCCCCAGGCGACGGCGAGGAGGGCAGCGAACCATGACCACCCCCGCCATCGCTGGGACCGCCTCTCCCCTCGACCTGACGGCCATCCGCCGCGCAGTCGACACCGTGCTGGAGGAGTTCCTGCAGCGCAAGGCCCATACGGCCGCCAGCGGCCATCTGCCCGGCGAGGTCACCCAGGTACTGCACGACTTCCTCTTCGCCGGCGGAAAACGCCTGCGCCCCCTGCTGTGCGTGACGGGCTGGCACGCCGCGGCCGGCCACGGCGACACCACTCCGGTGATCCGTACGGCAGCGTCGCTGGAGCTGTTCCACGCCTTCGCCCTCATCCACGACGACCTCATGGACCGCTCCGCCACCCGCCGCGGCCACCCGACCGTCCACCGCGCCCTGGCCGCCCGCTACCACGGCGGACGCAGCTCCCTGGCAGCCGAACACCTCGGCACCAGCGGAGCGATCCTGGTCGGCGACCTAGCCCTGACCTGGTCCGACGAACTCCTCCACACCGCACGCGTGGCTCCCGGGCGGCTGGCCGCCGTCCTGCCGGTGATCGACACCATGCGCACCGAGGTGATGTACGGCCAGTACCTCGACCTGCTGGCCACCGGCGACCCCACCGACGACCTCGACACCCCCCTCACCGTGATCCGCTACAAGACCGCCAAGTACACCGTCGAACGCCCCCTCCATACCGGTGCCGTCCTTGCCGACGCCCGCCCCGGAGCCCAGGCCGCTCTGACCGCCTTCGCCCTGCCTGCGGGGGAGGCATTCCAGCTGCGCGACGACCTCCTCGGCGTCTTCGGAGACCCGGCGGTCACCGGCAAGTCCCACCTCGATGACCTGCGCGAGGGCAAGCACACCGCACTGATGGCGATGGCGCTGCGTCAGGCCGACCACGGCCAGGCCACCCAACTGCACGCCCTGGTCGGCGACCCGCAGCTGGACGACCAAGGCGCTGCCACCGTCCGTGACATCCTCACCGCGACCGGCGCCCGCTCCGCCATCGAGCAGATGATCTCCCTCCGGCACCGGCAGGCCCTGAGCGCCCTGGACACCGACCTGCTGTCCCCTGCCGCGGCCACCACCCTGCGCTCCCTTACCGACAGTCTCATCCGGAGATCCCGGTGAACCGCCAGCACAGCCCCGCACACGCGCCTGCACGCCCCTGCCTCATGGGCAGCCGCTTCAACCTGCGTGACCTCGCCCCGCTGCGGTCGACATCATCACAGGCACAGCGTCCAGCTGCTTCTGGTGCGAGCACTGCGTCTGACCGAGGACACCAAAGCCGGGAGCACAACATGACCGGCTCCACGGTCTCCCTCAACAGCACCGCACGCCCCCTGGCCCCCGTTGCCGAAGTCCTCGAACTCACCGGCTACGGAGAGCGACTGGAGAAACCGTCATGAAAGTCTCAGAGGCGATGCCCACCGCACCCGGAGCGCTACCGCTGCTCGGTCATCTCCCACCGCTGCTCCAGGACCCACTGAGCTTCCTGACCTCTCTGCCGGACTACGGCAACCTGGTCCAGATCCGCCTCGGCCCGCGGGCTGCGGTCGTGGTGTGTGACCCGAAACTCACCCGCCAGATCCTGGTCGACGACCACACGTTCGACAAAGGCGGTCCTTTGATCGACCGGGCCCGGGAGGTGCTCGGCAACGGGCTGGCTTCCTGCCCGCACCAGGAGCATCGGAGGCAGCGACGCCTGGTGCAGCCCGCCTTCCACCCCGCTCGCCTCCCCGAGTATGCCCGCACGATGACCACCAGGGCCACCGCAGTGATCCAGTCATGGCAGGACGGCCAAGTCCTCGATGTACTGGCGGAGATGATGACCATCACCTCCGCGACAGTGACGGAGTCGCTGTCCAATGGCTTCACCGCGCCGCAGATGCGCCAAGCGGCTGCTGACTCCAACACCTTCATCGCCGGACTGTACCGGCGGATGCTGCTAGCACCGCTGAACTGGCTGCCCACCCCCGGCAACCGCCGCTACCAGCAGGCTCGCACCCGCCTGTGGCGGACCATCGACACCATGATCGTGCAGGCGCGCGCGAATAGCGCCGACCACGGCGACCTGCTGTCGGCGCTGCTGGCGGCCCGCGACCCCGTCGGCGCTGCCACCCCAGACCGTCAGGGCCTGAGTGATAGCGAGATCCGCGACATTGCCCTCGGCCTGCTCATCACCGGAACCGAGGGGCCCGCCGTCGCCCTGGCCTGGGCGCTGCACCTGATCTCCGACCACCACGCCCTCGAACAGCGCCTGCACGCCGAAGTCGACACCGTCCTGACCGATGGCACCGCCCGCGTCGAACACCTGCCCAAACTGGAGCTGACCGGCCACATCATCACCGAAGCCCTGCGGCTCTACCCACCCGCCTGGATGCTCACCCGCACCGTCGCGACCGACACCGACCTGGGCGGACACCGCCTCCTCGCAGGCACCACCGTCATCTACAGCCCCTACCTCATCCACCGCCGCAGCGACGTGTACGAGCACCCCGACCGCTTCGACCCCGACCGCTGGAACACCTCCCAGCACCGCCCGCCACCCCGTCACGCATTTATCCCCTTCGGGGCGGGCACCCGCAAATGCCCCGGCGACACCTACGCCATCGCCGAGACCACCCTCACCCTCGCGACCATCGCCGCCCACTGGCGCCTACACCCTTTCCCCGGCCAGCACGTCCGCCCCGCCCCAAGCGCCCTCCTGAAACCACACGGGCTGCGCATGCGCGCCACGCCCAGGCTCGCAGCCCGCCCCCACAAAGGCCGCGCCTACCAGCCGCCCCGGCCACCACAGGCTGCTGCCCTCCCGGCCGCTCCCCAGGAGCACGTTTCCCGCACCGACACATCGCCATAGCAGCTGCCGGGCTCCGAGGCGGCTGCCGGCAATCACCAAACGGGCAGGTGAATGAAGATCATGAATACTCCACCGCAAGGATGGACGTCCACCACAACCGACACGGTCATCATTGCGCTCTTCAGCATCTGGCTTGTGGTCCTGGCCGCCTGGGCTCTGTGGAACCGCAGGCCCCGGCGCCGGGCCCAACTGGCGATTCTTGTCGTTTCCTGTACTGCGGCCTCGCTGACCGAGGCCGCCAACGACTTCCTGGTCAACGCCCAGCATTTCCATAGTCGCGATGCGTTGATCATCTACTCGGCCTTCGGCCGCGAAATCAGCGTGGGGGCCGTCCTCGGATACGCGGCAGCGGGGGGCACTATGGCCTTCCTGGCGCTGGTTGCGCTCGATCGCGGCTGGTCGAACAGAGGGCTGTGGAAAATCTTTTCCGCGATCGCGGTGGTCGACTTCATCACAGAAGCCTTCTTGATCCGGCTCGGCATGTATGTCTATTACGGAAGCCAGCCGCTTCAACTGTTCCGAGTGCCGTTCACATGGCCGTTCATTTACCCCGTGAGTTTCATGGTCATCGGTCTGGCACTCCAACGATTCATGGCGCACGTTCGTGGCGCACGTCTTCTCTTGTTCGTGCCGATGGGGGCCGGCCTGTACTTCGGTGCCGCCGTGTTCGCGGGATGGCCGACGATGCTCGGGGCCGGGATGAACCTGGATACACCGGCGATGACCGTGCTCGGCGCGGTGAGCGTCGTGCTCGTCTCGGTGTCGTTCGCCGGCTTGATCAAGTGGCTGAACAGGTCGCCCGTTGTCGATGCACCCGGTCCGGTTCCAGCCGTGGACAGCCGGGTGGGGAGGGACGGCAATCGCAACCGCATGGCCTGATCAGCAAGCCCCCAACAGCAGAGAGTCTGGAGGACCGGTCGCGATGGCAAGCAAGAACGCCCTCGGCATCACCGGCGTCCTGCCCGAGGTGGCGCAACGTGTCCACGCAGCGTCGTGCGATGGGACAGTATTGAGCCCGGGCCAAGGAATACGCCCGGCGTCACTGAATGTGCTGTGGACTCGGAAATGCGCCGAGCAATCACCTCTAGCGGATCATATCGCGGCGGTGAAAGAGCAGCTGTACGGCGAGGAGACACGTGATCCCTCCATACCTGAAGAATGGGAATACCATCCCGCACTCGAACTGCGCAGGCTGCAGAATCCCGCCGCACAGAGCGGCCCCTTCAAGGCGTGGTCACGCGACTGTGCCGAAATGACCAAGAATGCACGGGATCTCCTGGACGGCATCATCAGGGCACGCGAGGACCACGGGGGAGAAAGGCCGGAAAAGAGCGCTGGCGTCCGCCAAGAGAGGAACCTCGGAGTGCGGTCCCTCCCGGTCACGGTCGGAGAAGACCCGGTAGGCGCCTTCGTCGAACAAGCCCGTGCCGGAGCCAACGCTGGCCGAAGTACGAAGTCGAATGCTTCTCCCTGTACGGCGCGGGTCTGGACGGATGTGATGGACGAGTTCGGGCTCACCGGCATCGCCGCTTACCCAGTTGTCACGATGGGCGCGTGGTGGATATCTCCCCTGGAAGGGGATTTCAACAACGACTGGCGGCAGGACTACCTCGCCATCCTGACCTACTCGTTCTACTTTGAATACAACGTGGATACCGCTCCCTTCGGGCACCCAGACCCAGCTCGGCTGATGCGAGAACTGATCCACATCTGGAACATGCCCGGTTTGTCGGCCGAACTCCAGGTCCGCAGATCGCATATGTCCTGCAGCATGGTGTTCTTCGACGCGAAACGAAAGCACGAGGCGGCGGTAAAAAGCCATCCGACCGACGGGCTGACAACATGGGTACATGACGATCGGGACCGATGGCGGGACTTCAAAGCGCTGGACAGCGGTGCCTATCCGCACTACGTGTCCTTCGCCGAAGGAACCCCGGGGCGGGACGACATGATGCTCTGCGGGCTCGTCAACGACTGGGTGGACATAGGGCCCGACCTACGATACGAGGAGTGCAATCAGTCGGTCCTCGCACTCACCCGGGGGTCGCTGATCCTGTCTGATCTGCTGAAATGTTACGAGCGTACCGTGTGGATGCTCAATGCCCAGTTCAACTCAGAAGAACGCTACGCCGGGTGCGTGGCAACCTTCGGCGCCTGCGTGTGGGGAACCTGCAACCATCGCCAAGATGTATGGCGATACTACGCTCTAGCCTTCGACCTGTGCGCAGCCGCAGAGTCATTAGATCTCTACATGACGTGCGAGCTCGCCGACTGCTATACAGCAGAGATGGCAGCCGTGGACCCGGCAGAGGCGAAAACACTGCCCGTGCTGCGGCGGCAATTGCAGTACAGCGTGCAGATCGACGGGAAGGAACACGTGGGCGAGGTCGCTTTGCATATCTCCATCTGCGATGCCGTGCAGGATAGCCTGCTACCTAT
The DNA here is from genome assembly GCF_000720325.1 of Streptomyces sp. NRRL B-1347. Lineage (GTDB taxonomy): Bacteria > Actinomycetota > Actinomycetes > Streptomycetales > Streptomycetaceae > Streptomyces. The sequence continues at coordinate 8,845 of NZ_JOJM01000121.1, forward strand.
GAGCGTCGTTGAGTTCGAGTTCATTGTCCCGCTGCTACTTCGCCGCAGAGAGATATCAGCACAAGCCTTCCTGGCCTATATGGACCGCGTCTACTGCGAAAATTTTGCAGCAGTCGTACGATCTGCACACTCGAGCTGCTTCAGTCGAGCATACGGCGGAGCCATGGCCGCCCTGGTCATGGAGCAATGGTGGGCCGGCATGTACTTCGCGATCGGTGTCGGGAGCTTGATCGAAGCTCAACCCGGCCATGTAGCCGGGGATCGCGCACACTGAGCCTCTTCAGCTGCGTCACCCGATGGTGAATCAGTGGCCTCTGACCAGAGGTTTCAGCGAACACCGTCACCCGATCGGTGGCCGCGTTGAAAAGGCTCACTGAGCCTCTTTCATCCTCCGGCCCCTGTCACGCTCGTAGGCTTGCTGACCTGTGGTAACACCACTCGGAGTCACCCCTGGAAGGCCAGGATGAAAGAGGTTCACTGAACCTCTTTCATCCTGAATAGTCGCAGGTCAGGAGGGGGTAGATGGCCTGAACGAGAGTGCTGATGCGGCGGGTGGAGCATCGGGCTCTGCGCAGGATGCGCCAGGACTTCAGCCGGGCGAAGGCGCGTTCGCCGGGGGTGGCGGAGGAGGGTGAAGCCTGCTCGGCCGTGCATCTGGCGCGCGATCCGCTTGGTCTTGGTGTTGACGCCTTCGGTGGGGCCGTTGCTGTACGGCAGCGTGAGTGCGGCGTTCACGGCGTCGAGGTCTCGTTCCAGGCCGCGGGTGAAGGCGTGCAGGTGGGGCAGGTCGGCGTCGCGGACCTGAATGATCCAGCACGCGAGTGCGTCGGCATTGTCGGCGTGAGGCACCAAAAGTGGGGCGAAGTCCCGGACGGCTGCTGCCAGTTGGGTCATCTCGGGGCAGGCCGCGGTGAGCTTGGCCAGGAGCTCGTGCTGCTCGGCCTTGAGGTTGTCGGGCCTGGTCAGCAGCATCCGGGCGAGCCGGCGCGGCGAGATGTGACTGCGGTCGGCGTCCGCGCGGCCCTGGTTGATGTACTTGTGCAGGAGGTTCAGGCAGCCGGTGAAGCCGAGGGCCTTGATCTCTTCGAAGAGGTGCAGGACGGGGACGGCAGGGTCTTCGGCCCGGCGTTTTCGCAGGTGTTCGCGGTAGGGGTCGACCAGACTGGCACGGTATTTGGGAACGCGGAGCATGCGTTCGGGCTTGTCCGCGCGGGCGTAGCGTTTGACGGTGTTCAGGGCCAGTTGCAGACGCCGGGCGCATTCGAGCAGGCCCACGCCCTGGTCGAGCAGGCCATGGACCTGGTGCCAGCGTTCCAGGGTGGTCTGGGCGCGGGGCCCGTCGTAGATCGGCGCGTCCAGGACGGTGGCCCAGCAGGCGCTGTGCGCCTTGACCTCGCTCAGGGCGGCTTCGCACAGGTTGTGCCAGACATGCCATCGATCGGCGACTTGCGTGGCGTCGGGCAGGGCACGGCGGATCGCTTCGGCGTAGGTCGCCGAGCCGTCACGGCACACGGCCTCGGTGTCTGGATGCTGCCGCAGCCATGCTTCGAGGGTGTCGGTGGTGCGGTCGGGCAGCACGTCGATCCGCTCATGGGTCTCGGCGTCGATGATCACGGTGGCGTAGCGGTGGCGCCGGCGCAGCGCGAAATCATCAACGCCGATCACGCGAGGTGTCCGCCTGACGGGGAGCGGCATGCGCAGGAGCGCGCGCAGGGCCGTGTGACGCGACAGACTCACCGCGAGTATCGCCAGCAGACGTGCCCCGGCCCGGCCCGCTAACTCCTTGACCACGGCCTTGACTTGCCTGGTCAGGCGGGTGGTTCGCCGCTGGTATCGGTCCAGCACCCCAGGCACCTGTTCCCGGAAGGTGTGCCGACAGCCACGCGTAGGACACACCAGGCGCCGCACCCGCACACGGACCACCACCCGTCGTTCATCGACCGGCACGTCGGCCACCGTCCGCCAGTGATAGCCGTGCACGCGCTCTGACGAGGCTTCGCACACCGGGCAGAGCGCGCTGTCCCGCGGCGTCCGCGCCCGCACCAAGATCCGCTCGCCTTCGTCGGCTACATCCTCGATGTCCGGCGGAAACAGGCCCGAGAACACCGTCTGCACAAGCTCGTTGACATCCTTCACACGAATGTCAACGACCCCTCACGACTCTCCGTCACCACCGAATGAGAGACAGAGCCATTGACTGGACACACCCGGGCGAGCTGACCCGGCAGCTGCCCTTTGAACTGGTCGATGACGTGCTGGAACGTACTGGTGGAACCCAGCGGAGGCTGAGGCTGCTGCCATCGAGGGCGGGCGTCTACTTCGTGCTGGCACTGGTTCTCTTCCCGCAGCTGGGGTACATGCGTGTATGGGACAAGCTAACCAGCGGGCTGCGCGGACTCCTTCCGCTGCGTCCGTCGGAGAAGGCACTGAGAGAGGTGCGCCGGCGGCTGGGTGCCGCGCCGCTGCAGCTGCTGTTCGAGACACTGGCCGGTCCCGTGGCACAGCCGATCACACCAGGAGTGCGTTACAGGTGCTGGCGCACAGTCGCCTTCGACGGCTGCAGCTCCACCAAGGCCCCTGACCGGCCGCGAGTCTGCGCTTGGCTGGGCAAACACAAGCACCGCTACGGCACGGACGGCTATCCGCTGCTGAAGATCATGGTGCTGTGCGAGACCGGGACCCGGGCCCTGCTCGGCGCCGCCTTCGGACCGACGCCCGAGAAGGAGACCGGGTACGCCGAGAAACTGCTCCCGCTGCTGGACAACAAGATGCTGCTGCTCAACGACCGGGGCTTCGACTCCGACGACTTCCTCGCGAAGGCCGCGGCCACCGGGGCACAGCTGCTGGTACGCCTCAAGGGAACCCGGACACCCGCACGCCGGGCACTCCTGCCGGACGGGTCGTTCCTGACCAGGATCAACGGGACCCGGCTGAGGATCATCGATGCGCACATCGCGGTGACGACGGCCAAAGGGCTGCGGCTGGAAGGCCACTACCGGTTAGCCACCACGCTGACCGATCACCGTCGCTACCCCGCCGCAGAGCTGGTGGAGCTCTACCACGAGCGATGGGAGATCGAGTCCGCGTTCTACTCGCTTCGGCACACCCTGCAGCGCGGTCTGGTGCTGCGATCCCAGGACGCGACCGAAATCCAGCAGGAACTCCGGGCTCACCTGACCGTCTATCAGGCACTGTGCCGGGCAATGGCCGAGGCCGTCGAGGCATTCCCCGGCACGGACCCGGACCGCGCCTCCTTCGCCGTCGCCCTGGAGACCGCCAAAGACCAGCTCATCGCCGCCGCCGACGTACTGCCCGATACCGGACCGGGAGATGGTGTCCCTCGTCGTGGTGTTGGGGATCAACTATTGGGAGTGCGCGGGCGTCTGCCCGGGGCGCACTTCCATGGGTGAGTACCGCTCCCTGAACAGGGGGCGGGCCACCGCGTAACTCTCCTTGGTGAACGCCCAGTTCAACCACGAGGAGTACACGATGGCCCTGTCCCAGTCTGAGCTCATACGGCTCCTTGGGTCACTACGCTCGACCGACGCAATCGAGCTCATCCGCGCCATCGCCGAACGGATGGTGCAGGAGCTGATCGAGGCCGAGGCGACCTCCCACATCGGCGCGGAGTGGAACGAGCACACGCCGACGCGGACCAACATCCGCAACGGGCACCGCGAGAAGGTGCTGACCACGCTGGCCGGCGATCTGGACCTGGAGATCCCCAAGGTCCGCACCGGCAGCTTCTTCCCCAGCCTGCTGGAGCGACGGCGCCGCATCGACCAGGCCCTCTACGCCGTGATCATGGAGGCATACGTGCACGGCGTCTCCACCCGCGGCGTCGATGACCTGGTCAAGGCCCTCGGCGGGGACAGCGGCATCTCGAAGTCGGAGGTCTCGCGGATCTGCGAGGCGCTCGACGAACCACTGACCGCGTTCCGTACCCGCCCGCTGGATCATGTCCGCTTCCCCTACGTCTACCTGGACGCGACCTACTGCAAGGCGCGGGTGAACCACCAGATCGTCTCCCGGGCCGTCGTGGTCGCCACCGGCATCACCGAGGACGGCAACCGCGAGGCCCTCGGATTGATGGCCGGCGACAGCGAGAGCGAGGCGTTCTGGAAGGAGTTCCTGCGCTCGCTGCGTGAGCGTGGCCTGTCCGGGGTCCGCCTGGTCGTCACCGACCAGCACTCCGGCCTGGTCGCCGCGGTCCGCAAGGTCATCCTCGGCGCCGCCTGGCAGCGGTGCAGGGTTCATTTCCTGCGCAACGTCTTCGGCGTGATCGACCGGGACTCCGGCGAAATGGTCGCCGCGACGATCCGCACGATCTTCACCCAGCCCGCCGCGGAGATGGTGCGCACCCAGCTGGACACCGTCGCCGACATGCCCGGAGCCCAGTTCCCCAAGGTCAAAGCCATGCTCCTGGAAGCGAAGGAGGACCTGACCGCGTTCGCGGACTTCCCGCCCAGGCACTGGAAGAAGATCCAGTCCACGAACCCGCTGGAACGGATCAACCGGGAGATCAAACGCCGCACCGACGTCGTCCAGGTCTTCCCCAACGACGACGCCCTGCTGCGGCTGGTCACCGCCGTGCTCTTCGAGATGCACGACGAATGGATCGCCTTCCCTCGCCGCTACCTCCCCGAAGGCAGCATGGACGAGCTCTGCCGAGAACTCCCCGAAAGCGCCCCCGCGCTACCCAACACCACCAACACGACCGCCAGTTGACCCCGAACACCACGACGAGGGACACCATCCATCCCTTTGCGTCTGGCGCTGGGGATGCGCACGCACACCTTGGCGTCCCGCTTGCTGATGTCGATGCCGGCGCAGCGTTCGTGCAGGACGTCCCTAGCTGTGGCTCCGCTTCTGTTCGGTTGTCGCTTCGCGGTGCCGTTCCGGGAGGGCCAAGGCAGTACGCAGAATCTGACACGCGTCCTCATGGCAACACTCCACGGTTCCCGTGGACGGCCCTCAGTACCACGCTGTCGTGCGAGCTCGGAGGCATCACAGAGTCATCGGTCTCGTCCGGAACGATCAACTCCACTGTCCCGGCATGCCCGTTCTCACGGCAGGGTGCTCAAGGTTGTGCGCGGCGCATACCGGCCCATTTACTGTGCCCCCGGCGCACGGCGAAGCCGCGCTGGATCGCTGTCGCGAGTTTGGTGCTGACCCCGTGTAGATCTTGGTCAGGTGGCGGCAGGGTTGCCGCAGCACTTCTTGTACTTGCGGGCGGAGCCGCACCAGCAGGGGCTGTTACGGGGCGGAGGCCACGGGGTGGCTTGGCCCCGGGCGGCGAGGTCGGCAGCGTAGTGGGCTCGAGAGTCGCCGTGCTGCGGAGAAAGGCTCTCCTCGCGGGTGAAGGACTCGAAATCGCTCACGGTGCCGTGCGCTATGCCGAGGTGGGGCTCGCCTTCGTCGGACAGGCGTTGCAGCATCTGCTCGACGTGACGGGTGTGTTCGTGGTGCTCGGTGCCGTAGTGGTCGGCCAGCTCGGGCCGTGTCTCCAGCAGTTGGGTGAACTCGTCGGGGCTCCAGAAGAGCGCGCAGGTCATACGGGGCCGGGACCGGGCTGCCCGGCGGGCTTCGACCTCAAGAGCCAGTTCCTCGATCGAGGCGATCAGGGCCTGGGGATCGTTGCCTGCTGCTTCTCGCAGTTTCGGGTTGTGGAGGTCGTCGAGGGTACTGATCGCACGAAGTTGTGCCGGGCGGTTGTCGTAGAGGTCGTGCCCGAGTTGGTCGAGGTCGTCGCACGGCCGGCCCAGGCGGCGCCGGACACGGTGGCGGCTGATGATGAGCATCTCGATGCCGTTGCCGTCCGCCGCGTCGTGAACAGCGTCAACGGAGAGGGGGGTGGCGGGGCCCAAGAGATGGGTCACTCCGGCGGTGAACCAGTCCGCGGCCTCGTGGAGATGATCTGCGACCTCGAACATCTCCGCGACGATCTCCCAGGGCCCGGCATCGGCTGGGTGCCGGCGGCGCAATGCTTCGGCCGCTTCGCGGGCCTGGTCGGTGCGTCCTGCGTTCCACAGTGCGTCGATGCGGAATGCCTCGATGAGGTGGGGGTCGTCGCAGTCGCTGTCCAGGACCTGCTGGAAGAGCGCGAGCGCCCGCTCGTGCTGGCCTGCGCGGGTGTAGAACTCCGCGGCCTCGGTCAGGAGTTCTTCCTGGTCCTGGGGATACTTCCGTGCCAGGGCCTCAAGTTCTTCGGCTTGTTGGACATCAGTACGCTCGACGAGAGCGGGCTGGCGGTGTGCGGGACGGCGCTTGCGGGACATACGACCACACTATCGACAAACGTGGGGCCGGTGCGGTGCGTCGGCGAAGGGCTCAGAACGGGTGCGGTTCAGCGGGCGCAGTGCCCGGGGCCGGCCGAGCCGAAGCGGATCCCGGCCCGGCCATCGGCGCGGGCCCGCCCTGGGCCGGCGCGCCTGGCCGGTAGGTCTTGGTGACCTGGGCGGTCATATAGGCCAGAGAGACGGCGACGTCCTCGGCGTCGATCTCCAGGACGGTACGGCGCTGGCCCTTTTTGTCGTCGAAGGTGCGCTGTTTGAGGCGGCCGGTGACGATGATCCTCATGCCGCGGGTCAGCGACTGCGCGGCATTTTCGCCTGCTTGTCGCCAGATTGAGCAGCGCAGGAACAGCGGTTCTCCGTCGACGAATTCGTTGCGGTCGCGGTCGAACACGCGCGGGGTGGAGGCGATCGTGAACCCGGCGACGGGCAGGCCGGAGGCGGTGTGGCGCAGTTCGGGATCGGCGGTCAGGTTGCCCGCCACCGTCACCAGCGTCTCGCCCGCCATGCCGCCACCCCTTGTTTCGTGCTGGAACACGCCCACCGTACCGGCCCTGCGGGCCCGCTGGCACGATAACCGGTATGACGAGTGAGGAGAAGGCGCTGGAGACGGCGGCTGCGGCCCTGCGCGAGGCGCAAGCGGCAGTTCATGCGGCCCGTCGGAGTCTGACCGTGGCGATCGTCACCGCGTACCGGGCTGGAGAGTCGGCTGTCCGCATCGCCGAGCGCACCGGCATGAGCATCATCGAAGTCCGGAATCTGCTGGCCGCCGCCGGAGCTTCCCGCCGCCGAGTGTGACCAAGTGGCCGCCGGTTCAGGAGGACAGCAGAACCCGTTTGCGCAGCAGGTCCGGTTTCGCGCGGCCGAACATCTGCCGTTTCAGCATCTTGAGCGTTTTTCATGTGTAGGCCATGAGGGTGAGGATGGCGGCGGCGACTGACGTGAGGCGCCCCGAAGTTTCCGGACACCGACCCAATAGGGAGCCTTTTCCACTTGTACGGTTTGTGGGTTGGGCGGTGACAGTATGTTGTCGGGTGCGTGACGAACGGGGCATCCCGCTGGTTTGCCAAGTCGCCAA
>NZ_JOJM01000122.1 GCF_000720325.1 Streptomyces sp. NRRL B-1347
CCGCCCGGCCCGCCCGTCATCGTGTCGCTCGGAAGTCGCGCAGGCGCCGGTACGCGTCCAGGCCGTCCGGCACCCACTCCCACTCCTCGGCGCGCCGCGCGAGGTCGGCGTCGGTCAGGAAGTCGTGCCAGGCGACCTCCTCCACCTGCGGATCCACCGGGGCCGCGCAGCGGACCTCGTAGAGGTACGACCACCAGCTGCGGCCCGCGCCGTCGTCGTACAGGAACTTGAACAGCGGGGCGGGGCGGGCGAGCCCGGAAACGCCGAGCTCCTCCTGGGCCTCGCGCAGGGCCGCGTCGTCGTAGGACTCGCCCGCGCCGACGACTCCGCCGACGAACATGTCGTACAGGGAGGGGAAGACGAGCTTCGTGGCGGTGCGGCGGTGCACGAAGACGCGGCCCTCGGCGTCGCGGGCCTCGACGAAGACGCAGCGGTGGCGCAGACCGCGGGCGTAGACCTCGCCGCGCGGGGCCTGACCGATCACCTGGTCGTGCTCGTCGACGACGGTCAGGACCTCGTCCGCCGGATTCGTGACGTCAGCGCTCATACGGCCATCCTGACAGGTCAGCGCAGGGCCGAGGCCCGTGCCCCGCTGCTCCCGCCGCCCGTGCCCGCGGGCATCGCCGGATGCAGGCCGAGCAGGACGATGCCGGTCACGATCCCGGCGAGACCCGCGGCCTCCCACGCCAGGGCCCCGGTGTCCGTCCGCAGCCGGTCGCCGAGGAAGCCGACCCCGCAGGCGATGCCCGCGAGCGGCTGGGCGGCGGTGAGCGCGGGCAGCGACATCCGCAGCGGCGCCATCTCGAACGCGCTCTGCACGAGGACGAGCCCGGTGACGCCGAGCACCAGGACCGCGTACGGCTGCCAGCCACCCAGGAGTTCGGGCCAGCCGCCCGCGACGAACCGCTCCTCGCTGACCCGGGTCAGGGCGTCCTGCACGCCGTAGAGCAGCCCGGCCGCGACGCCGAGCAGCGCGGGCCCGGCGCCGGCGGGGGACTTCTTCGCGCAGGCGGCGAGGGCGAGGGCGCCGCCGGTCATCACGCCGAGGACCAGCCAGTGCCGCAGCGGATCGGGGTCCGAGGCCCCGCCGCGCGGCTCGCCCGCCACGATGAAGGCCGTGACGCCGCCCGCGAGGAGGGCGAGCCCGGTCCAGCCCTGGCGGCCGAGCGGCTGCTTGGTCTGGTGCCGGGAGAGGGCGAGGGCGAAGAGCAGGTTCGTCGCGAGCAGCGGCTCCACCAGGGTGACCTCGCCCTCGCCGAGCGCGAGGGCGCCGAGCACCATGCCGCACACCATCAGGCCGATGCCGCCGAGCCAGCGCGGCACCCGCATCAGGTCGAGCAGCAGCCGGGGCGAGAGGAAGTCGCCGAGCGGGGCCCGCCGGGCGGCGTTCTGCTGGAGGACGAAGCCGACGCCGAGGCAGCAGGCCGCGGCGACGGAGAGGAGGAGGACCAGAACCGACACGTGAGGCACCTCGGGCTCGGCGGCGGTCGGGCGGCGGTACCCGGCCGACGATAGCGCTCCACCGGCGGACCGCGTGCCGGGTGCGGCCGGTCCGGGGGCGGATTCCGGCCCGGACTCCGGCCCGGGTTCCGCGTACCGGACGGTTGACGTCCGGCCCGGCGCTATCCAGGATCTGACCCACGAGTAACACGCGTCCGCGGACACGCACCGCCGCTGCCGGGCGCGCCCCGTCACTCCTCGGCACGGCCCCGTCGAGAGGCCGTGCCGGGCCAGTCGAGAAGGAGCCGCCATGGCCTACGACGCGGACGTCATCGTGATCGGCGCGGGTCTCGCCGGGCTCACGGCCACCGCCGAGCTCGTGGACGCGGGCCGCCGGGTGATCCTGGTCGACCAGGAGCCGGAGCGGTCCCTGGGCGGGCAGGCCCACTGGTCGTTCGGCGGGCTCTTCTTCGTCAACTCCCCCGAACAGCGGCGCATGCGGATCAAGGACCACCGGGAACTCGCCCTCCAGGACTGGATGGGCACGGCCGGCTTCGACCGCGAGGAGGACCACTGGCCGCGCGAGTGGGCCAAGGCGTACGTGGACTTCGCGTGCGGCGAGAAGCGGGCCTGGCTGCACGGCCTCGGCGTCCGGTTCTTCCCGGTCGTCGGCTGGGCCGAGCGCGGCGGCTACGACGCCCAGGGGCACGGCAACTCCGTGCCCCGCTTCCACATCACGTGGGGCACGGGCCCCGGACTGCTCGCCCCGTTCGTGCGCCGCGTGCAGGAGGGCGTCGCGCGCGGCCTGGTGCAGCTCAGGTTCCGGCACCGGGTCACCGGGCTCGGCCGCAGCGCGGGCGCGGTCGACACCGTGACCGGCGAGGTCCTGGAGCCGTCGGCGGCCGAGCGCGGCAAGGCCAGCAGCCGTGAGGTCACCGGCTCCTTCGAGTTCCGCGCCCAGGCGGTGATCGTCACCTCCGGCGGCATCGGCGGCAACCACGACCTCGTGCGCGCCAACTGGCCCGAGCGGCTCGGCCGCCCGCCCGAGAAGATGCTGTCCGGGGTGCCCGCGCACGTCGACGGCCTGATGCTCGGCATCGCCGAGCGGGCGGGCGCGCGGCTGATCAACCGCGACCGCATGTGGCACTACACCGAGGGCATCGAGAACTGGAACCCCATCTGGCACAAGCACGGCATCCGCATCCTGCCGGGCCCGTCCTCGCTGTGGCTCGACGCGCGCGGCGACCGGCTGCCCGTGCCGCTGTTCCCCGGCTTCGACACGCTCGGCACGCTCAGCCACATCATGGGCACCGGGTACGACCACACGTGGTTCGTGCTCAACCAGCGCGTCATCGGCAAGGAGTTCACCCTGTCGGGCTCCGAGCAGAACCCCGACCTGACCGGCAAGTCGGTGCGCGGCGTCATCGACCGGGCCAGGGCCGACGTGCCGGGGCCGGTGAAGGCGTTCATGGACCACGGCGCCGACTTCGTCGTGGAGAAGGACCTGGGCGCCCTGGTGCGCGGCATGAACGCGCTCACCAAGGAACCCCTCATCGACGAGGCCGCCCTGCACCGCACGATCGCCGCCCGCGACCGCGAGACCGTCAATCCCTACACCAAGGACCTCCAGGTCATGGCCATGCGTGGCGCGCGCAAATTCGTCGGCGACCGGCTGATCCGCACCGCGGCGCCGCACCGCCTCCTCGACCCGCAGGCGGGACCGCTGATCGCCGTGCGCCTGAACATCCTCACGCGCAAGACGCTCGGCGGCCTCGAAACCGACCTGTCCTCGCGCGTCCTGCAGGAGGGCGGCGAACCGCTGCCGGGCGTGTACGCCGCGGGCGAGGCCGCCGGGTTCGGTGGCGGCGGGGTGCACGGCTACCGCTCCCTGGAGGGCACCTTCCTCGGCGGCTGTCTCTTCTCGGGCCGCGCCGCGGGGCGTGCGGCTGCAAAGTCCGTCGACTAGAAGGGGGTTGGCGGGGGCGCCGGGCTTGGCGCCCGGCGCCTCAGGGGAGCCATCGCGCACCTCCCGAACCCGTGAAGGAGTTCGTCAGGATGCGTGGGAGACGTGTCAAGACGCTTGGGGCGCCTGGGCCTTGACGCGGAGCGCCACCTACCGGTTGGCTGTGCGGGATCGCCTGCCCGCCTACCGCGTCTTGGGAGGACGCCCGCGGTGTCCCCACCCCCACCTCTCGGTCGCTCCCGCAAACGCGCGAGCCACGTCTTCGACGCCGCACTCGACGACGCCGAACTCGTCGCCGCACGCGCCGCGTTGGCGCAGGGACGCTGGAGCGAGGTGCGGGAGCTGCTCGCCGCCACCGGCGACGACTGGGACCGCCGCGGCCACCGCTGCGACGTCCTCGCCCGCGAGCAGAGCACCACCGCGTGGATCCGCGACTGGCGGCTCGCCGAACCGGAGAGCGCCGACGCCGCCGTGCTGCTCGCCCACGCCGCCGTGCACCGCGCGCTGCGCGGCAAGGAGCGCTCCGAGAAGGCCCGCACCGCCTGCCGCGAGGCGGCGGCCCGCGTCCCCGCCGACCCGACGCCCTGGCTCGCGCTGCTGCTCCTGGAGCGCTCGCTCGGCCACGAGGAAGACGTCCTACGGCTCTTCGACGAGGTCAGGCACCGGCACCCCGAGCACCACCACGCGCACTACCTGATGGTCGCGCGGCTCGCCGAGCGGCGGCCCGGCGCGGGCCAGGACCCGCTGCACGAGGTGTACGACTTCGCGACCTGGGCGGCCGAGCAGGTGCCCGCCCACTCGCCGCTCGCGGTGCTCCCGGTCGTCGCGCACGCCGAGCGCTACCGGGTGCTCGCCGCCGCGGGCAGCGAGAGCCACGACCCGCTCGCCTCCGGGCACTGGTCCAGCCGCCGCGCCCGGCAGGTGATGAAGGCCTCCTTCGACTGGTGGCTGGAGTGGGAGACCCCGGGCGGGGCCCCGGCGGGCACCGCCCACCCGCGCGCCTTCGTCGACCTCAACTTCCTCGCCCACGCCACGTTCTGCGAGGGCCGGTCGGCCGAGGCCGCCGCGCTGTTCCACCGCATCGGCCGGTACGCGACCGAAGCGCCCTGGTCGTACCCCGACCGGGATCCGCACGAGGCCTACACCGCCGCGCGCGCCGCCGCGCTCGGCACCGCGTGACGCGTAGGCGGCACCACACCAGACCGATCGACCCACGAACAGCGGAAAGGACAACCGCGCCATGGCGACGGGCAGTTCGAACGCGAGTGCAAGCAGAGCGGGGCACCCCGCCGGATCGGGAACCGGAGTCCACGGCAGGCCCGCGACGGGCCAGGGGGACATCAACACGTACATGGGCCAGGAGCGGGCGCTGCGCGCGGGCCGTCTCGGCACGGCGGGCCTGCTGCTCTCCGTGCTCGCCGCCACCGGGCCGCTGATGGTGGTCGCGGGCGTCATGCCCACCACGTACGGCGTGATGGGCGTGGTCGGCCAGCCCCTGCTCTTCCTCGCGCTCGGCGTCGTCCTCGCCCTGTTCAGCTTCGGCTACGCGGAGATGAGCAGGCACGTCCACAACGCCGGTGCCTTCTACGCCTACATATCGCGCGGGCTCGGCGGCACCGCGGGCGCCGGTGCCTCGGCCGTCGCGCTCGTCGCCTACAGCGCGCTCCAGGCGGGCCTGTACGGGCTGCTCGGCTTCGAGGTCTCCGGCCTGCTCGCCGAGTACGCGGACGTCACCGTCGCCTGGTGGATCCCGGCGCTCGTGACCGTGGCCCTCGTCGCCGTGCTCGGCTGGCTGAAGATCGACCTCAACGCGCGCGTGCTCGGCGTGCTGCTGCTCGTGGAGGTCGCCCTCGTCGTCATCTTCGACGTCGCCGCCCTCGCCGACCCCGCCGCCGAGGGCGTGTCGCTGCACGCCTTCAACCCCGACACGCTCACCGGCGCGGGCGTCGCCACCTCCCTGTGCTTCTGCATCGCCGCGTTCACCGGCTTCGAGCAGGCGCCCGTGTACGCCGAGGAGACCAGTCGCCCCCAGGTCGTCGTCGCCCGCGTGATGTTCTTCGCCGTGGGCTTCGTCGCCGTCTTCTTCGCGCTCAGCTCCTGGGCGCTCACGGTCGCCGCGGGGCCCTCGGGCATCGTGCCCGCCGCGCGCGAACAGAGCGCGGGCCTGCTCTTCGGCCTCACCGAGTCCCGGCTCGGCGGCACCTTCACCGACGTCCTGCACGTCCTCTTCGTGACCGGCATGTTCGCGGCCGTCCTCAGCTTCCACAACGTCGTGGCGCGGTACGCGTTCGCGATGGGCCGCGAGGGCCTGCTCCCGGCCGCCTTCGGCCGGACCAGCAGCGCCAGCGGCGCGCCCGGCACCGGCTCGCTCCTGCAGACCGTGGTGGCCGCCGTCGTGGTGGCGGGCTTCGCCGTGGCCGACGACAAGCCGACGGGCGATCCGACCGCGCCGGTGCTGCACCTGTTCACCTGGGGCGGCAACGTCGGCGCGCTCGGCGTGCTGCTGCTCATGGCCACCGCGTCCGTGGCGGTCATCGTCTTCTTCGTCCGCCGCGGGGCCGCCCGCGCCCAGCTGTGGCGCCTGGTCGCCTCCGGCCTCGCGGCCGTCGCGCTGCTCGTCATCGCGGGCTACACCGTCAAGGACTTCGACATCCTCGTCTCCGCGGGGCCCGACTCGGCCCTGCCCTGGCTCCTGCCCGCGATCATCGGGGCGGCGGCGGTCATCGGCCTCGCCCACGGCGCGTACCTCCGCGCCCGCAGGCCCGGGGCCCACGCCCGCATCGGCCTGGGCAACGAGGCCTTCCAGCTGGAGAAGGCCGCGACGACGCCGCCGGGCGCGTAGCCGGGACGTCCGCACGGGCCCGCGCCCCTGCGCCCCGGTCAGGGGACGAAGGGGCGCGGGCCCGTGCGGACGGACGGGGGCTACAGCACCAGCGACAGCAGCATCACGAATCCGAGCGCCACCACCGAGATGATCGTCTCCATCACCGACCACGTCTTGATCGTCTGGCCGACGTCGAGCCCGAAGTACTCCTTGACCAGCCAGAACCCGGCGTCGTTCACATGGCTGAAGAACAGCGACCCCGCCCCGATCGCCAGGACGAGCAGGGCCGCGTGCGAGGTGGACATGTCCGCCGCGAGCGGGGCCACGAGCCCCGCGGCGGAAATCGTCGCCACGGTCGCGGAGCCCGTCGCGAGCCGGATCGCGACAGCGATCAGCCAGGCGAGGAGCAGCGCCGGGATGGACCAGTCCTCGGAGAAGTCGAGGATCATCTGTCCGACCCCGACGTCGATGAGCGTCTGCTTGAAGCCGCCGCCCGCGCCGACGATCATCAGCACGCCCGCGATGGGCGCGAGGGACTTCTCCACGGTCGTGGAGAGCCGCTCCTTGGTGAAGCCCGCGGCCCGCCCCAGCGTGAACATGCCCACGAGCACCGCCGCGAGCAGCGCGATCAGCGGCGACCCGACGACGTCGAAGACGCGCTGCACGGTCGCGTCGGGGTCGTCCACGACGATGTCGACCAGCGCCTTGGCGAGCATGAGCACGACGGGCAGGAGCACCGTGGCGACGGTCGCGCCGAAGCCGGGCCGCTCGTCCAGCTCGTCGGTGGCCCGCTGCGGGATCATCTTCTCGGGCGGCGCGACGTCCACCCACCGCGCGGCGACCTTGGAGAACAGCGGCCCGGCCACGATCACGGTCGGGATCGCGACGAGCACGCCGAGCGCGAGCGTGACGCCGAGGTTGGCCTTCACCGCGTCGATCGCGACGAGCGGCCCCGGGTGCGGCGGAATGAGGCCGTGCATCACGGAGAGCCCGGCGAGCGCGGGGATGCCGATGCGCATCAGGGAGTAGTTGCCGCGCTTGGCGACCATCAGGACGACCGGGATCAGCAGGACGATGCCGACCTCGAAGAAGAGCGGAAGCCCGATCACCGAGGCGATGAGGACCATGGCCCACGGCATGGCCCGGCCGCCGGAACCCCCGGCCTTGGCGAGGATCGTGTCGACGATCTGGTCGGCGCCGCCGGAGTCCGCGAGCAGCTTGCCGAGGATCGCGCCGAGCGCGATGAGCACGCCCACGCCCGCCACGGTGTTGCCGAGCCCGGTGGTGAAGCTGCTGATGGCCTTGTCGAGCGGGGCCCCGGCGAAGGCGCCGAGGGCCAGCGAGCCGATGGTCAGCGCCAGGAAGGCGTGGACCTTGAACTTCGTGATGAGCAGGACGATGACGGCGATGCCCGCGAGGACGGCGATGCCGAGCTGGGCATGGCCCGCCGAGGTGATCGGTTCGACGGGGTCCGCTGCCAGCATCTCGACGCTGAGACTGGTCACGGTGGTTCCTTGTGCGTGTGGGCGTACGTCGGCGTGTGGGCGTACGTACGTGAGGGGCAGGGGAGAGGGGAGCTTCGGGGGGCTCGCTACCGGGCGGCCAGGGCCTTCGCCGCCCGGTCCGCGATGTCCTCCGGCGTGCCCGCGACGTCCACGGCCACGCCCGCCTCGTCCGCGCCGAGCGGCTGCAGCGTCGCGAACTGGGAGTCGAGGAGCGCGGTCGGCATGAAGTGGCCCTCGCGGTGGCTCATCCGGTCCTCGATGAGGGCCCGGTCGCCGGTGAGGTGGACGAAGAGGAGGCCGGGCGCGGCGGACCGCAGCCGGTCGCGGTAGCCGCGCTTGAGGGCGGAGCAGCTGACGACGCCGCCGCGCCCGGCACGGAGCTGCGCCCAGGCGCCGATGGCGTCGAGCCAGGGCCATCGGTCGTCGTCGGTCAGGGGGGTCCCGGACGACATCTTGGCGATGTTCGCCTGCGGGTGGAAGTCGTCGCCCTCGGCGTAGGGAACGCCGAGCCGGGCGGCGAGCAGGGGGCCGACCGTGGTCTTGCCCGTTCCTGCGACGCCCATCACTACGACGACGTGGGGGGTGCTCATCGCTGCTGCCTCGCTGTCTTCATCGACATCGGTCGGGCCCGCCGCCCGGTCCCGGACGGGAGGGCCGAGGGGGACGGGGATTTCAGACACGGACCCGTTCCGTTCACGCCACTGAAACTCATTAGGTCAGACAAATTCAAGAGCCTGTGACAGAAAAGTCTGACTTTTTAGCCGTGGCGATCTCCTCGTACGCTGACCCCATGACCGCACAGGCCCCGGGGCTGCACGCCCGCGTACTGGACAGCCTCGGGCCCAGCATCACCGGGGGCGAGTACCCGCCCGGCAGTGTCCTGCGCACGGACGAACTGGCGCAGCGCTTCGAGGTGTCCCGCTCCGTGATGCGCGAGGCGGTGCGGGTCCTGGAGTCCATGCACCTGGTCGCGTCCCGGCGCCGGGTCGGCGTGACCGTGCTGCCCGCCGAGGAGTGGAACGTCTACGACCCGCAGGTCATCCGCTGGCGCCTGGCCGGCGCCGACCGCCCGCGCCAGCTGCGCTCCCTGACCGTCCTGCGCTCGGCCGTCGAGCCGGTCGCCGCGGGGCTCGCCGCGCGCCACGCCACGGCCGAGCAGTGCGCGGCCCTGACCGAGTACGCCCTCGGCATGGTCGCCACCTCGCGCGGCCAGCAGCTGGAGGCGTACCTGGTGCACGACATCGCCTTCCACCGCACCGTCCTGAACTCCTCGGGCAACGAGATGTTCGCCCGCCTCGGCGACGTCGTCGCCGAGGTCCTGACCGGCCGTACGCAGCACGACGTGATGTTCGAGGACCCCGACCCGGCGGCCGTGACGCTGCACGTGCGCCTCGCCGAGGCGGTGCGGGAGGGTGACGCGGTCCGCGCCGAGGCCCTGACCAGGGAGATCGCGGAGGGCGCGCTCCAGGAGCTGGACATCTTGGCGCCCTGAGGCCGTGCGGCCCTGGCGCTCCGAGGCCCGGAAGCCCTGAGGCTCCCGGCCCCGATCGCCGCGATCGCCCGGTCCGCGCCGAGGCCCCCGGCCCCCGCCCCGGCCCCGCCCGGCAGAATGACCCGCATGTCCCCCCGTGCGCCACGCGCCCCCCGCCCCCGGGCC
>NZ_JOJM01000123.1 GCF_000720325.1 Streptomyces sp. NRRL B-1347
CGCGTATCTCGACGCGTTGGCGTTGCAGCGGCGTGCGGACGGTCTTGCGGCGACCTCGATCGCCTGGGGTGCCTGGGCCGGTGGCGGACTCGGCTCCGGTGAGGTCGGCGAGCAGATGAGTCGCTCGGGGATGCTGCCCATGTCCCCCGAGCTGGCGATTTCGGCGCTGCAGCAGGCGTTGGACCACGACGAGACGTTCCTCGCCGTCGCGGACATCGACTGGACACGTTTCGAAGCGGACTCTTTCGACACCCCCCTCTTCCGCGAGTTGCGCAGCGCGCGGACCACGGCCACGGGGAAGCAGTCCACGCCGGGCAGCGCCGACCGCGGGCGGGCGGAACTTCACGACCGGCTGGAAGCTCTGCCCCGGGAGAAGCGCGAAGCCGCGCTGCGCGATCTGGTGCGTGCCCAGGCCGCCGATGTCCTCGCTCACGACAGCGCGGACGCGGTCGCCTCGGACCGTGCCTTCCGCGACCTCGGCTTCGACTCGCTGACCGCCGTCGAACTGCGCAACCGCCTCGGCGCGGCGACCGGCCTTCGGCTGCCGGTCAGCCTGGTCTTCGACTACCCCACGCCCACGGTGCTGGCGCGGTTCCTGAACGGCGAGATGTTCGGTACCGAGGAAGGCGGCGCCGCCGAGATCACGCCGACCCGATCGGACTCGTTCGACGAGCCCATCGCGATCGTGGCGATGAGCTGCCGCTTCCCGGGCGGCGTGCGGACCCCTGAGCAGCTGTGGGATGTGGTGAACGCCGGAGTCGACACGATCTCCGGATTCCCCGACGACCGTGGCTGGGACCTCGAGGGGCTCTACGACCCCGACCCCGACAAGCCGGGCAAGACCTACGCGCTCACCGGCGGATTCCTGGACGACATCGCCGACTTCGACCCGGACTTCTTCGGCATCTCACCGCGTGAGGCCCTGGCCATGGACCCGCAGCAGCGGCTGCTCCTCGAGACGTCCTGGGAGGCGTTCGAGCGGGCCGGCATCGACCCGGCGGCGTTGCGCGGCAGCCAGGCCGGTGTCTTCATCGGTTCGAACTACCAGGACTACAGCGGCCGGGCGATCAGCGCGCCGGACGGTGTGCAGGGCTATCTCGGACTCGGCAGCGCGTCCAGCGTCTCCTCCGGCCGTCTCTCCTACACCTTCGGCTTCGAGGGCCCGGCCGTGACGGTGGACACCGCGTGTTCGTCGTCGCTGGTCGCCCTGCACCTGGCCTGCCAGTCGCTGCGCCAGGGCGAGTGCGACATGGCGCTGGCCGGCGGTGTGACGATCATGGCCACGCCGGGCACGTTCGTCGAGTTCAGCGCCCAGCGTGTGCTGTCGCCGGACGGACGGTGCAAGGCGTTCGCCGCCGAGGCCGACGGCACCGGCTGGTCCGAGGGTGTGGGCCTGCTCCTGGTGGAGCGGCTGTCGGACGCCCGGCGTCGCGGGCACCAGGTGCTGGCCGTCGTCCGGGGTTCGGCGATCAACCAGGACGGCGCTTCCAACGGTCTTACGGCGCCGAACGGCCCGTCGCAGCAGCGCGTGATCGGCAAGGCCCTTGAGAACGCGGGCCTGTCGGCCGCCGATGTGGACGCGGTCGAGGCCCATGGCACGGGCACCGCGCTGGGTGACCCGATCGAGGCGCAGGCGCTGCTGGCCACGTACGGCCAGGGACGGCCCGAGGACCAGCCGCTGTGGCTGGGTTCCATCAAGTCGAACATCGGTCACACGCAGGCCGCGGCCGGTGTCGCGGGCGTCATCAAGATGGTGATGGCCATGCGCGAGGGCGTCCTGCCCAAGACCCTCTACGCGGACGAGCCCTCGCCGCACATCGACTGGACCAGCGGCGCCGTGTCGCTGCTGAACGAGGCGACCGCGTGGCCGGAGACGGACCGCCCGCGCCGGGCCGCCGTGTCGTCCTTCGGGATCAGCGGCACCAACGCGCACACGATCATCGAGGCGGCCGACCCCGTTGAGTCGCCGTCGCCGTCGCCGTCGCCGTCGCCGTCGCAGTCGCCGGAGACGGGTGGCGATGCCACCGGTTCGCCGGCCGGTATCACGGTGGTTCCCTGGCTGCTCTCCGGCAGCAACGCCGATGCGCTGAGCGCTCAGGCCGGGCGGCTGCGCGAGTTCGACGGCGTGCGCACCGCGGACGCCGGTGACGTCGCCGACATCGGCTACTCGCTGGCGACCACCCGCTCCGCCCTGCCCTACCGCGCTGCTGTGGTCGCGGAGGACCCGGCGCAGTTCCGCTCCGGGCTCGAAGCGCTGGCGGAGGGCAGGAACGCGGCCACGCTGATCCAGGGCGTGGCACGGGCCGAGCACAAGACGGCGTTCCTGTTCTCGGGTCAGGGCGCGCAACGGCTCGGCATGGGCCGGGAGCTGTACGACGCCTTCCCGGTGTTCGCCCAGGCGCTGGACGAGGTGTGCGCGTATCTCGACATGCTGCTCGACCGTCCGCTGACCGAGGTGATGTTCGCGGCCGAGGGCAGTGCCGACGCTGAACTGCTGAACCAGACGGCGTTCACCCAGCCCGCGCTGTTCGCCATCGAGGTGGCGCTGTTCCGGCTCCTGGAGCACTGGGGCATCACCCCGGACGTGCTCATCGGCCACTCCATCGGTGAGATCGCCGCCGCCCACGTGGCCGGGGTGTTCTCCCTGGAGGACGCGTGCGCCCTGGTGGCGGCCCGTGGCCGTCTGATGCAGGCGCTGCCCGAAGGCGGCGCGATGGTGGCCGTCCAGGCGCCCGAGGAGGAGGTCGCCGCGTCGCTGGCCGGTCGTGAGGCCGAGGTGAGCATCGCGGCCGTCAACGGCCCCACGGCCGTGGTCATCGCGGGCGACGAGCCCGCCGTGCTGGAGATCGCCGGACAGTGGGAGCGGGAGGGCCGTAAGACCCGCCGCCTGCGGGTCAGCCACGCCTTCCACTCCCCGCGCATGGACGGTGTGCTCGGTGACTTCCGGAAGGTCGTCGAGGGGCTGTTGTTCGCCCCGCCGACCATCTCCCTGGTCTCCAATGTCACCGGTACCCCGGTCGACGCTGACGAGGTGTGCTCGCCGGAGTACTGGGTCCGGCACGTGCGCGAGGCCGTGCGGTTCGCGGACGGGGTACGGACCCTGGAGAACCTGGGCGTGACCTCGTTCGTCGAGGTGGGCCCGGACGGTGTGCTCACCGCGATGGCGCAGGACTGCCTGACGGCCGCGGAGTCCGACGGCGCGGTCGCCCCCGCCCTCGTAGCCGTGCTGCGCAAGAATCGGCCCGAGCTCCAGTCGCTGACCACGGCGCTGGCCGAACTCCACGTCCACGGCGCCACGGTGAAGTGGGACGCGGTGTTCGCCGGGCACGGCGCCCAGCGGGTGGAACTGCCCACCTACGCGTTCCAGCGGCAGCGCTACTGGCTCGAAGCCGCGCCGACCACCAGTGAAGATGTGACATCGGCCGGCCTGGACTCGCCCGACCACCCGCTCCTCGGCGCCGCCGTCGCCCTGGCCGAAACCGACACCTACCTGTTCACCGGGCGCCTGTCGGTCGCCACTCAGCCGTGGCTGGCCGACCACGCCTTCGCGGACACCGTTCTCTTCCCCGGCACGGCCTTTGTGGAACTGGCCCTGCGCGCGGCCGAGCAGGTGGGCTACGAGCGGGTGGAGGAACTGACCATCGAAATGCCGCTGGTCCTGCCCGTGCGCGGCGCGGTCCAGATCCAGCTCGCCGTGGGCGAGCCCGACGCGTCCGGAGCCCGCTCGCTCAACCTGCACTCCAGGCCCGAGGACGCCCAGCCGGACGACCCCTGGACACGTCATACGACCGGCCTGCTCAGCAAGGATCCGTCCACCACGGCACCGGAGTCCGTGGCCGCCGACTTCGCCGTGTGGCCGCCCGCGGAGGCGAAGGCCGTCGACGTGGCGGATCTCTACGACCGGTTCATCGACGTCGGCTTCGCCTACGGCCCGGCCTTCCAGGGGCTGCGCGCCGCCTGGCGCCGTGGTGACGAGATCTTCGCCGAGGTCGACCTGCCCGAGGCGCAGCAGGGCGAGGCCGCGCGCTACGGTCTCCACCCAGCGCTGCTCGACGCGTCGCTGCACACCGTGGCGTTCAAGCCGTCTGGCAGCGACGGCAGCACCCTCCCGTTCTCGTGGAACGGCGTGACCCTCCACGCAAGCGGCGCGTCCGCGCTGCGCGTACGGCTGACGAGCGTCGGCGAGGACACGGTCTCCCTGCACGTCACCGACACCTCCGGCGCGCTCGTCGCCTCGGTCGACTCCCTCGTACTGCGGCCCGTGGCCCCGGAGCAGGTCAACTCGGCCCAGCCGTACGAGTCGCTGTACCAGGTCGAATGGGTGCCGACCGCCCCGGAGACGAGCGGCGCGGCCACCGGGCGCTGGGCGCTCGTCGGACCCGACCGGGCCGAGCTGACCGGCTTCCTCGGATCGGCCGATGTCACCGTGGACACCTACCCGGACCTCGCGGCCCTGGCCGAGGCCATCGACGCGGGCGCGACCGCGCCCGACGTCGTACTCGCCACGAACGTGTCCCGCACCCGCCGGACGCGGGAACTGGCACCGGCGGTACGGGAGGCCGGCCACCACGCCCTCGACCTGCTCAAGAGCTGGCTGGCCGACAACCGCCTCGGCGCCTCCCGGCTGGTGTTCCTCACCCAGGGGGCCATCGCCGCGGGCGACGACACCGATGTGGCCGACCCCGCCAGTGCGGCCGTCTGGGGCCTGGTGCGCTCGGCCCAGTCCGAGAATCCCGGCCGGTTCGTCCTGGCCGACCTGGACGACCAGGAAGGCTCGCGCCGGATCCTCCCCGCGGCGCTCACCACCGACGAACCACAGATCGTGGTCCGGAACGGCACGGTCCTGGCCGGCAGGCTGGCCCGGGTGGCGGCCCGCGGCAGCGCGTCCGAGCAGGGCGGCGCGCCGTCGGCCACGACCGGCGTCACCTGGGACCCGCAGGGCACCGTCCTGGTCACCGGGGCGGCATCCGGCCTCGGCGGCCTGGTCGCCAAGCACCTCGTCGGCGAGCACGGCGTCCGCCACCTCGTGCTGGTCAGCCGCCGCGGCCTCGCCGCGGACGGCGCGGCCGAACTGCGGACGGAGCTCACGGACCTCGGCGCCCATGCCGTGGTCGCCGCCTGTGACACCGCCGACCGCGACTCCCTCGCCGCGCTCCTGGCCTCCCTGCCGGACGAACACCCGCTCACCGCCGTGGTGCACACCGCCGGAGTGCTGGACGACGGCGTCGTCGAAGCCCTCACCCCCGAGCGGGTCGACCGTGTGCTGCGGCCCAAGGTGGACGCGGTGCTCAATCTGCACGAGCTGACCGCCGGTCTCGACCTGTCCGCGTTCGTGCTCTTCTCCTCGCTCTCCGGGACCCTCGGCGGCACCGGCCAGGCCAACTACGCGGCCGCCAACGCCTTCCTGGACGCGTTCGCCCACCGGCGCAGGGCCGAGGGCCTTCCCGCCCAGTCGCTCGCCTGGGGCCTGTGGGAGGAGCGCAGCGGCATGACCGGCAAGCTGGACGAGGCCCATATGCGGCGCCTCGCCCGCGAAGGCGTGACCCCGATGTCCTCCGCGGAGGCCCTGGCCCTGTTCGACACCGCTTGCGGCATCGACGCGGCCACCCTGGTACCGGCACGGCTCAACGCCGCGGCGTGGCGAGCCCAGGACGGGCCGATCCCGGCGCTGCTGCGGGGCATCATCCGGACCACGGCTCGACGCGGCGCAGCGAAGGCGCCCACGGGCGGCTCCGGTGCCGACCCCGCCGACCTGCGTCGCCGTATCGGCTCGATGAACCCCGCCGCCCGGCAGCAGACGCTCCTCGAACTGGTCACGGAGCACGCGGCCATGGCGCTGGGCCACGACAGCCCGCGCATGATCGCCCCTGACCGTGGCTTCCTCGAGCTCGGCTTCGACTCGCTGACCGCGGTCGGACTGCGCAACCAGCTGGGCACGGTGACCGGTCTGCGACTCCCCGCCACCCTGCTGTTCGACTACACGACGTCCAGGGCGCTGGCCGGCTACCTGGCGCAGGCGCTGGGCGCGGAAGAGCCGGACGCATCGCTGGTGCTGCCGGTTCTGTCGGAGCTGGAGAAGCTGGAGAGCTCAATCACCGAGGTGGTGGCGGACGAAGCCGCCGCGGCACGTCTCACCTCGCGCTTGCAGCAGGTCCTGGCGAAGCTGACCGCGGGGCAGCAGGCGGAGACGGCGAATGGCGGGGTCGTCGCCGCCGACACGTTCGAGTCGGCGACCGACGACGAGATCTTCGACTTCCTCGACGAGGAGCTCTCGTGACGCGGACGCCCCCGTCCCCGGAAGTTACCGGCCGAAGGCTTTCCACCCCTGTCCGGGGTGCTCAGAGGAGTGACAAGAAACGGTGAGCGAGACCAAGCTGCGCGACTACCTCAAGCGCGCGACGGCCAGCCTGCACGAAACTCGTCAAGAGCTGAAGGAACTCAAGGACAGGGACCGGGAGCCCATCGCGATCGTCGGCATGGGGTGCAGGTATCCCGGCGGGGTGGAGTCGCCCGAAGACCTGTGGGAGCTGGTCGCATCGGGCACCGACGCGGTCTCCACCTTCCCCGTGGACCGGGGGTGGGACGAGGACCTGTACGACCCCGACCCGGAGAAGCCGGGCAAGAGCTACACGCGTGAGGGCGGGTTCCTGCACGACGCGAACGGCTTCGACGCCTCCTTCTTCGGCATGAGCCCGCGTGAGGCGCTGGCGACCGACCCGCAGCAGCGGCTGCTCCTCGAGACGTCCTGGGAGGCGTTCGAGCGGGCGGGCATCGCCCCGGCGTCGGTGCGTGGCAGCCGAACCGGCGTGTTCGTCGGCGTGATGTACAACGACTACGGCTCCCGCATCCAGGCCATACCGGAGGGCCTCGAAGGCCACCTCGGCAACGGCAGCGCTGGAAGTGTCGCTTCCGGCCGCATCTCCTACACCTTCGGCTTCGAAGGCCCCGCCATGACCGTGGACACCGCGTGCTCCTCGTCGCTCGTGGCGCTCCAACTGGCCGTCCAGGCGCTCCGCAAGGGCGACTGCTCGCTCGCGCTCGCCGGTGGCGTGGCCATGATGGCGACACCAGGGGTGTTCGTCGAGTTCAGCCGGTTGCGCGGACTCGCCGTGGACGGACGCTGCAAGTCGTTCTCGAACGCCGCCGACGGCACCGGATGGTCCGAGGGCGCCGGTGTGCTGCTGCTGGAGCGGCTGTCCGACGCCCGGCGCAACGGGCACCAGGTGCTGGCCGTGGTACGGGGCGCCGCCGTGAACCAGGACGGGGCGAGCAGCCGCCTGACGGCTCCCAACGGCCCCTCGCAGCAGCGGGTGATCCGCGACGCGCTGCGCAACGCCGGCCTGTCCGCCGCCGATGTGGACGCGGTGGAGGCACACGGCACCGGAACACCGCTGGGCGACCCCATCGAGGCACAAGCGCTGCTGGCCACCTACGGCCAGGAGCGCTCCGGAGCCGACCGGCCGTTGTGGCTGGGCTCGTTCAAGTCGAACGTGGGGCACACACAGGCGGCCGCGGGCGTGGGTGGCGTCATCAAGATGGTGATGGCGATGCGGCACGGTGTGCTTCCCAAGACCCTGCACGTGGAGGAGCCGTCGGAGCATGTGGACTGGTCGGCGGGGGCGGTATCGCTGCTGACCGAGTCGACCCCGTGGCCGGAGACGGGTGAGCGGCGCAGGGTCGGCGTGTCCTCGTTCGGCGTGAGCGGGACGAACGCGCATGTGATCCTGGAGCAGGCTCCGGAGGCCGAGGCGGCCGACGACGCTGAGGCCGAGGTCGCCGATGGTCCGGTGGCGTGGCTGGTGTCGGGCCGCAGCCAGGAGGGGCTGCGGGCACAGGCCGGGCGGCTGCGGGAGTTCGTGGCGGAGCGCCCGGAACTGGGCGCCGCCGACGTGGCGCGATCGCTGGTCATGACTCGGTCGGTGCTGGAGCACCGCGCGGTGCTGGTGGGCCGGGACCGGGACGAGTTGCTGTCCGGCCTGGGCGCCGTCACGGAGAAGTCCGCTCTTCCGGGCGTGGTGGTGGGCGAGAGCGCGCCTCCCGGCCGTTCGGTGTTTGTGTTCCCGGGTCAGGGGGCGCAGTGGGCGGGTATGGCGGTGGGTCTCCTGGAGTCTTCGCCGGTGTTCGCGGAGGCGATGGGTGAGTGTGAGTCGGCCCTGTCGGCTTACGTCGACTGGTCGTTGACGGACGTACTGCGCGGTGCCGAGGGTGCGCCTGGGTTTGACCGGGTGGATGTGGTGCAGCCGGTGCTGTTCGCGGTGATGGTGTCGTTGGCGCGGTTGTGGCGTTCGGTGGGTGTGGTGCCGGATGCGGTGATGGGTCACAGCCAGGGTGAGATCGCGGCCGCGTGTGTGGCGGGTGCGCTGTCGCTGGAGGACGCGGCGAAGGTGGTGACCCTGCGCTCGCAGGCGATCGCGGCCGGTCTTGCTGGTCGGGGTGGGATGGTGTCGGTCGGGCTTCCGGTCGACCAGGCCCGGGAGCGTATCGCCGCCTGGGACGGTGCGATATCTGTTGCCGCGGTGAATGGCCCGGGTTCGGTTGTGGTGTCCGGTGACGCGGGTGCGCTGGATGAGATGGTCGCGCAGCTGGAGGGTGAGGAGGTGCGGGTCCGCCGGGTTCCGGTGGATTACGCCTCGCACTCCGCGCATGTGGAGGAGATTCGCGAGGAGTTGCTGAGGGTTCTGGCGGACCTGAAGCCGCGTACGTCCGAAGTGCCGTTCTACTCGACGGTGTCTGGCGAGCTGGTGGACACGGCCGGGCTGGACGCGGAGTACTGGTACCGCAATCTGCGCCAGACCGTGGAGCTGGAGTCCACCACCCGCACCCTGCTCGGCAGTGGGCACGGCGTGTTCATCGAGGTCAGCCCGCACCCGGTGCTGACCCTGCCGGTGCAGCAGACGGTCGAGGCCGTTGACGCGCAGGCCGTGGTCGTGGGCACGTTGCGCCGCGACGAGGGCGGTCTGGAGCGGTTCCTGACCTCCGCCGCCGAGGTATTCGTGAACGGCGCAGAGGTGGACTGGGCCGCCGTGCTGGAGGACCGGGGCGGTCGGCAGATTGAGCTGCCGACGTATGCCTTCCAGCGGGAGCGCTTCTGGCTTGATGCCCCCGCGGGTGTGGGTGATGTGGGTTCGGTGGGGTTGGGTTCGCTGGGGCACCCGCTGCCCGGGACGGCGTTCGTCGAGCTTGTGGGGCAGGCCGGGGACCAGGTCGGCTGCGGCCGGATTGAGGAACTCGTCCTTGAGGCGCCGCTGATCCTGCCCGAGCACGGTGGGGTGCGGATCCAGGTCGAGGCGGGGGAGGCGGATGCTTCCGGCTTCCGTGAGGTGAGCGTGTTCTCGCGGGAGGAGGCAGAGGGCGAGGGCGCGCCATGGACGTGCCATGCCCGTGGTGTGCTCGCGCCGATGGCAGGTGCCGACACGGCTTCCTTCGACTTTGGTGTGTGGCCTCCGGTGGGGGCTGAGTTGGTTGATGTGTCGGGTGAGTATGTGCGGGCGGCGGAGAACGGGCTGGAGTACGGGTCGGTT
>NZ_JOJM01000124.1 GCF_000720325.1 Streptomyces sp. NRRL B-1347
AACAAGTCGATCCGTGACACCTGTGACCGGGTCCTGTGGCTGGAGCGCGGCGAGCTGCGCATGGACGGGCCCACCGACGAGGTCATCAAGGAGTACGAGAAGTTCACCGGTAAGTAGCCGGATCGCCGCCGTCTGGTCGCGGCCGAATGGAGCAGGGCCCGCCGGAGACCCCGGCCGGGCCCTGACTCGTTTTCAGACATCACGCATCTCCCAAGTCACAGGAGTTCAGGGAAGATTGAAGCCAATCGGTGCGTTCTTGTGATGTGCGGAACACCCCGACGAAGCGCTGTCCGTTGTACAACGTAAGCTGTACCGGTGCTGATTCGCGGCAAGTGGGGCGATATCGCTCCCTGGCTGGGCGCGGGGCACGCTGCGCCGCCGGGCGGCCTTGGCGGCGTGTCCGAAATAGGATGTATTGGGTCGGCAGTGTAGAACGGGAGATGTGACGGCAATGGCTACGGACGATCTCCAGCTACGCGATGCGTCCGCCGTCCTCGCCAAAGCCGCGGACGAGAACTTCCCCGTGGCCCCGTTCTTCCTCCCGCGCGCTTGGCGCGAGGACCTCATGGCCGTGTACGGCTTCGCCCGCCTGGTCGACGACATCGGCGACTCGGACCTGGCCCGCGGCGCCGCCCACGCCCGCTACCTGGGCGCGGACCCCGGGGCCGCGGGCGACCCGCTCGCCCTCCTGGACGCCTTCGAGGCCGACCTGCGCAAGGTCTTCGCCCCGGGACCGGAGCCGGGCCATCCCCTGCTGCGCGCCCTGGTGCCCACCGTGCGCCGCCGCGGCCTCACCCCCGAGCCGTTCCTCGGCCTGATCGCAGCCAACCGCCAGGACCAGCTCGTCCAGCGGTACGAGACGTACGACGACCTCGTCGCCTACTGCGAGCTGTCGGCGAACCCGGTCGGCCGCCTCGTGCTCGCCATCACCGGCACCGCGACACCCGAGCGGATCCGGCTCTCGGACTCCGTGTGCACCGCGCTCCAGATCGTGGAGCACCTCCAGGACGTGCGCGAGGACCTCGGGCGCGACCGCATCTATCTCCCCGCCGAGGACATGAAGCGCTTTCACGTCCAGGAACGGGATCTGGCCGCTCCTAGCGCAGGCGCGTCGGTGCGCGCACTGGTTGCATTCGAAGCGGAACGCGCCCACTGCCTCCTGAATGAAGGCACCCCCCTGGTGGGTAGCGTCCACGGCAGGCTGAAGCTGCTGCTGGCAGGGTTCGTGGCAGGGGGGAGGGCGGCCGTCTGTGCGATCGCCGCCGCTGGATACGACGTACTTCCAAGGCCGCCGAAGCCCACGAAACCGCGTTTGCTGCGCGAGGTGGGTGCGGTTCTGCGAGGAGAGGGGTGAGCCGGACCGTGGAGTCAGAACCTCGCGTGTCCGCACCGGTACTCGCCGCATACAGCTATTGCGAGGCCGTGACCGGGCAGCAGGCACGAAATTTCGCGTACGGCATCAGGTTGCTGCCGACGCCGAAGCGGCGCGCGATGTCCGCGCTCTACGCGTTCTCACGGCGTGTGGACGACATCGGGGACGGCGCGCTCGCGCCGGACGTGAAGAAGATCCGGCTCGATGAGACGCGGAGCCTGCTCGGCCGCATCCACGACGGCTCGGTGGCGGAGGACGACACCGACCCCGTGGCCGTGGCGCTCAGCCATGCCGCGCGGCACTTCCCGATCTCGCTCGGCGGCCTCGACGAGCTGATCGACGGCGTCCTGATGGACGTGCGCGGCGAGACGTACGAGACCTGGGACGACCTCAAGGTCTACTGCCGGTGCGTGGCCGGGGCCATCGGTCGGCTCTCGCTCGGCGTGTTCGGCACGGAACCGGGGGCGCTGCACGCGGAGCGCGCGCCGGAGTACGCGGACACGCTCGGGCTCGCGCTGCAACTCACCAATATCCTCAGGGACGTTCGTGAGGACGCCCTGGAGGGCCGGACCTATCTGCCGGCCGACGACCTGGCCAAATTCGGCTGCTCCGCCGGGTTCGAGAGGCCGGAGCCGCCCGCCGGGTCCGACTTCGCGGGCCTCGTCCACTTCGAAGTGCGCCGCGCCCGCGCGCTGTTCGCCGAGGGCTACCGCCTGCTTCCCCTGCTCGACCGGCGCAGCGGCGCCTGCGTGGCCGCGATGGCGGGCATCTACCGCCGCCTGCTCGACCGCATCGAGCGGGATCCGGAAGCGGTCCTTCGGGGCCGCGTTTCGCTGCCGGGCCGCGAGAAGGCGTATGTCGCCGTGCGCGGTCTGTCCGGCCTCGACGCGCGCAATGTCGCACGCCAGGCCGTCAGGAGGCGTACGTGACCCCCGACCGCGGGACCAGTGGCTTCGGCCACCGCAACCGGCGGGCAACCCTCCGCATGACCTTGGCGTCCCAGACTGCAACCGCCGAAAGGGAGGACGCATGAGGCAGCACGAAAGGCGGACCGAACCGGGCGGTGACGCGGACGCGGATCGCCCGGGCGGAGCGGGCGGCGGGCGTCCTGGGACCTCCGCCGTCGTCGTCGGCGGCGGACTCGCCGGGATCACCAGCGCGCTCGCCCTCGCCGACGCCGGGCTGGACGTCACGCTGCTCGAAGGGCGCCCCCGGCTCGGCGGGCTCGCCTTCTCCTTCCAGCGCGGCGAGCTGACGGTCGACAACGGCCAGCACGTCTATCTGCGCTGCTGCACCGCCTACCGCTGGTTCCTGGACCGCGTCGAGGGCGCGCACCTCGCACCGCTGCAGGACCGGCTCGACGTACCCGTGCTCGACGCCGAGCGGAACCGCCTCGGACGGCTGCGGCGCACCGCGCTGCCCGTGCCGCTGCATCTGGCCGCGAGTCTCGCCACCTATCCGCATCTGTCGCTCGCCGAGCGCGCCCAGGTGGGCCGCGCGGCGCTCGCCCTCAAGGGACTCGACCCGGCCGATCCGGCGCTCGACAACCAGGACTTCGGCAGCTGGCTGGCCGCGCACGGACAGTCGGCGCGCGCCATCGAGGCCCTGTGGGACCTCGTCGGCGTGGCCACCTTGAACGCCGTGGCGGGCGATGCCTCGCTGGGCCTCGCCGCGATGGTGTTCAAGACCGGGCTGCTCTCGGACCCGGGTGCCGCCGACATCGGCTGGGCGCGGGTGCCCCTCGGTGAACTCCATGACCGCCTGGCCCGCAAGGCGCTCGACTCGGCGGGTGTCCGTACCGAACTGCGAACACGTGTCACCTCCATCTCGCCTACTAAGAACGGCGGTTGGCGCGTCGAGGTTCCCGGTGAGCGCATCGAGGCCGATACCGTCGTGCTCGCCGTGCCCCAGGCCGAGACCCACGACCTCCTCCCGGAGGGCGCCCTCGACGACCCCGACCGGCTGCTCGGCATCGACACGGCGCCGATCCTCAACGTCCACGTGGTGTACGACCGCAAGGTCCTCAAGCGGCCCTTCTTCGCCGCGCTCGGCACGCCCGTCCAGTGGGTCTTCGACCGGACCGAGGCCTCCGGGCTGCGCGAGGGCCAGTACCTCGCGCTGTCCCAGTCGGTCGCCCAGGACGAGATCGACGCCCCCGTGGCGGCGCTCAGGGAGCGCTATCTGCCGGAGCTCGAACGCCTGCTGCCCGCCGCGCACGGCGCACGGGTCCTGGACTTCTTCGTGACCCGGGAGCGCACGGCGACGTTCGCGCCGACGCCGGGCGTCGGCCGCCTGCGACCGGGCGCGCACACCAAGGCGCGCGGGCTGTACCTGGCCGGCGCGTGGACCGCCACCGGCTGGCCCGCGACGATGGAAAGCGCTGTTCGCAGCGGTATCAGCGCCGCGAGGGCGGCGCTGACCGCGCTCGACCGCCCGCGCGACCACCTCTTCGAGGAGGCGGCGTGACGCTCGACCTTCTGGGGCCGTCCCAGAAACCCCGCACCGGAACTAGAGGAGAGACTGTGCCGACTGTGCCCTCGGCCCAACCGGCCGCTGTGGACGTGACCGCGCTGTTGGAGCGGGGCCGGACACTGTCCACCCCGGTGCTGCGGTCCGCCGTGGACCGCCTCGCGCCTCCCATGGACACTGTCGCCGCCTACCACTTCGGCTGGATCGACGCCGCGGGCAACCCGGCCGACGGCGACGGCGGCAAGGCCGTGCGCCCCGCGCTCGCGCTCCTCTCCGCCGAGGCCGCGGGTGCCCCCGCGGAGGTCGGCGTGCCCGGCGCCGTGGCCGTCGAACTGGTCCACAACTTCTCGCTGCTCCACGACGACCTGATGGACGGCGACGAGCAGCGCCGCCACCGCGACACCGTGTGGAAGGTGCACGGCCCCGCGCAGGCCATCCTCGTCGGCGACGCCCTCTTCGCCCTCGCCAACGAGATCCTCCTGGAGATCGGCACCGTCGAGGCGGGCCGGGCCACGCGCCGGCTGACCACCGCGACCCGCGCCCTCATCGACGGCCAGGCGCAGGACATCTCCTACGAGCACCGCGAGCGGGTCACCGTCGAGGAGTGCCTGGAGATGGAGGGCAACAAGACGGGCGCCCTGCTCGCCTGCGCGGTCTCCATCGGCGCGGTCCTCGGCGGCGCCGACGACGCCACCGCCGACACCCTGGAGAAGTACGGCTACCACCTCGGACTCGCCTTCCAGGCCGTCGACGACCTGCTCGGCATCTGGGGCGATCCGGAGGCCACCGGCAAGCAGACCTGGAGCGACCTGCGCCAGCGCAAGAAGTCGCTGCCGGTCGTCGCCGCGCTCGCGGCGGGCGGACCCGCGTCCGAGCGGCTCGGCGAGCTGCTCGCCGCCGACGCCAAGAGCAATGACTTCGACAGCTTCTCCGAGGCGGAGTTCGCCGCGCGCGCCGCGCTCATCGAGGAGGCGGGCGGCCGCGAGTGGACCGCGGAGGAGGCGCGACGGCAGCACGCCATCGCCATCGAGGCCCTGGACGCGGTCCAGATGCCGGACCTGGTGCGGGCGCAGCTCACCGCGCTCGCCGACTTCGTCGTCGTACGGAAGAGATGATCACTATCGGGCACACCTGACTCGCAGTCGCCGAACGCCGCCCGGGTGCGGGCGGTGTCCGACGGCGGACCCAGCAGAGAAGAAGCACTGCGTCGAAGGGGAAGCCATGACAGCGACGACCGACGGTTCCACCGGAGCGGTGACGCCCCGCGCGGCCTCGGCCACCGACACACCTGACACGACCCCCGGGGCGGCCGGGGCACCGGAAGCCGCCAAGCGTGCCGTGGAGCGCTCCACGGGGTTCCTGCTGTCCCGCCAGGACGCCCAGGGCTGGTGGAAGGGCGACCTGGAAACGAACGTGACCATGGACGCCGAGGACCTGCTGCTCCGCCAGTTCCTGGGCATCAGGGACGAGCCGACCACGCGCGCCGCCGCCCTCTTCATCCGCGGCGAGCAGCGCGACGACGGCACCTGGGCCACCTTCTACGGCGGCCCCGGCGAGCTCTCCGCCACCATCGAGGCCTATGTGGCCCTGCGCCTGGCCGGGGACGCCCCGGACGAGCCGCACATGGCGCGGGCCTCCGCCTGGATCCGTGAGCGGGGCGGCATCGCGGCGGCCCGGGTCTTCACCCGGATCTGGCTCGCCCTCTTCGGCTGGTGGAAGTGGGACGACCTGCCCGAACTCCCCCCGGAGCTCCTCTACTTCCCGAAGTGGTTCCCGCTCAACATCTATGACTTCGGCTGCTGGGCGCGGCAGACCATCGTGCCGCTGACCGTCGTCTCCGCGAAGCGCCCGGTGCGCCCCGCGCCCTTCCCGCTCGACGAGCTGCACACCGACCCGAGCGTGCCGAACCCGCCCAAGCCCCTTGCGGCCGTGGCCAGTTGGGACGGCGTCTTCCAGCGCCTCGACAAGGCGCTGCACGTCTATCACAAGTTCGCGCCGCGCGGCCTGCGCAAGGCCGCGATGAACAGCGCCGCGCGCTGGATCATCGAGCGGCAGGAGAACGACGGCTGCTGGGGCGGCATCCAGCCCCCGGCCGTGTACTCGGTCATCGCCCTCCACCTGCTCGGCTACGACCTCGACCACCCCGTGCTCAAGGCGGGCATCGAGTCGCTCGACCGGTTCGCGGTGTGGCGCGAGGACGGCGCGCGGATGATCGAGGCCTGTCAGTCCCCGGTGTGGGACACCTGCCTCGCCACCATCGCCCTTGCCGACGCCGGGGTGCCCGCCGACCATCCGCAGCTGGTGAAGGCGGCGGACTGGATGCTGGGCGAGCAGATCGTCAGGCCCGGCGACTGGTCGGTGCGCAAGCCCCATCTCACGCCGGGCGGCTGGGCGTTCGAGTTCCACAACGACAACTACCCCGACATCGACGACACCGCCGAGGTCGTCCTCGCGCTGCGCCGCGTCGCCCACCCGGACCGGCGCCGGATGGACAGCGCCATCGACCGCGGCGTGCACTGGAACCTGGGCATGCAGTCGCGGAACGGCGCCTGGGCCGCCTTCGACGTCGACAACACCAGCCCGCTGCCGAACAAGCTGCCGTTCTGCGACTTCGGCGAGGTCATCGACCCGCCGTCCGCCGACGTCACCGCGCACGTCGTGGAGATGCTCGCCTACGAGGGCAAGTCCCACGACCCGCGCACCCGCAGGGGCATCGAGTGGCTCCTCGCCGAACAGGAGGAGAACGGCGCCTGGTTCGGCCGCTGGGGCGTCAACTACGTCTACGGCACCGGGTCCGTGCTGCCCGCCCTCGTCGCGGCGGGCCTGCCCGCCGCGCACGCGGCGATCCGCCGCGCCGTCGCCTGGCTGGAATCGGTGCAGAACGACGACGGCGGCTGGGGCGAGGACCTGCGCTCGTACCGCGACGAGCGGTGGATCGGGCACGGCGCGTCCACCGCCTCGCAGACCGCGTGGGCGCTGATCGCGTTGCTCGCCGCGGGGGAGCGGGACTCCAAGGCCGTGGAGCGGGGCGTCACCTGGCTGACCGAGAGCCAGCGCGAGGACGGCTCCTGGGACGAGCCGTACTTCACCGGCACCGGCTTCCCCTGGGACTTCTCGATCAACTACCACCTGTACCGGCAGGTCTTCCCGCTGACCGCCCTCGGCCGGTACGTGCACGGCGAGCCGTCCGTCGGCGGCCTGGGCAAGGGGAGCTGATGAGCACGGACCCGGCCCGCCCGGGGCCCGCCCCGCTGCTCGTCGCCTGCGCGCTCGGCATCGAGCAGCTCGCCCTGCGCACCGGCGACCGCGGCGGTGCCCGCGGGCCCGTGACCGTCCTGCGCACGGGCATGGGCCCCAAGGCCGCCGAGCGCGCCGTCACCCGGGCGCTCGGCAAGGAGTCCCTGCGCGACGCGGCGGTCGTGGCCACCGGGTTCTGCGCCGGGCTCGCCCCCGGCATGCACCCGGGCGACCTCGTCGTCGCCGACGAGACCCGGCACGACGGCGGCCGCACGCCGTGTGTGGGCACCGGGCTCCTGGTCGAGCAGCTGGTGCGGGCCGTGCCGGGCCGTACCGTGCACACCGGCCCGCTCACGGGCTCCGACCACGTCGTCCGCGGCCCCGAACGCGGCGATCTGCTCGCCACCGGCGCGATCGCGGTCGACATGGAGTCCGCCGTCACGCTCCGCAGTGCCGTCACGGCCGGACCCCGGCCGGTTGCGGCCGTCCGGGTGGTCGTCGACGCCCCCCAGCACGAACTCGTCCGCATCGGCACGGTCCGCGGTGGAATATCGGCCTTCCGCGTGCTCCGCGCCGTGCTTCCCGCTTTTTTCGAATGGCACCGATCTTCGCCGCTCCCCCGGAGGTGAGCCAGATGGCTATGCCGCTGCGTCAGTCAATCAAGGTCGCTACCTATCTCTTTGAACAGAAGCTGCGCAAGCGTGACAAGTTTCCGTTGATCGTCGAGTTGGAGCCGCTGTTCGCGTGCAACCTGAAATGTGAGGGCTGCGGCAAGATCCAGCACCCGGCCGGTGTGCTCAAGCAGCGCATGCCGGTGGCCCAGGCCGTGGGCGCCGTGCTCGAGTCCGGCGCTCCGATGGTCTCCATCGCGGGCGGTGAACCGCTGATGCACCCTCAGATCGATGAGATCGTGCGCCAGTTGGTGGCCAAGAAGAAGTTCGTCTTCCTGTGCACGAACGCGATGCTGCTGCGCAAGAAGATGGACAAGTTCACGCCCTCGCCGTACTTCGCGTTCGCCGTGCACATCGACGGCATGCGGGAGCGCCACGACGAGTCCGTGGCGAAGGAGGGCGTGTTCGACGAGGCCGTGGCCGCCATCAAGGAGGCCAAGCGGCGCGGCTTCCGGGTGACCACCAACTCGACCTTCTTCAACACGGACACCCCGCAGACCATCATCGAGGTCCTGAACTTCCTCAACGACGACCTGAAGGTCGACGAGATGATGCTGTCGCCCGCCTACGCCTACGAGAAGGCACCGGACCAGGAGCACTTCCTCGGCGTCGAGCAGACCCGCGAGCTGTTCAAGAAGGCCTTCGCGGGCGGCAACCGGCTGCGCTGGCGGCTGAACCACTCGCCGCTGTTCCTCGACTTCCTCGAGGGCAAGGTCGACTTCCAGTGCACGGCCTGGGCGATCCCGAACTACTCGCTCTTCGGCTGGCAGCGTCCCTGCTATCTGATGAGCGACGGCTACGTACCGACGTACCGGGAGCTGATCGAGGAGACCGACTGGAGCAAGTACGGCCGCGGCAAGGACGACCGGTGCGCCAACTGCATGGCGCACTGCGGGTACGAGCCGACCGCCGTGCTCGCCACGATGGGTTCGCTGAAGGAGTCGCTGCGCGCCATGCGCGAGACCGTCTCCGGGAACCGGTGACGTCATGACCCCTTCGGGCCCCGTATCCCTGGGCCTGCCCGAGCCGCCGGTCCGGCCGATAGCGGAGCGCCGCTCCGCGCGGCGCATCCAGGTCGGACCGGTGGCCGTCGGGGGCGGCGCGCCGGTGTCGGTGCAGTCGATGACGACGACGCGTACGTCCGACATCGGGGCGACGCTCCAGCAGATCGCCGAGCTGACGGCGTCGGGCTGCCAGATCGTG
>NZ_JOJM01000125.1 GCF_000720325.1 Streptomyces sp. NRRL B-1347
CGGATCACCGAGGACGAACGCTCCCGCATCATCGCCCTGGTCAAACTCACCCCGCCCGGACGGCTGGAGATCCAGCCGTCCAACGAGCTGTGGGCGGCCCCACCTCGACCAGGCCCTGACCCACTGGACCCGTTTCCTCGACGACCTCCCCCACCTCGGCTCGGCCCGCGCTGATCGCCGCCTCACCTCGATGCGGCAACTCCTCGCCCCGCACCGCCGTCACCGCCCCGCTGCCCTCGTCCTTCAAAGGGCGCTCCTGCTGCGCTGAGGCGGCCACCACAGGTGGCAGCGCCGAACGGATCTTCCATGATCACAAGCATGCCCGAGCCAGATGCGTGGAGCGGCGACACACTCCCGCGCAATGGGCATATTCACGCGCATGCAGCCCACTTCCACAGCCCGGCTGCCACCACCGGATCCATCCTGGCGGGGCCTGGTACACGGTCGCTGCGGTGGTCACCATGAAGGCATGAACGCTATACCCGATGACGCCCCTGGCGCACCATCGCCCGCTTACTCCAGCGCCAACTCCCCGCCGCCAGGCGATCCGTTGGAGATGATGCGGTTACTGACTTCGGCTTGTCAGGGTGACGTTGGGATGTCGAGGGCGAGGCCGGTTCCGGCGATGAAGCCGTCGAGGGTTCCGGGCCGATACTGAAGGCGCTTGAGCCGGTTGCGGACGAGCGTCTCCAGGCGGTCGAGGGCAACGACGGCGAGGTTGGCGAGACTGCGTTTGACGTGCGCCCATACCCACTCGAGGGGGTTCAGGTCGGGCGAGTAGGCGGGTGGCAGGAACACGGTCAGCCACTCCCGCTCGTCGATCAACTTTCGCATGGCGCGGGAGACGTGGGTGTTGAGCCGGTCCCGGACCAGCACGATCGGCGCTTTGACGAGTTGGTGGGCGCCGTCGATCAGTGCGATGAAGTCGCGTTCGCTCATGCTGCGGCGCGTGCTCTTGCCCGCCGGGTGGGAGATCAGCCGGTGGGACAGCCGGGTGCGTGAGCCGGGCCGCGTGGCGATCAGTCCGGCCACCGACAGCCGTCCCGAGCGGCGTCCGCTCACGGTGACGACGGGCGTCACGCCGCGCCGGCCCCAGGTGCGTCCTCGGGGCGGCTTGCGGGTGAAGCCTGCCTCGTCCTCGAAGCAGATGCAGCCCCCGCAGGCCGCCCGGGCTCTTTTGCCTCGGTCCAGGTCGCCTCCTTCCCCACGGTCACAGCCTGCTCGTCGCGTTCGGCTACCCGCCGGGCGGGCACCTGCGGAGAGAAGCCGAGCCGGTGCATGAGCCTCGTCGCGCCCGAGACGCTGGAGGAGACGTGGAACTTCCTGCCGATCCGCGTGGCCACCCGAGCGGCGGTCCACACCTGGTCCTCCACCCAGCCGTGCGCGGTCGGCCCCTCTTCGAGATAGGCGGCAAGCTTGACCAGGCAGTCCGCCGACAGCCGGCACCGCGATCCGCTCGGACCACGGGACGCCAGTGCCCCAGGACCGCCGTCCCGCCACAACCGGTGCCACTGGTAGGCCGTCTTCCGGCTCACCCGCAGCCGACGCCCGACTTCCGGCGGCTTGATCTTCTGCTCGAACAACTCGGCCGCCTGCACTCGTACGGCCTCGCGGCGCCGACGCCCCGCAGCCGTCAGCCCGCCCCCATCCGCATACCTCACACACCACGGACTACAGCCAACACCCCAGCAACATCAGGAACTTCAGTAAAGATCACCCTGACGAGCCGAAGTCAGTAAAGGCCAGCGCCGTCGACAGCGCGGAGGGGGCTTCCAGGTTGACGGCGTAACCGGCGACCGCACGGGAGTGGTCGTCCTCGATATCGGTCAGCCACGGCCGGGCGGGCTTCCCCGAGGAGTCGAGGACCCACAGGTCGAGCTGGGTGTGATCGGCCTGCCAGATCTCGTTGGGGGCCTGAGCTTCGCGCCGGTAGACCAGGTCGTACGTCTCGCGGTAGCGCTTGGCGCCCTGGTGCGCCATGACCGTGAGTCCGGGCTCCAGGGCGGTCACGATCTTGTGCACGGCGGCGTAGCTCGGTACCGGCCAGCCCTTGGCAGCGGCCACGCTCGCGGCCTGCCGGTGCACTGCGGCCGTGGTCGGCCTCGGCTCCTTCAAGGCCAGGCCCTCGATGAACTCGACGAGTTCGTCGGGGAACGCCCGCCGTCCTTTGTCCGAGCGGGGCGTGCGGGCCAGTGCCTCCAGCCCGCCGTGGCGGTAGGCGGCGAGCCACCGCTGCAGTGTGCGGTACGGGACTTGCGAGCCGGCCGCGGCCGCCTTCAGCGTCACGCCGTCGTGCAGATGCGGGGCCAGCGCACGGTAGCGCGTCAACGCCTGCGATTCCTGCGGTGGCGGGGAGTTCGCATTGCCACCGGCCGGCTGCGGTGTGGACGGCGCGCCATCAGGTACAGCGTTCATACCGTTCATGGTGACCCCACAACCGGCCTACACCAGGCCCCACCCGGATGATCCGGACCCGGCACCGGCCGCAGGCCCGCGCGTCACGGCCGCGCCGAGACGCCGCTGAAGGCCCCGGAAGCCACTGGATATGCCATGAGCATGAATCCGCCCGAGTGGTCCGGCGCGTCCGCCTTGGCGCGCGCTCGGTTCCGGCACATTGTCGATCATGCAAGACCCGTTCGATTACTCCATGGCATCTCCCCGCCCGCTGCTGGCCGCGCCGGGGACGGTCGTCGACCTGGCAACGCAGGATCGCAGCGACACCCCATCGCCGTCCACCGCCTCAGCGCAAGTCGGCTGCGTGGGCCAGGAGCTCGGCGGTGCCCGGGTGGCGGCGGTAGGGGTGCAGGAGGCTGCACATGGCGTCGAGACGGCGCCGCACGCGCGTGGAGTGGAGGGTGGGGTAGTCGTCGAGGAAGGTCTGCCAGTGGGTGAGGGCGGCATCGAGCTGGCCCTGGGTGAGGAGGGTTTCGGCGAGGCGGGCCCGGGTGAGGGTGGCGGCTTGGCGTTCGGTCGGGGTGCGTAGGCGCAGGGAGGTTTTCAGTGCGCCAGCGGCGCCCATGGTGTCGCCGAGGGTGGACAGGGTCTGGGCGCGCTGGTATTGCAGGGCGCCGGCCGGGTAGTGGGTGAACGGGCCGGGAGCGTCGGTGTTGTTGGCCTGCGCGTAGAGGCGCTCGGAGGCGGCCAGGGCAGTGAGGGCGGCGTGTTTGTCGTGGTGGGCCTGCATGACCGCCAGATGTGCGTGGGCGTAGGCGGCGACGATCGGTGGGGCGGTGCGGGTGGTGTCGACGGCGCGCTGGGCGAGGTTGAGGACCGCGATGGTGTGGTGGCCCAGGTCGTGGGCGTGGGCGGACATGGTGCGCAGGGTGATGGCGAACACGGCCGCATCACCGGCTTCGGCGGCGAGGCGGGCGGCGGTGTGGTGGTAGTGCTGGGTCAGCGCGTCCGCGCCGTCTCCTGCACACATGGTGCCCAGCAGCACAGTCAGCTGCGCGGCGCCGGAAAGGAGTTGGCGGTGCGCGGTGTCGGTGGCGGGACGACTTAGGTAGCCGGTCACGTCATGATGCAGGTAGGCGGCCAGCGCGGCACGCACATGAACGGGGCCGTGGGCTTCAGCGGCTTCGGCGAAGAAACGGGCCATGGTCTGCATCTGCTCCACCTCCGCCCGACCCGGCGTGCGGGGTAAGCCCGCGGGCGGCCGGGCGGACGGCTTCCCGTGCAGCGGCAGCGTGCTGGGCACGGCCAGGGCGGCCAGACTGTAGACCCCCGCGCCCAGCAGGAGGCGGCGGCTGGGGTCGAGATCAACGCTCGTCAGTGCGGACAGTCGGCGCAACGGATCAGCCTCCCCGAACAGATCGAACACGGTGGACGGAGCACGGGACAGCCCCGCCTCGACCGCACCGATCGGACGCCCAAGCCGCCGCGACAGCACCTCCAACAGCAGCGCTGGAACCGGGGGCCGGGGCATGGTGCCCGACAGCCACCGCGAGACCATCGACCGGTCACACGCCAGCGGCCGGCCGTGTGCGGCGGCCGCCTGCCGCACGGCCGCGGCGAGTTGGGCACCGTTCCAGTCTGCTTCCTGAAGCAGCCCGCGCAAACAGGTGTTGGGCGTCCTGGGCACGTCTTCCCCTTTCCTGCTGTGTCAACCGGGCCACCCCCGCCCGGATTTCACAAGCGCACAAGGTTGCATCCATTGCATCGCATCCACCGCTTCGGTCCCATGTGCGGCCCGGGTACGGGGCGGTGTGCTGGTTGTACCCGGCAGCCGGGCGCCCCCAACAGCGAGCGCGGCCTGCCGGGTCCGTTTCGGCCGCACCGTCCTGGACCCCGGCGAAGGGAATGGCCCGATGAGTGCTCCGCCACGTGACCGCTCAGGTGTCACGGATCTGGCCGCCCTGTCCAGCCCGGACGCGCTGCGGGACGTACCGGCCCAGGAGCTGCCCGCGCTGGCCGCTGAGATCCGGGACTTCCTGATCGAGAAGGTGTGCGCGAGCGGTGGGCATCTGGGCCCGAACCTGGGCGTGGTGGAACTGACCTTGGCGCTGCACCGGGTGTTCGACTCGCCCCGCGACGCGCTGATCTTCGATACCGGGCATCAGGCGTACGTCCACAAACTGCTCACCGGCCGCATCGCGGACTTCGACACGCTGCGGCAGGCCGGCGGCCTGTCCGGCTACCCCTCCGGGGCCGAATCCGTACACGACCTGGTGGAGAACTCCCATGCCTCCACGGCCCTGTCGTACGCGGACGGCCTGGCCAAAGCTCGCGCGTTGAGCTGCGAGCAGGACCGTGCAGTCGTCGCGGTCATCGGCGACGGCGCGCTCACCGGTGGCATGGCCTTCGAGGCGCTGAACAATCTCGGCGGTGCTCCCGACCGGCCGGTGATCGTCGTTCTCAACGACAACGGCCGCTCCTACGCCCCCACCACCGGGGCCCTCGCGCAGCATCTGAACCTCCTCAAGTTCGGCGGTGGCATCGAAGCGTGCCGGAATGTCTTCACCGAGCTCGGCTTCACCTATTTCGGGCCCGTCGACGGACACAACACCTCGGAGATCGAGACCGTGCTGCGGCGGGCCCGAGCGATGGGCCGGCCGGTCGTGGTGCATGCGATGACCGCCAAGGGCAAGGGCTATGCCCCGGCCGAACAGGATGAGGCGGACTGCCTGCACGCGGTCGGCACCGTCGATCCGGCCACCGGCCACCCCACCCCAGGCCGCTCGACCGGGGCACGGTCGTGGACCAGCCTGTTCGGCCAGACCCTGGCGGAGCTCGCCGCCGAACGTCAGGACGTCGTCGCCATCACCGCGGCGATGCAGCACCCCACCGGCCTGCACCCGATGGCCGAGCAGTTCCCGGAACGGGTCTTCGACGTTGGGATCGCCGAGCAGCATGCCGTCACCAGCGCCGCCGGATTGGCGATGGGCGGCTTCCACCCTGTCGTCGCCATCTACGCCACGTTCCTGACCCGGGCCGTCGACCAGGTCCTGATGGACGTCGCGCTGCACCGGCTGCCGGTGACCTTCGTCCTGGACCGGGCCGGCATTACCGGCCCCGACGGGCCGTCCCATCACGGCATGTGGGACCTGTCCCTGTTCTCCTCGGTGCCGGGCCTGCAGATCGCCGCACCCCGCGATGCGGCCCGACTGCGCGACCTGCTGCACGCGGCGGTGGACATCGGCGACGGGCCCACTCTGCTGCGGCTGCCCAAAGCCGCGGCCGGGCCCGGCATCGAGGCAGTGGCCCACATGGACGGGCTGGACATCCTGCGCCGCAGCCCTCACCGGCCCCTGGACGTGCTCCTCGTCCCCGTGGGACCGCTGACCCAAACGGCCCTGGACGCCGCTGCCGCGCTGGAAGCTACGGGCCTGGGAGTGACGGTCGTGGACCCGCGCTGGGTGATCCCGGTCAATCCCGCCCTGCCACACCTCGCCTCCCGCCACCGTCTGGTCGTCTCCATCGAGGACAACGCCCGTACCGGCGGTGTGGGTTCAGCACTCGCCCAAGCCTGCCGCGATGCCCGCGTGACCACACCGGTCACCGTGCTCGGCCTGCCCCACGCCTTCATCCCCCACGGCCCACGCAAGGAACTACTCGCCCAGGCGGGCCTGGATGGCGACGGCATCACCCACACCGTGCTGGAGGAACTGGCCGCGCTGTCCCCCAACGGTACCGATCGCCACCTCGCCCTCCCGCTCTGGAGGAACCCGTGACCGCCATCGACCTCGGCCTGCCCGCCCCACCCGCGCCAGCCCCACAGCGCCGCCGTACACGGCAGATCCGCATCGGGTCGGTATCCGTCGGCGGCGGCGCACCCGTCTCCGTGCAGACCATGACCACCACGCTGACCGCCGATGTGGACGCCACCTTGCGTCAGATCGCCGAAGTCACTGCCGCCGGTTGTGACATCGTCCGCATCGCGGTGCCCTCCCAGGACGATGCCGATGCGCTACCCCACATCACCAAGAAGTCCCCGATCCCGGTCATCGCGGACATCCACTTCCAGCCCCGCTACGTCTTCCAGGCCATCGACGCTGGCTGCGCCGCCGTCCGCGTCAACCCCGGCAACATCAAGAAATTCGACGACCGCATCGGCGACGTCGCCCAGGCCGCCACGGCAGCCGGGGCACCGATCCGGATCGGCGTCAACGCAGGCTCCCTCGACCCCCGCCTGCTCGCCAAACACGGCTCCGCCACCCCCGCAGCCCTGGTCGAATCCGCCCTATGGGAGTGCTCGCTGTTCGAGGAACACGGCTTCCAGGACTTGAAGATCGCGGTCAAGCACCACGACCCACAAACGATGATCGCCGCGAACCGCCTGCTTGCCGAAGCCTGTGACTACCCCCTGCACCTCGGCGTCACCGAAGCCGGGCCCGCCTTCCAGGGCGCCATCAAATCCGCTGTCGCCTTCGGGATCCTGCTGAACGAGGGCATCGGCGACACCATCCGCGTCTCCCTGTCCACCAACCCCGTCGAACAGGTCAAGGCTGGCTGCCACATCCTGTCCAGCCTCGGCCTGCGACCACGCAAACTGGAGATCGTCTCCTGCCCCGGCTGCGGCCGCCTCCAAGTCGACATCCACAAACTCGCGATCCAGGTCGAGGCCGCCTTCGACGGCTTCCCCCACCCCCTGCGCGTCGCCGTCATGGGCTGCGTCGTCAACGGCCCCGGCGAATCCCGCGAAGCCGACCTCGGCGTGTCCTGCGGCAACGGCAAAGGACAGATCTTCGTACGCGGCCAAGTCGTACGCACCGTCCTCGAATCCCGGGTCGTGGACACCCTCCTCGAGGAAGCCCTCCGCCTCACCGAGCACCGCGAATCCCCGCAGGCGGGTGACGTCACATGACCACCCTCACCCAGGCGACGGCCCAGCCCCTCCCACTTGCGGACGTCCCCGCCCGCGTCGATGCCGCCCTGCACGCCTTCCTCGACGACAAGATGCGCACCGCCAGGCAGCAGCGGATGCCCGTCGATGTTCCGCAGGCGATCCGTCGCTTCCTGGACGGCGGAGGCAAACGCCTGCGCCCCACCCTGTGCGTGCTCGGCTACCAGGCAGCCGGCGGCCACGGGGACGAGGACGCGATGGTGCGTGTGGCGGCCGGGCTGGAGATGTTCCATGCCTTCGCCCTGATCCACGACGACATCATGGACAACAACGCCACCCGCCGCGGACAGCCCACCGTCCACCACGCCCTCACCCGAACCTACGATGATGCCCAGTTAGGGCCTGTATTCGGTCGTGATCAAAGGGTGGTTCGTGTGAGGTCGTTGATCCAGATCATGGAGGCCCGGAGATGCAGGCCGGCGAGGTAGCTTCCGGGGGTCTTGTCGTAGCGGGTGGCGATGCCGCGCCAGGCTTTGAGCTTGTTGATCAGGCGCTGGACGGTGTTCCTCTCCTTGTAGAGACCGGCGTCGTGGCTGACGGGCCGGCCGCCTTTGTTGCCCTTCTTCTTCCGGTTGGCGGCCTGGTCCTTCTTCTCCGGGATGACCGCCTTGATCTGAAGTTTACGCAGGTGGGCGCGGTTGGCGCGGGACGAGTAAGCCTTGTCTCCGGC
Source organism: Streptomyces sp. NRRL B-1347 (assembly GCF_000720325.1). Taxonomy (GTDB): domain Bacteria; phylum Actinomycetota; class Actinomycetes; order Streptomycetales; family Streptomycetaceae; genus Streptomyces. The sequence continues at coordinate 8,013 of NZ_JOJM01000125.1, forward strand.
GACCGCGTCCGGTCGGGTGCGCGGGCGGCCGACCGGCCGGCGGATGCGCACCTTCTTCACGACGGGGATGAACTGCGGGCTGTCGGCGGCCTGTCCGGCGGTCAGGATGAGCGCGAGTGGGCGGCACTTGCGGTCGGCGGCGAGATGGATCTTGCTGGTCTGCCCGCCGCGCGAGCGTCCGAGCAGGGCGGCCTTCAGCCGGAGCCGGTGTCGACGCCGGACGCGGCGCCGCTCTTCCCGGACGGGGTCGGCGTCTCCGGATCGCCCGTCTTGTCCTTGTCTCTCGCCCCCTTTGACCGGGCCTTCTCCTCCTTGGCGGCCTGCTCCAGGGCGTCGAGGACTCCTTCGCCGGGCTGCATCCCGGCGGCGTCATGGTGGGCCCGGGCAGTGGTGGAATCCACGCCGACCAGCGACAAGTCCACCTCGCCCCGCTTCGCGGCCTCCGCTAACGTACCCTCCAGCAGGGCCTCGAAGACACCGGCGTCGCGCCACTGCCGGCAGCGGTTGTGGACCGTGGACCAGGCACCGAACTCGGCCGGTACCTCCCGCCACTGCCCGCCGGTCCGAAACCGCCAGATCACGCCCTCGAACTGCTGCCGCAGCCGTTCGGGATACGGGCCATACGCGCCGATCGGCAGATACCGCTCGACGAACTCCCACGCCCCATCGGTCCGTTGTGCCCGCGTCATGCACAACGAACCACCAGATCACGTCACGCGACGCGGGCAAGTCCCGCATATTGATCACGACCGAATACAGGCCCTAGTACTGCAACGGTGCTTGTCGTGACTGCTGACCAGGTCGGTCGTTGGTGTGGTTATGGGTGGGGACCTTGCGGATGTCAGGTTGTGGGCGGGTGAA
>NZ_JOJM01000126.1 GCF_000720325.1 Streptomyces sp. NRRL B-1347
ACAAGCCATCACCCGAACGCGAGGGTCCATACGCCACCCCGGAATCCTCCCACCCACACCACCACAACACCCACCGAACTTACGAAAAGATCAGTAGTACCCATTGTGTCCGAAGGGTGGCGAGGGACGGATCGGTGCAGCCAAGTGCGCTCAGCACGGCGCGGGTGATTTCCCACCGCGGATACCGGCCGATGGCGCGCAACAGTTCCGAAATCTTCGATTGCGGCCAGCGACTCACGTCCGCTAGCTGCTGATACGTCAGGCCGCATTCGTGGTAGGCCTCGCGGGCTTGCTCCAGCCATTGGCGATGCCGGGGGAGGGCCGTATCGGCGATCGGTCCCAGTTTGCGTCCGCGCCGGGCTCCGGAAGCGGGTTGCGTGCTCATCTTGCACCCTTCCCGCGCGTCTCCGCCTCCGCCCGGCATGCCATACCGAGGGGCTGTCCAGGGCAGAGTACGAACCTCGCGTCTACGGCTGCTGTCTCGGTCAGGCCGCGCACCGCAGCGGGCAGAGCCGGGCAAGGCGAGCACGCTGCTCGGCGTGCTGACACGCCGAGCAGCGCGGCGAGTAATCCGTCCGGCGGGGCGTGGCTTCCCAACTTTGGCCCACTCATCAGGCTCCTTTGCCGCGTCGTCGTTCGCGTACGTTCGGGTTCAACGGCAGTTCCTGCGACGCTTGCTAACGCCGTCCCCTTCAGGAACCGAGGACAGCATGTGCCCCGGGTGTCACCAGGTGCGACCTCTTTGGACGAGCCGGGAACAATGCGGACGGGAGCACTGCGCAGAAGCGCAGGTAGCGGCCCGCGGTGGTCAATGTTCCCGATCCGCTACCTGGACACGGCCCGCTCGTGGGTGACCCAGCCAGCGACAACACCCCCTCACTCCCCTGCTTCCAGGCGCGGTCACGCGGCCGCCGAGGACGTCGAACGTGAAGCTGAAGCGGCTGCGGATGCCGCAAGCCTGCCGGACGGTGCCGCCTACAACAGTGCGCCGATGGCGCCGCGGTTCGCCCGCCTCGAGGGGAGGGGAGGTGCGTGAGCGGGCCTGCCGAACGCTGCGGGTGGTGGCGCGGCCGCTTCGGTGGCTGAGGTCGGATGGCCCACGCGTCATCCAGATGCCCGCCCCGGCTCGGTAGCTGGCCTTGGAGCCGGGGCATCAGGGGCGGCTCAAGGGGGCCCTTGGTGACTGCTATTGGTTGACGCTGGCCAGCGAGCGGCGCTCTGGCCAGCGCGGTGTCCTCTGCGGTGTGGGTCAGCCGGTGCTGGTGGCGCGGGGGGCGTGCCAGGCGGCGTACAGGGTGCTCAGTGCTGTGGCCAGCAGCGGCGTTTGGTCGGCGGCCGGGACGGGCCAGCTGATCAGGATCACACCGGTGGCCAGGACGGCGAGGAAGACGACGAGATCGGCGTAGGGCGTCTGGGCGGGGCGGTGGGCGCGTGTGGTCATGGTGTCCTCGTCTCTGTCGATTCGGGCTGCACACCTGACGTTGGCTCTGCTGTCATGGTTTTGGCCAGGCTGACGGGATTGTTCGCCAGACGGGCCTGGACAAGGGGCCGGTTGAGCGGCCGTGGCCCGGACGCCGAGGGGGGCGTGTGCCGGAGCGCAGAGGGACCGGGGGAAGGCCGTGGGGCCCGCTGCGTGGCGAGTTCCAGGAGCTCAATGAGCTTGCTGTGCTGCTGCGGGGCTGGGTGGATGAGGCGCGCCTGGGTGTGGAGGGGCTGCGTGGGAAGCTGACGCCGGAGCACTTCGCCAGTGGCCGGGTGCCGGCGAAGGCGACGTTGTCCACCTGGCTCAGCGGGAAGGGGCTGCGGTGGGAGTTTGTCGAGGCTGTCGCTGACGCGTGCTCCACTTCTCACGCGGCCCTCGAAAGCCGTCTGGCCCAGGCCCGCCCTCTGTGGCAGCGGTATCAGCGCTCGCCCTCCCCTGCGGCTGGCGGCCCTGAACCTGCCGGAGCCGGGCGGGATGAACTCTTGCGGGCCCAGCGGCGCATCATCGAGCTGCAGGAACAGCTTGCCCGCGCCCACCACGCCTATGGCCATAGCCAGCAGGCTCTGGCCTGTGCCGTTCCACTGGCCGTCCTGCTGTCCCAGATGGTTGGCCGACTCACCGCCCAGATCGACTCCTTGCGTGCCCGGCCTGCCGCCGATCCCGGTGATCTCGAGCTGGCACGTGATCAGCTGCACCATGCCGAGACCGAACTCGCCCAGGCCAAGGCGCAGCGGGACGAAGCAGAGCGCCTGGCGCAGGCGGCCGAACACCGGGTGGAGGAGGTGAAGCAGCAGTTGCGCGTGCTGCGCGCATTGCCCACGTCGTCCCGGCCGGCCCCTGGGGGTGCTGCTCCCGTCGTTCGGGTTGGTGCCCCGGATGCGTTCTTGAGCGATGTCGGCCGTGCGCTGGAAAAGGCGCGCACGGTCAACGTGTTCACCCAGACGCTCACCCAGGCCGCCCGCGAGGAGCTGGCGCCTTCGTCCCGTCCGGCCGTGCCGGACAACGCGGACAACCCGGTGACCAGTCAGGAACCGGTGAACAACTTGCCCCCGGGCGGCCGGGCCGCCGCGCTGGCGGCCGCCGTCGCGTTGGGCAAGCACCACATCCCGGCCCGTCTCCGCGGCCAGGGCCAGCGGCGCAGCGGGCCCCGGCTTCCGGGCGCGGTGCGATTGCGGCTCGCCCTGGCCGCCGCGCTGCTCGTTGCCGGCACGCTTGTCCTGGACGGTGACGGTTTCAATGACCGGGCTGCCCAAGGATGGCCGTTGCCGACCGTTTCATCATCCGGCGACAAGCAGCCCGGGCCCACGGTGTCAGAGGGCTTGGTCTACGTCGGCACAACCGATGCCGTGGAGGCCGTCAGCGCTGACACCGGGAAGCGACGGTGGCGCTATGCCAGCCGTATCCGCAGTGGCTGGCGGGATATGGCCCGTCAGGGCAGAGCGATGTACATCAACGATGCCCAGGGCCACATCGACGCTCTCGACATGCTCACCGGCACCAGGCGGTGGCGCGCCGCCGTTCCGCGCGGGGAGTACCCGCCGCGGATAGTTCTGCATTCCGACACCCTCTACGTCGCCCACCCAGACGGGCTCACCGCCCTGGACGCGCGCACTGGCGCGCGGCGCTGACATGCGCCCGGCGTGGTGGAGGACGTGCAGATGCAAGCGACCGACAGCGCTGTCTACGTCATCAAAGAAAACCGCCGCTCCAAGTTCGAGGCTCCCACCGGCAAAGGACTGTCCCGGCTCGACGCGGATACCGGAAAACCGCGCTGGAACTACGCGCTGGACAGCTCGGCCGTCGTGAACAACGTGGTCTCCTCCGGCGACACAGTCTACCTGTGCCTCAGCGGAGCCGTCGTGCACGCCCTGGACGCGGCCACCGGCCAACGACGCTGGAAATTCAACCAGGACAGCAGCCCCTCCAACGTCTTCAACGGTGTCACAGCGATCGCCACGCGCGAGAGCGTCTACGTCGGCGGGATCTCCAAGAAGGGTCCTGCCAGCGCCCTGTACGCCCTGGACGCGGCTACCGGCCAACGACGCTGGAGCTACCCCTCCACCGCCGACTCGGTCATCAACGGTGCCCTGCCGGTCGGCGATATCGTCCTCGTCGGGAAATCCGATGACGGGAACACCGTGCTCGCGCTGGATGCGGCCACCGGTAAACGGCACTGGAGCACCCCCGGGAGCGTCGGCGACCTCACCGTGGCCGAAGACATGGTCTACCTCACCGACTTCGACCGCTCCCGCGCCTTGGACGCGGCCACCGGCAAGGAACGCTGGCGGTTCCCAGCCGGAGACCCCAACCTGGACCCTCAAGTCACCGACCGCACGGTGTACCTCGCCGGAGCCCTCAAGAGCAAGGAAACCCGGCACGTATACGCACTGGGCCGGTCCGATGGCCGCAAACGCTGGACCTACCGTGCCACCGCCGAGATCGAGACTCTATGGCTCCCCTCCCACCCATAGAGCGCCCCGCAGCCGCAAAAAGCCCCGCGCGGCTACGGGGACGGCCTGTGTCGCCCGTGGTGTCGACGAGACGCCGTGCTCCCAGCTCACGAGCCCGCACCGGAGGGCAGCTGCATCAGGACGTCACGGCCAGGGTGTGGGCGACGCACGAGTGGGACCTGTACCGGGCCAGACAGGCCGCCGCAGCTCAGGCCCGTGCCGAAGCCGCGGCCGCGCAACCCGAGGAGGGCGCCCCCCCCGCCGCGGCGGGGGGCGCGGCCGAGGCGCCCGCGCTCCGTCCGGCCGCCGTTGCCCCGGCCCCGGAGCAGGCGCCCGTGGACGTCAACACCGATCGGGAGCTGGTCTTGGAGGACTTGTCCCGCGAGCAGGTGCTGGCCGGGCAGGTCCGCGCCGCGCATGACCACCAGGTGGTGTTCGACCACATCGACCGGTACGGCGAGGCATCGGGCCCAGCGCCTGTCCACGCGGGTGTTTGTCGCGCGAGTGCGGCGCTGGCCGCTGTGTCTACGGATCGTGCGCAGTGGGCGATGCGCTTCTATCGACGTGAGCCTGAGTGGGCGTTGTCCGGATCAGACCGCCGATGAGGACGATACGTCGACGGGGCTGCCGGATGAGCCGCCACGCGACTGGAGGACCAGAGCCCCAACCTGCGGTGGCGAGCCCGGGCACACGCACGGGTGAGCTGATCGCGGTATCCCAACCCGCCCCGTCCGCGGGCCGCTACAACCTCCTGTGTGATCAAGAACCTGCTGCGTGGTCTTCCCGCGCTCGTCCTCGCCGCCGTGCCTCTGCTCGCCACCGCACCCGCCGCCCACGCCGGCACCGCGCTCACCCCTTCGTCCGCGCAGCCGGTGACACTGCCGCTGTTCGATGCCGTCGACCAGCTGCCGGTCGCCGACGAGCAGCGCGAGGGCTACCAGCGCAGCCTGTACAAACACTGGACTAGGGGCCTGAATCTCACCGACGGCTGCGACACCCGCAAGGAGGTCATCCTTGCCGAGGCTGTGCTGGCCCCGACGGTGACGGCGGGTTGCCGGCTCTCCGGCGGGTCCTGGCACAGCGCGTATGACGACCTCACGGTCACCGACGCCGCCCGCCTGGACGTGGACCACTTCGTGCCGCTGGCCGAGGTCCACGATTCGGGCGGTTTCGCCTGGGACGCCAAGCGGCGTGAGGCCTACGCGAATGACCAGGACTCCCCGGACACGCTGATCGCGGTCTCGGCCGCCTCCAACCGGTCCAAGGCGGACCGGGACCCGGCAGAGTGGATGCCCTCCGACGGCTCGTACCACTGCACGTACACCGCGACGTGGGTGGCCACCAAGCTGCGCTGGAGCCTGGCCGCGGACGACACCGAGCGCCAGGCCCTGCTTGGTCTGGCCGAGGACTGCCCGGCCACCACCGTCACCTACGAACCCGCCCTCTGACCGGCGTGAGATGACGGCGAGGGGCTCTCACCGGCTGGTGAGGGCTCCTCGCGGAGCACCGGCGGGGCCTGCGCGTGCTTCCCACGGGCTGGAGGACGTCCTCCCCGGACCGCAGGCGTGGGACGTCCATGCTCTGTGCCGGAGTTACGGCGGGATGGTGAACGGGGCCGGGGTGGGCCCGGAACTTGCCATACCGGGGGCGGAAGTCGGTCACGTGTTCCGATGTGTGCGTAAGCGAAGACGGTGATGGCCGTAGCGTCGTGGCTCTGCCGTTGCCGTTGAGATGCGCGGGGTGTCTTGGGGGGCTCGGCAGGGAGGGGGATTCGCCTGTGTTACGCAGACGTGCCTACGGGGTCATTTCGGGGGTCGTGGCAGTCGCTTTGGCCGGGGGCCTGGTGTCGGTGGCGCAGGCCGCGCCCGCGGCAGGGCAGGAGCCGGTGCTGCGGGTGACGGTGGGCTCGGTGCAGCCGCAGGCGGCGCCGGCGGAGGGCGCGGCGGCCGCGGTGCCCTGTCAGCGGGGCAAGGCCATCTACAACCGTTACCAGAGCTGCATCCTGGTCGGTGCGACGGTGAACGTGCTGCGGAACGGCCGCCCGGTCGGCTCGGCGCATTTCGACATCACGCACAGGATGACGCTGAAGCAGAAGTCGCTGAAGTGGTCGGAGTCCATCAAGGTCGGCAAGGCGCGCCTGGTCGGCAACGCCCGCGGGATCACGGTGGGTCTGAAGGTCACCTGTGGCAGCAGCAAGTGCAAGCCCACGAACAAGTTCCCGCGCGGCCGCAAGCTCGGCGGCTCGGAGATCTCCGGGAAGGTGAACTACCAGGACAAGGTCGCCAAGCTGAAGAAGGACTCCGCCTCGGCGAAGTACCTCTACACCTTCACCAAGCCCGGCTACGCCCCGGGCGGGTTCGACTACCGCTCGGTGCCGTTCCGGTGCGACGACACGTTCTGGAACCGGGCGCTGACCCGGCGCACCCTGAATCCGGGCTGTGCGCACCACACCTACATCCCGGTGCTCACCACCATGGGATCGCTGACGAATATCGCGAAGAACATCCGGCGGGTCCAGGCCGGGGGCGGCCACTACGGGCGGATCGGCTCGGGCAAGCCGCTGCACCGTGAGGCCAGTGAGCGGGCCATTCAGGACAACAGGGACAAGGTGTGCCCGCGCGGGCAGCGGCCGCCCCGGCCGGGCCTGTCCTGTGACGAGTACCCGTTCGCCAGCACCCGTGAGGGCGGCCACCATGTGCCCGCCAGCAGCCGTGGCACCGCCTGGGTGCCCAAGGAAGAGCAGGACAAGCAGGGCGGCCGGATCCAGACCTTCCAGAAGAAGGAGCGGATCGTGCACCGTGATGCGTTCTGGGTGAAGGTCTGACACCCGGCTGTACAGACGGTGTAATTCTCGGGGTGGCCGCGCCCGACGCAGCGGACACGGCCACCCCGTGCCCATCAGGCCGGGCAGGCGACGTCGGAGAGAAGAGCTGAGGCTGTGAAGGTTCCAGTGCTGTATCACCAGTACGTCCTGCTCGACACCGACGCCGAGGCGCCTGACGAGGACATCGACAGCACCCGGGCGGGCAACGGGCTCGTCACCGTCAACACGGAGGGCACGTACGCCAGCGTGAAGACGGGGATCCCGCACGGCGATCTTGAGGTCACCTTCGACGTCCAGAACAGCGAACCGGCCTTGAACACGGACGGCTGGGACGAGGTCGTCGATATCAGTCTGTACTTCTCCGGACAGGGTCCCATGGCCGGCGAGCCTGTCGGAGACGACCTCATCGACGTCCCCCTGCACGGCGGCGAGAACAACTACCGGTGGTGGCGCTTCCGCTTTCACGCCCGCGGCCGTGACACCGACTTCGACCCGGCCGGCCCGCTCGAGGAGCACCTCGTCCAGGTTTGGCCCGCCCCGCGCGCACCAGAGGCCCGGCACAAGCTCACCGACCAGACCGGCCACCGCAGCCGCAACCCTGACCCGGACTACTACGCCCAGGCCAAAGCCGCTGAAGCAGCCGCGGACGCCGCAGGCCTGCCCGACGGCACCGCGCATGCCAGCACGCCGGTGATGCCGCGCTCCGCTCACCTCGAGGAGGCGAGGGGCGATGAGTGACCAGGTGTTCCTCACAGATGATCTGTGGCGCCAGCTCGCAGGTAAGGACACTGCGTACTTGGCCGGGGGACGGGATTCCGTCGACGTCCTGGAAGCCGGTGAAGTGGCGTGCGCCGTCTCGACGGCCTTGAGGTACGACTCCTTCTCCTCGTGCTTGGCGAGTGCGTGATGGGTGCTCGCGACGTGATCTCGTGGGCTGAGGCTGATAGCTCGGCGGAGGCTACTGACGCCCAGGTGCACCCCCGGGCTTGTCGACGACATCGGCGGTCAGCTCGGTCAGCGGTCCGCCCCATCGCGGGGAGACGGGGGTGGGCCCGCAGTGGGGCGCGCGGAGGCGGAGTTACTGGTCACCCGGCGAAACGCCGCATCGGCCTGCAGACCCGCCCGTAGAACCCACGCCTCCACTCGGTGCCCGAGGACGTGGGCTTGCGCACCGATGCCTCCGGCGTCGTCAACCTGGTCCGCCACGACCACCAACACGGGCCAGGGTGCTTGGCCGCTGCGCCAAGCTCGGAGGGCAGGACGAAGTCCTGGTCGTCATCGTGAGCCGTCCAGCCAAACCACGGGCACCCTTCGATCGCAGCATGGGGTGCTCCTGCGCCAGCGCCTTTTCGGCAGACTTTCAGATGCGCTTACCTCTTAATCGGCTGAAACTCCACGAGCCGTGAAAGCTTGGGCCCTCCTCGCAAGCTTCCTTAGACTCCCTGCATCACACTCGCGATGCACGCTTCCCAAAGGGGGAATTGAATGACCAGAACCAGAACAGTCGCTGCCGGGTTAGCAATCACTGCAGTTCTGGGTGCTTCCGTGACGGCCCCAGCAATCGCATCCAACAGCGGCGAAACTCAAGCGCAAGCCGACCCGGCCTACAAAATCCTCAAGCATCTTGAGTACTCTGGACCGGGTAAGGCGTCACTAAGAGTTGGGTACTACCAACTCATCACTGACCGCGGCTTCGGCTGGAATAAGGTCAAGAAGAAGCACAACATCACGAAGTACAGCGCTGTCGAGTACCGGTAGTTCGTTGACTTGGGGGCGGGGGAGCGGTAGTCCGGATGGTGGAGGTGGTGGCGATGACCGCTCGTCGTCCGTGTCCGCCTGCACCGGGGC
>NZ_JOJM01000127.1 GCF_000720325.1 Streptomyces sp. NRRL B-1347
ACCATGCGCGGCAGCCCCTGGACACCCACCACCTCCTGAAACCCCGGGCCACCCGGCGATCCAGCATGCCCACCAGCCCCCACAGACCTAACCAGTTACGCGCCGCGTACCGTCACAAGGACAGCGAAGGCCCCGGCCGGAACACCCGGCCGGGGCCTTCATCACGTGTGGTCACCCGCAGGTCACGCGGCGACGACGTCGACCGCTTCCGCGGGTGCCTTGATCGTGACCCGTTCCGGTGGCACGCCGGTCACCGAGACGGAATTGAGCATCGGGCGGACCGGTGCCCGCACCGGTTCCGTGGCCGCTGCCGACTCGGCCAGCTCGGCGAGCGAGAGCTCGTCGCTCACTTCTCGCATGAGCTCGGACATCCGTACGTCAAGCGCGTCGCAGATCGCGGAAAGCAGCTCGGAGGAAGCCTCCTTCTGCCCCCGCTCCACCTCGGAGAGATAGCCGAGTGAGACTCGGGCGGACGAGGAGACTTCGCGCAGAGTACGGCCCTGGCGCTGGCGCTGCCGACGCAGCACGTCACCCAGCAGGCGACGGAGCAGAATCATCGGTGGCTCCCTCCTCGGACCGCGTAGCCGCATCCTTCACGCCCCACCGTACCGCCTTGCGCGGCGGCCGTGCGGGGAGCGATGTCGTGTTCACTCAGGGCTGCAAACATCAAGTCCCCCCGTTCTGTTCCGTATCCTGTGCCCGCCCATTCCCGGCGCGTTCGCCGGAGAGCTGCTCTAGGAGCAGGCTTAGCACGCCGCGGACGCTCTCCATACGGATTTCCGTACGGTTTCCGTTCAACCGCAGAGTCGCTACTTTCCCCTCAGAGCGAAGCGGGGAACCGGCGTCCGCGACCCCGGGAACGACCTCGGCAGAACCCGACGCCGCACCCGCACCTGCGGAAACCGCGACGTGCACCGTCCCCACCGGCTGTCCGTCCTGCGGATCGGGCCCGGCGACACCCGTGGTCGCGATCCCCCAGTCCGCTCCGAGCAGCCGTCGCACCCCGGCCGCCATCTGGAGGGCGACCTCGGCGTCCACGGCCCCGCGGGCGGCGAGCAGGTCGCCGTCGACCCCGAGGACCTCCCGCTTGAGCTCCGTCGCGTACGCGGTCACGGACCCCCGGAAGGCCCGCGAGGCGCCCGGTACGGCCGTCACCTCGGCGGCCACGAGGCCCCCGGTCAGCGACTCGGCGACGGCCAGGGTCTCACCCCGCTCGACGAGCAGCCGCAGCACCTCCGCGGCCGTCCCGGCGGCGGCAGCGTCTCCCGTCGCGGTGGCCACCACGGCCGCCGCGCCACCAGAAGACCCCGGGGACATCACTTGGCCGCCCCCGTCTCCCCTGCCTCAGAAACCTCAGCGACCTCAGTCGAAGCCGAAGCCGTGGCTTCAGCCTTGGCCTCGGCCATGCCCCGCCGCCGCAGCACCACGGCCTGCTTCACGTAGTCGAGCCCGGTCACCACGGTCAGCACGACGGCGACCGCCATCACCCAGAACCGCAGCGTGGCCAGCGGCCCGGTCAGCGCCAGGACGTACATCCCGACGGCCGTGCCCTGCGCGAGCGTCTTCATCTTGCCGCCGCGGCTGGCCGGAATGACTCCGTAGCGGATCACCCAGAACCGCAGCAGCGTGATCCCCAGCTCGCGCCCGAGGATCACGATGGTCACCCACCACGGCAGGTCGTCGAGCCAGGACAGACAGATCAGGGCGGCGCCCATGATCGCCTTGTCCGCGATCGGGTCGGCGATCTTGCCGAAGTCCGTGACCAGGTTGTACGTACGCGCCAGATGGCCGTCGAACAGGTCCGTGATCATGGCGATGGCGAAGGCGGCCCAGGCGAAGGAGCGCCACGCCGGGTCGTACCCGCCGTCGGCGAGCAGCAGCATCACGAATCCGGGCACGAGCAGCAGCCGGATCATGGTGAGCAGATTCGCGACGTTCCACAGACTGGCCTGGTCGATCGCGGCGGCGCCGAGCTTCCCGCCGCGCACCGGCTTCGCGCCGGGCGCGCCGGAGCCGCCCGCCGCGGATGCCGGGACCTGGGTCATCTGCCCGTCCCTTCACCGGCTCCATGGGGTCGGTCGGAGGCCTCCAGGACCTCGCACTGCTCAGCCAACAGATCCACGCCCTCCGTGCCGACGACCTTTGCCACGACCATACGGCCGATCTCCAGGCCGTCCCCAGGGACGGAGTCCACGAAACGGATCTGGCCATCGGTCTCGGGCGCCTGGTGCGCCGCACGCCCGATGGCGCCCTCCTCGTCGTCGACGGCCTCGATGAGGACCTCGACGCGCTCGCCGACGCGCTCCTCCGCGCGCTGCGACGTCAGCTCCTCGGCGAGGCGCGAGACGCGCGCGAGCCGCTCGTCGACGACGTCCTGGTCGAGCTTGTGCTCGTACGTCGCCGCCTCGGTGCCCTCCTCGTCCGAGTAGCCGAAGACGCCGATGGCGTCCAGGCAGGCGCCGGTGAGGAAGCGCTCGAGCTCCGCCACGTCGGCCTCGGTCTCGCCGGGGAAGCCCACGATGAAGTTGGAGCGCACGCCCGCCTGGGGCGCCTTGCCGCGGATCGTGTCGAGCAGCTCGAGGAACCGGTCGGTGTCCCCGAAGCGCCGCATGGCCCGCAGCACGCCGGGCGCGGAGTGCTGGAAGGACAGGTCGAAGTACGGCACGACCTTCTCCGTCGACGTCAGGACGTCGATCAGGCCGGGGCGCATCTCGGCGGGCTGGAGGTAGCTCACCCGCACCCGCTCGATGCCGTCGACGGCCGCCAGCTCGGGCAGCAGCGTCTCCAGGAGGCGGATGTCGCCGAGGTCCTTGCCGTACGAGGTGTTGTTCTCGGAGACCAGCATGATCTCCTTCACGCCCTGCTCGGCGAGCCAGCGCGTCTCGCCGAGCACGTCCGAGGGGCGGCGCGAGATGAACGAGCCGCGGAAGGACGGGATGGCGCAGAACGAGCATCTGCGGTCGCAGCCGGAAGCCAGCTTCACGGAGGCCACGGGGCTCGCGCCGAGGCGGCGGCGCAGCGGCGCGCGCGGCCCGGACGCGGGCGCGACGCCGTCCGGCAGGTCGACCGGGGCGTGCCCGGGAAGGGCGACCTCCGTGCCGGCCTCCTGGCGCTCGGCCGGGCTGATCGGAAGGAGCTTGCGGCGATCACGCGGGGTGTGCGCCTCGACACTGCCGCCGCTGAGGATGACCTGCAGGCGGTTGGAGATGTCGGCGTAGTCGTCGAAGCCGAGGACGCCGTCGGCTTCGGGCAGCGCGTCGGCCAGCTCCTTGCCGTAGCGCTCGGCCATGCAGCCGACGGCCACGACGGCCTGGGTGCGGCCGTGACCCTTCAGGTCATTGGCTTCCAGCAGGGCGTCGACGGAGTCCTTCTTGGCGGCTTCGACGAAGCCACAGGTGTTGACGACGGCGACGTCCGCTTCCTCGGCGTCCTCGACGAGAGCCCAGCCGTCCGCCTCCAAGCGGCCTGCGAGCTCCTCCGAGTCCACCTCGTTACGGGCGCAGCCGAGCGTGACAAGGGCGACAGTGCGGCGTTCGGGCATGGTCTCAAGACTACTTCGTCCATGCGTCGGCGCCCGCCGCCAGGGTTCCTGGGCTCGCGACGGGCGCTCGGCAAGGTCCTCGGGACGCCGCTGGTCAGCCGACCTCCGGGTCGCCCTTCGTGTACGTGAGGCGCTCGACCTGGCCCGGCTCGAACTCGTTCTCGACCTGCTTGCCGTTCACGAAGAGGCTGATGGCACCGGCGTCGCCGAGCACCAGGTCGATCTTCTTCTTGTCCTGGAAGGTCTTGGACTCGCCCTGCTTGAGCAGGCCGTCGAAGAGCAGCTGGCCGTTGTGGTCCTTGGCGGAGATCCAGCTGCGTCCGTCGGAGGCGTCGACCTTGACCGTCACCTTGTCCCGGGGCACACCGGCGATGGCGCTGTCCGACGGGTCCGGCTTGGGGTCGGCGGGCTTGGACGGGCTCGGCTTGTCGGCGGGCTTGCTGCTGGTGGGCGTGGTGCCCTCGGCGACCTGCTGCGACGTTCCTTCGTCGTCCCCGCCGCTGAACGCCGTGTACGCGACGAAGCCGATCACGGCGACGATCGCGGCGACCATGGCCGCGGTCCAGTTCGGCCGCCGCGGCTCGGAGCGGATCCGCTCGGCCTCGAACAGCGGCGCGGCCGGGGTCGGCGCCGGGGGCCGTCCGCCGCGGCCCTCGTCGTACTGGGCGAGCAGCGGGGCGGGGTCGATGTGGACGGCGCGGGCGAGCGTACGGATGTGCCCGCGCGCGTACACGTCGCCACCGCAGCGGGAGAAGTCGTCCTGCTCGATCGCGTGCACGATCGGGATGCGCACCCGGGTGGTCGTACTGATCTCGTCGACGGTCAGGCCCGCGGCGATGCGCGCCTGCTGGAGGACGCGGCCGATCGGGGGACGGTCCTCCGCGGGGCGCTCCTGGGCAGGGCTTTCCGCGGGACCGTCCGCGACGGGACGCTCGTCTGCGGGGTGGTCGTCTGAAGGGCGGTCGTCTTCAGGAGAGTTGCCGATGGACACGGGTGCGCCTTTCGAGCGTGTAGCCACCTGCCGGACATTCAGTCTAGGGGGGCTGAGAAAGGGTGGGGCAACCGGGCGGACGGACTTTGTACGCCATCAGAATGGCCGGACATCCTGATGGTGGGACACGGTCTTGCGCTTCCCTCAACTTGACGTACGCCGAGGGGAAACGGTTGCCTGCCGTTCCCGTACGGGTGAGCTCGGCCCCCGTACGGGCGAGCCGGGCCCCGCACGCGGCGCTCGCGGCCGTCGTACGAGGTCAGACCCGGTGCTTCCGAGGTGCTCGCGGACCTCTAGGGAGCCTCCCCGCGGAGCACGGCGAGCACTCCATCCAGCTCATCGGGTTTCACAAGAACGTCACGAGCCTTCGACCCCTCGCTCGGACCCACGATGTTGCGCGACTCCATGAGGTCCATGAGGCGGCCGGCCTTGGCGAAGCCGACGCGCAGCTTGCGCTGGAGCATCGACGTGGACCCGAACTGGGTGGAGACGACCAGCTCGGCCGCCTGGCACAGCAGGTCGAGGTCGTCGCCGATGTCCTCGTCGATCTCCTTCTTCTGCTTGGTGCCCACCGTGACGTCGTCGCGGAAGACCGGCGCCATCTGGTCCTTGCAGTGCTGTACGACCGCCGCGACCTCGTCCTCGGTGACGAAGGCGCCCTGCATGCGGACCGGCTTGTTCGCACCCATCGGCAGGAAGAGCCCGTCGCCCTTGCCGATGAGCTTCTCGGCGCCGGGCTGGTCGAGGATCACGCGGCTGTCGGCGAGCGAGGAGGTGGCGAACGCGAGCCGGGAGGGAACGTTCGCCTTGATCAGGCCGGTCACGACGTCCACGGACGGCCGCTGCGTCGCGAGCACCAGGTGGATGCCGGCCGCGCGCGCGAGCTGGGTGATGCGCACGATCGAGTCCTCGACGTCGCGCGGCGCGACCATCATCAGGTCGGCCAGCTCGTCGACGATCACCAGCAGGTACGGGTACGGCTTGAGCTCCCGTTCGCTGCCCTCGGGCGTCTTGAGCTTGCCGTCGCGCACGGCCTGATTGAAGTCGTCGATGTGGCGGTAGCCGAACGCCGCGAGGTCGTCGTAGCGCAGGTCCATCTCGCGCACGACCCACTGGAGCGCCTCGGCGGCCCGCTTGGGGTTGGTGATGATCGGCGTGATCAGGTGCGGGATGCCCTCGTAGGCGGTGAGCTCCACGCGCTTGGGGTCGACGAGGACCATCCGCACGTCCTCGGGCGTCGCTCTTATCATGATCGACGTGATCAGGCAGTTGATGCAGGACGACTTGCCGGATCCGGTGGCTCCGGCCACCAGGATGTGCGGCATCTTCGCCATGTTGGCCATCACGTAGCCGCCCTCGACGTCCTTGCCAAGCGCGACGAGCATGGGGTGGTCGTCCTCGGCCGCGTCGGCCAGGCGCAGCACGTCTCCTACGTTGACCATCTCGCGGTCGGTGTTCGGGATCTCGATGCCGACCGCGGACTTGCCCGGGATCGGCGAGATGATCCGCACGTCCGGGGACGCGACGGCGTAGGCGATGTTCTTCGCCAGGGCGGTGATCTTCTCGACCTTCACGGCCGGGCCCAGCTCGACCTCGTAGCGCGTGACCGTCGGGCCGCGCGTGAAGCCGGTGACGGCGGCGTCGACCTTGAACTCGGTGAAGACGTTCGTCAGCGAGTCCACGACCGCGTCGTTGGCCGCGCTGCGGGTCTTGCCGGGGCCGCCGCGCTCCAGGAGGTCGAGCGACGGCAGGGAGTACGTGATGTCCCCGGAGAGCTGGAGCTGCTCCGCGCGCGGGGGCAGGTCGCGCGGCTCGTCCGGCGCGGCCTTGGTCAGGTCGGGCACGCCGGCGCGCGGGGGCTCCTCGGCCGCGGCCTTGCGGCCCGGCACGACGTCCGCGCCGCGCGCGGGCGGCACGGGCCCGGACGGGTCCTGCGGCGCGCGCTCCACGGAGACGCCCTGCGTGAGGTCCGCGACCAGCGGCGAGGGCGGCATGCCGTGCAGCACGGCGCCGTCGAGCGCGGCGGCCGCGGCGGCGGCCACGTCCACCGCGTCCATGGGGCGGTCGGGATCGGGCTGCACGGAGGCGCGGCGGGGCCTGCGGCGCTTGGACAGGGCCTCTTCCTCGGCCTGGTCCGGGGAGGCCTCCTGCGGGCCGTCAGCGGGCCGCCTGCGGATCCGGGAGCGGGGGCGCGCAGGCAGTGCCTCGCGCCACTGGTCGTCGTACCGCTCGTCGTCCTCGGTGTACTCGATGTACTCCCCGTGCTCCCCGTACTCGTCGGCCTTGGCGGGCGCCTCGATGACGCCGAGGCGTACGCCGAGCGCGCGCAGGCGCTGCGGGATGGCGTTGACCGGGGTCGCCGTGACGACGAGGAGGCCGAAGACCGTCAGCAGGACCAGCATCGGCACGGCGAGGACCTCGCCCATCGCCTTGGTCAAGGGCGTCGACGCGCCCCAGCCGACGAGCCCGCCCGCGTCCCTTATGGCCTGCATGCCGTCCCCGCGCGCGGGTGAGCCGCAGGCGATGTGCACCTGTCCGAGCACGCCGAGGACCAGCGCGGACAGGCCGATCACGATGCGGCCGTTGGCGTCGACCTTCTCCGGGTGCCGGATGAGGCGCATGGCCATGCCCGCGACGAGGAGCGGCACGAGCAGGTCGAGCCGTCCGAAGGCGCCGGTGACCAGTATCTCGACGAGGTCGCCGACGGGGCCGCGGAGATTGGACCAGGTGCCCGCCGCGACGATCAGCGCGATGCCGAGGAGCAGCAGCGCGAGTCCGTCCTTGCGGTGCGCGGGGTCCAGTCCTTTGGCGCCGCGGCCCACGCCGCGGAACATCGCGCCCACGGCGTGCGCGATGCCGAGCCAGATGGCGCGAACCACGCGGTAGAGGCCGTTGGTGGGGCTCGGCGCCGGCTTCGGGGCGGGCTTCTTGGGCGCCGCGGCCTTCTTGGCGGGCGCCTTCTTCGCCGCGGCCTTCTTGGCCGGCGGCTTCTTGGCGGCGGCCTTCTTCGCCGGAGCCTTGGTCGGCGCGGCCGCCTTCTTCGCGGGCGTCTTCTTGGCTGCGGACTGACGTGAGGCCATGGGTGTGAGATTACCGGGGGAGGCGACGGTGGACACGTGTGCCTACTGCTTCACCCGTTTGTGTCGCCCTTGTGGGGGCGGCGAACTGACAAGGCTTCACAGGGCGGCTGACGACGGCTCACGGCAGCTGCCGGGAGCCATCGATGCATCGTACGGAACGATTGCTTCCGCCATCGGTGCGACAGCACCGGAGGGGCCGCGCGCGGGCGGCGGCCCGGGCCGCGGTCAGTTCTGCGACGGCACCGACGGCGCTCCGCTGCCGGTGCCCGGCTCCAGGGCGTCAAGAGCCCTGCGCAAACCGGTGAGTTTGCGTTCGAGATGGGCTGCCGTGGCGACGGCGGCCGCGTCGGCCGACTCGTCGTCGAGCTGTTTGGACAGCGCCTCGGCCTGCTCCTCAACAGCGGCGAGCCGCGCGGACAGTTCGGCCAGGAGACCGGCGGGCTCCTTGGTGTCCTCGGCCGCCGCCTTGCCGCCGCCCTCCAGCTGGAGGCGCAGCAGGGCCGCCTGCTCGCGCAGTTGGCAGTTCTTCATGTACAGCTCGACGAACACCGAGACCTTCGCGCGCAGGACCCACGGGTCGAAGGGCTTGGAGATGTAGTCCACGGCGCCGGCCGCGTACCCCCGGAAGGTGTGGTGCGGGCCGTGGTTGATCGCTGTGAGGAAGATGATCGGGATGTCCCGGGTCCGCTCCCGCCGCTTGATGTGCGCCGCGGTCTCGAAGCCGTCCATCCCTGGCATCTGGACGTCCAGGAGAATGACCGCGAAGTAACTGGTTAGGTCTGTGGGGCTGGTGGGTGTGCCGGGCTGCAGGTTGGCGGTTGCCGGTGTCCCGGCGTTGAGAGGGCTCCTGGTTTGATCTTGGTG
>NZ_JOJM01000128.1 GCF_000720325.1 Streptomyces sp. NRRL B-1347
GCTCCCGGCCGTCGGCGCGACGCTGCGCGAACGGTGGACAGCTATCGCCTCCGAGTGCGCCGGGCACGTGGCCGCCGTGGCGTACGACGCCGACTCCGGACTGCTCACCGTGTGCCCGGAGTCGGCGGCCTGGGCGACGAAGGCTCGCCTCGAGCAGGCCCGGATCATCGCGGCCGCCAATGAGTCGGCGGGCCGCGCGGTGGTGCGCGCCCTGCGCGTCCTGGCGTCCGGCACGGTGGCGGTGCCCGGGCCGGTCGACGCTGATCCGAAGCCCGCGGCCGCGCCCGTCGACGGGCGATTCCGAGTCCACGCTCAGGTGCCGCACTCACGTGACCGGCGGTGCCGCGTCAGCGGCGCGCGACTGCGGCCCCTACCTGTCCGGTGAGCTACGGCTGGTCACGTCGTTTGCTGGGCCGCGTGGTGCAGGTGCTGGACCATCCAGAACTCCGCGATGCGTTCGTTGTCGCCGGTCATGGCCGTGGTCAGGAAGCTGATGATGTCCGGGAGGCGGTCTGCTGGTGTGGGCAGGTGGGCGGCGACGCACCAGGAGAGGACCTCGAAGACGATGCCCTGGCGGAAGAGGAGCTCGGAGGGGCGCTCCCACTCACGTTCGACCTCGTCCGGCTCGGCTGCCCGCAGCGCGCGGGCCTGGGCGAGCGCGTGGTCGTGCGCGGCGGTGAGGTCGTCGCGGAGTTGCTCGCGTGCGGCGGCCGGGATCGTGTCTGCGGTGAGGGCGGCGGCGGCCAGGGGGTGCTCGTGCAGTCCGGTGTGGGTGAGAGCGAGGTCCAGGGCGTGGCGGCGCATCCGCCCTACCATCGCGGGGCCCAGGCCGGCCAGGTAGGTGATGAAGGGTTCCCGCTTGAGCAGAGGGGAGTTGACGAGGCCCTGCCCCAGCAGGTAGTCCGGCACCGGAGTGATCGGCACGGCGCGGTGCGGGCCGTGTACCCAGGCCTCGTCGAACCGGGCCCCGCTCGCGCGCTCGACCGCTGCCAGCCCCGTGCCCCACAGGCAGGCGTCGTCGTCCAGGTCCAGGCCCTCAAGCAGTGGGTCCCAGGCGTGGGGGCGTACGCCGTACCGGTACTCGGGTTCCTCGGGTGCGATCATTTCGAAGGCGGAGGCGATGAGCCCGCCTTCGGCCAGGCTCAGGCTGGAGACGGCGTTGACGTTCCAGTAGGCGCTGGCGGTGCGGCCGAGCCGGGACAGGGGGCGCAGCACCTCCTCGCGCGAGCCCTGGTAGCCGTTGTCCTCCACGACGACGACCGCTGGCCCCGACCGGGAGACCAGGATCCGGTCCCCGTAGTCCTGGTTGCGCAAGTCCTCAAGCGCCATGGGGCGGGCCTGTTCAGGGTCGCCGCCGAAGAGACGGATCACGGCGTCCTCATCCGCCCCGTGCACGGCCGTGAACGTGGCCGCCACGTCCAGCCCTAAGTTGGTGAGGAACTCGTTGAGTTGCTGGGGTGAGGTCATAGGGGGATTGTTGCCGCCGCCACTGACAACCCCTGTCCCCGCGGCGGGCGTAGAGCGACCCACGCCGTCGGCGGACCGGAGCTGTCCGGCGTCGGCCTCGCCCGGGCGGCGATGCGGGCGCTGAGCCTGCGGGCCTTCCCGAAGCCGTTGGCCGTCGACCAGTCGGCCCCGATCGAGCAGACCCGCATCGAGCGCCGCCGCCAGACCGACGTCTCCCATGCCGCGGCCCTGCGGCGGGCCCGGGTAGAACGCACTGCTCATCAGGCCGGACGGCTGGCACGTCCGCGAACCCATCCCGCAGCCGCATCGACAGCCGGGTACACCACCTGCGCAGCCCGCTCCGTCTCCGTTGGACATCGCTGCGGGTGTCAGGTGTGGGTAAGGCGCCCTCCCCGAACGCAACGTCGGTCTTCACCACCCACAACCAGGCGATGAAGACCGACGTCACGCGGAACCTAGGACATTCACCAACTGTGTCCGGGGGGGCCAGCCCCTGAAATCAGATCAGGTTCTGCCGAGCCAGAGGCAAGTGTCCATGGGACTCCTGTTCACATGTCAGTGATGCGTATGGTGGTAATCAGAGCGGCCGTGGCATCGGCTTCGGTCTCGGTCTCGGTCTTCAGTGCCTGAAGCTTGAGAATGTCCATCCGTGGATCCCTCCTTCCAAATGTTTCGTGCCGTCCCGGAGCCGATTGCTCCGGGAAGTCAGGTGGTGCGGCGGCCTCAGGCCGCCAGTAGTGGGCCCATGAGATCGCTGCCCCGGCGATGGCTCTCGAGGGCCAGGAGGGCGCCCGCGCTGCCGGTTGCGAGGTCGGTGGACAGGCGCATCAGGTTGTCGCCGGGCATCATCACGCCCTCTCCGTAGGGAATGGCGTACCGCCATAAGGTCCGGGCCGCCTGCGCCGCGCGGGCGTCGTGGTGGGTGCTCAGGACGTAGAGCTGGCCGGCTGTTCCGCTGAGCAGCCCGGGGGCGATGGCGAGCGGGAGGGAGGCCGCGGCCAGGTGCTGGTCGAGAGCGTCCGAGAGGTGCTGGTCGGTGCAGTGGGCCAGGCATGCGGCGAGCGAGAGTGCGGCTCCGGCCGATCCGTTCGACAAGGACGGTCCGGGCATGCTGGGTCTGCTGTCCGCAGCCATGTGAGTGCTGTTGGTGAGCACGTGTATGGCCTGTTCCAGGTACTGGGCGTCCGCGGTGCGCTGGTGCATCCGGGCCAGGAAGAGCGCCGCCCCGCCCACGCCCTTGTCCAGGCCGGGGCTGTCGTGCGGGTGTGCGGCCAGGGCGGTGGAGACGTCTTCGGCTACCGCCTTGGCCCCCGCCTCAGGTAGCCGGCGTCGCCGGTGCGCGCGTGGAACCCGAGGAGGGACAGGCCGATTCCGGGCAAGCCCGCGAGGAGGCCGAGGCCTCTCGGCAGTTCACGCACGGGTGCCTGGGCGAGCAGCGAGGCCGCCTCCTCGCGTCGGCCGAGGAGGTCGAGCACTGTGGCGACCCCGTGCAGACCGTCGAACAGCCCGAGGGGTGCCGTGCCGGCTTGGCGGAGTGCGGCAGCGGCGAGCCAGTCGGTCCATGCTTCGTCGATTGGGAGTCCGGTGGCGTGCAGCGCGTAGAGGACTCCGGCTGCGCCGTGCTCGAGAGCGACGCCGCCACTGGGAGTGGTGCTGCCGGGAGCGCCGGGGAACAGCCTGTCCGTGCGATCGGGGGTGGCTGATGCCGCGATGCCGGCCGCGAGCAGGTTCTTGCGCTCCGCGGGCTCGACGTCCTCAGGGGAGCGGTGTGCGATCGCGCTGTGATGGCGCGCCTGCTCGAGCGGCCGGACGGCGCCGTCGGTGTAGGTCTGCGGGAGCGGGAAGACCTCCTGCGCCCATCGGGCCAGCTGCGCTGGCTTGTCGGGGTCCAGAGGGGTCATGGCCATCAGGGGCAGGAACATGCTCAGGCGCATCGCGGCGAGAGCGTGCTCGTCGATCGCGGTGCCGGTCGTCCCCAGGGGAGCCGCGAAGCCGAGTGCTCCGCGCAGACCGGTGCGCTCCCCGCTGCCCTCGTGGGCTGCTTCGAGGTCGATCAGGGTGATCCGCCCGTCGGGGCGTAGCAGGACGTTGTTGGGGTGGACGTCGCCGAACACGATGCCCTTGCGGTGCACGGCGTCCAGGGCGGCCTCGACCTTGTCGATCGTCTCGCACGCCCATGCGGTGTACTCGGCGATGTCCTCCGCGGAAGCGTCCGAGCGGCGGAGGGGGTGGCGGGCGAGAGCGGCCGTGGTGAGGGTGTCGCCGTCGATGTACTCCTGTGCGAGGAAGTGGTGCTCCCACAGCACGTGGCAGCCGTGTACCCGGGGCACGTACCCGGTGTCGGCCAGGGAGAGCAGCATGGCGTGTTCGCGGCGCAGCCGGGTGACGGCGTCCTCGCCCCTGCCGTCAATGCCGGCGAGCGGGCGGGCCTCCTTCAGGACGACCCGCTGTCCGGTGGCCGGGTCTGTGGCCGCGTAGACGCCGCCGCCGTTGGAGAAGTGCAGGGGTTCGAGTTCTGTGTAGGGCATGTCAGCGCGGCTGGACTTGCTGAACGCTTCGATGCGGTCCTGGATGAAGGCCGGAACGTCCACCCAGTCGGGCACCGTGAAGAAGGCCGAACGCCGATCAGGAACGAGTGTCCCGTCCGGGGTGGTGACGGCCATGACACGCTTGCCGTCGCTGTCGTCGACCCACACCGGGGCGAAGCCGCCGTAGCGGAGGAAGACCGGGCTGGAGTCGTTCCAGCGGAGATCGGAGAGGATGTACGGGCCGCAGTAGCCGTCCAGGACTTCGGAGAGTTCCCCCAGGAGGTTCTTCAGGTCCGCCTCGCCATTGGGGTACACAGCGATGAACTTTCCAGCCGAACCCCGGTGGGCGTATTTCGAGTTGAAGGCCCCCAGGAGCGTACTGCTGCGCAGGAACTTGAAGTCGGTCCGCCTGCGGGCGCAGACGGCGGCGACCGCGTCCAGGACGGCCTGGGCCGTATCGGCGGCAGTCGAGACGTGGATCTTCCAACCCTGTGCGGGAAGCGCCTTGCCGTATCTGACCCGCACCCACACGTCTCGGCCTTCGGTGTGCTGACCGTCGCCAAGCTCCGGCAGGACCCAGCGCTTTCCTGCATCCTCGACGCGTTTGGGTGCGTCGTAGAACAACGGGTCCGCTAGCGCAAACAGATCAAAGCCAGTTAATCCCACCAAACCTCCTCGAAAACGCTCGTGTTCTGCCAGACGGGACGGAAGGCGTTGGGCGATCGGGTTCCATCGGTCGGCCCTCAGGGCTGGTGGGGACGACCCTGCCAGGCACAGATCAACAGACAGTCAACGGCCTGACTGAGTGAGTTTTAGGTGCTGCAAGAGCTCGCGTAACACCTGGCAGGCACAGAGCCTGCCGTAGCGGCCGAAATCCCGCGCGCCTACGTGGACGGTCGAGTGTCGTCCACCGCGGCCTCGATGAGGTGTCCGCGCTCCCAGCTCACGAGCACGCGTGGCGGATGCCGGATGGACCGTGACCGACGTGAAGAGCTGGCTGCACCTGCGCGGCGAGGCGGACCGGGTGCGCCGGGGCTCGGGGCTGCTCGCCGTGCTGCTGGCCGGTGCGGAGAGGGTCCTGGACACGCCGCAGAAGCGGGCCGGCGCGGCCGAGCAGTGGCGTGGCGCCCAGGAAGCCGCGCGCCGTGACCGCATCCAGCAGGTCCGTGCCCGCACTGAGCGGTACGACGGCGACTGGGACTCCCCGACCAGCGGGGCTGTGCAGCGGCAGGTCGATGAAGAGTTCGCCGTCGCCTTCGGCCCCAAGGCCCCAGCCTCCCGCGCCCGATGCGGAGGTCCTGCCCGCGGTGTCCGGCGTGGAGGACCTCGAGGACGACGTGGTGACGCAGGCCCGCGCGGAGGCCCGGCAGCGGCGGATGATGGGCGACACCTCCCCGATCATGGTGGCGGTCGACGCCCTGGGCCGCCCGGCCGCGGAGCAGCTCTACGGCCCCGACCTGGTGCACCGTGCTCTGCAGCTGGCCAGCGGGGCCCGCAGCTCGCGGATGGCCTACGGACGCCGGGAGGAGGCCGCGATGAGCGAGTCGACTACGCCCAGCGAGCGGCCCGCTGTCGACGGGCCGGAGCTGTCCGGCGTCGGCCTCGCCCGGGTCGCGCTGCACGCCGCTCGCGGGGCCGCCAGGAAGCGCGGGCAGAGCGAGGCCCGCGCCCCGCGGCGGCGCCGGGACCGGACCGTGCGGCGCGACGGCCGGGAGCCGTCCGGGTTCGCCTCCGTGCTTCAGGGCCTGATGGCCGAGCGGGCCTGGAACCTCCCGGCTGCCGGCGGCAGTGTGCTGGACCGCTGGCCGGACATCGCGGCCGCCATCGCCTCGCAACTGCCCGACCGCGTGCAGGCGGTCGCCTTCCACGCGGAGCCCGGCCAGTTGGACTTGCGCCCCGCTTCCCCGGCCTACGCCACCCAACTACGCCTGATCACCGCCCGCATCGTCGCTGCGGTCAACGAAGCGGTCGGTACCGACGTAGTGCGCGCCGTGCGGGTCCTGCCCGTCGGCGCCGCGGCCGTGTCCAGGACCGCACCGGGGGCCCCGGCTCTGCCACCGGATGCTCTGCAGGCGCCGGTGAAGACGCGCGAGATGGCCTCGCCCGGCTTCCACCGGGCCCTCGCCGCGCACCAGGCCGTCGCTCCCGGGCGGACGGTGGATCCGAGCATCGCGCAGGCCCTGGAGCGGCAGACCAGAGCGATGCGCGGGCTGAGCCGACGGGCATTCCCGGAGCCGGAGGTGTCTGCGGCGGGCTCGGTGGACGTTCCTGACCTGGGCGACGTCGCCCCGTGGAACGGGAGCGGCGGCGGCACGCTGCGCTCGCCTGTCTGGCGGGAAGCCTTCCGTGACGCGGACCGCGAGGCGCGTTCAGGTGTGGGTCGTGACGGTGTGGGGGAGAACGCAACAGCGCCTGGGGTGTGAGGAGTTGGAAGTGCCAGCGGGGCGAGTGGAGGGTGACGGCGTGCCGAAGCGTGTTCTTGCTCCATCGAAGAAGTGCGTGTGTCCCGAGTGCGGGACCCCGACGAAGGCGAGCTTGCGCAGCGGCCGCCTGTACGAGCACACCGCTCCAGAAGGCACCACCCCTTGCCCGAAGTCGGGGGCTGTGGTCGTGGCCGGCCCCGAGCTGGTGAACAGCTACGAGTGCGCGTGCGGAACCTGGGCCCGGATCACGAGCAAGGGCACGCTCGCCCGTCACTCTATGCCGGAAGGCCAGGGGTGCCCGCTGTCCGGAGAACCGATCGAGACACCGGTGGCCAGGGAACGTCCCCGGCGCGTTGATGGCCCGCTGCGTATGGTGCCGCCGGCGCCCACCGAGGGGTGGGCGAAGCCCGTCACAGGGGGCAATGGCTCCAGCGTGTACGCGATTCCCGCCGGGCTGCCCGGTCACGGGCGCCGCCGCTAGCGCGGGAGGCAGGAGCTCCCCTTCGGGGTTGGTGACGCGCCGCTGCTCGCGGGCGCGCGCCGATGCTGGGCCGGGCCGTGCAGCACGCCGCCGATGATGAAGGCGACGAGGGTCAGGACCGAGAGCCAGGCGACGGTGCTCGTCTGGGCCCAGGTGCCGTCGGCAGCGGGCTCGGAGTGTGCCTAGATGTACCTGGTGATGAGGACCACTTCAGCGGTCGGGCTCTCGACCCGGAACACGGCCGTAGGCGGAAGGACGAACGAGGGGGACAGGCCTTCGCTACGCCGACGGGGTGCAGCCCTCGAAGTGGGCACCGCGCCTCGATCTGATCATTCAGCGCGTCAGTTCTAATACGGGAGTCTCTCTTCTTCCTGTGCATGGCGCGGAGGTCTACCCGTGGCGGGCTTCACCGACATCACCGGCACAAAGACGTTCAGATTCAACTCCGTAGGGTCCACGAAGCTGGTCAGCGTGGGCGGCGCGCAGTCCATCAAGATCCGAATCGCCATCACGGCGAACCCCAATCCGCGGGGCGATCTTGTTTTGCAGCTGCGAGGGCACTCCATCACTGGCCCCAATCCCCCCTTGCGAGTGCCCGCCGATGGACGCCCTCATGTAGTGACCTGGGAGCGTATAAAGCCCGGCTTGTACTCGGTCGAGCTGAAGAACAGCGAGCCGATTCCAAACGGCAAGTTCAAGACTGGCAGCTATGCGGTCTTCAGCGATGCGCCCGACAGTGAATGGTTCGAGCTGGGTGTCGAAGGCCCAGGAGTCGAGCGGGCCGTGCTTGGGGCTATGGGCCAATTCGGTCAGCGGGGAGACGTCGGGCCGCAGTTCGGCATTCGGGGAAACGTCGGGGTGACCGGAAGCGTCGGCGAGATTGGCGATATCGGGCCGGGAGGCGGACCCACCGGACCCAGCGGGCCTGTCGGCGTACGGGGGCAGCGCGGGGATCTCGGCCAGGCAGGCGTTCTGGGACAGCACGGAGACCAGGGGCAGTTTGGACTACTCGGGCACGGCCCACACGGCCAGACCGGAGCCGCGGGTGTACGGGGACCTTCCGGTAGGGCGGGCGAGAGGGGTCAGTCCGGTCAGTCAGGCCACCAAGGACAGGGTGGGCACGGCGGACAGGGTGGACACGGCGGGCAACGCGGCGCTGTAGGTGATGAGGGACCCCGTGGGCCGCACGGCGACGTTGCCGTCCATGGAGATGAGGGCCAGAGAGGCAGCCACGGCACCAGCGGGTCCGGCGGTAGCCACGGCACCAGCGGCACCGGCGGCACCAGCGGGTCCGGCGGCACTGGCGGGTCTGGCGGTAGCCACGGCACCGGCGGCAGCCACGGTAGTCACGGCACCAGCGGCAGCCACGGTAGTCACGGCACCAGCGGGTCCGGCGGCACCGGAGGGTCCGGCGGCACCGGAGGGTCCGGCGGCACCGGAGGGTCCGGCGGCACCGGAGGGGCCGGCGGCACCGGAGGGGCCGGCGGCATCATTCGGCGTGCGCAACGGCATCGTTAGAGGCGAGCAATCGATGGACGTGGTCATTACAGGCTTGTTGCTGGTCTGGTTCCTACTCAGCGTCGTCGTTCAGATCCGGCGCCCTCGCGTGCTCGCCTTGCGCACACATGACCGGTTCCGGCTATTGCCGGCCTGGAACCTCTTCGCTCCGCGGCCGATCGTCAGCGACTACTTCGTCAGCTTCCGCACCTGGGACAACCCAGATGCGCCACCGTCCTCGTGGCAGCGGTTGCCCTTCCCTGGCTCACGGCGGCTGTTGGACGGAATCGTCAACCGGCACAGACGTTCGTCGAAGACCCACTGGGACAGTGCTCACGACATCGTCATGGCATTTGAACAATCCGGGCAGCCGATCCCTGTGTCGGATCCGGCCTACCTTCGACTTCTCGGCTGCGCCACCAGCCAGGCCCGCGCCATCCCGAAAGCCACCACCGTCCAGTTCAGGATTAGTTGCATCCGCGGCCACCACCTGTCCAACGCGACCGAGATCGCGTGGTTCGAGTCCAACAGGCATCACGTCTGATGTGGGGTTACCACGACGCTGCAGTCGTTCTCGACCTTGCAGGCCGACTGGCCTGCCTGGCAGTGATCCAGAACGCCGTGCATAACCTGCTCGTCGCCCGCGAGACCGGGCCCGGACGGCTCCTGGACTGGCGCATCACGGCACTGGCCACTCAGAAGAACCGGGCTGAGGACATTGCGCACCGTCTGGGTCTGGGATCACCGGGACCTCGCAGGATGTGTGTACTGGCTGTCAGCCAGATCGTCCTGGCAACAGCAGGCCTGGTTAGTCCCCGAAACATGTGGATCTTCGCTGGGCTCTTCGTCATCGAGGTCCTTACCCTGCCTCTGATCAGAACCGGGCTCGATGGAGCGGACGAGATCCTCAGGCTTGTCATCATCGTGTCCGTACTGCGCAACCTCAGCGACTCCGCCATCGTCCAGCTCGCCGCTGCAGCCTTCCTCGGCGGGCAAGCCGCTCTGGCATACCTGACCGCCGGCCTGTCCAAGACCCAGTCGATTATGTGGTGGGACTCATCCGGCCTGCGCGGTATCGCGGCAACCGAGTACTTTGGCGCACGACCCATGGCCCGCCTGCTGGACCGCCACACCAACACTGCACGTCTCCTCTCCTGGACGATCGTGGCTTGGGAGTCGCTCTTCGCACTGGCCCTCCTGGCTCCCCGTGAAATCACCCTCGCCGCCCTCGCTATCGGCCTCGTTTTCCACCTCAGCTGTGCCTTCGGCATGGGGCTGGATGCCTTCCTCCTCCCCTTCGCCGCCACGTACCCGTGTGTACTGGTCATCCAGGACTGGCTCTCTGATCACCTGAGCGCAGTCGAACGCACCGGTATCGCCGGGGCCGCGGCCTGCGCCATCATCGGCTTTGCAGCCTTCAACCTCGGCCAAGAGCGCCAGATCGCCTGGTCAGCCGCGATGCCCGAAACCCGGTCGACGATCACCGCACCTGCTGGCGAGTGAACAGGGACGGCAGAGGAGCAGTCGACGGCCGTCCAGGCCGACTCCCCATTCAGCGAGGCTCGGTATGGCGTCTGCGCTCCACCACCGCCGTGCTCGCCTATCTCTTCCGGGCGACCGGGGAAGCGCTTTCGGCCGCCCGCAGCAGCCATCGCCTCGCAACTGCCCGACCGAGTGCAGGCGGTCGCCTTCCACGCGTGAGGGTGTGAGGTCCCGCGAGATCTTTGACGGTTTGGCTTCACGACATGCTGGACGTCACCGGTAGATGCTGGACGGTTTTGTCGCCGGGAGATGTTGGACAGGTGGCTATGTGGCCCGGTGGACAGCGGCTCGGTACTGGCGGATGGGGCGGTTGCTCTTGCGTGGGTGGGTGGAGATCTCGACGTCGCCGTCCATGACGCGAAAGATGGTGTCCTCGACGATGACCGTCACGATCTTGCCGAAGTGCGTGCGGCCGACTCGGAGCTTTTGCCCGCCGACCATGATCCGCCCGTCAGGCGGCACTTTGCGCTGTGCCCGCAGTGGCTGGGCCGTGGGAGGCACGACCGCGGTGCGCGGGCTGCGGGCACCACTGAGCTTGACACGCAGTTCAGGTGCGATGGGTGCGGGCAGGGTCTTGACGACTCGGCCGTCGGTGATGACGTGCATCAGCTGGCCGTCGAAGCGCAGGACGACCTGTTGTCCGGCGAGATGGGCGGCGAGGGTCACGCGCTGGCCGCCGAGGCCGACGTCTCCGTCGCGTCCGACCAGGCGGTCGACCTCGACGATGCGTGGGGCCTTCGCCCCGCTCGGCAAAGCCGCAGCGGCGGGTTCAGGGCCGGCGACACGGCCGCCCCGCTGGATCAGGTTATGGAGATCGTCCGCGGTCAGGGTGGAGGGGCGGGTGCGGACGTGGTCGCCGTCGATGAACACGTGAACGCTGCGTTCGTCGGCCCAGACGGTGGCGACGCGGTTGCCCAGGGCGGCCGCGAACTTGATCTGCTGGTTGTTGGGCAGACACAGCCTGCCGACCGGTGACAGCGCGGTTTCGAACTCCACGGCACGGACGCGGGATTGGTCTGCCGGTGTCCGCGGTGGCGGCAGCGGCATCGCAGGCTGTGCGGCCAGCAGTGAGGTGACCCCCGGAGTGTGGACACAGGGGTTCATGCTGCGAGTGTGAGTCTATGTCCTCGCTGGTGCTGCTGTTCGAAGTCGACGGGTGAGAGGTA
>NZ_JOJM01000129.1 GCF_000720325.1 Streptomyces sp. NRRL B-1347
GCCCCACCAACGCGGCAAACCCAGCAGGAACACCCCCGAAGACCCCATGCCCCGACTCGTCCAGCGCCACCAGCGAGAACACACCCGCCACACCCGACGACTCCACCCCAGCCCCGTCGAGCGCCCCACGCAGCCGCTCCGCGACCACCTCACGGTCGGTGCCCGAGGCGTCCAGGACCACGCGGACGACAGCGGCCCCGTTCGCCTCAAGGCCGGTCACCGTGGCGGACACGAGGGCGTCATCGGCGTGCGACGCGGGAAGGACGACGAGCCAGGTACCCGAGAGGGCCGCGTCGGTGGCGGACGCCAGGGGCTTCCAGACGACCTTGTAGCGCCAGCTGTCCACCGTGTTCTGCTCACGCCGCTGACGACGCCACGACGACAGCGCCGGAAGCAACGCCGTCAACGACGACTCCGCCTCCTCGCCCTCCCGACACGTCCAGCCAGTACCGCTGACGCTGGAAGGCGTACGTCGGCAGGTCCACTCGGTGGGCACTACGGCCCCCGATCAGGGCGGTCCAGTCGACCGTGACACCACGCACGAACACCTCGGCGGCGGAGGTCAGGAACCGCTCCAGACCGCCCTCGTCGCGGCGCAGCGTACCCACGACCACGGCCTGCGTCTGAGCGGCCTCCACCGTCTGCTGCACCGGCAGGGTCAGCACCGGGTGCGGGCTCGCCTCGATGAACACGGTGTGTCCGTCGTCGAGCAGGGTGCGGGTGGTGGCCTCCAGCTCGACCGTCTGGCGCAGATTCCGGTACCAGTACTCCGCGTCCAGCCCGACCGTGTCCACCAGCTCACCGGACACCGTTGAATAGAAAGGCACTTCGGAGGTACGGGGCTTCAGGTCCGCCAAGACCCTCAGCAGCTCCTCGCGGATCTCCTCCACATGCGCGGAATGCGAGGCGTAATCCACCGGAACCCGGCGAACACGGATCTCCTCACCCTCCAGCTGCGCGACCATCTCATCCAGCGCACCCGCGTCACCGGACACCACAACCGAACCCGGGCCGTTCACCGCGGCAACGGATATCGCACCGCCCCAAGCGGCGATACGCTCCCGGGCCTGGTCGACCGGAAGCCCGACCGACACCATCCCACCACGACCCGCAAGACCGACGGCGATCGCCTGCGAGCGCAGGGTCACCACCTTCGCGGCGTCCTCCAGCGAGAGCGCACCCGCCACACACGCGGCGGCGATCTCGCCCTGGCTGTGGCCCATCACCGCGTCCGGCTCGACACCCACCGATCGCCACAACCGCGCCAACGACACCATCACCGCGAACAACACCGGCTGCACCACATCCACCCGGTCAAACCCGGGAGCGCCCTCGGCGCCGCGCAGAACGTCCGTCAACGACCAGTCGACATACGCCGACAGGGCCGTCTCACACTCACCGATCGCCTCCGCGAACACCGGCGAGGACTCCAGAAGCCCCACCGCCATACCCACCCACTGCGCCCCCTGACCCGGGAACACGAACACCGAACGGCCGGCGTCGCCGGTCCTCCCGCGTACCACTCCGTTCGACGTCGACGTGACGGTGTCCTCGGCGATCGCCGCAAGGCCCTGGAGGAGTGCCTCGCGGTCGGCTCCGGTCACCACGGCCCGGTGCTCGAAGGCGGACCGGGTCGTGGCCAGCGAGAGAGCCACCTCCGCCACGTTCAACTCCGGGCGTTCCACGAGGAATTCACGCAGCCGCCCGGCCTGCTCCTGCAGCGCCTCCGCACCACGGCCCGACACCGGCCACGCCACCGGACCGTCGACGGCCCCGGTTCCGACGGGCTCGGCCTCCTCGGCCGCTTCGGCCTCGGGAGCCTGCTCCAGGATGGTGTGCACATTGGTGCCGCTCATGCCGAACGAGGACACCGCGGCGCGCCGCGGGTGCTCCCGGTCCGGCCACGGGATCGAGTCGTTCAGCAGGGAGACGGCGCCGCCGGTCCAGTCGATGTGCGGCGAGGGCTCGTCCGCGTGGAGCGTCTTGGGAAGCACGCCCGCGCGCATGGCCATCACCATCTTGATGACACCCGCGACACCGGCGGCGGCCTGCGTGTGACCGATGTTGGACTTGATGCCGCCCAGCCACAGCGGCTGGTCCGCGGGCCGGTCCTGCCCGTACGTGGCCATCAGCGCCTGCGCCTCGATCGGGTCACCCAGGGTGGTACCCGTACCGTGCGCCTCGACCGCGTCGACCTCGGCGGCCGACAGGCGGGCGCTGGTCAGCGCCTGCCGGATGACGCGCTGCTGCGAGATGCCGTTGGGCGCCGTCAGGCCGTTGGACGCGCCGTCCTGGTTGATGGCCGAGCCCCGGACGACGCCCAGCACCTGGTGGCCGTTGCGCTGGGCGTCGGACAGCCGCTCTACGAGCAGCATGCCGACGCCCTCGCCCCAGCCCGTGCCGTCGGCCGCGGCACCGAACGGCTTGCACCGGCCGTCCGCGGCAAGGCCGCGCTGCCGGCTGAACTGGACGAACGCCGACGGGGTGGACATCACCGTGACACCACCGGCCAGCGCGAGCGTGCACTCACGCTGGCGCAGCGCCTGAACGGCGAGGTGCAGGGCCACGAGGGACGACGAACAGGCCGTGTCCACGGAGAGCGCGGGGCCCTCCAGGCCCATGGTGTAGGAGATCCGGCCGGAGACGATGCTCGCCGCGTTGCCGGTGCCCGAGTGGCCCTCGACATCCTCCAGGCTCTCGGCCGCGCCGAGCGTGAGCATGGAGTAGTCCTGGCCGTTGGTGCCGACGAACACACCGGTCCTGCTGCCCCGCAGGGACATCGGGTCGATGCCCGCGCGCTCGCACGCCTCCCAGGACGTCTCAAGGAGCAGCCGCTGCTGGGGGTCCATCGACAGCGCCTCGCGCGGGGAGATCCCGAAGAACGCCGGGTCGAACCGGTCGGCGTTCTCCAGGAAACCGCCCTCGGTCGTATAGCTGGTGCCGGGACGGTCCGGGTCCTCGTCGTAGAGGGCGTCGATGTCCCAGCCCCGGTCCATGGGGAATTCCGCGATCGCGTCGGTACCGTCCGCGACCAAGCGCCACAGGTCTTCGGGAGAGCTCACCCCGCCGGGGAACCGGCAGCTCATGGCGACGATCGCGATCGGTTCCTGGTCGGCCGACTCGGCCTCGAGCAGGCGCTGGCGTGTCTGCTGGAGATCCGCGGTCACCCGCTTGAGATAGTCGAGAAGCTTCTCTTCGTTCATTGTTATGTCACCCATGGAAGTAGTAAGGAACGACCCTCGGGAACCAACCGCGCCAGCTCAGGAGAGACCGAGCTCCTTGTCGATGAAGTCGAAGATCTCGTCCGACGTCGCCGACTGGATCTTGTCCGAAACAGCCTTCTTGCCGGAGTTGCGCGCATCCTGCTCCGCCTCTCCCCACTTCAGGAGGAGCGCCTGCAGACGCGTCGTGATCCTCGGCCGGTCCACGTCGTCGGCGGAGATCGTGGCCATCGCCGCTTCGATCCGGTCCAGCTCACCGAGGATCGGTGTGGCCGCCGAGACCCCGTCCTCGACGACGTCGGTACGCAGTCGCCGGGCGAGCGCCACGGGTGTCGGGTGGTCGAAGACGATCGTCGCGGGCAGGCGCAGGCCCGTCGCCGCGTCGAGCCGGTTCCGCAGTTCGACGGCGGTCAGCGAGTCGAAGCCGAGTTCCCGGAAGGCCCGCTGGGGCTCGACCGACTCCACCGACGGGAAGCCGAGTACGACGGCCACCTGGGTGGTGACCAGGTCGAGCAGCGCTCGCTCCTGCTCCGCCTCCGGCAGCCCGGCGAGCCGCTCACGCAGTTCCGAACCACCGCTCTCGAACTGCGCGGTGGTACCGCCCGCGGTCGCGGCCTCCAGGATCCGCCGCGCCTCGGGCATCTCGTCCAGCAGCCTGCTGGGCCGTACGGCGGTGTAGGACGGGACGAACCGCTCCCAGTCGAGGTCGGCGACGGCCAGGTGCGTCTCCTGGAGGTCAAGGGCCTGCTGGAGTGCCATGACCGCAAGGTCCGGCGTCATCGCGGCCATGCCGCCGCGCCGCAGCCGGTCCTCCAGCGCCCCATCGACCGCCATGCCGCCCTCGGCCCACGGGCCCCAGGCCACCGAGGTGGCGGCGAGACCCTGGGCCCGGCGCTGCTGCGCCAGGGCGTCGAGGTAGGCGTTGGCCGCCGCGTAACTGCCCTGCCCTGCACCGCCGATCGCCCCGGCGAGCGAGGAGAACAGCACGAACGCGGACAGGTCGAGACCCTGGGTGAGCTCGTGCAGATGGCGGGCCCCGTCCACCTTGGGGCGCAGCACGCCCGCCACCCGCTCCACCGACATCGAGTCCAGGACGCCGTCGTCCAGGACGCCCGCCGCGTGCACGACGGCGTTCAGCGGATACCGCTCGGGGATGGCGGCCAGTACGGCGGCCAGGGCGTCGCGGTCGGCGGTGTCACAGGCCGCGATGGTCACCTCGGCGCCCAGGGCGGTGAGTTCGTCGCGCAGCGCGGCCGCGCCGTCGGCTTCCGGGCCGCGGCGGCTGGTCAGCACCAGGTGCTCGGCGCCGGCGCCCGCCAGCCACCGGGCCACCTGGCTGCCCACTCCCCCGGTGCCGCCGGTCACAAGGACCGAGCCACGCGCGCTCCACGGCCGGGCCGTGGTCCGCGGCGCGGCGGCCCGCACCAGGCGCCGGGTGAACACGCCGGACGTGCGCACCGCCACCTGGTCCTCGAACTCGCCCGCACCGCCGCCCAGCACACCGGACAGCCGGTTCGCGGCCCGCTCGTCCAGCGTCTCCGGGAGGTCCACCAGACCGCCCCAGAGCTTGGGGTGCTCCAGTCCGGCGACCCGGCCGAGGCCCCAGATCTGCGCCTGCGCGGCGCTGCGCAGAGTGTCGGACCCGGTCACCGACACGGCACCCCGGGTCGCCACCCACAGCGGGGCCTCGACACCGGCGTCCACGAGTGCCTGCAGCGCGACGAGGTTCAGCGCGAGCCCTCGCGGCACCACCGTGTGCCCGGCGCAGGGGTCCTCATCCAGGGCCAGCAGGGAGAGCACCCCGCTGACGGCCCCGTCGGACGCGCCTTCGACCGCGGTGCGCAGCTGCTCGGCGACCGCCGCGCGGTCGATGTCCGCCGCACCGTCGAGCACGATCCGCGCCACGTCCGCGCCCTGCCGTTCGAGCACGCTCACCGCGGAGGTGACCAGTGCGTCGTCGGCGTACGGCTGGGGAACCATGACCATCCAGGTGCCGGTCAGCGCCCGCTCCGAGAGCTCGGACACCGCGTTCCACGCGATCTGGTAGCGCCAGCCGTCCACGGTGGACCGCTCGCGGTGGCCCTTGCGGTACGACGACAGGGCGGGGAGCACCTCGGTCAGCGAGGCGTTTCCGTCCACGTGCAGCGCGGTGGTCAGCGCCTCCAGGTCCTCGCGCTCGACCGCGTCCCAGAACCGGGAGTCGACCGAGTCCACGGAGGCGGAGGGGTCGGAGGGGTCGGAGGCACCGCCCTCGGGGGCGTCCAGCCAGTAGCGCTGACGCTGGAACGCGTACGTCGGCAGCTCGACCCGCCGGACGTCCTGGCCGGCGAACAGGGCCTCCCAGTCGACGGTGGCGCCGTGGACGTGGAGTTCGGCCAGCGCCGTCGTCAGCGCCTGGGCCTCGGCGCGGTCCTTGCGCAGCGCGGGCACCACGACGGGGGCCGACGTCTCCGCCGCCGTCAGGCACTCCCGTGCCATCGCCGCGAGCACACCGTCGGGGCCGACCTCGAAGAACCTGGTCACGCCCGCGTTCTCCAGGGAGCGCAGCCCGTCCAGGAAGCGCACGGCCTCCCGCACATGGCGCACCCAGTACTCCGGCGAACACACCTCGTCGGTGCCCGCCGACTTGCCCGTCACATTGGACACCAGGGCGATGGCGGGCGGGGCGAACGACAGCCCCGCGACGACCTTGCGGAAGTCGTCCAGCATCGCGTCCATGCGGGGTGAGTGGAAGGCGTGGCTGACCCGCAGCCGACGGGTCTTGCGGCCCTGCTCCGCCCACTGTCCGGCGATCTCCAGCACCGGCGCCTCGTCACCGGCGATGACCACGGCCGTCGGACCGTTGACCGCAGCGACGCTCACCTCGGCCTCACGGCCGATCAGCGACGGAGCGATCTCCTCCTCGGACGCCTCGATGGCGACCATCGCGCCGCCCTCGGGCAGGGCCTGCATCAACCGGCCACGGGCGGCGACCAGCGTGCACGCGTCCTGAAGCGAGAACACCCCCGCCACATGCGCGGCGGCGATCTCACCGATGGAGTGACCCATCACCACATCCGGCGCCACACCCCACGCGGACAGCAGCCGGAACAACGCCACCTCGATGGCGAAGAGCGCGGGCTGCGTGAACGCCGTCCGGTCCAGCAGCTCGGCGTCCGCGCTGCCCTCCGCGGCGAACATCACGTCCTTCAGCGGACGGTCCAGTACGACGTCCAGGTGCGCGCACACCTCGTCCAGAGCCTGAGCGAACACCGGGAACGCCTCGTACAACCGAACACCGAACGGGTGGCGACCAGGGAGTAGCCAACGTCCTTCAGGCTCAGCTCCGGACGTGCGGTCAGCTGTGCCCGCAGCCGCCGGGCCTGGGCCCGCAGCCCGTCCGCGCTCCGGGCGGAGAGCGTCCAGGGCGCCGTGCCGCGGTCGTCGGGAGACACCACCTCGGCCGGTCGGGTGTCCTCGGTGTCCGAGGGGGCCTGCTCGATGATGGCGTGCGCGTTGGTGCCGCTCACGCCGAAGGCGGAGACACCGGCCCGGCGCGGCTGGCCGGTCTCGGGCCACGCGGTGGCCTCCGTCAGCAGCCGCACCTCACCCGCCGACCAATCCACCTGCGTCGACGGCTCGTCCACGTGCAGCGTCTTCGGCAGGACGCCGTGCCGCATCGCCATGACCATCTTGATGACACCGGCGAGTCCGGACGCGGCCTGGGTGTGGCCGATGTTCGACTTCAGCGCGCCCAGGAGCAGCGGGAGGCCCTCCGGCCGCTCCTGGCCGTACGTGGCCAGCAGCGCCTGCGCCTCGATCGGGTCACCCAGCGTCGTACCCGTGCCGTGCGCCTCGACCGCGTCGACCTCGGCGGCGGACAGTCCGGCGCTGGCAAGCGCCTGCCGGATCACCCGCTGCTGCGACGGCCCGTTGTACCGTCCGCCGCCGCCGCGAACGGCTTGCAGCGGCCGTCGGGCGCGAGCCCGCCCTGCCGGCTGAACTCGACGAACGCCATCGGAGTGGCCATCACCGCCACACCGCCGACCAGCGCCATGTCGCACTCGCCCTGCCGCAGCGACTGGCAGGCCAGATGCAGGGCCACCAGCGACGAGGAGCAGGCGGTGTCCACCGTGATGGCGGGGCCTTCCAGGCCGTAGGTGTAGGCGAGACGGCCGGAGACGACGCTGCCGGCGTTGCCGGTCAGCAGATGGCCCTCGACGTCCTCGGGCACCGTCTCCAGGTTGGTGCCGTATCCGGAGCCCGAGAAGCCGACGAACACACCGGTCTGGCTGCCCCGCACCGATGCGGGGTTGATGCCCGCCCGCTCGAACGCCTCCCAGGAGGTCTCCAGGAGCAGGCGCTGCTGCGGGTCGGTCGCCAGGGCCTCGCGGGGCGAGATCCCGAAGAAGCCGGGGTCGAACTCGCCCGCGTCGTAGAGGAATCCGCCTTCCCGGGCGTAGAACGTGCCCGGCCGGTCCGGGTCGGGGTCGTACATGCCCGACAGGTCCCAGCCGCGGTCCGACGGGAACGACGAGATGGCGTCACCGCCGCCGTCGATCAGCTGCCACAGGTCCTCCGGGCTCCGCACCCCACCGGGCAGGCGGCAGCTCATGGAGACGATCGCGATGGGCTCGTCGTCCGCGCCGGAGCCCGCGGGGCTCCCGGGGCCGGTGGTCGGCGCCGTGGACGCGGTGCCCAGTACCTCGGTGCGCAGCTGCGCCGCGAGCACGCCGGCGCTGGGGTAGTCGAAGACCAGCGTGGCGGGGAGGCCGAGACCGGTCTCGGCGGCCAGCCGGTTGCGCAGGTCGACCGCGGTCAGCGAGTCGAAGCCCAGGTCGCGGAAGGCCCGGTTCGGCTCGACCAGTTCGGCGGAGGAATAGCCGAGTACGGCGGCGGCGTGCCTGCGCACCAGATCGAGCAGCGCCCGGTCCCGCTCGCCCTCGGTGAGCGGCTTCAGCCGTTCACGCAACTGGGCCCCGGCGGCGTCGGCGCTCTCGCCGTCGCCGCCCTTCGTCTCCAGCGCCAGGACCTCGTCGAGATCGCTCAGGAACGGGCTGGGCCGGACCGCGGTGAACGAGGGCGCGAACCGCTCCCAGTCCACGTCGACGACCGTGACCACACCGTCGTCACCGGCCACCGCGCGTTCCAGCGCGGCGATCGCCAACTGGGGCGCCATCGCGGGCAGTCCGCGCCGCGCCAGCTGCTCCCCCGCGTCGCCCCGGGTGGCCATGCCGTCCTCGGCCCAGGGGCCCCAGGAGACGGCGGTGCCCGCGAGACCCCGCGCACGGCGCTGCTCGACCAGCGCGTCCAGGAAGGCGTTTCCGGAGCCGTAGACGCCCTGGCTGCCACCGCCCCACACACCGGAGATGGAGGAGAAGACCACGAACGCGTCGAGTTCACGGTCGCCGAGCAGCTCGTCCAGGTTGACGGCGCCCGCCACCTTGCCGGACACGACCGTCGCCGCGTCGGCGAGCTCCGTCTCCAGCAGGGAGGCCGCGAGCGTGACACCCGCCGCGTGCACCACCGCGGTGAGCGGCCGGTGCTCCGGTACGGCGTCCAGGACGGCGGCGAGCGCGTCGCGGTCGGCGGCGTCGCACGCGGCCACCGTCACCTCGGCGCCCATGCCCTCCAGCTCCGCCTTCAGCTCGGCGGCGCCTTCGGCGTCGAGACCGCGGCGGCTGGTCAGCACCAGGTGCTCGGCGCCACTACGGACCAGCCAGCGGGCCACCTGCCCGCCGAGCCCGCCCGTGCCACCGGTCACCAGCACGGTGCCGCGCGCCCGCCACGAGGTCTCCTCGCCGACGGTCGCAGCCGAGCGCGCCAGACGGCGTACGAAGACACCGGAGCCGCGCACCGCGACCTGGTCCTCGCCGCCCTCGACGGACAGCACACCGGCCAGCCGTTCCGCACCGCGCCGGTCCAGCGTCTCGGGCAGATCGACCAGACCGCCCCACAGCGGCGGGAGTTCCAGACCGGCCACCCGGCCCAGCGCCCAGACCATCGCCTGCGCCGGGCTGGTGAGCCGGTCGGAACGGCCCACCGAGACGGCGCCGCGCGTACCGCACCACAGCCGGGCCGGAAGGTCGGCCCCGACCATGGCCCGCACCAGCACCAGGGTCAGCGCATAGCCGCCCGACAGCGCCGGATACCCCGGGCAGGGCTCCTCGTCCAGGGCGAGCAGCGACAGCACACCGCCCAGCTCGGGCGCCTCGGCGGCCACCACGCGCAGCCGCTCCGCCAGCACGTCCGCGTCGAGGTCCCGCTCGTCCACGACGACCGGGACGACACTCGCGCCATGCCGTTCGAGCCCGGCGACCACGCCCGAGACCAGTTCGTCCTCGGCGCGGGACGCCGGAACCACCACGAGCCACGTCCCCGACAGCGAGCCGTCGGCGACCTCGGAGACAGGCTTCCACGAGACCCGGTAACGCCAGCCGTCGATCGTGGAACGGTCGCGGTTGTTGCGGTGGTACGCGGACAGGGCAGGCAGCACGGCGCTCAGCGGCGCCTCGCTGTCGACCGCCAGCGTCCCCGCCAGCGACTCCAGGTCCTGGCGCTGTACCGCGTCCCAGAACCGCTCGTCGACGGAGCCGGTGCCGTCGGCCACGCCTCCACCGGGCAGCAGGCCGAATCCGTCGAGCCAGTAGCGCTCGCGCTGGAAGGCGTACGTCGGCAGCTCGACCCGCCGACCACCACGGCCCTCCAGAGTGACGGCCCAGCCGACCTTGACGCCACGCGCGAACACCTCGGCGGCGGAGGTCAGGAACCGCTCCAGACCGCCCTCGTCGCGGCGAAGGGTCCCGATGACCACGGCCTGCGCCTCAGCGGCCTCCACCGTCTGCTGCACCCCAGCTCCACCGTCTGCCGCAGATTCCGGTACCAGTACTCCGCGTCCAGCCCGACCGTGTCCACCAGCTCACCGGACACCGTTGAATAGAAAGGCACTTCGGACGTGCGGGGCTTCAGGTCCGCCAGGACCTTCAGCAGCTCCTCGCGGATCTCCTCCACATGCGCGGAATGCGAGGCGTAATCCACCGGAACCCGGCGGACCCGGATCTCCTCACCCTCCAGCTGCGCGACCATCTCATCCAGTGCACCCGCGTCACCGGACACCACAACCGAACCCGGGCCGTTCACCGCCGCGACGGATATCGCACCGTCCCAGGCGGCGATACGCTCCCTGGCCTGGTCGACCGGAAGCCCGACCGAGACCATGCCACCCCGGCCCGCAAGACCGGCGGCGATCGCCTGCGAGCGCAGGGTCACCACCTTCGCGGCATCCTCCAGCGACAGCGCACCCGCCACACACGCGGCCGCGATCTCACCCTGGCTGTGACCCATCACCGCGTCCGGCTCCACACCCACCGAACGCCACAACCGCGCCAACGACACCATCACCGCGAACAACACCGGCTGCACCACATCCACCCGGCCAAAACCAGGCGCACCCTCGGCGCCGCGCAGAACGTCCGTCAACGACCAGTCGACATACGCCGACAGGGCCGACTCACACTCACCGATCGCCTCCGCGAACACCGGCGAGGACTCCAGAAGCCCCACCGCCATACCCACCCACTGCGCCCCCTGACCCGGGAACACAAACACCGAACGGCCACGCACATCGGCCACGCCACGCGTCACACCCGAGGCCACCTCATCCCCGGCCAACGCGTCCAACCGCGCCAGAAGCTCCTCACGGCCGGCACCCGTCACCACCCCACGGTGCTCGAACACCGAACGCGACGACACCAACGACAACGCCACATCCGCGGGGCCGCGCTGCGGCCGGACACCACCCAGGCCACCGGACCGTCGACGGCCTCGGCCTCGGGCTCCGCCGCCTCCTCGGCTTCCGGGGCCTGCTCCAGGATCGCGTGCGCGTTCGTCCCGCTGATGCCGAACGAGGACACACCCGCCCGCCGGGGCTGCTCGGTCTCGGGCCAGGCGGTGGCCTCGGTGAGCAGCCGGATGTCGCCCTCGGACCAGTCCACCTGGGTTGACGGCTCGTCCGCGTGGAGGGTCTTGGGCAGCACACCCTCGCGCATGGCCATCACCATCTTGATGACCCCACCGACACCGGCGGCGGCCTGGGAGTGGCCGATGTTGGACTTCAGCGAGCCCAGCCACAGCGGCTGGCCCTCGGGGCGCTCCTGGCCGTAGGTGGCAAGCAGCGCCTGCGCCTCGATCGGGTCACCCAGCGCGGTGCCCGTACCGTGCGCCTCCACCGCGTCCACGTCGGCCGGTGTCAGGCCCGCGTTCTTCAGTGCCTGGCGGATCACGCGGCGCTGCGAGGGGCCGTTGGGAGCCGTAAGACCGTTGCTCGCGCCGTCCTGGTTCACCGCACTGCCCCGTACGACGGCCAGCACGGGGTGGCCGTTGCGGCGGGCGTCGGAGAGCCGCTCCAGGAGGAGCAGGCCCACGCCCTCGGCCCAGCCGGTGCCGTCGGCGCCCGCGCCGAACGCCTTGCACCGGCCGTCGGGAGCGAGCCCGCCCTGCCGGCTGAACTCCACGAACATGCTGGGGGTGAACATGACCGCGACGCCGCCCGCCAGGGCCAGCGAGCACTCCTCCTGGCGGAGCGCCTGGCAGGCCAGGTGCAGGGCGACCAGCGACGACGAGCACGCGGTGTCCACCGTCACGGCGGGCCCTTCCAGGCCCAGGGTGTAGGCCACCCGGCCGGACACCACGGAGGTGGCGTTGCCCGCGAGCAGCAGCCCCTCGACGCCTTCGGGCATCTCGCTCACTCCGGCGCCGTAGCCGGAGGACGAAGCGCCGACGAACACACCGCCTCGGCTGCCCCGCACCGACGCCGGGTCGATCCCGGCGCGCTCGAACGCCTCCCACGCGGTCTCAAGCAGCAGCCGCTGCTGCGGGTCGGTGGCGAGTGCCTCCCGCGGGCTCATGGAGAAGAAGCCGGGGTCGAAGTCGCCGGGGGTGTCCAGGAATCCGCCCTCGCGGACGGAGAAGGTCCCGGACCGCTCCGCGTCGGGGTCGAAGAAGCCGTCGACGTCCCAGCCCCGGTCGGGCGGGAACTCGGTGATGCCGTCGCCGCCCTCGGCGACGAGCCGCCACAGCTCCTCCGGAGTCTGCACGCCTCCGGGGTACCGGCAGCTCATCGCCACGATGGCGATGGGTTCCCGGTCCCGCTCCTCCACCTGTCGAAGTCGCCGACGAGCCTGACGCAGGTCAGCCGTCACCTTCTTGAGGTAGTCAAGGAGTTTTTCGTCTTCCGCCACTATCCCCAGCCCCTTGAAACACTCTGTGAGTTCCAGCTCGCCACGTCAGGACATTCCGAATTCGTCATCGATGAGTTTGAAGATCTCGTCGGCGGTGGCCGATTCGATCTCGCTGCCGTCGTCCAGGTCGTCGTCCGCCGCTGTCACGGCGCCGGACACCTGGCCGGTACCGCCCGCGGACCACTTCGCCACCAGCCCTTGGAGCCGCGCCATGACCTGGGCGTGCGTCTCGCTGTCGGATCCGAGCGCCGACAGGGTGGCTTCAAGGCGGTCGAGTTCGCCGAAGACGGGCTCGGTCGTGGGCCCGTCGGCGGGGGTGACCTCCTCGCACAGGAACCGTGCGAGCGACGCCGGCGTCGGGTAGTCGAACACCAGGGTCGCCGGCAGCCGCGTTCCGGTGATCGCGTTGAGCCGGTTGCGCAGCTCGACGGCCGACAGGGAGTCGAAGCCCAGGTCCTTGAAGGCGTGTCCGGGTTCGATCGCCTGCCCCGACGCGTAGCCGAGGACGACGGCCACCTGGTCGCACACCAGGTCCACCAGGATGCGCTCGCGCTCCGTCTCGGACTTCCCGGCCAGGTGCTGCTTGAGCGCGGCAGCCGGATCGGCCGTGGTGCTCGTGGCCGCCGACTCCGCGGTCCGGCGCGCGGGTGCGCGCACCAGTCCGCGCAGGAGCGCGGGTACCGGCTCGCCCACCGAGGACAAGTCCATCGTCATGGGCACCAGGACGGCACCGTCGAGATCGCGGGTCGTGTCGAACAGCGCGAGCCCGGCCTCGGGGGTGAGGGCGACCATGCCGGTCCTGCTCATCCGGGTGACGTCGGCGTCGGCCAGTTCGGTGGTCATGCCGCCGTCCTGCGTCCACGGCCCCCATACGAGGGAGGCCGCCGCGAGGCCCGCGGCCCTGCGGTGCTGGGCGAGGGCGTCCATGAAGGCGTTGCCCGCCGCGTAGTTGGCCTGGCCCGCGCCGCCGAAGGTTCCGGAGACGGAGGAGAACAGGATGAACGCGGAGAGGTCGAGGTCGCGGGTCAGCTCGTGCAGGTGCAGCGCCGCGTCCACCTTCGGACGCAACACCCTGTCCACCCGCTCCGGCGTCAACGAGATCAGCACCGTGCCACGGCCGTCCAGCGGCCTCGGCATCGTCAGCGCCACCTTGCCGGTGTGGCGTGCCTGGCTGAGGAAGCGGAAGGCGTCGGGTGCCCTGCGGACGTCCCAGGTGCGCACCGGCAGCGGTCGCAGTACCCCTTCCTCGAACAGCGAGATCAGGTCGTTCCACATCTCGTTGATGCGGTCGGGTCCCGCCTCGATCAGGTCGAACGCCTGGTAGGAGACACCGGTGTACTCGGCGGCCACCTCTTCCGGAATCCGGATGTCGGTCTTGCCCATCTCCAGGAACCGGCCGCCGTTCGGCAGCAGCCGCAGGCCCGCGTCCACGAACTCCCGTGCCAGCGAGTCGAGCACCACGTCCATGCCGCGCCCGCCGGTCGCTTCGAGGAAGCGCTTCTCGAAGTCCAGCGTCCGGGACGACGCGATGTGCGCGTCGTCCAGGCCCAGCGACCGCAGGGTGTCCCACTTGCCCTCGCTCGCGGTACCGAAGACCTCGGCCCCGAGGTGCCGTGCGAGCTGGAGCGTGGCCAT
The DNA here is from genome assembly GCF_000720325.1 of Streptomyces sp. NRRL B-1347. Lineage (GTDB taxonomy): Bacteria > Actinomycetota > Actinomycetes > Streptomycetales > Streptomycetaceae > Streptomyces. The sequence continues at coordinate 14,075 of NZ_JOJM01000129.1, forward strand.
GCCCACACCGCCTGCGGCGGAGTGCACAAGGACCGACTGACCCGCCTTCAGGCCGGCCAGGTCCACCATGGCGTAGTAGGCCGTCAGGAACACGATCGGGGTGGAGGCCGCCTGCTCGAACGTCCAGCTCTCCGGGACCCGGGCGACAACGCGCCGGTCGGTGATGGCGAACGGGCCGAACGACCCGCTGAAGATGCCCATCACCTTGTCACCAGGGACGAGGTCCTTCACCGCGGAGCCGACCTCGGTCACCACACCGGCACCCTCACCGCCGAGCGGCCCGGCCTCCCCGGGGTACATCCCCAGGGCGTTGAGCACATCGCGGAAGTTCAGGCCCGCGGCGCGCAGCGCCACCCTGATCTCGGTCGCGCCGAGTTCCTCCGTGGCGTCGGGGCTGGGCAGCAGCGCCAGGTTCTCCAGGGTCCCCTTGGCGTGCATGTCAAGGCGCCAGTCCCGCACCCCGGCGGGCGGCAGCAGCGCGGTGCCCGAGGAGACCCGGGCCATGCGCTGGCCGAGCACCGTGCCCTCGCGGACCACGGCCTGCGGCTCGTCGGTGGCGAGCACCGCGGGCAGTACCGCCTTGGACGCCTCGTCCTCGTCGAGGTCGACCAGGACGAAGCAGTTCGGGTTCTCCGACTGCGCGGACCGCACCATGCCCCACAGCGGGGCGTGGATCAGGTCCGGGGTCTCGTCGCGGTCCTCGGGTGCCATGGCGCCCGAGGTCACGAAGACCAGCCGGGAGGAATCGAACCGGCGGTCGCCGAGCCAGCCCTGGATCATGCCGAGCGTGTGGTGCGTCACCGCGTGGATGGCGTCCACGGGCTCCGAGCCCCGCTTGGCCTTGCCCTTGCCCTTCGCCCTGCTCTTGGCCTTGCTCTTGGGCCTGCCCTGCGCCGCCTCGTCGTCGAGGCCCGGCGCGTAGGAGACCAGCACGGCCTCCGGGGCGGCGGCGCCGTCGTCGATCGCGGCACCCAGGGCGTCGAGATCGGCGTAGGCGGTCACCTGGGCTCCGGCGATCGCACCGGCGGCCAGTCCGTAGTGGTCGGTGCCCACCACGGCCCAGGTGGCCGTGGCCGCGTCCGCCGGGGAGACGGCCGGCACGGGGGTCCAGTCCAGCGTGAACAGCGAGTCGCGGAACGCCGACGTCCTGGCCGTGTCGATGTGGTCCACGGATACCGGGCGCAGCACGAGGGACTCGATCGATGCCACGGGGCGGCCGGTTCCGTCGGCCACCGCGAGGGAGATGGAGTCGGGCCCCAGCTGGGTGAGGCGCACCCGCAGCGTGGACGCGCCACCGGCGTGGAGCGACACCCCGCTCCAGGAGAACGGGAGCCGGGAGAGCCCGACGTCCTCCAGGGCGACGAAGGTCACCGCCTGCACGGCGGCGTCAAGGAGCGCCGGGTGGAGGCCGAAGTCGGCCGCCAGCGACGCGTGCTCCTCGCCGAGGCTGACCTCGACGTAGACGTCGTCGCCTGCGCGCCAGGCGGCCCGCAGGCCCTGGAACACCGGGCCGTAGGCGAAGCCGGAGGCGGCGAAGCGCTCGTAGAAGTCGCTGATGTCCAGCGCTTCCGCGTCCGCCGGGGGCCAAACGCCCAGGTCGAACGACGGCTCGGGGCCGGCCGGGGCCAGCGCACCGGCCGCGTGCTGCGTCCACGGCTCGCCCGAGGACGCGTCGGCCGGGCGGGAGTAGAGGCCGATCGAGCGGTGGCCCGTCTCGTCCGCGTCATCCACCCACAGCTGCACCTGGACCTGTTCGTTCTCGGGCAGGACCATCGGGGTGGCCAGGGTGACCTCCTCGACCCGGCCGCAGCCGACTTGGTCGGCCGCGCGGATGGCCAGTTCGAGGAATCCGGTCCCCGGGAACAGGGCCGCGCCCGCGATCGCGTGGTCGGCCAGCCAGGGCTGGCTCTGCACCGACAGCCTGCTGGTGAACAGGAATCCGTCGCTGCCCGCGAGTTCGACCCCGGCACCCAGCAGCGGGTGGTTGGGGGAGCTGAGTCCGACGGAGGCGACGTCCCCGGTCATGGGGCCGCCCGCCTTCGGCCAGTAGCGCTGCCGCTGGAACGCGTAGGTGGGCAGCTCCACCCGCCGTACGTCGTGTCCGGCGAACGCCGTCGACCAGTTCACGGTGGTGCCGTGGACGTGGAGTTCGGCCAGCGCCGTGGTCAGCGACTGGACCTCCGGGCGGTTCTTGCGCAGTGCGGGGACGAGGGTGCGCGCGCCTCCGGCCTCGTCGGCCGTCAGGCAGTCCTGCGCCATCGCGGTGAGCACACCGTCGGGACCCACCTCCAGGAACGAGGTCACCCCGAGCTTCTCCAACGCCCGTACGCCGTCGGCGAAGCGCACGGCCTCGCGGACGTGGCGCACCCAGTACTCCGGCGAGCACACCTGCTCCGCGCCCGCCGACGCTCCCGTGAGGTTGGAGACCAGGGAGATCGACGGTGCCTGGAAGGCCAGCCCTTCGACGACCTCGCGGAAGTCGTCCAGCATCGCGTCCATACGGGGCGAGTGGAAGGCGTGGCTGACCCGCAGCCGACGGGTCTTGCGTCCCTGTTCGGCCCAGTCCTCGGCGATCTCCAGTACGGCGGCCTCGTCACCGGCGATGACCACGGCCGTCGGGCCGTTGACGGCGGCGACACTCACCTCGGCCTCACGGCCGATCAGCGACGGAGCGATCTCCTCCTCCGACGCCTGGACGGCCACCATCGCGCCGCCCTCCGGCAGCGCCTGCATCAGCCGGCCGCGCGCCGCGATCAGCGTGCACGCGTCCTCCATCGAGAGCACCCCGGCCACATGGGCCGCGGCGACCTCTCCCACCGAGTGGCCGATGAGCACATCGGCGGTGACGCCCCAGTGCTCAAGCAGCCGGAACAGCGCCACTTCGATGGCGAACAGCGCGGGCTGCGTGAACGCCGTCTGGTTCAGCAGTTCGGCGTCGGCACTGTTCTCGTCGGCGAACATCACGTCCCGCAGCGGACGGTCGAGCAGCACGTCGAGATACGCGCACACCTCGTCAAGGGCCTGGGCGAACACCGGGTACGTCTCGTACAACTCCCGTCCCATGCCCAGGCGTTGCGCGCCCTGACCCGAGAACAGGAAGGCCGTCCTGCCGGCCGTGCCCACCGATCCCTGGACGACTCCGGGGGCCGTGGCGCCCGAGGCGATGGCGTCGAGACCGCTCAGCAGCGCGTCCCGGTCGCCGTTCAGGAGGACGGCACGGTGGTCGAAGACCGACCGGGAGGCCGCGAGCGAGTAGCCCACGTCGTCCAGGTCGAGCTCGGGGTGGTCCGCCAGATGGTCACGCAGGCTGCGCGCCTGGGCGCGCAGCGCCTCGGCGCCCTTGCCGGTGACCGTCCAGGGGAGCGTCCGCGAACCGGCCGTGAGGTCGTCCGTGAGACCGTCCGTGACGACCCGCGCCACCGCCGCCTCCGGCTCCTCGGGCTCCGGTGCCTGCTCGATGATGGTGTGGGCGTTGGTACCGCTGATGCCGAACGAGGAGATGCCCGCCCGTCGCGGTTCGCCGTTCTCCGGCCACGCGGTCGCCTCGTTCAGCAGCGACACCGCGCCACTGGTCCAGTCGATGTGCGGCGAGGGCTCCTCCGCGTGGAGCGTCTTCGGCAGCACGCCCTCACGCATGGCCATCACCATCTTGATGATTCCCGCGACACCGGCCGCAGCCTGCGTGTGCCCGATGTTCGACTTGATCGAGCCCAGCCACAGCGGCTGGTCCTCGGGCCGTCCCTGGCCGTACGTGGCCAGCAGCGCCTGCGCCTCGATCGGGTCACCCAGCCGGGTGCCGGTGCCGTGCGCCTCGACCGCGTGCACCTGGTGGGCGGCGAGACCGGCGCCTGCCAGTGCCTGCCGGATCACCCGCTGCTGCGACGGCCCGTTGGGCGCCGTCAGGCCATTGCTGGCGCCGTCCTGGTTGACGGCGGAGCCGCGCACGATCGCCATGACCGGGTGGCCGTTGCGCCGCGCGTCGGACAGCCGCTCCAGCAGCAGCACGCCGACGCCCTCGCCCCAGCCCGTGCCGTCGGCCGATGCCGCGAACGCCTTGCAGCGCCCGTCCGACGACAGCCCCTTCTGGCGGCTGAAGTCCACGAACGAGCCCGGCGTTGACATGATCGTGACACCGCCGGCCAGCGCCATGGAGCACTCCCCCTGGCGCAGCGACTGCACGGCCATGTGCAGTGCCACCAGGGACGAGGAGCATGCCGTGTCCACCGTGACGGCCGGTCCTTCGAGGCCGAAGGTGTAGGCGACACGGCCCGACACCACGCTGCCCGCGTTACCGGTTCCGAGGTAGCCGTCGGGGCCGCCCGGGGCGGTCAGCAGCAGGCCGATGTAGTCCTGGCCGTTGCTTCCCGCGAAGACACCGGTCCGGCTTCCCTTGAGCGACATGGGGTCGATGCCCGCCCGCTCGATCGCCTCCCAGGACGTCTCGAGGAGCAGCCGCTGCTGCGGGTCGATGGTCAGCGCCTCGCGGGGGGCTATCCCGAAGAACGCCGGGTCGAATTCATCGGCGTCGTAGACGAAGCCGCCGCCGCTGGCGTAGCTGGTGCCCGTGTTCTCCGGGTCCGGGTCGTACAGGTCGTCCAGGTCCCAGCCGCGGTTGGTCGGGTAGGCGCTGATCACGTCGCTGCCCTCGGAGACCAGTCGCCACAGGTCCTCCGGAGTGCGCACCCCGCCGGGGAAGCGGCAGCTCATCGACACGATCGCGATCGGGTCGTCGTCCACGACCGTGCCCGTCACCACCGGCGGCTCATCGGCCGGCGCGGGCGCGGTGCCCAGCACCTCGCCGAGGATGAACCGGGCGAGCGCCGTGGGCGTCGGGTAGTCGAAGGCCATGGTGACCGGAAGGTTCACACCGGCCGCCGCGCTGAGCCCGTTGCGCAGCTCCACGGCGGTCAGGGAGTCGAACCCGATGTCCCTGAAGGCCCGCTCCGGCTCCACCGCGTCGGCGTTCGGGTAACCGATCACCTCGGCGGCGTGGGTCCTGACGAGGTCGAGGACCTCCACCTCGCGCTCGGCGGCCGACAGCCCTTCGAGGCGTACGGCAAGACCGGAGAGGGCCGCGCCCAGCTCGGCCTCCGCCTCCTCCAGGGCCCGCCGCACCTCCGGCAGCTCGTCGAGCAGCGGACGCGGCCGGGCCGAGGCGAACCCGGGGGCGTAGCGCTCCCAGTCCACATCGGCGACGGTGATGTCCACCTCGTCGTGGTCGAGCGCCTGCTGAAGGGCCTCGACGGCCAGTTCGGGCACCAGCGGCGGCATACCGCGCCGCTTCAGCTGGGCCGCGGTGGCGTCGTCGACCAGACCACCGCCGCCCCAGGCGCCCCACGCCACCGAGGTCGCGGCAAGGCCCTGGGCCCGGCGCTGCTGCGCCAGGGCGTCGAGGAAGGCGTTCGCGGCGGCGTAGCTGCCCTGACCGGCACCACCGACGGTTCCGGCGTAGGAGGAGAAGAGGATGAACGCGGACAGGTCCAGGTCCTGGGTCAGCTCGTGGAGGTTCACCACGGCGTCCACCTTGGGCCGGAAGACCCCCTGCGTCCTGGGGACGGTGAGGGTGTCGACGAGGCCGTCGTCCAGCACACCGGCCGCGTGCACCACCCCGGTCAGCGGGTACTCCGCGGGCAGCCCGTCGAGGAGCTCCCGCAGCGCGTCACGGTCGGCGGCGTCACAGGCGGCGACGGTGACCCGCACGCCCAGGGCGGTCAGTTCGTCCCTCAACTCGGCCGCGCCGGGGGCGTCCGGGCCGCGGCGGCTGGTGAGCACCAGGTGCTCGGCGCCGCCACGGGCCAGCCAGCGGGCGAGACGGCCACCGAGGGCACCCGTACCACCGGTGATCAGAACGCTGCCACGAGGCTGCCAGGCGCGGGCCGGCCGGGCGTCGCCCAAGGGCGCCCGGACCAGCCTCCGCGCGAAGACCCCGGAGGCGCGCACCGCCACCTGGTCCTCGTCGCCGGACCGCCCGATCAGGCCGACCAGACGGTTCAGGGCCCGCTCGTCGAGCGCGTCCGGCGACTCGGGGAGGTCGACGAGACCGCCCCAGCGCTGTGCGTACTCCAGGCCGACCACCCGGCCCAGACCCCACACCAGGGACTGCTTGACGCTGCCGACCCGGTCGGAGCGGCCCACGGACACGGCACCGGTGGTGGCGAGCCACAGCGGCACATCGATGTCGATGTCGGCGAGCGCCTGGACCAGGGCCACCGTGCCGGCGAAGCCGCGCGGAACGCCCGGGTGTCCGGCGAGCGCCTCCTCGTCGAGCGCGAGCAGGGAGAGCACTCCGTCGATCGCGAGCGTCCCGTCCTGCTCGGAGCCGTCCGTGGCGGACGTGCCGGGGGCCGCGGCCCGCAGGAGTCCGGCCAGCGAGGACCGCTCCGGCTCCGTCTCGTCCAGGTCGACCCGCACCATGCGGGCACCGTGGCGCTCCACGTCCCGTGCGATGCGCTCCGCCAGTTCACGGGCGGCGTCGACCGGCGGGACGACGACCATCCAGGTACCGGTGATCGGGGCGCCCTGCTCCTGCCCGGAGCCGGACGACGGCTGGTCGATGAGGGGCTTCCAGTTGATCCGGTAGCGCCAGTTGTCGACCGTGGACCGGTCACGCCTGCCTCGCCGGTACGACGACAGGGCGGGCAGCACCGCGCTCAGCGGGGCCTCCCCGTCGAGCTCCAGCGTCTGCGCGAGCCCTTCGAGGTCCTCGCGCTCGACGGCCTCCCAGAACCGGGCGTCCACAGAGTCGGCCTCGGAGACGGGGCCGTTGCCGAACCCGCCGTCCTCGCCCGGCTGCGGCCAGTACCGCTGCCGCTGGAAGGCGTACGTCGGCAGGTCGACCTGCCGACCGCCGTGTCCGGCGAACACCTTCCGCCAGTCGACCGTGGCCCCATTGACGTGAAGCTCGGCGGCGGAGGTCAGGAACCGCTCCAGACCGCCCTCGTCGCGGCGAAGGGTCCCGATGACCACGGCCTGCGCCTCGGCGGCCTCCACCGTCTGCTGCACCGGCAGGGTCAGCACCGGGTGCGGGCTGACCTCGATGAACACGCCGTGCCCACTGCCGAGCAGGGTGCGGGTAGTGGCCTCCAGCTCCACGGTCTGGCGCAGATTGCGGTACCAGTACTCCGCGTCCAGCCCGACCGTGTCCACCAGCTCACCGGACACCGTCGAGTAGAACGGCACCTCGGACGTACGCGGCTTCAGGTCCGCCAGAACCCTCAGCAACTCCTCGCGAATCTCCTCCACATGCGCGGAATGCGAGGCGTAATCCACCGGAACCCGGCGAACCCGGACCTCCTCACCCTCCAGCTGCGCGACCATCTCATCCAGCGCACCCGCATCACCGGACACTACAACCGAACCCGGGCCATTGACCGCCGCGACGGATATCGCACCGTCCCAGGCGGCGATACGCTCCTGCGCCTGGTCGACCGGAAGCCCGACCGACACCATCCCACCACGACCCGCAAGGCCGACCGCAATGGCCTGCGAGCGCAGGGTCACCACCTTCGCGGCATCCTCCAGCGACAGCGCACCCGCCACACACGCGGCCGCGATCTCGCCCTGGCTGTGGCCCATCACCGCGTCCGGCTCCACACCCACCGAACGCCACAACCGCGCCAACGACACCATCACCGCGAACAACACCGGCTGCACCACATCCACCCGGTCAAACCCCGGCGGCGCTCAGCTCGGGGTGCTCGGCCACGAACGTCCGCAGCCTGTCGGCCTGGTCGCGCAGCGCGTCGCTGCTCTTGCCGGACACGACCCACGCCACCGGACCGTCGACGGCCCCGGTTCCGACGGGCTCGGCCTCCTCGGCCTCCTCGACCGCTTCGGCCTCGGGAGCCTGCTCCAGGATGGTGTGCACATTGGTGCCGCTCATACCGAACGCCGACACACCCGCGCGACGCGGATGCCCCGTCTCCGGCCACGGCCTGGCCTCGGCCAGCAGCTCGACGTCGCCGGCCGTCCAGTCCACCATCGGCGAAGGCTCGTCGATGTGCAGCGACTTCGGCAGTACGCCGTGCCGCATCGCCATGACCATCTTGATGACGCCACCGACACCGGCGGCGGCCTGCGAGTGACCGATGTTGGACTTGATGGCGCCCAGCCACAGCGGCTGGCCCTCGGGGCGCTCCTGGCCGTAGGTGGCAAGCAGTGCCTGCGCCTCGATCGGGTCGCCCAGCGACGTGCCCGTACCGTGCGCCTCCACCGCGTCGACCTCGGCGGCCGAAAGGCGGGCGTTCGCCAGTGCCTGCCGGATGACCCGCTGCTGCGAGGGGCCGTTGGGAGCCGTGAGACCGTTGGACGCGCCGTCCTGGTTCACCGCACTTCCCCGCACCACGGCGAGGATGGGATGTCCGTTGCGGCGGGCGTCCGAGAGCCGTTCGAGGACGAGCATGCCGACGCCCTCGGCCCAGCTGGCGCCGTCCGCGGCGGCCGAGAACGGCTTGCTGCGGCCGTCGGAGGCGAGCGCTCGCTGGCGGCTGAACTCGATCAGCGACATCGGTGTGGACATCACCGTCACACCGCCGGCGAGCGCCAGGTCGCACTCGCCCTGGCGCAGCGCCTGCCATGCGAGGTGCAGGGCGACCAGCGACGACGAACACGCCGTGTCCACCGTCACCGCGGGCCCTTCGAGGCCCAGGGTGTAGGAGATGCGGCCGGAGAGCACGCTGGGCGAGACGCCGGTGCCGATGTAGCCCTCGACGTTGTCCTGGGATCCGGCGAGGACACCGCCGTAGTCCTGGTAGGTCACGCCCGCGTAGACACCGGTCTGGCTGCCCTTCGCGGAGACCGGGTCGATACCGGCCCGCTCCAGCGCCTCCCACGAGGTCTCAAGGAGCAGTCGGTGCTGCGGGTCCATCGAGAGCGCCTCACGCGGCGAGATCCCGAAGAACGCCGGGTCGAACCGGCTGGCGCCGTGCAGGAAGCCGCCTTCCTGCGTGTAGCACTTGCCCGGCTCGTCCGGGTCCGGGTCGTAGAGGTTCTCCACGTCCCAGCCACGATCGGTCGGGAAGGGAGAGATGCCGTCCCGGCCTTCGGCGACCAGGTTCCACAGGTCCTCCGGGGTGGCCACCTCGCCGGGATAGCGGCAGCTCATTCCCACGATCACGATCGGATCGTCGTTGCCCGCCACCGGGACCGGCACCGGCTGCACCGCTCCGGTCAGCACACCGAGAACCTCGGCACGGGTGAACTTGGCGAGTTCGGCGGGGGTCGGGTAGTCGAACACGGCCGTCGCCGGGAGCCGCAGGCCGATGGCCTTGCTCACCCGGTTGCGGAACTCGACGGCGGTCAGCGAGCTGAAGCCGAGGTCCTTGAAGGCCTGCGAGCCCTGGACCGCGTCGGCCGAGGCGTGTCCGAGCACGGCCGCGACGTGCGTACGGATCACATCGAGCAGCATCCGGTCCTGCTCGGGCTCGGAGAGCCCGGCCAGCCGCTCCCGCAGCGCGGCGAGCGGCCCGGAGTCCGGTCCGCCCCGCTTGGCGGAGCGCCGCGCGGTCTTACGGCGGCGCGAAGGCTTGGCGGAGGAGGTCTCCCCCACGGAGATCTCGGCAGGGGGTACGACGGCTGCCTCGGGCGAGGCGGCGGCGGGCTCGGGCAGAGTCTCCTCGGCCGCCTCCGCCGTGTCCGTCGCCGGGGTGACCTCCGGCTGCTCCGGGGCGACCTGGCGCAGGGTCAGCGTGTCGGCGGAGACCACGGTTTCCCCGGCTCCGTCGACCGCGGTCAGGGAGAGGGTCTCCGGACCCGTACGGGCGAGCCTGACGCGCAGCGCGGAGGCACCGGACGCGTACAGCGATATCCCGGCGAGGCTGAACAGCATGCGTCCGCGCCCCACCCCGTCCAGCACGCCGAGGCCGAGCGGCTGCAGTGCCGCGTCCAGAAGGGCGGGGTGCAGCCCGAACCGCTGGGCGTCCACGACGGCCTCCTCAGCGAGGCTGACCTCGGCGAACACCTCGTCGTCGCGCTGCCACACCGCGCGCAGGCCCCGGAACGAGGGGCCGTAGACGAGGCCGTCGCCGGCGAGAAGCTCGTACAGGCCGTCCACCTCGACGCGCTCGGCGCCGGGCGGGGGCCATGCGGCGAAGCCCGCCGCCGCCTCGGCGGTCGTGGCGTCGTCCGGCTCCGGGGCGAGCACACCACTGGCGTGGCAGATCCAGTCGTCCGCGTCCTCGTCCGCTTCCTCGCCCACGGGTTCGGCCACTCGTGAGTACATCTCCAGCGAACGGGTGCCGGTCTCGTCCTCCTCGCCGAGGACGAGCTGGATCTGGACGCCGCCTCCTCGGGGGAGAGCCAGCGGCGCCTGGATGACGAGCTCTTCCACATGACCGAGGCCGACCTCGTCACCGGCGCGAATGGCCAGTTCGACGAGGGCCGTGGTCGCCAGGACCGCCTCGCCGCGCAGAACGTGGTCCGCCAGCCAGGGCTGGGCGTGCAGCGAGAGAGTTCCGGTGAACAACAGGCCGTCGGCGCCCGCGAGGGGGACGGCTCCGCCGAGCAGCGGGTGGTCGGCGGGGTCGAGGCCGAAGGCCGCGGCGTCGCCCGCCGAGGTACCGGCCTCCAGCCAGTAGCGCTGGTGCTGGAACGCGTAGGTGGGAAGGTCCACGCGGCGGGCGCCGCGTCCGGCGAAGAAGGCCCGCCAGTCGACGGTTTCGCCGTGGACGTGGATCTCGGCGAGGGCCGCGACGAGTGCTTGCGTCTCGGGGCGGTCCTTGCGCAGCACCGGCACCAACAGGGGGGCTGGTGTGTCCTCGGCCGCGATGTCGTCGGCCGGTTGGGTCAGGCAGTCCTGGGCCATTGCCGACAGCACGCCGTCGGGGCCCACCTCGACGTACGCGGTGACGCCCTGCGCTTCGAGGGCCCGCACCCCGTTCAGGAAGCGGACGGTCTCCCGCACATGCCGCACCCAGTACTCCGGCGAGCACACCTCGTCGGCACCCGCCTGCTCACCCGTGACGTTCGAGATGAACGCGACGGACGGGCTGTTGTAGGCGAGCGTCCGCGCGACCGCACGGAAGTCGTCCAGCATGGCGTCCATGCGGGGCGAGTGGAAGGCGTGACTGACCCGCAGGCGGCTCGTCTTGCGCCCCTGCTCCGACCACTGACCGGCGATCTCCAGTACGACGGCCTCGTCACCGGCGATGACCACGGCCGTCGGGCCGTTGACGGCCGCGATGCTCACCTCGGCCTCACGACCGGCAAGCGATCCGGAGACCTCCTCCTCGGACGCCTGGACGGCCACCATCGCGCCGCCCTCCGGCAGCGCCTGCATCAACCGGCCACGGGCGGCCACCAGCGTGCACGCGTCCTCAAGGGAGAACACTCCGGCCACATGCGCGGCAGCGATCTCACCGATGGAGTGGCCGATGAGCACGTCCGGGGTGACACCCCAGTGCTCCAGGAGCCGGAACAGCGCCACCTCGATGGCGAACAGCGCGGGCTGCGTGAACGCCGTCCGGTTCAGCAGCTCGGCGTCCGCGCCACCCTCGGCCGCGAACATCACGTCCTTCAGCGGACGGTCCAGTACGACGTCCAGGTGCGCGCACACCTCGTCCAGAGC
>NZ_JOJM01000130.1 GCF_000720325.1 Streptomyces sp. NRRL B-1347
GGGTGGGACCGTGCGGGCGGCGCGCAGCGCGGCCCCGTGTCGCCAGGGTCGTGGGTGGGCGCCCTGGCCTCGCGGCGAGGTGGCCGGGGGGATGAGGTGGGCCCAGCCCTCGGTGCCGAGCAAACGTTGCGCAGGGCGCGGGCGCAGCGCGGCCCCCTGGCAGCGGGGGCGAGGGGAGGTGCCCCGCCTCAGGGGCCCCTCCCCGCAACCGTCGCGGCCGAACCCGGGCGACAGGCCGGGCAACTGCCGGCCCGGCCCAGGGGCGCGCCCCGGCCCAGGGGGTGCCGCCCGGGAAGGGCGCCGCCCCGAGCCGGGGTGCTGACCGCCAGGTCACCACGTGGGGCGGGCGCTCACCCCGCCGTCCACCACCAGGTCGGCCCCCGTGATCCACGAGGCCCCCGACGACGCCAGGAACACGCACGCCGAGCCCACGTCCTCCGCCCGCCCGAGGCGGGAAAGGGGCGCGGCCCGCCCCCACCGCTCCACCCCGTCGGGCCAGTCCTCCGCGAGCCCCGGCCGCCCGATGAGCCCCGGCGACACACTGTTCACCCGCACCCCGACCGCCCCGTACTCCACGGCCGCCGCCCGCGCGAACATGATCAGCGCCGCCTTCGACGAGGCGTAGTGCGCGTGCCCCGGCGCGGGCTGATGCCCCTCGATGGAGGCGATCTGCGTGACGCTGCCGCCGCCCTCCTGCGCGCCCATGACCTCGGCCGCCGCCTGCGTACAGGCGAACGCGCTGGTCACGTTGGCTTCCTGGAGCTCCCGCCAGTCCGTGGCGGACATGCCAGGCAGCGGCTGCACCGGCTGCACCCCGGCGTTGTTCACCAGCGAGTCGAGCCGCCCCCGCCAGTCGCGGGCCGTGCCGATCAGCCGTCGGCACTCGTCCTCCTCGCGCAGGTCCGCCGCCACGACGAGCGCGTCCCCGCCCGCTTTGCCGATCTCGTCGGCCAACGCCTCGGCCCGCGCCCCCTGTTGGCGGCAGTGCAGGACGACCGCCGCTCCGGCCGCCGCGAACCGCCGGGCGATCCCGCCGCCAAGCAGCCCGCTGGCCCCGGTCACGAGGGCCACACGCCCCGCCAGCGAGGGAAGTTCGGGGTCAGTCACGGCACAGCTCCCTGATACGCGTCGCCTGGCGCGGATACGCGGCCGCCAGCGCGCCCGCCTCCCCGCCGTCGTAGTCCTCTTCCATGAACCCGGGCGCCATCGTCGTACCGAAGAGCGCCCAGTCGCCCCCGTCCCGCACCCGCGCGCCCATCCACGTACCCGCCGGTACGACGACCTGGAACTCGCCCCCACCGCCCCCGAGGACGCGCAGCTCGTCCGTCCCGTCCGGGTGCAGCAGGAGCAGTTCGAGCGCGTCCCCGCGATAGAAGTGCCACACCTCGTCGATCGGCAGCCGGTGCAGCGCGGAGAAGTCGCCCGGCTCCGACGTCAGCAGCATGATGATCGCCGACCCGGCCGGCCGCCCCGCCGCGTCCGGCGGCCCCGCCCACGTCCTGCGGTACCGGCCGCCCTCGAACTCCAGCGGCACCAGACCGTGCTCGGCGATCAGTTCCTCAGGGGTCACCGTCCACGTCCTTCCCGTCGTCGCACTCGAACCAGATGGTCTTGCCCGCGCCACCAGGCAGCACCGTAACGTCCCACCGGTCCGTGACCGCGTCGACGAGCCTCAGCCCGTACCCGCCCTCCGCCGGTTCGCCGACCGGGCCGTCCGCCGGGGCGGGCAGCAGCGGGCTGCCGTCCATCACTTCCACGCGGAGCCCTCGCGGGCGCCGCACGATCAGCACCGCGCACCGGCGGTCGGGCACGTGCCGTACGACGTTCGCGACCAGCTCCGTGAGCGCCAGCTCCGCCCCGTCCGCCAGCCCGGCCAGGCCCCAGCTCCCCAGGTACGTCCGCAGGATCCGCCGCAGCGGTCGTGCCGAGTGCTCACCGACGGTGAAGCTCATCCGATAGCTGCCGCCAACTCCTTGGTCAAGGAGGTCAGTTGCGTGATTCATGTCACTCAGGCTGTCGGGCTGCGCATACCCTTGGCTACGCAACGAGAGCAACGCTGACGGGCGTTTGACGCCGGGGGTGAACCTTTCCGTGGTGCGCATCAACGAACTCGACCCGAGCGCGTCCCCGCTGGACTTCTACGGATCGGAGCTGCGCCGCCTGAGAGAAGGGGCAGGCCTCAACCAGGCCGAGCTGGGCGGGTGCATCTTCTGTACGGGCTCCTTGATCGGCCAGGTGGAGACCGCGAAGAAGGTGCCCACCCGGGACTTCTCGGAGCGACTCGACGCCGCGCTCGGCACGGATGGGACCTTCTCGCGGTTGGTAGGGCTGGTGCTGCGCAGCCAGTTGCCAACCTGGTTCCAGGCATTCGCCGAGATGGAAGCCAGGGCCGCGTACATCTCGACGTTCCAGACGCAGTTGGTGTACGGGCTTCTGCAAACCGAGGACTACGCCCGAGCAGTGCTGGCTACCGGGATGCCCAGCAACCTCGATGACCTGGTAGCGGCTCGGATGGAGCGCCAGCGGATCCTGGAGCGTGCGCGTCCGCCGCTGATGCTGGTGACACTCGACGAGGCGGCACTGCACCGGCCGATCGGGAGCCCCGAGATCATGCGCGAGCAACTGCGACACCTGTTGCGCTGTCAACAGCAACGCTGGGTGAACATCCAGGTGCTCCCGTACGACGCCGGTGAACACACTGCCCTAGACGGCTCGTTCACCGCGCTTCGGTTCGAGGATGACCCCGCACTCGTCTACACGGAAGACCTGATCTCCGGCCACATGACAGCCAACCCGGAAACCGTCCGCGAAGCTGCCCTCCGTTACGCTAACTTGCAGGCCGCTGCCCTCTCCATAGAGGAATCAGCGGAGCTGATCACTCGCGTGATGGAGGAACGGTATGGGGACCACCCTGGAGACCGCGCGGTGGCGTAAGTCGTCGTATACGGGTAGCACCGGCGGCGAGTGCGTGGAGTGCGCGCCCCTCAACGGCGCGGCCTGGCGCAAGTCCTCGTACAGCGCGGACACCGGCGGCGAGTGCGTCGAAGTCGCCGAACTCCCCAGCCCCCACATAGCGATCCGCGACAGCAAGCGCCCCGACGGGGCCCGCGTCACGGTATCGGCGGGCGCCTTCACGGCCCTCGTGGGTGCCGCAGTGCGCGGCGTTCTCTGAGGTCGGACCCGCAGGCTCAGGCGCTGATCACCCGCGTACGGGAGGGAACGTTATGGGCAGCCTGAACCCGACAGGCGTACTCTGGCGTAGGTCCAGCCACAGCGGAGGCACAGGTGGTGAATGCGTCGAGTGCGCCCCACTCGACGGAGTAACCTGGCGCAAGTCCTCGCACAGCGCAGACACCGGCGGCGACTGCGTCGAAGTAGCCGAACTCCCCGCTCCCCACATAGCCATCCGCGACAGCAAGCGCCCCGACGGGCCCCGCCTCACAGTCTCCGCCCCGGCCTTCACGGCCCTCGTGAGCACCCTCTAGCGCCGCGGGGGCCCGGGGGCGGCAGCCCCCGGTTCGGGAAGGGGCGGGCCTGGGGCGCACCGCGAGGGCACCCGGCCCGGCCAAAATCGCTGGCGCACCCCCAGGCCGGGCCCGCACGCTAGCCCCCGTGGAACACCCCAAGCACCAGATCCGAGCCGCCCACACCGACACCACCGTGACCGTCTACCAGGCGTACGCGCCCCACATCGGGGAGCCCGCCGCCCGGGACGGGCGGTTCCCGGCCGCGTGGCGGCGGGAGCGGATGACGTGGATCAAGCCCTCGTTCCTGTGGATGATGTACCGCTGCGGCTGGGGCGCGAAGGAGGGCCAGGAGACCGTCCTCGCCCTGGAGATCAGCCGGGCGGGCTTCGACTGGGCGCTCGCGCACGCGTGCCTCTCGCACTACGAGCCGGGCGTGCACGAGGACGCCGCGGACTGGAAGCGGCAGCTCAAGCAGGCGCCGGCGCGGGTGCAGTGGGACCCGGAGCGGGACCTGCGCCTGCGTCCGCTGCCGCACCGCTCCCTCCAGCTGGGGCTCGCGGGGGAGGCGTCCCGGCGCTACGCGGACGAGTGGATCGTGTCGGTCACCGACGTCACCGAGACGGCCCGGCGCGTACGGGAGTCGGTGGCCGCGGGCGACCTCGACGGTGCTCGCGCGCTCCTTCCGGAGGAGCCGGTCTACCCCGCCGGAGACGCGCTGCTCGCCCACCTGCGCCCTTAGCCGCAGTGCCCTGAGAGGCGCGGAGCTGTGTCCATTTGCGGCTCCGCCGCGTGGGCGCGACCAGCCACGAGGCACCCGCGGACGAAGGACGGCCCTCCCGAGGCGAAGCCCCTCAGACCGGCCCCGCGCCCGCAGCCGCGGGCGGCTGGAGCAGACCCATGAACATCCGCATCAGCTCGTCCACGATCGTGTCCAGGTCCGCGTCCACGTACCCGGCCGTCCAGTCGTAGAGGAGCGCGTTCACCGCCCCGACGAAGCCGAGCGCGGCGACGCGGTAGTCACGGGCGCCGATCTCCCCGCGTTCGGCGGCCTCGTCCAGGGCGGCGACGAGGAGGTCGACCCAGCCCTTGCGGGCTTCGAGGCGCTGCCGCTCCAGCTCGGGGGTGACGCCGGTGACCTCCACGAAGGCGATCCGTACGAGGTGCGGATGGGCGGTGAGCACGCGCGCGTACGCACGGAACGCGGACTCCACGCGCTCGCGCACGGTCCCGCCCGTCACCTCGGCCAGGGCCTCGACGACGGCGGCCTGCGCGGCCTTCTGGACGTGCCGGTGCAGGGCCGCGAGCACCTCTTCGAGGTTGTGGAACTCCTCGTAGAACTGCCGCGTCGACAGGCCCGCGCGGGCGCACAGGGCGGCGACGGACGCGGCGCGGTAGGCGCCGGGGCCCGTGCCGAAGAGGTCGACGCCCGCCTCCAGGAGGCGCCGCCGCCGGTCGGCCCTGCGCTGCTCCGCCGATTTCCCGCCGTACGCCCTCGCCGGGCGCCGCGCCGCCCCACCCGGCTCGTCCGTCTCGTCGGATTCCACCCCGGTCGCCCCTCTCACCTGCTGCTCGGCCAACTGGACGCCCCCGTAAGGAAATTGTCTCGCGCACGACTCTTGCGCTGGCGTTGCCCCGGTCCTACTTTCAAGTAACCAAATCTGAAGCGGTGCCGTTTCAGATTGGTGCCCGTCGGTGTGTCATGGCCATGACCTGCCCTTGGTGCGTCCTTGTGACGCCTGTGCCTCACCCCCCGCTCGTGACAGCTCGCTCGAAGGGACAGGAACCGTGAACGGATCATCCGCACCAGGCCGCCGTCTGCCGCGCTCCGTGCGCCGCGCGGCCGCCGCCGTCGTGCCCGTCGCCCTCGCCGCCACCGCGCTCACCGCCGCCGGGTCCCCGGCGCAGGCCGGTGAGCAGCCGCGCAAGCCGTCGTACCCCGTCGGCGGGGTTGCGGACGGCGTCCGCAACTTCCTTCTCAGCCCGAACGCCGTGACCGGTGTGAACGACTGGAGCTGCAAGCCCTCCGCCGAGCACCCCAACCCCGTCGTGCTCGTCCACGGCACCAACGTCAACCTGGGTGCCAACTGGGTGAAGATGGGCCCGACCCTCGCCAACGAAGGTCACTGCGTCTACGCCTTCAACTACGGCATGGGCAGCCCGTTCGACCTCGGCGGCCGCGTCGGCGGGCTCACCGGCATCGCCAAGTCCGCCGAGACCATGAGCGCCTTCGTGGACAAGGTGCTCGCGTCGACGGGCGCGAAGAAGGTCAACGTCCTCGGGCACTCCCAGGGCGGCATGATGCCGAACTACTACATCAAGCGGCTCGGCGGCGCGAAGAAGGTCGACCGGCTCGTCGCCCTCGCCCCCACCAACCACGGCACCACCCTCAACGGCCTGGTCAACCTGGGCCACGCGCTCGGCCTCATGGGCTTGGTCAACGGGGCCTTCGACCATCTGAACCTGCAAGGCCTCAAGGACCAGGAGGAGGGCTCGGACTTCCAGAAGGCCCTGTTCGCGGACGGCGACACCGTGCCGGGCGTGCGCTACACGGTCATCGCCACGAAGAACGACCGCGTCTCGACCCCGTACAGCCAGGGCTTCCTGCAGGGCGACAACGTCCGCAACATCGTCGTCCAGGACCAGTGTCCGAAGAACCCGGTCGGCCACGTCGGCCTCTTCACGGACGGGCCGACGACCCAGGACGTCGTCAACGCCCTGGGCGCCGACAAGCCGGACTTCAAGCCCTCGTGCGAGGACTACGGCCTGCCGTTCTGACCCCGGCCGGGGACCGCGCGAGCCGTCGGCCCGGGGGCACCTGCCCCCGGGCCGGTGGCTCGTGGCCGCCACGGTAAACCGATTGCCCCGGCTCCGCACCGGCGTCACCATGCGGGGCATGCGCTTCTCGATCAACATTCCGAACTTCGGTGACTTCGCCGACCCGAGGACGGTCGCCCGCGTCGCCGTCGCCGCCGAACAGGCGGGCTGGGACGGCCTGTTCGTCTGGGACCACGTCGTGCACGACAAGGCCGCGCAGGCGGGCAAGCCCTTCGGGGACCCCTGGATGCTCCTCACCGCGGCCGCGCTCGCCACCTCGCGGATCCGGCTCGGCACCCTGGTGACGCCGGTGGCCCGCCGCCGCCCGCACCAACTGGCCCGGCAGGTCGCCACCTTGGACGCCGTGTCCGGGGGCCGGGTGACCTTCACCGCGGGGCTCGGCGGGCCCGTCGACGACGAGTACGGCAGCTTCGGCGAGCCCACCGACCCGCGCGTCCTCGCCGAGCTCCTGGACGAGGGGCTCGACCTCCTGAACCGCTACTGGTCCGGGCAGGCCGTCAGCCATGAGGGCCCGCACTTCCAGGTCCGTGACGTCACGCTGCTGCCCGCCACCGTGCAGCGGCCGCGGCCGCCCGTCTGGATCGGGGGGTTCTGGCCGAACCGGGCCCCCATGCGGCGGGCCGCGCGGTGGGACGGGGCCGTGCCCTTGTTCAAGGCCGCCCTGCACGGGTGCGTTCCGGCTGTCGCCGAGGTGCGTGATCTTGTGGCGTTCCTTCGGGCTCACCGCCCCGAGGGGAGCGGGGCCTTCGACGTCGTGCTCGGTGGGGCTACGCCCTCCGACCCCGCGGCGGCCCGGGATCTCATCGCGCCCCTGCGGGACGCGGGTGCTACCTGGTGGGACGAGCGGCAGCTCCAGACCGGGCCCGGTCTGGACCGGCTGGCTCCCGTTCTCCGGCGTGTGGAGGCCGGGCCGCCCGCGCTCTAGTGGTACGTCGTATCCGCGGACCGTGGGGGCTGGTCGCGCCCACGCGGCGGAGCCGCAAATGTATACAGCCCCGCGCCCCTTCGGGGCGCTCCCGACCGGGGCGCTCAGATGCCCGCAAGCACCAAGGCGAGTGCCGTCGCGAACGCCAGGCCCAACAGGCAGCCTGCCAGGACGCGGCGGCGGAGGTCGCGGTAGCGGGTCTCGTACTCCGTGCGGAGTTCGCGGCAGCGGATGGCCGTGTGGCGCCAGGTGTCGCGGGTGAGGGCCAGGTGGTCCTCGGCGTAGGCGCGTTCCACCTCCTCGCGCTGGGCCCGGGTGAGCCAGTCGAGGCGGGCGGTGAAGCGGGCCGCCGCCGCGCGGCTCTCCGTGCGGGCGGACTCCACGAGGAGGTGGCCCTCGATCTCGTGGATGAGCAGGGCCGCCTCCGCCGGGGCCGGCGGCCGGTCGTCCATGGCGGTCACAGCGCGGCCTTCTCCGCCGCCCCGGCCACGGGGGCGGGCTCCGCGGCGATCTCGGGGTGACGCAGGTCGAACGCCGGGGACTCGGAGCGGATGCGCGGCAGGGAGTGGAAGTTGTGGCGCGGCGGCGGGCAGGTCGTCGCCCACTCCAGGGAGCGCCCGTAGCCCCACGGGTCGTTGTCCTTGACGTACTCGCCGTACTTCGCCGTCTTCCAGATGTTGTAGAAGAACGGAAGCAGGGACAGGCCCAGGAGGAACGAGAAGATCGTGGACAGGGTGTTGAGGCCGGTGAAGCCCTCCGCGTCCAGGTAGTCGGGGATGCGGCGCTGCATGCCCGCCGCGCCCAGCCAGTGCTGGACCAGGAACGTGCCGTGGAAGCCGATGAACAGCGTCCAGAAGGTGATCTTGCCGAGCCGCTCGTCGAGCATCTTGCCGGTGAACTTCGGCCACCAGAAGTGGAGCCGACCGCCCACAGCATCGGCGTCTCGAAGCTCAGCGAGCCCTTCCACATGGTGCCGACCCAGTTGAAGAACTTCACCCCCGTCGGCACCGCGATGAGGAACGTCATGAAGGAGAAGAACGGCAGCAGCACGCCGCCCGTCGCGTACATGTGGTGCGCCCACACGGTCACCGACAGGCCCGCGATGGCGATGGTCGCGCCGACCAGGCCCATGTAGCCGAACATCGGCTTGCGCGAGAAGACCGGGATGACCTCGGAGATGATCCCGAAGAACGGCAGCGCGATGATGTACACCTCGGGGTGGCCGAAGAACCAGAACAGGTGCTGCCACAGCAGCGCGCCGCCGTTCGCCACGTCGAAGATGTGCGCGCCGAACTTCCGGTCCACTTCGAGGGCGAACAGCGCGGCCGCCAGGACCGGGAAGGCGAGCAGCACCAGGACGCCGGTCAGGAGCACGTTCCAGGTGAAGATCGGCATGCGGAACATCGTCATGCCGGGGGCGCGCATGCAGACGATGGTCGTGATGAAGTTGACCGCGCCGAGGATCGTGCCGAAGCCGGAGAGCGCGAGCCCCATGATCCACATGTCGGCGCCGATGTTCGTCGCGTGCGCGGCGTCCGTGATCGGCGCGTACGCGGTCCAGCCGAAGTCCGCCGCGCCGCCCGGGGTGAGGAAGCCGCCCACGGCGATCAGCGAGCCGAACAGGTACAGCCAGTAGGCGAACATGTTCAGGCGCGGGAACGCCACGTCGGGGGCGCCGATCTGGAGCGGCATCAGCCAGTTCGCGAACCCCGAGAACAGCGGCGTCGCGAACATCAGCAGCATGATCGTGCCGTGCATCGTGAACGCCTGGTTGAACTGCTCGTTCGACATGATCTGCAGACCGGGCCTGGCCAGCTCGGCGCGCATGAACAGCGCCATCACACCGCCGATGCAGAAGAACGCGAACGCCGTCACCAGATACAGCGTGCCGATCGTCTTGTGGTCGGTGGTCGTCAGCCACTTCACGGTTGCCCTCATGCCCCGTACGTGTCCGGGACCGCCCCGCGCGTCACCGCCGGGCCCTGCCGCGAAACTCACAGCGCCCGGGTGTGAAGATCGGGGACATGCCGGACACCTACGGTTCATGAGCACGGACGAAGCCTTCGCGGCCGCCTACCGCGAGCACTACTGGGCGGTGAGCCGCTTCGTGGCGCGCAGACTCGGCGCGGGCGAGGCGCACGAGGTCGAGGAAGTCGTCGCGGAGGTGTTCTCCATAGCCTGGCGGCGCCGCGCCGAGCTGCCCGACAACGCGCTGCCCTGGCTGTACGGCGTCGCCCGCAACTGCCTGGCCAACACGGTGCGGGGCCTCGGCCGCTACCGCCGCCTGCTGCACCGCATCGGCCACCACGAGGCCACCCGGCACGGCCAGGTCGTCACGGGCCCCGACACCGACGCGCCCGGCGCCTGGGTGCACGAGGCCCTCGCCCGGCTCTCCCCCGCCGACCAGGAGGCGCTGCGCCTGACCACCTGGGAGGAGCTGGGCGTCGACGACCTCGCCGTCGCCCTCGGCTGCGGCCGCAGCGCCGCCGCGATGCGGCTGCACCGGGCCAGACGGCGGCTGCGCGCGGAGATCGACCGGATGCGGATGAACGTAACGGCAGGAGACGGCACCCATGACTGACGAACTGGACCTGCTGCGCGCGGCCGACCCCGTGTCCGCCACCGAGGGGCCCTGGCGCGACCGGCCGCTCGACGCCCGCGCCGAACGCGGGCTCAACCAGCTCCTGCACACGAGCAGGCGCCGGGCGCGGCGCCGCGTCGTGCTGTGGGCGGAGGCCGCCGTCGTCGCGCTCGCCGCCGCGCTCGTGCTCACCCTGCCCGACCTGGCGGCCACGTCCGCCACGGCCGCGCCGAGCGCCCTGCGCCCGCGAGCGGGCTCCGCGGCCGTGCCGCTCGCCGAGGTCGCCGAGCGCGCGGCCGCCGCCGCCCGGGACGGCGAGCCGGAACTGCGCAGGGGCAGCCACATCCAGACCTGGAGCCTCGCCATGGACGCGGGGCCGCACGCCGAGCGGCCCGTGACGCTGCCCGAGGAGCGTGAGGTGCGCTGGCGCGGCGACGGCAGCCGCACCGAGCGCGTCGAGACCGGCGGCGACCTGGTCAGCGAGCGCGTCTACCCGCCGACCTGGGCCGACGCGCCGCCCCGGGCCCGCCCTCCGCACACCCCCGGCAAGCTGCGCTCCTATCTGACCGACACCTACGAGGGAGGCGTCGCCCGCGCCTCGGGGCCGCTCACCGCGGACCACCTCCTCGACGCGCTGCCGCAGCTCCTCGACTCCTGGACGCTCGGCGCCCGCGAGCGCGCCGCGCTCGTCCGCGTCCTCGCCGACACCAAGGGCCTGCGGCCCGCGGGCGCGATCACCGACCGGCTCGGGCGCCCCGGACAGGCGTACGTGTACGAGTCCAAGGACCCCGCGGACGAGGCCCTGCGCCGGATGCTGATCCTCGACCCGGGGACGGGGGACGTGCTCGGCCTTGAGGTCATGTTCACCGAGGCGCGGCCGCAGTTCGCCGTGCGGGCCGGGGACGTGATGTCGTACAGCGCGTGGCGGCGCGACTGAGCCGTTCCTCCGGACCCCCGGGTCAGCGCTTCGCGGCGCGGGCCACCGTGTCCGTCACCGCCTGCCCGATCCGGCGTATGCCCGGCGAACGCACCGGGCACGGCCGGGACTTCGGAGTCGTGGGCGCCAGACAGAAGTGCAGGTGGTCGTCGCCGCGGTGCAGCGCGGTACGGCCGCCCGGCTCCGTGCAGTACGCCGGGTGCGCGCGCTCGTCCGCCGTGCAGGGCAGCTCGCGCACCCACCGGTAGCGGGCCGATGGCGGGCTGACCGCCCGGCCCGCGTCCGACACCAGGTCGCCGGACGCGGCGGCCTGGCGCCGGTACAGCTCGTTCACGCGGCGCACCCGGTCGGGCGTCATGACGTCCGGGCCCTGCGACACCCACACCACCTTCGGGCGCTCGGCACCCGCGTCCCGCGCGGCCTCCTCGATCTGGCCGGTGAGCCTGCGCGCGTCGGCCGCGTACCGCGCGAAGTACGTGTCGCGCTGCTTGTCGTACGTGACGCCGCCCATGCACGGTGTGTAGCCCCACGCGTTGCCCCAGAACTGGAGCACCACGAAGTCGGGGCGCAGCTTCCGCACGAGCGCGGCCGCCTTGTCCTTGTCCGGTACGAGGGAGTCCTCGCCGGTGCCTTCCAGGTAGTCGCAGAGGGTGGTGCCCGAGTAGGGGGCGCTGGTGTAGCGGGCGGCGAGCCGGTCGCGGAGGAGGGTGCCGAGGACGTTCTGGTTCTCCATGGCGAGGGAGTCGCCGAGGTAGAGGACGCGGGGCGCGGGCTTCGGGCCGCGCGGCTCGCGGTCACCGGGCTCGCGGTCACTGGGCTCGCGACCGGTCTTCCTGGAGGGCTCGTCCTTCTCCGCCCGCTGCCGGTTCGTCTGCGACGGCCTCTCGGAGCCGTCCGCGCGGGCCGCCGCGGGCGGGTTCGGCGCCGCGGCGCCGCCCGGGCCGCCGTCCTCGCCCGGGTCCCCGCAGGCCCCGAGCAGCAGCATGCCCGCGAGGGCCCCACCCACCAACTGCTTCCGCATCCGGCAACTCCCGGCTCAGCGAACGGAATCGGCCCACCAGGCAAGCACACGTGCGCCCCCGAGGGAAGGCACCCCCGGCTTTACCTGGGGCGTAATCGCGAGGGGCGGGTGGGGCGCGGCAAGCTGAGGGCACCGAAGGCCGGGCGGCGCACTCCGGCCGGGCTTCGGGTCCACGTAGCGAAGAGCGCGACTCACCGGAGGCGAAGACCATGCCCGCACAGGACGTTCACGAGACCGCTGTCGCCCGGTACTTCGAGGCCTGGAACGCCACCGGCCCCGATGCCGTCCGCAAGGCCGTGGAGGCGGCCTGGACCGAGGACGGCACGTACACCGACCCGCTGGCCGACGCGGCGGGCCCGGAGGCGCTGACGGCGGTGATAGCCGCGGTGCGGGAGCAGTTCCCGGGCTTCGCGTTCCGGCGGACGGGGGAGGTCGACGGCCACCACGGCCTCGTCCGGTTCACCTGGGAGCTGGTGTCGGGGGCGGACGGCTCCGCGCCGGTGGCCGGTTCGGACGTGGCGGTGCTCGCGGAGGACGGCCGCATCCGTGCGGTGTACGGCTTCCTGGACCGCCTGCCGCAGGCGTGAGGGGAGCGGGAGAACGGGAGGGGGCCAGGACCGCACCGCGGTCCTGGCCCCCTCCCGCGTGCGCGCCTCGCTCAGGCCTCGCGCGGCGAGACCTCGCCCATCGTGCCCCAGCCGTCCATGCCGGGGATCTCCGTGCTGACGATCTGGGGGGTGCTTGCGATGGCGTACGACATGGTCTCCATCGCGGCCGCGAAGTGCGCGGACTGCACGTGCTCCCGGCCCGCCTCGCCGTCGCGGAAGCCCTCCACCAGGACGAACTGGTGGGGGTCGTCGACGCTGCGGGACCACTCGAAGAAGAGGTTGCCGGGCTCCTCGCGGGTGGCACGCGTGAAGTCGTCGACGAGGTCGAGCCAGCCCTCGCTGCGCTCGGGGCGGACGGTGAATTTCACGGTGATGAAGATCATGGGGCGTTCCCTCTTAGCGATTTAGGTGCCCTACGAACGTACCCCGACATGCCCGCCCGGCGCCCATCGGCGCCGGCCCGGGGCGCCCGCCCCGGGCCCCGCACGGGCTCTAAGCGGGTGCGGCGAAGTCCGCTGCGGTACGGGAGCGCCCCGAAGGGGTGCGGGGAACTGCGCGACCAGCCACGACGGCGCCGCAGCAGAATGACGGCACAGCGCGTTACTTCCAGCGAAGCGCTTAGCGCGCGACGAACTGCGTCAGGATCGCCTGCACCTCGTAGATGTCGACGCCCTTGGTGAAGGTCTTCTCGATCGGCACCGGGTTGCTGGATATCCAGATCTTGAGCTCGGCGTCCAGGTCGAAGTGGCCCGCGGTCTCCACCGCGAAGTGCGTGATGCTCCGGTACGGCACGGAGTGGTACTCGACCTTCTTGCCGGTCATCCCCTGCTTGTCGACGAAGATCATGCGCCGGTCGGTGAGCAGGATCGTGTCGCGTATCAGCCGGTACGCGGCGTAGACCTGCTCGCCGTGGCCCATGAGGCGGGCGTACTCCTGCTGTGCCGACGCCGGGTCGACGGTGTGCGCGTTTCCGAACAGCGCCATGGTGGCCCCACCCTCGTTCGTTCCGTATGCGGTCCGTGTGCGGTCGCCCGTACGCGCTGACGGCGTGCCGGGACCTCTCACCGTACGGGACCGCGCGGACGGACCGCGAAGGGTCGCCGTCAGGCCCGCTGGCGGGCCCTGCGGGCCGGGCGCGGGCTCTCGGCGGGGGTCGCCAAGTGGCCCTCGACCAGGCGGTTCAGGGCGCGCAGCAGGGCGGTGCGGTCGGTCTTGGAGAGCGCGCCGAGCGCCTCCTCGTGCACCCGGTCGACGATCTCCTGGCTGCGGGCCGCGACCTCGGCGCCCTTGTCGGTGACGGCGATGACGCGGGCCCTGCGGTCCTCGCGCGCCGGGCGGCGCTCGGCCAGCCCGGCCTTCTCCAGGGCGTCCACGGTGACGACCATCGTCGTCTTGTCCATGTCCCCGATCTCGGCGAGCTGCGCCTGGGTGCGCTCCTCCTGGAGCGCGTGGACGAGGACGCAGTGCATCCGCGCCGTGAGGCCGATCTCGGCGAGCGCCGCCGCCATCTGTGTGCGCAGGACGTGGCTGGTGTGGTCGAGGAGGAAGGAGAGGTCCGGTTCGGTGCGGGCGGGTGCCATGGCGGTCATGCGGCAAGGGTAGCCGAGGAGGCGGATGCGCGACCGAGATAGATAGTCTGCAACAAAACTATCTGCTACGGTCCTGCGTATCGGCCGAGGCGCGTCCCGGCCGCCCCAGACAGGAGAGATCCATGACCGCCACCGCATCGCCCGAGGCCCCTGCGCCTGCCGCGGCCCCGGCCGCCCCGGCCGCCCCGCCCGCGGCCCGCTCCCGGCGCCTCGCCCTCGGGGTCATCGCCACCGGGATGCTGATGATCATCCTCGACGGCAGCATCGTGACCGTGGCCATGCCCGCGATGCAGCAGGACCTCGACTTCACGCCCGCCGGGCTGAGTTGGGTCGTGAACGCCTACCTCATCGCCTTCGGCAGCCTGCTCCTGCTCGCCGGGCGGCTCGGCGACCTCATCGGCCGCAAGCGGATGTTCGTCACCGGCATCGGGGTCTTCACGCTCGCCTCGGTCCTCGCGGGCGCGGCCACCAGCCCCGCGACGCTCATCGCCGCGCGCTTCCTCCAGGGCGTCGGCGGGGCCATGAGCTCGGCGGTCAGCCTCGGCATCCTCGTCACGCTGTTCACCGAGCCGCGCGAACGGGCCCGGGCCATCGCCGTGTTCAGCTTCACCGGGGCCGCGGGCGCGTCGCTCGGGCAGGTCGTCGGCGGCGTCCTCACCGACGCCCTGAACTGGCACTGGATCTTCTTCATCAACCTGCCGATCGGCCTCGCCGCCCTGCTCCTCGCGCTGCGCGCACTGCCCGCCGACCGGGGGCTCGGGCTGCGCGCCGGGGCCGACGTCACGGGTGCGCTCCTGGTGACGGCGGGCCTGATGGCCGGGATCTACAGCGTGGTGAAGGTGGAGCAGTACGGCTGGGCCTCGGGGCACACCCTCGGCTTCGGCGCGCTCGCCGCCGTGCTGCTCGCCGGGTTCGTCGTCCGCCAGACCAAGGCGCGGACGCCGCTCCTGCCCCTGCGGATGTTCCGCTCCCGGGCCGTGACCGGGGCCAACGTCGTCCAGATGCTGATGGTCGCCGCCCTCTTCTCCTTCCAGGTGCTCGTCGCCCTCTACCTCCAGAACGTCCTCGGGTACGGGGCCGCCGAGACCGGCCTCGCGATGCTGCCCGCCGCCGCGGTCATCGGCGCGGTGTCCCTCGGGGTCTCCGCCCGCCTCAACGCCCGCTTCGGCGAGCGCGCCGTGCTCCTCGCGGGGCTCGTGCTCCTGATCGGCGTCCTCGGCCTGCTCGCCCGGGTGCCCGTGCGGGCCAACTACTGGGTGGACCTGCTGCCCGTCATGCTCCTCGCCGCGGGCTTCGGGCTCGCGCTGCCCGCGCTGACCTCGCTCGCGATGTCCGGGGCCCGCGCCGATGACGCGGGGCTCGCGTCCGGGCTCTTCAACACCACGCAGCAGATCGGCGGCGCGCTCGGCGTCGCCGTCCTGTCCACGCTCGCCGCCTCCCGCACGGAGTCCGCCCTCGCCTCGGGCCACTCCCGCCCCGAGGCCCTCACCTCGGGCTACCACCTGGCCTTCACCATCGGCACGGCCCTCCTGACCGCGGCCTTCCTGCTCGCAGCCACGATCCTGCGCCCGACCAGGCCCACCCCCTGACTCCGCACGGGCCGGGCACCCGCCGCCAGCCCCAGCTGGCCGCGCTGCGCGCCGCCGGGGTGGTCCCACCCACCCGCCC
>NZ_JOJM01000131.1 GCF_000720325.1 Streptomyces sp. NRRL B-1347
CCCCGAGGACGATGCCGCCCAGGACCGCGCCGCCCATGCCGCCGCCCCGGCCGCCCGCGCCGAAACCCCCGCCGTACGGATTGCCGTACGCGCGGACGTCCCGCTCGGCGAGCGCCTGGGCCTGCCGCGCCAGGGAGTCGGCCCGCTGCGCCTCGGCGAGGGCGGCGGCGGGCGTGACGGGGCCCGCGCCCGGCCCGACGGGGCCCTCCGCCCGCTCCAGGTGGCGCTCCGCCTCCGCGAGCCGGGTCCGGGCCTCGGGGCCCACCGCGCCCCGGTGCGTCGTCACCTGGTCCCGGGCGGCGGCGACGGCGCTGCGCGCGGTGAGCAGGGCCTGGCCGAGGAGCGCCCGGGCCCGGTCGTCCTCGCTCTCGCGCTGCCGCGCCCCGGCCAGGGCGTGGTCGAGCGCCGCGTCGGCCTCCTCGACCCGGCGCAGCGCGTCGATCGGGTCGTACGCCCCCGCCGCCATTGCCCGCCCCACCTCCGCCACGACGGACTCGGCCCGCGCGATCCGCCCGCGCAGATCGGCGGTCGGGGCGCCCTCGCCCGTGCCCGTCAGGAGCCCGTGCGCGTCGGCGAGGTCGGCCTCGGTCTCGCTGAGCGCGCCGGGCAACCGCCGCTCGGCCTCGGCGAGTTCACCGGCGAGCCGGACCACGCCCTCGACGAACGTGCCCGCCTGGTCGACGGCGCCCTCCGCCGCGCGCAGATGCACGGCGGCCGTGCCGTTGTCGGCGGTCTCGACGGCCGTGCGGGCCTGGTGCAGCTGGCTCGCGGCGAACGCGAGCCGGCCCTTGGCCTGCGCCACGCTCCCGACGACCGCCTCGGTCGCCGCCGGCGCATACGCCGTCCGCAGCTCCTTGAGCGTCGACTCC
The DNA here is from genome assembly GCF_000720325.1 of Streptomyces sp. NRRL B-1347. Lineage (GTDB taxonomy): Bacteria > Actinomycetota > Actinomycetes > Streptomycetales > Streptomycetaceae > Streptomyces. The sequence continues at coordinate 870 of NZ_JOJM01000131.1, forward strand.
GCCTCCAGGGCGCGCGCGTTCACCTGCCGGAGCACCGTCTCGGCGTGCTCCAGGGCGCTCGGCGCGGTGCGCTCCAGGGAGCGCAGCTCGTCGAACGCGGCGGCCTCCGCGTCGAGCCGCCGCCCCGCCTCCGTGCAGCGCGCCACGATCTCGTCGAGCATCCGCCGCCGCGTCGCCTCGTCCTCGGGATAGGCGTCGTCGAGCCGCTGCCGCAACCGGAACGCCGCCGTCAGCTCCGCGCGCGCATACGCCACGGCCGCCGCGAACGGCCGTGCCGCCGCCTCACCGAACTGCGCGGTGGCGAAGCCCAGTTCCTCGGTGCTGGTGCGCACCGCGTCATCGGTTCCGACGAGCAGCTGCCCGGCGCGGGCGTCGAGCTCGGGCAGCGGGGTGAGCCGCTGCCCCTCGCCTCGGCCGCCGGGCGTCGTCCGGGTGGTGAAGCGCCGCTTGCGCCGCCGGTACGCGACCGCAGCGAAGGTCCCCGCCACACCGACCGCGATCACGGGCAGCACCAGGTCACCCGCCACCCCGTCGTCTCGGCCGCCCCCGCCACCCGGATCCGCCTCACCCGGAGTGATCGCGGGCACGGGCACGGGCTCCCCGGCCAGCACGGCCCCGTACCCGTCTGCCGCGCCGATGGCCGCCCCCGCCCAGTCGTGCTGCCGCAGGGCGGGCTCGACGGCGGTCGCGGCGACGTCCCTGAGCTGTGCCTCGCTGAACCGCGAACCCTGCTCGGCCGAGTACGCGTACTGCCGGTCGTGGGTGGCCACGGCAAGGAGCACGTCGTCCGTCCCGAGGCCGTTGCGCTCGGCCGTGGCGTCCGCCCAGTCGCGGGCGGACCGTCCGGAGAAGTCCCGTACGTACGCCACGAAGAGCTGGATCTTCCGGTCGTCGTAGAGCCGGTCGAGCGCGGCGGCCACGGCGGCTCGCCGGTCCCCGAGCGCGCCCGCCTTGTCGGTGATCTGGCCGTCGCGGTCAAGCCGCACGGGATCGTCGGCGGGCGCCGCCCGCACACCGGTCTCGGCGGCCGCGGCGGGCGTCGCGTACGCGGGAGGCGTGACCCCCGGCAGTCCGCAGCAGGCGAGGAGCACGGCCGCCGCGGCTCGTGCGGCGGTGCGTGCCCCCGCGGGCAGCGCGGACAGCCGGGACGACGGGAACGGCGTCACACCTCGCAGCGTAGGGCGGTCCCTGAGGCCTCGCGACCGGGGGCCGAGGGGCCCTACGGGACGTGGCGCACCTCCGGGAAGCGGGGCGACGGGCCGTCCAGCAGGTGGTCGTCCCGGTCGCGCAGCCAGCGGTCGAAGAAGGACGCCACATAGGCACGCTGGGCGGTGATGGCGCGTTTCGGGTCGACGGTGCCTATGTTCTTCTCGATGACGTCCTGGGAGGCTCCGGTCTGCGGCAGGACGGCCGCGAGGTCCGTGTACGTCTGGTGCCGGGAGCCGCGGAGGGTGAAGTCCCGCTTCCAGCCCGGGGTGTGGGACCAGAAGGCGCGCCAGGAGGGCTCGGTGGTGTGGTCGCTGCCCTCGCGGCCCATGAGGAGCAGGGGGCGGTCGACGCCGTGCCGGGCGACCGGGGTGAGGTTCGTGCCCTTCGGTTCGCCGTTGAGCTCCAGGGTGCCGTCCAGATCGACGGCGGCCTTGACGCGCTTGTCCTCGTACATCGTCTCGGCGGCGGCGACTCCGCCCGCGGAGTGGCCGAACATGCCGACGCGCCCGCGGTCGACCAGCCGGGACAGGCCGTGCGGCAGGGCGCCGAGCCGGTCGAGGACGAACTTGTCGTCGGCGACCCGGGTGTCCACGACCTTCTTCAGGAGCTCGGACAGGGACCGCTCGTCCGTCACCTTGGCCAGCGCGTCGCGCATCGGCTTGTCGTCCTTGACCGAGCCGTCGGGGAACTGCACACCGGGTGCCTCATAGGTGTGGTCGACGGTGATCACCACATAGCCGCGGCTGGCCATCTCCTCGACCAGGGAGGTGCCCCAGGTCCGCGGGTCGTTGGCCCCCGCGGAGTAGAGCAGCACCGGGCGGCGGCCGCCGCGGTCGTCGGCCGGGGCGGCCTGCCGGGCGTGGGTGCGCATGCCCGGCCAGTCGACGGCGCCCTTCGCTATGCCGTGCGGTGCCGCGGCGTCCCAGCGCTCGGCCGCGCCCGGTGCCATGTACGGCGCGGGCCGGGGGCTGCCGCCGGTCTTCCGCGCCGGATACCAGACGCTCACCATCAGCTCGCGGTACGGCTGCGAGGTGACCCAGGGGTCGTGGCGGGAGTGGTCGACGAGGCGGGTCGTCACCGTGCCGACGGGGTGCGGGCCGGTCGGGGCGGGCAGGGCGGGGCGCACCGGATCCCCGGCCTTGGCGCGCACCGCGCCCTCCGCCGCCTGCGCGGAGGCCGGGGCGGTGGCCCCGGCCCCCAGCGTCACCGCTGCCGCGAGGCCCGCGGCCACCAGCACCTTCATCGAGCGCGAGCTCCGCGCCGTGCGAATGTCCATGCCTCCATGCTGGCCGCACGCCCGCGCCGGAACCATGGGGGCGATCAAGAGAATCGTCTGGGGGATTACCCCCACAACTCCGCCCGCGAACTACCCGCGCCCCGCCCGAAGGCCCAGGTCCCGCGCCTCGCCCAAGGCCCAGGTCCCGTGCCCCGCCCGAAGGCCCGGACCCAGGCTCCGGTGGCGCCCCCTACTCGCCCCGCCGCCGGATCTTGTTCCCCAGCCAGACCAGCGGATCGTACTTGCGGTCGACCGCCCGCTCCTTCAAGGGAATCAGCGCGTTGTCCGTGATGTGGATGCCCTCGGGGCACACCTCCGTGCAGCACTTGGTGATGTTGCAGTAGCCGAGCCCGTGCTCCTCCTGGGCGGTCGCCTTGCGGTCCAGGCCCGTGTCCGCCGCCGCGTCCAGCGGGTGCATGTCCAGCTCGGCGACCCGCATCAGGAAGCGCGGCCCCGCGAACGCCGTCTTGTTCTCCTCGTGGTCCCGCACCACATGGCAGGTGTCCTGGCACAGGAAGCACTCGATGCACTTGCGGAACTCCTGGGAGCGGTCCACGTCCTCCTGCATCATGCGGTACTCGCCGGGGCCCACGCCGGGCGGCGGCACGAAGGCGGGCACCTCCCGCGCCTTGGTGTAGTTGAAGCCGACGTCGGTCACCAGGTCGCGCACGACGGGAAACGCCCGCAGCGGCGTGATGGTGATGGTCTCCTCGCGCGTGAACACCGACATGCGGGTCATGCACATCAGCCGCGGCCGACCGTTGATCTCCGCCGAGCAGGAACCGCACTTGCCCGCCTTGCAGTTCCAGCGCACCGCGAGGTCCGGCGCCTGGGTGGCCTGGAGGCGGTGGATGATGTCGAGGACCACCTCGCCCTCGTTGACCTCGACCTTGAAGTCCTCGAGGCCGCCCCCGCCGGTGTCGCCGCGCCACACCCTGAAGTGCGCGTCGTACGCCGTGGACGATGCAGCTGTGCTCACTCGTAGAGCTCCTCTTCGGCCAGGTACTTGACCAGCTCCTCCTTGTCGAACAGAGCGAGCAGGTCGGGGCGGATGGGATCGGTGGTGACCCGTGCGAGGTCGATCTGGCCGCGCACCGGGTCGGTGGCCGCGAGGCCTCCGGTCGGGTCGGTGAGGCGGCAGAGCAGGTTCACGCGGCGCCACTCGCGGCTCATCCCGGGGTGGTCGTCACGGGTGTGCCCGCCGCGGCTCTCGGTGCGTTCCAGGGCCGCGCGCGCCACGCACTCGCTGACCAGCAGCATGTTCCTGAGGTCGAGCGCCAGGTGCCAGCCCGGGTTGAACTGCCGGTGCCCCTCGACCCCGGCCCGCCGCGCCCGCACCCGCAGCTCGGCCAGCTTCTCCAGGGCCCGCTCCATCTCGCCCTCGCGGCGGATGATGCCGACCAGGTCGTTCATGGCCTGCTGGAGCTCCTGGTGGAGCGTGTACGGGTTCTCCGGAGTCGCCCCGTCCGAGGGGCCCTCCGCGCTGAACGGGCGCAGGGCCTCCGCCGCCGCGGTGTCCAGCTGCGGCTCGTCCACCAGCGGGCGCACCGCCAGCTCGGCCGCGTACCGCGCCGCGTAGAGACCGGCACGGCGGCCGAACACGAGCAGGTCGGACAGGGAGTTCCCGCCGAGGCGGTTGGAGCCGTGCATGCCGCCCGCGACCTCGCCGGCCGCGAACAGGCCCGGCACGCCCTGTGCCGCCGCCGTGTCGGAGTCGACCGCGACGCCGCCCATCACGTAGTGACAGGTCGGGCCGACCTCCATCGCCTCCGCGGTGATGTCGACGTCCGCCAGCTCCTTGAACTGGTGGTACATCGACGGCAGGCGGCGCCGGATCACCTCGGCGGGCATCCGCGTGGACACGTCGAGGAACACCCCGCCGTGCGGAGAGCCGCGCCCGGCCTTCACCTCGGAGTTGATGGCCCGCGCCACCTCGTCCCTGGGCAGCAGCTCGGGCGGGCGGCGGTTGTGGTCCGGGTCCTCGTACCAGCGGTCGCCCTCCTCCGGTGACTCCGCGTACTTCTCCTTGAAGACGTCCGGAATGTAATCGAACATGAACCGCTCGCCGTCGGAGTTCCGCAGCACGCCGCCGTCGCCGCGCACGGACTCGGTGACGAGGATGCCTTTCACCGAGGGCGGCCACACCATGCCCGTCGGATGGAACTGGACGAATTCCATGTTCAGCAGCGGCGCCCCCGCGAGCAGCGCGAGCGCGTGCCCGTCGCCCGTGTACTCCCACGAATTCGAGGTCACCTTGAAGGACTTGCCGATGCCGCCGGTGGCGAGTACGACGCTGGGCGCCTCGATGACGAAGAACCGCCCGCTCTCCCGCTCGTAGCAGAAGGCGCCGCTGACCCGTTCACCCTCCTTGAGCACGCGCGTGACCGTGCATTCCTGGAAGACCTTCAACCGGGCTTCGTAGTCGCCGAATTCCTTCTCGTCCTCCTGCTGGAGGGCCACGATCTTCTGCTGGAGGGTGCGGATCAGTTCGAGCCCCGTACGGTCGCCGACGTGCGCGAGCCGTGGATATTCGTGGCCGCCGAAGTTCCGCTGCGAGATCCGGCCGTCCTTGGTGCGGTCGAAGAGCGCGCCCCAGGTCTCCAGTTCCCACACCCGGTCGGGCGCCTCGCGCGCGTGCAGTTCCGCCATCCGCCACTGGTTGAGGAACTTTCCGCCGCGCAGCGTGTCACGGAAGTGCACCTGCCAGTTGTCGCCGGAGTTCACATTCGCCATGGCCGCCGCGATGCCGCCCTCGGCCATCACCGTGTGCGCCTTGCCGAACAGCGACTTGCAGATCACCGCCGTACGCGCGCCCTGCTCACGCGCCTCGATCGCGGCCCGGAGGCCCGCTCCGCCGGCGCCCACGACGACGACATCCCATTGCTGCCGCTCCACTTGAGACATCAGAACGCCCCTATTTCGTCTTGCGTATTCGTCGTATGTACGTCGCGTACGTCGTCTGTGTCGTCCGTGCCGTCTGCGCCGTCAGAACAGTGCCGGATCGTCGAACGCGCCGGAGGCGATCAGATACACGTAGAAGTCGGCGAGCGCGACACTGATCAACGACGCCCAGGCGAGCAGCATGTGACGGCCGTTCAGCCAGCCCACCCACTGCCACATGCGATAGCGCACCGGGTGTTTGGAGAAGTGCTTGAGCTTTCCGCCGACGATGTGCCGGCACGAGTGGCAGGAGAGCGTGTACGCCCAGATCAGCACGATGTTCACCAGGAACACGAGCGTGCCGAGGCCCATGTGGCCCCACTCGTAGTGCTCGTCGCGGAAGGCGAGCACCGTGTCGTACGTGAGGATTCCCGCGACCGGTACGGCGGCGTAGAAGAAGTACCGGTGGATGTTCTGCAGGATCAGCGGGAAACGCGTCTCGCCGGTGTACTTGGCGTGCGGCTCGGCGACCGCGCAGGCGGGCGGGGACGCCCAGAAGCCGCGGTAGTAGGCCTTGCGGTAGTAGTAGCAGGTGAGCCGGAAGCCCAGCGGGAAGATGAGGATGAGCAGGGCGGGGGACAGGCCCCACCAGCTGCCGAAAATCTCCCAGTTCGGGCCGTTCTTCATCGGCTCGCAATTGTCCGCGACGCACGGCGAGTAGAACGGCGAGACGTACGGCGCCTCGTAGTAGTCGGAATTGGCGAACGCCCGCCACGTCGAATACACGACGAAGGCGAACAGTCCGGCGGCGGTCGCGGCGGGCTGGAGCCACCAGCGGTCCGTCCGCAGATGGGCAGCGGCGATCGCGGCGCGCGTGCCGTGCCGTACGCCGCCGGGGGCCGTGCCCTTGTTCAGATGGGGTTCGGTACCAGTTGCCAACGAGGCTCCACTCCTTCGTCGACGGGTGGGTTACGACGGGCGCGGGCCCGTGCGGACCGGGGCGGGCGGGCCGGGGCGCGGCTAGGGCGCGCGGCGGTGGCGGGCGCCCAGGCCCTCGTCGTCCGAGTCCGTCCACAGGGAGCTGTCGTACGGGGTGTCCGGCACGGGCACCATCGCGGGCCGTGCGGGGGGCGGGGGCGCCTGGGCCGGGCGCTCGGGCGGGGCGTCGGGCGCCACGGCCGCGCGCAGCAGCGCGACGCTCTCGCGCAGGTGGTCGGTGTCCATGCGGACCCGGCGGAAGTCGACGCCCGCCGTCTCCGGCTCGGCCTGCCGCTCGATCCGGCCCACCGTGCGGACGAGGTCGTCGACATAGCGCTGAATGGCCGTCAGGTCGTCTTGCAGAGCCATGACTTGCCCTCACTTCAAGGGGTGCGGTCGTAAACGCTCATGCGCCTGCGAGTGTCGCGCCTCACATCCCGGCTTGGGAAGGGATCTGTCGTGATTGGGGCCGGGAATGGGGCGGGGTGGCGCATGTCCGCCGGAGCGTGCCCCGGCGCCCCCGGCTGAGCCGCGCCCCGGCGCCCCCGGGTGGGCCGCGCTCCCGCTCTCCCGTGGCCCGGGTCCAGCCTGTCTCTCCCGCCCACCC
>NZ_JOJM01000132.1 GCF_000720325.1 Streptomyces sp. NRRL B-1347
GTGAGCTGGCTGCCGCGTACGTGGCCGGGCTCTGGTCTCTCGAAGACGCGGCTCAACTGGTCGCCGCTCGCGGCCGGTTGATGCAGGCGCTGCCCGAGGATGGGGCGATGCTGGCCGCGCAGATCGCGGAGGCTGACGTCCTGCCGCTGCTGGCGGGCGTCTCGGACCGCGTGGGTGTGGCGGCCGTGAACGGGCCCGCGCAGATCGTGCTCTCCGGCGAGCGCGCAGCTCTCGAAGGCTTGGAGGAGGTGCTGCGCGGTCAGGGCCGCAAGGTGAAGTGGCTGAAGGTGTCGCACGCCTTCCACTCGCCGCTCATGGACCCCGTCCTGGGCGACTTCCGGCGCGTGGCACAGCAGCTGACGTACCAGGACGTGACGCTCCCGGTGGTCTCCAACCTCACCGGCGAGCTGGCGGACACCGCCGAACTGAAGGACCCGGAGTACTGGGTCCGCCACGTACGCGAGGCCGTGCGCTTCCACGACGGTCTGAACGCCCTCACCGGGTACGGCGTCTCCACGCTCCTGGAACTGGGCCCGGACGCCGTCCTCACCGCGATGGCGCACGACACACTCATCGAACCCGCCGCGCAGAAGGGCCTGATCGCCACCGTCCGCAAGGACCGCGTGGAGCCCGGTACGTTCCTCACCGCCCTCGCGCAGCTGCACGTACGCGGGGTCGAGGTCGACTGGACGCCGCTGTACGCCGGGACGCGTCGCCGTGTCGAGCTGCCCACCTACGCCTTCCAGCGCCGGCGCTACTGGCCGAGCGCGGCCGTGGGCTCGGCGGGCGACGTGTCGGCGACCGGACTGGTCGCGGCGGGGCACCCGCTCCTGGGCGCGGCGGTGCCGCTGGCCGACTCGGACGGCCACCTCTTCACCGGGCGGCTCTCGCTGCGCACCCACCCCTGGCTGGCGGATCACGCGGTGGCGGGCCGGGTGCTGCTGCCCGGTACGGCGTTCGTCGAGCTGGCCGTGCGGGCCGGTGACGAGGTCGGCTGCGGTGTCCTGGAGGAGCTGACCCTGGCATCCCCGCTGGTGCTGCCGGAGCGTGGGGCCGTACAGCTCCAGGTCGCCGTGGGCGCGAAGGACGCGGACGGGCGGCGCGCGGTCGTCCTGCACTCCCGCGAGGAGCGCGACGACTACGCGGCCGACGGCGGGTGGACCGCGCACGCCACCGGTGTGCTCGCCGACAGCGGGCTGCGGCAGCCGGAGTTCCGGCTCGCCGAGTGGCCGCCGCGCGACGCGGCCGAGGTCGATGTCGAGGGCCTCTACCAGCACTTGACGGGGCTGGGCTTCGCGTACGGGGAGGCCTTCCAGGGGCTGCGTGCCGCCTGGCGGCGCGGCGACGAGGTGTTCGCCGAGGTCGCGCTCCCGGAGGGGCAGGCCGACAGCGCGGAGGCCTTCCGGCTGCACCCCGCGCTCCTCGACGCGGCCCTGCACGTGCTCGGCCTCGGCGTGCTCCGGGACACCGGGGCCGAGGGCGAAGGCGCGCGGCTGCCGTTCGCCTGGAGCGGTGTCTCGCTGCACGCGACCGGGGCGACGACGCTGCGCGTCCGGCTCGCCCCCACGGGCGACGACGGCGTGTCCCTCGCCGTCGCGGACGGGCTCGGCGACCCGGTCGCCACCGTCGACTCGCTGGTGTTCCGGCCGGTCGCGGTGGACCGGCTCGGCGGCGGCGCGGCCGACGACTCGATGTTCCGAGTGGAGTGGCGCCCGCAGCCGCTGCCGTCCGCCGCCAGGCTCGCGCTGGCCTCCTACGAGGACCTCGGCGCGAGCGAGGAGCTTCCGGACGCCGTGGTGTGGCGGGCCGGTGGCACCGAGGGCGCGATGAGCCCGGAGACCGTGTCGGCACGCCTTGCCGAGGCGCTCGGCGTGGTGCAGGGCCTGCTGGCCGACGCGCGGTACGAGACGCTGCCGCTGGTGGTGGTGACGCGCGGCGCCGTCGCCGCCGGTGACGGCGTGGTGGACCCGGTCGGCGCGGCCGTGTGGGGTCTGGTGCGCTCGGCCCGCTCCGAACACCCGGGCCGGTTCGTCCTCGTGGACACCGACACCGACACCGACGCCGACACCGACGAGTCGGTCCTTGCTGCCGTACTCGCGTCGGGTGAGCCCGAGGTGGCGGTGCGGGGTACCGCGGCGTACGTGCCGCGCCTGTCCCGCGTCGCAACCACCGGAGGGAACGACACCCCCTGGGGCAAGGGCTCCGTCCTCGTGACGGGCGCGTTCGGCGGCCTGGGACGCCAGGTGGTGCGGCACCTGGCCGCGTACCACGGCGTACGCGACCTGCTGCTCGTCTCACGCCGCGGCCCGCAGGCCGCGGGAGCGGACGAACTGCGCGCCGAACTCGCCGAGTTCGGCACCCGCGTGACGGTCGCCGCGTGCGACGTGGCCGACCGGGACGCCCTGGCCCGGCTCCTCGACGACGAGGGCGCGGACGTCTCGGCGGTCGTGCACGTCGCGGGCGTCCTCGACGACGGCGTCGTCACGTCCCTCACCCCGGAGCGCGTCGACACCGTGCTGCGCGCCAAGGTGAACGCGGCGCTCAACCTGCACGAGCTCACCGCGGGGCGCGACCTGTCCGCCTTCGTCCTGTTCTCCTCCGCCGCCGGGATCCTCGGCGGCGCGGGCCAGGCGAACTACGCGGCCGCCAACAGCTTCCTGGACGCCCTCGCGGCCTCCCGCCGCGCACAGGGCCTCCCGGCGACCTCGCTCGCCTGGGGCATGTGGGCCCAGGACAGCGCGATGACGGGCGGCCTCGCCGACGCCGACCTCCAGCGCATGGCCCGCGGCGGCGTCGCCCCGCTGTCCACGGAGGAGGGCCTGGCCCTCCTCGACGCGGCGGTCACCACGGCCGACGCGCCCGCCGCCCTCGTCCCCCTCCGCCTGGACGCGGCGTCCCTGCGGGCCGCGGCGGAGACCGACGCCGACGGCGTACCGGCGCTGCTGCGCGGCCTCGTCCGCACCCCGGCCCGGCGCGCCGCGGCGGGCGCGGCCGCGGCCGAACCGGCGGGCCAGGCACCCCTGCTCGCCCAGCTGGCGGGGCTCGACGCGGCCGAGCGCGACAAGGTGCTCACCGAACTGGTCTGCACGCACGTGGCGGCCGTCCTCGGCTACGAGTCCGCGGCGGCCGTGGAGGCCCACCGCGCCTTCCGGGAGCTGGGCTTCGACTCGCTCACCGCCGTCGAACTGCGCAACGCCGTGAACGGGGCCACCGGCCTGCGGCTGCCCGCCACGCTGATCTTCGACTACCCGACCCCGGCCGCCCTCGCGGCCCACCTCGCCACCGCGCTGCCGCTCGGCGACGGCGGGAACGGCGGCGGCCTCTCCGTGCTCGACGAGCTGGACCGCCTGGAGTCGGCCCTGCTCGCGACGGAAGCGGACAGCATCGCCCAATCGAAGATCACCATCCGGCTCCAGACCCTCCTGTCGCGCTGGAGCGCCCTCCAGGGCCAGGGCGCCAAGGCGGGCGGACCGGCGGACGACGACCTCGACCTGGACCTGGACGCGGTCTCGGACGAGGAACTCTTCGACGCGCTCGACGACGAGCTCGGCCTCACCTGACGTGCCCGAAGCAGCCGAAAGACCCGAAGTGAACCGTACGACCGGCGCGCTGAGCGCGGCCTTTATCAACACCACGAGGAGCTGACGAGAGATGTCGAACGAGGAGAAGCTTCGGGATTACCTCAAGCGGACGACATCCGACTTGCGTCAAGCTCGTCGCCGTCTGCGCGAGGTGGAGGAGCGGGACCAGGAGCCCATCGCGATCGTCGCGATGAGCTGCCGCTACCCCGGCGGCGTCCGCACCCCCGAGGAGCTGTGGCAGCTCGTCGCGCAGGGCACCGACGCGCTGACGCCGTTCCCCACCAACCGCGGCTGGGACGCCGACGCGCTCTACGACCCGGACCCCGACAACTCCGGTACGTCCTACGCCCGCGAGGGCGGCTTCCTGCACGAGGCCGACGAGTTCGACGCCTCGTTCTTCGGGATATCGCCGCGCGAGGCCCTGGCCACCGACCCGCAGCAGCGGCTCCTCCTGGAGACCTCGTGGGAGGTGTTCGAGCGGGCGGGCATCGACCCGGCCTCGCTGCGCGGCAGCCGCACCGGCGTCTTCGCGGGCGTCATGTACCACGACTACGCCTCGCGCCTGCACTCCGTGCCCGAGGACGTCGAGGGCTACCTCGGCACCGGCGCGTCCAGCAGCATCGTCTCCGGCCGGGTCGCCTACACCTTCGGCCTCGAAGGCCCCGCCGTCACCATCGACACGGCCTGCTCCTCGTCGCTCGTCGCCCTGCACCTGGCCGTCCAGGCGCTGCGCCAGGGCGAGTGCACCCTCGCCCTCGCGGGCGGCGTCACCGTGATGTTCACGCCGGGCACCTTCGTCGACTTCAGCAAGCAGCGCGGCCTCGCGGGCGACGGCCGCTGCAAGCCGTACGCCGACGCCGCCGACGGCACCGGCTGGGGCGAGGGCGCGGGCCTGCTCCTCCTGGAGCGTCTGTCGGACGCCCGCCGCAACGGCCACGAGGTCCTGGCCGTCGTCCGGGGCTCCGCAGTGAACCAGGACGGCGCCAGCAACGGCCTCACTGCCCCCAACGGCCCCTCCCAGCAGCGCGTCATCCTCCAGGCCCTCGCCAACGCCCACCTCGCGCCCGAGCAGATCGACGCCGTGGAGGGCCACGGCACGGGCACCACCCTCGGCGACCCCATCGAGGCGCAGGCCCTGCTCGCCACGTACGGCCAGGAGCGCTCCGGCGACCGGCCGCTGTGGCTGGGCTCCATCAAGTCCAACATCGGGCACACCCAGGCCGCGGCCGGTGTCGCGGGCGTCATGAAGATGGTCATGGCGATGCGCGAGGGCGTGCTGCCGCAGTCCCTGCACGTGGACCGGCCGAGCACGCACGTCGACTGGTCCGCGGGTGCGGTGGAACTGCTCACCGAGTCGCGGCCGTGGGACGAGCGCGAGGCCGGCACGCCCCGCCGCGCCGGTGTCTCCTCCTTCGGCGTGAGCGGCACCAACGCCCACGTCATCGTGGAGCAGGCACCGGTCGAGGAGACCACGGAGACCGTGGAGCCGGTCGCGCCGGTCACGGCCGTGCCGTGGCTGGTGTCCGCCCGGAGCGCGGAGGCGCTGCGGGCCCAGGCCGAGCGGCTGCGCGCGCACGTCACGGCCGACGCGGGCCTCGACGCCGTCGAGGTCGGCTGGTCGCTCCTGTCCAGCCGTGCCCTGCACGAGCACCGGGCGGTCGTCATCGGCCGCACCCGCGAGGACTTCCTGACCGGCCTGGAGTCACTGACCACCGGCGGCCCGGCGGCCGTCTCGGGCGCCGTCGCCGAAGGCCGCCTGGGCGTCGTCTTCACCGGCCAGGGAAGTCAGCGGCTCGGCATGGGCCGCGAGTTGTACGAGACGTTTCCGGTCTTCGCGGCGGCGCTGGACGAGGTGTGTGCCCATATAGATCCGTGGATAGAACGTTCGCTCCAGAGCGTGATGTATGGTCCGGACGCGGACCTCCTGGAGCAGACCGGCTACGCGCAGCCCGCTTTGTTCGCGATGGAAGTCGCCCTGTTCCGCCTCGCGGAGTCCTTCGGCGTACGTCCGGAGATCGTGGGCGGTCACTCGATCGGTGAGCTGGCCGCCGCGTACGTGGCCGGGCTGTGGTCCCTGGAGGACGCGGCCCGACTGGTCGCGGCCCGGGGCCGGTTGATGCAGGCGCTGCCCGAGGGCGGGGCGATGCTCGCTGTGCAGGCGGAGGAAGCGGACGTCCTGCCTCTGCTCGACGGCATCGCGGACCGCGTGGGCGTAGCCGCCGTGAACGGTCCGGCGCAGCTGGTGCTCTCCGGTGACCGCGTGGCGCTGGAGGGCCTGGAGCAGACCCTGCGCGGTGAAGGCCGCAAGGTGAAGTGGCTGAAGGTCTCCCACGCCTTCCACTCGCCGCTGATGGACCCGGCCCTGGAGGACTTCCGCGAGGTCGCCACGGGCCTCACCTACCAGGACCCGACGCTTCCGGTCGTCTCCAACCTCACCGGCGCGCTCGCGCGGCCCGCCGAGCTGAAGGACCCCGAGTACTGGGTGCGCCACATCCGCGAGGCCGTGCGCTTCCACGACGGCCTGAACGCCCTCACCGGCTTCGGTGCCTCCACCCTCCTCGAACTGGGCCCGGACTCCGTGCTCACGGCGATGGCGCACGACACGCTCACCGAGCCGGAGAGCCAGTCCGGCCTCGTCGCGGCCACCCGCAAGGACCGCCCCGAGGCCGACGCCTTCCTCACGGCGCTCGCCAAGCTGCACGTACGCGGCATCGCCGTCGACTGGGCGCCGCTGTACGCCCCGGTCGAGTCGCGCCACCGCGTCGGCCTGCCCACCTACGCCTTCCAGCGGCAGAGCTACTGGCTGCACGCCCCGGCGCTCACCGGCGACGTGACGTCGGCCGGGCTCGCCGCCGCGGACCACCCGCTGCTCGGCGCGGCCGTCGAGGTCGCCGGGAGCGAGGCGCGCCTGTTCACGAGCCTGCTGTCGGTCGACGCGCACGCCTGGCTCGGCGACCACGTCGTCGCCGGACGGACGCTGCTGCCCGGCACGGCCTTCGTCGAACTGGCCGTGCGGGCCGGTGACGAGGTCGGCTGCGACCTGCTCGAAGAGCTGATCCTGGAAGCCCCGCTCGTCCTGCCCGAGGACGGCGGCGTACAGCTCCAGCTGTGGGTGGAGGAGCCGGACGAGTCCGGACGCCGCACCTTCACGCTGCACTCGCGGCGTCAGAACGACGTGCCGGACGAGCCGTGGATCCGGCACGCGGCGGGCGTCCTCGCCGTCGCCGAACCCGGCCGCGCCGCGCGGCAGGACACCGATCTCGCGCAGTGGCCCCCGGCCGGTGCCACCGCCGTGGACACCGGCGAGCTCTACGCGGGCTTCGCCACCGCGGGCCTCGACTACGGCTCGGCCTTCCAGGGCGTACGCGCGGCCTGGCGGCGCGGCGACGAGGTCTTCGCGGAGGTCGCCCTGCCGGAGGCCGAGCGCGACGAGGCCGGTGGGTACGGCCTGCACCCGGCACTGCTCGACGCAGGCCTGCACGGCCTCGCCCTCACCGCCGTGGGCGCCGAAGGGGCGGGGGCGCGGCTTCCGTTCTCGTGGACAGGCGTCTCGCTGTACGCGAGCGGCGCCGCGACGCTGCGCGTCCGCCTCACGCCCGCCGAGTCCGGAGCGGTGACCCTGACCGCCGCGGACGAGACCGGCAAGCCCGTCGCCGCGGTGGACTCCCTCGTCCTGCGCGCCCTCGCGGCAGGCGAACTGGACGCCGCGTCCGGCGCCGACGACGACTCGCTGTTCCGGGTGGACTGGAGCGTGGTGTCCGCCCCTGCCGCGACGGCCGGTGCCACATATGCCGTGCTGGGCGCGGACGAGTTGGGCCTGCGGGAGGCGCTGGAGGGCGCCGGTGCGGCGGTGGCGGCGTACGCGGACGTGGCGGCGCTCGCCGCGGCGGTCGGCGGCGGGGCCACCGTCCCGGAGTCGGTGTTCGTGGCTTGCGTCGGCGAAGAGCACGACGGCGGTACGGCCGCTTCGGTGCGCGCCACCTTGAACGACGTCCTGACGGTGGCGGGGGAGTGGCTGTCCTTCGAGGGCGGCGAGGACTCCCGCCTGGTCGTGGTGACATCGGGTGCCGTGGGTGTGGGCGCTGGTGACGTGGTGTCCGCGGCCAGATCGCCGTACGCGGGGACGTGGTGTGGGCGCCGCGCCTGATGCGCGCCGCCGCGGGCGTCACGACCCTCGGCGTTCCGGCGGGCGAGGCCTGGCAGCTGGGTGTGACGGACCGGGGCACGCTGGAGAACCTCGCGCTGCTGCCGGTCGCCGAGGACGCCCCGGAGTGGGCCGGCAGGCCGCTTGGCGTGGGTGAGGTGCGTGTCGAGGTGCGCGCGGCGGGTGTCAACTTCCGTGACGCGCTGATCGCGTTGGGCATGTACCCGGGCGACGCGGTGATGGGCACCGAAGGCGCTGGTGTCGTCGTCGAGGTGGGCTCCGAAGTGAGCGGCCTCGCCGTCGGTGACCACGTCCTGGGCCTCATCGACGGTGGCTTCGGCCCGCTCGCCGTGGCCGACGCGCGCATGGTGGCGCGGATTCCGGAGGGCTGGTCCTTCGCTCAGGCGGCGTCGGTGCCGACGGTGTTCCTGACCGCGTACTACGCGCTGCGTGACCTGGCTGACCTCCAGGAGGGGCAGTCGCTGCTGGTGCACGCGGCGGCCGGTGGTGTGGGCATGGCGGCGGTGCAGCTGGCCCGGCACTTCGGCGCCGAGGTGTACGGCACGGCCAGCGCCGGGAAGTGGGGCGTCCTGCGGGACCTCGGCATCGAGGACAGCCACATCGCCTCCTCCCGCACCCTGGACTTCGAGGCGACCGTGCTCGCGGCCAGCGACGGCCGGGGTGTGGACGTCGTCCTCAACTCCCTGGCGAGGGAGTTCGTGGATGCTTCGCTGCGGTTGCTGCCGCGTGGCGGGCGTTTCGTGGAGATGGGCAAGACCGACGGGGTGTGCTGAAGCCGCTGCCGGTCAAGGCGTGGGACGTGCGCCGGGCGCCGGAGGCGTTCCGGTACCTGAGCCAGGCCCGGCACGTCGGCAAGGTCGTCCTGACCCTGCCGCCGGTGTTCAGGACCGAGGGGACCGTGCTCGTCACGGGTGCTCTGGGCGGTCTGGGCCGGGTGGTGGCCCGGCACCTGGCCGGTGAGCACGGCGTACGGGACTTGCTGCTGGTCTCGCGGCGTGGTGCCGACGCTCCTGGTGCGGATGAAGTGCGGGCCGAGCTGGAGGAGTTGGGTGCGCGGGTGCGGATCGCCGCGTGCGACGTCGCCGACCGGGACGCGCTGGCCGCCCTCCTGGACGAGGTGCGTGCCGAGCTGAGTGCCGTCGTGCACGTGGCGGGTGTCGTCGACGACGGCATCCTCACCTCCCTCACCGCGGAGCGGCTGGACACGGTGCTGCGTCCGAAGGTGGACGCGGCGGTGAATCTCCACGAGCTGACGGCGGGTCTGGACCTGTCGGCGTTCGTGCTGTTCTCGTCCGCTG
>NZ_JOJM01000133.1 GCF_000720325.1 Streptomyces sp. NRRL B-1347
GGTGGGTGGGGCTGTCCCGGCGGCGCGCAGCGCGGCCCTGTGTCGCTGGGGAGTGGGTGGGCGCCCTTGCCTCGGGGCCGTGTGCCCGGGGTGGGGGCGGGTGGGACCGGACCGCCCCTCCCCCCCCCCACGCTGTGGGCAATCGTCCCGCAGGGCGAGTGGGGCATCCCCTGCTCCAGCGGAGCCGAGAGCTTGGGGCGGGGTGGGCGCAGCCCCAGGTGCCGCGCGGCCGTTGCAGCGAGGCCCGTCCGGCTAGCGCGTGGCCAGGATCGTCTCGGCGACCTCGTGGGGGCGGTCCCGCATCAGGAGGTGGCCCGCGGGGCGCAGGGCCCGGAAGGACGCCCCGAGGGAGTCCGCCAGGGCGCGCTGCCGGGACACCCAGCGGCTCGCGCCCGCAGGGCCCGCCGCGAGCACCGCCACCGGCGCCCCCGCAAGCCCGGCCTCCCGCCTGAGCAGGGCGAGTTCATGCGCCACGTCGCCGTACGTCACGTACTCGACGAGCCCGGCCCGCCACACCCGGCTCAGCCCGTACACCGCCCGCAGCCGACGCGGCACGCCCCCGCCCCGCAGCAGCGGCCCGAGCGCCCGCGGCACCCCCACCGCGCCGAGCGCGGCCCCGCACGCGCGCGCCCCCGCGACCCGCGACCCGCGCGCGGGCAGCGCCCGCGTCCGCTCCTCCACGCTGGAGTCGACGAGAACGAGCCCGGCCGCCCGCCCCGGATACCGCCGCGCGAACGCCTCCGCGTGGAACCCGGCCAGCGAGTGCCCCACGACCGTCACGGCCCGCTCCCCCAGGCCCACGGCCGCCAGGACGCGGGCGACGCGCTCCGCCTCCCCCGCGAGCGTCGGCGCCTCGCGCGCGGGCCCGCTGCGGCCGAGCCCGGGGCGGTCGAAGCGGACGACGGTGCGCGTGGGGGCGAGCAGTTCGACCACCGGGTCCCATTCGAACGACGCGAGCCCCAGCCCCGCGCTGAGCACGCAGACCGGGCCCTGCCCGGTCACGTCGACGTGGTGCGGCACCCCGTCGATCCGTACGAACACGCTCGGTTCACCTCCGCCGTCGTACGAGCACGAGCCACGCCAGGCACACCAGCCACACGGCGATCATCAGCACCTGGAGCCGCTGACCGATGCCGAGCCCCCACGTGCCGTGCCCGGCGTCGAAGGCGAAGACGGCCGCGAGGGTCCAGACGGTGGCGGCGAGTTCGACGGCCACGAGCACCGCGAGCAGGGTCCGCTGCCGCGCCCCGCCCGCTCCCGCGCGTCGTACGGCCGCCGTCAGGAGCACCATCCCCACCAGCGCCCCGGCCACCGCCACGCTGCTGCTGACCGCGTGCGCGGAGTGCGTGGCGGGCACGAGCCCGGCCCGCTCCCGCGCGAGGCACGCCGCGTCCACGGTGGGCGCGCAGCTCAGCGGAAACAGCCGCGCGTCGGCGGCCGTGGCCGCGCCGAAGAGGACGAGCCCGGCCCAGCCGAGGGCGGACAGGGCGCGGACGCGGGGCACGGCGCTCCGGCAGCGCAGCCGCACCAGGCCGACCACGGCTCCCGCGCACACCAGCACGCCCGCGGCGAAGTCCACCGCCCGGTAGAAGGCCCCGTACGGCTGGTCCTCGGCGGCGAGTTCGCTGACGTACGTCCGCAGCGGGGAGAGTCCGGTCGGCAGGACCGCTTCGAGGGCCCAGGAGGTGTACGCGGCGGCGCCGGCGACCAGGAGGACGGCCACGGCCGCGCGGACGGCGCGGGGCGCGTCGGCGTCTCGGGGCGTGGGGGGCATACGCGTACCGAGGCTAGTCGGGCGCATGCGCGCCCTGGTGATCGGGGTGGATCCATTCCGGTTTGCGGAACTTGAGGAACGCGGCAGGCGCGGCCACGCCGATCGTGAGCAGCCCGCCGCCGACGATCAGCAGATAGCGCCACAGCGGCGCGTCGCCGAACTGGTCCGGCGGCACGAAGCCGATGAAGAGCGCGCACGCCGAGGCGACGAAGCCGACCCCCGCGACGATCGTGACGGCGGGCACGACGAAGCCGCGCTGGACGTGCGGCTGGGTGCGGCGCAGCCGCACCACGGCCACGAACATCAGCAGGTACGCGATGAGGTAGATCTGCACGGTGATCACGGAGAACATCCAGTACGCGCTGGAGACGTCGTCGCTGAACGCGTAGAGGACACCGATCAGGGTGGTGATCACACCCTGCGCGATCATGATGTTCAGGGGCACGCCGTGCTTGTTGAAGCGCTGCAGGACCGGCGGCAGATAGCCCTCCTGCCGGGCGAGCGTCACCAGGCCCTTCGCGGGTCCCGCGAGCCACGTCAGCATGCCGCCGAGCGCGGCCATGACGAGCATGATGCCGACGACCTTCGTCATCCAGCCGACGTGGAAGTGGTCGAAGAACGCCTGGAAGGCCTGCATGAGTCCGGCGGTGAGGCTGAGCTCCTCGGACGGCATGACCCAGCTGATGGCCAGGGCGGGAACGATGAAGATCAGCAGGACCAGACCGGTGGCCAGGAAGATCGACCGCGGGTACTCCGCGCGCGGGTGCCGCAGCGACGACACGTGGACGCCGTTCATCTCCATGCCGGCGTACGACAGGAAGTTGTTGACGATGAGGACGAGGCTGGCGAGGCCCGTCCACGGCGGCAGCCAGTGGTCGCCGGTCATCGGCGCGGCGGGCTCGTTGCCCTGCCCCAGGAAGACGATGCCGAGGGCGACGAGCACGACGCCCGGGATGAGGGTGCCGATCACCAGGCCGAGGGACGAGAGGCCCGCGACGGTCTTGGTGCCGCGTGAGGTGATCCACACGCCGGTCCAGTAGATGACGACGATGACGATGGCCACGTAGAGGCCGTCCTCGGCGAGGCTCGGATGGACGACGTAGGCGAACGTCGAGGCCACGTAGGCGAGCAGGCTCGGGTAGTACGCGATCGTCATCGCGAACTGGCACCACACCGCGACGAATCCGAGCGGCTTGCCGAGCGCCTCGCTCACCCACCGGTAGATGCCGCCCGTCCACCCGGAGGCCAGCTCCGCGCCGACGAGGGCCGTGGGCAGCAGGAAGACCACGGCGGGCAGGAGGTACAGGAAGACGGCGGCGAGGCCGTAGATGGCCATGGCGGGCGAGGGCCGCAGGCTCGCCACGGAGGCGGTGGTCATCAGGGCGAGCGTCACCCAGGAGATGAACTGGCGTGAGGTCCCGGTGTCCTCCCCGAACTCCGCGGCCCCGGCTTCACCGGCCTTCATGGCCGCCGCGGCCTCATCGGCCGCCGTCGTATCGCCCGCGCTCTGTCCGGGCTTGTCCGTAGTCGTCATGGGTTCATGATCAATGTTTCTCGCGGCCCCCGCACATCGCCCCATACCGGGGAGGGGTAGGCTCCCGCCCATGACCCCGAAGCGGCAGCCGACGAGCGCGAGCGGATTCCTGCTCCTCGTGGCGCTGCTGTTCGGCATCGTGACGATGCACACGTTGGGGCATCCCCAGGAGCACGGGGGCGGATCGGCGCCCTCGGACCACGCGCGCGTGGCGGACGGCGCCCGGCACGGGGTGGGGCACGCGGCCGCCCGGGGCTCCGAGACGGAGGCCGTCGCGCACGCGGGTGCCGCCGTCCCCATGGCCGCGGGTCACGAGACCGGCGGCACGCGGGCGGGCCTCGCCGACGAGGCCGTCGCCCGCACGGCCTCCGCGCCCGAACCCCCTTCCCACGACACCGGCATGGACCCGATGTCCGTGTGCCTGGCCGTCCTGGGCGGTGCCCTCGTGCTCGCCCTGTTCGGCGCGGCGGCGGCGCGGCCGCCGGTGGCCGCGCCCGTCCGGCTGCCCGCCGGGCTCCGGGCCGCGCCGTGGCCCGACCCCCCGCCGCCGCGCGCACTCCTCGCCCGTCTCTCCGTGCTGCGGATCTAGGCCGCCGTACCGGCTGCTTCGCGCTGCCCGTGCCGCGGTGGGAACCTCCGGGGCCGGAGCGGTGTACCAGAAGCAGCAGACGCGCCCTTCTGCACGCACCACTCAGTACGGACGAGGTGTCTTCACTCATGCGCACCCACACCCAGCGCACCCCGCACACATCGCGCCGCGCCCTGCTCGGCGCCGCACTCGCCACCGCGGGGACGGGGCTCGTCGCGGCCTGCTCCGGCGGCTCCGGCGGCGGCTCGCACTCCGGCCACGGCGGCGAGGGCGGCCCTTCGGCCGGTTCGAAGGGCTATGTGACGCCCACCGGACCCGAGGTCGCCGCCGCCGAGAAGAAGCGCCCGGGCGGCGGCCGCCTCCGCGAGCTGAAGCTCATGGCCATGCCGACGACGCTCGACCTGGGCGGCCGCACGGTCAAGTCCTGGGCGTACGGCGACGCGCTGCCCGGCAAGGAGATCCGCGCGACGGCGGGCGACACCCTGTCGCTCACCCTCGCCAACCACCTCCCGCAGCCCACCAGCCTGCACTGGCACGGCCTCGCGCTGCGCAACGACATGGACGGCGTCCCCGGCCTCACCCAGCGGGACATCAAGCCCGGCGCCGACTTCACGTACCGCTTCAAGGTCCCGCACCCGGGCACGTACTGGTTCCACCCGCACTCCGGCACCCAGCAGGACCGGGGGCTGTACGCGCCCTTGATCATCGACGACCCCAAGGAGCCCCTGACGTACGACAAGGAGTGGGTGGTCGTCCTCGACGACTGGGTCGACGGCGTGGCCGGCTCCACCCCCGACGCGGTCCTCGCGGAGCTGCGGGGCGGCATGGACATGGGCGGCGGCATGGACCACGGCTCCGGCGGTTCGGAGGGCTCCGGCGGCTCCGGCGGTTCGGGGCACGAGGGGCACATGTCCCGCACCGCCCTGACCGGCGCCGGGAAGGCGTCCCCCGAGCCCACCCCCAAGGGCCCCTCCCGCATGCTCATGGGGTCCACCAGCGACCTCCTCGGCCGGGACGCGGGCGATGTGGCGTATCCGCACTATCTGATCAATGGCCGCACCCCCAAGGCCCCGTCCTCCTTCCGCGCCCGCCCCGGCGACCGCATCCGGCTACGCCTGATCAACGCGGGCGGTGACACCGCCTTCCGGGTGGCGCTCGGCGGCCACGAGCTGACGGTCACGCACACGGACGGCTTCCCGGTGCGGCACCAGAAGGCCGACGCCCTGCTCATCGGCATGGGCGAGCGGTATGACGTCCTGGTCACCGCCAAGGACGGCGTCTTCCCGCTGACCGCCGTGGCCGAGGGCAAGAAGGCGGCGGCCCAGGCGGTGCTCCGCACGGGCGGCGGCCGCGCGCCGTCACCGTCGGTGCGGCCCAAGGAGCTCAAGGGCCGCGTCGTGCTCGCCGAGCGCCTCACGGCGGACGAATCGGTGGCCCTCAAGCCGGGCGACCCCGACCGCACCATCAAGATCCGGCTGACGGGAGGCATGGAGAAATACGACTGGGCCTTCGACAAGAAGCCGTACGCGCCGAACCAGCGGCACCCCGTGCGCGCGGGCGAGCGCGTGCGCCTGGAGTTCAGCAACTCCACGTCCATGTGGCACCCCCTCCACCTGCACGGCCACACCTTCGCCGTGGCGAGCGCCCCAGGACGCCCCCGCAAGGACACCGCGATCGTGCTGCCGAACGGCCGCCTGACGGTGGACTTCGAGGCGGACAATCCGGGCCTGTGGATGATCCACTGTCACAACGTGTACCACGCGGAAGCGGGCATGATGACGGTCCTCGGCTACCGCTCCTGACCCGGGTCGCCGCCACGACGCGGTGCTCCTGGGCGGTCGTCCGCCGCCCGTCCCAGGGGCATCGCGTCGGGTTGACGATTACACTGGGGCCGTGCCTCAACTACGCCTTGCGCTGAATCAGATCGACTCCACCGTCGGCGACCTCACCAAGAACGCGGACGCGGTCCTCCGCTGGACCCGGCACTCCGCCGAACAGGGCGCGCACCTCGTCGCGTTCCCGGAGATGGCACTCACCGGCTATCCGGTGGAGGACCTCGCCCTGCGTTCCTCCTTCGTGGAGGCGTCCCGTCAGGCCCTGCGCGCGCTCGCGGTCCGCATCCGCGACGAGGGCCTGGGCGAACTGCCCGTCGTCGTCGGCTATCTGGACCGCAGCGACGAGGCCAAGCCGCGCTACGGCCAGCCCGCGGGAGCGCCGCGCAACGCGGCGGCGGTGCTGCACCGCGGCGAGGTGGCGCTCACCTTCTCCAAGCACCACCTGCCCAACTACGGCGTCTTCGACGAGTTCCGCTACTTCGTGCCGGGCGAGACGCTCCCGGTCGTACGCGTCCACGGCGTCGACGTGGCGCTCGCGATCTGCGAGGACCTGTGGCAGGACGGCGGCCGCGTCCCGGCGACCCGCACGGCCGGGGCCGGCCTGCTGCTGTCCATCAACGCGTCCCCGTACGAGCAGAACAAGGACGACCAGCGGCTCGAACTGGTCCGCAAGCGGGCGCAGGAGGCGGGCTGCACCACCGCGTACCTGGCGATGACGGGCGGTCAGGACGAGCTGGTCTTCGACGGCGACTCGATCGTCGTCGACAAGGACGGCGAAGTCGTCGCGCGGGCCCCGCAGTTCGCCGAGGGCTGCGTGGTCCTCGACCTGGAGCTGCCCGCGGCCGCCGCGCAGCCGCCGTCGGGCGTCGTGGACGACGGCCTGCGCGTCGAGCACGTCACGCTCTCCGCCGAGCCGCTCGCGCCGTACGAGGCCGAGCACACCGGCACGTACGCGGAGCGCCTCGACGACGACGAGGAGGTCTACTCGGCCCTCGTCGTCGGCCTGCGCGCGTACGTCCAGAAGAACGGCTTCCGCTCCGTGCTCATCGGGCTCTCCGGAGGCATCGACTCGGCGCTGACGGCCGCCCTCGCCTGCGACGCGCTCGGCGCGGAGAACGTGTTCGGGGTCGCGATGCCGTCCCGGTACTCCTCCGGGCACTCGATCGCCGACGCCGAGGAGCTGGCGCGGCGCACCGGGCTCAACCTCCGCACCGTGCCGATCGCGCCGATGTTCGACGCGTACATGGAGTCCCTCGGGCTCACCGGGCTCGCCGAGGAGAACCTCCAGTCGCGGCTGCGCGGCACGATGCTGATGGCGATCTCCAACCAGGAGGGCCACATCGTGCTCGCGCCGGGCAACAAGTCCGAGCTGGCGGTGGGGTACTCGACGCTGTACGGCGACTCCGTCGGCGCGTACGGGCCCATCAAGGACGTCTACAAGACCTCGGTCTTCCGGCTCGCCGAGTGGCGCAACCGGGCCGCCGCCGAGCGCGGCGGGACCCCGCCGATCCCCGAGAACTCCATCAGCAAGCCGCCGAGCGCGGAGCTGCGCCCCGACCAGGTGGACACGGACTCGCTGCCGGACTATCCCGTCCTGGACGCGATCCTGGAGCGGTACGTGGACCGGGACGAGGGCGCGGACGCGGTCGTCGCCGCGGGCTTCGACGCGGAGCTCGTGGGGAAGACGCTGCGGATGGTGGACACCGCCGAGTACAAGCGGCGGCAGTATCCGCCCGGGACCAAGATCTCCCCCAAGGGCTTCGGCAAGGACCGGCGGCTGCCCATCACCAACGCCTGGCGCGAGTAGCCTCCGGCGGGCCGCCGCCCCCACCGCTACCGCGGCGGGCCTTTTCCCACCCGCC
>NZ_JOJM01000134.1 GCF_000720325.1 Streptomyces sp. NRRL B-1347
GGCGGGCGGCGGGCCCGGGGCGCCCGGAGGCGGGCCGTACGCGGGCGCGCCGTAGCCGGGGCCGGGTCCGGGGCCGTGCGCGGGTCCCTGGGGCGGCGGGCCGTACGCCGGGGGCCGGGGCGGCGGGGCCTGGGCGCCGGGGGGCGGCGCGGCGGGCGGAGGCGGCGGTGCCACGGGCGGACCGAAGCCTTCCGGGCGGCTGTCACCGCCGGGCGCGGGCGCGGGCCCGCCTTCGGAGGCCGGTTCCCCCTCGGCCGGGGTCTCGGCCGGGGCGTCGGCCGGGGTCTCGCCCGCGGAGGCCGGTTCGCCCTCGGGCGTGGCCCCCGCTCCGGGCGCGGCCCCGCTGTCCGTCGGCGGTCTGTCCTGAGGCTCGGGCCTGTCTCCGGGGTCGTTCGGTTCCATCGTCGGCTCCCCCCAGCCGTCATGCGCAGAAGAACGGGCGCCGGGCGCCTCCCCCGCGCCCAACCCTCCTACAGTCCGGCAAAGTTGGCGCTCCGTCAATCGTTGATTACGGTCAGCGTTCGCAGGAAGCAGACCCGGTCGAGCCCCGGTCCGTCGTAGTCCTTGTGCACGGGGACGCCGTGCGGTCCCACCCCGTCGCCCTCTTCCAGGCGGAAGCCGAGGGCGCGGTGGAAGGCGATGGAGCGGGTGTTCGTCGGGGAGGTCACCGAGCGCACCCGGGTGCGGCCCGCGGCGGCGGCGTTCCGGAAGAACGTCTCGTACAGCTCGCGCCCCACGCCCTGCCCGCGCAGCGCCGGGTCGACGCCCACGAAGTGGATGTACGCCTCGTCGGGGTGGTCGGCCGGGTGGAGGCCGACCAGGAAGGCGCGCACCCCGTCGCCGTCCTGGCGGACGAGGCTCGTACGGGCGAAGAACTGCAGGAACAACTTCGGCAGGAGCAGGGAGAGTTCCCGCATCTCGGCGGGGCTGCGGTCGGTCCACCAGGTGCGGACGGCCGCGACGATCGCCGGGTGGTCGCCGGGCTCGGCCGGGCGCAGCCGGGTCGCGGTTCCGGGGTGTTCCGCTGTCATGTCAGTGCCCTTCCACGAAGTGATCGAACTCGCCCGCGCGCACGCCCAGGACGAAGGCCTCCCACTTCCGGCGGGTCGTCGTGACGACCTCGCCGGGGGCGCCGGTCCCGCGCAGGTACACCGCGTCGCCGGGGCCGAAGGCGTACTCGATCCAGGGGCCGGGGCCCGGCTCGTCCTGCGGGGCGGCGCGGACCCAGTCCAGGCCGGCGGGCGGATCGGGGCGTGCGTCGGCCACGGGCGCCGCCTCCTCCTTCTGGTTCGGGTCGGGCGTGCGGCTTCGAGTATCCGCCGTCGGACGGGCGGTGATCCACCCGGTGCGACGGTCCCGCATCTACACTGATCCCGGCGTACTCCCGGTGGGCGAGGGGTGGTTGACGGTGCGTAAGACGTGGCTGCTCGCGTCCGTCGCGTTCAGTGGCTCCATGGGGTTCATCGGGCTGCTCGTCATCGGCACGTTCGTGGCCGCGGGCTCGGTCGCCGGGGGCGGCGGCTCGCGGGGGAGCGTCGGCCTCGCCAAGGGGGCCGTGCCCACCACGTACCAGCCGCTCGTGCAGAAGTGGGGCAATCTGTGCAAGGCCATCAACCCGGCCCTGCTCGCCGCCCAGCTGTACCAGGAGAGCGGGTTCAACCCGGGCGCGAAGAGCCCGGCCAAGGCGCAGGGCATAGCGCAGTTCATCCCGGGGACCTGGGCCACGCACGGGATCGACGGGGACGGCGACGGGGACCGGGACGTGTGGGACCCCAAGGACGCCATCCCGTCCGCCGCGTCGTACGACTGCAAGCTCGCCAAGTACGTGAAGGACGCGCCCGGCGACCCGACGAAGAACATGCTCGCCGCGTACAACGCGGGCGCGTACGCGGTCATCAAGTACGGAGGCGTGCCCCCGTACCGCGAGACGCAGAACTACGTCAAGATCATCACGACTCTGGAGAAGAGTTTCGCCAGGCCCGTCGGCCGGGTGAATCCGTCGCGGCAGGCGGCCGGGGCCATCTACTACGCGCAGAAGAAGCTCGGCACCTTGTATCTGTGGGGCGGCAACGGAACGGCCGACCAGGGCGGCCGTTTCGACTGCTCGGGGCTCACGCTCGCCGCGTACCGCAGCGTCGGCATCCCCCTGCCGCGCGTCGCCAACGACCAGTACAACGCGGGGCCGCACCCCAAGCGGGACGAGCTGCTCCCCGGGGACCTGGTGTTCTTCTCCGACGATCTGAGCAACTCGCGGGCCATCAGGCACGTCGGTATCTATGTGGGCGGCGGCTACATGATCGACGCGCCGCGCCCCGGCGCGAAGATCCGCTTCGACCCCATCGACACCCCTGACTACTTCGGAGCCACCCGCGTCACCGAAGATGGCGCAAAAGCAGTGCCCAGTGAGCCTCCCGAGGAGCGCGACGAGGACGCCGAGAAGGGCCGGAAGCCGACCGGCGAGCCGAGCTCCCCGCCGTCCGGCAGGCCCTCCGAAGAGCCTTCCGAGGAGCCTTCGGGGGAGCCTTCCGCGCCTTCGGGGCAGCCGCAGCCGGAGGGCACGGACATCTGACCGGCGGCCGGAGCGGAGGCGTACGCCCGGCGCACGCGCCGCCCGAGCTGGCTGGAACGTTCCGCTAAAACACCCCCCTGAGCTGCGGCGATGAGTCTCTCTTCGATAACGTCTGAGTGATCATTCGGTGGAGAGTGGAACGTAGATAAGGGGACTGTGCGTTCCCTTGACTGGTACAGCACGCACTGGCCACGGGGGTTGATGGAGGGCGCGTCAGGCGGCGCGCCCGCGAGAGAGAAGACAAGGGGCCGCAGCATCATGGCTGGACTCGACACATCCGGGTCGAACCCCGACGTCAGCCTGCTCTACGACATCAACGGCCTGGCGGAGGACTCCCCGGGCTGGTTCGCCCGCACCATGGAGTTCGTCGGTGAGTACGGACTGCTGCTCGCCCTGGTGCTGCTCGTCCTCTGGTGCTGGTGGGGCGCCCGCAAGCGCGGCACGCTCGACGACGCGGCCGGCTCCGTCGCCGCCGTCGTCTGGGCCCCGCTCGCCGCCGCGATCGCCGTCCTCGTGAACGTGCCGATACGGAACTTCGTGGAGCGGCCCCGCCCCTTCAAGGACCACCAGGGCCTCGAGGTCCTGGTCGACGGCAAGAACGACTACTCGTTCGTGAGCGACCACGCGACGCTCGCCATGGCCATCGGCGTCGGCCTCTTCGTCGCCAACCGCAGGTTCGGCTTCGCCGGGATCGCGCTCGCCGCCGTCGAGGGCTTCTGCCGCGTCTTCATGGGCGTGCACTACCCCACCGACGTGATCGGCGGCTTCGCCCTCGGCACCGCCGTGACGCTGCTGCTCTCGCCGCTCGCGATGGCGCTGCTCACGCCCGTCACCAAGGCGATCGGGCGCTCGGGGAAGGCCGCCCGTCTGGTGTGGGCGCCGCACCGCGGCGCCCGGCCGGTCGCCACCCTGCCCGAGCAGGAGGCCGCCGGGTCGGACGAGAAGGGCCTCGCCGCGTAGAGGCACCGGGCGCCACCAGGCGCCCGCGCGCCGCCCGCGCACCGCGGCGGCGCAGCAGCCACACGCCGGTGCCGCCCGAGAGCGCGCCCGCCACGGCTATCCGTATCCGGGTACGTGTCATGCCCCCAGGCCAGCGGTCCCGCGCCCGCCGGGCCACCCGGGGGCGGTCCGGGCGGGGCCGAACGGGTGCGGGGCGCCCGCCGTCGGAGTGGTCGGCGGCGGGCGCGTGCTTCGCTGGAATTGCCACGTGGGGTCGTCTACTGCCTGCGGGGCCGACGTGGCTGGTCGCGCAGTTCCCCGCGCCCCTTCGGGGCGCTGTCGGCGTCACAGGGCCTGCGGGAAGCTGAAGAAGCGCGTCGGGTCGTAGGCCTTCTTCACCTTCTTCAGGCGGGGCGCCGCCGGGCCGTAGTACGCCTCGCGCCAGTTGGTCAGCGTCGGGTCCGTGTAGTTCTGGTACGCCGCGCCCGACGCGTGGCGCCGCATCGCGCCGTGGGCCCCCGTCAGCCAGCCCTGGGCGCCGGTGCCGGAGGTGCCCGCGCGCCAGGAGGCGATGTACTGGGCGAGCATCCGGGAGCGGCGGTGCACGAACGCCGTGGCCGTCGGGTCGACGCGGTTGATGGCGCCGCCGAGCGCGGTCAGGGCGATGCTGCCCGCGGTGCCGCGCTCGCCGCGCACGTGCTCGATCTGGCCGAGCAGCGCGCGGATCCCGGCGGCGGACAGGGAGCGGTCGAAGAAGTCCGAGCGGGCCGCGTACGTCTCCCGGCCGAGCGCGCCCGTCGGGGTGCGGCCCGGCGTCCGGCCCGGCAGATGGCACTGCGCGTCCGTCGCGAACGACGAGCAGCCCGCGTACACCTCCATGGCCTCCTCGTAGCCGCGGCGCTTCAGGGAGACGCTGCGGGCGGACGCGCCCACCTTGTCGGCGAGGCGGTCGACGGCGTTCTGCAGCGCGCCGTACGTGCCGAGCGAGAAGGCCGCGACGGAGACGGTGGGAGTGCCGCCGGGGACGGCCGCGAGGTGCAGCGACGACCAGATCTCGTCCGGCTGCGAAGGGCCCCACTCCTGCCAGGCCTTCACCACGGCGGCGGCCTTCGCCCACGGCCAGGTGAGGTAGGCGGAGACCGCCTGCGGGGCCGGGTGGGTGCGGAACGTCAGCTCCGTGACGACGCCGAACTGGCCGTTGCCCGCGCCGCGCAGCGCCCAGAACAGGTCCTTGTGCTCGGACTTGTCGGCCCTGATCAGCTTCCCCGCGGCGGTGACGAGCGTCGCGGAGGTGAGGCTGTCGCAGGTCAGACCGTAGGCGCGGGAGACGACGCCGTGGCCGCCGCCGAGGGTCAGACCGCTGATGCCGACCGTCGGGCAGGAGCCCGCGGGGATGGTGACGCCCTTCGCGGCGAGGGCGCGGTAGACGTCGATGAGCTTCGCGCCGCCGCCGATGGTGGCGGTGGAGCCCGAGGCGCGGGTGCGGTTGAGCCGGGACACGTCGAGGATCAGCCGGCCGGTGCCGGAGGACCAGCCCGCGTACGAGTGGCCGCCGTTGCGGACCGCGACGGGGACGTCGTGGGCGCGGGCGTAGGCCAGGGTGGTGCGGATGTCGTCGGGGTGCGCGACGTACGCGACGGCGGTCGGCTTCAGGTTGTCGAAGCGGGTGTTGTACAGCTGGCGGGCCGTGGCCCACTGGGCCTCGTTCGGCCGCACCAGGGAGCCGTCCAGGTCACGGGCGAGCGCGGTGAGGTCGGCGGCGGCGGACGCGGCGGCCGTCCTGATCGGCGTGGTGGCCGTGGACCCCGTCGCTTTTGTGGTACTCGCCGACGCGCTGCCCGAGCCGCCGCCCCCGCCGGTGCAGGCGGCCGTGCCCGCCGCCGCGGCCGCGGCGGCCGCCGTCCCTATGAACGTACGTCGTGCCAGCCGTTCCATGAGCCCTCCCGTTGCTTTCCCGCACAACGAGACGACAGCGGGAGCCGGGGGGTTCCGGGGGAACGGCCGTACCGGGCCGCGGGTTTCAGGGGGTCTCGCTGTGGGCGGCGGCGTCGGCGCGGGCCTTGCTGCGGGCGCGGCGCGCGGGGCCGCGCCAGCCGCAGCTGCACCGGGCGGCGCAGAAGCGGCCGTTCTCCTCGGTGGTCGTACGGTGCGGCGGTTCGGGGGAATGCTGCTCGGGCACGGCCCCACGGTACGCCGGGAGAGTGAACGCGCTGTCGCGTGACAACACCCCGTACCGGTCGTTATTGGGAACACAGGGGGCTCGACCCGGTGGGCGCCGCACGGCGGTCACCGACGCGTGGAAAGGCTTGGGGGTCGGCAGGGCGATGGGGCAGCAGCGCAGACACACGGGCACGGCGGCCGTCGCGGCCGCGGTGGGCCTCATGACGCTCGCCACGGGCTGTTCGGGCGGCGGTGCCGCCGCGAGCGACGACCCCGCCAAGGAGGTGCGGGACGCCGCCGACTCGCTGGTGAGCGCGGGCACCTCCAAGGCGCGTACGTCCATGGAGATGGCCAGCGGCGGCACCCGTGTGACCATCCGGGGGCACGGGGTGTACGACTACCGGCGGCGGCAGGGACGCCTCGACGTCGTGCTGCCGCAGGACCCGGCGGACCGCGGCCGGCGCAGGCCGCCGGTCACGGAGCTGATGACGGGCGGGGACCTCTACATGAAGAACCGCGGCGCCGGGGTGCCCGCCGACAAGTGGGTGCGGGTCGAGACGGCGTCCCTCTCCGACGGGAACCTCGTCACGGGCGGCGCCACCGATCCGCTCCTCGCCGCCGAACTGCTGCGCGGGGCGCGACGGGTGACGTACGTGCGCGAGACGCGCGTCGACGGCGTCGCCGTGCGGCACTACCGGGGCGTGGCCGATCTGGCGGGCGCGGCGTCGGCGGCGTCGGCGCAGTACCGGGACGCGCTGCGGGCGGCGGTGGCGAAAGGGTTCAGCAAGGGCGGTGTTCCGTTCGACGCGTACGTCGACGAGCGGGGGCGGCTGCGCAAGCTGCGTCACCAGTTCCAGGTGGCCAACGCGGAGGTCGCGTCGACGACCTCGCTGTACGGGTTCGGGGCGCCGGTGCGGGTGCGGCTGCCGCCGGAGAAGGACATCTACGCCGGGAAGATCGCCGAGCGGTAGCGGC
Organism: Streptomyces sp. NRRL B-1347; assembly: GCF_000720325.1. Classification (GTDB taxonomy): domain Bacteria; phylum Actinomycetota; class Actinomycetes; order Streptomycetales; family Streptomycetaceae; genus Streptomyces. Next base: position 6,644 of record NZ_JOJM01000134.1, read on the forward strand.
TGGGTGGTGGCGGCTGGGCGGTGGCGGCCGTGCGGTAGCGGCTGTGCGGTGGCCGCATATCGATGGCTGATAGTCGCAATATGGTCCGTCCGTGCCATGCGCGGTACGTAGGCCGCTCCCTACTCTAGGAAGCCGGTACCGGCACAACCGTGGTCAGGAAGAGGTGGTGAACGTGGCTCTGGTGCGCGGCACGGCGGTTCAGGACCACGTTGCCCTCGCCGAGATCGAGCTGTGCGGCGAACTGATCATCGCGGCGTCCGCTGCGCGTGGTGAGCGGCTCAGTGCGGACCGGATCGACGAGGTGCTGCGGGTCTCCGACGGCCAGCCCGACGACAGCCCGCCCCCGGGGTCGGGGTCGTAGCCCCCTGCCTGCGAGACCCCTGCCCGCGAGGCCCCGGCCTCGTGGGCGCCCGCCGCTACCGCGGCGGGTTCTCCCACCCGCCCACCCGGAACTCCCCGGCTTCGCCAGCCGGGCCCTGACGCGGAGCGCTGCGGGTTGTTCGTTCGGGTGTCCGCCGCTACCGCGGCGGGATTTCCCACCCTGTCTCTTATACACATCTGACGCTGCCGACGAATA
>NZ_JOJM01000135.1 GCF_000720325.1 Streptomyces sp. NRRL B-1347
GGGCGGGGACCGGTTCGACCGGGTGGACGTGGTCCAGCCGGTGCTGTTCGCCGTGATGGTGTCGCTCGCTGCTGTCTGGCAGGCGGCCGGGGTGAAGCCCGCCGCCGTGGTCGGTCACAGCCAGGGTGAGATCGCGGCCGCCTGCGTGGCCGGTGTCCTGTCCCTGCGGGATGCTGCCCGTGTCGTGGCGCTGCGGAGCCTTGCGATCCGTGAGCTGTCGGGCAAGGGCGGCATGGTCTCCGTGCCGCTGCCGGAGCAGGACGTACGTGAGCTGATCGCGGGCTGGGATGGCCGCATTGAGGTCGCGGCTGTGAACGGCCCGGCCCAGGTGGTGGTTTCGGGTGAGCCGGAGGCGTTGGAGGAGCTGGTCGCCCAGTGCGTCGGCCAGGACGTCCGCGCCCGTACGATCCCCGTGGACTACGCGTCGCACTCCTCGTACGTGGAGCAGATCGAGGCTCAGATCGGCGAGGCCCTGGCGGGTGTGACCCCGCAGGCCGCCGAGGTGCCGCTGTTCTCCACCCTCACCGGTACCTGGCTGGACGTCCCCATGGATGCCGGAAGGCGTTCTACCCCGGCGCCGGAACCGTCGTCGACCTGCCCACGTATGCCTTCCAGCGCCAGCACTACTGGCTGACGGAGGACGAAGTGCCGGGCGCGGGCCCCGTGGTCGCCGTGGACGAGGTCGAGGCGCGCTTCTGGGAAGCCGTGGAGCGCCAGGACCTGGCGGAGCTGACGGCGGAACTGGAGATCGCGGAGGACTCCGCCGCCGGCCTCGGCTCCGTCCTGCCCGCCCTGTCGTCGTGGCGGCGCCAGCACCGCGAGCGGTCGGCCCTCGACGCCCTGCGCTACCGCGTGACCTGGAAGCCCCTGACCGGCGGCGCCCTGCCGACGTCCGGGCTCACCGGCCGGTGGCTCGTGGTGCTGCCCGACAGCGCCGCACGGCACCCCTGGGCCACAGGCGCCGCCGAAGCCCTGACACGGGCCGGTGCGGAGGTCGCCGAACTGCGGCTCGCCGCCCATGAGGTGACCCGCGAGGCGCTGGCCGGTCGGCTGCGCGACCACACCGGCACGGAACTCGCCGGTGTCGTCTCGCTCCTCGGTCTCGACGAGACCGCCGTCGACGGGCACGAGGCCGTGTCCGCCGGGCTCGCCGGAACCGTCGCGCTTGTGCAGGCCCTCGGCGACGCCGGGATCGGCGCGCGGCTGTGGACGGTGTCGCACGGCGCCGTCGCCACCGGCCGCGGCGACCGGGCCGTCAGCCCCGACCAGGCGCAGCTGTGGGGCCTCGGCCGGGTCGTGGCCCTGGAGCACCCGGACCGCTGGGGCGGCCTGATCGACCTGCCGTCGTCGTACGACACCCGTACCGGCGCCCGCTTCGCCGCCGCCCTCGCGGGGCCCGCGGGTGAGGACCAGCTCGCGGTGCGGAACACCGGCGTCTTCGTACGCCGCTTCGCGCACGCCCCGCTGCCCGACGACCGCAGCGCGGAACCCCGGTGGACGCCGAGCGGCACTGCCCTGATCACCGGCGGTACGGGTGCGATCGGCGGGCACGTGGCGCGCTGGCTGGCCCGCGAAGGCGTCGAGCACCTCGTCCTGACGAGCCGTCGCGGCCCGGAGGCTCCCGGCGCGGCCGAGCTGCGGGCCGAACTGGAGGAGCTGGGCGCCGAAGTCACCGTCGCGGCCTGCGACGTGGCCGACTGGGACGCGGTCGCGGGGCTCCTCGACGAACTCGCGGCGGACGGGCGCACCCTGCGCTCCGTCTTCCACACCGCGGGCGCCGGTCAGGAACAGCCGCTGGACACGATGACCACGGCGGACATCGCCGCCGTCCTGGAGGCGAAGGTCGCGGGTGCCGCGCACCTCGACGCGCTCCTCGACACCGGCTCGCTCGACGCGTTCGTGCTGTTCTCGTCCAACGCGGGCGTGTGGGGCAGCGGAAGCCAGGGCGCCTACGCGGCCGCCAACGCCCACCTCGACGCGCTCGCCGAGCAGCGCCGCGGTCGCCGCGCTCGCCCAGGCGGTGGCGTACGACGAGACGTTCGTGGCCGTCGCGGACATGGACTGGGAGCGGTTCGCGCCCGCCTTCACCGCGGCGCGCCCCAGCCCGTTCATCGGCGAACTGCCGGAGGTGCGGCGTGCCATCGAGGGGCCGGAGACGGCCACCGCGCCCGCCGCGACGAACGCGGTGGCGGGCTCCGAGTGGGCCGAGCGGCTCGCCGCCCTGCCGACGCCGGAGCAGGAGCGAGTGGCCCTCGACCTGGTACGGACACACGCCGCGGCCGTGCTCGGCCACCCGGGCGCGGAGGCCGTCGAACCCGCCCGCGCCTTCCGCGAGCTCGGCTTCGACTCCCTGACGGCCGTCGAGGTCCGCAACCGGCTCACCGCCGCGACCGGCCTCAAGCTGCCCACGACCCTCGTCTTCGACTACCCCAACGCCCACCTGCTCGCCGCCCACCTGCGCCGCGAGGCGCTCGGCGACGAGCCCGGCACCACCGGGACGCGGGCCGCCGCGCCCGCACCCGCCGACGACCCGATCGTCATCGTGTCGATGAGCTGCCGCTACCCCGGCGGCGCGGGCAGCCCGGACGCCCTGTGGCGGCTCGTGTCCGAAGGCACGGACGCGATCTCGGTGTTCCCCGCCGACCGGGGCTGGGAGAACACCGGCGCGGCCGCGTACCGCGCGGAGGGCGGCTTCCTCTACGACGCCGCCGAGTTCGACGCCGCGTTCTTCGGCATCTCGCCGCGCGAGGCCCTCTCCATCGACCCGCAGCAGCGCCTCCTCCTCGAAGCCTCGTGGGAGCTGTTCGAGAGCGCGGGCATCGCCCCCGCCTCCGTACGCGGCCACCAGACCGGCGTCTTCATCGGCTCCGGCTACCAGGGCTACGGCGAGGGCGTCCAGGACCTGCCGGACGGCGTCGAGGGCTATCTGCTCACCGGCAGCGCCGGAGCGGTGGTCTCCGGCCGCCTGTCGTACGCGTTCGGCCTCGAAGGCCCCGCGGTCACCGTCGACACCGCGTGCTCGTCTTCCCTCGTGGCCCTGCACCTGGCGGCGCAGGCGCTGCGCCAGGGCGAGTGCGACATGGCCCTCGCGGGCGGCGTCACCGTGATGTCGACACCCACCGCCTTCGACGAGTTCAGCAAGCAGCAGGGCCTGGCCGCCGACGGCCGCTGCAAGCCGTTCGCCGAGGCGGCGGACGGCACCGGCTGGGGCGAGGGCGTCGGCCTGCTCCTCCTGGAGCGCCTGTCCGACGCCCGCCGCAACGGCCATGAAGTCCTCGCGGTCGTACGGGGTTCCGCCGTCAACCAGGACGGCGCCAGCAACGGCCTGACCGCCCCCAACGGTCCGTCGCAGCAGCGCGTCATCCGCGCGGCCCTCGCCAACGCGGGCCTCGCGGCCGCCGATGTCGACGCCGTCGAAGCACATGGCACCGGCACCACCCTGGGGGACCCCATCGAGGCGCAGGCGCTCCTCGCCACGTACGGCCAGGAGCGCCCCGAGGACCGGCCGCTGTGGCTCGGCTCCGTGAAGTCCAACATCGGCCACACCCAGGCCGCTTCGGGTGTCGCGGGCGTCATCAAGATGGTTCTCGCCATGCGCGAGGGCGTCCTGCCGCAGACGCTGCACGTGGACCAGCCGAGCACCCACGTCGACTGGTCGGCGGGCGCCGTCGAACTCCTTACGGAGTCCCGCGAGTGGACCGAGCGGGCGGACGCCCCGCGTCGTGCCGGTGTCTCGTCGTTCGGTGTGAGCGGTACCAACGCGCACGTGATCGTGGAGCAGGCACCGGTCGAGCAGCGCGCGGAGGTCGTGGAGCCGACCGCGCCGGTCACGACGGCCGTGCCGTGGCTGGTGTCCGCGCGGAACGCGGAGGCGCTGCGGGCCCAGGCCGTGCGGCTGCGGGACCACGTCACGGCCGACAGCGGCCTGGACGCCGTGGACCTGGGCTGGTCGCTCCTGTCGGGCCGCTCGTCCCTGGAACACCGGGCCGTGGTCCTTGGCCACAACCGTGACGACCTCCTGGCAGGCCTTGAGACGCTGGCCTCCGGCGGCCCCGGAGCCCTCGCGGGCTCGGTCGTCGAAGGCCGCCTCGGAATCGTGTTCACCGGTCAGGGCAGTCAGCGGATCGGGATGGGCCGGGAGTTGTACGAGTCCTTCCCGGTCTTCGCGGATGCGTTGGACGAGGTGTGTGCTCATATTGATCCGTGGATAGAACGTTCGCTCCAGAGCGTGATGTATGGTCCGGACGTCGACCTCCTGGAGCAGACGGGCTACGCGCAGCCCGCGCTGTTCGCGATGGAAGTCGCCCTGTTCCGGCTTGCCGAGTCCTTCGGTGTACGTCCGGAGGTCGTGGGCGGTCATTCGATCGGTGAGCTGGCCGCCGCGTACGTGGCCGGGCTCTGGTCTCTCGAAGACGCTGCTCAACTGGTGGCTGCTCGCGGCCGGTTGATGCAGGCGCTGCCCGAGGGTGGGGCGATGCTGGCCGCGCAGATCGCGGAGGCCGATGTCCTGCCGCTGCTGGCGGACGTCTCGGACCGTGTGGGCGTGGCGGCCGTGAACGGGCCGGAGCAGATCGTGCTGTCCGGCGAGCGCGCTGCTCTCGAAGGTCTGGAGGAGGTGCTGCGCGGTGAGGGCCGGAAGGTGAAGTGGCTGAAGGTGTCGCACGCCTTCCACTCGCCGCTGATGGACCCGGCCCTGGACGACTTCCGCAAGGTCGCGGCCAAGCTGACGTACGCCGATCCCGTCCTGCCGGTGGTCTCCAACGTCACGGGTGAGCTGGCGGACGCCGCCGAGCTGAAGGACCCGGAGTACTGGGTCCGCCACATCCGTGAGGCGGTCCGGTTCCACGACGGGCTCGGCACGCTCGGCGCGCAGGGGGTGTCCACCCTTCTCGAACTGGGTCCGGACGCCGTGTTGACGGCGATGGCGCACGACACGTTCAGCGAGCCCGCCGCGCAGGCGGGTCTGGTCGGTGCTCTGCGTCAGGACCGTTCTGAGTCGTACGCCTTCCAGCGCGACCGCTACTGGCTCACGTCGGGCCCGGCCGCCGCGCGTACGGGCGGGGTCGCCGCCGACGAGGTGGAGGCCCGGTTCTGGGAGGCCGTGGAGGCCGAGGACCTGGAGTCGCTGAGCGCCGAGCTGGGCGACGGTGCCGACGGCGCGGCGCTGGGCGAGGTGCTTCCGGTCCTGTCGTCGTGGCGGCGGCAGCGGCGTACGGCGTCGACGCTGGACGCCCTGCGCTACCGCCTCGCCTGGAAGCCGCTGGGCCAGGCGCCCGCCGCGCGGCTCGACGGGACGTGGCTGCTCGTCGTGCCGGACGGCGGCGCGGACGTCGCCGACTGGGCGGCCGCCGTCGAGAACGCGCTCGGCGGACTCGGTACCGAGGTGCGCACGGTCGTCGTACCGGACACCGAGGGAGCCGACCGCGAGGAACTCGCCGAGCGGCTGCGCAAGGAAGCGACGGCCGTCGGCGGTGAACTGTCCGGCGTGCTCTCCCTGCTCGCCGCCGACGAGGAGCCGCACGCCGTGCGCGGTGGCGTCAGCCGAGGCCTCGCCGCGACCGTGACCCTGGTGCGGGCCCTGCACACCGCGGACCTGGGCGCCCCGCTCTGGCTCGCCAGCCGGTCCGCGCTGACCGTGGGCGGCGCCGACCCGGCGCCCCGGCACGCACAGGCGGCCCTGTGGGGCCTGGGCCGCGTAGTGGCCGTGGAGTACCCGCGGCTGTGGGGCGGCCTGGTCGACCTGCCCGGGACGGCCGACGCGCGGGCCCTGGCCGGGCTCGCCGGTGCCGTCGGCGGCGCCTGGGCCGGTGAGGACCAGGTGGCCGTACGTGGGTCCGGGGTGTTCGCGCGTCGTTTGGAGCGGGCGTCGCTTGATGTGTCGAGTGCGGGGGAGTGGGTGCCGGAAGGCACTGTCCTGGTGACGGGTGGCACGGGTGCCATCGGTGGGCATGTCGCCCGTTGGCTCGCCTCTCGTGGTGCTGCGCGTCTCGTCCTGACGAGTCGTCGTGGTGAGGGCGCTCCGGGAGCTGTGGAACTGCGGGCCGAGTTGGAGGGGTTGGGGGCCGAGGTCACGATCGCTGCCTGTGATGTGGCGGATCGTGACGCGTTGGCGGGTGTCCTCGATAGCTGACGTCCGGCCTCGACCTGACGGCGTTCGTGCTCTTCTCCTCCTTCGCGGGCCTCTCCGGCGGTACCGGGCAGGGGAGTTACGCCGCCGCCAACGCCGCGCTCGACGCGCTCGCCGCACACCGCAGGGCACGCGGCCTCACGGCGACCTCCGTCGCCTGGGGCGCGTGGGCCGGCGGCGGAATGGCCGCCGACCGGGCGCAGGGCGGCGCCGTGCCGCCGATGGAGCCGGAACTCGCGGTCACCGCCCTCGGTCAGGCCCTCGGGCAGGACCTGGCCGTCACCGTCATCGCCGACGTCGACTGGGAGCAGTACCTGGCGGCCGGCCCGGCGCTCGCGCCCAACCCGCTCTTCGCCGACCTGCCCGAGGCCCGCGCCCTCCAGGAGCGCACCGCCCGCACGGACAGCGGGACGGCCGACAGCACGGAACCCGACCTCGCGCGGCAGCTCGCGGCGCTCTCCGGGCCCGAGCGCGACCGGCTCCTCGAGGACCTGGTCCGCACGCACGCGGCGGCCGTCCTCGGCTACCCGGGACCGGAGCGCGTCGAACCCGGCCGCGCCTTCCGGGAGCTGGGCTTCGACTCCCTCACCGCCGTCGAACTGCGCAACGCGCTCGGCGCGGCCACCGGCCTGCCCCTGCCCACCACCCTCGTCTTCGACCACCCCACGCCCGTGGCGCTCGCCACCTACCTCAAGGCCGAACTGGCCCCGGGCGAGGGCGAGTCGGCGGGCCTCCTGGCGCAGCTCGACACGCTGGAGCTGGGGCTCGCCGAGAGCGTCCCGTCGGACGACGAACTGGCCACGATCGCCGAGCGGCTGCGGCTGCTGCTCGACCGGTGCACCCGTGGCGCGGACGACGAGGAGGACGCGCAGGTCGCGGAGGAGCTGGAGTCCGCGACGGACGACGAGATGTTCGACTTCATCAGCAAGGAGTTCGGGATCTCCTGATGCGCCGGCCCCCTGCAATCCCCTGACGCGACCGATGCGCCGCCCACGCAGTCCCCTGATGTGCCGCCCCCGCCCCGGCGCGGGGGCGCCGCACCGCACTCTCCGACTTGTCTCTAGGAGCTAGGCCAGATGGTGAACGACGACAAAATCCGCCGCCTTCTCAAGCAGGTGACGGCGGATCTGCACACGACTCGTCGGAGAGTGCGCGAACTCGAGTCGAAGGACGCGGAGCCGGTCGCGATCATCGCGATGAGCTGCCGCTTCCCCGGCGGCGCGAGCACTCCCGAAACCCTGTGGCAGCTGGTGCGGGACGGCGTGGACACCGTGTCCGCGTTCCCCGCGAACCGCGGCTGGGACGTGGCCGGGCTCTACCACCCCGACCCCGACCACCAGGGCACCACGTACACCCGCGAAGGCGGGTTCGTGTACGACGCCGACGCGTTCGACGCGGGCTTCTTCGGCATCTCGCCGCGCGAAGCACGCGCCATGGACCCGCAGCAGCGCCTCCTCCTGGAGACCGCGTGGGAGTCCTTCGAGCGCGCGGGCATCGACCCGCAGAGCCTGCGCGGCAGCCGCACCGGCGTGTTCACCGGCACCAACGGCCAGGACTACACGGCCGTCGTCGCCGAGGCCGCCGACAGCGTCGAGGGCTACTCGGGCACCGGCAACACCGCGGCCGTCGTCTCCGGCCGCCTCTCCTACACCCTGGGCCTCGAAGGCCCGGCGGTCACCGTCGACACGGCCTGCTCGTCGTCGCTCGTGGCCCTGCACCTGGCCGCGCAGGCGCTGCGGCAGGGCGAGTGCGGTCTCGCCCTCGCGGGTGGTGTGTCCCTGATGTCGACGCCCACCGCGTTCGTGGAGTTCAGCCGCCAGCGCGGCATGGCCGCCGACGGCCGCTGCAAGGCCTTCGCGGAGGCGGCGGACGGCACCGGCTGGGGCGAGGGCGTGGGCCTGCTGCTCCTGGAGCGGTTGTCCGACGCCCGTCGTAACGGTCACGAAGTCCTCGCTGTCGTACGGGGCTCCGCCGTGAACCAGGACGGCGCCAGCAACGGCCTCACCGCCCCCAACGGCCCCGCGCAACAGCGGGTGATCCGCGCGGCCCTCACCAACGCCCGTCTGACGGCCGCCGACGTGGACGCCGTCGAGGCCCACGGCACCGGCACCACCCTCGGCGATCCCATCGAGGCCCAGGCCCTCCTCGCCACCTACGGCCAGGGGCGGCCGCGGACCCGGCCGCTGTGGCTGGGCTCCGTGAAGTCCAACATCGGTCACACCCAGGCCGCCGCGGGCGCCGCCGGTGTCATCAAGATGGTCATGGCCATGCGCGAGGGCGTGCTTCCGCGGACGCTCCACGTGGACCGGCCGAGCACCCACGTGGACTGGTCCGCGGGGGCCGTCGAACTGCTCACCGAGCGCCGCGACTGGCCGGAGCAGGAGGACGCGCCGCGCCGCGCCGGTGTCTCCTCCTTCGGCGTCAGCGGCACCAACGCCCACGTGATCATCGAGGAGGCCCCCGCCGCCGAGCCGCAGGGCCAGCCGGAGGAAGGCCCCGCCACGGGCACCGCCCCGGACGCCGACGCCGACGCCGGTGCCGCCCCGGAGGCGCGCCCCGTCGGCGGGCCCACGGTCTGGCCGCTGTCCGGCCGCACCGCCAAGGCGCTGCGTGCCCAGGCCGCCCGGCTGCGGGAGCGCCTGCTCGCCGACCCCGCCCTCGCCGCCGACGCCGACGGGCGGGCCGACCTCGGCTGGTCCCTCGCCACCGGCCGCTCCGCCTTCGAGCACCGGGCCGTGCTCATCGGCGCGGACCGCGACCGGTTCCTCACCGCCCTGGAGTCCCTCGCCGCCGAAGGGCTCACCGCCCCCGGCACGGTGACCGGCGCGGTCGCCGAAGGCCGCCTGGGCGCCGTCTTCACCGGCCAGGGCAGCCAGCGCGCCGGGATGGGCCGGGAGCTGTACGAGTCCTTCCCCGTCTTCGCGGCGGCGCTGGACGAGGTGTGCGCCCATATAGACCCGTGGATAGAACGTTCGCTCCAGAGCGTGATGTTCGGTACCGACGCCGAGCTCCTGGAGCAGACCGGCTACACACAGCCCGCGTTGTTCGCGATGGAAGTCGCCCTGTTCCGGCTCGCCGAGTCCTTCGGCGTACGTCCGGAGATCGTGGGCGGGCACTCCATCGGCGAGCTGGCCGCCGCGCATGTGGCCGGGCTGTGGTCCCTCGAAGACGCGGCCCGACTGGTCGCCGCGCGGGGCCGGTTGATGCAGGCCCTGCCCCGCGGCGGCGCCATGCTCGCCGTCCAGGCCGCGGAGGCCGATGTCGCCCCGCTCCTGGAGGAGGTCGCCGAGTGGGCGGGCATCGCCGCCGTCAACGGCCCCGCCCAGGTGGTGCTCTCCGGCGACCGCGGCGTCCTGGAGGACCTCGCCGTCCAGCTGCGCGCCGACGGCCGCAAGACCCGCTGGCTCAAGGTCAGCCACGCCTTCCACTCGCCGCTCATGGCGCCCATGCTCGACGAGTTCCGGCAGGTCGCGCAGGGGCTGACGTACCAGGACCCGACGCTGCCCGTCGTCTCGAACGTCACCGGGCGGCTCGCCACCGCGGACGAGCTGAAGGACCCCGAGTACTGGGTGCGGCACGTGCGCGAGGCCGTCCGCTTCCACGACGGCCTCGGCGCCCTCACCGACTTCGGCGCCACCACCCTCCTCGAACTGGGCCCCGACGCGATCCTCACCGCGATGGCCCACGACACCCTCACCGGCCCCGAGGCACAGGCCGGACTCGTCCCCGCGCTGCGCCGCGACCGGCCCGAGCCCGACACCTTCCTGACGGCACTCGCCCGCCTGCACGTGCGCGGCGCCACCGTCGACTGGACCCCGCGGTACGCGCCCCTAGGGGCGCGCCGCCGCGTCGCGCTGCCCACGTACGCCTTCCAGCACCAGAGCTACTGGCTGGACACGGCAGCCCCGGGCGCACCGGCGTCGGCGGCGGGCGCGGCCCCCGCCGACAGCGTCGAGGCGCGCTTCTGGGAGGCCGTCGAGCACGAGGACCTCGGCGAGCTCACCGGCGCCCTCGACGTGCCCGACGACGCCCCGCTGACCGACGTCCTGCCCGCCCTGACGGCCTGGCGGCGCAAGCAGCGCGCCGCGTCCGCGCTCGACGCCTGGCGCTACCGCGTCACCTGGAACCCGCTGCCGCCGCAGGCGTCGACGTACGGCCCCGCGCTGACGGGCACATGGGCGCTGCTCGTCCCCGAAGGCCCCGAGCAGCCGTGGAGCGCCGCCGCCGAGCGCGCCCTGGCCGCGGGCGGCACCCGCGTCGTCGCGGTGCGCGTCCCGGAGGCCGCGAGCACCGACCGCGCCGCCGTCACCGCGCTGCTGCGGCAGCAGGAGGCGGCGGAGTGGAACGGCGTCCTGTCGCTCCTCGCCCTGGCCGCGCCCGAGCGGGCCGGAGCCACCGAGGAGACGCCGGTCGCCGCGCTGCGCACGGCCGTTCTCCTCCAGGCCCTCGGTGACGCGGGCAGCACCGCCACCGTCTGGGCCGCGACCCGCGGCGCGGTGTCGACCACGCCCGCCGAGGCCCCCGCCGACCCGGCGCAGGCAGCCGTGTGGGGGCTCGGCCGCGTCGCCGCGCTCGAATACCCGCAGACCTGGGGCGGCCTCGTCGACCTGCCCGAGGCCGCCGACGCCGCCGCCGTCACCGGGCTCACGCAGGCCCTCGGCGCACTGGAGGGCGAGGACCAGGTCGCCGTGCGCGGCTCGGGAGTGTTCGTACGCCGCCTCGTGCGCGCCGTACCCGGCGAGGCGCCGCAGCAGGAGTGGACGGCGCGCGGCACCGCCCTGATCACCGGCGGCACCGGCGCGCTCGGCGCGCACGTGGCCCGCTGGCTGGCCCGGGCGGGCGCCGAGCACCTGGTGCTCACCAGCCGCCGCGGCCCCGACGCGCCGGGCGCGGCCGAACTCCGGGCCGAACTGGAGGAGTCGGGCGTACGCGTGACCGTCGCGGCCTGCGACGTCGCCGACCGGGATGCGCTGGCGCGGCTCCTGGCGCCTGGACGCGCTCGCCGAGACCCGGCGGGCCGCCGGGCGCACCTCGACCTCCATCGCCTGGGGCCCCTGGGGCGGCAGCGGCATGGCCGCCGAGGGCGCGGCGGCCGAACGCCTCAAGCACGGCGTGATGCCGCCCATGGACCCCGATCTCGCGATCGCCGCCCTGCACCAGGCGCTGAGCCACGACCGGACGCTGACCTCCGTCGTGGACATCGACTGGGCCCAGTACGCGCCCGGGTTCACCGCGGCGCGGCCCAGCCGCCTCTTCGCGGACGTCCCGGAGGCACGCGCGGCCCTCACGCCGCCCGCCGAGCGGACCGGCGCCCCGGGTGCGGCGACGGGGCAGGCGCCCGCGAACGCGCTCGCCGACCGGCTCGCGGACCTCGCCCCCGAGGACCGCGAAGCCGCCGTCCTCGACCTGGTGCGGCAGCGGGCCGCTGACGTCCTCGGCTACCCGAGCGTCGACGACATCCAGGTCACCCGCGCCTTCCGCGAGCTCGGCTTCGACTCCCTCACGGCAGTCGAACTGCGCAACCTGATCGGCGCGGCCACCGGCCTCAAGCTCCCCACCACGCTGGTCTTCGACTACCCCACACCGGCCGCGCTCGCCGCCCATCTGCGCACCGAACTGCTCGGCGACGAGGCCGGTACCGAGCCCGCCGCGCCCGCGCCCGCCACCGGCGGCGCCACCACCGACGAGCCCCTCGCCATCATCGGCATGAGCTGCCGTTTCCCCGGCGGCGTACGCAGCCCCGAGGACCTGTGGCGGCTCGTCGCCGACGGCGTCGACGCGATCGCGGAGTTCCCCGCCGACCGCGGCTGGGACACCGGGGCGCTCTACGACGCGGACGCGGGCCAGACCGGCACCTCGTACGTCCGCCAGGGCGGATTCCTCTACGACGCCGGACAGTTCGACGCCAAGTTCTTCGGCGTCAACCCGCGCGAGGCCCTCGCGATGGACCCGCAGCAGCGGCTCCTCCTGGAGACGGCGTGGGAGGCCTTCGAGCGCGCCGGGATCGACCCGACGGGCCTCGGCGGCAGCCAGATCGGCGTGTTCGCGGGCACCAACGGCCAGGACTACACCGCGGGCGTCGACCACGTGCCCGACGAGGTCGAGGGCTACCTCGGCATCGGCAACGCCGCGAGCGTGGCCTCCGGCCGCATCTCGTACACCTTCGGCCTCGAAGGCCCGGCGGTGACGGTCGACACGGCGTGCTCGTCGTCGCTGGTGGCGCTGCACCTGGCGGCGCAGGCCCTGCGGCAGGGCGAGTGCACGATGGCGCTCGCGGGCGGCGTCTCGGTGATGTCGACCCCGGCGACCTTCGTGGAGTTCAGCCGTCAGCGGGGTCTCGCCACCGACGGCCGCTGCAAGGCGTTCGCGGAGGCGGCGGACGGCACGGGCTGGGGCGAGGGCGTCGGCATGCTCCTGGTGGAGCGCCTGTCGGACGCGCGCCGCAACGGCCACAAGGTGCTTGCTGTCGTACGTGGTTCCGCCGTGAACCAGGACGGCGCGAGCAACGGCCTGACCGCCCCCAACGGGCCCTCGCAGCGACGCGTCATCCGTGCCGCCCTGGCCAACGCGGGCCTGACGGCGGCCGACGTGGACGCGGTGGAGGCCCACGGCACCGGCACCACCCTCGGCGACCCGATCGAGGCGCAGGCCCTCATCGCGACGTACGGCAAGGAGCGCGCGACGGCCGAGCCGCTGTGGCTCGGCTCCATCAAGTCGAACATCGGGCACACCCAGGCCGCCGCCGGTGTCGCCGGGATCATGAAGATGGTCATGGCGATGCGGCACGGCGTGCTGCCCAAGACGCTGCACGTGGACGCCCCGACGTCCGAAGTGGACTGGTCGGCGGGCGCCGTCGAGCTGCTCACCGGCACGCGCGAATGGCCGGAGCACGGCGACGGCACCCCGCGCCGCGCGGGCGTCTCGGCGTTCGGCGTGAGCGGCACGAACGCCCACGTCATCGTCGAGCAGGCGCCCTCGACGGGCGAGCCGGCGCCGACGGCGGACGGCGGCGAACCGCCCACGGCCGTGCTGCCGCTCGCCCTGTCGGCCAAGACCCCCGAGGCCCTGCGCGAGCAGGCGGACCGGCTCCTGACCCGGCTGCGGGCGGACGCCGGCGCCGAACCTGCGGACGTCGGCCTGTCGTTGGTGACGACCCGCTCCCGCTTCGAGCACCGCGGAGTGGTGCTCGGCCGGGACCGTGAGGAACTGCTCGCCGGGCTCCAGGAGCTGGCGACCGGGACCGCGGCGGGGTCCACAGCCGGGACCGCGGCGGCCGCGCGGGCCGTGTCGGGGCGCGCGCCGGACGGCACGGTCCGACCGGTGTTCGTCTTCCCCGGCGAGGTCACCGAGTGGACCGACGCCGTGCGGGAACTGCGCGCCGATTCCCCGGTGTTCGCCGCCCGGCTGCGCGAGTGCGCGGACGCGCTCGGCGAGTTCGCGGAGTGGGACCTGTTCGAGGAGCTGGCCGGAGACCGGCTGGACCGGGCGGACGTGGCCCGGCCGGTGCTCTTCGCCGTCCTGGTGTCGCTGGCCGCCGTGTGGCGGGCCGCCGGTGTCGAGCCCGCCGCCGTGGTCGGCCACGGCGCGGGTCAGATCGCCGCCGCCTGCGTGGGCGGGGCCCTGACCCTGCGGGACGCGGCCCGCGCCGCGGCCCTGGGGGAGCGGTCCGGCGAGACCGGCGTGAACGGCGCGGACACTGACGAGGCCGCGTTCGCCGCGGCCGTCACCGAGCTGCTCGCCGCGGGCCACGGCCTGTTCGTCGAGGTCGGCCCGCACGCGGTGCTCGGCGACGCGCTGCGCCGCGCCATCGAGGCCGACGGCCGCCCCGCGGTCGTGCTCGGCTCTCCGCGCGGCGCCGATGACGGCGCGCACCGGCTCATGGCGGCCGTCGCCGACGCCCACGTCCACGGCGTCGAGCTGGACTGGGCGGCGTTGTACCCCGGCGCCCGCGCCACCGTCGACCTGCCCACGTACGCCTTCCAGCACGAGCACTTCTGGCTCGTCGACGGGCGCGCCCCGGGAGGTGCGGCACAGCCCGCGACGCACGACACGGACGCCCGCTTCTGGGAGGCCGTGGAGCGCGAGGACCTGGAGCAGCTCGCCGCCGAGCTGGAGGTGGCGGAGGAGACCGCCGCGGAGCTGGGTTCCGTGCTCCCGGTGCTGTCGTCGTGGCGGCGGCAGCGGCGCGAGCGGTCCACGGTGGACGCCTGGCGCTACCGCGTCACCTGGAAGCCGCTGACCGGCGGCCTGCCGGGCCCGGCCCTCACCGGCCGCTGGCTGGTGGTCGTACCGGAGCGGGCCGCGGCGCACCCGTGGACGGCGGGCGTCACCGACGCGCTGACCCGCGCCGGTGCCGTGACCGCCGAACTCCGCGTGACCGACGACGAGTTGACTCCCGTGGCTCTCGCCGCCCGGCTGGGCGAGCACGCGGGGGACGGTGAGCTCGCGGGCGTCGTCTCCCTGCTCGCCCTCGACGAGTCGCCCCTCGCGGACCACCCGGCCGTCTCCGCCGGGCTCGCGGGCACCGTCGCGCTGGTGCGCGCCCTGGAGGACACCGGGGGCGAGGCGCGCCTGTGGGCGCTCTCGCACGGTGCCGTCTCCACCGGCCGCAGCGACCGTCCGACGAGCACCGTCCAGGCCCAGCTGTGGGGCCTCGGCCGCGTCGTCGCCCTGGAGCACCCCGAGCGCTGGGGCGGTCTCGTCGACCTGCCGGCGGCGCCCGACGCCCGCGCCGCGGCCCGGCTCGCCACCGTCCTGGCGGGCATCCCCGCGACCGACGGCGACTCCGGCCGGGAGGACCAGCTCGCCGTGCGCGGCTCGGGCGTCTTCGCCCGCCGCCTCGCGCACGCGCCCCTCGACACCCGCCCGGCGGAGGAGTGGACGGCGCGCGGCACCGCCCTGATCACCGGCGGCACGGGTGCGCTCGGCGCGCACGTGGCCCGCTGGCTGGCCCGGGCGGGCGCCGAGCACCTGGTGCTCACCAGCCGCCGCGGCCCCGACGCCCCCGGAGCCGCCGAACTGAAGGCGGAGCTGGAGGAGTTGGGTGCGGCCGTCACCGTCGCCGCCTGTGACGTGGCCGAGCGCGAGTCCGTCGTACGCCTCCTCGACGGCCTCGCGGGCGACGGGCACACCGTCCGCTCCGTCTTCCACGCCGCGGGGGTGAGCCCGGCGCTGGCCCTCACCGACACCACCCCGGCGGACCTCGCGGAGGCGCTGGCCGCCAAGGCGGCGGGCGCCGCCCACCTCGACGAACTGGTCGCATCCGAAGGCCTCGACGCCTTCGTGCTCTTCTCGTCCATCGCCGCCGTCTGGGGCAGCGGCGGACAGTCCGGATACGGCGCCGCCAACGCCTTCCTCGACGCGCTCGCCGAGCGGCGCCGCGCCCGCGGCCTGCCCGCGACCTCGCTCGCCTGGGGCGCCTGGGGCGGCAGCGGCATGGCCGCCACCGCCGAGGCGGAGGAGCACCTGCGCCGCCGCGGCGTGGGGCTGCTCGTCCCGGACCTGGCCGTCGGCGCGCTCGCGCAGGCCCTCGCCCTCGACGAGACGTGCCTGACCGTGGCGGACGTGGACTGGGAGCGGTTCGCGCCCGCGTTCACCGCCGCCCGGCCCAGCCCGCTCCTCGGCGCACTGCCCGAGCTGCGGCCCCGCCCGAGCGCCGCCACGGCCGCCCCCGCGGGCGAGGCCGCGCCGGTGTCGGCGTGGGCCGCCGAACTCGCCGGGCACCCGGAGGCCGAGCGGCAGCGCGTCGTGCTCGACCTCGTGCGCGCAGAGGCTGCCGCCGCCCTCGGCTACGCGGGCGCCGAAGCCGTCGAACCCACCCGCGCCTTCCGCGAACTGGGCTTCGACTCGCTCACGGCGGTCGAGCTGCGCAACCGGCTCGCCGCAGCCACCGAGGTCCAGCTGCCCGCCACCGCGGTCTTCGACCACCCGTCGCCGGACGTCCTCGCCCGGCATCTGCTGGCCGAACTCACCGGAGCCACGGCCGGACCCACCGGCACCACCGCCGCGACGACGGCACCGGCGCCGGTGGCACAGCCCGCCGACGTGGCCGAAGACCCCATCGCCATCGTGTCGATGAGCTGCCGCTTCCCCGGCGGCGCGCACACCCCCGAGGCGCTGTGGCAGCTCCTCGTCGACGGCACGGACGCCATCTCCGTCTTCCCCGCCGACCGCGGCTGGGACCTCGAAGGCGCCGGGCGCTACAGGCCCGAGGGCGGCTTCGTCTACGACGCGTCGGAGTTCGACGCCGGGCTCTTCGGCATCTCCCCGCGCGAGGCCCTCGCCATGGACCCGCAGCAGCGGCTCCTCCTGGAGACCGGCTGGGAGCTGTTCGAACGCATCGGCATCGCCCCCAAGTCCCTGCGCTCCACCTCCACCGGCGTGTTCGTCGGCTCGGGCTTCCAGGGGTACGCGACCGGGCTCGACAGCGTCCCCGAGGGCGTCGAAGGGCACCTGATGACGGGCACGTCCGGCAGCGTCATCTCCGGCCGCCTGTCGTACGCCTTCGGCCTCGAAGGCCCGGCGGTGACCGTCGACACCGCCTGCTCGTCCTCCCTCGTCGCGCTGCACCTGGCGGCGCAGGCGCTGCGCCAGGGCGAGTGCGACCTCGCCCTCGCGGGCGGCGTCACCGTGATGGCGACCGCCGGAGCCTTCGACGAGTTCAGCCGCCAGGGCGGCCTCGCGGGCGACGGCCGCTGCAAGCCGTACGCCGACGCCGCCGACGGCACCGGCTGGGGAGAGGGCGCGGGCCTGCTCCTCCTGGAGCGGCTGTCCGACGCCCGCCGCAACGGCCACGAGGTCCTCGCGGTCGTCCGGGGCTCCGCCGTCAACCAGGACGGCGCCAGCAACGGCCTCACCGCCCCCAACGGCCCCTCCCAGCAGCGCGTGATCACCCAGGCCCTCGCCAACGCCCGTCTCGCGCCCGAGCAGATCGACGCCGTGGAGGGCCACGGCACGGGCACCGCGCTCGGCGACCCCATCGAGGCGCAGGCGCTCCTGGCCACCTACGGCCAGGACCGGCCCGCGGACCAGCCGCTGCTCCTCGGCTCGGTGAAGTCCAACATCGGCCACACCCAGGCCGCCGCCGGTGTCGCGGGCGTCATCAAGATGGTCATGGCCATGCGCCACGGCGTGCTCCCGCAGACGCTGCACGTCGACCGGCCGAGCACCCACGTGGACTGGTCCGCCGGAGCCGTCGAACTGCTCACCCAGGCCCGCGCGTGGCCCGACCGCAACGGCTCGCCGCGCCGCGCCGGCGTCTCCTCCTTCGGCGTGAGCGGCACCAACGCGCACGTCGTCGTCGAACAGGCGCCCCGGCGCGGCAAGGCCGCGGCCGAGCCGTCAGGGCCCGTCGACGCGGCCATCGGCACGGTGCCGTGGCAGATCTCGGCCCGCAGCGCGGACGCGCTGCGCGCCCAGGCCGGGCGGCTGCGGGAGCGCCTCATCGCCGACCCCGCCCTCGCCGCCGACCCCGGGGCCCGCGCCGACGTGGGCTGGTCCCTCGCCACGGGCCGCTCGCTCCTCGAACACCGGGCCGTCGTCCTGGGCCGGGAGCGGGACGACTTCCTGACCGGCCTCGAAGCACTGGCCTCCGGCGCGCCCTCGGGCGCCGTCGCGGGCGCGGTCGCCGAAGGCCGCCTCGCCGTACTCTTCACGGGCCAGGGCAGCCAGCGGATCGGCATGGGCCGCGAGCTGTACGAGACGTTCCCGGTCTTCGCGGACGCGCTGGACGAGGTGTGTGCCCATATCGATCCGTGGATAGAACGTTCGCTCCAGAGCGTGATGTATGGTCCGGACGCCGACCTCCTGGAGCAGACCGGCTACGCGCAGCCCGCCCTCTTCGCCGTCCCGGTTGATGCAGGCGCTGCCCGAGGGCGGCGCGATGCTGGCCGTCCAGGCCGCGGAGGCCGACGTCGCGCCGCTGCTCGCGGACGTGGCGGACCGCGTCGGCCTCGCGGCGGTCAACGGCCCGGCGCAGGTCGTCCTGTCCGGCGACCGCACCGCCCTCGAAGACCTGGAGAAGACCCTGCGCGGCCAGGGCCGCAAGGTGCGCTGGCTGAAGGTCAGCCACGCCTTCCACTCGCCGCTGATGGACCCGGCCCTCGACGACTTCCGCAAGGTCGCCGAAGGCCTGACGTACGCCGATCCCGTCCTGCCGGTGGTCTCCAACGTCACGGGTGAGCTGGCGGACACCGCCGAGCTGAAGGACCCGGAGTACTGGGTCCGGCACATCCGCGAGGCGGTCCGCTTCCACGACGGCCTGAACGCCCTCACCGGCCAGGGCGTGTCGACGCTCCTGGAGCTGGGCCCGGACGCCGTCCTCACCGCGATGGCCCACGACACGCTCACCGAGCCCGCCGCGCAGACGGGCCTGATCGCCGCCGTCCGCAAGGACCGCGCGGAGCCGGACACGTTCCTCGACGCCCTCGCGCGGCTGCACGTACGCGGCATCGGCGTCGACTGGACACCGCTGTACGCCCCGGCCGACGCGCGGCGCCGCGTCGAGCTGCCCACGTACGCCTTCCAGCACCAGCACTACTGGCTGGAGACGGCGGACACGGCGGCCGGCACGGACGGCGCCGAGGCGGCGGACGAGGTGGAGTCGCGGTTCTGGGAGACCGTGGAGAGCGAGGACCTCGCCGAGCTGGCCAAGACCCTGTCCGTGCCGGACGACGCGCCGCTGACCGACGTCCTGCCCGCCCTCACGGCCTGGCGCAGGCAGCGCCGCGAGAGCTCCGCGCTCGACAGGTGGAGCTACCGCGAGTCCTGGACGCCGCTCACCGACGCGACGGCGGGGGACCTCACGGGCAGCTGGCTCGTCGTCGTGCCGGAAGGCCGCGCGGACGCGCCGTGGAGCACGGCCGTCACCGCGCTGACGGCCGAGCGCGGCGTACGCCTGGCCACCGTGGAGGTGCCCGGCCACACCACCGACCGCCACGCCGTCGCAAAGCTCCTGCGCGCGGCGACCGCGGACACCGCCCAGGGCTTCGACGGCGTCCTTTCGCTGCTCGCGGCCGACGGCTCCGCTCCCGGGCAGGAGGGAGGCGACGCCGCACCGGCGGACGTCTCCCTCGCCCTCGCGCTGATCCAGGCCCTCGGCGACACGGGCGTCGACGCACCCCTGTGGTGCGCGACCCGCGACGCCGTCGCCGTCGGCCACACCGACGGCAGGACCGCTCCCGAGCGGGCCGCGCTGTGGGGCCTCGGGCGCGTCGCCGCCCTGGAGTACCCCGAGCGCTGGGGCGGCCTCGTCGACCTCCCCGAGGCGGCGGACACCGCGGCCGCGGCCCGGCTCGCCCGCGTCCTCGGCGGCGCCTGGGCCGGTGAGGACCAAGTGGCGGTGCGCGGCTCCGGCGCCTTCGGCCGCCGCGTGGTGCGCGCGCCCCTCGACGACGCGCACGCCACCGGCTGGACCCCGCGCGGCACCGTCCTCGTCACCGGCGGCACGGGCGCCCTCGGCGGGCACGTGGCGCGCTGGCTGGCCCGTGAGGGCGCCGAGCACCTCGGGTTCGCCACCGTGTTCCGCGCCAAGGCCCGGTCGGCGCGGAACCTGGACGAGCTGACCGCAGGGCTCGACCTGTCGGCGTTCGTGCTCTTCTCGTCCTTCGCCGGTGTCGCCGGCGGCCCAGGACAGGGCAGTTACGCCGCCGCCAACGCCTTCCTCGACGGACTCGCGCACGCCCGCAGGGCCCGGGGCCTGACCGCCACCGCCGTGGCGTGGGGCCCGTGGGCGGGCAGCGGCATGGCCGCCGAGGGAGTCGCCGCCGAGCGGCTGCGCGGCGGGATGATCCCGCCGCTCGACCCGGAGCAGGCGCTCGCCGCCCTCCACCGGCTCCTCGCCCACGACCGCACCGCCGCCCTGGTCGCCGACATCGACTGGCCGCAGTACGCGCCCGCCTTCACCACGGTCCGGCCCAGCAGGCTCTACGCCGAACTGCCCGAAGTACGGCGCCTCTCCGGCCCCGCCACCGAGGGTGGCACCGGGCAGCCGGGAGCCGCGCAGTCACCGGACCTGGCGGCGCGGCTCGCCGCCCTGCCCAGGCCCGAGCAGGAGCGGCTGCTGCTCGACCTGGTCTGCGAGCAGGTCGCGGCCGTACTCGGCTACAGCGGCGCGGCGGCCGTCGAACCCACCCGCGCCTTCCGCGAGCTGGGCTTCGACTCCCTCACCGCCGTCGAACTGCGCAACCGCGTCAACGCCCTCACCGGCCTGGTCCTGCCCGCCACGGTGGTCTTCGACCACCCGACGCCCACGGCCCTCGCCGACTGCCTGCGCACCGAACTCGCCCCCGACGCCACCGACCCCGCGACGCTGCTCCTCGGCGACCTGGAGCGGCTCGAAGGCAGCCTCTCCGCCGCCGATTCGGCCGACGAGATCACCCGTACCAAGGTGGCCGTACGGCTCCAGGCGGCGCTCGACCGCTGGAAGAACGGCGACGCCAGGCCGTCCGGCGCCGCCGACGAGAGCGGTACCGGCGGCGACGTCAGCGAGCAACTGGCGTCCGCGAGCGACGACGAGATGCTCGAATTCATCAAGAAGCAACTCGGCAGGGGTTGAAAGGAACAGGACCTTTAGGTAACGGTAGTTAATTGAACTGACAGCCCCTACCCGCCCCCTTTATCGCACCCGCCCTTCGGCCGCATTCAGCGGAAATCCCGTAGGGGCGGGTAGGGGGAGGGTAGGGGTTGTTGGTCGTTTAGCGCCCTCATAGCGTCATCGAGAAAACGGCTGCGGACAGGTCCGTTGTATGCCAGCAGGTGCGGCACACGTCCTGAACAGGTGACATTTGATGGCGAATGAAGAGACGCTGCGCGACTATCTCAAGTGGGTTTCGGCAGACCTGCATCAGACGCAGCAACGTCTGAAGGACGTCGAGGCCGCTGCGCAGGAGCCCATCGCGATTACCGCGATGAGCTGCCGCTTCCCCGGCGGCGTGGGCGGCCCGGAAGATCTGTGGCGACTGCTCGCCGAGGGCCGCGACGCCATTTCGGGGCTGCCCACCGACCGGAACTGGGACCTGGAGTCGCTCTACGACCCGGACGCCGCCGGAAAGCAGGGCACCAGCTCCACGGCCCACGGCGGATTCCTCGACCGGGTCGCCGAATTCGACGCGGCATTCTTCGGCATATCCCCGCGCGAGGCCCTCGCCATGGACCCGCAGCAGCGGCTCCTCCTCGAAACCTCCTGGGAGGCCTTCGAGCGTGCGGGCATCGACCCCGCGACGGTACGCGGCAGCCGCACCGGCGTGTTCGTCGGCACCAACGGCCAGGACTACGCCCCGCTCCTCTTCGAAGCCGAGGAGGACGTCGAAGGCTATGTGAGCACCGGCAACGCGGCCGCCGTCGAGTCCGGGCGCATCGCCTACACCCTCGGCCTCGAAGGCCCCGCCCTCACCGTCGACACGGCCTGCTCCTCGTCGCTCGTCGCCCTGCACCTGGCCGTGCAGGCGCTGCGCCAGGGCGAGTGCGGCATGGCCCTCGTCGCGGGCGTCACCGTCATCTCCACGCCCGGCGTCTTCACCGAGTTCAGCCGCCAGCAGGGCCTGGCCGCCGACGGCCGCTGCAAGGCGTTCGCGGCCGCCGCCGACGGCACCGGCTGGGGCGAGGGCGTCGGCATGCTCCTCGTCGAGCGCCTCTCCGACGCGCGCCGCGCGGGCCGCCCCGTCCTCGCGGTCGTACGGGGCTCCGCCATCAACCAGGACGGTGCCAGCAACGGCCTGACCGCCCCCAACGGCCCGTCCCAGCAGCGCGTCATCATGCAGGCCCTCGCCAACGCCCGCCTCACCGCGGCCGACGTGGACGCGGTCGAGGCCCACGGCACCGGCACCACCCTCGGCGACCCCATCGAGGCCCAGGCCCTGCCTGGCCATGCGCCACGGCGTCCTGCCGCGCACCCTGCACGTGGACGAGCCGTCCCCCGAGGTCAACTGGGCGACGGGCGCCGTCGAACTCCTCACGGAGGCCCGCCCGTGGACCGCGCGCGAGGACGGCGGCCCGCGCCGCGCGGGCATCTCCTCCTTCGGCGTCAGCGGCACCAACGCCCACGTGATCGTCGAGCAGGCACCGACGGCCGACGAGCCGACCGCCGCCGAGGAGCAGCCCGCAGCGGCTCCCGTCGTGGCGGGCGTGGCGCCGCTGGCCTTGTCGGCGAAGACGCCCGAAGCGCTGCGCGCCCAGGCGGGCCTGCTGCGCGAACACCTCCTGACCGCCGCCGAATTCGACACGGCCGACGTGGCCTGCTCCCTGGCGGTGGCCCGCTCGCGGTTCGAGCACCGGGGTGTCGTCCTGGGGCGTGACCGCGAGGAGCTGCTTGTCGGGCTTGAGCGGCTGGCGTCGGGTGATGCCACGGCTGGTGGCGTGGTCGCGGGTCGTGCGGTGCCCGGTGCGGGTCGTGCGGTGTTCGTGTTCCCGGGGCAGGGGTCGCAGTGGGCCGGGATGGCGGTCGAACTCCTCGACTCCAGTCCGGTGTTCGCGGGGCGGATGCGGGAGTGCGCGGATGCTCTGAGCGAGTTCGTGGACTGGGATCTGCTGGAGGAGCTGGGCGGCGACCGGTTCGACCGTGTCGACGTGGTCCAGCCGGTGCTGTTCGCGGTGATGGTCTCCCTCGCCGCTGTCTGGCAGGCGGCCGGGGTGAAGCCCGCCGCCGTGGTGGGTCACAGTCAGGGTGAGATCGCGGCCGCGTGTGTGGCCGGTGTCCTGTCCCTGCGGGATGCTGCCCGTGTCGTGGCGCTGCGGAGCCTGGCGATTCGTGAGCTGTCGGGCAAGGGCGGCATGGTGTCGGTGCCGCTGCCGGAGCAGGACGTACGTGAGCTGATCGCGGGCTGGGATGGCCGTATCGAGATCGCGGCCGTCAATGGCCCGGCCCAGGTGGTCGTTTCTGGTGAGCCGGAGGCGTTGGAGGAGCTGGTCGCCCAGTGCGTCGGCCAGGACGTCCGGGCCCGTACGATCCCCGTGGACTACGCGTCGCATTCGTCGTACGTGGAGCAGATCGAGGCCCAGATCGGCGAGGCCCTGGCGGGTGTGACCCCGCAGGCCGCCGAGGTGCCGCTGTTCTCCACCCTCACCGGTACCTGGCTGGACGTCCCCATGGATGCCCGCCGCCGGGCACCCGCTGCTCGGGGCAGCCGTGGCGCTCGCGGGCGCGGAGGGCCACCTCTTCACGGGGCGGCTCTCGACGCAGACCCACCCCTGGCTCGTGGACCACGCGGTGGACGGCGCGATCCTGCTGCCCGGCACCGCGTACGTCGAACTCGCGCTGCGCGCGGGCGACGAGGTCGGCTGCGGCCACCTCGAAGAGCTGACCCTGGAAGCCCCCCTCGTCGTCCCGGAGCAGGGCGCCGTCCAGCTCCAGATCTCTGTCGGCGGCCCCGACGGCTCCGGGCGGCGTGAGCTGAGCCTGTTCGCGCGCCCGCAGGGCGACGCCGACGACGCCCCCTGGACGCGGCACTTCACCGGCAGCCTGCTGCCCGCCGCTCCCGCCGAGCCGTCCGTGGACGCCGCCGACCTGTCCGCATGGCCCCCGGCGCGGGCCGAGCGCGTCGACGTGTCCGACCTGTACGAGCGTCTCACGGTCAACGGCCACGGCTACGGCCCGCTCTTCCAGGGCCTGCGCGCCGCCTGGCGCCACGGCGACGACGTCTACGCGGAGATCGAACTCCCGCAGGAGGCGCACGCCGACACGGAGGCCTTCGGGCTGCACCCGGCGCTCTTCGACGCAGCGCTGCACGCGATCGGCCTCGGCGACTTCATCGAACGGACCGACCGCGCGCACCTGCCCTTCGTCTGGTCCGGCGTCACCCTGCACGCCACGGGCGCGACCACCCTGCGGGTGCGCGTGACGGCGGCGGGCAAGGACACCGTGGCCGTGCTGGCCGCCGACGCCACCGGGCAGCCCGTGATCTCCGTCGGGTCCCTCGCGCTGCGCGCCCTCTCCGAGGAGCAGCTCACCGGCGGGCCCCGCCTTGACGCGCTCTTCCAGGTGGAGTGGACGCCCGTCGACACCCCGGCGGCGGCGGACGAGCAGCTCGCCGCCGCGGTGCTCCTCGGCGCCGACGCTTCCGGCGCGCTGGCCTCCGTGCGGCGGACGTACGCCGACCTCGACTCCCTCGCCACCGCGCTCGACGAGGGCGCCGACCTGCCCGCGACCGTGCTCCTGCCGCTGTTCACGGAGGCGCCGTCCACCGTCGCGGGCATCGAACTCGACGCCGTACGACCCCTGTTGGGGCGGGCGCTCGACGCCGTGCGGGGGTGGCTCGGTGACGAGCGGTTCGAGGCGTCCCGCCTCGTCGTGGTGACCCGCGGCGCCGTCGCGGCCGATGCCGCCGCGCCGGATCCCGTGGCCGCCGCCGTCCGGGGCCTGCTGCGCTCCGCGCAGTCCGAGCACCCGGACCGCTTCGTCCTGCTCGACCTCGACCCGGCCGGGTCCGGGTCCGGGTCCGAGTCCGACGGCACTCTGGTCGCCGCCGCCCTCGCCGCCGACGAGCCCGAACTCGCGCTCCGCGAGGGCGCGCTGCGTGCTCCGCGACTGACCCGCGTACCGCACGCGGAGACCGCAGACGCCACTGAGACCACAGACGCCATCGAGGCCGATGAGCCCGGCGCGGGCTCCTGGGGCGACGGCACGGTCCTGATCACCGGCGGCACGGGCACCCTCGGCGGCCTGGTGGCCCGCCACCTGGTGGCGCGGCACGGCGTACGGGACCTGCTCCTCGTCTCGCGCAGGGGCGAGGCCGCACCCGGTGCCGACGAACTCCGCGCGGAACTCCAGGAGTCGGGTGCCCGCGTGCGGCTCGCGGCCTGCGACACGGCCGACCGGGCCGCGCTCGCCGCCCTCCTGGACGGAACCGGCGCCGACCTCTCGGCGGTCGTGCACGTGGCCGGCGCCCTGGACGACGGCGTGGTCACCGCGCTCACCCCGGAGCGGCTGGACACGGTGCTGCGTCCGAAGGCGGACGCGGCGGTGCATCTGCACGAGCTGACGGCGGGCCTGAACCTCTCCGCCTTCGTCCTGTTCTCCTCGGCCGCCGGTGTCTTCGGCACCCCCGGCCAGGCCAACTACGCGGCCGCCAACGCCTTCCTCGACGCCCTGGCCCAGCACCGCCGCGCCCACGGCCTGCCCGCGACGTCGCTGGCCTGGGGCCTGTGGGCCCAGGCCAGCGAGATGACCGCCCACCTGGGCGCGGGCGAACTCGACCGCAGGACGCGCGCCGGCGCGGCCCCCCTCAGCAGCGCCGAGGGCCTGGCCCTCTTCGACGCCGCCCACGCCGCGGGCCACCCGCTGACCGTGCCGGTCCGCCTGGACCTCGCGGGCCTGCGCGCCCGCGCCGCGTCCGACGGTGTTCCGCCGCTCCTGCGCACCCTGGTCCGCGCGCCCCAGCGGCGCACCGCGGCCGCCGCGGGGCAGCAGGAGGGCTCCGCCCTCGCCCAGCACGTCGCCGCGCTGCCGGAGGCGGACCGCGAGGAGGAAGTCCTCACGCTGGTGCGCGGCCACGCCGCCGCCGTCCTCGGCTACCCGTCCGCCGACGCCATCGCGCCCGACCGCGCCTTCCGCGAGGTCGGCTTCGACTCGCTCACCGCCGTCGAACTGCGCAACCGCCTCACCGCCGCGACGGGCCTGCGCCTGCCCGCGACGCTCGCCTTCGACTACCCGGCCGCCACCGTCCTCGCCCGCCACATCCTCGAGGAACTCCTGGGCACGGACGCCGCGGCCCGGCCCCAGGGGGCGGCCCGTACGACACCGGGCACGGCCCCCGATGACGACGACCCCATCGTGATCGTCTCCATGAGCTGCCGCTACCCGGGCGGCGTCACCAGCCCCGAGGACCTGTGGCGCCTCGCCGCCGACGGCGTCGACGCCATCGGCGACCTGCCCGGCGACCGCGGCTGGGACGTCGACGCGCTCTACGACCCCGACCCGGACAGCGCCGGTTCCTTCTACACGCGCGAAGGCGGCTTCCTCTACGACGCCGCCGACTTCGACCCGGCCTTCTTCGGCATCTCGCCGCGCGAGGGCCTGTCCATCGACCCGCAGCAGCGGCTCCTCCTGGAGACCACCTGGGAGGCCTTCGAACGCGCGGGCATCGCCCCCACGACCGCACGCGGCAGCTCGACCGGCGTGTTCGTCGGCGTCATGTACAACGACTACGCCACCCACCTCCTGAGCGCCCCCGGCGGCCTCGACGACCTGGAGGGCTACGTCGGCAACGGCAGCGCCGCGAGCGTCGCCTCCGGCCGCATCTCGTACACCTTCGGCCTCGAAGGCCCGGCGGTCACCGTCGACACGGCCTGCTCCTCGTCGCTCGTCGCCCTGCACCTGGCGGCGCAGGCGCTGCGCCAGGGCGAGTGCGACATGGCCCTCGCGGGCGGCGTCGCCGTCATGTCGACCCCCGGCACGTTCATCGAGTTCAGCCGCCAGCGCGGGCTCGCCGCCGACGGCCGCTGCAAGTCCTTCGCGGCCGCCGCCGACGGCACCGGCTGGGGCGAGGGCGTCGGCCTGCTGCTCCTGGAGCGGCTCTCCGACGCCCGCCGCAAGGGCCACCGCGTCCTGGCCGTCGTACGGGGCTCCGCCGTCAACCAGGACGGCGCCAGCAACGGCCTGACCGCCCCCAACGGCCCGTCCCAGCAGCGCGTCATCCGCGCCGCCCTCGCCAGCGCCGGTCTCTCCACGGAAGACGTGGACGCGGTGGAGGCCCACGGCACGGGCACCACCCTGGGCGACCCGATCGAGGCGCAGGCTTTGATCGCGACGTACGGCAAGGAGCGTTCGGCCGAGCGTCCGCTGTGGCTGGGTTCGCTGAAGTCCAACATCGGTCACACGCAGGCGGCCGCCGGTGTCGCCGGTGTCATCAAGATGGTCATGGCGATGCGTGAGGGCGTGCTTCCGCGGACGCTGCACGTGGACGAGCCGACCCCGCAGGTGGACTGGACGGCGGGCGCCGTCGAGCTGCTGACCGAGGCCCGCGAGTGGGCCGAGCGCGACGGTGGCGGCCCGCGCCGCGCGGGCGTCTCCTCCTTCGGCGTCAGCGGCACCAACGGGGCGTGGACGACCTGGCCTGGACGCTCGCCGCGGCCCGGTCGCGCTTCGAGCACCGAGGCGTCGTCCTCGGCCGCGACCGCGCGGAACTCCTCACCGGACTCGGCCGACTGGCCGACGGCGAGGGCGTGCCCACCGGGCGCGCGCTGGGCGGCACGGTCCGTCCGGTGTTCGTGTTCCCGGGGCAGGGGTCGCAGTGGGCCGGGATGGCGGTCGAACTCCTCGACTCCAGCCCGGTGTTCGCGGAGCGGATGCGAGAGTGCGCCGACGCCCTGTCCGAGTTCGTCGACTGGGACCTGTTCGAGGAGCTGGGCGGCGACAACTTCGACCGTGTCGATGTCGTTCAGCCGGTGCTGTTCGCGGTGATGGTGTCGCTTGCCGCTGTGTGGCAGGCGGCCGGGGTGAAGCCTGCTGCTGTGGTGGGTCACAGTCAGGGCGAGATCGCGGCCGCGTGTGTGGCCGGGGCTCTGTCCCTGCGGGACGCCGCTCGTGTCGTCGCCCTGCGGAGCCTTGCGATTCGTGAGCTGTCGGGCAAGGGCGGCATGGTGTCGGTGCCGCTGCCCGAGGCCGAGGTGCGGGAGCTGTTGACGGCGTGGGGCGAGCGCGTCTCGGTCGCGGCCGTCAACGGCCCG
>NZ_JOJM01000136.1 GCF_000720325.1 Streptomyces sp. NRRL B-1347
CAGCAACGCGGGCCTACTCAGTGACCTTGGTCGATCACTCGGGAAGGTACGCCCTTCACGTCCCGCCCGAGCCTGATCCACAAGTCCTGAGCATTGCTCCGGAGTAGCCGGGCTGACGTGCGCTGTCGCGTTCCTGCGAGCTGGCCTCTCGTGCCGCGTACTCGAACAGGCCTCCGACCTGCGTGCCCTTGGCGCCGGCATTCAGATTTCCCCCAATGCAGTACGCCTCCTGACAGAGCTCGGCATGGGAGATGCACTGTCCCGCGAAGCCGTGAACATCGAAGCCTTGCGATTTCTTCGGTGGAAGGACGACAGGCAACTGGCTGCTCTTCCGCTGGGCCGTCGCGGGCTCGAAGAGTTCGGCGCCCCCTACTACACGCTGCATCGCGCTGACCTGCACCGCGTGCTGCGTGACCAGCTCCCCGAGGAGACTCTGCAGTTGGGAGCCGCGTGCGCGGGCGTCAAAGAGCCCGGCGACCGTGGTGTCCACCTCGCTCTCGCCGACGGCTCGGTCAGCGAGGCCGATGTGGCTGTGGGCGCCGACGGTATTCACTCCACCGTCCGGACGGTTCTGGCAGGAGACGCCCCGCACTACACCGGGCACGTCATCTATCGTGGCCTGATCGACGCTGGCAAGCTCCCGGCCAGCTTCGATGAGCCGGTGGTCAGAGTGTGGATGGGCCCGGGCAGGCACGTGGTGGCCTACCCAGTAGAAGCCGGCAGGCGGTTCTACTTCGGCGCGATCGCCCAGCTGCCGCACTGGCATGCACCCGAGTGGACGGTGCCCGCCGACCGGCCCACGATGACAGCTCCGTACGGCGACTGGAGCCCTGCAGTGCGGCAGATGATGGAGACGGCCCACGAGATCACCAGTTGGGCGTTGTTCGACAGACCGATGCTGCCCTCTTGGCCGGGACGGCACATCACCCTGATCGGCGATGCGGCGCACTCCATGCTTCCGTTCATGGCACAGGCGGCTAACCAGGCAGTCGAAGACGCGATCGTTCTCGCTGCGTGTCTGCGCACCGCCCGTGCCAAGAATCATGCACAGGCGCTGCGCCGTTACGAACAGCTGCGCCAACCCAGAATCGACCGGATTCACCGACTGTCCAGGGCCAACGCAGACACCTTCCACCTGGCAGACGGCCCCCGGCAACAAGCCCGGGACGCTTCTCTGCCGGCCCGGTGGACGACGCAGAACCTGCGCTGGCTCTACGGATACGACGCCGGCCACCTTGACCGCAGGAAGGTTGCGCCATGACCGATACCACTCCGATTCCGGTGCAGCCGGCAGCCCTCCAGCCACCGCTGCCCGAACTCTTCCGGCAGCCACCCGTCTTCGACGACTCCGCGGACGAGCGCCGCCACCGCAAGGAACGGCTGGCCGCCGTGCTCCGCTTGTTCGGGCGGTTCGGCTACGAGGAAGGTCTGGCCGGACATGTCACCGTCGTCGACCCCATGCAGCCCGGCACCTACTGGGCCAACCCCATGGGGGCGCCCTTCGAGCACATCACCGTCGACGATCTGGTCCTGGTCGATGAGAAGGGAACACTCATCGAGGGCGAACACCCCATCAACCTGGGCGCGTTCAACATTCACATCCAGATCCACCTGGCCCGGCCCGACGTGATCTGCGTGGTGCACACCCACTCCATCCACGGCCGGGCCTTCTCTGCCCTCGGCGTCCCACTCGCCCCCATCACCCAGGACGCCTGCCCGTTCTTCGAGGACCACGCCCTCTTCGAGGACTACACCGGCATCGTGCTGGACGGCAGCGACGGCCGACGTATCGCGGCGGCCCTCGGCCGCCGCAAGGCGGTTATCCTGCGCAACCACGATTTGATCACTGTAGCCGAAACCGTTGACGCGGCCGCCTGGTGGTTCATCGCGATGGACCGCTGCTGCCATGCGCAACTCCTGGCCCTGGCCGCAGGCCCGCTCTGCCTCATCCCCGACGAGGTGGCTCGCCTCACCCACGACCAGATCGGCAATCACCTCATCGGCTGGAACAGCTTCCAACCCCTCTATCGCAGTATCGCCGGAGACGGCACATGACCACTCTCGGCCCGATGCCCTGTGCGGACGCTCTTCTCACCGACGCCGAGGGGCCCATCTGGCAGCGCTTCGCCGCGCTCCCCCGACACCACCGTGCCGTGCGTCTGAACGATTCCGTCGTTCTGCTCGAACACGCTGACGGCCGCGCGGTCCTCACCAGCCGTGACTACTCCCAGGGCATCCTCAACGACCTTCAGCGCGCCCACATCGACCCCCGCTACATCGCCCGGCGTCGGCGCTCGCTCCTCCACTTGGAAGAACCCGCCCACAGCCAGCACCGCAGATACGCTGCCCGCAGTTTCAAGCCTGCGGCCGTCGACCGGCTGCGCCCTCTCATGCGCCGCACGGTCGCCCGCCTCCTGCCCGCCACCGCCCAACCCGTCTTCGACGCGGTCACTCAGCTCACGGACCGCTATCCCATCCCCATCATCAGCGCAGCCCTGGGCCTGCCCGATCAAGACGCCGACTTCCTCTCCCGCACCGCCCACGCCTGGACACACGCCCTGTTCGACCCCACCGCTGTCCCTGCCGGCCTGGCTGCCCACGAACGCCTCGACGCACACGTCACCCGGCTCTTCCGCGGTCCGCCTGCACCCGAAGGAACCCTTCTGGCCGACCTGCGTGCCCCTTCACATCCGCTCACCCCACCGGAACGCATCGCGCTGATCACTGCCGTCCTCATGGCCGGAATCGACACCCCCCGCCTGCAACTGGCTAGCGGGCTCGAACTGCTGGCCCGCCACCCTCAGCATTGGCGCACCTTGCGCGCACACCCCGAACGCATCCCACAAGCCGTCGACGAGATCATCCGCCTGACGCCGGCTATCAGCCTCCTGCGTCGCACCGCCAGCGTCGACACCAGCCTCGCTGGGCTCCCGCTGCGCCAGGGAACCCGAATCATCTTGTGTATCCCCGCCATGAACCGAGCCCCTGGTCTCTACCACCAGCCTGGAGTCTTCGACATCGCCAGAAATGCCGGAACCGGCCTCAGCTTCGGCGCAGGTGCCCACTACTGCCTTGGCGCACGCCTCGCCCACGCCATGCTCGAAGAAGCCATCACCGTGCTCACCCATCGCCTAGCCACTATCACTCCTGCTGCCCCGCCCATTTGGCACCCGCCCCTAGCCCTCCAAGGCCCCGCCCACCTTCCCTTGGCCTGCACCCGCGAAGGAGCCCCATGACCCGCCCCATGACCGAACCGGAATGGCGCGCTTTCCTGGCCGCCCCGGCACGTACCGCGAAAATCTCCACCTGCCCCCAAGACGGCCGCCCCCACGTCGTGCCCGTCTGGTACGTGCCCGATGGCGAGGACCTGCTGTTCTTCACCGGCAAGCACAGCGTCAAGGGACGCGCTCTGAGCCTCGACAAGCGCATCGCCGTCTGCGTCGACGATGACCAGCCGCCCTTCGCTTTCGTCCTGCTCCAAGGTCACGTCACCCTCAGCGAAGACCTCACCGAACTCTCCGACGCCATCCGCCGTCTCGCCACCCGCTACGTAGGCCCCGACCGTGCAGAGGAATTCGTCCAACGCAATGCTGTCCCTGGCGAATACCTCGTACGGGTCCACATCGACAAGGTCACCGCTCTGACCCAGCTCACCGCCTGACCACAGCCCTTAGCGCTCCACTGGGGACTCTTCCACTCCCGCTGGTCAAAGGCCCAGAGCGAGCCGGGCCGCTGCGGGCCCGCACAGACACGGAGCTGACCGGACGGCCAAAGGGCTCGCAGTCACGCACGACACGAAGCGCCCAGTTGCGACGAGCCCGCTCTGAGCGAACCCGCGGGCTCACGACACCTCCTGGAGGACCCCGTGACACAGCCCTCACCGATCACTAACCAGCCCTCAGTGTCTCCCATTCCGCTGATGCAGATGGCCGCCGGGTTCTGGGTCTCCAAGACCCTGGCCTCGGCCGTCGAGCTGGGACTGTTCCCGGCGTTGGCCGACCACCCCGCGGACAAGAACACCCTTGCCACCGCACTCGGCCTCAAACCGCGCCCCGCGGAGGTCCTGCTGACCGCCTGCACGGCACTGGGACTGCTGGACAAGACGGGTGACCTATACCGCAACTCGCCGATGACCCAGGCATACCTACTGCCGGACAAGCCGCACTACTTCGGTGGCGTCGTACGCTTCTGCGACGAGCGGGAGTACGTGGCGTGGGACCGGCTGCCGCAGGCCCTGCGCACCAACCGGCCCATCACCTGGGACCCGGACTCACACGAGTCGCCCTTCGCGGACCTCGAGCCGGAGATGATCGACCTGATCTGGCGGGGAATGCATTCACTGTCGGCCTCCACCGCCGCCGTCCTCGCCACCACCTGCGACTTCAGCCCCTACCGAAGGATCCTGGACGTGGGCGGCGGCTCGGGAGCGTATCTGATCGAACTGTGCAAGCGCCACGCCCACTTGACCGGGACTGTGTACGACCTGCCGCCCGCATGCGAGATCGCGAAGCAGAACATCGCATCCGCCAGCCTGGACAAGACCATCGCCACCGCAAGCGGCGACTTCCAACGCGACGCCGAACTGCCGGGCGGACACGACCTGATCCTCCTCAGCATGATTCTCCACGACTGGGACGAGGCGACAGGACGCATGCTGCTGCGCAAGTGCCGAGATGCCCTTCCACCCGGCGGGGCAGTCATGATTAGCGAACTCCTGGTCAACCCGGAACGCACCGGCCCCTTGGACGCCGCCCTCATGGGAATGAACATGCTGGCCGAGACAACAGGCGGCCGGAACTACGCAGAAGACGAGTACCTGGCATGGCTCAAGGACGCGGGGTTCGACGAGCCGGAGATCATCCGCTTCGAAGCCGCCGGGGCCAACGGGGTGGTGATCGGACGGCGTCCAGTCTGAGACAGCCCTGGCCGGGCACCTCACAAATGGTCATCTCTGCGAGTTCTGCGACAGCGGCCGAAGCGATCACGTTTCCGCAGGTCGCCGTTCGCAGAAGTCCTCTCAGAACTCGGGTGTTCTGCGAGACACCTTCTGCAACACTGATCGCGTGGATCTGACACCCGATCAAGCCGCAGACGCGGTAGAACGCAACGACTGCCCCAAGTGCGAGGTCCCTGCGGAGAGTCCGCGCCGTACCCGCGGCAGCAAGACCGCTGTCAATTTCCGAAGTCGTCTGCTCGGATGACCGGAGCCGGCTGCACGTGGCGATCGGCGGGCCAAGTGTGCAAGGGCCAGCGATGCCTATCGTCTTGTGATCATCGTCGAGTGGCTGTGACGGGGTGAGAACTTCAGGATACATCGACGGGAACTGATTCTTCTTTCTGCAGCCAGGAGCCCGCAGGAGCTGATGATCGTAGCGACTGGACCGCGAGGACCATGCGACGTGCCCGTAAGTGTAGTCCTGTAGCATGACGGCGTATCGCTGTACGGCGTCGATTTCTTCCGACCCATAGCCCAGTTGGGCCATCCAGTGCGGAATCTCATTCTGAATTTCGAGGAACAGGAAGGTTATTCAAAGCGATTTGATCATGGTGTGGTCCAGGTGCGGTGGAGTTCGAGTTGGATGACGGTGTCGAGGGTTTCGGGGAAGCGGTCGGGGGGACCGCGGTAGTCCTCGGCGAGGGCCTTCCGGTTCTTCAGGTGGCCGATGCAGCGCTCGGCGGGGGACTGGATGGCGGAGTGGGCCCGGTTGCTGTCCCGCTCTACGTCGGTGAGTGAACGGTGGAGGGTCTTCTTGTACGGGGTCAGCAGCCCGGTGCCCTGGCAGCCCTAGTCGCCGGGGCCGGGATGTCTGCCGGCCGTGGCCTCCGGCCCGGAGGCCGTGTACGCGTAGGAATCATGCCGGGCGCCGGGCAGAGGCCTGCCGGCGGCGCGGAGCCGGCCCTGCAGGTCCGACATCACCTGCACGTTGTGGCCCGTGCGGCGGTGCTTGGCGCAGAACAGCCGCTCAGCAGCCTTCCCGTCCCAGCGCGGGGCGGGGAACCCGTCGGCCAGGACCGGCTCGCCGCGCGGCAGCCGGGCGATCCCGGACCTCAGCCGCTGGAGACTGTCGCGCACCACCGGCCGCGTACCGGGAGACCGTCGGCTGCGAGCAGCCGAACAGCCCCCGGCCATCTCCTGGACCGCATCGTGCCGCAGCAGGAAACACAGCAGGACGACCGCTCTCCACAACGGCAGCACCCGCGGCCGCCCCAGGACCTGGCCCCAGTCCGGGAGCCGACCCTCCACCCTCCCGACCAGCAGACCCAGCTGATGCGGACTCAAACCGGCACTACGGTGGAACGACATCGGTCCCCCCCCCGAACGAGCGCGTGGGAGCCGGCACTTCGCACGCTACGCCGAAGGGGCCGATCACGCATTCACCGATCAACTCCCCCAAGACCTACCGACTTTTGAATGACCTTCCTGATCTGCGGAAACACAGGATGAAAACAGCTCAATGAAGGCTAGAATTAAAGAAGCATATGCTGGTTGCGCCGATGCCATCTGCCCTGCCGCAATGGTCAACAGTAGTTCTGAATTTGCGCCCAGGGTGCTGCGGATGACCCGTGCGCGCTTCCGTTTTCTTTTCCTTTTCTTCGCGGGGAGGGTTCGTGATTGCTGTGCACACGCATGGGTGGCGGCGCTTACGTGTCACGCGCTCCGCCCGCGCCGCCTGTGCGCAGTGCCGGCCGCCCGCGGTGCGGCGGGATGAACAGCGGTGGGACGAGCGGCTGTTGCGGGTGGCATTCATCATCTCCAGCAGCGGGGACTGGATATTCCGCTTCGCCTTGCCCGTCCTGGTGCTCCGGTTGACGGGATCGGCGGTCTCGACGGCGTTGACCTATGCGGTGGAGTTCGTGCCGTTCGTGGTCATCGGACTGTTCAGCGGAGTCGTCGCCGACCGGGCCGACCGGCGGCAATTGATGATCGCCTGCGATGTCGTTTCCGCGGTGATCGTCGGCGCGATCGGAGTGCTCTGCCTGATCGACCCACCGGTTTTCCTGGTGATGGCGGCGGCCTTTCTGCTGGGCTGCGTACGGCCGTTCTCGTTCCCCGCGTTCCAGGGGTTCATCACCGAGCGGGTCGCGAAGCGCTCGCTCAGGCCCGACTCCGTCGCCGCGCTGCGCATGGTCGTGCGGGAGCGCGCCCTGCTGTGGGCCACGGTCCTGCTGACCCTGGCCAATGGTTCATCGTCGGCACGACGACGTCCACGTTCATCGTGCCGTGGCGGACCTATCGGCAGGGCGCGGTCGATCCGGAATTCCTCGGCCGGGTGGTGGGCCTGCAACGTGCCATTCCGTTCGCCGCTGTTCCGGTCAGCTCGCTGCTCGGTAGCTGGCTGGTGGTCGAGTTCGGGGTCGCGGCGTTGTTCACGACCATCGCGGTCATTCAGATTTTCGTCTGGCTCGGTACTCATTTCTCGCCATTGGGAGAACCTTGAGCCGTTTTCATCTATGTCTCGCAGGGGTGAAAGCGCTGCTCAGCAGGGTGATGTGACAAGGCAAGGCTCCTGGTCGTTGCGCTGGTGTTCTCTACGCACCGCGCTTCGTCCGAGGAGCCTCGCTTGGTCCCGTATCGTGCCACGGTCGACGTCCCCTATGAGCTGGTTGAGCATGTGTCGTGGCTCATCTACGCCCGAAGGCTTGCACGCCCTGCTGAAACCGAGCAGTGACGAAGACGAAGGGCCGCGCGGGCGCTGATCGTGCCGCGAACCGGCCGTCGCTGCACGAAGGCGGCTCATGCCGATCCGGTCTGACCGGCTTGTGCGGGCGGCAACCCTGGCGCGGGGCGCGGCGAAGGGGTGTGGGGTGGGGCCGGGTCAGGCGGGCTGGCCCGGTCCCACCACCGGGTGCGCGGCCGTGGGCCAACACGGGTGCGCGGGTCTGCCGGGACGTGAGAACCGACGCCTGTCCATGTGCCTCGGCAGCGAGAGCGGCCACGTGGTCCGATCGGAGCGTCAGCCGCTGCGCCTCCTTGCCCCTCAGCCGTGCGCCGGATGTCATCAGCGCGGGCCCCGTGAACGCCCGGCCGCGCGATGGAAGACGCCCCCGCAGCTCCCTCGCCGAGGACCGGCCAGAAGCATCATTCGCGCACGACCCCGTCCGCACGACCTCAGCAAAGCGCTCACCGTCGGGGGCCGGTCCGGCGCGGAAAAGTAGCCATGCCCCCTCAGGCCGCCCTGGCCCTCACCGAAGATCGCCGCCGCTGCACCGGCGAATCCCACCAGGCGCTCTGCACCTTCCTCACCAACCCCGGCCAGCCACTGCGCATCCCCGCAGCCCACCACCCTGAACAGGCAGAGCTGGAGACCGCAGTCTTCCTCGCCTGTTGCAAGATTGGCGGCCTCTCCCAGCACCCCCTGGGCATCGTCCACGTCCGACCCGGTGAAGACCAGCTCGCACTCCGGCTCGCCAACGAGCCCTACATCATCCACTACTGGGCCGAGTTCCTCCTCCCGCGCCTGACCGACGATGACGAGTTCTCAGACCCTCGCGACCGCATTCTCGGCGTGCCCGGCCTGCGCTACCGCCGTGAGAGAGGCGGCATCTTCCTGTACCGCCCCGGTATGCCGGCCAGCATCCTGCTCACCGGCTTCACCCCCCGCTCGTGGGACCGCATCGTCAACGGCCCCCTCGCCGACTACGACCTGCGGCTCAAGGCGGACTGGACACCCATGGAACGCGCCGCGTACGCCGCGGCCACTGCCTCGCCCACCGATCCCCCCTCGATCTACTCACCCCTGCTACGCCGCATCCGGGCGACCGCCGGGCCGGGCCCGATCAACAGCACCGGTAACTGGTTAGGTCTGTGGGGCTGGTGGGTGTGCCGGGCTGCAGGTTGGCGGTTGCCGGTGTCCCGGCGTTGAGAGGGCTCCTGGTTTGATCTTGG
>NZ_JOJM01000137.1 GCF_000720325.1 Streptomyces sp. NRRL B-1347
CCCCCGCCCGCCGCCGCCCCCGGCGGAAGGCACCGAACCCGCCGCCCCGAACGCGCCCAGCGGCACCCCCACCGCCCGCACCCCGTGCACGTACTGCCGCTCGTGCAGCACCCCGCCCGTGAGCCCCTTCGCCTCCCCGAGCCGCGGCCCGTAGCTGACGCGCCCGAGGGACTCCACCCACAGCTCGACCCGGGCACCCCCGGGCACGGGGGCGGGCAGGGCGGGGGAGTCCTCCGTGAGCACCCCGGCCCGCACCCCGTCGACGTACACCACGGCCCGGTCCCGCAACCCCGGCACGCTCAGCGGATACGGCCCGCGCGGCGCGGGCAGCGTGAACGCGTAGCGGACGAACCCCCGGTCCACCCCGAGCTCCTCGAACGTCGGCGGCACGGCGTGCTCGGCCTCGGGCCCGCCCAGGTGCGCGGCCACCGCGTCCAGCGGCGCCCAGTCGTCGAGCCGCGCGACCGCGGGCGCCCCGAGCGCCGGGGGAGCGGGCGGCGGCTCGGGCAGCGGCCCGTCCGCGTACCCGGCGAGGACCTCACGGAACAGCCGGAACTTCTCCGTGGCCAGCCCCCGCTCGTCGACGGGCGCGTCGTAGTCGTACGACGTCACGTCCGGCTGCAAGGCCCCGTCGTGCAGCGCCCCGCCGTCCCGGTTCGCCCCCGCCCACCCGGCGAAACTCGTCCCGCCGTGCGCCATGTACACGTTCACCGACGCCCCGCACTCCAGGATCTCCCGCAGCGCGTCGGCCGCCTCCCCGGGCTCACGCACGGTGGGCTCCGCGCCCCAGTGGTCGAACCAGCCGCACCAGAACTCCATGCACATCAACGGCCCCACGGGCCGGTGCCGCCGCAGCACGTCGAAGCCCTCCCGCGCCCGCGAGCCGAAGTTCACCGTCGCCAGGACCCCGGGCACGCTCCCACCCGTCAGCATGTGGTCCTCGGGCCCGTCGGACGTGCACAGCTCCGCCGTGACCCCGAGCCCGCGCAGCAGCTTGGTGAGCGCGCGCAGATACACCCGGTCCGAGCCGTAACTGCCGTACTCGTTCTCGACCTGCACCAGGACCACGGGCCCGCCCCGGTCGTGCTGACGCGCCACGACCTGCGGAAGCAGCCGCGCGAACCAGCGCTCCACATGCGCCAGATACCGCGCGTCCCGCGTGCGCACGCGCGCCCCCAGCTCCCCCGTCAGCCAGGACGGCAGGCCCCCGTTGTCCCACTCGGCACAGATGTACGGCCCCGGCCGCACGATCGCCCACAGCCCCTCCCGGTGCGCCGCGTCCAGGAACCGCCCCAGCGCCTCCACGTCGTGGAACTCACCCGGACGCGGCTCGTGCACGTTCCACGGCACGTACGTCTCCACGCAGTTGAGGCCCATCGCCCGCAGCATCCCGAGCCGGTGCCCCCACTGCGCCTCGTGCACCCGGAAGTAGTGCAGCGCCCCGGAGAGCAGCCGCACCGGCCGCCCGTCCAGCTCGAAGCCGTCCTCGCCCACCCTGAAGCCGTTCACGCCATCCCCTCCCGGTCCGCTGACAGCCGCCACGATTGCCTCTGGCGGGCGGCCCGGTCCATGGACAAAGATCGAGCCCGATTGGACTGGGCGCGACGGGAAGCGACCGACGTACGACCGGGCGCGGCCGGACGCGCACGAGCCGGGAGGGCGGCAGCGGATGTACCACACCTGGATGCGGTATTTCACGCCCAGCCCCGTCCACCACCGCCTCGGCCTGGTCTGCCTCGGCGTCGGCCTCCAGCACGGCACCCTCCCCGCCGTCGGCCCCCGCACCCTCGACCACCACGTCGCCCTCGTCGTCAGCGCGGGCAGCGGCTGGTTCGCCACCCCCGACGGCCGCCGCGCACCCGTCACCGCACCCGCCCTGATCTGGCTGGTGCCCGGCGTGCCGCACCACTACGGCGCCGACCCCGAGACCGGCTGGGACGAGTGCTTCGTCGACTTCACAGGACCCGCCACCACCACGTACACCGAACTCGGCTACATCGAGCCCGACCGGCCCGTCGTCGCCCTCGCCGACCCCGCCGCCGCCCGCGCCGTCGTCGGCCGCGTCGCCCGCGCCGCCCGCCGCGGCAACCCCCTCCTGGAAGTCGAGACCGGCGCCGCCGTCCACGAACTCCTCGTCGCGCTGCGCCGCGCCCGCGCCGACCTCGCCCCCGACGGCGACCCCGTCCTGCAGGCCCTGGCCCGCGACGCCTTCCAGCCGCTGTCCGTCGCCGAGCACGCCGCCCGGCACGGCATGACCCCCGCCGAACTGCGCACCGCCGTGCGCCGCGGCGCCGGCTGCAGCCCCAAGGACTACCTCCTCGGCATCCGCCTCGGCCGCGCCAAGGAACTCCTCGCCGCCACCGAGCTGCCCGTCGCCGCCGTCGCCCGCCGCGTCGGCTACGACGACCCCGCCTACTTCTCCCGCCTCTTCACCCGCCGCGTCGGCACCGCCCCGGTGCGCTTCCGCGCCCAGCAGGGCCGCACCGTGCCCGGCGGCTGGTCGCAGCAGATCCCCGACCCGGACGATCCGCCCATACTCACCTCGGGCGGACCCGGCGGAGCAACGTAGGCTCCCATGCCATGACCACGAAGCACCACGCCGACCCCGCCGACCCCGCCGTGCTCGCCGAGCTGGGCCGCCTGCGCGACAGCATCGACAACATCGACGCCGCGGTCGTCCACATGCTCGCCGAACGGTTCAAGTGCACCCAGCAGGTCGGCCACCTCAAGGCCAACCACCACCTGCCCCCCGCCGACCCGGCCCGCGAGTCCCGCCAGATCGCCCGCCTGCGCGAACTGGCCGAGAACGCCAAACTGGACCCGGCCTTCGCCGAGAAGTTCCTCAACTTCATCATCGCCGAGGTCATCCGCCACCACGAGACCATCGCCAACGAGAAGGCCTGACCCGCCCCGAGGCGCACGCGGGCACCAACGAGCCCCGCCCCGGCCGGGGCACCCCCTGCCAGGCGCCCCGCCGGATCGGGCACCATGGCCAGATGCCCGCACTGACGCGCGACGAAGCGCAGACCCGAGCCCAGCTCCTCGACGTCCAGCG
Source organism: Streptomyces sp. NRRL B-1347 (assembly GCF_000720325.1). Taxonomy (GTDB): domain Bacteria; phylum Actinomycetota; class Actinomycetes; order Streptomycetales; family Streptomycetaceae; genus Streptomyces. The sequence goes on from NZ_JOJM01000137.1 coordinate 3,056, forward strand.
GTACGAGATCACCCTCGACCTCACCACCGGCGAGGAGACCTTCGACTCCCGCACGGCGATCACCTTCACCGCCGCGGCGGACGGCGACACCTTCGTCGAGTTGAAGCCCGCGCACCTGCGCTCCGTCACGCTCGACGGCACCCCCCTCGACCCCGGCACCCTCACCGACAACAGGCTCCCCCTGACCGGCCTCACCGCGGGCGAACACCGGCTCACCGTCGACGCCGCCATGCGCTACTCCCGCACCGGCGAAGGCATGCACCGCTTCACCGACCCCACCGACGGCGAGACGTACGTCTACACCCAGCTGTTCCTCGACGACATCCAGCGCGTCTTCGCCGCCTTCGACCAGCCCGACCTGAAGGCCGTCTTCCAGCTCGACGTCACCGCCCCCAAGAGCTGGACCGTCCTCACCAACAGCGTCACCGAGCACACCGGCGACGGCACCTGGAAAGCCGCCCCCACACCCCCGCTGCCCACCTACCTGGTGGCCGTCGCCGCGGGCCCCTGGCACTCCGTCCGCACCGAACACCGCGGCCTGCCCTTCGGCCTCCACTGCCGCCGCTCCCTCGCACCCCACCTCGACGCCGACGCCGACGAACTGCTCGACATCACCCGCGCCTGCTTCGACCGCTACCACGAGAAGTTCGCGGAGCCCTACCCCTTCGACTCCTACGACCAGGCGTTCGTCCCCGAATTCAACGCCGGCGCCATGGAGAACCCCGGCCTCGTCACCTTCCGCGACGAGTTCGTCTACCGCTCCGCCGTCACCGACACCCAGCGCCAGACCCGCGCCATGGTCATCGCCCACGAAATGGCCCACATGTGGTTCGGCGACCTCGTCACCCTCAAGTGGTGGGACGACATCTGGCTCAACGAGTCCTTCGCCGAGTACATGGGCTACCAGACCGCCGCCGAAGCCACCCGCTTCACCGACACCTGGACCGACTTCGGCGTCGCCCGCAAGTCCTGGGGCTACGACGCCGACCAGCGCCCCTCCACCCACCCCGTCGCCCCCGCCCCCGACGCCGTCCCCGACACCGCCTCCGCCCTGCTCAACTTCGACGGCATCTCCTACGCCAAGGGCGCCTCCGCACTCCGCCAGCTCGTCGCCTGGCTCGGCGAGAAGGACTTCCTCGCGGGCATCAACGCCCACTTCGCCCGCCACAAGTTCGCCAACGCCACCCTCGCCGACTTCATCGACAACCTCGCGTCCGCCACCGACCGCGACGTCCACGCCTGGGCCGAGGCCTGGCTGCGCACCACCGGCGTCGACACCTTCACCCCCGCCGTCAGCCACAGCGGCCGCTCCTGGACGCTGCGTCTCGACCGCGACGGCAGCCGCCCCCACCGCGTCGCCATCGGCGTCTACGACCGCGACCTGTCCGACGGCCGCCAACTCGTCCTGCGCGAACGCTACGAGACGGACGTCCCCGACCAGTCCGCGCCCACCCCGCGCGACGGCGGCCGCCCCGCCCTCGTCGTCCCCAACGACCACGACCTGACCTACGCCAAGATCCGCCTCGACCCGGTCTCCCAGGACACCGCCCTGCGCTCCCTGTCCAGCGTGCCCGACCCCCTCACCCGCGCCGTCCTGTGGAACGCGCTGCGCGACATGGTCCGCGACGGCGACCTCGAACCCGCCGCCTACCTCGACACCGCCCGCGCCCACCTGCCCGCCGAGACCGACCTCGCCCTCGTCTCCGGCGTCCTCACCTTCGCCGGCACCGTCATCGCCGACCGCTACACCCCGCGCGCCCAGCGCCCCGCCGCCCTCGCCACCCTCGACGCCCTGTGCCACGACGTCATCCGCCACACCGAGGACGGCTCCGACCCCGGCCGCAGGCTCATCGCCGTACGCGGCCTCATCGACGTCGCCACCCAGGCCGAGCCCCTGCACACCTGGCTCGCCCAGGGCGCCGTACCCGGCGGCCCCGAACTCGACCCCGAACTGCGCTGGCGCGCCCTCGCCCGCCTCGCCGTCCTCGGCGAGGCCGACGAGGACACCATCGCCGCCGAACTGCGCCGCGACCCCAGCGCCACCGGCCAGGAAGGCGCCGCCCGCTGCCGCGCCGCCCTGCCCGACCCCGAGGCCAAACGCCGCGCCTGGGACGCCATGTTCACCACCGACGACCTGTCCAACTACCTGTTCACCGCCACCGCCCAAGGCTTCTGGCAACCCGAACAGGACGAACTCGTACGCCCCTACGTGGCCCGCTACTTCGACGACGCCGTCGCCATCGCCGTACGGCGCGGCCCCGCCATCGCCGACGCCGTCGGCCGCCACGCCTTCCCCCCGGCCGTCGACGACGACACCCTGCGCCTCGGCGAGACCTGCCTGGCCCGCACCGACCTCACCCCGGCGCTGCGCCGCCGCCTCGCCGACCAACTCGACGACCTGGCACGGGCACTGCGCGTCCGCCGCAAGGCCGAACAGCACTGAACCAGCCCACCCCGCGACACCCCCGCAGCACCCCGCAGCGCCCCCGCAGGACCTCGCGGGACCCCCGTCCTAGGACCGATTCCCTAGGACGGGCTCCTTCCTCACGACGATCCGGAGTACCACTCCGGTTGCCTAGGGTCGAGCACACCGCAGGCCGGGCCGACGGACCACACCCGACGGCCCGGCCCCGCCCGCACACCCAAGGAGCCCCCATGATCGTCGTCACCGGAGCCACCGGAAACGTCGGCCGCGCCCTCGTCGACCAACTCACCACCGCCGACACCCCCGTACGCGCCCTCGTCCGCGACCCCCGCCGCGCCCACCTGCCCACCACCGCCGAGACCACCCGCCTCACCGTCAGCGCCGACGCCACCGACATGACCGCCCAGTTCGACGGCGCCGACGCCCTCTTCCTGCACGCCTCCGCCACCGGCGAACACACCACCGCGTTCCTCGCCGCCGCCCGCACCGCAGGCGTCCAGCACGTCACCGTGCTCTCCAGCATCGCCGTCGAGGACGACCCCGCCCACGACACCTTCATCCACACCTGGCACCGCACCCTCGAACAGGACGTCCGCGACAGCGGCCTCGACTGGACCTTCCTGCGCCCCGGCGGCTTCGCCACCAACACCCTCCAGTGGGCCTGGCAGATCCACGACGGCGACACCGTACGAGGCCCCTACGCCAAGAGCGTCTCCACACCCATCCACGAAGCCGACATCGCCGCCGTCGCCCGCCACAGCCTCCTGGAACGCCACAGCGGCACCGCCCACGTCCTCACCGGCCCCGAAGCCGTCACCACCGAGGACCAGATCGCCGCCATCGCCCACGCCATCGGCCGCCCCCTCACCTACACCGAGATACCGCCCCACGACGTCGTCCCCGAAATGTTCCCCATCATCCCCGCCGACATGGTCCCCGGCTTCGTCGCCTCCCTCGCCACCACCGTCGACACGGCCCCGCCCCTGACGACCACGGTCCAGACGGTCACGGGCAACCCGGCCCGCACGTACGCCCAGTGGGCACAGGACCACGCGGACGACTTCCGAACGCAGAACTGAAGCCCGCAAAAGCGAAGAACTGAAGCCCCCAAAGGAGCGGGCCCGGCGGGAGCCCCCCCGCAGGGCCCGCTCCTTTGGGGGCTTCAGTTC
>NZ_JOJM01000138.1 GCF_000720325.1 Streptomyces sp. NRRL B-1347
TTGGCGACTTGGCAAACCAGCGGGATGCCCCGTTCGTCACGCACCCGACAACATACTGTCACCGCCCAACCCACAAACCGTACAAGTGGAAAAGGCTCCAGGAGTGTGTGGACGGCGGCAACAGTACGGCCGATGCGGTTGGTCGAGCACCGGGCCCGGCGGAGGATGCGCAGGGAACGATCTTTCTCAGCTGGTGGGCGTGATGAGGTCGAGTGCGTGCTCGGGGTGTGACCGGTAGTGATCGGTGGTTTCGGCGTGGTTGTTCCAGTCGGCGAGGTGGGTCAGGGCGATCGCGAGGTTGCGGATCGTGGCCAGCGTCCGGGGTGCGTTTCCGGTCCGGACGCGGCAGGCGTCCTCGCGGTAGGTGGTGTCCCGCACGTGGTGCAGGGCTTCGACCTGCCGGTGCCCGCGTACGGTGGCGGCGGGTCGGGGCGCCGTGGCCTGTTCGGCACGCAGGCTGGTGACCGCGTAGACGCGCTCGAGGGTGACCTTGCCGGTGCGGATGTCGCGGCGGCGGCGCACGATCTGCGGGGCCTGCACGGCGTGCGGGAAGGCGAGGCCGTGGACGGTGGCGGCCTTGGGCCGGCGGATCTCGTCCCGGCCGTGGCCGGTGGTGCGGGTCTTGTCCAGCAACGGGATGTCCCGCCAGGGCAGGTTCTTCAACTCGGCCTGGAGAGTGGGGTGGTTGCCTTTGACCACGGCGATGCAGTGGGCGTTCTTGTCCTCGACGAGGAAACGGGCGTGGTCGGTCTGGGTCAGCAGCGCGTCGGACGTAACCACGGTGCCGGCCAGTTCCAGTGGTGCGAGCAGGGGCTGGAACGCGGTGATCTCGTTGCTCTTGACGTCGGCCTGCTGCTGGGCGATCACGGCGCGTTCGCCGTGTACGACGGCCGCGAGCAGGTGGATTGCGGCGCGGGTGGCGGTGCGCGAGCCGCGCAGGGACTTGCCGTCCACGGCCAGGGCCCGCAGCCCGCGGGCGGGTTCGAGCTGGTCGGCGAGCCAGGCGCCGACGGCCCGGTCCAGGGCGTCGCCGTCGGTCCGCGCCAGCAGCCGCCCCAGGGTGCAGGCGCGCGGGACATCCGCCTCCAGGCCGAGGCGGGAGCGGGCTTCCGGCCGCAGCCCCGCGGTGAACCGGGCGATCGCGATCAGGCTGGACGCGCCGCCGAGCACTGCGAGCGTGCAGATGGACAGCAGCACGCCGAGCCGGTAGCGGCGTCCCTGCCGACGCCGCGGACCGGGCAGCACATCGAGTGCCTCCGCCAGACCCGCCAGTTCCCGCGGCTCCACATCCGGCACGTCCGCGATGCGGGCACGATGGCAGGACAGGACTTCGAGCGTGGAAACTGGCATACGGACGCGACCCCCGAACGATCAACGGCTTCAGACACCTTGATCATCGGAGGTCGCGTCCTTCGCGCACCCACCGAGCCCATCAGACAGAACCCCACCAACCAGCACCAACTGCCCATCTCGACAAGCGAGAACGCTTCAGCCCTGATGGCTCACCCGCCCCTCGCGTCCTCGCGGCCCAGCACCTGCAGCAGTTCCGCGAAGGCGGCGGGAGCCGACCGGCGAGGATCCAGGGCCTGCGCGACACCGGCGTGGTTGTCGATGTGTTGGATGAGCTTCGTGAGCATCGGCCGAAGGCCGTACTCGACGAACATTTCGGCTCCGTGCCCGCACAGTGTTCTCACCGCGTCCAGGAACAGCACGGGATGGGCGACGGCACGGGCCATCTCCGTCAAGAGGTCGTCGCTGTCGCGGCAGAACCGTCCGGTGACGGCCGAGTAGACGGGCGTGCGCAGCGGGTGCTGCCGTAGCGCACCGAGCGTATCCCGCAGGGGTGCCACCAGCGGGGCGAGTGCGGGGCCGTGGAAGGCGTAGGGCACGGGGAGCTGCAGGCTCGTGATGCCCCGCTTGCCTGCGTGCTCCTCGACGACCGAGAGCGCGTGGCGGGGACCGCACACGACGGTCTGGGAAGGGGAGTTGTGGCATGCGATGCCGAGCAGCGCGTTGTCAGCCTCTTTCAGCAGCGTGCGGGCCGTCTTGGCGTCGGTCTCCAGGCAGGTCATGCCGGTGCCATTTGGGGCGATTTCACGCAGTACTTCCTCACGGGCCACGAGCAGGCGGATGCCGTCACCGACTGCGAAGGCCTCGGCACAGGTGAGGGCGGTGTGATGGCCGAAGCTGTGACCGAGCAGGGCCGTCGGTGCGGCGCCGTGGGCGCACAGTACGCGGTGCAGTGCCACAGCGGTCACGAAGCCCAGGAGTTCGCCCCGGAAGCCCGTCGGAGCCCGTGCCCCGTCCCGTTCGGCCTCGAGGAGGTCGGAGGACAGCGGGTGCAGGCCGCAGGCCGCAGCGGATTCGTCGGCTTCCTGCCAGGTGTGCGCACTTCGTCCCACCACCGACCAGAGGCCTGGTGGCAGGCGGCGGTCACGTGCGGCGAGCCCCGGACACAAGGCCACGAACGGCCGGGCTGTGCCGCGCGGTTGGAGGACGGGCGTGGCTGGCTCAGAAGGCGTCTTCGGCAAGGTCCATCACGGTCCTGTCAGCCCCTTCCACCACACTGCGGTTCACGGCGAGGCACGGCAGGACCTCTCGGCTGAAGAAGCGTGAGACGGTCTTCTTGCCGTCGTGGAAGGCCCGTTCGGCAGGTGATGGGGCGTCGGCGACCGTGGCGATCTCGGCCTGCCGGGCGAGCAGCCAGCCGACGAGCAGGTCGCCGAGCGTGAGCAGGGCGCGGCGTGCGTGCAGGCCTATCGCGTCGAGCACATCCGGGTCGTGCGTCGACCGGGCCGCTAGATCTCTGAGTTTGTTGAACAGGGCCCTGGTGTGCTCGGCCCCTTCGCGGAGTGCGGTCCGTTCGTCCTTGAGCGGGGAGGCTGGGTCGACGGCGGAGGTGAATCGGTACACCTCGTCCAGCAGAACGTTCAGGGCTCGTGCCTCGTCCTTGACGACGCGACGCAGTACGAGATCCAGGCTCTGGATGGCGGTGGTGCCCTCGTATATGGTGTCGATGCGTGTGTCGCGTAGATACTGCTCGGCGGGGTGGTCTCGCAGATAGCCCGCACCGCCGTAGACCTGCAGAGTCTCCGAGCACAGCAGTTCCGTGGCGCGCTCGCTGCAGCACCCCTTGACCACGGGCAGGAGCAGGTCCGCCACCGCTTGTGCCGCGCGCCCTCCGGCCTCGTCTCTGCGGATACGGCAGGTGTCGGCCCGGTCCTGCCAGGATGCGGCGAGCAGGAACAGGGCGCGCAGGCCCTCCGCGTATGCCTTCTGCAGCAGCAGCGAGCGGCGTATGTCGGGGTGGTGGATGATCGTTACGCGCGGGGCCTGGGGGTCGCCGAGGTGGGCGAGGCGTGTGCCCTGTTGGCGCCGGCGCGCGTAGCCGAGTGCGTTGAGGCTGCCGGAGGAGAGCGCCGCCACGGACTTCGCGCCGACCAGCATGCGGGCCCAGCGGATCGCGTGGAACATCTGCCGCAGCCCGTCGTGCCGCTCGCCCACCAGCCAGCCTTGCGCGGTGCCGTCGAGGCCGAAGGCGAGTTCGCAGGTGGCCGAGGCGCCGAGGCCCAGTTTGGCTTCGACGCGTGTGGTGGTGATGCCGTTGCGGCCGAGGAGGTGGCCGTCCTTGGAATCGAAGCGGTGTTTGGGTACGACGAAGAGGGAGAGGCCGCCGGTGCCGGACTGTGGCGAGCTGTCGGTGGTGTGCGGCCGGGCGAGTACGAAGTGGACGATGTTCTCGGCGAGGTCGTGGTCACCGCCGCTGATGAACTGTTTGACGCCCTCCAGGTTCCACGAGCCGTCCTTGTCCGGGTACGCGCGGGTGCTGATGGCTGCTACGTCGGAGCCGGCACCAGCCTCGGTGAGGACCATGGTGGCCGCCCAGTTCCGCTCCAGCATGAGCTGTGCCAGGCGCTGTTGTTGCGGGGTTCCGTGGCGGTGCAGCAGCTCGGCGAGGACGGGGGCGCCGTGGTAGGTGGCCACAGCGGGGTTGGCTCCGACGAGGAGTTCGGTCACGGCCCAGCGCAGGAGTCGGGGGGACGGCGTGCCGCCGAGGTCCTCGGGGAGGCCGAGTTGCCAGGCGCCACAGGCCAGGAGCGCCTGGTAGGCGGGGCGGCAGGCTTCGGGGACGCGGACCTGGCCTGTGGCGGGGTCGAGCCGTGCCGGGTCGCGGTCGCCGGCTGCCCAGGAGGGTGCGATGTGCTCGCGGGCGATCCGGTCGGCCTCGGTGACCAGGGTCCACGCGGTGTCCGCGTCGAGTTCGGGGCAGGAGGCCTTCAGGACCTTTTCCAGGCCGAACAGCTCGAACAGGTTGAACCGGATATCGCGCAGGTTGGTGCGGTAGTGGCTGTTCCTCACGTGCTCCTCCCGGTCTTCACGCGGGCCCCCGGCGGGTTGGGGGCTTGGGGGTGCTGATGGCTGCGACAGGGGCGCGGGACACGGCCGCGATCAGCTCCACGGCCTCGGCGGCCGTGGGGGTCACGAGCTGTGGCCGCTCGGGTGTGGCCGTCGTCGTCACCAGCACCGCTCCGGCCGGGCGGGTCACCCATGCCGTCAGCTCCGGTAGTCCGCTGTCGGGCGGGCAGGTCACGATCAGCGTGCCGGTCAGTGGTCCGGGGCGGCAGGCGTAGGCGGCCAGGCGTCCCGGCCGGGCGAGGGCGGCTTTGAGCGCGGCCTCTTTGGCCGCCCAGGCCACGGTCGGGTTCAGGCAAGCAGTGGCTCTTTCGCCGTCGGCGGTGATCCTCGGCAGTAGTTCGGCCAGTTCCGGCTGTTCGTACTCGATGTCGACGCCGACGGGGGCGGCGGGCCGTGCCACGGCGCAGGCGGCCAGATTCCCGGTGTGGGCGATCGAAAGGACGCCCTCGAAGCCCTCGACGTGGATGCGGGGTGCGCCGCCGGGCCCGCGGAGGACGTCACCGTAGTGCGCACACCCGGCGAGGGTGAGTGCGGCCCGTGCGGTGAGCCGCCCCCGGGTCCACTCGTCCTTGCGCCACGGTGGCAGGGCGTCCGCATGGTGCCGTTCGCCGGGGCCGAGTAGCTGGTGCGGGGGCCCGTCGTGGCCCCAGTCGACCACGACGACCAGCGAGCTCACGCCAGCTTCCGTACGGAGTCCACGAAGGCGAGCAGAGTGTCAGCGTCCTCACCGGCGGGCGCGTCCGCGTAGTCGCTCACCAGACGGGCGAGCGCTTCGTACGCCTGCGTGTAGTCGTATCCGACGGCGTCGGCGATCCGCAGCGACCAGCGCCAGTAGCCGCCGAGAGTGTCGGCGAGCGGCATGCGGAAGGTGTCGAGGACTTCTTTCATCGGGGCGAGGGCCCGGCCGCGGTGGTCACGGACGTAGATGCCGACCAGATGGCTGTAGAGGGCGAAGTGCCGCGCCTCGTCGCGGGCCAGTCGGTTCAGCAGGTCGCGCAGCACCGGCTCGTGCACTACGCGCCGGAACTGCTGGTAGAAGAGCTGCGTCGCCTTCTCCTGGATGAGCGTGTACGTGAAGGCCTGCAGGGGTTCGCGGTAGGGCAGGGTCCACCGCTTGCGGCACTCCTCGGCGAGTTCGCGGGCCAGCGCGTCCGGCTCCGCCATGCCGGCCAAGGTTTGGTAGCGGGTGAGCACGGAAGCGTGCCGTTCTTCGTCGGCGGCCCACGTGACGAAGAACCTGAAGTACTCGCGGCGCAGACAGAATTCCTCGACCGGGATCTCCTCGCCGACCACGGGAAACATCTCCATGAGCCAGCTGAGGTAGCCCGGGATGTGGTCCTCGATGAAGCTGATGAACCGGACGGCCGAGCGGTCGGTGTCCGTCAGCACCTCGGGCCGCAGCCGGCGCCAGTCGAGATCGGCGAGACTCCACGAGCGGTCGGCGGCCCGCTGCACCGACTCGGCGACGGTGTCCCGTACCTCGCCGAGGCACGGGCCGGGCAGCGGCGGCGCGGACAGATCCCGGTCGTGGAGGATCCTCATGCCACCAGCGTCCTTCCCGCGCGGGAGCGCACCGCGGACAGCGCGAAGTGCTTCGTGGTGTAGCCCCAGCCTGCGTTCGTGATCCGGAAGTAGCGCAGCAGCTCGTCTGCGAGGCCCTCGCGGACGTGGTCCACGTCGGCGTGATGCGTCGTGACCCCCTTCTCCCATGCCTCGATGGTCCGCCGGTAGTGGTCGGTGAGATCGGTGAGCGAGGTCATGCTCAGGCCGGCGTCCTCCATACCCTGGACGAGCACGGACAAGGGGCGCAGCACGGCGTATCCGAAGATTCCCTGGGCAACGTACCGGCTGCCGGGCCGGTCCACGAACTCCTGGTATGCGGCGTGGCTGCGGTAGCAGCTGGCCGAGACGTACAGGGTGCCGCCGTGCCGGAGCAGCCGTGCCGGAACACGCAGCGCGGCGGTGTGGTCCGGCATGTGCTCGATGACGCCCACCATCGCGGCGGCGTCGAACGGCTCGCCGTCCGGCTCCAGGTCATACACGGAGGCATCCCGCACCTCCACCAGGTGGGCCAGCCCCTGTGCTTCGGCACGGTCGCGCAGGAAGGCCGTCTGGGCGGGTGCGGGCGCGACCGCGACGACCTGGCACTGGTGCTGCTCGGCCAGGAACAGGGCGAGCGCACCCCAGCCGCAGCCGATGTCCAACACCCGCTCCCCGCCCCGGATCCCC
>NZ_JOJM01000139.1 GCF_000720325.1 Streptomyces sp. NRRL B-1347
TCCAGGAACAGGCCGTGGCCCTCGGCGAGGAGGCCACGGGTGGCGTGCTCGAAGAGAACCGTCTGGCGGAGGTTGCGGTACCAGTAGCCCGCGTCCATGGACGTGTTGGCGTCCAGCCAGGTGCCGGTGAGCGTGGAGAACAGGGGCACCTCGGCGGCCTGCGGGGTCACATCCGCCAGCGCCTCGGCGATCTGGGCCTCGATCTGCTCCACGTACGAGGAGTGCGAGGCGTAGTCCACGGGGATCGTACGGGCCCGGACGTCCTGGCCGACGCACTGGACGACCAGCTCCTCCAGGGCCTCCGGCTCACCCGAAACCACCACCTGAGCCGGGCCATTGACAGCCGCGACCTCGATACGGCCATCCCAGCCCGCGATCAGCTCACGTACGTCCTGCTCCGGCAGCGGCACCGACACCATGCCGCCCTTACCGGACAGCTCACGAATCGCCAGGCTCCGCAGAGCGACGACACGAGCGGCATCGCGCAGCGACAGAGCCCCGGCCACACACGCGGCCGCGATCTCACCCTGACTGTGGCCCACCACAGCCGCGGGCTTCACCCCGGCCGCCTGCCACACAGCGGCAAGCGACACCATCACCGCGAAGAGAACGGGCTGGACCACGTCGACGCGGTCGAAATTCTCGCCGCCCAACTCCTCCAGAAGATCCCACTCCACGAACTCCGACAGGGCCTCAGCGCACTCCCGCATCCGCCCCGCGAACACCGGACTGGACTCAAGCAGCTCCACAGCCATCCCGGCCCACTGCGACCCCTGCCCCGGGAACACGAACACCGGACGGACCGTCCCGCCCAGCGCCCGCCCGGTGACCACGTCACCAGCCGTGGCATCGCCCGACGCCAAGCGCTCAAGCCCGGCACGCAGCTCCTCCCGGCCCCGCCCCAGGACGACACCCCGCTGCTCGAACCGCGAACGGGCCACGGCGAGCGTCCAGGCCAGACTCTCCACGCCCAACTCTGTGTCCGCAAGCAGGTGTTCGTGGAGCTGAGCCGCCTGTGCCCGCAGCGCGTCGGACGTCTTCGCCGACAGGGCCAGCGGCACCACACCCGCCACGACGGGAGCCGCTGCGGGCTCCTCCTCGGCCGTCGGTTCCTCGGCCGTCGGCGCCTGCTCCACGATCACGTGGGCGTTCGTGCCGCTCATGCCGAAGGAGGAGACGCCCGCGCGGCGCGGCAGTCCGGCCTCGCGTTCGGTCCACTCGCGGGCCTCTGTCAGTAGTTCGACGCTCCCGGCCGACCAGTCCACTTCGGAGGTGGGGGCGTCCACGTGCAGCGTCTTGGGCAGGACGCCGTGCCGGATCGCCATGACCGTCTTGATGACGCCCGCGACACCGGCGGCGGCCTGCGTGTGACCGATGTTGGACTTCAGCGAACCCAGCCACAGCGGCCGCTCGGCCGAGTGCTCCTTGCCGTACGTGGCGAGCAGCGCCTGCGCCTCGATCGGGTCACCCAGGGTGGTGCCAGTGCCGTGGGCCTCGACTACGTCCACGTCGGCCGCTGTCAGGCCCGCGTTGGCCAGGGCGGCTCGGATGACGCGTCGCTGCGAAGGCCCGTTGGGGGCGGTCAGGCCGTTGCTCGCGCCGTCCTGGTTCACGGCGGAACCCCGTACGACAGCAAGCACCTTGTGGCCGTTGCGGCGCGCGTCCGACAGGCGCTCCACCAGGAGCATGCCGACGCCCTCGCCCCAGCCCGTGCCGTCCGCGCCCTCGGCGAACGCCTTGCAGCGGCCGTCCACCGCGAGGCCCCGCTGACGGCTGAACTCCACGAACGTCTCAGGGGACGACATGACGGTCACGCCGCCCGCGAGCGCCATCGTGCACTCGCCCTGGCGCAGCGCCTGCGCCGCCAGGTGCAGCGCCACCAGCGACGACGAGCACGCCGTGTCGACCGTCACCGCCGGGCCCTGGAGGCCGAGGACGTAGGAGAGGCGACCGGACATGACGCTGGTGGTGTTGCCGGTGAGCAGGTGGCCCTCGATGCCTTCGGGGGCCTGCCGGACGCCTTCGCCGTAGCCCTGGTAGCCCGAGCCGACGAACACTCCGGCGCGGGTGCCGCGCAGCGTGGCCGGGTCGATACCGGCGCGCTCGAACGCCTCCCACGCCGTCTCCAGGAGGAGCCGCTGCTGCGGGTCCATGGCGAGGGCCTCGCGCGGCGAGATGCCGAAGAACGCGGCGTCGAACTCGCCCGCGTCGCGCAGGAAGCCGCCCTGGCGGGCGTAGAAGGTACCGCGCTTCTCCGGGTCCGGGTCGTAGAGCGCGTCGACGTCCCAGCCCCGGTCGTCGGGCAGGTCGCCGATGGCGTCGGCGCCGTCGGCGACGAGCCGCCACAGGTCCTCGGGGCTCGCCACGCCGCCGGGGTAGCGGCAGCTCATGCCGACGATCGCGATCGGCTCCCGGGAAGCCGCCGCCAGCTGCTGGTTCTGCCGTCGCAGCCGCTCGGTCTCCTTCAGAGACGCGCGCAGCGCATCGACGACCGTGTCCGAAGGCCTCGTCATGTCCGGCTCCACATTTCGTGCTGCGTCAGGAATCGCTGCGTCAGGAATCACTGTTGTCCAAGGCCATCTGGATCAGGTTGGCCACGTCCATGGCGTCGATCGAGGCGTCCGCGTCGTCGTCATCCGGCGCGGCTGCGGCCGGGGCCGCCGTCACGTCCGGTGCGGCGAGGCGCAGGAGGGCGTCGAGCAGGCCCGCCTCGCGGATGCGGGCGACCGGGACGGCCGCCAGGGCCCTGCGGACCTCGGCGTCCGCGGGGTGGTCCGCCGCGCCGTCGGCGGCGTCCGGCAGGAGTTCGGCGAGGAGTTCGCGGGCGAGCTCCCCGGGCGTCGGGTGGTCGAAGACGAGCGTGCTGGGCAGGCTCAGACCGGTCGCGGCGTTCAGGCGGGTGCGCAGCTCGACGGCGGTCAGCGAGTCGAAGCCGAACTCCTTGAACGCGCGGTCCTCGCGGACGGCGGCCGTGCCGCTGTGTCCGAGGACGGCGGCGACCTCGGTGCGCACCAGCTCCAGGACGGTCCGCTCGCGGTCGGCGGGCGGGGCGGCGGCGAGCCGGTCGCGCAGCGCGCTCGCGGCGTCGCCCTCGGCGGCGGTCCCGCCACCGGCGGCGTCCGACGCGACGGCGAGTGCGCGGCGCGCCTCCGGAAGCCCGTCGAGCAGCGGGCTCGCGCGGCGCACGGTGAACGCCGGGGCGAACCGCTCCCAGTCGACGTCGGCGACCGTCACCAGCGGCTCGGAGCCGTCGAGCGCGCGCCGCAGCGCGGCGACGGCGACCTCGGGCCGCATCACCGGCAGGCCCCGCTTGCGCAGGTGCGCCGCCGCCTCGTCGTCTCCCGCCATGCCGGAACCGGCCCACGGCCCCCAGGCGATCGACGTCACGGCGCGGCCGCGTGCCGCACGCCGCTCGGCGAGGCCGTCGAGGTAGGCGTTGGCGGCGGCGTAGGCGGCCTGGCCGCCGCTGCCCCACACGCCGGCGATGGACGAGAACAGCACGAAGGCGTCCAGCGGCGTGTCGCCCAGCAGGTCGTCCAGGTGTGCCGCGCCCGCGGTCTTGGCCGTCACGATGTCCGCGAAGTCCCGGAGCCCGGTCTCGGCGATCATCAGGTCCTGTCCCACGCCCGCCGCGTGTACGACGGCGCTGAGCGGCGCGTCCGCGGGGATCGCGCCGAGGAGCCCGGCGACCGCGTCCCGGTCGGCCACGTCACAGGCCGCGACGGTGACCTCGGCACCCAACTCCTCCAGTTCCGCTTGGAGTTCGGCGGCGCCCGGCGCGTCCGGGCCGCGTCGGCTCGTCAGGACGAGGTGTGCGGCGCCGTGGCCCGCGAGCCACCGCGCCACGTGTGCGCCGAGCGCTCCGGTGCCGCCGGTGACGAGCACGGTGCCGCGCGGCTGCCAGCCGTCACCGGAGTCGGGGCCGCCGGGGGCGCGTGTGAGACGGCGGACGAGGACACCGGAGGCGCGGAGGGCGAGCTGGTCCTCGGTGAACTCCCCGGCATCGACACCGGCATCAACGCCGGCTTCGGCCCCGCCTTCGGCGCGGGCGAGGAGCGAAGCGAGGCGGGCTCCGGCGGAAGCCACACCGCCGGACGCCTCCGCGGCCTCGGTCGCCTCCGGCAGGTCGATGAGCCCGCCCCACACCTCCGGGTGCTCCAGGCCGACGGCCCGCCCGAAGCCCCACACCTGCGACTGTGCCGCGGCGCGCACCGGGTCGGCCGCGCCGACGGACACCGCACCGGACGTCGCGACCCACAGCCGCCCGCCGACCCGGGAGTCGACGACGGCCTGCGTGAGCGCGAGGGTCGCGGCCATGCCCCAGGTCAGCGCGGGGTCGGGAGTACCGGTCTCCGGGTGGCGGTACGGGCGCTCGTCGAGGGCGAGCAACGACAGCACGCCCGTCACCTCGGTGCCTGCGGAAGCGGGTTCTCCGAGTTCCCTCAGGGTCCGCGTCAGCGCCGTACGGTCGGCCGTCCCGTCGTCGACGACGACGCGCCTGACCTCCGCACCGGCGTCCGCGAGCGCCGCTTCGGCGGCCGCGCACCAGGGGTGTCCGGCCTCGTCGGCCGGGACGATGAGCACCCAGGCGCCCTGGAGGGCCGTACCGGCCGCGGGTGTCGCGGCACCGGTCAGCGGCGTCCACGTGACGCCGTACCGCAGGGCGTCCACCTCGTGCCGCTCCTGCTGCCGTCGGTGCCAGGAGGCCAGTGCCGGGAGGACCGACGTCAGCGGCGCCTCCTGGTCGAGGCGCAGCGCCCCGGCGAGCCCGTCCAGGTCGTCCCGTCGTACGACGTCCCAGAACTCGGCGTCCATCGCCCCGGCCTCCGCGTCCGGCACCCCGGACTCCGTCGGCCGCGGCCAGTACGTTCTGCGCTGGAAGGCGTACGTCGGCAGGTCGACGCGGCGCCGGGACTCGACGGGGGCGTACAGGAGCGTCCAGTCGACCTCGATCCCGCGTACGTGCAGTTGCGCGAGGGCGGTCAGGAACGTGTCCGGCTCCGGGCGGCCCTTGCGCGTGGCGGCGATCAGGCCCGCCTGCGCGGTGGGCTCGGTGAGCGTGTCGTGCGCCATGGCGGTGAGGACGGCGTCCGGGCCCAGCTCCAGGAGCGTCGAGACGCCCTGGCCGGTGAGCGCCTTCAGGCCGTCGTGGAAGCGGACCGCTTCCCGGACGTGCCGCACCCAGTACTCCGGATCCCGCAGCTCGGCGGGGTCGGCTGGCTCGCCGGTGACGTTCGAGACGACCGGCAGGCTCAACTCCCCGTACTCCAGGCTTTCGGCGACCTTGCGGAAGTCCGCGAGGACGGGGTCCATCAGCGGCGAGTGGAAGGCGTGCGACACCTTCAGCCACTTCGCCTTGCGGCCCTGGCCGCGCAGCACCTCCTCCAGGCCTTCGAGGGCGGCGCGCTCGCCGGACAGCACCAGCTGCGCGGGGCCGTTCACCGCCGCCACACCGACGCGGTCCGCGATCCCGTCCAGCAGCGGCAGGACGTCCGCTTCCTCCGCCTGTACGGCCAGCATGGCGCCACCCTCGGGCAGGGCCTGCATCAACCGGCCCCGAGCGGCGACCAGTTGGGCCGCGTCCTCCAGGGACCACAGGCCCGCCACGTACGCGGCAGTCAGTTCGCCGATGGAGTGGCCGCCCACGATCTCCGGGCGTACGTCGAAGGATTCGGCGAGCCGGAACAGCGCCACCTCGACGGCGAAGAGGGCGGGCTGCGCGTAGCCGGTCTGCTCCAGGAGGTCGGCGTCCGGACCATACATCACGCTCTGGAGCGAACGTTCTGGTGCTCGTGCGCGGTGCGTCCCGAGAGCAGTGACCAGCCCACGTCGGCGGGGTCGAGCCCGTCGCGACCTGCCACGTGCTCGCGCAGGCGCTCGGCCTGTGCGCGCAGGGCCTCCGGGCTCCGGGCGGACACGAGCCACGGCACGGCCGTGATCGGCGTGACCGACTCGGCGGTCTCCACAGCCTCCGCGGGCGTGGTCGTCGGCGCCTGCGCCACGATCACGTGGGCGTTGGTGCCGCTGATGCCGAACGACGACACTCCTGCGCGGCGCGGCGCCTCGTCCCGCTCGGGCCACGCGCGCGCCGCCGTGAGCAGTTCGACGGCGCCCGCCGCCCAGTCGACGTGCGTGCTCGGCCGGTCGATGTGCAGGGTCGGCGGCAGGATGCCCTCCCGCAGGGCCATCACCATCTTGATGACGCCCGCGACACCGGCGGCCGCCTGGGTGTGGCCGATGTTCGACTTCACCGATCCCAGCCACAGGGGCCGCTCGGCCGGGCGCTCCTGACCGTACGTGGCGAGCAGCGCCTGGGCCTCGATGGGGTCGCCGAGCGCCGTGCCGGTGCCGTGGGCCTCCACGGCGTCGACATCACCCGGCTTCAGGCCGGCGTTGGCCAGGGCCGCGCGGATCACGCGCTGCTGCGCGGGGCCGTTGGGGGCGGTGAGGCCGTTGCTCGCGCCGTCCTGGTTGATGGCGGATCCGCTGACGACGGCGAGGACTTCGTGACCGTTACGGCGGGCGTCCGACAGCCGCTCCAACAGGAGCAGGCCGACGCCCTCGCCCCAGCCCGTACCGTCCGCCGCCTCCGCGAACGCCTTGCACCGGCCGTCGGCGGCCAGGCCGCGCTGCCTGCTGAACTCGATGAAGGCGCTCGGCGTGGACATCACCGTGACGCCACCCGCCAGGGCCAGGTCGCACTCGCCCTGGCGCAGCGCCTGCGCCGCCAGGTGCAGTGCGACGAGGGCCGAGGAGCAGGCCGTGTCGACGGTCATGGCGGGGCCTTCGAAGCCGAAGGCGTACGACAGGCGGCCGGAGACGACGCTCGCCGCGTTGCCGGTGCCGATGTAGCCCTCGGCGCCGTCGGGCGCGTCCTTCAGGAGGTCGAGGTAGTCCTGGCCGTTCGTGCCCGCGAAGACGCCGGTGCGGCTGCCGCGCAGCGCCGCCGAGTCGATGCCCGCGCGCTCGAACAGCTCCCAGGAGGTCTCCAGGAGGAGGCGCTGCTGGGGGTCCATGGCGAGGGCTTCGCGCGGCGAGATGCCGAAGAAGTCCGCGTCGAACTCGCCCGCGTCCGGCAGGAACCCGCCCTGCCGGGCGTAGGTGGAGCCGGGCGTCGCCGGGTCCGGGTCGTACAGCGACCGCGTGTCCCAGCCCCGGCCCGCGGGGAACTCGCCCAGCGCGTCGACGCCGTCCGCGACGAGCCGCCACAGGTCTTCCGGTCCGCGTACGCCGCCGGGGAAGCGGCAGCTCATCGACACGATGGCGATGGGCTCGTCGTCCGCGCGGACGAACGGCGCGGGCTCTGTGGCGGCGGGTTCCGTGAGGTCGCCGCCGATGAGGAGGCCGGACAGGTAGTCGGCGACGGCGTGCGGCGAGGGGTGGTCGAAGACGAGGGTCGCCGGGAGCGTCAGACCGGTCGCGGCGCCCAGCCGGTTGCGGAACTCCACGGAGGTGAGCGAGTCGAACCCGAGCCCCTTGAACGCGCCGTCCGAGGGCACCGCGTCGACACCGCCGTGCCCGAGCACCGTGGCGGCGTGGGTCCGTACGAGGTCGAGCAGCGTCCGCTCGGCGTCGGCACGGGAGAGGGCGGCCAACTGCTGCTTCAGGTCGGGCTTTTCGGATGCGGAGGGTTCGGTGGGGCGCGCCGCGCGGAGGGCGGCCACCTCCGGCAGGTCGTCGAAGAGGGTGCTGTGCCGGGCTGCCGTGAACCCGTCGAGGAACCGGTCCCAGGCCACGTCGGCGACGACGAGCGCCGCCGCCTGCCCGCCGGAGGCGGGGCCGTGGGCTGCCGCGGGGAGGGTCGCCAGGCGCAGCGCCTCGGTGGCCCGCGCCGGGTCCATGACCGGCAGGCCCGCCTGGCGCATGCGTTCCTCGGAGCCGTCGTCGGCGGCCATGCCGCTCCCGGCCCACGGGCCCCAGGCGAGGGACACCGCGGGCAGTCCCGCCGCGCGGCGGGACTCGGCGAGCGCGTCGAGGAAAGCGTTCGCGGCGGCGTAGTTGCCCTGGCCGGGCGCGCCCACGGTGCCGGTGAGCGAGGAGAACAGCACGAAGGCCGTCAGGTCCTCGCTGCCGCGCGTCAACTCATGCAGGTTCAGGGCCGCCTGGACCTTCGGCCGGAAGACGGTGGCGAACCGCTCGGCCGTGAGGCCGTCGAGCACACCGTCGTCCAGCACACCCGCCGTATGGAACACACCGGTCAACGGAGCGTCCGCGGGAATCGCATCGAGGACACCCGCCAACGCGTCACGATCCGCCACATCACAGGCAGCGATCGTGACCTCGGCCCCCAACCCCCCCACTCCCCCGCACTCGACACATCAAGCGACGCCCGCTCCAAACGACGCGCGAACACCCCGGACCCACGTACGGCCACCTGGTCCTCACCCGCCGAGGCCGCGAGGACCTGAGTGAGGCGTGCCACCGCACGTGTGTCCGCGGTTTCGGGGAGGTCGACGAGGCCGCCCCAGCGTTGCGGGAGTTCGAGGGCCGCGACCCGGCCGAGACCCCACACCGCCGCGGCGTCGGCATCGGCTGTGCGGTCCGACGCGCCCACGGAGACCCCGCCCCGCGTCGCCACCCACAGCGGCGCGTCCACGCGCTCGTCGCCCAGGGCCTGGACGAGCGCGAGCGTCAGGAGAACACCGGTCGGAACGTCCTCGGCCGTCGGCGCGTCCGCCACCGCGGGTACGCAGGCCAGCAGGGAGAGCACTCCGGCGACCGGCTCGCCCTGCCCTTCGCCTTCGCCGGGTTCGGTGAGGGCGTGGCCGAGCAGTTCCCGCAGCGTGTCGCGGTCGGCGTCCCGCGCCCCCACGCGCAGGACGCGGGCGCGGGCTCCGCCTTGTTCCAGGGCCCGTACGGCACCGTCGACCCACGCCTCGTCGGGCGTTCCGGCACCGGCCACGACGAGCCAGGTGCCGGTGAGGCGACCCGGCGCCGCCTTGCCGAGGGGCTTCCACGTGGTCCGGTACCGCCAGCGGTCCAGTTCGGAGCGCTCCTGCCGCTGCCGCCGCCACGCCGTGAGCGCGGGCAGCACGGAACGGAACGGCGCCTCCCCGTCGACCTCCAGCACCCCCGTCAGCGCCTCAAGGTCCTCGGCCTCCACAGCCTCCCAGAAGCTCGCGTCCAGAGGGTCGGCCCCGTCGCCCGCAGTGGCCGTGAAGCCCTGGGTCAGGGGGTTGAGCCAGAGCGTCTGGTGCTGGAAGGCGTACGTCGGCAGGTCGACGAGACGCCGGGACTCGACCGGGCCGAACATCGGTGCCCAGTCGACCTCGACTCCACGCACGTACAGCTGAGCAAGCGCGGCCAGGAACGTCTCCGACTCAGAACGGTCCTGACGCAGAGCACCGACCAGACCCGCCTGCGCGGCGGGCTCGCTGAACGTGTCGTGCGCCATCGCCGGCGGTGTCCGCCAGCTCGCCGGTGAGGTTGGAGACCACCGGCAGTGTCGGTTCCTGGTACGTCAGCTTGGCCGCGACCTCACGGAAGCCCTCAAGCGCCGGGTCCATCAGCGGCGAGTGGAAGGCATGCGACACCTTCAGCCACTTCACCTTCCGGCCCTGGCCGCGCAACACCTCCTCCAAGCCTTCGAGAGCGGCGCGCTCACCGGACAGCACGATCTGCGCGGGCCCGTTCACAGCGGCCACGCCCACGCGGTCCGAGACGTCCGCCAGCAACGGCAGGACGTCGGCCTCCGCGATCTGCGCGGCCAGCATGGCGCCGCCCGCGGGCAGAGCCTGCATCAACCGGCCGCGCGCGGCGACCAGTTGGGCCGCATCTTCGAGGGACCACAGGCCCGCCACGTACGCGGCAGCCAGCTCACCGATCGAATGACCGCCCACGACCTCCGGACGTACACCGAAAGACTCGGCGAGCCGGAACAGCGCCACTTCGACGGCGAACAACGCGGGCTGCGCATAACCCGTCTGCTCCAGGAGGTCGGCGTCCGGACCATACATCACGCTCTGGAGCGAACGTTCTATCCATGGATCAATATGAGCACACACCTCGTCCAAGGCGTCCGCGAAGACCGGGAACGCCTCGTACAGCTCCCGGCCCATCCCGAGCCGCTGACTGCCCTGACCGGTGAACAGCACCGCGGCGCGGCCCTCGGCCACGGAGCCGGACACCGTGCCCGTACCGCCGGACGCGAGGGACTCCAGACCGGCCAGGAACTGCTCGCGGTCCTGCCCGAACAGCACGGCCCGGTGCTCGTGCGCGGTCCGGCTCGACAGGAGGGACCAGCCCACGTCGACGTGGTCGAGTTCGTCACGCCCGGTCACGTACGCGCGCAGGCGTTCGGCCTGTGCCCGCAGCGCATCCGCGTTCCGGGCGGACACCAGCCACGGCACGGCCGTCGTCACCGGCGCGGCTGGCGCCACGGCCTCCGCGGGCTCGTCGACCGGTGCCTGCTCCACGATCACGTGCGCGTTGGTGCCGCTCACGCCGAAGGACGAGACACCCGCGCGGCGCGGTCGACCGGCGTCGGGCCAGGTCCGCTCGTCGGTGAGCAGCTCGACGGCTCCGGCTTCCCAGTCCACGTGGGAGTTCGGCCGGTCGACGTGCAGCGTGCGCGGGAGGGTTCCCTCGCGCATCGCCATGACCATCTTGATGACGCCCGCGACACCGGCGGCCGCCTGGGTGTGGCCGATGTTCGACTTCACGGAGCCGAGCCACAGCGGCTGGCCCTCGGGACGTTCCTGGCCGTAGGTGGCGAGCAGCGCCTGGGCTTCGATGGGGTCACCCAGCGTGGTGCCGGTGCCGTGGGCCTCCACGGCGTCCACGTCGGCGGCCGCGAGACCTGCGTTCGCGAGGGCCGCCCGGATGACGCGCTGCTGCGCGGGGCCGTTGGGGGCGGTGAGGCCGCTGCTGGCGCCGTCCTGGTTGACGGCGGAGCCGCGTACGACACCGAGGATCTTGTGGCCGTTGCGCTGGGCGTCCGAGAGGCGCTCCAGGAGCAGCAGGCCCACGCCCTCGCCCCAGCCCGTGCCGTCCGCCGCCTCCGCGAACGCCTTGCAGCGGCCGTCGGCGGCCAGCCCGCGCTGGCGGCTGAACTCCACGAAGGTGTCCGGTGTCGACATCACCGTCACGCCGCCCGCGAGGGCGAGGGTGCACTCGCCCTGGCGCAGGGCTTGCGCCGCGAGGTGCAGGGCCACGAGCGAGGACGAGCACGCCGTGTCGATGGTGACGGCGGGGCCTTCCAGGCCGAAGGTGTACGAGACGCGGCCGGAGGCGATGCTGCCCGCGCTGCCGTTGCCGAGGTAGCCCTCGAACTCTTCGAGGCCCTGGGGGTTGCTGAGGATGCGGTTGCCGTAGTCGCCGTACATGACGCCGACGAAGACGCCGGTGCGGGAGCCGCGCAGCGACAGCGGGTCGACGCCCGCCCGCTCGAACGCCTCCCACGTCGCTTCGAGGAGGAGCCGCTGCTGCGGGTCGATGGCGAGCGCCTCGCGCGGCGAGATGCCGAAGAACGCCGGGTCGAACTCGGCGGCCTCGTGCAGGAATCCGCCTTCGCGCGCGTAGCTCTTGCCGGGACGGCTCGGGTCGGGGTCGTGCAGATCCGCGTCCCAGCCCCGGTCGTCGGGGAAGGGGGAGATCGCGTCCCCGCCTTCGGCGACGAGCTGCCACAGGTCTTCCGGGCCGGCTACGCCGCCGGGGTAGCGGCAGCTCATCGCCACGATGGCGACGGGCTCCCGGCTCACGGACTCGGCGTCCTGTAGACGCTGCCGGGTCTGATGCAGATCCGCGGTAACTCGCTTGAGGTACTCGCGGAGTTTCTGCTCGTTCGCCATTCGGTGCGACTCCTTCAACGCAGAGGGCCGCACCCATCACATCCGGGGGAGGGGAGGGCAACAACCCCTACCCTCCCCCTAGGGGCCCCTTCAGGAATTTCCGCGCATTACCGCGGCTCGCGGTCAGGAAACACCGAGTTCATTGTCGATGAAGTCGAACATGTCATCGTCGTCGGCGTCCTCCAGCTTCTCCGCGATGCCGTCCGCGTCGGCGTCGCCCTGCTCCCCGGCGTCAAGCCTGCCGAGCAGCGCCCGCAGCCTGCCGCGCACGGCGGTCCGCTCGGCGTCCGTCAGCGGGCCCGTGGCCAGGGCCGCTTCCAGGCCCGCGAGCTCGGCGGCGAGCCCGCCGGCCCGCGGCCCTTCGTCGGCGCCGTCCGCCGCGCCGCCGTCCCGGGGCAGGGTCTCGTCGAGGTGGGCGGCGAGCGCGGCGGGCGACGGGTAGTCGAAGATGAGCGTCGCCGGGAGCCGCAGTCCGGAAAGGGAGTTCAGCCTATTCCGGAGTTCCACCGCGGTGAGCGAGTCGACTCCCAGTTCAAGGAATCCCCGGGTGGCGCCAATTGCCTCGGGCCCGGAATGGCCGAGCACCGTCGCCACATTACCGCGTACCGCGTCGAGCAGGGCCCGCTGTCGTTCCGCTGCGGAAAGACCCGCCAATTCCCGGACGAGCGCGGGGCCGGTGCCACCTGGCTCCGCCGCGCTCCCGGAGCGGGCGAGCGCCCTGTCGACCTTGCGGGCCGGGGTGCGGACGAGGTCCGCGAACACCGGCTGTACGCCGTCGGGTCCCGCGGAGGCCCGCAGGGACGCGGTGTCCAGGCGCAGCGGCACGAGCACGGCGGGCGCCTCGGGCGCGGCCAGGGCGACGGCGGTGTCCATGAGGGCCAGGCCCTCCCGCGTGGACAGCGGGGCGACGCCGCCGCGGGCCATGCGCCGGAGGTCGGCGTCGCCGAGGCCCTCCGTCATCTCGCTCTCCTGGGCCCACACGCCCCAGGCGAGCGAGGTCGCGGGGAGCCCCTGCGCCACGCGCACGGCGGCGAGGGCGTCCAGGAAGCAGTTGGCGGCGGCGTAGTTGGCCTGGCCCGGGCTGCCGAGGACTCCGGCGGCGGAGGAGAACAGGACGAAGGCGGACAGGTCCAGGCCCGCGGTCAGCTCGTGCAGGTGCAGCGCCGCGTCCACCTTCGGCCGCAGCACCGCCGCCACGCGCTCGGGCGTCAGGGACGTGACCACGCCGTCGTCGAGGACGCCCGCCACGTGCACCACGGCGGACAGGTCGGCGCCGCGCTCGTCGAGCAGCGCGGCCAGGGCGTCCCGGTCGGCCACGTCGCACGCGGCGACCGTCACCTTCGTGCCGAGCGCCTGGAGTTCGTCACGGAGTTCTCCGGCACCGGCCGCCGCCTCGCCCCTGCGGGAGACGAGCAGCAGGTCGCGTACGCCGTGGTGCTCGGCCAGGTGCCGTGTCACCAGGCGGCCCAGGCCGCCGAAGGCGCCCGTCACCAGGACGGAGCCCTCGCCCCAGGGCGCGGCGTCGTCCCCGGCCGGGGCGGCGGTGACCTTCGTGAGCCGGGGCACCCACACCGAGCCGTCCCGCAGCGCGACCTCCGGCTCCCCCGACGCCAGGACGGCACCGACCACGGCCTCGTCCACGGCATCGCCCACGGCCTCGGCATCGGCATCGGCATCGGCATCGGCATCGGCATCCACGAGGGTGAAGCGTCCGGGGTGTTCGACCTGCGCGGACCGCACCAGGCCCCACACGGCGGCGCCCACCGGATCCGGCGCCGTCCCACCGGCCGCGACCGCTCCCCGCGTCACGACGACCAGCCGCGAAGACTCCAGCCGCTCGTCGGCCAGCAGGCCCTGCACCACGCCCAGCGCCTCGGCCAACCGGTCCGCCACGGTCTCGGGCCGCAGCTCACCACCGACGGCATCAACCTGCCACACCACCGCGGCCGGGGCTTCCGCACCGGCGTCCAGCTCCTCGTACGCGACGTACGGCACCGGCTCGGCGGACGGTGCCAGGACCTGCGGCTTCCACTCCACGTGGAACATCGAGTCGTTCGCCGCCGCCCCGCCGCCGAGCTGTTCGGCCGAGACCGGGCGCGACACCAGCGAGTCGACGGTGGCGACCACTTGCCCGGTCTGGTCCGCCAGGGTCAGCGACACGGCGTCCGTCCCCGCGCCGGCCAGCCGGACGCGGACCGTCGCGGCGCCCGCCCGGTGCAGCCGGACCCCGCTCCATGCGAACGGCAGGCCGAGGCCTTGGCGCTCCTCGCCAAGCAGCAGGGTGGAGTGCAGCGCGGCGTCGAGCACTGCGGGGTGCAGGCCGAACGCCGTCGCGTCGGCCGTCTGCTCCTCCGGCAGCGCGACCTCTGCGAACACCTCGTCACCGCGCCGCCAGGCGGCACGCAGCCCCTGGAACACCGGCCCGTAGCCGTAGCCCGTACCGGCGAGCCGGTCGTAGAGGGAGGCCGCGTCGTCGATCGGCTGCGCGTCTCGCGGCGGCCAGACGGTCAGTCCTTCGGGTTCCGCCTCGTCGGCCACGGCGGCCAGGAAGCCGGACGCGTGCCGCGTCCACGGTCCCTCGGGGTCCTGCTCGTCCCGGGAGTGCACGCTCACCGGGAATCGCCCGTCCGCGTCCTCCGCGCCCACGCCGACCTGGAGCTGTACGGCACCACGCTCCGGCAGCACCAACGGGGACGCCAGGGTCAGCTCCTCGAGCGTCCCGCAGCCGACCTCGTCACCGGCCCGCACGGCCAACTCCACGAACGCCGTACCCGGCAGCAGCACCCGCCCCGCCACCGCGTGATCCGCCAGCCACGGGTGCGTGGCCAGCGAGAGCCGCCCGGCCAGCAGATGTCCGTCACCACCGGCCAGTGGCACCGCCGCACCCAGGAACGGATGCCCCGCCGCGACCAGTCCGGTCGCCGACACGTCCCCCGGCACACCCACAGCCGCACGCGGCCAGTACGTCCGACGCTGGAAGGCGTACGTCGGCAGGTCGACGCGGCGCCGCGACTCGACCGGCGCGAACAGCGGCGCCCAGTCGATCTCGAACCCGCGCACGTGCAGCCGCGCGAGAGCGGCCAGGAACGTGTCCGGCTCCGAACGGTCCTTGCGGACGGCCGCGACGAGCCCGGACTGGCCCTCCGGCTCGGTGACGGTGTCGTGGGCCATCGCCGTGAGGACGGCGTCCGGGCCCAACTCCAGGAGCGTCGACACGCCCTGCCCGATGAGCGCCTTCAGACCGTCATGGAAGCGGACCGCTTCCCGGACGTGCCGCACCCAGTACTCCGGATCCCGCAGCTCGACGGGATCGGCCAGCTCACCGGTGACGTTGGAGACGACCGGCAGCACCGGGTCCTGATACGTCAGACCTGCGGCGACCTTGCGGAAGTCGTCCAGGGCCGGGTCCATGAGCGGCGAGTGGAAGGCGTGGCTGACCTTCAGCCACTTCACCTTCCGGCCCTGACCGCGCAACACCTCCTCCAGACCTTCGAGAGCGGCGCGTTCACCGGAGAGCACGACCTGCTCCGGACCGTTCACAGCGGCCACACCGACCCGGTCCGCGATCCCGTCCAGCAGCGGCAGGACGTCGGCCTCCGCCATGCGCGCGGCGAGCATCGCCCCGCCCGCAGGCAGGGCCTGCATCAACCGGCCGCGTGCGACCACCAGTTGGGCCGCGTCCTCCAGGGACCACAGCCCGGCCACGTACGCGGCAGCCAGCTCACCGATCGAGTGCCCGCCCACGATCTCCGGACGTACGCCGAAGGACTCAGCCAGGCGGTAGAGCGCCACCTCGACGGCGAAGAGGGCGGGCTGCGCGTAGCCGGTCTGCTCCAGGAGGTCGGCGTCCGGACCATACATCACGCTCTGG
>NZ_JOJM01000140.1 GCF_000720325.1 Streptomyces sp. NRRL B-1347
TAGGCCCGGACCATCCCGTACGACACCTCGACCGCACCGTGCTCGTCAACGAGCCGGTCAAAGATCCGCTTCACCGTGTGCCGCTGCTTGGGCGGCGCCGGTCCCACCGGGACATCACCCCGGCCTGGATGGATCTGGCCGTCCCGGCGATGGCTCTGCCGCCGGGCAGCGTGCTCGATGGGGAGATCTGTATCTGGAACGGCGGCGCGCTCGACTTCGGCGCGGTCCAGGCCCGCGGCGCCTCTACACCCGCCCGGGCCCGGGAGCTGGCCTCCAGGCTCCCGGCCTCCTACCATCTGGGATCTGCTCAACCACCCCCTGCTGGGGGACATCCGCCCCCGTCCGTACACCGAACGGCGCGGCCTGCTGCTCGATCTCGTGGCCGCGTACGGGGTCGGCCCGCCCCTGCAGGTGGTGCCTGCCACCGACGACTACGACACCGCGCTGCTCTGGTACGAGGCTCTGGTGGAACAGGGCCTGGAGGGCTTGGTCGCGAAGCGCGGCTCGGATCCCTACCGTGCCGGGCGGTCGTGGGTGAAGGTCCGTCATGCGGATGTCGTCGACGGTGTGGTCGTGGGCTACACCGGCCCCGCAGCGCGGCCGCGCACGGTCGTGGTGCGCCTGCCCGATGCCCGCCTGGCCCTCTCCCAGACGCTGCCCGGGCCGCTGGCTGCGGCCCTCGGCA
Organism: Streptomyces sp. NRRL B-1347; assembly: GCF_000720325.1. Taxonomy (GTDB): domain Bacteria; phylum Actinomycetota; class Actinomycetes; order Streptomycetales; family Streptomycetaceae; genus Streptomyces. Next base: position 686 of record NZ_JOJM01000140.1, read on the forward strand.
TCCACCTGCGCGGGCTCGGCCCCGGCGCCAGCGCCCGCCTCCCGACCGGCGAGCCCTACACCGCCGTCGATGCGGGCCCGCTCGTCGAGGTGGCGGCCGGCACCACCCGCCATCAGACCGTCACCGTCACCCGGCTGCACTGACTCCCATCTCCCAGTCGGCCAGGCGGGGGCCCTCGTCCACGGTGTAGCCCGGGTGGTCGGGCTCCACCCGGTCCAGCCGGAACTCTGGATGCTCGTGCCGCACCGGGCCGGACAGCAGGGAGAGGAGCAAGCCCATGTCGATACCGGCACCTCGGCGTGCGTGGGCCCTGGCCTCGGCGAGGCGCCTATGGCCGCGAGGGGCTAGCGGCCGGAGGTACAGCGGCCCCTCCGCCTTGATCGCAACGTCGCCGTGGCGCGCGTAGAGGCGGTCCAGGTCGCGGACGGCCCGCTGGCGCTGCCGCTGGACCAGGACCTCGTGCACCTCGTTGAGGCCCGCGTCCTCCTGCTTCTCAAAGCGCCACGCCCGGCTCCAGGCGTCCTCCCACGCCTTCTGGTCCTCGGCAGGCACCTCGCAGGCCCGCAGGAACGCCTGGAACTGCCGGAGGCTGTGCGGCACGGTCTGCCTGTTCACGATGCGATGCGCGGAACTGCGCGGCAGCGCGCCGAAGCCGCCCGCCCGTTCCTCCATGGTCCGCAGCGACGGAGCTCCCGCCTCCTCGTAGAGGTCCCGCAGTGCCGCGCTGAGGTCGGCGAAGTCGCGGACCAGCGCGGGGGCCGGCGCGGGTGGGCGGCTGTGCGGTGCGGCGGCGCGGACCTGCTCACGCCTGGCCTTGCGCCACAGCCTGCGGGCCTGCTCCGGGGAGCCGTCGCACCCGCGGGCGTAGGCGAGGACCGCCACGATCTGGGGCACCGAGTCGCCGGAGGCGACGCGCTGCAGGGTCGTGGCGTGCAGGCCCGCGCGTTCCGCCAGCTTCCGGTAGGTCAGACCGGCGTGCGCGCGCAGGTCCCGCAGCCACTGCGCGAGTTCGTGCAGCGCCGCGTTGTCGGTGGTGATCTCTTTCTCGGCTCGTCCCATGACCGCCGCCTCAGGCCGCCGTCAGGGCGGCCTTCAGCGCCGCCCTGAGACTGGGGAGGGACAAGCGGGTGCTGAGGGTGATGGTGGCTCCGGCGACGAGTCCGGCACCGGCGAGCAGCCACAGGACTTCGAGACCGGGCACCCCGGCGAAGGCGACGAGGACCGCGGCGACGACGACCACCACGATGATGACGACGGCTTCGGTCCCGGTGAGGCGACGGCCACCGGGGAACGGGTGCTCCACACAGGAACTGATAGGGGAATGGTGTCTGGGCATGAGCTCTCCTGACCGAGTCGGTCCGGCAGCCTGGAAAGCCACCGGACACTGCTTCTGGCTCCAATTGGGTGCACCCACAGGGCGGTTGCCGCCGCCCTCGGCGTGGTGCGTGGACAAGATGGTGGCACCCCTTGGCCCCGCGATAGGAACGACAGGGCTGTACCCAGCGGTTTTGATGCGCGGCTGTCCGCGTCCGCCCGCGCACAAATGCGCGTTACTGCGCGGAACGCGGTGATGACCGTGAAGAGGACCCGCGTGGCCGACCTCGAAGTTGTCCTACGGGCAGGTTGCTGTCCGTGAGCGGTGGTAGTCCTCATTGATGCGCCGCTGCCCCAATCGCGGTTGCGCGCCGCACGCGCGGCTGCCACCATCCGCGCGTACGCGTCGTACAAGTTGTATGACGCGGCGTCGTCGTACGACTCGTACGACTCGGCAGACCCTGATGGCTTCTGGCTCCAACCGCTGATCAGCAGGGACTTCGAGTACCGCGTTGCCGCGCGGACTCACCGAAGGCCGACACCGTCCTGGGGTGGTGTCGGCCTTCGCGCTGTCTGCGCTGCCCGGTCAGCGGTTGTTGACGCAGGTGACCAGCCCGGCCCGGCGACCACCAGCCGCTGTTCGCGGCCCCTGCGGAACTCGGCGAGCCGGGCCCGGTCGGTGTACTCCGCCGTCGCCTGCGCTGCTCGCGTCCTCCCGGACCGCGAGTTCGCCCACTTCATCACCGTCCTCGACGAGGTGCTCACGAAGAACGCCGTGCGCGGGGACGGCCCAGGCGCCTCCTACGCGGGCCGGAAGACTGGTGTGTGCGAGCCTGGCCTTCCCCACGCACGCGTTGGCGGCGGACCGTGCGACGCCTGCGCCGCGACCCCTCCCACCAAGCGCTCGCCGCGCACCAGGCCGTCACACCTCCCAGTCGCGTCGATCCGTTGATCGCGGGCGCCGTCCCAGTGGCCGTGGCAGACGAGACACCTCGGACGCCCCATAGCCGTTGGGGGCCGTGCCTGCGTCCGCAGCGAACCCGCACCGCGCACCCCAGAGCAGGTCCTCCCAGGTCCGGCCGGCCATCGGCCCTGGAGCACGGCGGCGAACCCGGACGGCTCCCGGCCGCCCCCCCTGCATGGCCCGGGCCCGGCGGCACGGGGCCGGGCCTCGTTCTGCCCACGCTGCTCGGCGGCTTCGCGGGCCTGGTGCAGCGCGACGCGGGCGAGGCCGACGTCGCTGCGGCGCGGTCCTCTTCGCGTGGGCCCGGCGCACTACGGCGGCCGCGATGACCGGGCCTACCTGGGTGCCTTCCGCCTTCCGGTGCACCACTTCGTGCGTGCACCGGAAGGCGTGCACGTCGGCAATGCCGGATCGGCGGCAGTCGGCTCGGGTGCCCGCACTACGCCGAGCTCCAGGCTCCGGGTTGGTTCCGCCGAGAGGGCTCAACTGCGGGCGCGGTGACCGCATTCGGACTGAGGAAGGACCTTGTTGTCCTTGCCGAGGGGCGAGTCTGCGAGTCCGGCTCCTGACCAGTAGACCGCGACTGACGCCCGCTGGGATCCCGCCGAGACCGTCCAGGCCCTGCTGGCGGAAGAGGCCGCCGGCCGCGACGCGGCCAACCTCCGCACCCGCCGCGCCCGCGCTGCCTTCCCGCCCGGCAAGACTTTCCACATCTGGAACGAGGAGGCGTCCTCGATCCCGGTCCCGACGCTGCGCAGTAGCCCCGCTGGGGCGATGCCGCTGAGGCGCGGCGAGCTTGCGTCGGCGGGTTAGCAACCTCTGCGTCCTGAAAGTGCGTTGACGTCACATTTACCTCAATGGTCATGTGGTGCCTGTCCTTCACCACGGTCGGTGGCAGCCGACCACAACCTTGCGGGAACAGATGCTGAGATCACCTGATACGACACGGTTCCGTGGACGGTGGGCAGTGGCTTCGGCCGCTGCCTCGCTGGTATTCGTGGCTCTCCCAGCTTCCTCCCAGGCGCTTGAGCCTGACAACGATTTGCAAGTCGTCTCCTCTGTAGGCCCGGTTGGCGCCCCTATGCCTACCGCGAAGAGTCTGCAGGAAAGCGAGGCCGCGGCGCGCACCGCCAAGATGGATGCGACAGGCCTGCTGCAGCCTCGTGCGGCTTTGGAAACGGTCGGGCCCGCCGGCCGGTACGCACCCAAGTCGAGCGCTGCGTCGGCAACGGCTCCGGCGACTGCGTTCAAGAGCCAGGCTCGGCAGGCGGCGGCCCCTTACCCGGACCCGCCGCGCACCATGTCTGCCAAGGAATGCCTCAAGGGCCTGGGGTCCACCAAGAAGTTCTACATAAAGTCCCGCTTCGCGGTCTGCTCCGGCGCTTCTTTCAACCAGGTGTGGTTCATAAATAACCGGCCATCAGGAGAGAGCCGGATTAACTTCATAGCGGTGGGTACCATCGCTAAGGGCAGTCGGACGGTGAAAATTCGCCACCACTACCTGTTCGAGAAAACCGGGAGGACCGGGGCGCTCGGCATGATCCTCACGCCGAAGGCCACCGTGCCGCAGAAGTGGCCGGCCAGTGCCCGGATCAGTGAGGGCGGAGCCGTACCTGGCGGTCGCAGCTGGGCGAGCCTGGCCGCGGAGTCCGACCCTGGCTTCACCCGTACCCTGACCGGAAAGGCCGGTACAGGGTCTGGCCGCGATGATGCGCTCTTTGCAGTCTTCCAGCCCAAGCTGAAGCTGACGGTGACCGGAGGCTGGAAGATGACAGGGCCCCGGGAGGGCCAACCGTTCTTCCTGGCCCCGCGCTGGGACAAGGCGAAGTACCTGGCCGGGTCCACGGCGAACGGCGGCGCCACGTTCAGCTACGCGGTCCACATGCCCTTCAGCACCAAGGCCGGAGCGCCCGAGAGAGCTGCGGCTCAGCACATCAAGGACGCCTACACCAAACCCGAGAAGACGGAACCAAAAAACACCAGGAAGGACATTCCTGGCCGTACCGCCGGGAAGCCCTTGACCCGCCTCTACCACGACCAGAAACGCCGGGAAGACAACCGGAATGAGGCAATCAAGGCGTGCAAGCACAAATGGGGCCCCAACTACTCAGAGGGCGGGAAGAAACAGTGCGACGAGTTCCCCTTCTCCACCACCTATGAAGGCGCTGCACAGGCACTGAGGAAGTACGACCCGCAGGGCAGGGCCCCCAAGAAGAACTTCTCCGCCAGGCCGATCCCCAAGGACGATAACGAGGCCGGTGGCCGGATCATGAGCGGCTTCTACTCCAAAAACCGCATTATCGACGGCACCGACGACGGGTTCCTGATAAAGGTGTCCTGACCTGCACGCCCTGTGGGCGGACACCTCCGCCCACAGGAGCAGTCACACCGGCCAGAACTGCAGCAGGAATCGCTCCACTCCATGGGGCACACCCTGCTCAGCGAGGGCAGCGACCTGTTCCTGCCCCACCACGTGAGCGCGCACTCGCCATCGCTGATCGCGGACGCCGAGGGCAATGACGGTCTCGTCCGGCCCGCCGGCCGTGTGGAACTGGAGTTGCCCTGTCGGTGACTCCAGTTCCGCCTCCCCCGTTGCCTCCCAGGAAGCGTTCGGGTCCGGCTCCGGTGGCGAGTCCCAAACCTCAACAGTGAACGCAGCCGTGTGCGTATGACCGCCCGACTTGATGTCCACCCGCCCATGCTGCGCCGAGACCAACCCGTCCGCATCTTCGGGCCAGTCATCGATTGCGTCCTCGCCAGCCTCCTGCAACCAGAGCAGGAACCGCTCGATTTGGACCGGGAACTGCTCACGATGCAGCAACGCCATACCGATACTCCGCTCGCTCGGCTCACTGTCTGCCCACCATGCTTCGTAGCACATGATCTAAGAAGCAGATGCATGCGGCGGGACGAGGGCGACGGCGGCATCGGCGTGCTCGCCTGATGACCAGGGCGACGACATCACTGACCGGCGACGTGCTTCCGCGTGCAGCGCTACGCGGAGGCTGGCCTCCGATGCCCAGGCCGACGACTCCGGGCACACCGTGAGCAGGCCGGAGTCGGCGTCGTACGCCACGGCGGCCACGTGCCCGGCGCACTCGGAGGCGATAGCTGTCCACCGTTCGCGCAGCGTCGCGCCGACGGCCGGGAGCGCAGCGCGACGCGGGCCAGGTCGACGCCCGACACCTCGCCGCTCATGCCTGCCCCCACGGGGTGAAGCCGAGGTCCAGGTGACC
>NZ_JOJM01000141.1 GCF_000720325.1 Streptomyces sp. NRRL B-1347
GGCCAGGGTGACCCGGGCGGGCGCGGCGGGGACGGCCACGGCGTCCGGGCGCGGCAGCGGCGTGACCGTCACCGCGCACGCCGTGTCCGGCACGCCGACCGTGACCTTCCCGCCCGCGGTCCGGTGCGTGCTGCGGGCCACGCTGCGCTCCTCGCCGCGCACCCCGTCGTCCCACGCCACGCGCGCGAGGACGGCGGGCTCGGGCCAGCTGAAGCGCACCTCGGCCCGCCCCGCGCCGATCCGACGTACCGTCACATCATCGATGGGGCGGGGATGTTCGACGACCACGCTCGGTCCGGCCACCGCGCGCCCGCCGAGCGCGCTCACCGCGGTGAGGCGCAGGCGCCGCCCCGGGGGTGCCGTCACTTCGAGCTCCCGCGCGGGGGCCGGGCGGTGGCCGATGGCCGCGAACCGCGCCGATACGTCCGCGCCCGGCGCGACCGGCCCCGCGGGCCACGGCACCAGCGTGCTCTCGCCCCGCTCCGGGGCGCTCCAGGCGAGCCGCACCCGGTCCCCCGCGCGGTGGGCGGTCAGCTCGGTGACCGGCGCGGGCCACTCCTCGACCCGGGCGGTGACGCGCGCCCCCGGCGACCAGGCGGTGCCGCCGTCAGGGCCTCCGCCCGGATAGCCGCAGCTGACCTCGTACACGTGCGTCCCCACCGGCAGCGGCACGTCCAGGAGGCGATCGGGCTCGCTCGGCACGACGGTGCGCGGGGCGCCGCCGTCCGTCGAGCGCCGTACGCGGACGGCGGTCGCGGCCGGGTGGGGGCGCCAGCGCAGCCGTACGCCGTCGGGCACGAGCACGGCCGCCAGGCCGGAGGGCTCAGGCGCGATCAGGACCGGCGCGGTGACGAGTGGCACCCCGGCCACGCGGCCGCCGCGCAGCGGCACGACCGCGTACCGCAGGGCCACGCCCAGGGGCGCCCGGGCGTCCTCGGCGGTCAACCCACCGGCGGCGGCGCGGAGTTCGGTGGCCCGCTCCGGCGTGCCGTCCGGGAAGCGCAGCACCTGGTACGTCACGGACGCGGTGGCCCGTGGCGGCCGCCAGGTCAGGCGCACGCGCCGGTCGTCGACGGCCGCCGTGGTCGGGGCCCGGCCGGGCGCGGCGGTGGCGTCGGCCAGGGCGGTGGCGGCGCGCAGCAGGCCCGTGCGGATCTCCGGGGCGTCGTCGGCCTGCCGCAGCGCGGCGAGCCACGCGGTGGCGGCGCCGTGCCAGTCGCCGTGCTCCTCCAGGGCGCCCGCCCGCGCGGCGAGCCGGGCCACGGCGGTGGAGCGGGCCCGCAGCGAGCCGAGGAGGCGGGCCAGGACGTGGTCGTGCGGGTCCCGCGGCAGCGGCTCGGCCACGCGCTCCGCGGCGCGCAGCCGGCGCCCCGGCCAGACGTCGTTGACGGCCTCGGCGGCCCGGCGCACCGGCCCGTCGGCGGGGAAGCCGGCGTCGACGGCCGCGGCGAGCAGCCGGGCCTCGCTGCGGTGCACGCCGAGCGCGGCCACGTCGTCGGCGGTGGTCGCGGTGCCCGCTTCCGCCGGTCCGCGGTCCTTGAGCAGGCAGCACAGCTCCCACAGCACCACCCGGCGCAGGCCCATCGGGTCGTCGCGCGCGAGGGTCTCCAGGGTGTCCACGACGGCCGCGGCGGTGAGGGCGCGCGGGTCGGCGGACGTCCGCCAGGCGTCCTGCGCCTGCCGGACGTACGGCACGTCCACGCGCTGCCACAGGCCGCCGCGGCCGGGGAACCACAGGCCGTCGAGGACGCGGAAGCCGTCGTCCGTCTCGGCCTGCGGCAGGGTGCCGAAGACCCCGGCGGCCGCGCGCCGCCGCGCGGGTTCGCGCAGCAGGCCGGCGGCGTGCCGGAACCCCAGGTCGCGCAGGGCGGCGCGGAGTTCGGCGTAGCCGCGCATGCCGGGGAACTGGGGCAGGGCGGGCAGCGGCGGCAGCGTGTCGGTGCCCGTGGCCCGGACGCCGGGCCGCCAGGTCCTCGCCACCGGTCAGCCTCCGGGCGCCGTGAAGAAGTACACGCGGACCACGGCCGTCGACGCGCGGGTGCTGAGGTCGTGGAAGTCGTCGGTGGCGGTCTTGCCGCTGAACATCGCCGGACGGCCCTTGGCGAGCTGGGAGTTGACGAGGTGGGCGTACTCCGTGCCGCCGGGGCCGCCGCCGAAGGTCAGCACGAGCGCGGCCCTGCGCCCTTCCCACTTGCGGGTCTCGCGGCCGATCTGCCGCACGAGCGACGTCTTGTCGTCGCCCTTGACCCTGAACTCCTCGGGCTCGCGCGCCACCGACGGCGGTCCCGTGGGTTTCCGCTCCGCCGGGGCGTCCGCGCCGCCGGACGGCTCGGGCCGGGCGGCGAGGGGGTCGGGCCGGTCGGCCATCGACACCAGGGCGAGGACGAGCAGCAGGTCGGCGAAGAGCCAGCCCGCGAGCACGACCCCGGCGACGCGGGTCCCGCGCTGCCGCCGCCGCGGGGTCACGTGTCATCACCGGGACGCGCCGAAGGGCGCCGCGGGGGCGGGCGCAGGGCGGTGGTGCGGTCGGAGCGCACGTCGTCCTCGGGGGCCTCGGGCGGCCCCGCGGCGTCGCGGTAGGCGTCGCCGCTCAGGGCGGGGTCGTCCTGGACGTCCGGCTCGCCCGCCGGGTACGGAGCGGGGGCCGGGGCCCGCCGCGGGGGCGGCGAGGCGCCGCCCGGGCCCCCGCCCGCCGGAGGAGGCGCGGGCGTGTACGGCGCGGACGCGTACGGTCCCGGCGGGTACGGCCGGGACGCCGGGGAGCCGTTCGCCGTGCTCCAGGGCGGCGGCGAAGGGACCGTCGCCGCGTACGGAGCGGACACGGCCCCGTAGGCCTCCGCCGCGGGGCGGGGGTGCGTCTCCGCCCCGTTCCGCGAGGACGCCCCCGCCGTCGCGAAGGAGCGCACGCCCGACTCCACCCGGGCCGCCGCGTCCTGCCAGTGCGCGGCCGCCGCGTCCCAGCGCTCGGTGGCCTCGCGCATGCCGTCGACCGCGTCGTTCGTACGGCCCGTGCTGGTCACCAGGGCCGCGCAGGCCTGCTCGGTGGCCTGGGCCACCGACTCCGTCTTGGTGACGAGGTCCTGCTGGGCGGTGACGAGCGAGCGCAGCGAGGTCTCGACGTTCGCGCCCACCGTCTTGACCTGGTCGCCGAGCTGCCGCGCCGCGGCGGCGTTGGCGCTGCCCGTCAGGGCCGCGGCCCGCTGCCCCTCGCGCACCGCCGTCTCGATGCGGTCGGCGGCCGCGCCCAGCTTCGGCACCTCGGCGGTGAGCTGGCCCGCCGCCTCCTGGAGGGACGTCGTCGCGTCGGTCACCGAGCCGGTGGCGGCGACGAGCGCCTTGTGGTTCTTGTCGGCCTCGGCGGCGAGCGAGCGCATCTCCTGCGCGGCCTTGGTGAGTTCGGAGGTGAACTGCTTCGGCGAGGCGCTGCGCTGCGGTACGAGCAGCATCTGAACGCGGGTCAGGACGGACGCGAGCTCCGCGAGGAGCCGCTCCCGCTCCGCCTCCTGGGCGTCCTCCTCCCGCTCGGCGCGCGTGCGCACGCGCGCGTGCACCACGGAGAGCAGGACGAGCAGGGCGATCAGGACGACCGCCATCAGGGCCACGTTCTCGAACCGGCCGAGCGGCGACAGATGGCCGTCGAAACCCGACTGCCACAGCTGGAGGAATGGCCGCGTGGCCTCCTTGCGGTCCACCTTGCTCAGTTCCCCGTACGCGTGCACGGCCTCGCGCAGGCCGAACCAGGTCACCAGGAGCGGCACGAAGACCAGCGCGCCGAGCGCGGCCTCCAGGAGCCCGTCGCGCCGCGCCGACGGTCTCGTGCCGGGCGCGGTGACGCTCTCCGGGCGGACGTAGGCGTGCACCAGGTCCAGCTCCGACCAGCGGTCCAGACGCTTGTCGTGCTGCACGTCGTGGGCCAGGGCGCCGAGTTCGGCGGCGCGCGGGCCGAGCGCAGGGTTGCCCGCCAGGCCCTGGAGTTGCTTGATGAGCTCCTGCTTGTTCAGCAGCTGTGCGGGCGTCAAGCGCGTACTCCCTGTCTCGGGACCGGTGCGTGACCGTCGAGTGCCTCGCCCATGAGGCCCTCGTCAGTCGAGGACGTCACCCCTCCCGCGCCGGTTCCTGCCGTCGCGGGTCAGCCGGGCCAACAGCGCCTCGGCGTCGGGGTGTTCAGGGTCCCACGTGAGGCACTTGCCAAGGGCCTCAATCGCCTCATCGCGCGCGCCCCGCCGGTGCAGCTCCCGCGCGTGCCGGTAGGTGCGGCGGGCGAGCAGGGCCCGCACCCGCTCGTTCGTCGGGTCGTGGCCGTAGGCGCAGCGCAGCCAGCGCTCGGCGTCCGGGAAGTGGTCGGGCGCCACGTCGGCCATGGCGGCCGCGCAGTGCACCTCGATCATCGCGTCGAGCACGTCGGCGCGCGCCGGGTGCGCGGTGGCCTCCTGCCAGGCCAGGTGCGAGGCCTGCACGGCGTGCTCGTAGCGGCCGAGGTCGAGCAGCACCCGGGCGCGGGCCAGCTGCCGCAGGGCGGTGTGGCTGAGGGGGCCGGAGCCCTCTCCGCCTTCCCCGGCCTCCCTGCCTTCCGGGCTCTCCGGGCCTTCTGGGCTCTCCGGGCCTTCCAGCGGCGCTCGTGCCACCGGCTGCTCGGGATCTCCGGCCCCTTCCGCCGTGCGCTCCGTCAGGCCTTCGAGGAGCTCCCTGGCCTCCGCCACGATGTCCCGGAGCAGCGCCACCGCCTCCCGTCTGCGCCCCTGCCCGGCCAGCTCGCGGGCCTGGGCTATGTCGCGGCGCGCCGGGCCCGGGGCGTCGTCGGGGGCCAGCAGCGTCGCGGTGAGCGAGGGCGCCTCCGCGAGCGTGTCGCGGGCCGGGTCCGGGGGGTCGAGCGGGCCCTCCTCCAGGGCCCCCGCACCGGACGCGGAGCCGCCGCCCCCGAGCCGCACCGCGTGTTTGAGGGCGCCGAGCGCGAGCAGCTCCCGGGGCCCGTGCGCCGTGCTCCGCCCCAGGTCCGCCACGCCCGAACGCACCTGCGCGAGCCGGGTGGCGCCCCCGACGAGCAGCAGCGTGTCCACGTCGGGCCGGGTGAGCGCCGCCTCGCCCAGCAGGTCGTGGGCGCGCCGCACGGTGCGGCGCACGTGCGGCTCCAGGAACGCGTCGAGGTGCGGCCGGCTGATCCGCATGCGCAGCGGCGGCCCGTTGCCGAGGTCGAGGGTGAGCGCGGCGGAGTCCGCGGCCGAGCCGTCGGCGGTGCCCAGCTCCTCGCGCGCCCGCTGGGCCCGCTCCCGGTGGCCGAGCCACAGCCGCGCGCTGCCGCCGGTCACGGACGCGGGTCCCCGGTGGGCCCGCAGCAGCCGCACCGCGGAGGCGAGCGCCGCCTCGTCGAAGGCCCGGCCGCCGGAGGTGGCCGCGCCGTCGTAGCCGAGTGCGCGGTAGTGGCCGCGCACGCCGCGCACCAGGCCCAGTTCGAAGCCGTCGTAGCCCATGCCGTACACCAGGAAGGTGCCGCTGTCCCGGTCCGTCGTGTGCCCCATGACGGCGGCCAGCGAGTCGCTGATGAGGCGGACCGGGGCGAGCCCGGCCGCCGCCGCCGCGTCGCGCAGCGCCTGGCGCTGGCGCGACTGGAAGGCGGCGGGCACGCTGATCACCGTCTGCGCGACGGCCCCCGCACGTGCCTCGACGCGCTCGCGCAGCGCCCGCAGCATGTGCGCGGCCACCGCGTCGGCGTCCTCCGCGCGCTCCCGCCACGGCACCGGACTCCCGCTGCCGAGCAGGGACTTCACGCTCGGGAACACCACCGGCAGGACCCCTGCGGCGGCCGGCGCGCACACCAGCCACGGCCAGTCGGCCCCCGGCAGGTCCAGGCGGCGCACCGGCTGCCCGGGCACCGCGAAGAGCGCCCGCACCCCCGTCGCGCCGAAGTCCACGCCGAGGCTGACCCGCCCCTCGGCGCCCCCCGCCGCCTGTCTCTTATACACATCTCCGAGCCCACGAGACCG
>NZ_JOJM01000142.1 GCF_000720325.1 Streptomyces sp. NRRL B-1347
GTGGTGCGGGGGGCCGGGTTCTGGGTGGCGCTCGTGCCGCAGGTGCCGGGGTTCGCGTGGGTGGGTCTTGAGCCGGGGGTGCGGCGGGCCTTCAAGGATTGCTTCACGCTCTGTGTGCTGGCCTTCGCGGTCGCGCGGTGCTGTCTGCGGCCGAGGGCGGTTACTGTGGATGACGCAGGACCGGCAGGACCGCCCGAGGCGGTGGGGTCGGCGGTGCCGGTCTCCAGGGCCGCGTTTTGACCCATACGGGGCGGCACGGGTAGTCTCGGGGACTGATACGTATTGGCTTCCTCGTTCTCACGCGAAAGGGCCCTTACGTAGGTTCCCTGGAGCAGTTACCAGTGGCTCGCATACGGGCAGCGTCCCCGGCATTGTGAGCCCCAGCTGCATGATCGCTTCCTGGGTGCCGTGTGTCTGGACCCCATCCACTGAAGAAGCGAAGGCTACGAAGTGCGTACGTACAGCCCCAAGCCCGGCGACGTGACCCGTCAGTGGCACGTCATCGACGCCCAGGACATCGTCCTGGGACGTCTGGCGACCACCGCCGCCTCTCTCCTGCGCGGCAAGCACAAGCCGACTTACGCCCCCCACATGGACATGGGCGACTTCGTCATCATCGTCAACGCCGAGAAGGTTCACCTCTCCGGCAACAAGAAGACCCAGAAGATGGCCTACCGCCACTCTGGCTACCCGGGCGGCCTCCGCTCGGTCCGCTACGACGAGCTGCTTGAGAAGAACCCCGAGAAGGCCATCGAGAAGGCCATCAAGGGCATGCTCCCCAAGAACTCGCTGGGCCGTCAGATGCTCTCGAAGCTGAAGGTCTACAAGGGTGACCAGCACCCGCACGGCGCGCAGCAGCCGCAGCCGTTCGAGATCACCCAGGTCGCGCAGTAAGTCCGGCCACCCCCTAAGACGAAGAGAATCTGAGGATCATCGTGGCCGAGACCACCGCTGAGCAGCCGATCGACGAGACCGTCGACATCGAGCACTACACCACCGAGTCCGAGGCGCCCGTCGAGGGCGAGTACACCTCGGAGTCGAACGCCGCGCGCTTCGGCGACCCGCAGCCGGCCGCCGGCCTGGGCCGTCGCAAGAACGCCATCGCCCGCGTCCGGATCGTCCCGGGCACCGGCAAGTGGAAGATCAACGGTCGCACCCTCGAGGACTACTTCCCGAACAAGGTGCACCAGCAGGAAGTCAACGAGCCGTTCAAGGTTCTCGAGCTCGAGGGCCGCTACGACGTCATCGCCCGCATCGCGGGTGGCGGCGTCTCCGGTCAGGCCGGCGCCCTGCGCCTCGGCGTGGCCCGTGCCCTGAACGAGGCCGACGTGGACAACAACCGCGGCGCCCTCAAGAAGGCCGGCTTCCTCAAGCGCGACGACCGTGCGGTCGAGCGCAAGAAGGCCGGTCTCAAGAAGGCCCGCAAGGCCCCGCAGTACAGCAAGCGCTAATCGTCGCTGCCTGCTAGTACTTCACGAACGCCCCGGCGGCACCCTGTGTGCTGCCGGGGCGTTTCGTTTATCAGCGCCCCGTCGATCCGGGGTGGACGCTCGGAATGTCGGAATGTTCGGAGGACAGCAGTGGGACGACTCTTCGGCACGGACGGCGTGCGCGGTGTCGCCAACGCCGATCTGACGGCGGAGCTCGCGCTCGGCCTCTCGGTCGCCGCGGCGCACGTGCTCGCCGAAGCGGGCACCTTCGAGGGCCATCGCCCGACAGCGGTGGTGGGGCGTGACCCGCGCGCGTCCGGGGAGTTCCTGGAGGCCGCGGTCGTCGCGGGCCTGGCGAGCGCCGGTGTGGACGTCCTGCGCGTCGGTGTGCTGCCCACCCCGGCGGTGGCCCATCTCACCGCCGCGCTCGGCGCCGACCTCGGTGTGATGCTGTCCGCCAGCCACAACGCCATGCCCGACAACGGCATCAAGTTCTTCGCCCGCGGCGGCCACAAGCTCGCCGACGACCTCGAGGACCGCATCGAGTCCGTCTACGAGGAGCACCGCACGGGCGCTCCCTGGCAGCGGCCCACCGGCGCGGGCGTCGGCCGTGTCACCTCGTACGACCAGGGGCTCGACCAGTACGTGGCGCACCTGATCGGTGTGCTGCCGAACCGCCTCGACGGGCTGAAGATCGTCCTGGACGAGGCGCACGGCGCCGCCGCCCGGGTCTCGCCGGAGGCCTTCGCGCGCGCCGGTGCCGAGATCGTCACCATCGGCGCGTCCCCCGACGGCCTGAACATCAACGAGGGCTGCGGCTCGACCCACCTGGAGCAGCTCCAGGCCGCGGTCGTCGAGCACGGCGCCCACCTCGGCATCGCGCACGACGGCGACGCCGACCGCTGCCTCGCCGTGGACCACACGGGTGCCGAGGTCGACGGCGACCAGATCCTCGCCGTGCTCGCGCTCGGCATGCGGGAGCGCGGTGTGCTGCGCCGCGACACCGTTGTCGCCACGGTGATGTCGAACCTGGGCTTCAAGCTCGCCATGGAGCGCGAGGGCCTGCAGTTCGTCGAGACCGCCGTCGGCGACCGGTACGTCCTGGAGGAGATGAAGGCCAGCGGCTACGCGCTCGGCGGCGAGCAGTCCGGGCACGTCATCGCCCTGGACCACGCCACCACCGGCGACGGCACGCTCACCGGTCTGCTGCTCGCGGCCCGCGTCGCCGAGACCGGCCGCCCCCTCAAGGACCTGGCCGCCGTCATGGAGCGGCTGCCGCAGGTCCTCATCAACGTGCCGGACGTGGACAAGTCCCGGGTGAAGAGCTCGGCGGAGCTGACCGTCGCCGTCGCCGACGCCGAGCGCGAGCTTGGCCAGACCGGCCGCGTGCTGCTGCGCCCCTCCGGCACCGAGCCGCTGGTGCGCGTGATGGTGGAGGCCGCCGACATCGAGCAGGCCCGCTCCGTGGCCGGGCGTCTGGCGGACGTGGTGAAGTCCGCGCTCGGCTAGGAGACGCCGAGCTTCTTGGCGGTACGTTCGCGCTGCCGCGCCCAGAGCAGCTTCTGGGCGAGCAGCGTGAGCGTACCGGCGAGCACGATGCCGAGCAGGTTGAGCAGGAGCTGTTCGGTGGAGCCCCAGGCCTGGCGGTACTCGTCGTAGCTGAAGGCCACCGCGGCGTTCGCCGCCGCCGGGACCGTCGTCACCGAGATGGCGACGCCCACGAGCGCGCCCGACTTCGCCGAGGTCAGCGACAGGGTGCCCGCGGCGCCCGCGAGGACGGCCACGACGAAGGAGAACCAGTCGGGCCGGTAGATGAAGTTGGTGTTGGGCCGCTCGGCCTTCAGGGACGACTCGTGGAACAGGTCCACCGCGTCCATGAAGAAGCTGAAGGCCACCGTCGCCGCCATGGCGATCGCGAAGCCCGCGATCAGCGCGATCAGGGAGCGCAGCGCCAGGCGCGGGGCGCGTCGCACGAGCGCCGTGCAGAAGCCCGCGAGCGGGCCGAACTCCGGGCCCACCGCCATCGCGCCCACGATGAGGATCGCGTTGTCGAGGACGACGCCGCAGGCCGCGATCATCGTGGCGAGCGTGATGAAGGCGACGTAGGTGATGGAGAGCGTGGACTCCTCGTGCGTGGCGTCCGCCAGGTGCTCCCACAGGACCGCGTCCGCGCCCTCGCCGGGTGCCTCGTCCTCGGCCTTGTCGGCGCGCAGGGACAGCGACAGGTCGATGTTCTCCAGGGCGATCGAGCCGTGCTTGTCGATCTCCAGGGCGCGCAGGCCGCCGAGGAGTTCGTCGCCCGCCTCGCGGGCCACGTCGCACAGCACGATGTCGCCGGACGGGTTGCGCGCGGCGCCCGGCACGACGGCGAGGTGGGTCGTGCCGGGCGTCTTCTCGATCAGGCGCACCACGGCGTCGGTCCGGTCCGCCGGGGTGATCAGCCGCAGATGGAGCATGTCCGCACCTTAACGCGGGCCTGACGGTCAGAGTTTGCGCAGGCTGAGCCGTCGTACCTTGTGGTCGGGGCCCTTGCGGATGATGAGCGTGGCGCGGCCGCGGGTGGGTGCCACGTTCTCCACCAGGTTCGGCTTGTTGATGGTCCGCCAGGTGGTGCGGGCGTAGTCGAGCGCCTCTTCCTCGGAGACCTGGGTGTACTTGCGGAAGTACGAGGACGGGTTCTGGAACGCGGTCTCGCGCAGCTTGCGGAACCGGTTCAGGTACCAGCGCTCGATGTCCTCGGTGCGGGCGTCGACGTACACGCTGAAGTCGAAGTAGTCGGCCAGGCCGACGCGGGTGCGGCCGTCCTTGCCGGGCAGTGCGGGCTGCAGCACATTCAGGCCCTCGACGATGAGGATGTCCGGGCGGCGCACGGTGAGGCGCTCGCCGGGCACGATGTCGTAGATCAGGTGCGAGTAGACGGGTGCGGTGACCTCGTCCTTGCCCGCCTTGATGTCGGCGACGAAGCGCGTAAGCGCCCTGCGGTCGTACGACTCGGGGAAGCCCTTGCGCGACATCAGGCCGCGCGCCTGGAGCTCCTTGGTGGGCAGCAGGAAGCCGTCCGTGGTGACCAGCTCCACGCGCGGGTGCTCGGGCCAGCGCGAGAGCAGGGCCTGGAGCAGCCGCGCGACGGTCGACTTGCCGACGGCGACGGAGCCCGCGACGCCTATGACGAAGGGCGTGCCCGACTGGGAGCCCTTCTCGCCGGTGTCGCCGAGGAAGGTGTTGAGCGCTCCGCGCAGGCCGTCGGTGGCGCCCACGTAGAGGTTGAGGAGGCGGGAGAGCGGGAGGTAGATGTCCCGCACTTCGTCGAGGTCGATGACGTCGCCGAGGCCGCGCAGCTTCTCCAGCTCGGCGGCGGTCAGGGGCAGCGGCGTCTTTTCACGCAGCGCGCTCCACTCGGCACGGGTGAGGTCGACGTAGGGGGTCGCCTCCGGCTTGTGCCGGTTGGCGCCCCGTGGCGGCGAGGAGACCAAAGAGATCACAGTCCATTGTTACGGGAGTTTGAACGTCCGTGCGGGTGGGGTGTGTCACCCCTCTCGTGATTAGCTGCCGCCGTGATTATTGGTGTGGGTATCGATGTGGCCGAGATCGACCGGTTTGCCGCTTCTCTTGAGCGGACGCCGGGGATGCGGGAACGGCTCTTCGTGGAGCGGGAGTTGTACCTGCCCAGTGGTGAGCGGCGCGGCGTCGCCTCGCTCGCGGCCCGGTTCGCCGCCAAGGAAGCTTTGGCCAAGGCCCTGGGTGCGCCGCCCGGCCTTCGCTGGACGGACGCCGAGGTGTACGTGGAGGAGACCGGGCAGCCCCGCCTGCGGGTCGCCGGGACGGTGGCCGCGCGGGCCGAGGCCCTCGGAGTGCGCGGCTGGCACGTGTCCCTGAGCCATGACGCGGGAGTGGCGTCCGCGGTGGTCGTCGCCGAGGGGTAGGCGGGGCGCCGTGCCCCGAGCCGCGGGCCGCCGCGCTGCTGCCGGGACGCGGTACTGCCGGGGAGCGCGTGGTGCGCGAGACTTGGTGGATGCGTACTGCGTATCGCGTGGAGGACGTACGGGCCGCTGAGCGCGCGCTGATGGCGCGGGTGCCCGAAGGGGCGTTGATGCAGCGGGCGGCCGCGGGGCTCGCCGTGGCCTGCGGGCAATTGCTCGGCAAGGTCTACGGGGCGCGTGTCGTGCTCCTCGTCGGCAGCGGGGACAACGGCGGTGACGCGCTCTACGCCGGGGCGCGGCTCGCGCGGCGCGGGGCCGGGGTGACGGCTGTTCTGCTGTCGCCCGAGCGGGCGCACGGGGGTGGGCTCGCGGCGTTGCGGGGGGCCGGGGGGCGC
>NZ_JOJM01000143.1 GCF_000720325.1 Streptomyces sp. NRRL B-1347
GTGGCGGGGTGGGCCAGGTGCGGGTGGGCCCACAGGATCTGGCCCTGCTTCAGGCCGGTGAGGTCCTGGGGGGCGGGTGTGTGGACGAGGATCACGTCGCATTCGGAGAAGATCTCGTCGCGGGTGCAGATGCCGCCGCAGAGCGGGGCGAGGTGGTCGTCGGCGATGCCGAAGGCGGTGCCGTAGCCCGTCTCGAGGTAGAGCTGGCTGCTGGTGGTGCTCTCCAGCCGGGCCAAATGCTGCGGGTGCAGGGGCAGGCGCTGGTCGTGGGCCGTGCGGGATGCCGTGATGAGTCCGACCGTGAGCTGGGTCATGCCGGTTTCCTCGTCCTCCGATGCGAAGTGGCCGGGCCGCCGCCGGGCCCGGGATGGTGGGGTGCCGCGGTGCGTCGCTCGTGGGCCGGGCGGCGCCGTGTGCTGCCGGGCGTGCGGTGGCGGCCGCGCCGGGGTGACCGTGTGTCAGGTGCGGTCCGGGTGCGGCGGCGGCAGGCCGCGCCGGGTGCGTCACGGGGCCTTCACCGCATGGAAAACGCTATGTTGCATTCATTTTCGGGTCAACGAATGAGGCGCTGCGGGGCGGGTTGATGCGCAGGTCAGCGGCGTGAAATTCTTGCAAAGGGGCTGATGGTTAATGCAATGAGTGGCTGATTCATGCTTTGCAACGAGCTGAATTCGAACGCACACTGGCCACCGCATACAGAGCGCACGAGGTGAGCCAGCCATGCCAGGAAACAGACTCACGCAGCAGGACCGCCGCACCATCGCGGCGGGCCTGGCCGACGGGCTTTCGTACACCGCGATCGCCAAGCGGCTGAAGCGGCCGACGTCGACCGTCACCCGGGAGGTGATGCGCAACGGCGGGCCCCGCGAGTACCGGGCGGACCGCGCGCACCACGCGGCGGGGCGGCGCGCCCGGCGGGACCGGCCGCCGGGCGGCGGGGCGGTGCAGCCGTCGGTGCCCCAGGCCGGCAGCGAGGACTACGGGCGCGACGGGCAGGCGGTGCGCGCCTACGAGGAGCGCCTGGTGCAGCTGCTGGTCGCCATCGGCCTGCAGGCGATGGTCTCGCGGGTGCTGGCCTGCATCTGCGTCACCGACTCCGGCAGTGTGACCTCCGCCGAGCTGGCCCGGCAGCTGCGGGTCAGCCCGGCCTCGGTCTCCAAGGCCATCAGCCAGCTGGAGCGGCAGGAGATCGTGCGGCGCGAGCGCGATGCGGGGCAGCGGCACGACCGGTACCTCATCGACGACGACGTGATGTACCGGGCCATCGTGGGCAATCTGCGGCGCAATGCCGCCTTCGCCGAGACCGTCTACGAGGGGGTCGGTGTCCTGGGTGCCGCGACGCCCGCCGGGACGCGGCTCAAGGACATGGGTCAGCTCCTGGACCACGTCACCCACAGCATGATGCGGTCGCTGGAGCAGTGGCGGGCCCTGGCCTCGGCGCCGGCCGGGCGGGCGGGCGGCGCGGGCGGTGCGGCCGGGGAAGGCGGGTAGGGCGGGCGGGGTTCAGAGCTGGCGCAGGGCGCCGCCGTCGACGGGCCATTCGGCGCCGGTGACCTGGCTCGCCAGGGGCGACAGCAGGTAGGCGATGACGCGGGCGACATCGTCGGGGGTGCCGATGCGGCCGGTGGGCAGGCGGCGCACTTCGCGGACGAAGTGGTCGACGGCTTCTTCCCGGGGGCGCTGGAAACGGGTGGCGAGCTGGTCGGCGAAGCCGCCGGGGGCGTCGAAGAGGGCGGTGCGGGTGGGGCCGGGCGAAACGACGTTGGAGCGCACCCCGCGGGGGCCGAACTCCGCGGCCAGGGTCTTGGACACCGACAGCAGCGCGGTCTTGGCGGCGGCGTAGTCGACGACGGGGGCGTCGGGGAAGCGGGCGGCCTCGCTGGCGACGTGGACGATGCCGGCGGCCCCGCGGTCGAGCAGGGCGGGCAGCGCGGCGCGGGTCATGCGCACGGCGGAGTGGAAGTTCAACTCGAAGCTGTGCAGCCACTGTTCGTCGCTCACGTCGAGGAAGCCGGTGCGCGAGGTGAGGCCGCCGGCGTTGTTCACCAGGCCGTCCAGTCGCTGGTGGCGCTCCAGGACGGCGTCGATGACGCGGGCGGGCGCGCCGGGGTCGGTGACGTCGGCGGCCAGGGGGTGGATGCCGGGGGCGGGGGCGGTGCGGGGGGTGCGGGAGACGGCGGTGACCTGGGCGCCTTCGGCGGCCAGCAGCCGGGCGGTGGCCTCGCCGATCCCGGCGGAGGCGCCGGTGACGAGGAAGACCTTGTCCTTCAGGTGCAGTTCCACGGAAAGTGAGGTCCCGGTTCGTTGGGTGGTGGTGCACCGCGCCCGCGCGGGCTGGGGGGCGGGTGCGGTGGCGGGGACCTCAGGCTAGGGGCCCGGCGCCCCGGGCGGGGGCCGGGCGGGGTGACTGCGCTCGTACGGGTGTTGCTCGCTCAGCTGTCCGCCCGCGGCGGCAGGGCGCGGTCGACCAGCGGGGCGGCGGCGCCGGTGTAGTGGGCGGGGTCCAGCAGGGGGCGGACCAGGGCGCTGTGGGCGGCCAGTTCGGGGGCGGCGGCCAGGACCGCGGCCAGGGGGCGGCCGGTGCGGGCGGCCTCGTCGGCGGCCTCGGACAGCAGCGCCTTGGCGCGGGCGCGGCCCAGGTGCGGGGTGAGGGCGGCGGCCACGCGTTCGGCCAGCATGCGGCCCTGGGTGAGGCCGGTGTTGTGGCGCATCCGCTCGGGGTCGGTGCGCAGGCCCTCGGCGAGGGCGGCCGCGGTGTGGGCGGCGCCGCCGACCAGGCGCAGGGCCTCGCGCAGCGGCTGCCACTCGGCGTGCCAGGCCCCGGCGGAGCGCTCGTCCTCGGAGAGCAGGCAGTGGAAGAGGGTGGCGGCCAGGGCGGGCACCTGCAGGGCGGTGCTGCGGATCAGGGTGGACAGCACGGGGTTGCGCTTGTGCGGCATGGCCGAGGAGCTGCCGCGGCCGGGCCGGGTGGGCTCGGTGACCTCGCCGATCTCGGTGCGGGTGAGGGTCTGTACGTCGATGGCGAACTTGCCGAGCGCGCCCGCGGTGAAGGCGAGCACGGAGGCGGCGTCGGCGATGGGGGTGCGCAGGCTGTGCCAGGGCAGGTCGGGGGTGGCCAGGCCGGTCTCGGTGGCGAAGGCCAGGGTGAGGTCCTCGGTGTAGGAGGCGGGGTCGGCGGCGGTGGCGTGTTCGAGGTAGCCGGCCAGGGTGCCGGCGGCGCCGCCGAGGGAGACGGGCAGGCCGCCGTCCAGGAGGCGGTCCACGCGGGTGAGGGCGTCCTGGATGAGCTGGCGCCAGCTGGCGGCCTTCAGGCCGAAGGTGGTGGGCAGGGCGTGCAGGGCCAGGGTGCGGGCGGTGGCCAGGGTGTCGCGGTGGGTGCGGGCGAGGCGGGCCAGGGCCCGGGCGGTGCGGTGCAGGTCGCCGCGGATCAGGCGCAGCGCGTGCGCGGTGACCAGCATGGTGGCGGTGTCCAGGATGTCCTGGCTGGTGGAGCCGCGGTGCACGTATTCGGCGGCGGCCGCATCCAGGGCGGCGACCTCGCGGGTGAACTCCGCGACCAGCGGCACGACCGGGTTGGCGGTCTCCCGGGAGGCGAGGGCCAGCAGGCGCGGCTCGATGCGGGTGGCCGCGGCGGCCCGGGTGATGGTGTCCGCCGCGTGGCCGGGGATGGTGCCCAGGCGGGCCTGGGCGCGGGCCAGGGCGGCCTCGGCGGCCAGCATGGCGTGCAGCCAGGCCTGGTCGGTGACGGCGGTCTCGGCCGGGACGCCCGCGCGGACGGGGGCGAGCAGGCCGGAGTCCCGGTCGGGCGGGCTGGCTTCCCCGGCGGGCAGGCCCCGGCCCGGGGCCGGGTCCGGGTGCGGGTGCGGGTGCGGGGCTGGTGGTGCCGTCTGGGGGGCGGGCCCGCTGGGTTCGGGCATGGGAGCACCTCGCTGGGCGGGAGGGACAGGAACGCAGAAGGCAGGGGTGGAGGGCGGGCGGCCGCCGCCCGGGGCGGTGCGGGCGAAACGCTCGACCGCCCCGGGGAGCTGGGGAGTTGGAGGCAGCAACCCCTGGGGGGTCAGGGGGTGATGGCGTGGGGGAAGCGGAAGAAGCCGTGCGGGTCGTAGCGGCGCTTGACCTGGGTGAGGCGGGGCAGGTTGGTGCCGTAGTAGGCCTGGGCGTGGTCGGGCAGCTTGGGGTCGGGGTAGTTGACGTAGGCGCGGCCGTTGGAGTGCGGGTCGATGGCGGCGAAGCAGCCGTCGACCCAGTCCTGGGCGGCCTTCTCCTCGACGGCGGTGGGCTGGGGGGTGGTCAGGTCGATGCCGCACACGGAGGTGAACTCCGCGTCGCGGTGGACGTAGGCGCTGGCGCCGGAGGCGACGTTGTTGGCGTTGCCGCCCAGGGCCATCAGGCTGATGACGCGGGTCTGCCCGCCGCGGCGGTCCGCCTCGTAGGCGGCCAGCAGGTTGTTCAGGCCGGAGGCGGGCAGCGGGCGGGCGAACATGCGGCCGCGGTTCTTGGTGTAGGCGGTGCGCGGCAGGCTCGCGCCGGGCGCGGTGCCGCTGGTGTGGCACTGGGTGGGGGTCAGGGTGGCGCAGCCGAAGCGCTGCATCATCGCCTTGTCGTAGGGCAGTTCCTCGCTGGTGCGCGAGGCGGGCGGGCTGCCGACCAGGGAGACCAGCTGGTCCAGGGAGTCCTTGAGGGGGGCGGCGGTGCCGAGGTAGGCGCCGGTGACCATGGCGGTGGGCACGGTGCCGGGGCGGGCGTCGGGCAGCAGCAGGACGGCGTCGGGGGCCACTTCGGGGGCCGCGGCCCGGGCCCACTGCTGGTAGCCGACGAGCATGTCCTGGGCCTTGTCCCAGGGCCAGGTGAGGGTGAAGGTGGTGGCGACGGGCACCTGGGTGGGGGCGAGTTCGAAGTCGGTGATGACGCCGAAGTTGCCGCCCCCTCCCCCGCGAAGGGCCCACAGCAGGTCGGGGTTCTGCTTGGCGGATGCGGTGACGACGCGGCCGTCGGCAAGCACGACCTGGGCGCCGACCAGACGGTCGCTGGCGGGTCCGTACTTGCGGTGCTGCCAGCCGTGGCCGCCGCCGGTGACGAAGCCGCCGGGGCACACCGTGGGGCAGAAGCCGCCGGGCACGGCCAGGCCGTGGGCGGCGAGCTGGGTGACGATGTCGATCATCTGGGTGGCGGGGCCGACGTGGACGGTGGAGCCGGAGGTGCGCACCGTGTTGAGGCGGGTGAGGTTGATGACCAGGCCCTGGGTGGTGGACCAGCCGGTGAAGCTGTGGCCGCCGCTGCGGATCGCGGTGTGGATGGCGTTGTCCTGGGCGAAGCGGATGCAGGTGGCCACGTCGGTGGCGGTCTCGCAGTAGGCGACGGCCTGCGGGCGCAGGTGGTCGAACTGGGCGGAGGCCAGCTGCCGGGCCCGGTCGTAGCGGCTGTCGCCGGGCAGGACGAGGTCGCCCTGGAGGGCTGCGCACAGCTGCCCCCAGTTGGGGCCGCGGCCGCGCCGGGGCCGGGGACGTGCCTGGGCCAGGGGCGAGCCGACCAGGAGTGTGCTGGAGGAGGCGACGGCGATACCCGCGCCGGCGCCCAGGAGGGCCCTTCTGGTGGGCATGGTGTTCCCTTTCGTGACGGTGTACGAGTACGGGTCGTGCGGTGGTGCCCGGTGGGGGGCCGTCCGGTGGCGCGGTGGGGGGGGCGTGGGGCTGTCTCTTATACACATCTCCGAGCCCACGAGACC
>NZ_JOJM01000144.1 GCF_000720325.1 Streptomyces sp. NRRL B-1347
CGCGCCCGCGCCCCCGCCCGCCGCGCCCGAGCCGCTGCGGCCCGTCGCCGCCGCCCTGCTCAACCTCACCGGACTCGGCCTCGGCTACGTCCTCGTCCGCGCCTGGCTGCCCGCCGTCCTGTGCTGGGCGGCCACCGCCGCGCTGCTCGTGACCGCCCTGCCCGCCGACGTGGACGGCGTCCCCGGCGGCCTGCTCGTCGGCTACCTCGCCCTGCTCGTGCTCGCCGCCGCCGACGGGGCTCGGCGCGCCCGCCGCACCGCCCTCGCCTGGCGGCTGCGCGCCCCGCTCGCCGCCGCGCTCGGCGTCGTCCTGCTCGCCGTCCCCGCCGGGAGCGCCTTCGCCTACGAGGCCGCCCAGGACGAAGCCGTCGAGGACATGCTCCTGGAGCGGCTCGACAAGGCCGACCAGCTCGTCGAGGACCAGGACGGGCAGGACTTCGCCGCCGCCGAGCGCGGCTACCGCTCCGCCCTCGGCACCTACCGGGACCTCCTCCGCGACCACGAGGGCTCCCGCGCCGCCGACCGCGTGCCCGACCGCCTCGACGCGTACTACAAGGCCGTCGCCCGGCCGTACGCCGACCGCCAGTACTGCCAGGCCGTCGCGCCCCTCACCTATCTGCGCACCCTGCCCACCAGCATCGGCGAGGACCGCCTCGGCCGCCTCGCCACCTGGCCCGACGACCGGCTCGCGACCTCCCTGTACGAGTGCGGGACCGCGGCCGTCGACCGGGGCGACGGCACCCACCTCCAGGAGCTGCTCACCACCTTCCCCGACTCCGCGGCCGCCGGGAAGGTCGTGCCCACCCTCGGCGCGGCCATCGACGACCGCGCCGCCGACCTCAAGGGCACCGACCCCTGCTCCGCCACCGAGAAGCTGACCCGCGTCCGCGCCGTCGCCGCCTCGCTGCCCGCGGGCAAGGGCACCTCCCTGGTCTCCCGGGCCGATCGCGCCGTCCAGTCGGGGGAATACGCCTGCGGTGTGGACGAATTCGAGGACGGCCAGTTCACCGAGGCCGCCAAGCGGCTGCGCGAGTACGCCGACACGTACAAGAACAGCGGCAAGAGCGAGCGCGCCCGCACCATCGCCATCGCCGCCGAGGTCGCCGCCGAGCGCCCGCAGGCCGGCCGCAAGCTGCCCGCCCAGCGCGGACCCGGCTCCGGCCAGGAGTTCGTCGTGAAGAACGACGGGCCGAGCGCCGTCGAGGTCCTGTTCACAGGACCGGCCACCGGCACCGTCAAGCTCGGCGCCTGCGCGGGCTGCACCACGTACTCCAGCAAGGCCGAGGGCAAGAGCAAGGCCTGCAAGGCGGGCCGCAGCTATCCGCAGAAGTCCCTGCGCCTGCCGCCCGGCGAGTACCACTTCCTCTACAAGCGCGGCACGGGCGGCACCGGCCTGGTCCGCGACCACAGCGACGGCACCACGGTCCAGAGCGGCTACCGCTACACCGACTGCACCTACGTCGTCAGCGGCGGCCTCGGCGGAATCGACGGCCTCAGCCCCCGGACGTAGCCCGCCCCACCTCTCCCCCGCCCCTGGAGACCGCACCTGACGGAGGGTCTGAGGGCGTGGCCCGGCGTCGTTCTGAGTTGACGTCAGTGGCCACGCCGGACCTTCATTGCCCGGCGTCACCCCGCGTGATACACAGAGTGACCATACGTTTGAAGTCAGCCAACGAATGACGCCAAGGCTGCACACGCCGGGCTGATTGTCGGCGAGAATGAGCTTCGTCCTCTGCACTCCGGTACGCAGAGGTGGGCAGAGGTGCTGGAACAACCCACTAGGGGCGGTGAGTTACACATGCTTATGGCAGCCGAGAAGGGCGACATCACCACCATCATCGGTGGGATCGCCCCCGACTGGGGTCCCTTCGGGAGCTTGGGCAACGAGGCACGCGTGATGATCGAGGTCGTCATGGCCGTGGCGATCCTGCTGTGCCTCGGCATCGCGATCTGGGGCGCCGCGAAGCAGCGCATCGGAGCGACGGCGCTGCGCGACACGTTCAGCGCGGAGCAGGGCAAGGGCCTGATCATCGCGGGCCTGACCGGTGTCTTCATCATCGGCTCACTCGGCACGCTGTTCACCATCGTGTACGGCATGGCGGTCTGACCCCCGCCCGCCCTCCTTCCTCCCGTCTCCCTCCTCTCCTCCCCCGTCCGTCGTGCCCACCGGCTGAGGTTGCAACTCCCTGATGTCGAGTCACCACACCGCGCCCGCGCGGGAACCAGCACGGCTACCGTCATATCCGATGCACCAGACGGACGTGGTGGTCAAGGAAGAGGTTGAGGGGACGTACGCGGCATGAGCGATGACGATGACCTCTTCGGCGGCACCGGCGAGACCCGGACGCGGCTCCCGGAGCGCGACGGCGCCGACGGCTACGGCGGCGCCCGCAGACCCGGCCGCCGCTCCTCCTCGCGCAGCCTCGTCACCGTCATCGGCGTGGTCGTCCTCCTCATCGCCGCCATCGCCTTCGCGAACCGCGACGACTCGTCGTCCGACGACGCCGGAGGCGGCGCCCACGGCAACAAGGACACGGAATCGACCCCCACGGCCCCGACCGGCGAGAAGCCGGTGAGCGGGAAGAACGGGGGGATTCCGGCGGGGTACGCGAAGACGGAGCAGGGCGCGCAGAGCGCGGCGGCGAACTACGCGGTGGCGCTCGGCTCGGCCGAGATGTTCGACAAGTCGAAGCGGGACGGCATCCTCAAGGCCATCATGGCCCCCTCCAGCGTGCCCAAGTTCAAGGCGGACCTGGACAAGGCGTACAGCGCGGACTTCTTCAAGAACGTGGGGCTCAACGCGAACGGCTCCACACCGAGCGGCTACCAGTTCGTCTCCCGCACCAGCGCGATCGGCACCCGGGTCACCGACTTCGCCGACGGCAAGGCCACCGTGGCCACCTGGTGCAGCGGCCTCCTCGGCCTCGCGGGCGAGCGGTCCACCAAGCCGGTCACCAGCAGCTGGTTCACGATCACCATGAAGCTGACGTGGACCGACGGCGACTGGAAGATCACCACGCACACCCAGAAGGACGGTCCCGCCCCGGTCCCGGGCGACGACCGCGCGTCCGGCTCCGAAGAGATCGCGGACGCCGTCGAGGGGTACGGAGGGTTCACGTATGCGCGGTAGTCGCCCCGTACTGAAGCTCACCGCGGCCCTCGCGGCCGTCCAGACAGCGGTGCTCCTCTTCGCGACGCGCGCCGCCGCCGCGCCCGACGACGACCCGTGCGCGCTCATCCACGGCCCCGCCAAGAAGTACTGCGAGCAAGGCGAAGGCGGCGGAGGTGGCGGGGACGCGCCCAAGGTTCCCGACAACGGGGCGCTGTCCGAGCTCGATCCGCTCAGTTCGCTCGCCCGCGGCTTCGGCGACGCCGCCTCGTGGATCGTCAACAAGCTCACCGAGTACGTGAACGACACCGCGGCCGTGGACTTCACCAACGAGAAGTTCCTCCAGCAGTACGCCGTGGTGTTCGCCGCGTCGACGATCCTCACCCTGATCGTGTGGCTGCTCGCGGTCACCAAGCGGGCCGTGCGCGGCGTACCGCTGCTCACGGCGCTCTCGGAGGCCATCGGCTTCCTGTGGCTGACGGTGCTCGCGTCCGCGTTCACCCCGCTGATCCTGTCCACCGTCGTGTCCGCGACGGACGGCGTGTCCGAGGTGCTCGCCAAGTCGGTGGGCGGCGACACCGACCGGTTCTTCGGCACGTTCTCGCAGGCCCTCGACAAGGGCACCGACATCGGCGGCGGCCCGATCATGCTGATCGTCGTGTCCGCCGTGTCGATCGCCGCCGCCGGCATCCTCTGCCTGGAACTGGTGATCCGCGCCGCGATGCTCTACGTCGGCGCGCTCCTCGGCACCGTCGTGTACTCGGGCCTCGTCGACAAGAACACCTGGGGCCGCATCCGCCGCTGGGCCGGCCTGATGGTCGCGATCATCCTGGTGAAGCCCATCATCGTGATCGTGCTCGGAGTGGCCGGAGCCCTCCAGGGCGAGGACGGGCCCGACTCCCTGTCGGCCGTCGTCTCCGGACTCTCCGTGATCCTCCTCGCCATCTTCGCCAGCGCCTCCATCTACCGGTTCATCCCCGGCTTCGGCGACGACATCATGGCCACCCGCAACAACCGCCTGATGCGCGGCGCCGAGAACCGCGCCGCCACCGCCCTCAACTCGCCCGCCGCCTGGGTCGCCCAGGGCATCCGCACCCACAGCGCACGCCCCGGCGGCAAGGCGGGCGGCGGCCAGGCGGGCGGCGGCGACACCCCGCCGCAGGCCGCCACAGCCAACGCCGTCGGAAGCGGCCTGTCCTCACACGCCCACCGGCAGCCTGGCCCCGCCCAGAACGGCGGCGGAACTGTCCCCTCCGCCGCACCCCCACCCCGTACGAGCCCCTCGAACACCCCGCACGCGGGCAACCGCGGCGGTACGAACAGCACTGGAGGTGAAGGGCGTTGACGACCCAGTCCCATGTGTCCCCACCGGTCACGCCCCGCCGCACCTATCTGATCGGCCGGGCCCGGCCGAACGCCATCATCGGCCGCAACCGCGAGACCGGCGAGATCGCGCTGATCATCGGCGGCGCGTTCCTCGGCATGATGTGCGGCATCCTCATCCCGTTCCTGGCCATGCGCATCGTGCTGCTCATGGGCTTCCCGATGATCGCCATCGCGGCGGTGTACATCCCGTACAAGGGACGCACGTTCTACAAGTGGTTCGAGATCAACCGGAGCTACAAGCGATCGCTGCGGCGCGGCACCGCCTACCGGTCCTCGGTCGCCGAGGCGGGCGTCCGGCTCGACGGGCGCGAGGTGGAGATCGGGCCGCCGCCCGGCATCGGCCGCATCAGCTGGCTGGCCGCGCCCTTCGGGCCCGACGAGATCGCCGTCCTGCTGCACGCCGACCGGCGCACCGTCACCGCCGCCATCGAGATCGAGGGCCCCGGCGTCGGCCTGCGCGACAGCGAGGACCAGGAGGCCCTCGTCGACCGGTTCGGCACGCTGCTCAAGCACGTGGCCAACGGCGACGGCTTCGTGACGCGGCTCCAGATGCTGGCCCGCACCCTGCCCGCCGACCCGGACGCGCACGCCAAGGACGTCGCCGCGCGCGGCGACGACCGCGCGCTGCCCTGGCTCCAGCACAGCTACGACCAGCTCCAGTCGATGGTGTCCACCAGCAGCGAGCAGCACCGCGCCTACCTCGTCGCCTGCATGCACTACTCCCGCGAGCTCGCCGCCGAGGCCCAGGCCATGGCGCGCGCCGCCCGCCCGCACGGCGGCAAGAAGCTCGACCGGGACGCCGGGCTCGCCGTCGTCATGGCACGCGAGCTGACCGACATCTGCTCGCGCCTCCAGGAGGCCGACATCCGCGTGCGCCAGCCGCTCGGCCAGGGCCGCCTCGCCTCCCTCGTGCACTCCATGTACGACCCGGACCACCCCATCGACCACATCCAGGCGATGACGAAACGTAATGCCTGGCCCGCCGAGCTGGACGCGATGGAGCCCACCTACCTCCAGGCGAAGTAACTGGTTAGGTCTGTGGGGGCTGGTGGGCATGCTGGATCGCCGGGTGGCCCGGGGTTTCAGGAGGTGGTGGGTGTCCAGGGGCTGCCGCGCATGGT
>NZ_JOJM01000145.1 GCF_000720325.1 Streptomyces sp. NRRL B-1347
ACCGTCCCCACCCCCCGCACCCCCTTGGTCCTCGGCACCCCGGAGACCCGCCGCCCCCTCGCCGCCGAGGCCATCGCCGACGCCGAGTCCGCGACCCTGGTCATCACCTCCGACCCCACCCTGTGGGAGGAGACGAAGGACGCCCGCGCCAAACTGGGCCCCGTCCTCGTCTACGACCCCTCACACCTCTGCGACACCCCCGCCCGCCTCCACTGGTCCCCGACCACCGGCTGCGACGACAAGGCCACGGCGACCCACCGCGCCCGCGCCCTGCTCGCCCCCATAAGACCCACCGCCAAACTGGACACGGCCGTGGCGGACACCGCCGAACTCCTGCTGCGGAGCTTCCTGCACGCCGCCGCCGTGGACGGCCGCTCCGTGAAGCACGTCCACCGCTGGGCCCAGGGCACCCAGGTCCAGGACGCCGTCCGCGTGCTGCGCACTCACCCCAAGGCCGCCCCGGGCGCCGCAGGCGAGCTGGAGTCCGCGCTCACCGCGTACGCCGAACGCCGCGACATGGCCCAGGAGCTGACGTCCCGCGCCCTGTCCTGCCTGTTCACGCTGAACGTACGGGAGTCCTGCACGCCCAACCGCGCGGACGCCCTCGGCCTGGAATCCCTCGTCGACGAAGGCGGCACCCTCTTCGTGGTGGGCGAGGCCATCGAGGACCCCAAGGCGAACCCGGGCGCGATGCCGCTGCTCACGGCGCTCGCCTCCAGCATGGTCGAGCGCGGCCGCCACCTCGCCGACCGGTCGCCCGGGGGACGCCTCGACCCGCCCCTGACCCTCGTACTCGACGACGTCGCGGCCGTCGCCCCGCTCCCCCAGCTGCCGGAGCTCCTCGCTGCCGGGGCCGACCAGGGCATGCCCACCCTGGCCCTGCTCCGCTCCCGCGAACAGGGCCGCGCCCGCTGGCCCCACGACGAACTGATCGGCTGACCGACCAACAGGCGCCGACGCCCTACGCCAGCACCATCTCGTACTCGAGCGCCGCCGGGTCCCCGGGCACCGAAGCCGACTGACCGCTGCGGACGAAGCCGAAGCGCCGGTAGAAGGCCTCGGCCCGCCCGTTGTCCTCGTGCACGAAGAGCCGCACCCGCTCGACCCGGGCCCCGTCCGACGCCCGCGCCCACTCCACCGCCGCCTCGAACAGCGCCTCGGTCAGACCCGTGCCCCGGTGCTCGGGCCGCACGTACACGCCCACCAGATGCGCCTGCCGCACCGCGACGTCGGTCCCGAGCACGCTCTGCGCGCCCGGCTCCTCGACGAGCACGGTCACAGAGCCCACCCAGCCGCCGTCCGGGCCCTCCGCGATGAACTGCCGCATCGGCCCGCCCGGCGCCGCGTTCGTGGTCCGGTCCCGCCAGTAGGCGTCCGGCTTCGCGACGGCGTTCTCGTACGTCTCCAGGAAGGCGACCGACGCCGCCGGATCCCGCAGGGCGAGCAGCCGCAGCGCCCGGACCTGTCGCCATTCGTCGCCACGCACGGGGCGTATGAGGTGCTCCATACACCGATCCTAGGCAACACCCCAGTTCAAAGCCGCCCGGTTTTCCGCGGCCACCCGCCGCGGCCAGCCGCCGCGACCGTCCGCCGGTGCCCCCCGCCGTCGTACCCCGGTACTACTCCCCGCCCGAGCCCGATGCCCCGGTCCGACGCGCCACGGCCCGCACCGGCGCGACCATCGACCCATGATTCGCGCACACGGACTCACCAAACGCTACGGCGGCCGCACCCGCGCCAAGACCGCCGTCGACGGCCTCAGCTTCGAGGTCCACCCCGGCACCGTCACCGGCTTCCTCGGCCCCAACGGCGCGGGCAAGTCCACCACCATGCGGATGCTCCTCGGCCTCGACGCCCCCACCAGCGGC
The DNA here is from genome assembly GCF_000720325.1 of Streptomyces sp. NRRL B-1347. GTDB lineage: Bacteria > Actinomycetota > Actinomycetes > Streptomycetales > Streptomycetaceae > Streptomyces. The sequence goes on from NZ_JOJM01000145.1 coordinate 1,869, forward strand.
CGCTGCACCGTCGGCGGCCGCGCCTACGCCACCCACAGCGCGCCCCTGACCGAGGTCGGCGCGCTCCTGGAGGCCCGCTCGCTGCACCCCGGCCGCTCCGCGTACCACCATCTGATGGCCCTCGCGCACACCCACGGCATCCCCCGCTCCCGCGTCGAGCACGTCCTCGCCACCACCGGCCTCACCGATGTCGCGGGCCGCCGCGTGAAGGGCTTCTCCCTCGGCATGGGCCAGCGCCTGGGCATCGCGGCGGCGCTCCTCGGCGACCCCGCCACGCTCGTCCTGGACGAGCCGGTCAACGGCCTCGACCCCGAGGGCGTCCTGTGGATCCGCAACCTCCTCAAGGCGCAGGCCGCCGAGGGCCGCACGGTCCTCGTCTCCTCCCACCTCATGAGCGAGATGGCCGTGACCGCCGACCACCTGATCATCATCGGCCGGGGCCGGCTGCTCGCGGACACGACGGTCGACAAGTTCGTACGCGAGTCCGGCACCGGCTCCGTGAAGGTCGTGTCCCCCGCGGCGGCCCGCCTCGCCGAGCTGCTCGCGGGCCCCGGCGTCACCATCGGCGGCGCCACCCCCGGCACGCTTGAGGTCCGCGGCACCGACGCCGAACACATCGGCCGCACCGCCGCCGCCCACGCCATCCCACTCTTCGAACTCACCCCGCACACCGCCTCCCTGGAACAGGCCTTCATGGACCTGACCCACGACTCCGTCGAGTACGTGACCCCGCACGACGCACCCCTGGAAGGAGCAGCGGCATGACCACGACCGCCCCCGCCCCGCACGCGGCCGCCCCCTCCTACCGCGTCACCCCGGCCCGCGTCCTGCGCTCCGAGTGGCACAAGCTGTGGACGCTGCGCACCACCTGGATCACCCTGCTCACGGCGAGCGCCCTGGTCCTCGCCGTCGGCATCACCATGGGCAGCACATACGACGGCGACGACTCCGACATCGACACGGTCGTCTTCACCCTCTTCGGCACCCAGCTCTCCCAGATCTGCCTCGCCGTCCTCGGCATCCTCGTCACCGCGGGCGAGTACTCGACGGGCATGGTCCGCGCCTCACTGACCGCCGTGCCGCGCCGGCTGCCCGTCCTGTGGTCCAAGGCCGCGGTCTTCGTGGCGGTGGCGTTCACGCTGTCCTTCGTCACCAACGTCGTCACCTTCCTCACCGCCCAGATCTGGCTCGCGGACACCGACAAGGCGCTGACGCTCACCGACTCCGGCGTCCTCGGCGCCCTCGCGGGCAACGCGACGGGCATCACCCTGTTGAGCCTGATCGCCCTGGGGCTCGGCGCGTTGCTGCGCTCGGTGCCCGGCGGCATCGGCGCGTTCGTCGGCGCCGTGCTCGTCCTGCCGGAGATCGTCGGGACGCTGCCGTTCGGCGGCGTCGACGCCGTCGTGCGCTGCTTCCCCGCACAGGCCGCCTCCTCGCTCGGCTCGATCACCCGCGTGGAGAACACGATCGCCCCCGGCCCCGCCCTGCTCACCCTCGCCCTGTGGGCCCTCGCGGTCCTGACCGCGGCCGCGCACCTCCTGAAGCGCCGCGACGTCTGACCCGCACCGCCCCGCACTGCCCCACACCTGGAACTCCTGTACGAGGATGAGCCCGTGGCCCATGATCCGCACCCCCTCACCCAGTACGTCCAGCGCCTGGTCCAGCGGGTGCGTGCCGTCGACGAGCACCGTCCCCTGCTCTGGGACCTGCTGGTCACCGGCTTCTTCGTGACGGCGGGCAGCATCGACTTCGCGGGCGACGGCTGGCGCAACGTCGCGCACAACCAGGACGTCGCCGGCTGGCTCGTCCTCACCACGACCCTCGGTCTGACGCTTCCGCTGCTGTGGCGGCGCCGCCACCCCATGGCGGCCCTCGCCGTCATGGTGGCGTTCGGCGCGCTCAACGCGGGCACCGGCGCGATGCTCCAGGTCTCCCTCGTGCAGCTCATCGTCCTGTTCAACATCGCGCTGCGGCTGCGGCTCTGGACGCTTGGCCGGGCGGGCGCGCTGATGCTGGTGCCGCTGCTCGTGGGGACCGTCCGCTACCCGAAGGGCAGTTGGGACCAGCAGATCGTGCCCCAGGTGTGGGCTTACACGCTCGTGGCGCTCCTCGGCATCGCCGTGCGCTCGCGCCAGGACCACACCCGGGCCCTGGTCGAGCGAGCCCGGCAGCTGGAGGTCGAGCGCGACCAGCAGGCCCAGCTCGCCGCGGCCGCCGAGCGCACCCGCATCGCCCGCGAGATGCACGACATCATCGGCCACAACCTGTCCGTCATCACGGGCCTCGCCGACGGCGGCAAGTACGCGGCCGCCAAGTCCCCCGAGCACGCCGCGCAGGCCCTCGCCGCCATCGGCTCCACCAGCCGCCAGGCCCTCGCCGAGCTGCGCCGCCTCCTCGACGTCCTGCGCGACGACACACCGGAGGCCGCGGCCCTGGCGCCCCAGCCCGCGCTCACCGATCTGACCCGTCTCATCGACGGCGTACGGTCCGCTGGTCTGCCCGTCCGCACCACGGTCCACGGCCGCCCCGACGCCCTGCCCCAGGGCCAGGAGCTCACGGTGTACCGCGTGGTGCAGGAGGCCCTGACGAACACCCTCAAGCACGGCGGCCCCGGCGCGACGGCGACGGTCGGGATCTCGTACGACGACGACGGGGTGACGGTCACCGTCACCGACACGGGCCACGCGCCCCCGGCCGCCGCGGAGGCGGGCCGCGAAGGCCGTGGCCTCACCGGCATGCGGGAACGAACGGCCCTGTACGCGGGCACACTTGAGGCCGGCCCGCGCCCCCTCCCCGCCACCGGCTGGGAGGTCCGCCTCCAGCTGCCCAGAGCCACCGCCCCGCTCCCCGTCACCGCCCCGAAGGAATCCGCTCAGTGATCAGCGTCCTCATAGTCGACGACCAGCCCCTGCAACGCTTCGGCTTCCGCATGCTCCTGGAGAGCCAGGACGACATGGCGGTGGCGGGCGAGGGCGGCAGCGGCGCCGACGCGGTCCGCATGGCCGCCGACCTGCGCCCGGACGTCATCCTGATGGACATCCGCATGCCCGACGTGGACGGCATCGAGGCCACCCGCCGCATCGTCGCGTCCGGCTCCGCTTCCCGCGTCCTCATCCTCACGACGTTCGACCTGGACGAGTACGCGTACGCGGGTCTGCGCGCGGGGGCGTCCGGCTTCCTCATCAAGGACGCGCTGCCGGAGGAGCTCCTTTCCGGCATCCGCGCGGTCGCCACGGGCGACGCGGTGGTGGCGCCGAGGCTGACCCGACGGCTCCTGGACGCCTTCGCGGACCAGCTGCCGAGCGGCGAGGACTCCGCGAGCCCGGCCGACCCGGCCAAGCATCCGCTCCTGACGTCGTTGACGGACCGCGAACGTCAGATCCTCACGGTCATCGGCCAGGGCTGGACGAACACGGAGATCGCCGCGCGGCTGCATCTGGCCGAGTCGACGGTGAAGACCCATGTGGGCCGCATCCTCGCGAAGACGGGCGCACGTGACCGGGTGCAGGCGGTGATCCTGGCGTACGACACGAAGCTGGTGCGTCCGGCCTGAGGCTCGGCCCTGCGATTCTGAGCCTGGGGTCTGGCCTGGAATTCTGGCCGGGAATTCTGGTCGTGAGTTCTGGCCGTGAACGCAGAAAACCCCCGTGCCCAAAGGCACGGGGGTTTCCCATCACAATTAGTTCGGCGGCGTCCTACTCTCCCACAGGGTCCCCCCTGCAGTAC
>NZ_JOJM01000146.1 GCF_000720325.1 Streptomyces sp. NRRL B-1347
GGCGTCTCACACACCTGCGCCGCCAACAACTCCGTCAACGACACCTCAGGAACAGAACGACCAGTGTCGTTCCACCCACGCACCAGACGATCCCGCTCCACCTCGGCCAGAACCGGGACTTGGGTGACGCGGGCCGACGGGTCAGCGGTGCAGGCGTTCAGTACGTGGATGAATCGGGTACGGAGGTCGTCCACCGTCTCCCGGTCGAACAGGTCCAGCGCATAGGTGATCGACCCCTTCAGTCCGGCGGGGCGTCCCTGCGCGTCGAACTCCTCGCTCAGGTCGAAGGACAGGTCGAACTTGGCCGGGGCCTTGCCGCCGGGCAGCGCGCTGACCTGGAGCCCGGGGAGGTCGAGTACGGCCTGGGCGTTGTTCTGGACGGCCAGCATCACCTGGAACAGGGGGTGGCGCCCCATGGACCGTGTCGGTACGAGCTCCTCGACGAGGCGCTCGAACGGCACGTCCTGGTGGGCGAACGCGCTGAGGTCGGCGTCCCGCACCCGGGACACCAGTTCCGTGAACGACGGGTCCCCGCTCAGGTCCGTGCGCATGACGAGCGAGTTCACGAAGAAGCCGACGAGGTCGTCGAGGGCGTCGTCCATGCGGCCGGCGATGGGCGTGCCGACCGGGATGTCGTCGCCCGCGCCGAGCCGGGAGAGCAGCACCGCGAGACCGGCCTGGAGAACCATGTAGAGGGTGGCGCCCTCCGCGCGGGCCAGTTCGGTCAGCCGCTGGTGCAGCTCCGCGTCGATGCGGAGCTGCACCTGGTCACCGCGGTAGGAGGCCGTCGCCGGACGTGTCCTGGCCGCGGGCAGCTGGAGTTCCTCCGGTACGCCCGCCAGCGTGGTCCGCCAGTAGGCGAGCTGCTCGGCGAGCACGCTCTCCGGGTCGCTCTCGTCCCCGAGGAGGTCGAGCTGCCACATCGTGTAGTCCGCGTACTGGACGGGGAGCGGCTCCCACTGGGGGGCGTGACCCGCGCGGCGTGCGCCGTACGCCTCGGAGATGTCCCGGGCGAGCAGCCCCATGGACCAGCCGTCGCTGGCGATGTGGTGGAGGACGAGGAGCAGTACGTGCTCCTGCGGCGCCAGTTCGTAGAGCCGGGCACGGATGGGAATGTCCGATGCCAGGTCGAACGGCTGGGCCGTGGCCTCGGCGAGGGCCGGGGCCAGGGCGTCCTCCCCCGCCGTCGGGATCACCGGTAGATCGAGGGGCACCGCGTCCGTGTCGAGGATCCGCTGGTGCGGGGTTCCGTCGGCGGCGGGGAACACCGTCCGCAGTACCTCGTGCCGCTCCACCACGTCCCGCAGGGCAGTGTGCAGGGCGGCCACGTCCAACTCACCCCTGAGCCGCAGGGCGGCGGGGATGTTGTACGTGGGGTTCGGGCCTTCGAGCTGCGCCAGGAACCACAGGCGCCTTTGGGCGAACGACAGCGGGATCATCAGTTTTCCTCCTGCATGGGCCTCGGCCGCGGCCGCAGTGCAGGCCGTGCTCTCTTCGTGTTCGTCTGTGCTGCGAGGCGACTCGCGAGTCCGGCCACGGTCGGTGCCTCGAACAGCGTCCTGATCGGCAGCTCGGCGCCCAGGGCGGTGCGGATGCGGCTCACCAGGCGGGTCGCGAGGAGCGAGTGCCCGCCCAGGTCGAAGAAGGAGTCGTCGACTCCCACCTCCGGCAGCCCGAGGACCTCGGCGAACAGGTCGCAGAGCTCCTTCTCGCGCGGTGTGCTCGGCGCCCGGTTCGAACCGGCGATCCGGTAGTCCGGTGCGGGCAGCGCCCGGCGGTCCAGCTTCCCGTTGACGGTCAGCGGAAGGGCGTCGAGCCGCATGACGGCTGAGGGCACCATGTGGTCCGGGAGCTGCTCGCGCACGTATCCGCGTACGGCCGCGGACAGCGCGGAGGCGGACAGGTCCGCCGCCGCGCCGCTGTTCTCCGCCGTCGGGTCCGCGACCACGTAGCCGACGAGACGCTTGTCCCCGGGGGTGTCCTCGCGTACGAGCACGGCCGTCTGGCCGACGAGCGGGTGCGAGGCCAGTACGGCCTCGATCTCGCCGAGCTCGATGCGGAACCCTCGGACCTTCACCTGGTCGTCGGCGCGTCCGACGTAGTCCAGGTGTCCGTCGGCGCGTCGGCGCACGACGTCGCCCGTGCGGTACATCCGCTCGCCGGCCGCTCCGAAGGGGCACGCCACGAAGCGCTCCGCCGTGAGGCCGGGCCGGTGCGTGTAGCCGCGCGCGAGCTGGGCTCCGGCGAGGTACAGCTCGCCGGCGACGCCGACCGGGACGGGGCGCAGGCCGTCGTCGAGCACGTACGTCCGGGTGTTCCACATGGGGCTGCCGATCGGCAGGACCCCGGCGCTCTCCTCTTCCCGCGCGCCCACGGGGTACGCCGTGCAGACCACGGTCGTCTCGGTCGGCGCGTACATGTTCACCAGGGCCGGGGCGTCCTCGGGGTGACGCGCGAACCAGTCGGTGAGGCGCCCGTGGTCCAGTGCCTCGCCGCCGAAGATGACGAAGCGCAGCGCGAGGCGGGAGCCCAGCTCGCGGGCCTCCGCATCGGCCTGGACGAGCTGGTAGAACGCCGACGGCGTCTGGTTGAGCACGGTCACCCGCTCACGGACGAGCAGGTCGAGGAAGCCTCCGGGCGACCGGGAGATCCCGTGCGGCACGACCACGAGGCGGCCGCCGTGGAGCAGGGCGCCCCACATCTCCCAGACCGAGAAGTCGAAGGAGAAGGAGTGGAACCAGGTCCACACGTCGTCCGCGCCGAAGTCGTACCTGCTCTTCGCCGCCTCGAACAGCTGGACCACGTTGCGGTGCGGGACGGCCACCCCCTTGGGGTTGCCGGTGGAGCCCGACGTGTAGATGACGTACGCGGGGTGGTCCGGCAGCAGCGCGCCCCGCCGCTCGGCGTCGGTGAGCTCTCCGGCGTCCAGCCCGGCCAGGGCGGAGACGGTCTGCGGCTCGTCGACGACGACCCGTTCGAGGTCGGCGACGACAGGCAGGCCGCTCGCCGCGGACTGGCTGGTGAGGACGAGGACCGGTCGGGCGTCGCTGAACATGTACGCGATGCGGTCCGCGGGGTACTCCGGGTCCACCGGCACGTACGCGCCACCGGTCTTCAGCACCGCGAGCAGCGCCACCACCAGTTCGGCGGACCGTTCCATGGACACGGCGACCACGGACTCCGGACCCACGCCGCGGGAGATCAGCAGTCGGGCCAGCCGGTTGGTGCGTGCGTCCAGTTCCGCGTACGACAGCTCCGTGCCTTCGAAGGTGACGGCGACGGCGTCCGGGGTGCGCCCGGCCTGGTTCGCGAACAGTCGGGGGAGCGTCGTGACGGGAACCTCGTGCGCGGTGTCGTTCCACCGCGTGAGGAGCTGTCGCTGCTCCGTCTCGTCGAGGACCTGCACCTCGTGGAGGCCGGTGGCTCCGGTCTCCTCTTCGAGCGCGGTGACGAGGTTCGCCGCGGCGGCGTGGATCAGGCCGGTCACCGCCTGCGGCGAGAGGGGTGCGGCGGCCTGGACGACGACGTCGAAGCGGGCACCCGAATCGTCGACGGACACCGTGAGGGGGTAGTTGCTCCGCTCGTGGGCCGAGAGCAGTTCGACGCCTTCGAGGGCACCGCTCATCGTGTCGTCCGGGCCCGTGCTGCCGGCGGTGTTGTGCCGGAAGTTCAGCAGGGAGGTGAACAGCGGAGTCTGCGCGGGCAGGCCCGCGGCCTGCTGGGCGAGGGTGAGCGGGGCGTGCTCGTGGACGAGGAGGTCGGCGAGCTGCTTCTGCATGCCCCGCACGGCCTCACCCACCGACACCCGACCCGTTGGCACACGTACCGGCAGCGTGTTGATGAACAGACCCGGCGTCCGATCGGCTCCCGTACCGGCCTGCATACGGCCGAACAGCACACTGCCGAAGACGACATCGTCACGGCCCGACGTCACGGCGACGACCCGCGCCCACACCAGGTGGAACAGCGTCGCCGGGCTGACGCCGAGACGCCGCGCCTGCTCCCGCAGGCGGGTGGCCACGGCCGTGTCGAGGGTGCTCATGACCTCGTCGACCTCGGTGCCGTCGCCCCGTACGTCGAGGAGACCGTACGGCGCCGTCGGCTCGGTCACTCCGTCGAGCAGCTCGCCGAAGAACCGCTCGTGCTCGGCGCGCGTCACGCCGAGCCGCGCCTGCGCCACGAACTCCCGGAACGGAACCGGGGTGGGCAGCGCGTCCTCCTGGCCCTCCAGGTGGGCGCGCACCTCGGCGAGGAGCAGTTCCAGAGCGGTGTGGTCCTCGACGAGATGGTGGTTCTGGAGGACCATCAGCCAGCGGTCGCTGCCCGGTTCCGCACCGATGTACGCGCGCAGCAGCGGGGCACGGCCGACGTCCATGGCCTTGTCCGCGGTGTCCAGCAGCTGCTCGACCGCGTCCTGGCCCTCGGGGGTCTCGTCGAGTGCGACCTCGTGGACCGGCACTTCGGCGTGGCGGACCACTACCTGCACCGGCTCGCGCAGGCCGTCCCACGCGAAGCCCGTGCGGAGGATGTCGTGCCGTTCCATCACGGCCTTGAGGGCCTCGATGAACCGGTCGACGCGCTGCCGGGCGTCGAACCTCAGCACTGTCTGCTGGAGGTAGACGTCCGTTTCGCCTTCACCGGTCATCAGGTGGTGGAAGAACAGGCCCTCCTGGAGGGGCGCGAGGGGGTAGATGTCGGCGATGTTCGCCGCCCCGCCCGGCACCCGGGTGACGATGCGGTCGATTTCCTCCGCCGTCAGGTCCACCAGCGGCAGCATCTCCGGGGTGATGACCTCGGTGTCCGCCGGGATCAGGTTCTCCGGCACGGCCACCGTGCCCTGGCCGCCCGCGCCGACAGCGGCCGCGAGCCCGGCCACCGTCGGCGTCGCGAACAGACTCCGCACGCTCACGGGCAGACCTCGCTCGCGCAGCCGCTCGATCAGCGACACCGCGAGGAGCGAATGGCCGCCCAGCTCGAAGAAGTTGTCGTCGACACCCACGCTCGGAAGACCGAGTACGTCGGCGAACACCGCGCACAGGATCTCCTCCTGGAGCGAGGCGGGGCCTCGGCCACCGTCGGCGGCCGTGTATTCGGGTGCGGGCAGTGCGCGGCGGTCGAGCTTGCCGTTGACCGTCAGCGGCAGTGCGTCAAGGACCACCATCGCTGCCGGAACCATGTACTCCGGCAGCTGGCCACCCACGTGTGCGCGCAGTACCGCCGTGTCCACCGTGTCCTCGGCCGGGATCACGTAGGCGACCAGGCGCTTGTCTCCGGGCACGTCCTCGCGCACCAGTACCGCGGCCTGGGCCACAGCGGGGTGGGATTCCAACGCCGCCTCGATCTCGCCGAGTTCGATCCGGAAGCCACGGACCTTGACCTGGTCATCCGCGCGCCCCAGGAACTCCAGGTTCCCGTCCGCACGCCAACGCACCACATCACCCGTGCGATACATCCGCTCACCCGCCGACCCGAACGGACAGGCCACGAAGCGCTCCGCGGACAACGCCGGACGACCCAGATACCCACGGGCCAGCTGCGCGCCCGCGACATACAACTCA
>NZ_JOJM01000147.1 GCF_000720325.1 Streptomyces sp. NRRL B-1347
GACCTCACCCCGCAGGACGTCGACGAGCGACCAGTCCACCAACGGCCCCAGCGCCGCAGCACACTCCCCCACCCGCTCAGCGAACACCGGCGAGGAGTCAAGAAGTTCACGCCCCATCCCCACCCACTGCGAACCCTGCCCCGGGAACACCCACACCACCTTCCCCGGCACACCCCCGCCCCCGGACACCAGGTTCAGATCACTCTCGCCCCGCGCCAGCGCCCGCAACCCGGCCAGCGCCTCGTCCTTCGAACCCGCCACCACCACCGCACGCTCGCCGAACACCCCACGACCCGACACCAGCGCCCCGGCAACCGGGGCCAGCGAAGCCGTGCCGTCGGGGGCGGAATCCAGGTGCGTGATCAGCCGTTCCGCCTGACCCGTGAGTGATGTCTGGCTCCGTGCGGACACGACCAGCGGCACCACCCCCGCGGGCACCGCGTGTTCGGGGAGCGGCTGCTCGGGTGCCTCCTCCAGGATCAGGTGGGCGTTCGTCCCGCTCATGCCGAAGGCGGACACACCGGCCCGGCGCGGGCGCCCGTTGTGCGGCCACTCCCGGGTCTCGGTCAGCAGTTCCACCGCGCCCTCGGACCAGTCGACCTGGGGGGTGGGCTCGGCCACGTGCAGGGTCGCCGGGAGGACGCCGTGCCGCAGCGCCTGCACCATCTTGATCACACCGGCCACACCGGCGGCCGCCTGGGCGTGGCCGATGTTGGACTTCAACGAGCCGAGCCACAGCGGCTGTTCGGGGTCGCGGCCGCGCCCGTACGTCGCCAGGAGCGCCTGGGCCTCGATGGGGTCGCCCAGGGTGGTGCCGGTCCCGTGGCCCTCCACCACGTCCACATCGGACGGGGACAGGCCCGCGTTCGCCAGGGCGTCTCGGATCACGCGCTGCTGGGAGGGGCCGTTGGGGGCGGTGAGGCCGTTGGAGGCGCCGTCCTGGTTCACCGCGCTGCCGCGCAGCACCGCGAGGATCCGGTGGCCTCGCTCCCGCGCCACCGACAGGCGCTCAAGGACCACTACGCCCACGCCCTCGGCCCAGCCGGTGCCGTCCGCCGACGACGAGAACGCCTTGCACCGGCCGTCGGCGGCCAGGCCCCGCTGCCGCGAGAACTCCACGAAGGCGCCCGGCGTCGCCATCACCGTCGCACCACCGGCCAGGGCCATCGAGCACTCGCCCTGCCGCAGCGCCTGGGCCGCCATGTGCATCGCCACCAGGGACGACGAACACGCCGTGTCCACCGTGACCGCCGGGCCCTCGAAACCGAGCACGTACGACACCCGGCCCGAGGCCACGCTCGTCGAGCCGCCGGTGCCCGCGAAGCCCTCCACTTCCGGCGTCACCCCGCTGGCTCCCGGGGCGACGTACCCCTGCGTGAACACCCCGGAGAACACCCCGACGTCGGCGCCCTTCAGTGAGCCCGGGTCCATCCCGGCCGCCTCCAGGGCCTCCCAGGACGTTTCGAGGAGAAGCCGCTGCTGCGGGTCCATCGCCAGGGCCTCGCGCGGCGAGATGCCGAAGAACCCCGCGTCGAAGAGCCCCGCCTCGTGCAGGAATCCGCCTTGCCGGGTGTAGGACGTGCCTGCGCTCTCGGGGTCCGGGGCGAAGAGGCCCTCCAGGTCCCAGCCGCGGTTCTCGGGGAAGCCCGACACCGCGTCCCGGCCCTCGGCCACCAGGCGCCACAAATCCTCCGGGCCCGCCACGCCGCCGGGCAACCGGCACGCCATGCCGACGATCGCCACGGGCTCGCGGGAAGCGTCGCGGAGACGGCGGTTCTGCTGCTTCAGCGAGCCGACTTCTTCCAGCGACTTCCGTAGCGCCTGGACGACTGTTTCATATGACGCGCTCACTTGAATTCCCCAATCAGCCAGCGGTTTCGAAAGGTCCTCAGTCGCCGAGCGCCAGGTGCACGAGGTCGTCGACGTCCAGCTCGGCGATCGCCCGCTTCTCGTCGCCCCCCTCGGCCTCGCTGTTCTCGTCGGTCGTGCGGGTGTGCGGTGCGCCGTCGGCGAGGGCGGCCAGCTCGACCAGGGCGTCCATCAGTCCGGCCGCCCGGAAGCGGGCCAGCGGGAGGGAGGCGAGGGCGCGCCGCAGCCGCGCCTCGTCCAGCTCCTGTCCGTTCACGCCGTCGTCCGGGAGCAGTTCGCGGTGCAGGTAGCGGGCGAGGGCCAGCGGGTTCGGATAGTCGAAGATCAAGGTGGCGGGCAGCTTCAGGCCGGTCGCCTCGCGCAGCCTGTTGCGCAGCTCCACCGCCGTGAGCGAGTCGAATCCGACCTCGTTGAACGCCATGTCCGGCTGCACACCCGAGGGCCCGGCGTGCCCGAGCACGACCGCGGCCCGGGCCCGGACCAGGTCGAGGAGCAGGGCTTCTTGTTCCGCCGGTGCGAGCCCGGTGAGCCGGTCGGTCAGCCGGCGCCGCTTGTCGCCGCCGTCCGCCGCCCGTGCCGCCTGCCGGCCGGCGCGTACGAGGCCGCGCAGCAGGTGCGGCACGCCGCCACCGGCCGCCGCGTCGGCGCGTACGCCGCGCAGGTCGAGCCTGGCCGGTACCAGCAAGGACTGGCGGGACCCCACGGCGGCGTCGAACAGCTCCATGCCCTCCGTGAGCGACATCGCTTGCAGGCCGCCCCGGCGGTTCATCCGGTTCCTGGTGAGGTCGTCGGTGTTGGCCGCCATGCCGCTGGTCTGCGCCCACAGGCCCCAGGCCAGCGACAGGCCGTGCAGGCCCGCCGCCCGCCGGTTGGCCATCAGGCCGTCCAGGTAGGCATTGGCGGCGGCGTAGCTGCCGCTGCCCGCGCCCATGAAGACGCCGGACACGGACGAGTAGACGACGAACGCGTCCAGGTCCAGGCCCAGTTCACGCGTCAGCTCGTCGAGATGCCGCACCGCGTCCACCTTCGGCGCGAACACCCGCTCCAGGCGCTCCGGCGTCCTCGGCGTCCCGGCCCCGCCTGCTGGCGAGGAGCAGCCGCCGTACGCCGTACCGGGTGACGAGGTGACGGGCCACGAGAGCACCGAGCGACCCGGTGCCACCGGTGATGAGGACGGTCCCCTCGGATGTGAACACCGACTGGCTGTCCGGGGCTTGCGCCGGCACTCGGACGAGTCGGGGCGCCGAGAAGGCCGTTCCGCGTACCGCGATTTGAGGCTCGCCGGTGGCCAGGACGGCTCCCAGCACCGTGTCCAGTACGGAGCCCGCTGCGTCGTCGGAGGCCGGGTCGAGGTCCAGCAGGACGATCCTGTCCGGGTTCTCCGCCTGCGCCGCACGCACCAGACCCCACACGGCGGCCGCCGCCGGATCCGTCACCGCACCTTCACCAGCGGGCACCGCACCCCGCGTCACCACCACAAGGCGTGACTCCTCAAGCCCGGCCCCGTTCAACCACCCCTGCACGACTCCCAACACGTGGGAGGACAAGGCCAGTTCCTCACCGTCGCCGCCGCCGAACGCCTCCAGGACCGCCGCCATCGGGGCGGCCGCGCCCGCCGCCACTTCATCGGTCAGCGTCGCCACCTCGTCGGCGGCGGCCACCGGCATCCACGACAGCGACGTAATCGCGCCCTGCGTGGGGGGCAGCTCGGTCCACACCACGCCGAACAGCGACTGGGCGACCAGCGTGTCCGCCGCCCCCGGCCGGTCGGTGGACACCTCTCGCCACGTCAGCGATTCCGCCGTCACCACCAGGCCACCGGCTTCGTCCGCCGCCTCCAACGACACGGCGTCGGGCCCGGCGGGCACAAGCCGCGCCCGAAGCACCGAGGCGCCCGCGGCGTGCAGCACCAGGCCGTTCCAGTCGAGCGGTTGCCGCAGCTCCTTGACGCCTTCGGCCGCGGCGCCCGGCTCCCCGGCGTGCAGGGCCGCGTCGAGGAGTGCGGGGTGGATGCCGAACCTGCCCGCTTCCTTGTGCTGCTCCTCCGGCAGCGCGACCTCCGCGAACAGTTCCTCGCCGCGCCGCCACACCGCCCGCACGCCCTGGAACGCCGGACCGTACGCGTACCCCTGCTCGGCGAGGTCGGCGTAGAACTCCCCGATCCCCACCGGCTCGGCCCCCGGCGGCGGCCAGGCCGTGAAGTCGAAGCCCGTGCCGCTGCCCGTGGACCGGTCGGTGGCGGCGGACAGGACGCCGGTGGCGTGCCGCGTCCACGCGTCGGCTTCATCGCCCGCGTCCTCGCGCTGGGAGTACACCTCCACCGTGCGCGCACCGTTCTCCCCCGGCCCGCCCACCGCGACCTGCACCCGCACCCCGCCGCGCTCGGGCACCACCAACGGGTCCCCGATCACGAGTTCGTCCAGCACCCCGCACCCGGCCTCGTCACCGGCCCGCACCGCCAGCTCCACCAGACTGGTGCCTGGGACCAGCACCACGTCGCCGACCCGGTGGTCGGCCAGCCAGGCGTGCGTGCGCAGCGACAGGCGCGAGGTGAAGACGAGCCCGTCGGACTGCGGCAGCCGCACCACCGCACCCAGCAGCGGATGATCCGCCGCCGCCTGCCCCAGCGACGCCGCGTCGGTGACCTGGGCAGCCGTCTTGAGCCAGTAGTGCTGATGGTCGAAGGCGTACGTCGGCAACTCCACGCGCGCGATCTCGACCCCGGCCCCGCCGGGCAGCACGGCCGACCAGCCCACCGCCACACCCCGTACGAACAGCTCCGCCATCGACATCAGCAGCCGCCGCAAGCCCCCTTCGTCGCGGCGCAGCGACCCTGTCACCACGGCATCGGCACCGCTCTCATCCACAGCCTCGGTGACAGGCTGAACCAGAACGGGGTGGGCACTGACCTCCACGAACACCCCATGCCCCTGCACCAGCAGATCGGCCACCGCAGGGCCGAAGCCCACCTGACCACGCAGGTTCCGATACCAGTACCCACCGTCCAACACCCCCGCGTCCTCCACCCAACTGCCCGTAACGGTCGAGTAGAACGGCACCACCGGAGCCTCCGCACTCACCCCCGCCAGCGCCTCGGCGAGCCTGTCGCGGATGTCCTCCACGTGCCGGGTGTGCGAGGCGTAGTCCACGGCCACGCGGCGGGTTCGGACACCGTCGCCCGCCAGGGCCTCCAGCGCCTCGTCCAAGGCTTCGGCATCGCCCGCGACCACCACCGACGACGGCCCATTGACCGCCGCGACCTCAACCCGGCCCGCCCACTCCTCAAGGCGCGCGGCTGCCTCGTCCGCGCTCAAGGCAACGGACGCCATGCCGCCCCGCCCGGCCAACTCCGCAGCGATGGCCTGGCTGCGCAACGCCACCACCCGCACCGCGTCCTCAAGGGACAACGCCCCCGCCACACAGGCGGCCGCGATCTCCCCCTGCGAGTGCCCAAGAACCGCGTCCGGCTTCACACCCACGGACGCCCACACCGAAGCCAGACCCACCATCACCGCGAAACTCGCGGGCTGCACCACATCCACCCGCTCAAGCAGCGCGGGCTCGACCTCACCCCGCAGTACGTCAACGAGCGACCAGTCCACCAGCGACTCAAGGGCGGCCGCGCACTCAGCGATCCGCTCGGCGAACACCGTTGAGGCGTCGAGGAGTTCGCGACCCATGCCCGCCCACTGAGCGCCCTGCCCCGGGAACACCCACACCACCTTGCCCGGCACACCGGAACCCGCGACCTTGCCGGACACCACACCGGCCGCGTCCTCGCCCCGAGCCAACGCCCGCAGCCCGCCGAGTGCCTCCGCGTTCGAACCCGCCACCACCACCGCACGCTCGTCCAGGGCAGCCCGGCTGGTCACCAACGCCCCGGCCACGCCTGCCAGCGAGGCACCCCCGCCCGACTCCACGTACGACGCGAGGCGACCGGCCTGTCCCGCCAGCGAAGCCGCACTACGCGCCGACACCACCACCGGCACCACACCCACCGAAGCCGGCTCCTCCGAAAGCGGCTCCTCGGGTGCCTCCTCCAGGATCAGATGGGCGTTCGTCCCGCTGATCCCGAACGAGGACACTCCGGCCCGGCGCGGGCGGCCGTTGCGCGCCCAGTCGCGGGGCTCGGTCAGCAGCTCGATGGCGCCCGCCGACCAGTCGACCTGGTGGGTGGGCTCCTGTGCGTGCAGCGTGGGCGGCATGACGTTGTGCCGCAGCGCCTGGACCATCTTGATCACGCTGGACACACCGGCGGCGGCCTGCGTATGGCCGATGTTGGACTTCAACGACCCGAGCCTCAGCGGCTGTTCGGCATCACGCCCCTTCCCGTAGGTGGCGAGGAGCGCCTGCGTCTCGATGGGGTCGCCCAGGGTGGTGCCGGTGCCGTGGCCCTCCACCACGTCCACCTCGGACGGGGAGAGGCCCGCGTTCGCCAGAGCCTTGCGGATCACTCGCTGCTGGGAGGGGCCGTTGGGGGCGGTGAGGCCGTTGGAGGCGCCGTCCTGGTTCACCGCGCTGCCCCGGATCACCGCGAGGACCCGGTGCCCGCGTTCCCGCGCCACCGACAGGCGTTCAAGGACCACCAGGCCGACGCCCTCGGAGAGCACCGTGCCGTCCGCGCCGTCCGCGTACGCCTTGCACCGGCCGTCGGCGGCCAGGCCCCGCTGCCGGGACATGCCGAGGACGCCGATCGGGGACCCCATCACGGCGACGCCCCCGGCGAGCGCCATCGAGCACTCGCCCTGCCGCAGCGCCTGCGCGGCCAGGTGCATCGCCACCAGGGACGACGAACACGCCGTGTCCACCGTGACCGCCGGGCCCTCGAAGCCGAAGGCGTACGACACCCGGCCCGACGCGACGCTGCCCGCCGTGGCGGTCGTGACGAAGCCTTCGAGCTCGTCGGGCATGTTGCTGAGGGACTCCAGGTAGTCGTGGATGGAGACGCCGGAGAAGACGCCGATGTCGGCGCCGCGTGCCGTGGTCGGGTCGATTCCGGCCCGTTCCAGGGCTTCCCAGGAGGTTTCGAGGAGCAGCCGCTGCTGCGGGTCCATGGCCAGGGCCTCGCGCGGGGAGATGCCGAAGAACCCGGCGTCGAAGAGCCCCGCACCCTCAAGGAACCCGCCCTGACTGGCGTACGACGTACCGGCGTTGTCCGGGTCCGCGTCGAACAAGCCCTCCAGGTCCCAGCCCCGGTCGTCGGGGAAGTCCGACATGCCCTCGCGGCCCTCGCGCACCAGCCGCCACAGGCCGTCAGGGTCCGTCACCCCGCCGGGCAGTCGGCACGCCATCCCGACGATCGCGATCGGCTCGTCCGGGTCCGCGACGGCGTCCGCGGCCGGTGCGGCGGCGCCGTCCGCCGTGTCGCCCAGCTCCTCCCGCAGATGGCGGGCGAGCGCCACCGGGGTCGGGTAGTCGAAGATCAGGGTGGCGGGCAGTTTCACGCCGGTCGCCGCGCTCAGCCGGTTCCGCAGTTCGACCGCGGTCAGGGAGTCGAACCCGATGTCGCTGAATCCCCTTGTTCCCTGGGTCAGTTCGGGGCCGCTGAACCCGAGCACGCCGCCCGCCTCGCCCTGGACGAGGGACAGCAGGAGGTTCTCCTGCTCGGCCGGGGGCAGCCCGGCGAGGCGGCGGACCAGGCCGCCGCTGTCCCCGGCCGCCGCCCGTGCCACGCGGCGGCCCGCGCGGACGAGGCCGCGCAGCAGCTGCGGTACCTCGCCGCCCGCCGCCGCCTGGGTCCGCAGCGTGCGCAGGTCCAGCTTGATCGGCACGAGGAGCGCCTGGCCCGCGTGCAGGCCGATGTCGAAGACGGCCAGGCCCTCGGCCGGGGTCATCGCGAGGACGCCGCCGCGGCTCATCCGCGCCTGGTCGACGCTGCTGAGGTGCGCGGTCAGGCCAGCGGTCTGCTCCCACAGGCCCCAGGCCAGCGAGATCCCGGGCAGGCCCGCCGCCCGGCGGCCGGACATGAGCCCGTCGAGGTAGGCGTTCGCCGCCGCGTAGTTGCCCTGGCCTGCCGACCCCATGAGCGCCGCGGCGGAAGAGAACACCACGAACGCGTCCAGTTCCAGGCCCAGTTCGCGGGTCAACTCGTCGAGGTGGCTGACCGCGTCCACCTTCGGCGCGAACACGCCCGCGAGGCGCTCCGGCGTCAGCGTCCCGATCACTCCGTCGTCGAGCACTCCGGCCATGTGGACGATGCCCGTCAGGGGGTGCTCGTCCGGTACGGCGGCCAGCAGGGCCCGGACCTGGTCGCGGTCGGACACGTCGCAGGCCACTACCGACACGACCGCGCCCTGCTCGG
>NZ_JOJM01000148.1 GCF_000720325.1 Streptomyces sp. NRRL B-1347
CCAGGCCACCCAGGGATCCTGTTCCACCACTAAGTAGAACGGTCTTTCCAGCGGCGAATACGTTCCCCGAACCCAGCCCCCGACCCGCAACACGGACCAGCCTGGGCACCGAGAAAATCGCACCACGCACCGCAACCTGCGGCTCACCACTGGCCAGCGCCACCCCCAGCGCCGCATCCAGATCCCCTCCGGCCGCGGGGTCGATGTCACAGAGGAGGATCCGTTCCGGATTCTCCGCCTGCGCGGCACGCACCAGGCCCCACACCGCCGCCCCGGCAGGATCCGTCACCGCTCCATCGCCCGCGGGCACCGCCCCCCGGGTCACCACCACAAGGCGCGAATCCTCAAACCCGGCCCCGGTCAGCCACGCCTGTACGACCTCAAGGACCTGGGAGGTCAGGGCGAGTGCCGCGCCCTCCCCTTCGCCGCCGAAAGCTTCCAGGACGGCCAACGGCGGGGCCGTCGCGCTCCGGTCGAGGGCCATCACGTCGTCGGCCGTGGCCACCGGCACCCAGGACGGCGCGTCCCCCCGTACCGACGGCAGCTCGGTCCACTCCACGGCGAAGAGCGCGTCGGCGGCCGCCGTGTCCGTCGCGCTCTCCAACTGGCCTGCGGACACCGGCCGGGACACCAGGGAGTCCATGGCCACGACGAGGCCGCCGGTCTCGTCCGCCGCCGTCAGGGACACGGCGCCGGGGCCGCCGGGCGTCAGGCGCACCCGGAGCGTGGAGGCACCGGCGGCGTGCAGCACGAGGCCGTTCCACGCGAACGGCAGCACCGGCTGCCCGGGGTCATCCGCTGTCGTGTCCGCCGTGGTGGCGAGCATTCCGGCGTGCAGGGCCGCGTCGAGGAGCGCGGGGTGGATGCCGAACCTCTCGGCGTCCTTGCGCTGTTCATCGGGCAGGGCGACCTCCGCGAAGAGTTCCTCGCCGCGCCGCCACACCGCCCGCAGGCCGCGGAACGCGGGGCCGTAGCCGTAGCCGCGCTCGGTCAGTCCGTCGTAGAAGTCATCGGGGTGGACGTCGATCGGCTGCGCGCCGCGCGGCGGCCAGGCGGTGAAGTCGAAGGCGCTGTCGCCGCGGGGCGGGGCGGTGACCGACAGGAGGCCCGCCGCGTGCCGGGTCCACGTGTCGGTGCCGCCCCCGTCGGCGGCATCCTCGGGCTGGGAGTACACCTCCACCGTGCGCGAGCCCTTCGCGCCCGTCGCACCCGGGGCGCCCACCGCGACCTGCACCCGCACCGCGCCGCGCGCGGGCACCACCAGCGGCGCCTCGACCACGAGCTCTTCGAGGGCCGCGCACCCGGCTTCGTCTCCGGCGCGCACCGCGAGTTCCACGAGCGCGGTCCCGGGGACGAGGACCGCGCCGCCGACCGCGTGGTCGGCCAGCCACGGGTGCGAGCGCAGCGAGAGCCGGGAGGTGAAGACCAGGCCGTCGGAGTGCGGCAGTCGCACCACCGCGCCCAGCAGCGGGTGGTCCGCCGGGGTCTGCCCCAGCGACACGGCGTCCGTGGCCGATGCGCCGGGCTGCAGCCAGTAGTGCCGGTGGTCGAAGGCGTACGTCGGCAGGTCCACGGGGGCGGAGGCGGCTCCGGCGGGCAGTAGGCGGGTCCAGTCCACGGTCACGCCCCGCACGAACAGTTCGGCCGTCGAGGCGAGGAGCGTCCGCTCCTCCGGGCGTCCTTCGCGCAGGGCCGCGACGCAGGTCACCGCGGCGGTCGAGGCGGTGGCGGTCTCCTCGACCAGGCCGGTCAGGGCCGCGCCAGGACCCAGTTCCACGAACAGGGTGCCGCCGCACTCCACGGCGGCCGCGATGCCTTCGGCGAACCGCACCGGACGCCGCACGTGCTCGGCCCAGTACCGGGGGTCGGCGAGTGCGTCGGGCTCTGCGGGCCGCCCGGTCACGTTCGAGATCACCGGGATCGCGGGCTGCCGCCACGCCACCGTGGCGAGCTCGGCGGTGAAGTCGGCGAGCATCGGCTCCATCCGCGCGGAGTGGAACGCGTGCGAGACGGCGAGGCGCTTCGTCTTGTGCCCCCGCTCCCGCAGCTGGTCCGCCGCCGCGAGGACCGCGTCCTCGTCTCCGGAGAGCACCAGCGCGGACGGGCCGTTGACCGCCGCGATCTCCACGCCCGCGCCCAGCAGCCCGGTGACCTGCTCCTCGGTCGCGGCCACCGCGACCATGGCCCCGCCAGGGGGCAGCGCCTGCATGAGCCGCCCCCTGGCGGCGACCAGGCGCGCCGCGTCGGGCAGCGTCAGCGCGCCCGCGACGTACGCGGCGGTGACCTCGCCGATCGAGTGCCCGATGACCACGTCCGGGCGTACGCCCCAGGACTCCACGAGGCGGGCCAGCGCGCTCTCCACCGCGAACAGTCCGGCCTGGGTGAACACCGTCTGGTTCAGCAGGTCGGCGCTGCCCGCCACCGTGCCCAGGACCACGTCACGCACCGGATGGTCGACCCATCCGGCGAGGCGCGCGTCCAGGTGCTCGCAGGCCTCGTCGAAGGCCGCCGCGAACAGCGGGTGCCGGTCGTACAGTTCCCGGCCCGCCCCCACTCGCTGTGAGCCCTGCCCGGGGAACACCCACACGACCTTGCCCGGCACGCCGGACCCGGCGATCCGGCCGGACACCACACCGGTGGCGCTCTCGCCGCGTGCGAGCGCGCCGAGGCCCGCCAGGGCCTCGGTGTCCGTGCGGGCGAGCACCACGGCGCGTTCGTCGAGCAGGGCCCGGTCCGACAGGAGTGCCCCGGCGACTCCCGCCAGGGACGTTCCCGGGGCCTCCAGGTACGCCGTCAGGCGCGCGGCCTGGCCCGTCAGCCCGCCGCCACTGCTCGCCGAGACGACCAGCGGCACCACGCCCCCGGGCTCCGCCTCCACCTCCGCCTCCGCCGGGGCGGGCTCGGCCTCGTCGGCGGGCGCTTCCTCCAGGATCAGATGGGCGTTGGTGCCGCTGATCCCGAACGAGGAGATCCCGGCCCGGCGCGGACGTGTGGCACGAGGCCACGCGCGCGCCTCCGTCAGGAGCTCGACCGCGCCCGCCGACCAGTCCACCTCGGTCGTGGGCTCCTGGACGTGCAGGGTGGGCGGCATGACGCCGTGGCGCAGCGCCTGCACCATCTTGATCACGCTGGCCACACCGGCGGCGGCCTGGGTGTGCCCGATGTTGGACTTCAACGAGCCCAGCCATATGGGCTGTCGGGGGCTCCGGCCCTGTCCGTACGTCGCCAGGAGCGCCTGGGCCTCGATCGGGTCGCCGAGGGCCGTGCCGGTGCCGTGGCCCTCCACGACGTCGACGTCCGCCGAGACCAGTCCGGCCCCGGCCAGGGCCTTGCGGATCACGCGTTCCTGCGAGGGGCCGTTGGGGGCGGTGAGGCCGTTGGAGGCGCCGTCCTGGTTCACCGCGCTGCCCCGGACGACCGCGAGGACGCGGTGGCCGCGCTCCTGCGCGACCGAGAGGCGTTCGAGTACGACCACGCCCGCGCCCTCGGCGAGGCCCATGCCGTCGGCGCCGTCGGCGTACGCCTTGCACCGCCCGTCGGATGCCATGCCGCGCTGCCGGGAGAACGCCACGAAGGTGCCGGGTGTCGACATGACCATCGCGCCACCGGCCAGGGCCATCGAGCACTCGCCCTGCCGCAGCGCCTGCGCGGCCAGGTGGATCGCGACGAGCGACGACGAGCACGCCGTGTCGACGGTGACCGCCGGGCCCTCGAAGCCGAACACGTACGACACCCGGCCCGACGCCACGCTCCCGGCCACGCCCGTGCCGGTGAAGCTCTCCAGCTCGGGGGCGACCGCCCCGGCACCGGCCCCGTACCCCTGGCTGGACACACCGGAGAACACCCCGACGTCGGTGCCCTTCAGCGACAGAGGGTCGACGCCCGAATGCTCCAGGGCCTCCCAGGAGGTCTCCAGGAGCAGCCGCTGCTGCGGGTCCATGGCCAGGGCCTCGCGCGGCGAGATGCCGAAGAACCCGGCGTCGAAGAGGCCTGCCCCGCGCAGGAATCCGCCCTGGTCGGTGTAGGACGTACCCGGGTTGTCGGGGTCAGGGTCGAAGAGGCCCTCCAGTTCCCAGCCCCGGTCGTCGGGGAAGCCCGACACCGCGTCCCGGCCCTCGCGCACCAGGCGCCACAGGTCCTCCGGGCCCGTCACGCCGCCGGGCAGCCGGCAGGCCATCCCCACGATCGCCACCGGCTCGCCCGCGTGCGCCGATCCCTGTTTCCGCAGCTGGTGCAGTTCCGTCGTGACGCGCTTGAGGTACTTGAGGAGTTTGTCGTCCGTGGCCATGGTTCAGTCCTCACGAAGGGTTGTTCGGTCCACGAAGGTCGGGTGGCGCCGCAGGGCCTCGAACCGGGCTCAGACAAGCCCCAGTTCGTCGTCGATGAAGTCGAGGACTTCGTCGGCCGACGCGGATTCCAGCTTGTCCGCGACCGTCGAGACGTCCGTCTGCTCGAGCACTCCGTTGCACCTGGCCACCAGTCCCTGAAGGCGCAGCGCGACACTGGATTTCATGGCCGCGTCGAGGGACAGTCCGCCGATCAGCGTCTCGACGTCCTCGATCCTCGCGTGCACGCGGGCGAGCACGTCGTCGCTGACGCCGAGGCCGTCGCGCAGATGGCGGGCGAGGACCAGCGGGTTCGGCTGGTCGAAGACGAGCGTGGCGGGCAGCTTCAGGCCGGTCGCCTCGCGCAGCCGGTTGCGCAGCTCCACCGAGGTGAGCGAGTCGAAGCCGACGTCCTTGAACGCCGTGTCCGCCCGTACGCCGCCCGGCCCGCTGTGCCCGAGCACCACGGCGGCCTGTGTCCGCACCAGGTCGAGCAGCAGGGCCTCCTGCTCCGGTCCTGTGAGCTGGGCCAGGCGGCGGACGAGGTCGCCTTCGTTCGCGGCCGCCGCCCGCGCCTGCTGCCGGGCCGCGGGCACGAGGCCGCGCAGCAGGGGCGGCACTCCACCGCCGCCCGCCGCACCGGCGCGCACGCCCTGGAGGTCGAGCTTGACGGGCACCAGCAGTGCCCGCCCGGACGCCACGGCGGCGTCGAACAGCTCCATGCCCTCGGCGGGCTTGATGCCCACGACGCCGGTACGGTTCGCGCGCCGGCTCATCCTCGTCCGGTCGGCCGTGCTGAGGTGCGTGGTCATGTTGGTGGCGTGCTCCCAGGTGCCCCAGGCGAGCGAGAGGCCGGGCAGACCCGCCGCCCGCCGCTGCGCCATCAACCCGTCCAGGAACGCGTTCGCCGCCGCATAACCACCACTACCCGCACCCATGAACACAGACGAAGCCGACGAGTAGACGACGAACGCACGCAGATCCAGGCCCCGAGTCAGCTCGTCGAGGTGCCGCACCGCGTCCACCTTCGGCGCGAACACCCGCTCCAGGCGCTCCGGAGACAGCGCCCCGATCACACCGGCGTCAAAGACACCCGCCGTGTGGACGACACCCGTGAGT
>NZ_JOJM01000149.1 GCF_000720325.1 Streptomyces sp. NRRL B-1347
GTTCCGGCTCCTGGAGCACTGGGGTGTCACCCCGGACGTGCTGATCGGCCACTCCATCGGTGAGATCGCCGCCGCGCATGTGGCGGGCGTGTTCTCCCTGGAGGACGCGTGCACGCTGGTGGCGGCCCGTGGCCGTCTGATGCAGGCGCTGCCCGAAGGCGGCGCGATGGTGGCCGTCCAGGCGTCCGAGGAGGAGATCGCCGGATCGCTCGCCGGTCGTGAGGCCGAGGTGAGCATCGCGGCCGTCAACGGCCCCACGGCCGTGGTCATCGCCGGTGACGAGGCCGCCGTACTGGAGATCGCCGGACAGTGGGCCGAGCAGGGGCGCAAGACGAGCCGCCTGCGGGTCAGTCACGCCTTCCACTCGCCCCGCATGGACGCCATGCTGGACGACTTCCGCAAGGTCGTAGAGGGGCTTACGTTCGCCCCGCCGACCATCACTCTGGTCTCCAACGTGACCGGTGAGCCAGCGGGCACGGACGAGGTGTGTTCGCCGGAGTACTGGGTCCGCCATGTCCGGGAAGCCGTGCGCTTCCTGGACGGGATACGGGCGCTGGAGAAGCTGGGCGTGACCCGGTTCGTAGAGGTCGGCCCCGACGGTGTGCTATCCGCGATGGCGCGGGACTGCCTGACGCGGGACGAGGTCGCGGCCTCGGCCGTGGTGCCGGTGCTGCGCAAGGACCGCCCGGAGGCGCGGGCGCTGACGGCGGCGCTGGCCGAACTCCACGTCCACGGAGCCTCGGTGGAGTGGAAGCAGGTCTTCGCCGGGCGCGGCGCGCGGACGGTCGAGCTGCCGACGTACGCCTTCCAGCGTGAGCGGTACTGGCTGGAGGACCACGCGGAGGCGTCGAACGGTTCCGCAGCCGTGGATGGCGTGGACGCGCGGTTCTGGGACGCGGTGGAGCGCGAGGACCTGGAGACACTGGCAAAGGCACTGGACGTCGACGGGAGCGGCTCGCTGGGCGAGTTGCTGGCTGCTGGCGGTGCCCGCCGGGCTCGCGGACAGCGAGCTCACCGTCACGATCACGCAGGGGCTGGAGAAGTACGGCGCTCGCGTCGTACCGGTGGCGGTCGACGGCGGCATGGACCGCGATGGGCTCGCCGAGGTGCTGCTCGGTGCGCTCGGCGATGAGTCCGAGGCGCGTGTGTTGTCGTTGCTCGCGCTGGACGAGGAGCCGTGTGCCGCGGAGCCGGTGGTCACCGCCGGACTCGCGCTGACGCTGCGGCTGGTGCAGGCCGCGGCCGGGTCGGACGTGGGCCTTCGGGTGTGGTGTGCCTCGCGGGGTGCGGTGTCGGTGGGTCGTTCCGACCGGCTCGCGAGTGCCGCGCAGGCACAGGTGTGGGGCCTCGGCCGGGTGGCGGCGCTGGAGCATCCGCAGATCTGGGGCGGGCTCGTCGATCTGCCCGAGACGCTCGACGAGCGCGCCGTGTCGCGGCTGGCCGGGGTGCTGTCCGCGAAGGACGGCGAGGACGAGACGGCGATCCGGGGCTCCGGTGTGTTCGGCCGGCGGCTGGTGCGCACGGCGTCGACGGGCGGCGAGGCGTGGCGGCCGAGCGGCTCGGTGCTGATCACCGGTGGTACGGGTGCGCTGGGCGCGCACGTGGCGCGCTGGGCGGTGCGTGAGGGCGCCGAGCACGTGGTGCTGACCAGCCGCCGCGGGGCGGAGGCCGAGGGTGCCGCCGAGCTGAGGGCGGAGCTGGAAGGGCTCGGCGCCGCCGTGTCGGTGGTGGCCTGCGACGCCTCCGACCGGGATGCGCTGGCCGAGTTGCTGGCGGGCATTCCCGAGCGCCTCCCGCTGCGCGGTGTGGTGCACGCGGCCGGTGTGCTGGATGACGGCGTCCTGGACGGTCTGACCGACGAGCAGCTCGCCGGGGTGCTGGGAGCGAAGGTCGAGGGCGCGCGGCTGCTGCACGAGCTGACGGCCGACCTGGAACTGGACGCGTTCGTGCTGTTCTCGTCGTTCGCCGGTGTGGTGGGCGGCGCCGGACAGGGTGCCTACGCGGCGGCGAACGCGTATCTGGACGCGCTGGCCGTGGTGCGCCGTGGTGCCGGTCTTGCCGGTACGGCGGTGGCCTGGGGACCGTGGGCCGAATCCGGTATGGCCGCGAGCGGCCGCGCCGGGGAGCGGGTGCGCGGTGGCGCGGTGTCCGCGATGGCCCCGGCGCTGGCGGTGGACGCGCTGAGCTGGGCCGTCGGCCAAGAGGAGGCGTCGCTCGTCGTCGCGGACGTCGACTGGGAGCGCCTGGCCCCGTCGCTGGCCGCCGCGCACGGCGGCACTCTCGTCAGCGGCATCCCCGAGGCGCACAAGCACCTGGCCACGGACGACGGCGGCGCCGGTACGGCGGCGGCCACCTTCGCCGGGAAGCTCGCCGGACTGTCGGCGGCCGAACGCAACGAGGCCGTGCTGGAGCTGGTCCGCGGCCAAGCGGCCTCGGTGCTCGGCCACACCTCGGCGGACTCGATCGAGCCCGGCCGCGCCTTCCGCGACCTCGGGTTCGACTCCCTCACGGCGGTCGAGCTGCGCAACCGGCTGGACCTCGCGACGGGCCTGCGTCTCCCGGCGACGCTCGTCTTCGACTACCCGACCGCCGCCGAACTGGCCGACTACCTGGACGCCGAGGCGTTCGGCACGGCCCAGCCGGCCCTTGACACCGCCCGGCCGAACGCGGTGGCCGTGGACCACGACCCCATCGCGATCGTGGCGATGAGCTGCCACTTCCCCGGAGACGTCCACACACCGGAGGACCTGTGGCGGCTGGTGGCCGAAGGCGCCGACGCCATCTCCGCATTCCCCGCCGACCGCGGTTGGGACCTCGACGGGCTGTACGACCCCGACCCCGAGCGGCTCGGCACGTCCTACGCCCGCGAGGGCGGCTTCCTCTACGGCGCCCCGCAATTCGACGCCAGGTTCTTCGGGATCTCCCCGCGTGAGGCGCTGGCCATGGACCCGCAGCAGCGGCTGCTCCTTGAGACCTCGTGGGAGGCGTTCGAGCGCGCCGGTATCGCTCCCGAGTCGCTGAGGGGTGCCCGGGCGGGTGTGTTCGTCGGGACGAACGGCCAGGACTACGCCGGATTGTGGGTGGACTCCCAGGGCGACCTCGAAGGCCACTTGGGCACGGGCAGCGCGGCCAGCGTGGTGTCGGGGCGCATCTCCTACACCTTCGGTCTCGAAGGGCCCGCGGTGACGGTGGACACGGCGTGTTCGTCGTCGCTGGTGGCGCTCCACATGGCCATGCAGGCGCTGCGCCAGGGCGAGTGTGACCTGGCCCTTGCCGGTGGTGTGTCGGTGATGTCGACACCCGGCGCCTTTGTGGAGTTCAGCCGCCAGCGTGGCCTGGCCCCCGATGGCAGGTGCAAGCCGTTCGCGGACGCGGCGGACGGTACGGGCTGGTCCGAGGGTGTGGGCCTGCTGCTGGTGGAGCGGTTGTCGGACGCGCGGAAGAACGGCCATCCGGTCCTGGCGATCGTGCGTGGCTCGGCGGTCAACCAGGACGGCGCGTCCAATGGCCTTACGGCGCCCAACGGTCCGTCCCAGCAGCGGGTGATCCGCCAGGCACTGGCCAGCGCGGGGCTGTCGGCCACCGAGGTGGACGCGGTCGAGGCGCACGGTACGGGTACGACGCTGGGTGACCCGATCGAGGCGCAGGCACTGCTGGCCACGTACGGCCAGGAGCGGTCCGAGGAGCAGCCGCTGTGGCTGGGGGCCATCAAGTCGAACATCGGGCACACCCAGGCCGCCGCCGGTGTCGCGGGAATCATCAAGATGGTGATGGCGATGCGCGAGGGCGTGTTGCCGAAGATCCTTCACCTGGACGAGCCGTCGCGGGAGGTGGACTGGTCGGCGGGTGAGGTGCGTCCGCTGACCGAGGCCACCGCATGGCCGGAAACCGGCCGTCCGCGCCGGGCGGGCATCTCCTCGTTCGGGCTCAGCGGGACCAACGCCCACACCATCATCGAGCAGGCGCCGGAGGCCGGGCAGCCCGCGGCTTCGGACGCCGTGGCTCCCGCTTCCACTCCGGTTTCCGCTTCCGTGACCGTCGGGTCGTCGGCAGTGGTGCCGTGGCTGGTCTCGGCCAAGAGCCAGGAGGCGTTGCGGGCACAGGCCGGGCGGCTCGCCGCGCATGTGGCGGCCCGGGGTGACCTCGATGTGCTGGATGTGGGGTATTCGCTGGCGGCCAGGTCGGTGTTCGAGCACCGTGCCGTGCTGGTCGGCGAGGACCGGGAAGCCCTTCTGCGTGGTCTTGAGGCCGTGGCCGGGAGCGGAATCGCTTCCGGTGTGGTCCAGGGGCAGGCGGTGTCCGGCGGTAAGACGGCGTTCCTGTTCTCGGGTCAGGGTGCGCAACGCCTGGGTATGGGGCGGGAGTTGTACGACGCCTTCCCGGTGTTCGCCCGCGCCCTGGACGAGGTGTGCGCGCACCTGGACGTCGTACTGGACCGCTCGCTGAAGGACGTGATGTTCGCGGCCGAGGGTGGCGCGGACGCCGAGCTGCTGAACCAGACGGCGTTCACGCAGCCCGCGCTCTTCGCCATCGAAGTGGCGCTGTTCCGGCTCCTTGAGCACTGGGGTGTCACCCCGGATGTGGTGATGGGGCACTCGGTGGGTGAGATCGCCGCCGCGCATGTGGCGGGGGTGTTCTCGCTTCAGGACGCGTGCACGCTGATCGCGGCGCGTGGCCGTCTGATGCAGGCCCTGCCGGAGGGCGGCGCGATGGTGGCGGTGCAGGCGTCGGAGGAGGAGATCACGGCGTCGCTCGCCGGTCGTGAGGCCGAGGTGAGCATCGCGGCGGTCAACGGACCGACGGCCGTGGTGATCGCCGGGCACACGCAAGCGGTCCAGGAGGTGGCGGACACCTGGACGGCGAAGGGGAGGAAGACTAGGTGTTTGCGGGTCTCACATGCGTTTCACTCTTACCTCATGGACAGTATGTTGGACGAGTTCGGCCAAGTGGTCCGTGAGGTGTCTCTTGAACCGCCGACCATGGCGCTGGTGTCCAATGTCACTGGTGGGCCGGCCTCGGAGGGAGAGACGTGTTCTCCGGATTACTGGGTCAGGCATGTGCGTGAGGCGGTTCGGTTCGCGGATGGGGTTCGTTCGCTTAAGGCGTTGGGTGTGACAAGGTTCTTGGAAGTCGGTCCGGACGGTGTGCTCACCGCCATGGCCCAGGACTGCCTCGCGGAAAGCTCCGAGGACGCTTCGGCGACGGTTCTGGTCCCGGTGCTGCGTAAAGAGCGCCCCGAAGCGGGGACGTTGATGACGGCGCTTGCCGAACTGCATGCACACGGTGCCACGGTGGGCTGGGAATCGATATTCGCCGGACAAGGTGCCGGCAAGGTGGAGCTGCCCACATACGCGTTTCAGCGTGAACGGTTCTGGCCTGAGGCATCCGCGTCCGGCGGCGGCCGGAATTCCGGTTCGACGGCCGCGGACTCGGTGGACGCGCGGTTCTGGGAAGCGGTCGAGCGCGAGGATCTCGAAGCGCTCGCCCAGGCGCTCGACGTCGATGGCAACGCACCGCTGAGTACGGTCATGCCCGCGCTGTCCGCGTATCACCGGAGCAACCGCCAGCAATCCACGATCGATGGTTGGCGTTATCGGGTGTCGTGGAAGCCGGTTGGGGATGTGGCCGGTGGGTCGCTGTCGGGGATGTGGCTGGTGGTGGTCCCGGCGTCGTGTGCCGGGGACGAGTCGGTGGCGGGCGTTGTTTCCGGGCTTGAGCGGCATGGTGCCGCTGTGGTGTCGCTGGTGGTGGGGGAGGGGGACCTCGATGCCGGGGTGCTGAGCGGGCGGCTGCGTGAAGTCCTCGCTGCCGCACCGGAGGTGGGTGGTGTGGTGTCGCTGCTCGCTCTGGACGAGGGGTCGTGCCCGGGGTATCCGGAGCTGTCGGCTGGTTTTGCTTCGACGTTGACGCTGGTGCAGGCATTGGCCGAGGTGGACGCCGAGGGTCTGTTGTGGTGTGTGTCGCGGGGTGCCGTGTCGGTGGGCCGTTCGGATCGGCTCGCGAGCACCGCGCAGTCGCAGGTGTGGGGCTTGGGCCGGGTAGTGGGGTTGGAGCACTCGGCGCTGTGGGGTGGTCTGGTTGATCTGCCCGAGGTGCTGGATGAGCGTGCGGTCGCGCGGCTGGTGGGCGTGCTGTCCGGCGGGGCCGGTGAGGCTGCTGA
>NZ_JOJM01000150.1 GCF_000720325.1 Streptomyces sp. NRRL B-1347
GTACCGCCCCGACCTAATCGACGGCTGCTTGATCGGGACTGGGCTGCTCATCGCTGCGGAGGAGCTCGCAGAGCCGGAACCCGCGAGTTCAAGATGAGTGACCGGCTGAGATGAGCCGCTCGGCCACGGCGCGGAGCTGGGCGGCGGTGATGGCGGTCGCGTCGTCTTGTGGGCCGAGCCGGAGCACGTCCAGGATCGACGTCCACGAGGTGGCCCCGGGTTCCAGGACCGCGACGTAGGAGTACGGCCAGCCCGGGATGAACTGCGAGGCGGACTTCGCCCGCCCGTAGACGTGACAGAACAGCCGGTCCGCCGAGCACGGTGCGTCCGAGCGCAGCCACGGCGACACGTCGACCGCCAGCACCAGGCGCCCGCCCTCGAAGCGGGGCAACGGCAGCCCGGCGAGCAAGGTCCGCAGCCGCCCGAGGTCGATGCGACCGCGGTTGAGGGCTCCGTACATGGCGCCGTGTCCACGACGGTGTTCGGGCACCAGCGTCAGATCCACCGGTGTCTTCACCGCTCCGTCCGCGCACAGCACCGCGTCCACCAACTCGAACATCTCGTCCCGCCGTGCGGTCAGACACTCGTAGAACTCGCCACGGAAGCGTGACGCTTCCGCGAACGCTTCCCGCCGGACATCGCGGCACACCACACTCATGACAACGGCCTTCGGTTGATCCCGTATCTCTGTGACGGAGCACAGGATCAGACGAAGGCCGCCCTCATGTCCGGCAAACTCCCAGGTGAGTGACCACGTTCGGGACACCGTTCGACGCCGGAAGAAAAAGAACTTCCCAATAGCGCTCGTCAAGCCGCAGTTGGGATTGCGGGACGGATTTCGTAGGAGGTGTTGTCGCGGATCATGGCCCAGAGGACGTTGAGACGTCGGCGGGCCAGGGCCAGCACGGCTTGGATGTGGCTTTTCCCCTCGTTGCGCTTGCGCTGGTAGTAGTGCTGGGAGACGGGGCAGCAGCGGAGGCTGGCCATCGCGGCGAGGTAGCAGGCCCGCAGCAGGCCGCGGTGGTAGCGGCGGGGCCGGTGCAGGTTGCCGCGGACGCGGCCGGAATCGCGTGGGACCGGGGCCAGTCCGGCGAAGCCCGCCAGCCGGTCCGGGGTGCCGAAGGCTGTCAGGTCTCCGCCGGTGGCGGCGATGAACTCGGCCCCGAGGCGGGGCCCCATGCCGGGCAGGGTCTCGATCACCTTGGCGTGCGGATGGTCGTGAAAGCGGGCCTCGATGAGTGCGTCGAGTTCGGTGATCTCCGCGTCCAGGGCCAGCACGCCTTTCGCGATCCGGGCCACCATGTCCGCGGCCAGCTTCTCTCCGGGCAGCGCGGTGTGCTGGGCTTCTGCCGCCTCGACCGCGGTCCGGGCGAGTGAGGAGGCGTTTTTGACACCGCGGTTCTTCAGCCAGGATTCGAGGCGGCGGGCACCGATACGACGGATCGTGCCCGGTGTCTGGTAGCCGGTCAGTAGCACGACCAGCCCGCGTCCCTTGCGGGTCAGGGCACGTTCCAGGGCCGGGAAGATTCCCAGGAGTTGTTCGCGCAGCCGGTTGATCTGCCGGGTGCGGTCGTTGACGAGATCGAGCCGGCGGCCGGTAAGGATGCGCAGGTCGACGGCGACTTCGTCGCCGGGCCGGAGCAGTCCGAGGTCCTGGCGCATGCGGGCTTGGTCGGCGATGACATGGGCGTCTTTGGCGTCGGTCTTGCTCTGGCCGCGGTAGCCGGCCGCGGCGCGGTGGACGGTCAGGCCGGTGAGGTAGACCATCGGCTGCCCGTGCTCGAGCAGGAGCCCGATGAGCAGAGCGGCACTGCCGTGGTTGGTGTCCATCGCCCACAGCACCTCGCCCGGCTCGGCGAGGGCGAGTACCTCGCGGATGAGCTCCAGCAGCTCGGGCTCGTCGTTGCCGACGCGGCGCGACAGCCGCCGTTCCCCGCGGGCGTCGAGTGCCACGCAGTGGTGATGCTCCTTGCCGATGTCGACCCCGGCCCAGATCGTGAACATGGCCGCCTCCGCCAGCTGTTCGTACTGTGATCCCGTGGACGGCCTTGCCGACGTTGTCCTACTCAGCGATCGAGTCGCGTATCCCAATGAGCGGTTGTGACCGTCGCGGGCTCCGGGCGGCCAAGTTTTTTCAGCCGTCAAGCGGCGACAAGCTCACAGCCATACCCGGAGTCCTCGGGCTCACCGATCCTACGAATGACCGGCGTGGGCCCGCGCTAGAACGGTAGGACAAGATCAGAAGCTGTTCGGGCGTGTAGTCGGCCATCGCCCGGAACAGCACGGCCCGTCCCTCCGTACTGATCCGCTCATCCGGCCCGGGACGGTCCGTCCGCCGCACCGCCAGGGCCTCCCGGCCACCCGCCTGGTACGCACGCACGACCACCAGGTACCCACGGACCGCTCCGCGACCTGGAACACCTCAGCCGTCTGCCGGTACCCCTGCCCCCGCCCCGACTCCAACGCGACCACGACCCGCAGCCGCACCACTTCCCGCCCCGTCGGCGGCACCCGCCGCAGATCCCCAGACCCAGTCACACCCCATCAACAACAGTTCCACCTCAATATCAACGTCGAAGAGACTTCAGGTCGATATTGACAGGGAAAGGTACCGAGACGGCCAACCGATCCCGGTAGATACCCGTAGCTACATATGTCTTCGTGGTCTCTTCCAGTTCGAAGACGTGGACTGCTACGTGGTCGGTTTCTTTCTCGATGCGCCAGAAGTGTCGAATGCGCGCTTCTGCGTATCGCCCAGGCTTCAACTTGATGTCACGGTCAGCCGATTCGGGGGAAACAACCTCCACAGCCAATACGACCTCTTCAGGCAGGTACCTGGTACGATCTTCGTCGTACGGAACCGTACTGACCAGCACATCCGGCTCGGGGCGCGTCTTCTTGTCGATGCGGATGGTCATCTCACGATCGACCGTGAATCCTTCGGGAGCCTGCTCCTCCAGTCGCTGCGTAAGCCGTCCCACCAACCGCGCATGACCGGAACTCTGCGGGGACATCATGAAGATCAGTGCTCCGTCGATCAGCTCAGTGTGACGCGGCAGGCTGGGGATGCTGTCGAGGTCGTCAGCCTCCCAGCCACTTTCACGCGGCGGTAGCATCCATTGAGGAAGTTCCTCCCAAGCTGTGGTCATCGGGCCCTCCAGGAATGTTGGTACCCGCCAGTGTACTCAGCTTGAATCCGCGATGTCAGGGTGATCGATCAGCCCGACAAGGTCCGGGCCGGTGGTGGGCAGGCAGCCGGTGATCAGGTGAGGCCGGTACTGGATCTTCTTCAGTTTGCGTTTGATGACGCGGGTCAGGTGCACCAGGGGCCTTGACCCCTGATGTTGGACACACGAGACACTGGATCTAGAGGATCTGAGAACGGACATCTCGTGGTCATGAAGAACTACCCGCCGGAGTTCAAGGCGGACGCGGTCGCGTTCTACGAGTCGCGGCCGGAGGCGACGATCAGGTCGGTCGCTGTTGATCTGGGCATCAATCCGGAGACCCTGCGGAACTGGGTGAGGGCTGCCGGAGCAAGCCGTCCACGAGGACGCCGGACACCGGAGACGGCCCAGCCGCCGCAACCCCTGGAAGCGGAGAACGCGGCCTTGCGGAAGAAGGTCCGCGAGCTGGAGGAGGAACGCGAGATCCTGCGGAAGGCGGCCAAATATTTCGCCGGGGAGACGCGCTGGTGAACCGCTTCCAGTGCGTCGCCGACCTGCAGCGCCGCTACGGCGTGAAGCGGCTCTGCCACGTCCTCGGCGTCAGCCGCTCGAGCTTCTACCACTGGCGCCGCACAGCCGCCGACCGGGCCGCCCGGCAGGCGGCCGACGCACAACTGGCCGCCCGGATACGGGCGGTGCACCGGGAATCGGACGGCACCTACGGAGTCCCGCGGATCACCGCCGAGCTCCGCGAAACCAGCGGTGAGGCGGTCAACCACAAGCGAGTCGCCCGGATCATGCGGGAATCCGGGATCGAAGGGGTCCGGTTGCGCCGCCGGCACCACACCACCGTCCCCGATCCGGCTGCAGCCAAGGCCCCGGACCTGATCCGCCGCGACTTCACCGCCATCACGCCGAACACGAAGTACGTCGGCGACATCACCTACCTGCCCCTCGACGGCGGGAAGTTCTGCTACCTGGCCACCGTCATCGACCTCGCCTCGCGCCGTCTGGCCGGCTGGGCGATCGCCGACCACATGCGCACGGACCTCGTGACCGACGCCCTGGCCGCGGCCGTCCGCACCCGCGGCAGTCTCGCGGGAGCCATCATGCACACCGACCACGGAGCCCAGTACACCAGCAGAGCCTTCGCTGAAGCCTGCAGGTCAGCAGGGGTCCGACAGAGCATGAGCGCGGTCGGATCCAGCGCGGACAACGCACTCGCCGAATCCTTCAACGCGACCTTCAAACGCGAGACCCTGCAGGGCCGGAAGAGCTGGCCAGACGAGCGTGAGGCCCGACTCGATGCGTTCAGATGGCTCCACCGCTACAACACCCGGCGCCGACACTCCCGCCTCGGACAGCGATCGCCCATCGCCTTCGAGAACGCCTTCCACCTCACACCGACTACGCTCACACCAGCCGCATAACCCGTGTTCAGGATTCGGGGTCAAGGCCCGTGGGACGAAGCCTTTGCCCTGGTCGTCGGGGTTGCGGCGGACGACCTCGACGTCGATGTCCAACAGGGCGCCGCGGATGAGGACTTCGTCCTTGAAGCCCTGGTCGACCAGGGCCTTCTCCAGACGGTTACCGCACCGCTCGGCCACCTGGTCGAGCAGGGCGGTGCCGACGGCGTTGTCGTGGACGGAGGCGGCCAACACCACGACGCCGATGATCAGGCCGAGAACGTCGACGGCCAGCCCTCGCTTGCGGCCCGACACCTTCTTGTTGGCGTCCAGTCCCGTCGTGACCTTGGGGACACCCGCGGCCGCGCGGACCGACTGGGTGTCGATGATCACGAGGGACGGGTCCTCTAATCGCTTCGCCCTCTCCCGCACCTGGCAGCGCAGAAGTTCCTGGATGCGCTGGTCAAGCCCGTCCTGGCGCCACAGGCCGAAGTAGTAGAACACCGCTGACCAGGACGGCAGATCATGCGGGAGGTAGCGCCATTGGCAGCCCGTCCGGTTCTGATAGAAGAGTGAAGTAGGCCGCCGGCGAGGTATCCGTGGTTCGGCTCCTTTTCCGACGGCCCCTTCCCGAACGGTACGTGCGCCTTTCAGCGCATACCGCTCTCCAGCGGCATTTTCCGGGCGGAGGC
>NZ_JOJM01000151.1 GCF_000720325.1 Streptomyces sp. NRRL B-1347
CCAGAGCGTGATGTATGGTCCGGACGCCGACCTCCTGGAGCAGACCGGCTACGCGCAGCCCGCCCTCTTCGCCGTCGAGGTGGCGCTCTACCGCCTGGCCGAGTCCTTCGGCGTACGTCCGGAGGTCGTGGGCGGGCACTCCATCGGCGAGCTGGCTGCCGCGTACGTGGCCGGGCTCTGGTCCCTCGAAGACGCGGCTCAACTGGTGGCTGCTCGTGGTCGGTTGATGCAGGCGCTGCCCGCGGGTGGGGCGATGCTGGCCGCGCAGATCGCGGAGGCCGACGTCCTGCCGCTACTGGACGGCATATCGGACCGCGTGGGCGTGGCGGCCGTGAACGGGCCCGCGCAGATCGTGCTCTCCGGTGAACGCGCAGCTCTCGAAGGCCTGGAGGAGCTGTTGCGCGGTGAGGGCCGCAAGGTGAAGTGGCTGAAGGTGTCGCACGCCTTCCACTCGCCGCTCATGGACCCGGCCCTCGACGACTTCCGTGAGGTCGCGGCCAAGCTGACGTACCAGGAACCGACTCTCGCGGTGGTCTCCAACGTCACCGGCGAGGTGGCGGACGCCGCCGAGCTGAGGGACCCGGAGTACTGGGTGCGGCACATCCGCGAGGCCGTGCGCTTCCACGACGGTCTGAAGGCGCTCGCCGAATCCGGCGTCTCGACCCTTCTCGAACTGGGCCCGGACGCCGTGCTGACGGCGATGGCGCACGACACGTTCAGCGAGCCCGCCGCGCAGGCGGGGCTGATCGCGGCCGTGCGCAAGGACCGCGCGGAGCCGGACACGTTCCTCGACGCCCTCGCGCGGCTGCACGTACGCGGCGTGGACGTCGACTGGACTCCCTTGTACGCCCCGGTCGAGTCGCGGCGCCGCGTCGAGCTGCCCACGTACGCCTTCCAGCACCAGAGCTACTGGCTCCGGCAGACCGCCGGTGTCGCCGACGTCGAGTCCGCGGGGCTCGCGTCGGCGGGGCACCCGCTGCTCGGCGCGGGGATGCCGCTGGCCGACTCGGACGGCTACCTCTTCACCGGGCGGCTCTCGCTGGCCACCCACCCGTGGCTGGCCGACCACGCGGTGGCCGGGCGCGTCCTGCTTCCGGGCACGGCCTTCGTGGAGCTGGCGACGTACGCGGGCGGGCAGATCGGCCACGGCGTACTCGACGAGTTGACGCTCGGCGCGCCGCTGGTGCTGCCCGAGCGCGGCAGCATCCAGGTGCAGCTGCGGGTCGAAGCCCCCGACAGCGCCGGGCGCAGGCCCCTCAGCCTGCACTCGCGCCCCGAGCCGGGCGACGGAGCCGAAGGCCTGTCGGCCGACGCCTGGACCAAGAACGCCACCGGCACCCTGACCGAGCCCGCGCCGCACGCGCCCACCGCGTCCGACGACCTGACGTCCTGGCCGCCCCGCGACGCGGAGCCGCTCGTGGTCGACGGGCTCTACGAGGAGCTGTCCACGGCGGGCTACGACTACGGGCCGGTGTTCCAGGGGCTGCGCGCGGCCTGGCGGCGCGGCGACGAGGTGTTCGCCGAGGTGGCCCTGCCGGACGACGAGCACACGGAGGCCGGTTCCTTCGGCCTGCACCCGGCGATCCTCGACGCCGCCCTGCACGCCCGGGCCGCCGGTGCGGTCGGTGCGGCCGGGGACACGGCGGCCGACACCGAACCGGCCACCGGCGGACTGCCGTTCACCTGGACCGGAGTCACCGTGCACGCCGCGGGCGCCGCCACCGTGCGCGTCCGCCTGGCGCCGAACGGCGCGGACGGCGTCTCCCTGGAGGTCGCGGACACCACGGGCACGCCGGTCGCCTCGGTCGACGCGCTCGTCTTCCGGCCCATGTCGAAGGACCTCATCGAGCAGATGAGCGGCCGGCACCCGCACGCGGACTCCGTCTTCCACGTGGAGTGGAAGCCCCAGGCCGCCACCCCGGTGTCGTCCGCGGAACCGGTCGCATACGTCTCGTACGCCTCGTACGAGGAGTTGGACGCCGGTGGGGACGTTCCGGCGGTCGTGGTGTGGGAGGCCGGTGCCTTTGACGGCGAGCTGCGGCCCGAGGCGGTGGCGGCGCGGTCGGCCGAGGCGCTGCGGGTCGTGCAGGGCTGGCTGGCGGACGAGCGGTCGGAGTCCGCGTGCCTCGTCGTGGTGACGCGGGGCGCGGTCGCGGCCGGTGACGCGGTGCCGGATCCGGTGGGCGCGGCCGTGTGGGGGCTGGTGCGCTCGGCCCGCTCGGAGCACCCGGGCCGCTTCCTCCTCGTAGACGTAGACGTAGACGTAGACGTAGACGTAGACGTGGACACAGACACGGACGTGGGCGCGGGTCTTGACGAGTCGGTCCTCGGCGCCGTGCTGGCGTCGGGCGAGCCGGAAGCCGCCGTGCGGGGCGACTCGCTCTGGCTGCCCAGGCTCTCCCGGATCGCGAGCGCGTCCGCCGACGGCGACGACACGCCGTGGGGCCGGAGCACGGTCCTGGTGACGGGCGCGTTCGGCGGCCTGGGGCGCGTCGTGGCACGGCACTTGGCCGAGCGTCACGGCGTACGCGACCTGCTGCTGGTCTCGCGCCGCGGCCTGGAAGCCGCGGGGGCGGCCGCGCTGCGCGACGAACTCCGGGCCCTCGGCACACAGGTGACGGTCACCGCGTGCGACATGGCCGACCGGGACGCCGTGGCGGCGCTCATCGACGAGCACGGCGCGGACCTCTCGGCGGTCGTCCACGTGGCGGGCGTCCTCGACGACGGCGTGGTCACGTCGCTGACCCCCGAGCGCGTGGCGGCGGTGCTGCGGCCGAAGGCGGACGCGGCGCTGCACCTGCACGAGCTGACCGCGGGGCTCGACCTGTCGGCGTTCGTCCTGTTCTCCTCGGCGTCCGGCGTCTTCGGAGGCCCCGGGCAGGCCAACTACGCGGCGGCCAACAGCTTCCTGGACGCCCTCGCGGCCACCCGCCGCGCCCAGGGGCTCCCGGCGACCGCGCTCGCGTGGGGCCTGTGGGCCCAGGACAGCGACATGACGGGGGGCCTCGCCGACGCGGACCTCCAGCGCATGGCGCGCGGCGGCGTCCTCGCGCTCGACACGGACGAGGCACTGGCCCTGCTCGACCTCGCCCCGGCGAGCGAGCACCCGGCGCTCGTCCCGATCCGCATCGACACCGCGGCGCTGCGCACCCAGCCACAGGAGACGCTGTCCGCGCTGTTCCGGGGCCTGGTCAGGCCCGCAGTCCGGCGGGCCCGCAGCACGGGCCCGGACGCCGCGGCCGCGCGTACCGAACGCACGGACTCCCTCGTGGAGCGCCTGGCGGGCCGCTCCGGCGACGAGCGCGACCGGATCCTGCTCGACCTGGTCCGCACGCACGTGGCGGGCGTGCTCGGCTACGCGTCGCCGAACGCCGTCGAGCTGAGCCGGGGCTTCCTGGAGCTCGGCTTCGACTCCCTGACGGCCGTGGAGCTGCGCAACCGCCTCAACGCCGAGACCGAACTGCGGCTGCCCAGCACGCTGATCTTCGACTACCCGAACCCGGCCGCCCTGGCCGAGCACCTGTCGGAGGAACTGCCCACGACGGCCGCCGCCCCCGACGGCGCCCCGGTCGCCCCCGGCGACCTGGACACGGAGCTCGACCGCCTGGAGAGCGTCCTCAAGGCCGTCGGCGGCGACACCGACGGCACCGAACGGGACCGCGTCGCGGGCCGCCTCCGTTCGCTGCTCACCGCCTGGGACACCACCCGCGACACCGCCGCCCCGGCCACGGAGCGGCAGGAGCTCGACGACATCGAAGGCGCGACCGCCGACGAACTCTTCGACCTGCTCGACAACGAGCTCCACACCCCCTCAGAGACAAGCCCGAACACCAGCTCAGACACCGGCCAGGACACAGACCGGCCCGACCGCTTCGAGGAGGCGCTGTAAATGGCGAACGAGGAGAAGTACCTCGACTACCTGAAGCGGGCGACGGCCGACCTGCGCGACGCCCGCCGCCAGGTGCGGGAACTGGAGGACGCCCGCCACGAACCCATCGCGATCGTCGGCATGAGCTGCCGCTACCCGGGCGGCGTGAACACGCCCGAGGACCTGTGGCGGCTCGTCGCCGACGGCACCGACGCGATCTCCGCGTTCCCCACCGACCGCGGCTGGGACACGGACGAACTGTTCGACCCGGACCCGGACAAGCAGGGCACCAGCTACACCGCGGAGGGCGGCTTCCTCTACGACGCCCCCCAGTTCGACGCCTCGTTCTTCGGGGTCTCGCCGCGCGAGGCCCTGGCGATGGACCCCCAGCAGCGGCTCCTCCTGGAGACCGCGTGGGAGGCGATCGAGCGGGCGGGCATCGACCCACTCTCGCTGCGCCGCAGCCGCACCGGCGTCTTCGCGGGCGTCATGTACTACGACTACGCGACCCGCCTGCACGCCCTGCCGGAAGGCGTCGAGGGCTACATCGGCACCGGCAACGCGGGCTCGGTCGTCTCCGGCCGCGTCGCCTACACCCTCGGCCTCGAAGGCCCGGCGGTCACCGTCGACACGGCCTGCTCGTCGTCGCTCGTGGCCCTGCACCTGGCCGCGCAGGCGCTGCGGCAGGGCGAGTGCACGCTCGCCCTCGCGGGCGGCGTGACCGTGATGCCCACGGCGGGCACCTTCATCGACTTCAGCCGCCAGCGCGGCCTGTCGACGGACGGCCGCTGCAAGTCCTTCGCCGCATCGGCGGACGGCACCGGCTGGGGCGAGGGCGCGGGCCTGCTCCTCTTGGAGCGCCTGTCCGACGCCCGCCGCAACGGCCACAACGTCCTCGCGGTCGTACGCGGTTCCGCCGTCAACCAGGACGGCGCCAGCAGCGGCCTCACCGCCCCCAACGGCCCCTCGCAGCAGCGCGTCATCCGCGACGCCCTGACGAGCGCGGGCCTGAAGCCGGGCGACGTGGACGCCGTGGAGGCCCACGGCACCGGCACCACCCTGGGCGACCCCATCGAGGCGCAGGCGCTGCTCGCCACGTACGGCAAGGAGCACTCGGCCGAGCGGCCGCTGTGGCTGGGTTCGCTGAAGTCCAACATCGGCCACACCCAGGCCGCCGCCGGTGTCGCCGGCGTCATCAAGATGGTCATGGCCATGCGCGAAGGTGTCCTGCCGAAGACGCTGCACGTCAACGAGCCGACCCCGCAGGTGGACTGGACCGCGGGGACCGTCGAGCTGCTGACCGAGGCCCGCGAGTGGGCCGAGCGCGACGGTGGCGGCCCGCGCCGCGCGGGCGTCTCCTCCTTCGGCGTCAGCGGCACCAACGCGTGCTCCCCCTCGCCCTCTCGGGACGCACCCCGGAGGCCCTCCGGGCCCAGGCGGCACGGCTGCGCGAGCGACTCCTCGCCGACACCGGTCTCGGCACGGCCGACGTGGCCTGGTCCCTGGCGGTGGCCCGGTCACGCTTCGAGCACCGGGGCATCGTCCTGGGCAGCGGCCGGGACGAACTGCTGGCCGGGCTCGAACGGCTGGCGTCGGGTGATGCCACGGCTGGTGGCGTGGTCACCGGGCGGGCGCTGGGCGGGACGGTCCGTCCGGTGTTCGTGTTCCCGGGTCAGGGGTCGCAGTGGGCCGGGATGGCGGTCGAACTCCTCGACTCCAGCCCGGTGTTCGCGGAGCGGATGCAGGAGTGCGCCGAGGCCCTGTCGGAGTTCGTGGAGTGGGATCTGCTGGAGGAGCTGGGCGGGGAGAACTTCGACCGGGTGGACGTGGTCCAGCCCGTTCTCTTCGCCGTGATGGTCTCCCTGGCTGTGGTCTGGCAGGCGGCCGGGGTGCGGCCCGCCGCCGTGGTCGGCCACAGCCAGGGCGAGATTGCCGCCGCGTGCGTGGCGGGTGTCCTGTCGTTGCGGGATGCCGCTCGTGTGGTGGCGCTGCGGAGCCTGGCGATTCGTGAGCTGTCGGGCAAGGGCGGCATGGTGTCGGTGCCGCTGCCCGAGGCCGAGGTGCGGGAGCTGATCGCGGGTTGGGAGGGCCGTATCGAGGTCGCGGCTGTCAACGGCCCGGCTCAGGTGGTGGTTTCGGGTGAGCCGGAGGCGTTGGAGGAGCTGGTCGCCCAGTGCGTCGGCCAGGACGTCCGGGCCCGCACCATCCCCGTGGACTACGCGTCGCATTCCTCGTACGTGGAGCAGATCGAGGCCCAGATC
Source organism: Streptomyces sp. NRRL B-1347 (assembly GCF_000720325.1). GTDB lineage: Bacteria > Actinomycetota > Actinomycetes > Streptomycetales > Streptomycetaceae > Streptomyces. Next base: position 6,130 of record NZ_JOJM01000151.1, read on the forward strand.
GGTGAGGCCCTGGCGGATGTGACCCCGCAGGGCGCCGAGGTGCCGCTGTACTCGACCCTGACCGGTACCTGGCTCGACGTCCCGATGGATGCCGGGTACTGGTACCGGAACCTGCGCCAGACGGTTCTCTTCGAGCACGCCACCCGAGGTCTGCTCGCCGAGGGCCACGGCCTGTTCCTGGAGATGAGCCCCCACCCGGTCCTGACCGTCCCGGTTCAGGCGACGATCGACGCCACGGACAGCCCGGCTGCCACTCTCGGCTCCCTCCGCCGTGACGAAGGCGGCGCCGACCGCCTCGCCGCCTCCCTCGCCGAAGCCCACGCGTACGGTGCCGAGTTGGACTGGAAGGCCCTCCTCCCCGGCGAGCCCTCCGTCGTGGACCTGCCCACCTACCCCTTCCAGCGCGACCACTACTGGATGCTCGCCCCGGACCAGGACGCGGACGGCGAGTCCGGGCCGGCCGTGGACGAGGTCGAGTCCCGGTTCTGGGAAGCGGTGGAGCGCGAGGACCTGGCGCAGCTGACGTCGACGCTCGTGGACGTCGACGAGAGTTCGCTGAGCGCGGTGCTGCCCGGCCTCGCGTCCTGGCGGCGGCAGCGGCGCGAGCGGTCGACCATCGACGGGTGGCGCTACCGCGTGACCTGGAAGCCGCAGGCGGGCGGCCTGCCCGTGCCCGCGCTGCCGGGCCGCTGGCTCGTCGTCGTACCGGAGAACGCGGGCGAGCACACGTGGATCCCCGGTGTCGGCGAGGCGCTGACGCGGGCCGGTGCCGAGGTCGTTGAACTGCTCCTCACGGATGCGGAGTTGACGCGTGAGGCGCTGGCTGCCCGGGTGCGTGGTGTTGCTGGTGCGGAGTTCGCCGGTGTGGTGTCGCTGCTTGGTTTCGAGGAGTCGGCGCATGCGGAGCATGTGGGTGTGCCGGTGGGGCTGGCCGGGACCGTGGCGTTGGTGCAGGCTCTCGGTGACGCGGGTGTCGGGGCGCGGTTGTGGTCCGTGACCCGGGGTGCGGTGTCGACTGGTCGCAGTGATGGGGTGGAGAGTCCGGCGCAGGCCCAGTTGTGGGGTCTCGGCCGGGTCGTGGCCCTGGAGCACCCGGACCGCTGGGGCGGTCTGATCGACCTCCCGTCGGTGTACGACGCGCGTGCCGCCTCCCGGTTCGCGTCGATCCTCACGGGGCTCGGCGACGAGGACCAGCTCGCGGTGCGGGACACCGGCGTGTTCGTACGCCGGTTCGCGCACGCCCCGCTCGACGACGCCCCGGCGGCGGAGTGGGCGCCGCGCGACACCGCGCTGATCACCGGTGGTACGGGCGCGATCGGCGGGCACGTGGCCCGCTGGCTGGCCCGCGCGGGCGCCGAGCACCTCGTCCTCACCAGCCGCCGCGGCCTCGACGCTCCGGGCGCCGCCGAACTCAAGGCGGAACTTGAGGAGTTGGGTGCCCAGGTCACCGTCGCGGCCTGCGACGTGGCTGACCGCGATGCCGTCGTACGACTCCTGGACGAGCTGACGGCGCAGGGGCACACCCTGCGTTCCGTCTTCCACGCCGCAGGTGTGAGCCCGTCGTACCCCGTCGCGGACATGTCCGCCGCCGACATCGCGGAGGTGTTCGGCGCGAAGACGGCCGGTGCCGCGCATCTGGACGAGCTTCTGGACTCCGCAGAGCTCGACGCCTTCGTGCTCTTCTCGTCGAACTCCGGTGTGTGGGGCGGCGGCGGTCAGGGCGCCTACGCGGCGGCCAACGCCTACCTCGACGCGCTCGCCGAGGCCCGCAGGGCCCGCGGCGTGCCCGCCACCTCCGTCGCCTGGGGCGCCTGGGGCGGCAGCGGCATGGCCGCCGACGCGCAGGCCGAGGAGCACCTGCGGCGCCGCGGCGTGACGGCGATGGCACCGGAGCGGGCGGTGGCGGCGCTCGCCCAGGCCGTGGCGCACGGCGAGACGTTCCTGGCCGTCGCGGACGTGGACTGGGAGCGGTTCGCGCCCTCGTTCACGTCGGTGCGGCCCAGCCCCTTCATCGGGGACCTGCCGGAGGTGCGGCGCGCGCTCGCCGAGCCCGAGGCGGCCGCCGCCCCGGCTGGCGCCAAGGGCTCGGGCTCGGAGTGGGCCGAGCGGCTCGCGGGCCTCGCGGAGCGCGAGCAGGAGCGTCAGCTCCTCGATCTCGTACGCGGCCACGCCGCAGCCGTGCTCGGCTACGCGGGTCCGGAAGCGGTCGAGCCGACGCGGGCCTTCCGCGAGCTGGGCTTCGACTCGCTGACGGCGGTCGAGGTCCGCAACCGCATCGCGACGGCCACCGGCCTGATCGTTGAGCTGCCGCTACCCCGGCGGCGCCACCAGCCCCGAAGCGCTCTGGCGGCTCGTCGCCGAGGGCACCGACGCGATCTCCGTGTTCCCCACCGACCGGGGCTGGGGCCCCGACGGGCTGTTCCAGCCGGAGCGGGGCGGCTCCGCCGACACGAGCTTCGCCGCGCAGGGCGGCTTCCTCTACGACGTGTCCGAGTTCGACGCCGGGCTCTTCGGCATCTCCCCGCGCGAGGCCCTCGCCATGGACCCGCAGCAGCGGCTGCTCCTGGAGACCTCCTGGGAGCTGTTCGAGCGCGCGGGCATCGCGCCCTCGGCCCTGCACGGCAGCAGCACCGGCGTGTTCGTCGGCGCCTGCTCCCAGGGGTGGTCGGCGGGGCTCGCCCACGCCCCCGAAGGCGTCGAGGGCTACCTGATGACGGGTGACGCGACGAGCGTCATCTCCGGCCGCCTCTCGTACACCTTCGGCCTCGAAGGCCCCGCGGTCACCGTCGACACCGCGTGCTCGTCGTCCCTCGTCGCGCTGCACCTGGCGGCGCAGGCGCTGCGTCAGGGCGAGTGCGACATGGCCCTCGCGGGCGGCGTCACCGTCATGGTGAGCCCCGCCGCGTTCCTGGAGTTCAGCCGCCAGCGCGGCCTCGCCGCCGACGGCCGCTGCAAGCCGTTCGCCGAGGCCGCGGACGGCACCGGCTGGGGCGAAGGCGTCGGCCTGCTGCTCCTTGAGCGGCTGTCCGACGCCCGCCGCAACGGCCACGAAGTCCTCGGTGTCGTCAGCGGCTCCGCCGTCAACCAGGACGGCGCCAGCAACGGCCTCACCGCCCCCAACGGCCCCTCCCAGCAGCGCGTCATCCGCGCCGCCCTGGCCAACGCGGGCCATCGGCCACACCCAGTCCGCCGCCGGTGTCGCCGGTGTCATCAAGATGGTCATGGCCATGCGCGAGGGCGTCCTGCCGCAGTCCCTGCACGTGGACCGGCCGAGCACGCACGTCGACTGGTCCGCAGGAGCCGTCGAGCTCCTCGCGGAGACGCGGGAGTGGGCCGGTCGCCAGGACGGCGGACCGCGCCGCGCGGGCGTCTCGTCCTTCGGCGTGAGCGGCACCAACGCCCACGTGATCGTGGAGCAGGCGCCCGCCGGGCAGCCCGCGGAGGCCGTGGAGCCGATCGCGCCCGTGGCGACGGCCGTGCCGTGGCTGGTGTCCGGCCGCAGCGCGGAGGCCCTGCGGGCACAGGCCGACCGGCTGCGCGAGCACATGGTGACGCACACCGACCTGGACCCGGCGGCCGTCGGCTCGGCGCTGCTCTCGGGCCGGTCCGCGCTCGAACACCGGGCCGTGGTCCTGGGCCGGAGCAGGGACGAATTCCTGGTCGGCCTCGAAGCCCTGGCGTCAGGTGGCCCGGGCGTGGTCTCCGGCGCGGTGACCGAGGGCCGCCTGGGCGTCCTCTTCACCGGTCAGGGCAGTCAGCGGATCGGGATGGGCCGGGAGCTGTACGAGGCGTTCCCGGTCTTCGCGGATGCGTTGGACGAGGTGTGTGCTCATATTGATCCGTGGATAGAACGTTCGCTCCAGAGCGTGATGTATGGTCCGGACGCCGACCTGCTTGAGCAGACCGGCTACGCGCAGCCCGCCCTCTTCGCCGTCGAGGTGGCGCTCTACCGTCTGGCCGAGTCCTTCGGCGTACGTCCGGAGGTCGTGGGCGGGCACTCCATCGGTGAGCTGGCTGCCGCGTACGTGGCCGGGCTCTGGTCTCTCGAAGACGCGGCTCAACTGGTCGCCGCTCGCGGCCGGTTGATGCAGGCG
>NZ_JOJM01000152.1 GCF_000720325.1 Streptomyces sp. NRRL B-1347
GTACCGCAACCTCCGCCAGACGGTCCTGTTCGAGCACGCCACCCGAGGCCTCCTCGCCGAGGGCCACGGCCTGTTCCTGGAGATGAGCCCCCACCCGGTGCTCACGGTCCCCGTCCAGGCCACCATCGACGCCACTGACAGCCAGGCCGCCACCCTCGGCTCCCTGCGCCGCGACGAAGGCGGCGCCGACCGCCTCGCCGCGTCCCTCGCCGAAGCCCACGTCCACGGCGCCGAACTCGACTGGAAGGCCCTCTTCCCCGGCACCCGTACCACCGTCGACCTGCCCACCTACGCCTTCCAGCGCGACCACTACTGGCTGCTCGCCCCGCAGGAGGAACTGGCCGACGAGGCGCCGCTGGCCGTGGACGAGGTGGAGTCCCGGTTCTGGGACGCGGTGGAGCGCGAGGACCTGGAGCAGCTGGCCGTCGAGCTCGCGGTGGAGGACTCCTCCGCCGCCGGTCTCGGCGCCGTGCTCCCGGTGCTGTCGTCCTGGCGGCGGCAGCGGCGCGAGCGGTCGACCGTCGACAGCTGGCGCTACCAGGTGGACTGGCAGCCCCTCGCGGGCGCCCTCCCGGCCACCGGTCTCACGGGCCGCTGGCTGGTCGTCGTGCCCGAGGGCGCGGAAGCGACGGAGATCGTCGCGGCCCTCGCGCAGGCCGGCGCCCACGTAGGCGAACTCCGCCTCACCGCGGGGGAGATGACCCGCGAGGCCCTGGCCGCGCGGCTGCGCGAGCACACCGCGGCGGACGGGGAACCGAGCGGCGTGCTCAGCCTGCTCGCCCTCGACGAGTCCGCCCTGGTGGACCACCCGGGCGTCTCCGCCGGGCTCGCGGGCACCGTCGCGCTTGTGCAGGCCCTCGGTGACGCCGGGGTCGGCGCCCGCCTGTGGGCCGTGACGCGCGGCGCCGTCGCCACCGGCCGCGCCGACACCCCGGCCCGGCCGGGCCAGGCGCAGGCGTGGGGCCTCGGCCGCGTCGCCGCCCTGGAGTACCCGGACCGCTGGGGCGGGCTCGTCGACCTGCCGGAGACCGTCGACGACCGGGCCGCGGCCCAGCTCGCCGGGGTCCTCGCGGGCGCCGGTGACGAGGACCAGCTCGCGGTGCGCCAGGCGGGCGTGCTCGTCCGGCGGTTCGTACGGGCCCCGCTCGACGCCCCGGCGGCGGAGTGGGCACCGCGCGGTACGGCCCTCATCACCGGCGGCACGGGCGCGATCGGCGGCCACGTGGCGCGCTGGCTGGCCCGGGCGGGTGCCGAGCACCTGGTGCTCACCAGCCGCCGCGGCCCGGACGCACCCGGCGCGGAGCGACTCCAGGCCGAACTGGAGGAGCTGGGCGCCAAGGTGACCATCGCGGCCTGCGACGTGGCCGACCGCACCGCCGTCACCGGGCTGCTGGAGCGGCTCACCGAGGACGGGCACACGCTGCGCTCGGTGTTCCACGCGGCGGGCGTCGGCCAGGGCCAGCCCCTGGCGGACATGACCGCCGCCGACATCGCGGACGTCCTGGAGGCGAAGGTCGCGGGCGCCGCGCACCTCGACGACCTCCTGGCCGCCACGGCACTGGACGCCTTCGTGCTGTTCTCGTCCAACGCGGGCGTGTGGGGCAGCGGAAGCCAGGGCGCCTACGCGGCCGCCAACGCCCACCTCGACGCGCTCGCCGAGCAGCGCCCGCCTTCACGTCGGCCAGGACCAGCCCGTTCATCGGCGACATCCCCGAGGTGCGCCGCTACGAGCGGTCCGTGGCGGCCGAGACGGTCGCGGAGGCCGACACCGGCGACGACGCGGCGGCCGAGCTGCGCCGCCGTCTGACGCCGCTCACCGAGCCCGAGCGCGAGGTGATCCTGCTCGACCTGGTGCGCACCCACGCGGCCGCCGTGCTCGGCTACGGCGACGCCGAGGCCGTGGACGCCCACCTGGCCTTCCGCGAGCTGGGCTTCGACTCCCTGACCGCCGTGGAGGTCCGCAACCGCCTCAACAAGGCCACGGGGCTCCGGCTGCCCGCCACCCTCGTGTTCGACCACCCGACGTCCGCCGTCCTGGCCCAGTACCTGCGCGGGGAACTGCTCCAGGACGACGCCGACGGCGTGGACTCCACGCTGGCCGAACTGGACCGCCTGGAGGCGGGCCTCGGCACCATCGCGCCCGACGACGGCGACCGCATGCGCATCACGATGCGGCTCGAAGCGCTGATGGCGAAGTGGAAGGGCACGGACGCCGAGGCGCCCGCCGACGGCGAGAAGGTCTCCTCGCAGCTGGAGTCGGCCTCCGCCGACGAACTCTTCGACTTCATCGACAAGGAGTTCGGCGTGTCCTGACCGAGACCGGCCGACCGGGCCGGTGCCACGCCCGACCGGGCCGTCGGCACCGGCCCGGTCGGCCCCCTCAGCGCGGTTCTTCCGTTACTGCGCGCTTTCGTTACTGCGCGATTTTTCTGTGACTACGCGAACAGGTGAGTTTCCGATGGCGGACCAGCAAAAGCTCCTCGACTACCTCAAGCGGGTGACCGCCGACCTCCACGAGACGCGCCAGCGGCTGCGCGAAGTGGAGGCGGAGGAGCCCGAGCCCATCGCCATCGTCGGAATGAGCTGCCGCTACCCCGGCGGCGTACGCGGCCCCGAGGACCTGTGGCAGCTCGTCGCCGACGGGCGGGACGCGCTCTCGGCCTTCCCCGCCGACCGGGGCTGGGACGTCGACGCGCTCGCCGGGCGCACCGGCGACGGCACGCCGGAAGGCCCGGAGCGCGGCGGCGGCTTCGTCTACGACGCGGGCGACTTCGACGCCGCCTTCTTCGGGATCTCCCCGCGCGAGGCCATGGCCATGGACCCGCAGCAGCGGCTCCTCCTGGAGGCCACCTGGGAGACCTTCGAGCGGGCCGGGATCCCGCCGACCTCGCTGCGCGGCAGCCGCACCGGCGTGTTCGTCGGCGCCACCGCCCAGGGCTACGGCCCCGCCCTCATGGCATCGCCGGACAGCGTCGACGGCTACCTGCTCACCGGTGACGTCTCCAGCGTCATCTCCGGCCGCCTCTCGTACGTCTTCGGCCTCGAAGGCCCGGCGGTGACCGTCGACACCGCCTGCTCGTCGTCCCTCGTCGCGCTGCACCTGGCGGCACAGGCGCTGCGCCAGGGCGAGTGCGACCTCGCGCTCGCCGGGGGCGTCGCGGTCATGGTCACCTCCGGCGCGTTCGCGGAGTTCAGCCGCCAGGGCGGCCTCGCGGGCGACGGCCGCTGCAAGCCCTACGCCGACGCCGCCGACGGCACCGGCTGGGGCGAGGGCGTCGGCGTCCTGGCCCTGGAGCGGCTCTCCGACGCCCGCCGCAACGGCCACGAGGTCCTCGCGGTCGTACGGGGCTCCGCAGTGAACCAGGACGGCGCCAGCAACGGCCTCACCGCCCCCAACGGCCCCGCGCAGCAGCTCGTCATCCGCCAGGCCCTCGCCGCCGCCCGCCTCGCCACCGGCGACATCGACGCCGTCGAGGGCCACGGCACCGGCACGGTCCTCGGCGACCCCATCGAGGCGCAGGCCCTGCTCGCCACCTACGGCCAGGACCGGCCCGCCGAGCGGCCGCTGCTCCTCGGCTCGGTGAAGTCCAACATCGGCCACACCCAGGCCGCTTCCGGCGTCGCGGGCGTCATCAAGATGGTCATGGCCATGCGCCACGGCGTCCTGCCCGAGAACCTGCACACGGACCGGCCGAGCACACACGTCGACTGGTCCGCCGGAGCCGTCGAACTCCTCACGGAAGCCCGCGACTGGGCCGCGCGCGAGGACGGCGGCCCCCGCCGCGCGGGCGTCTCCTCCTTCGGCGTCAGCGGCACCAACGCCCACGTCATCGTGGAGCAGGCGCCCGTCGAGGAGGCCACGGAGACCGTGGAGCCGGTCGCGCCGGTCACGGCCGTGCCGTGGCTGGTCTCGGGCCGCAGCGAGGCCGCGCTGCGCGCGCAGGCCGAGCGGCTGCGCGACCACGTCACGGCCGACAGCGGCCTGGACGCCGTGGACCTGGGCTGGTCGCTCCTGTCGGGCCGCTCCCCGCTCGAACACCGCGCGGTGGTGTTCGGAACGGAGCGCGCCGACCTCCTCGCGGGCCTGGAGACGATCGCCTCCGGCGGCAACAGCCAGAACACCGTCTCGGGCGCCGTCGCCGAAGGCCGCCTGGGCGTCGTCTTCACCGGTCAGGGAAGCCAGCGGCTCGGCATGGGCCGGGAGCTGTACGAGACGTTTCCGGTCTTCGCGGCGGCGCTGGACGAGGTGTGTGCCCATATCGATCCGTGGATAGAACGTTCGCTCCAGAGCGTGATGTTCGGTACCGACGCGGACCTCCTGGAGCAGACCGGCTACGCACAGCCCGCCCTCTTCGCCATCGAGGTGGCGCTCTACCGCCTGGCCGAGTCTTTCGGCGTACGTCCGGAGATCGTGGGCGGGCACTCGATCGGTGAGCTGGCCGCCGCGTACGTCGCCGGGCTCTGGTCCCTCGAAGACGCTGCCCAACTGGTGGCTGCTCGCGGTCGGTTGATGCAGGCCCTGCCTGCGGGCGGGGCGATGCTGGCCGCGCAGATCGCGGAGGCCGACGTCCTGCCGCTGCTGGCGGACGTCTCGGACCGGGTGGGCGTGGCCGCCGTGAACGGCCCGGAGCAGCTGGTGCTCTCCGGTGACCGTGCCGCGCTGGAGGATCTGGAGCAGACCCTGCGCGGCCAGGGCCGGAAGGTGAAGTGGCTGAAGGTCAGCCACGCCTTCCACTCGCCGCTCATGGACCCGGCCCTGGACGACTTCCGCGAGGTCGCGGCCAAGCTGACGTACCAGGACACCGTCCTGCCCGTCGTCTCCAACGTCACCGGGCGCCTCGCCGGCGCGGGCGAGCTGAAGGACCCCGAGTACTGGGTGCGGCACATCCGCGAGGCGGTCCGGTTCCACGACGGCCTGAACGCCCTCACCGGCTTCGGCGTCTCCACCCTCCTCGAACTGGGCCCGGACTCCGTGCTCACGGCGATGGCGCACGACACGCTCACCGAGCCCGCCGCGCAGGCGGGCCTGGTCGGGGCGGTGCGCAAGGACCGGCCCGAGACCGACACGTTCCTCGCCGCCCTCGCCAAGGCGCACGTACGCGGGGTGACCGTCGACTGGGCGCCGCTGTACGCCCCGGCCGCGTCCCGCCGCCGCGTCGCGCTGCCCACGTACGCCTTCCAGCACCAGCGGTACTGGCCGCGCCCCGCCGTCGGCGGCGTCGGCGACGCGCGCGCCACCGGTCTGAACCCGGCGGACCACCCGCTGTTCGGCGCCGCCGTCGCCCTCGCCGACATGGACGGCTACCTCTTCACGGGCAGGCTGTCGCTCGCCACCCACCCGTGGCTCGCGGGCCACGCCCTCGCGGGCACCGTCCTGCTGCCCGCCACGGCCTACGTCGAGCTCGCCCTGCACGCCGGACACCGCGTCGGCTGCGCGCACCTGGAGGAGCTGACGCTCCAAGCGCCGCTGGTGCTGCCCGAGCGCGGCGGCGTGCAGATGCAGCTCGCCGTGGGCGCCGCCGACGCCTTCGGCCGCCGCCCGGTGAACCTCTACTCGCGGCCCCAGCACGTGTCCGCCGACGACCTGTGGTCCGACGAGCCCTGGCTGCGCCACGCCACCGGCACGCTCGCCCCCGCTCCCGCGGCCCGCCCCGCCGACGCCGACCTCGCCCAGTGGCCGCCCGCCGGTGCCGAGCGGGCCGACACCGAGGCGCTGTACGAGAGCCTGGCCGCCGCCGGGTTCCGCTACGGCTCGGCCTTCCTGGGCCTGCGGTCCGTCTGGCGGCGCGACGACGCGCTCTACGCGGAGGTCGCGCTGCCCGAGGAGGACCAGGACGAGGCCGGTGCGTACGGCCTGCACCCGGCGCTCCTGGACGCCGCGCTGCACCCGCTGGGCCTCGGCACGTTCGTGTCCGACACCGAGCAGGGCCGCATGCCCTTCTCCTGGACCGGCGTGACCCTGCACGCGACCGGCGCCTCCGCGCTGCGCGTCCGCCTGACCGCCGCCGGAACGGACGGCGTGGCCCTCACCGTCGCCGACACCGAAGGGCAGCCGGTCGCCGCCGTGGACTCCCTCGTCCTGCGGCCCATCGCCGCACCGGACGCGGGCGCCGAACAGAGCGGCCGCAACGAATCCCTGTTCCGGGTCGACTGGAACGTGGTGCCGACGCCCGCAGCGACGGCCGGTGGTGTGTACGCCGTGCTGGGCGCGGACGAGTTGGGTCTGCGGGAGGCGCTGGAGGGCGCCGGTGCGGCGGTGGCGGCGTATGCGGACGTGGCGGCGCTCGCCGCGGCGGTCGGCGGCGGGGCCACCGTACCGGAGTCGGTGTTCGTGGCTTGCGTCGGCGAAGAGCGCGACGGCGGTACGGCCGTCTCGGTACGCGCGTCCCTGAACAGCACCCTCAGCAGGGTGGGGGAGTGGCTGTCCTTCGAGGGCGGCGAGGACTCCCGCCTGGTCGTGGTGACATCGGGTGCCGTGGGTGTGGGCGCTGGTGACGTGGTGTCCGCGGCCTCGTCGCGCTCGACGAGCCGCAGGTCGCCGTACGCGGGGACGTGGTGTGGGCACCGCGCCTGACGCGCGCGGGCGGTGGTGTCCTCGCGGCCCCGGCCGGTGAGAACTGGCAGCTCGGCGTGGTCGGCAAGGGCACCCTGGAGAACCTTGCCCTGCTGCCGGTCGCCGAGGACGCCGAAGTGTCCGGTGGTCGGCCGCTTGGCGCGGGTGAGGTGCGTGTCGAGGTGCGCGCGGCGGGCGTCAACTTCCGCGACCCGCTGATCGCGTTGGGCATGTACCCGGGCGACGCGGTGATGGGCACCGAAGGCGCCGGTGTCGTCGTGGAGGTCGGCTCGGACGTCACGGACCTCGCCGTCGGCGACCGGGTCCTCGGCCTCCTTGAGGGCGCCTTCGGCCCGCTGTCGGTCGCGGACGCGCGGATGGTGGCGCGGATTCCGGAGGGCTGGTCCTTCGCGCAGGCGGCGTCGGTGCCGACGGTGTTCCTGACCGCGTACTACGCGCTGCGTGATCTGGCCGGTCTTGAAGCGGGCGAGTCGCTGCTGGTGCACGCGGCGGCCGGTGGTGTGGGCATGGCGGCGGTGCAGCTGGCCCGGCACTTCGGCGCCGAGGTGTACGGCACCGCGAGCGCCGGGAAGTGGGGCGTTCTGCGGGACCTCGGCATCGAGGACTCCCGCATCGCCTCCTCCCGCACCCTCGACTTCGAGGCCTCGGTCGTCGAAGGCACCGAGGGCCGGGGCGTGGACGTCGTCCTCAACTCCCTGGCGAGGGAGTTCGTGGATGCTTCGCTGCGGTTGCTGCCGCGTGGCGGGCGTTTCGTGGAGATGGGCAAGACCGACTTCGAGCGGGGTGTGCTGAAGCCGCTCCCGGTCAAGGCGTGGGACGTGCGCCGGGCGCCGGAGGCGTTCCGGTACTTGAGCCAGGCCCGGCACGTCGGCAAGGTGGTGCTCACCCTGCCGCCCCGCTTCGAGCCCGACGGCACGGTTCTGGTGACGGGTGCTCTGGGCGGTCTGGGCCGGGTCGTGGCCCGGCACCTGGCCGGTGAGCACGGCGTACGGGATCTGCTGCTGGTCTCGCGGCGTGGTGCGGAGACTCCTGGCGCGGATGAAGTGCGGGCCGAGCTGGAGGAGTTGGGTGCGCGGGTGCGGATCGCCGCGTGCGATGTCGCCGACCGGGACGCGCTGGCCGCCCTGCTGGATGAGGTGCGTGCCGGGCTGAGTGCTGTGGTGCACGTGGCGGGTGTCGTCGACGACGGCATCCTGACCTCGCTCACGCCGGAGCGGTTGGACACGGTGCTGCGTCCGAAGGTGGACGCGGCGGTGAATCTCCACGAGCTGACGGCGGGTCTGGACCTGTCGGCGTTCGTGCTGTTCTCGTCCGCTG
>NZ_JOJM01000153.1 GCF_000720325.1 Streptomyces sp. NRRL B-1347
ACGGGTACGTCACCCCACTCGAGACACGGACACTGCTGCAACCAGAGCTCGCCCCCGCAGCGTAACCACACGCTGTCCGAGGTCAAGGGGGAACTTCAGTTACCGACCGGGACGCGGGACAGACACTCCTGGCCCGGCTGCGCGAGCGGCACTGGCGCGTCACTCGGGTGTGGGCCGACGGCGGCTACACCGGGCGCCTGGTCGACCTCGCCCGCGACGCCTGGCGCATCGCGCTGACCGTGCTCAGACGCAGCGACGACACCAGCGGCTTCACCGTGCTGCCGAAGAGATGGCTGGTGGAGACGTGTCAAGCACAGTGCACTCATGGAGTCGGATCGGTTGGGGTGCCGTCGGCCTCGTTCCAGAGGCGGCGGCTGTACCAACCGGGCGGACGAGTCCGCCGCTCACGGAGCTCGGCAAGTTCGGCCTGGTCAGCGCGGGCGATGAGCCGGTGTGGCCAGCGGCTTTCCCGCCGTGTCGTGATCCAGCCTCGGTTGATCCAGGCATAGAGGGTGGCGGTGGTCATGTCCAGCTCCGCGGCCAGGTGTTTGAGCCACCACTCGTCGGGGCCGGGCTCCTCGCCTGACGGTGCGGGGCGGTGGCGGTGAACCCGGCCTGCAAGGCAGCCGAGCTGCCGCATGAGGTTGCGGACGGTGTTCGAAGTGATCCGTTTGCCGCCCTTCGCCGGCCGGAAGCCCTCGGCTTCCAGGCGGTCGGTTATCCCGCTGGCGCCGATGCCCTGGCCTGCGAGTTCACGTATCCGGCTGACCAGTTGCGGGTAGTAGGACAGCTGGCTGAGCCGCTGCACCGGGCGAACGAGCTCGCCGGAGGTGGTGGAGCCACCGGCCCAGACGACGGTCGCCTGGACGCGTTCGCTGGTGCCGATCACCGTGACGACGACCTTGTCGATGATCGCGCGGACGATCTCCTTGCGGTCCGTCACCGTGGTCGTCTTCGCATGCCACAGCCCGTTGATATCGCTGGCCAGAGCGGTGATGGCCTGCCGCTCGGCAGGCGAGAGGATGCGGGGGCTGGTGCGGGTGAAGCGTTCATGGTCCTCGCGGAGCTTCTGCTGGGCGGCCAGCGCGGTCTCCCACTCCTTCTCCAACTGGCGTACGACCAGGCGGTTCTCGGGTTCGGCGAGGTGGTAGCAGCGCCGGGCGCGGTCGGCTTCGTACTCGGTCCGCTCCAGCTTCTGGGACCACAGCTTCTCCAGTTCGGCCCGTTCCGCGATGACCTGGTAGGCCGCCTGGAGGGAGACCTCGACGGCGGCGGGTGTGAGCGCGGCCAGGACCTGCGCTTCGACGAAGGCGTCCACGCAGGCGGCATTGAGGAGCTGGCAGGTGCGCAGAGCCCCGTAATTGGTGACGTCCCGCGAGCACACATACTCGGGCAGGGCATGGCTGTGCTGGGTGTGGTAGCGCACGATCATCCGCCGGTGGCAGCGACCGCAGAAGACCAGCCCGGCCGCGAGCGCGGGCCCGTTGCGCACGGCGCCCATGGTCTCGGCGCGGGCCCGGTTGGCCGTGAGTTTCGCCTCGTTGGCCTCGAACTGGGCGACGGTGATGTAGGCGGGCAGCACGTCTGGGATCATCACGAGCCACTCGTCGCGGGCCTGGACGACGCGTCCGGTGCCGGGCCGGGCGGGGTCCTGGCGGCGCGGGTTGACCCGGCGCCGGCCGTAGGCGTAGATGCCGGCGTAGGCGGGGTTGTGGAGCAGGGTCTGCAGCGTCATCCGGTTCGGCCTCCGCCACTCCAGGGTGCCCTTGTCCGGCCCCTCCCGCAGTCGGACGCCCAGCTGAATGTCGTGCTGGACGAGCCAGCGAAGCATCCCGTGCAGGGTGCCGATCCGCTCGAACTGCGCGAAGAGCAGGCGGATGACGGTCTGGACCTGCTCGTCCGGGTCGAAGACCACCTGCCCGGAGGGGCGGCGGACATAGCCGCTGGGCAGCGGGAAGGCGAGTTCGCCGCGGCGGGCCTTGTTGATCCGGCCATTCCACATCCGCTGCTTGATCAGGTGGAGTTCGGCCTCGCTGATCGTCCCTTTGAGACCGAGCACGAGGCGGTCGTTGTAGTCGGCCGGGTCGTACACACCGTCGAGGTCGGCCAGCACCGCACCCGAGAGCGCACACAGCTCGATGAGCTGGTACCAGTCCTTGCCCGAGCGGGCCAGGCGGGACATCTCAACGCCCAGCACGAGGCCGACGTGGTCCAGGCCGATCTCGGTGACCAGCCGCTGAAAACCTGTCCGGGCCACCGCGCTCGTCGCGGACATCGCCTGGTCATCATCGATGACCAGAACCCGGTCCGCCTCCCAGCCCAGCACGACGGCCCGGTCCTTGAGGGCGTACTGCAGCCGCGTCGACTCCTGGTGATTGATCAACTGCTGCCGCGTGGACTGCCGGACATAGACGACCGCGAGACGCTGGAGGTGGCGGTCGCACACCTTGCTGTTGGCCCTCTCCCAGGGCAACACCGCGGTCACGGCCGACTCCGCTCACCCTCGGCCGCGGTCATCACGCGACCGGCCAGCCTCGTCAGCTGCCGCACCACCGCCTGCCGGTTCGCCTCCGGCAGACGTGCCCATACCCGTTCGCTCAGCGTCGCCCGCGGAGTCGTCTGGGGCCGACATCGTGTCCGTCGCGCATGAGGACGCGTCCTCCTCACGGGCTTGAAGCTGCCCGGCCACCACGGCCAGCCGCCGCAGCCCTTCACGGCCGATTATCGGCCCTCGCTCATTCTCCTGACCATCCATAAGTGCAGTCTGCTTGGGCGATGGAGCGCACGTTCGCATGGCTGATGCACTCACGTCGGCTGGCTCGCGACTACGAGACGCGCACCGATACCTCGGAGGCGGTGATCAAGTGGGCGATGAGCATGGTCATGAGCCGCCGCCTCGCGCGACGGGCACGCTGAACAGCCCCGGACGGTCCTCCGCCAGCCAGCCCCGCACGACCAGCCGCTTGGCTTTCGACCGCACTCCTTCCACCTTCGCCGGGACCGGCTCCAGCCCCACCGCAGCCGCGAGTTGACGACAGTCCATCGCCTCCCCGAGCTTTCCGTTCCCGCCGGTCAGGACGTCCATGATCCGCCGGTAGTCCGGCGCGAGAACCGCCGGGGCGAGCCCTTCCTCCCAGTGCGGCACCACCGAGCCGGGCACCGCCCGCCTGACCTCCACCGGCCGTTCGCCGATCACCTCGACCGGCGCCACGTCCCTGCCTCCGCGGGGCTCCGCCAGAACCTCGCCCACGGTCTCACGGGCGATCACGAAACGCTCCCACACCGCCTCTGCCTCCCGCAGCTCGGCCTGGAGAGCCTCCACCCGCTGCCGAGCAGCGCGTTCACGCTCCTCCAGCAACCCCATCACCGACGGCATTCCGGCACCTCCGCCGAAGAGACGACACGACGCCTCCTCCCTGCCGCCGAAACACCACCCCTACACCTGACCAGCGGAAATGAACCCGTCACTCTCGGAAAGACAACGGCTTCTAAGGCGGGCCTTCAGTTGGTCGAGAGTGCGTGCAGGTGATCCGGACATCGATGTGACGACGATCTTGTGGAGATCGAGAATCCGGTGGCCGTCTTGGAATTGGTTGGACAGGTTGGTACGGGTGACTCCCAGCAGGTGGGCCATGAGGGTGCTGGTAACGGCCCTGCGGCGGCGGAGCAATGCGGTCAGGAGCCGTTGGAAGTGGTCCAGGCTGCTGGTCTGTGGGTGGAGGTAGCTGCACGGGCGATGGAAGCGGCGCTGGAAGAACGCCTCGGCCAGGGCGTCCCAGTACGGCTCCGAGATCTCCACCAGGTGTGCGAAGTCCGAGCGCGGCATGCCGGTCAGCACCGGATCGGTGAGCATCAAGGTCACGGCTGAATCGATCGGTTGGCGGGTCGGTGGCTCCTGGGAATGCCTGGCGCAATCGCGGGCCAGGGTGTAGTTCCACTCGCCGTGGAAGGCATCGGGCGTGATCGGCAGGGCGTGGAACTCGGCCGACGTCACAGCGGCGCCCAGCGGGTAGCTGCCGGTGTCCAGCTCGGCGCCGATCGTGAGCCCGGCCCCGGTGGTCGTCGCTGCGATCGTCTTGATGACAACTTGGTAGCTGGTCAGCGGCTGGCCTCGCCAGTTGGCGGTGATGTGGCAGAACATCCGGTGCTCGATCTTGTTCCACTTCGAGGTCCCGGGAGGGAAGTGGCACACCGTGATCTGAAGGCCGCTCTCGTGGGCGAAGGCGTGCAGTTGCTTCTTCCAGGTCCAGTAGCGGGGGTTGTTCGAGCCGCCGGAGTCCGCCGTGATCAGCAGCCGGGTGGCGCGCAGGTGGTCGAGTCGTCCGCGTCGGCGCCACCAGCGGCGGATGGACTCCACGGCGAACGCGGCGGTGTCGTGGTCGGTCCCGATGTTCACCCAGCCGGCGTGGTGGCCCTGGGCGGTCAGAGCCTGGGCCAGGTTGCGCAGCGAGCGTGTGGTCCAGCGAAGCGGGGAGACGGGATCGCCGCGGGCGTGCGGCTCGATCAGCGCCTCGAGGGCCGACAGCAGGCTGGGGTCGGTTGTTGTCAGCGGCTTGCGGCCGGCTCCTGGGGCACGGATGCGATGGGTTGGCGGGCACGGCGCGACCAGCTCGGTGATGCCGCGGGCGATGGTGGCAGTGCTGGTGCCGGAGGCGGCGGCCACCGTGGTGATCGTGGCCGAGCACAACGGCCTCACTGGCCAGGTAGAGCCGACGGCGCCGTTCATCGAGGTGCGGGAGGATCTGGTCGAACTTGGCCTGCAGTGCGGCAGTTGGGGTGCGGCGTTGCGGAGGCGTAGTCATAACCCAGCCTCCCACTGAGTCCTGACCCGCAGATCAACTCTGACAGTTATTTACGTACGAGCCCCTGCCGTGCCCGAGTACTGCCGTTGCACCCCGGCTGAGGTGTCGCCCTTCTTGAGGAAGCCCGTCTCGGCGATCACGAGTACGCCGCCGTCCTCGCCGAGCCGTTCGGCGACGTATGCCTGCACGTCGTCGCGGATCTCATCCGCGTCCCACCGGGCCCGGTTCAGGAGGTTCTGGAGCCCATGTGGTGAGTTGTGACCTGCATGTTCTGTGAGTTGCCAGCTGTTCTTCCGGCCAACCGACCCCAGCAGCCCGTGCACATACGCGCGCATCCGCCGCCGCAGGTCGGCCCGGCCGAACCGGTGACCGACCCGCAGCAGCATCTCCTCCAGCTCCCTCGCCCAGACATCAGGCCGCACATCGTCTTGCATGATCAGCACAACAGCAATCACGCGCTGCCAGTCACGAACTCCAGCAACATGACGGAACGTCAGCTCGCTACACTCGGAAACAGGCTCCTGAACAGCAGGAATAGCGAACTGCAACTGGAGTACTAATTCGTGATAGACCCTCTGAGCTCACGATGACGCTGCGCGCGGGTGGCCTGCGTGCATCCGGGGCGGCGGCACGGGAACACGCATCAGCTGTTGACGTCGGGGTCGCGGTAGCGGCGTCCGCGCAGGCAGTGGAGCCACATGATGCTGCCCCCGTGCGCTTCTTCGAGGGCCCGGGCTGCGAGGGGGTGGGTCTGGGCGATGGTGGCGAAGTGGCGGGCGATGTCGTCTTCGTAACTGTGGATGTGGGCGGTGACGGTGTCGACGACGTCCTGCCAGGTGGCTTCGGGGCCGAGGTCGCGCTTCATGATGTGGCCGACGTTGGAGTGGTCGGAGACTTCGGCGTGCTTGGGGACGATGCTGTAGAGGTCCATGGTGGCGCCGATGGCTTTGCCAGAGAGGTGTCCGGCTTCCTGGTAGGCAAGGGTGCCGGTGATGGCCTCGAATTCGCAGGCGAGTTGGGGGCTGGTGCAGGCGACGCAGGCGAAGATGTGCGGCATGGCGGCGTTGTAGCCGCGCCGGTTCATGTACTGATTGCAGGAAACCGTCTCCCTGTTGATTTCCGCGACGCGCATTTCGCGGGTGACGTCGATCCATTTGAGGATCGTGGTATCGAAGAGATTGAGCGTCTGGGGGCTGTAGCTGCGGGCGAGGTTTCGGAGGTCAGTGATGCCTTGGAAAGCGCTGGGGAGGTGGTCGGTTTTCCCTTGGACGGCATCTGTGAGCTGATCGAGGGGGGTGTGGATTTCCTGGGGTGTGGTGCTGTTGTCGACGATATCATCGAGAATGACCCAGATCATGTAGTAGCGGGCGATGGCCTTGGCGTTGGGAATGAGGCTGTTGGGGTGGGTGAAGGAGGCGTAGTCGCCTCCACAGTGGGGGTACCAGGCGTTGGGTGGGTCGTTCTTGCCGGTGAGGAGGGGCGTGAGGCGAGTCTGGTAGTAGTGGGTGCTGTCGTCGAGGATTTCCTGGTGATGGCGGTGGAGGCGTAAGGGGAATCGGGAGGCGATGGTGGGGACGATGAATTCCGTGTCCATGAGGTCTTCCTTTTCGGGTCCATATTTCATTTCGGCATCTGGGTGGTTAGTGGTTCTTCGTGGCGTCCCTGACAGGGGCATGGCCGGCCTGTGCTGGCCGACCCTTATTCGTCTTCTCCGTGACGCGAAGTTACGCGGGACTGATGAACCACAGGGGCTACGGATTCTCCCTGCATATTCAATGAACAGCACCATTCGGGCGCACGGAAGCCCTCAGGGAAGGCGCCATCTTGAACACGTTGAAGACCTGCGGCCCTGAGCCGTTCCCGACCTCACGCTGACGCGAGATGAGCGGGTGTGTGTGGCGCCTGCGCGAGCACGGTGCATCGCCCGGGAATCGCTCATTATTGGGGAGGTGGTGTGGTCCAGTGCATTCCGTCGCTGGACGTCACCAGGCCTCCCTCGAACAGCACCGACTCCTGGCCGTCCGTCGTACCGGCAAGCGCCTGGCGCTGGATGACCGCGCTTTCGCGCATGGCCTGACCGAGGGTGGGCTGGGCGAACAGAGGGCTCATGTCCTCCTCACCGGCCTTGGTCTGTGCGGCCACCTGGTGCACAGCACGGCTGAGTCCACTCGACGTCTGCGCAAGCCGGGCGGCCACGTCTCCGGCCTCGTGGAGCGTGGCCTCGTCCGAGGCCACGCCTGCGACGAGGGTGGCGAACGCCTCGGCGTCGGACGAGGGCAGCCCGGTCACCTTCCTGGCCTCCCAGAAGTACGAGCTTTCCGCCACATGCAGGTCGTAGAAGGAGACCAGGAACTCGTAGAAGTGCCGGAACTCACGCCGGTAGCGGGCTTCGAACTCCTGAAAGGCCCGCCGCTCGCCCATGTGACCGGCCAGCACGGTGTTGATGGAGCGGGCAGCGAGCAGCGCGCTGTAGGTGGCCAGGTGAACCCCGGTGGAGAAGACCGGGTCGACGAAGCAGGCCGCGTCCCCGATGAGGGCCATCCCCGGCCGCCAGAAGGCGGTGTTGCAGTACGAGTAGTCCTTGCGTACGCGGATCTGCCCGTACGGCCCGTCGGCGACCCGGTGCGCGTCGGCCAGGTACTCGGCCACCAAAGGGCACTCGCCGATCAGGGCGAGCAGTGCTTGTTCCGGGTCGCCCCGGACCTTGGCCGCCATCTCGTGTCTGATCACGGCGCCCACGCTCGTCAAGTGCTGGGAGAGAGGGATGTACCAGAACCAGCCGCTGTCGAACGCAGCCGACAGGATGTTCCCCGAATTGGGCGGCGGCAGGCGTTTGCCGCCCTCGAAGTAGCCGAACAGCGCGATGTTGCGGAAGAACTCCGAGTACCGGCGGAGGCCACCGATCGCCCGGTGCAGACGGCCGCGATGCCCGGAGGCGTCGATGAAGAACCGTGCCCTTGCCGTCTGCGCCCGCCCCCGCTGGTCGATGTACTCGACGCCGTGGACCGTTCCTTCGCTCTGGAGCACCTTGCTGACGGGCGTGCCTTCACGGACCTGAACTCCGACGCGGCGTGCGTGATTGAGGAGGATGGTGTCGAACTTCATCCGCTCTACCTGGTATGCGTAGGCGGTGGGGCCTGCCAGTCGTGGGGAGAGTGCGAAGGTGAAGGTCCACGGGGCGGGGTTCGTCCCCCAGCGGAAGGTTCCGCCGCGTTTGACGGTGAAGCCGGCTCGCTCCATTTCGTCGTCGACGCCGAGCAGGCGGCAGATGCCGTGGACGGTGGAGGGAAGCAGCGACTCACCGATCTGGTAGCGCGGAAAGTGCTCCTTCTCCAGCAGCAGGACCCGATGCCCCTGCATTGCGACCAGGGATGCCACGGTCGAGCCGGCCGGTCCGCCACCGGCGACGACGAGATCATATGCGTGGGTGCCGTGTGCGCCTGACATCGCTGTGCCCTCCATCAGTTCGGTGGGAGAGGAAGGCGGGGCACTATCGTGTTGCCCTTGCGGGAGCTGGTTGCCGTGAGCGCGTAGTGTTTGGCGGTGTAGCCCCAACTGGCTTGGGCCGTCTCAAAGTAGTAGCTGAGCTCCGCCGCGAAGCCGGGTACAGCCGCATCCATGACGGACTGCTGCGCGGCGATCCGCTCCTGCCAGTCGGCCATGGTGCGGTCGTAGTGGGAGGTGAGATCGGTGAGCGCGCTCAGACTAAAGCCGGCGTCTTCCACCTCCTCGATCAGCTCCGACAGCGCGTTCATGGCCGTGAACCCGTACAGCTCGACCGCGTGCAAACTGCGCGGGCGCTTCTCGTACTCCACGCGCGCGCAACGGCTGCGGTAGCAGCTGGACGACAGGTACAGGGCCCCCTTGGGGCGCAGCAGGCTCCGCACCTTGTGCAGGGCGGTGCGATGCTCGGGCAGGTGTTCCAGGACGCCCACCAGGGCGACTGCGTCGAACGACGGGGCCGGCACGGTCACTTCCTCGAATGTGCCGTGCAGCACCTGCACCCGGTCGGCGACGCCCCGGTCTGCCGCGCGCTCCTCGATGAAGGTTTTCTGGACGGCCGACGGCGTCACCGCGACGACCTGGCACTGGTGCTGCTCGGCCAGGAACAGGGCGAGCGCACCCCAGCCGCAGCCGATGTCCAACACCCGCTCCCCGCCCCGGATCCCC
>NZ_JOJM01000154.1 GCF_000720325.1 Streptomyces sp. NRRL B-1347
TATTCGTCGGCAGCGTCAGATGTGTATAAGAGACAGGTCTCTAGGAGAGCTTCCCGTCATGAACAGCCGCCCCCTGACCCTGGCCATCGTCGGCGCCGGCCCGAGAGGCCTGTCCGTCCTGGAGCGGACCCTCGCCGGCGCCCGCACCCTGCCCTCCCGCCCGCTGACCGTGCACGTCATCGACCCCTTCCCGCCCGGCGCGGGCGCCGTGTGGCGCACCGACCAGCCCGCCCACCTGCTGATGAACACCGTCGCCTCCCAAGTGACCGTGTTCACCGACGCGTCCGTGCGCATGCAGGGGCCGCTGGTGCGCGGCCCGAGCCTGCATCAGTGGGCCCGCTCCCTGGCCCGCTCCCGCACCGCCGCCGCCCTTCCGGCGTGGGTGCTCGCCCAGGCCCGCACGCTCGGCCCCGACGCCTACCCCACCCGCGCCTTCTACGGCCACTACCTGCGCTGGGCGTTCGCCCACATCGTCAGCCGGGCCCCCGCCCACACCAGCGTGCGCACCCACGCCACCCGCGCCACCGCCCTGGAGGACGCCGGGCCGCACCCGCACAGCCCGCAGACCCTGCGCCTGGCCGACGGCACCGTCCTGGCCGGACTGGACGCCGTCGTCCTGGCCCAGGGCCACACCCCGGTCCGCCGCACCGCCGCCGAAGCGGACCTGGCCGGCTACGCCGCCCGCCACGGCCTGCGCTACCTGCCCCCCGCCAACCCCGCCGACCTGGACCTGTCCGCCATCGCCCCGGGCGAGACGGTGCTGCTGCGCGGCCTGGGCCTGAACTTCTTCGACCACATGGCGCTGTTCACCCTCGGCCGCGGCGGCACCTTCCACCGCCGCCACGGCGAGCTGGAGTACCGGCCATCGGGCCGCGAACCGCACCTGGTGGCCGGCTCCCGGCGCGGCGTGCCCTACCACGCGCGCGGCGAGAACCAGAAGGGCGCCTTCGGCCGCCACACCCCCCGCCTGCTGACCGAGCAGGCCATCGCCCGCCTGCGCCAGCAGCAGCCGCTGGACTTCGCCGCCCGGCTGTGGCCGCTGATCGCCACCGAGGTGGAGGCCGTCTACTACCGCACCCTGCTGGCCGGGCACGGCCGCGGCCGCGAGGGCCACGACCTGGCCGAGCGCTACCTGGCCGCCCCCTCCGCGCAGGCCCGCGCCTCCCTGCTGGACGCCCACCACGTGCCCGCCGACGAGCGCTGGGACTGGGAGCGGATCGCCAAGCCCTACAAGGAGACCGCGTTCAGCGGGCCCGGCGACTTCACCGCCTGGCTGCTGGCCCATCTGCGGCGCGATCTGGACCAGGCCCGCCAGGGCAACCTCGACGGGCCGGTGAAGGCCGCCCTGGACGTCCTGCGCGACCTGCGCAACGAGATCCGCCAGGTCGTCGACCACGGCGGGCTCAGCGCCGACTCCCACCGCGAGGACCTCGAACGCTGGTACACCCCGCTGAACGCCTACCTGTCCATCGGCCCGCCCGCCTCGCGCATCGAGGAGATGGCCGCGCTGATCCGCGCCGGCGTCCTGGAGGTGGCCGGCCCGGAGCTGAGCGTGCGCCCCGCAACAGGCCCCGAGGGGCCGGTGTTCGCCGCCACGTCCGCGGCCGTGCCCGGCCCGCCGGTCACCGCCCGCACCCTCATCGAGGCCCGGCTGCCGGAGCCCGACCTGCACCGCACCACCGACCCGCTGCTGCGCCACCTGCTGGTGACCGGGCAGGCCCGGCTGCACACCCTCACCGGCCCGCGCGGCGACTACGAGACCGGCGGCCTGGCCGTCACCGCCCGCCCCTACCACCTCCTGGACGCCCGCGGGCGCGCCCACCCGCGGCGCTTCGCCTACGGCGTGCCGACCGAGGCGGTGCACTGGGCGACCGCGGCGGGCATACGCCCGGGCGTGGACTCCGTCATCCTGGGCGACGCCGACGCCATCGCCCGCAGCCTGCTGGCCCTGCCCGCGCACAGCACACCCCCCGGCTACGGCGCCGCCCTCGCCGCGCCCGCCGCCCGGCCCGCCCGGGACAGCGCGGCGCCCGTCATGGCCGCCGCCACCGGCCGCGAGTAGCCGCGTGCCAGGCCCCGCCCCCGTTGTCTACACTGCGCTGCCGCTTCGTGACGCGCGAACGTGGCCCCGCGAAGCGGCCGGCACAGGAAGAGGTACTGATGGCCCAGACACCCACGGCACGCTGCACCCCGGCGCACCTCGCCGCCCAGGCCACCCGCCTGGCCGCCGCCATGGACGCCGTCACCGACACCGAAGCCGCCCAGCGGGGCCTGACCCGCGCCGACTTCGAGGTCCTGGCCGCCCTGCGCGGCGCGGGCGCCGAACGCGGCTACCGGCTGCGGCCCGGTGAACTCGCCGAGCGCTGCCACCTGTCCTCCGGCGGCACCAGCAACATCATCCGCAGGATGGCCGAGTCCGGCTACGTGGTCCGCGAGGCCGACCTGCACGACGGGCGGGGCTCCTGGGCGCAGCTGACCGAGGAGGGACGCCGTGTGGTGGACGCGGTGCGCCGGGCCGCGGACGCCGTCTACGACCAGCTGCTGCGGCCGCTGCCCTCCGGCGCGGTGGACGCGCTGTCGGGGCTGATCTCCCTGGTCGCCGCCGCCCTCGAACAGGCCCCTGCCGCCGGGAGTTCCGCAGCGGGGCCAGGCAGCACGGCAGGCGCGGCGGGGGCGGCGGGGGCGGCGGGGGTGCCGGCGCGGGCCCGGCGGATCGTGCGCGCCCCGCGGCCCGCGCCCAAACGCTGAAACCCCCCTCTCCCGGCCGCCACGGGGGGGCGGGCGGCCTTCACGGAAGGGCGAAGAGGGGGGAAACCCAAAGGGGGGCAGCGGCACGGATCCGCCAGAGGGAGCGGGGGAAGGAAGCCGGGCGCGTGAGCGGCGGGGCGTACCGGTGTGGTGCCCGGCTTCCTGTCTCCCATGGTGACGCGGGCCGGCGGCCGGCCACAAAGGCCCAGGCGCTACTTCGGCAACATGCCCCGCCCCGCCTTGGCGGCGGGGACGGGGGGACTTGGCCAAGTGGGCGCCGGGCGGGCTACGGCGGGACAGGCCGGCGCAGTGCGGGGGTTGGCAGCGGTGATGCGCGGCCATGTGGCACCACAGGTGCCCCGGGCCGCGCCCCTGGCACGCCCGAGCACCGCCTAGGAGGCACCCGATGAACACCAGCGTGACGCGCCCCACCGCCCCGATCGGGGCGCTGCTGCGGCACTTCGCCGATCTGCGCGACGGCACCCACGGCGACGGCGCCGTCTCACGCGAGGCCAAGGAGGAACTGTTCCACCAGGCCGTCGCCCTGCTGGACCCCTACGCCCGCCAGGTCCTGGCAGAGGTCAACACCCACCTGCTCAACGCGGCGGGCCAGGTCCGCGCCAGCGGGGCGATCCGGGCCGGGGACGGCGGCCTGGCGGCCACCTGGGCGCTGACCTGGCCCCAGCAGCGCACCGAGGGCATCGACCCGATCAGCCTGGTGGCGCACTACGGCCGCGGATTCCACCACCCGCACCTGCGCGGCGCCACCGTCGCCGAGTGGCCGCTGAACGTCTTCACCGACGAGCAGGCCGCCGCCGAGGTGCCCACCCTGCGCGCGATCGCCACCGCCGACCTGCACAACCTGGTCTTCCAGCGCGACTTCCGCATCGTGCCCGCCATCACCGACCCGCACGGCGCCCCCGCGGCCGCCGCCGCACCCAAGGAGGCCTGATGGAGCAGGCACCGCTGCGCCTTTCGGTCCTGGACCAGTCCCCCGTCGGCGAGGACCAGTCGGCCGCCGAGGCGCTGCGCGCCTCCGCCGACCTCGCCCGGGCCGTGGACACCCTGGGCTACACCCGCTACTGGGTGGCCGAACACCACAACTCCCCCGGATTCGCCGGCACCGCCCCCGAGATCCTGGCAGGACAGCTCCTGGCCACCACCCGCCACCTGCGCATCGGCACCGGCGGCGTGCTGCTGCCCCGCTACCGGGCGGCGAAGGTGGCCGAGGTCTTCAACGTGCTGGCCGCGCTGCACCCGGGCCGCGTCGACCTCGGGGTGGGGCGCGCCGGCGGCCCCGCCGACCGCTTCCCCGCCCAGGTGGAGGAGGTGCGCCTGCACCTGGGCCTGATCCCGGGCCGGCGCCCCGACCCCGACCAGAGCGCGCCCGTGCCGCCGCGGCTGTGGCTGCTGGGCGCGGGCACCAACTCCGCCCGCCACGCCGGGCAGCTGGGCGCCTCCTTCGCCTACGCCTACTTCCTGACCCACAAGCCGGGCCGGGCCGTCCTTGACGCCTACCGCGCCGCTCTCGGCGCCGCCGGGCACAGCCCGCAGCGCGGCGTGGTGGCCGTGCGCGTGGTGTGCGCGGACACCGAGGCCAAGGCGGAGGAGCTCGCGCGGAGCGTGCTGCTGTGGCGCAGCCGCAAGGACCTGGGCCAGGACCTGCCGCTGCCCCTGGCCGGCAGCGTGCGCGGGCACCGGTGGAGCGAGCTGGAGGCGGAGCGCGCCGGCGCGCTGCGCCGCACCCTGGTGGCCGGCACCCCCGAGCAGGTGCACGCCCGGCTGACCGCCCTGGCCGCCGACCACGCCACCGGTGAGATCCTGGTGAACACCCTGACCGCCGACCCCGCCGACCGGGTGCGCTCCTACCAGCTGCTCGCCGAGGTCTTCCAGCTGCCGGCGCCCAGGCCCGACGCCGTGCCGGTGTAGCAGCCGCGCGCCCGCCAGGCACGCAGAGGCGGGAGAGCCCGACCGGCCTCTCCCGCCTCTGCGTTGTCCCTCCCTGCCGGATGCGCGCAAGGAAGCGGGGCGGCCGTTGGTCTACGGCCGCCCCGGGGGGGGTCTGGGTCCTCCTGTCTGCGGTTGTGGTCCGTCCTGCGGTGGTGCCGTCTGGTCCGGCGTGCGGCTATCGCGTGCTCCTCTCGCCGGGGGTTTCTTCGGTTGTGGGGATGCTGCCGGTGGTCGGAACGGTCGAAGGGACGGGGGGCCCTTCTGCCGGGGAGTGGCCTGGGGCAGGGGGGGGGTCTGGGTCCTCCTGTCTGCGGTTGTGGTCCGTCCTGCGGTGGTGCCGTCTGGTCCGGCGTGCGGCTATCGCGTGCTCCTCTCGCCGGGGGT
>NZ_JOJM01000155.1 GCF_000720325.1 Streptomyces sp. NRRL B-1347
GCCGGTGGTCGTGGCGGCGGGGCCCGGGATGGTGGCGAGCCTGCGGGGGGCGAAACCGGACAGATGGGCCACCCGGCCGCGCACCCCGGCGCCCGCGCAGAACAGGAACCCCATACGCCATGAACATGGCCGCAGACCTGGCCCGCCGGGCCGCCCGCAACGGGTGGCTCGAACGGCCCGCCTACCACGAAGACGCACACACCCTCACCCACGGCCGCCTGCACCAGCTGGCCGCCCAGGCCGCCACCGTCCTGGCCGGCGCCGGCATCCGCCCCGGCACCCGCGTCCTGATCGCCCTGCCCGACACCCTCGCCTGGCCCGCCGCGTTCCTGGCCACCGCCCGCCTCGGCGCCGTCGCCGTCCTGGCCAACCCGCACCTGGCCGCCGGCGAACACGCCCACATCGTGCGCGACGCCCGCCCCCGCCTGGCCCTCACCGATGCCGCCCTGGCCCCCCGCTTCACCGCCCTGGCCCACCTCACCGGCGACGCGCTCCTCGACCTGTCTCTTATACACATCTCCGAGCCCACGAGACCGAGGCTGATCTCGTATGCCGTCTTCTGCTGGCCTTCCCGCTGTATTCGGGCGGCTCCGCCGTCCTGCTGCCCGCCCCGCCCCGCCCCGCGGCCATCGCCGCCCTGGCCGCCCGCCACCGCGTCACCCACCTGCACGCGGTCCCCTCCGCCTACGCCGCCCTGCTCACCCACGGCGACCCGGCCGCCTTCGGTCACCTGCGCGCCGCCGTCTCCGCCGGCGAACGCCTCAGCCCCGCCCTGGCCGCCCGCATCACCGCCCACCTGGACGCCCCCGTCCTGGACCAGCTCGGCTCCACCGAAGCCGGCCACGCCTTCAGCTCCAACAGCCTCACCCGCCACACCCCCGGCACCGTCGGCACCCCCGTGCCCGGCTTCGAACTCCAGCTGCGCGACCGCCACCACGCCCCCCTGCCCGACGGCGTCGAAGGCGACCTGTGGGTCCGCGGCCCCACCCTGATGCCCCACTACCTCAACCGGCCCGAGGAGACCGCCCGCACCCTCGTCGACGGCTGGCTGGCCACCCGCGACCGCGCCGTACGCAACCCCGACGGCACCTACACCCACCGCGGCCGCGCCGACGACCTGGAGATGGTCGGCGGCATCACCATCTCCCCCACCGAGGTCGAAGAAGTCCTCGCCGCCCACCCGGCCGTGCGCGACGTCGCCGTCGCCTCCCTGCCCAACGCCGAAGGCGCCACCAAACTGCGCGCCTTCGTCGTCCCCCACCGCCCCGGGCACGCCGCCGGCCTGGAAGCCGAACTGACCGCCCTGGCCCGCACCCGCCTGGCCCCCTTCAAAGTGCCGCGCAGCGTGCACTTCGTCGACTCCCTGCCGCGCACCGCCACCGGCAAACTCCAGCGCTTCCTCATCCGCACCACCACCGACAGCGCCAACGCCGACAGCTCCGCCAGCGCCAACGCCCCTGCTGCCACTGCCCGCTGACCGTCTGACCGGCCGCCCGCGGCCGCCACGAAAGGACACCCCTCATGCCCAGGCTCGCCCTGCCCGAGAAGGCCTTCTACCTCGGGCTGCTGTGGGAGAAGGCCGCCGAGAAGCACGGGCCCGTGCCCGTCACCCTCGACCAGCCGCTCGCCACCTTCCCCGGCGCCGGCACCGACCTGACCTACCGCTCCGTCGCCGACCTCGTCGACGACCTCGCCGCCCGGCTGTGGCACGTGGGCATCCGCCCCACCGAACGCGTCGCCGTCCACAAGGACGACAACTTCGACATCGCCCTGCTGGCCGCCGCCACCGCCCGCATCGGCGCCGTCCCCGTCGTGCTGTCCGCCGCCCTGAGCCCCGACGTCGTCACCCAGCTCCTGGCCCGCCTGGACCAGCCCTGGCTCATCAGCGACGCCGCCAAACTCTGTGGCCCCCTGGCCGGCACCGACCTCACCCCCCTGGTGCGCGACACCGTGCTGGCCGGCACCGCCGCCCACGGCAGCCTGCGGCTGCTGGCCGACATCACCGACGCCCCCCGCCGCGAGCCGGTGCGCCTGCACCGCCGCCAGACCGCCCTGATCACCCACAGCTCCGGCACCACCGGCGTCAACAAGCTGATGGTCCACAACGCCCGCGCCCTCTTCCACCGGCTGCTGCCCCAGCAGCTCATCGCCTGGCCCGTCCGCAAGAAGGAAACCGTCGCCCTGGCCATGAGCTACGTCCACTCGCGCTTCTACCACTCCCTGGGCGTGTTCCTGAACTACGGCAACCCGCTGGTCATCCTCACCGACCCCGACCCCGACACGGTCGCCCCGATCTTCACCCGCACCCGCCCCGGCCTGGTCGAGACCCACCCCAACAACTTCATCCAGTGGGAAGACCTCGCCGACGCCCCCGGCGCCCCGCTGTCCAGCGTCCGCTACTACAGCAGCACCTTCGACGCCATCCACCCCCGCACCATCCAGCGCCTGCTCGCCGCCTCCCACCGCCGCCGCCCCCTGCTGGTCCAGCTCTACGGACAGAGCGAGACCGGCCCCATCTCCGGCGCCTGGTACACCCGCAAGAGCGCCGAGAAGAACGACGGCCGCGACGTCGGCTTCGTCCTGCCCGGCTTCATCAAGCTGCGCGCCGTCGACGACAACGGCCGCCCCGTCCCGCGCGGCCAGGCCGGCCACCTCGAACTGCGCGGCCGCGGCACGATCATGACCTACCTCGGCGAGGACGAGCGCTACCAGAACCAGCGCCACGACGGCTGGTGGCGCCTGGGCGACATGGGCTCCCTGCACCGCGGCGGCAAACTCCGCCTCATCGACCGCGAGATCGACCAGATCGACACCATCGACAGCAACCTCGAACTCGAGGACGTCCTGATGTCCCGCCTCGACGAACTCCTCGAAGTGATCATCGTGCCCGGCGCCGACCACACCCCCGTGCCGGTGATCTGCACCCGCCGCGACGCCCCCCTCAGCCAGGAGCGCTGGCAGCAGGCCACCGCCGGACTGCCCGCCCTGGCCGCCCCCCTGCACTGGCCCTTCGCCGAGGTGCCGCGCACCTCCACCTGGAAGGTCCGCCGCGTGGAGATCACCCGCATGCTCCGCGACGGCCAGCACCCGGCCGCCCCCACCCCCACCCCCGCCACCACCTGACCCCCGCCACCTGACCCCTGGCCCTCGACTCCCCGCCCGCTACGCCTCTTTGCTGGAAGGACTGACCATGGCACCCCCCTCGCCCCACCCCCAGACGCACCCCGTCCTCGTGGTCGGCGCAGGCCCGGTCGGGCTCACCGCGGCCCTGGCCCTGCGCCACCACCAGATCCCCGTCACCGTCCTGGAAGCCGACCCCGCCGACCGGCGCCGCCCCGGCAGCCGCGCCCTGTTCGTCCACCGCGACTCCCTGAACCTGCTGGGCACCATCAGCCCCGGCCTGGACCAGACCCTCATCGACCACGGCGTCATCTGGCCCACCCGCCGCACCGTCTACAAGGACCGCGAGGTCTTCTCCCGCACCTACCCCCTCCAGACCGGCGCCGGCGCCCCGCCCTTCACCAGCCTGCGCCAGGTCGAGACCGAAAAGCACCTGCTGCGCGCCTGCCAGGACGCCGGCGTCCGCTTCGTCTGGGGCGCCCCCGTCACCGGCACCGAACCCGGCCCCGAGGACGTGCGGGTGTTCACCGCCGACGGCACCGTCCACCACGCCCGGTTCGTCATCGCCGCCGACGGCGCCCGCTCCACCGTGCGCCACGCCCTGGGCATCCCCATGAGCGGCACCCGCTCGAAGGCCTTCCACGTCGTGGTCGACATCGCCGAGGACCCCGCCGACCCGCTGCCCCTGGAGCGCGTGTTCACCTACGAACACCCCGCGCTCGGCGGGCGCAGCGTGATGCGGGTGCCCTTCGCCGGCGGCTTCCAGCTCGACCTGCAGGGCAAGGACGGCGACGACCCCGAGCAGTGGGCCACCGAGGAGGCCGCCCGCGCCTGGGTGGCCCGCGTGGTGCCCCCCGCCTACGCCGACCGCCTTCTGTGGGTCTCGCGCTACCACTTCCTGCAGGTCGTGGCCGACGCCTTCACCGACCCCGCGCACCGGGTGCTGCTGGTGGGCGAGGCCTCGCACCTGTTCCCGCCGTTCGGGGCGCGCGGCATGAACAGCGGCATCGCCGACTCGGTGGCCGCCGCCGACGCCGTCGCCCAGGTGCTGGCGGGCGGGGAACGCGCCGCGGCCGTCGGCGCGTTCGCCCACGCCCGCCGCGAGGCCGCCCTGTTCAACTCCCGCGCGGCCGGCACCGCCCTGGCCCATCTGCGCCCCCGCCACCGCAGGACCCGGCTGCTGCAGGCCTTCTCCGCCCGGATGGCCCCGCTGGTGCCCGCCTGGGGCGAATGGCTGGAGCGCGCCCCCTACGGGCCGCGCACCGCACCGGCCACCGCCGTGCACGGAAAGTACTGAACCGCCGTGCCCAGCCAGCAGACGGCCTGGTTCGCCTGGCGGCCCGGCTCCCACCTGGCCCCCGCCAGCCCGCCCGACGCCCCGGTCCTGGCCGCCGACTCCTGGCTCGTCCAGGGCGGCCGGGCCCGGTTCACCGCCGGGCACCGGGCCCGCTTCCTGGCCGCCTGCCGGGCCGCGGGCGCGGGCCCCGGCCTGGACGCGGGCGGCTTCTTCACCCAGGTCCTGGCCCGGCTGCCGCGCACCGGCGCCTGGTTCCCGCGCGTCGAACTGCTCGGCGGCGCCCGGCCGGTGCTGGGCCTGCGCCTGCGGCCCAGCCCCGCCCGCACCGCCCAGGTGCGCCTGGGCTGCTGGTACGGGCCCGACCCGCGCACCTGCCCGCGCCGCAAGGGCCCCGACCTCGCCGCCCTGGGCACCTTGCGCGCCCACGCCCTGGACCGGGGCGCCGACGACTACCTGCTGACCACCCCCGGCGGCTGGGTGAGCGAGTCCACCTCGGCCACCCTGCTGTGGTGGGAGGGCGAGAGGCTGTGCCTGCCCGCGCCCGGCCTGCCCGTCCTGCCCGGCATCACCGCCGCCTGGATCACCGCCCGCGCCACCCGGCTCGGCATCCCCCTCGCCGCCCGCCCGGCCCGCCCGGCCGACCTGAGCGGCCACGAGGTGTGGCTGGTCAACGCCCTGCACGGCATCCGGCCCGTGACCGCCTGGCCCCACACCCCCTACCGGGCCTGTCTCTTATACACATCTCCGAGCCCACGAGACCGAGGCTGATCTCGTATGCCG
>NZ_JOJM01000156.1 GCF_000720325.1 Streptomyces sp. NRRL B-1347
ACGCCCGCGCCAAACCCTGGATCTGGGGCAGACCGGCCCCGCCCACCCGTCTCCTCCGCCGCCGTTTCGAGTACCGCCTTTGAGGAATCGAGCACTAGGGGCCAGCGCGGCGATCCTGATCGGCGACATGGCCCTGGCCTGGGCGGACGAACTCCTCGACCCCAGCGGCCCCTTGGCCGTGAGGGCACCAGAGCTGCGCCGGATCATCGACGTGATGCGCCAGGAAGTCATCTACGGCCAGTACCTCGATCTCACCGCGCTGCTGCGGCCCCTGACCGACCTGGACACCGCCTGGCAGGTGATCCGCTACAAGACCGCCAAATACACCGTCGAACGCCCCCTGCACACCGGAGCCGCCCTGGCCGGAGCCGATGTGAGCCTGCTGGCCGCCCTGTCCCGCTACGCGCTGCCGCTGGGCGATGCCTTCCAGCTCCGCGACGACCTCCTCGGCGTCTTCGGTAACCCCGCCCGCACCGGGAAATCCGTCCTGGACGACCTACGCGAAGGAAAACGCACCGTCCTGCTTGCCCTCGCCGCCCAGCACGCCACTCCCACCCAACAGGCCCTGCTGGACAAGCTGGTGGGCAACCCGCACCTGAACGACGAAGACGCCGCCCGCCTGCGCCAGGTACTCGAGGACACCGGCGCCCGCACGAGCGTCGAGAGCCTGATCACCAGCCGGTACGAGGAGACACTGGCCACCCTCGACACCACGCACGCTGCCGCCGCATTGCGGCAGATCGCCGCCCAGACCGTGGAGCGCACCTCATGACCGGCCGCAAGCGGGTACTTTTGGCGGCCCCGCGCGGCTGCTGCGCCGGCGTGGACCGGGCCATCGCCACCGTGGAGAAGGCCCTCGAGATCTACGGGCCACCTGTGTACGTGCGCCACGAAATCGTCCACAACCAGCACGTCATCCAGGATTTGAAGAACAGGGGCGCGGTCTTCGTCGACGACACCGACGACGTTCCCGAGCGCAGCGTCGTCGTCTTCTCCGCCCACGGCGTAGCCCCCACGGTCCACCAGGCAGCGGCCGAACGGCATCTCACCGTCATTGATGCCACCTGCCCCCTGGTCACCAAAGTCCACAAGGAAGCCGTCCGCTACGCAGCCGACGGCTACGACATCCTCTTGATCGGCCACGACGGTCACGAGGAAGTCATCGGCACCCTGGGCGAGGCACCGGACCGCACCACGCTCGTCGACGGCCCCGAGGACGCCGCGCACGTCGAGGTCCGCGACCCCGGCCGGGTGGTGTGGCTGTCCCAGACCACCCTGCCCGTCGACGAAACCCAGCAGACCGTCACCGCCCTGAAGACAAGGTTCCCGAACCTCCAGTCACCGCCGGGCGACGACATCTGCTACGCCACGCAGAACCGACAGCTCGCGGTCAAACAGATCGCCGCCGAATGCGAGTTGGTCCTGGTCGTCGGCTCGAAGAACTCCTCCAACTCACAGCGCCTGGTCGAAGTCGCCCTCCAGGCCGGCGCCCGCGCCGCCCACCTCGTCGACCACGCCGACGAGATCGACGAAGCCTGGCTGGCCGACGCCACCACGATCGGCGTCACCTCAGGCGCGTCCGTCCCGGACATCCTGGTCGACGGCGTCCTGCGCTGGCTGGCAGCTCATGGATTCGACGACGTGGAGAGCATCACCGCCGCCGCCGAACTGCAGCACTTCGCCCTGCCACGCGAACTGATGAGCGCGGAGGCTGCCCCAAAATTTCAGCCCCTCGACGTGAGCTGACGGCAGGCGCGCCGACGCAACAGGAAGGACTGTCATGCCGCGCGGAATAGACCTTCATATCCCCTTCCCCAGCCGGGTGAGCCCGGACCTTCCCCGAGCAGCATCAGAGCACCTCGCCTGGCCGCGACGGTTCGGCCTGCTTCCCGATACTGCCGCCGAGGCCCGTCATGCGGCCGCCCACTACGCCGAACTCGCCGCCCGCTTCCACCCCGCCACACACGGCGCCGACCTCGACCTCGGCATCGACCAGATGAGCTGGTTCTTCGTCTTCGATGACCTCTTCGACCGCGAGCTCGGCACCACCCCCGCCCTGGCCAAGGCGCTCGTGGACCTGGTCGCAGCCGCACTCGACGACCCCTGGGAAGAGCCGCGCCCGGATCTGCCATCCGGCTGGGCTCCCCCCGCCCGGGCGTTCCGTGACCTGTGGGAGCGCAGCCGGTCAGGCATGTCCCTCACCTGGCGGGAACGAGCCGCCCGGCACTGGCGCACCTACCTGCACGGCTACATCACCGAGGCCCACACCCGGCTCCGCGGAAACACGCCCACGGTGGAAGAGCACATAGCCCTGCGCCGCGACACCATCGGCGTGCAACCCACGATCGACCTGGCCGAACGCCTCGGGCACTACGAGGTGCCTGAGAAGGTATTCACAGACCAGCCGCTGACCGAAATGCGGGCCATCGCCGCCGAGGTCGACTCCCTCCACAACGACATCTGCTCCGCGGAGAAGGAACGCTCCCTGGGCGATGTCCACAACATCGTCCTCATCCTCAGCAGCGACGGCACCCTCTCCTTCGACCAGGCGGTCTGTGAAGCGGCCGAGATGCTCCGCCGGCGCACCACACGCTTCGTCCTCCTCGAAGCCGAGCTTCCACAGTCCAGCGCCTACCGCGCACTGTCAGATGTCGAACGCACCACGGTCGACCGCTACGTCACCGACGCCCTGCGCACCGTGATGCGAGGCGACCTCGACTGGGCCGAGAACTCCGGCCGCTACGACACACCCGACGGCCCCACCATCCATCACTGAAGGCCCTCCGTCCCAGAACACAACTCTCCCAGAAGGGAACCCTGGTGAACCCACAGCCCAGCGCCATCGACCTGGACCGGATGGCAGCCGACTTCCTGACCGCCGTCAACTCCCGCGACGCCAAGGCGTACACTGCACTCTTTGCCCCCGACATCGTCTACGGGGACATGGGCTTCCACCTCACCTTCAATGGCCAGACCGAACTCGAAAAGTGGTACGCCGACTGGTTCGAGGCGTTCCCCGACTGCACCGTCAGCCTCCGCAACGGATTCATATCCGGCAACAGTGCGGTGATGGAGTGGGAGTTCACCGCCACCCTCGAAGGAAGCTTCCACACTGTCCCGGACACCATGCGCGGCAAGACCCGCACCGTGCAGGGCGTGGCCATCGTGCAGCTCGACGCCGCAGGCAAGATCAAAACGCACCGTGACTACTGGAGCGTTCCCGACCTGATCACTTGACGCGCCCGCCTCGGCCACGCCCACCACAACAGCCAGTGAGCGTGGCCGACCCGGCGCGCCAACACCCCGGCAACAGAGCCGCGTTGCCCGTACCGGAACCCAACGCCGCCAAAGGAAGACCATGGCACTCCAGCAACCCACGCTCGCCGCCGCTCCCGGCGCCTGGCCTTTGCTCGGCCATACAACGGCGCTCCTTCGCCGCCCGCTGGAGTTCCTTGAATCTCTTCCCGCCCACGGCAAGATCGTCAGAATCCGTGCCGGGGGAACAGACATCCTCGTGGTCTGCGACCTCGCTCTCACCCAGCAGCTCCTGCGGGAAGACCACATCTTCGACAAAGGAGGAAAGCAGTTCGAAAGGGCCCGGGAGATCGTGGGAAACGGGCTGTTCACCTGTCCGCACGACGCACACATCAAACAACGCCGGCTCCTCCAGCCCGCCTTCCGCCGTTCCCTGCTCTCCGGTTACGCCCAGACCATGGCCGAAGAAGCCACGCGCACCGCCACGTCATGGCAGGAGGGAAAACCGGTCGATATCCCGGCGCACATGCAGATCTACACCACCCAGGTCGCCGTCCGGACCCTCTTCGGCACCGACAGCCCGCCCCCGGAACGACTCGACGACATCCACACCGTCCTGGCCGGCATGTTCCGGCGGATGCTCTCGCCCACGTGGCTCAACCAACTCCCCACCCCGGGCAACCGGCACTACAGCCAGGCACGCACCCGGCTGCATGACGCGATCGCCCGCATCATCACCGACCGCCAGGACCGCGACACAGGCATCCAGGACCTGCTCTCCTCCATCCTCGCCACCCAGGACGACGGATCAGCGCACCACTCCGCCCCGCCCCTGACCTTCACCACGGAAGAAGTCTTCGACCAGGTACTGACGTTGCTTATCGGGGGCGCCGACACCGCCGCGAACACGATCGCGTGGGCCCTGCACCTGCTGGCCGAACACCCGGACGTCGAGGACCGGCTCCACACGGAAGTCGACCACGTCCTGCAAGGACGGCCACCCACCCTCGACGACCTCCCCAACCTGCCGCTGACCGGACAGGTCCTCAGCGAGACCCTCCGGCTCTACCCGCCCGGATGGTTCCTCACCCGCCAGACCACCAAGCCCTGCCAACTCGGCAGTACCTCACTGCCCGCCGGCACCGTCTTGGCGTTCAGCCCATACCTCATCCACCACATGCCAGAACACTTCCCCCAGCCCCACCGCTTCGATCCCAACCGCTGGGCCCAGCCCAACAACTCCGCCGCCCCGCAGTCACCCAACTCCGCGTTCCTGCCGTTCGGAGGCGGCCGCCGAAAATGCATCGGCGACATATTCGGCCTCACCGAGGCCACCATCGCCCTGGCAACCATCACCACCCACTGGACCCTGCGGCACATGCCCGGCACCCATCCACACACCAACGTCCGCTTCATCATCGCCCCCCATAACCTCCACATGCACCCCACCGGTCGGCGCTTCGAGCCTAAGACATCATCTCATTTGGTGAGTCTGCGGTAGCAGATGTGACCTTCCCCTCGTACTGTGGAGTCGTGACCATAGGGGTAGTTGAGGGTCATGGCGGAGAAGCGACGGAAGTACGATGCCGAGTTCCGTGAGGGTG
>NZ_JOJM01000157.1 GCF_000720325.1 Streptomyces sp. NRRL B-1347
GTACCGCAACCTCCGCCAGACGGTTCTCTTCGAGCACGCCACCCGTGGCCTCCTCGCCGAGGGCCACGGCCTGTTCCTGGAGATGAGCCCCCACCCGGTGCTCACGGTCCCGGTCCAGGCGACGATCGACGCCACGGACAGCCCGGCGGCCGCCCTCGGCTCCCTGCGCCGCGACGAAGGCGGCGCCGACCGCCTCGCCGCGTCCCTCGCGGAAGCCCACGTCCATGGCGCCGAGTTGGACTGGAAGGCCCTCCTCCCCGGCACGCACGCGACGATCGACCTGCCCACCTACCCCTTCCAGCGTCAGCACTACTGGCTGCACGCCGACTCCGCCGCCGGTGATGTCACCGCGGCCGGGCTCGACGACGCGGCCCACCCGCTCCTGGGTGCGGCGGTGCCGCTGGCCGACGGGGACGGGCATCTGCTCACCGGGCGGCTCTCGCTGCGCACGCACCCCTGGCTGGCCGACCACGCGGTGGCGGGCGCCGTGCTGCTGCCCGCGACCGCGTTCGTGGAGCTGGCGACGCGCGCGGGGGACCAGGTCGGCTGCGACCTGGTCGAAGAGCTCACCATGGAGACGCCGCTGGTCATCCCGGGGACGGGCGGCGTGCAGCTCCAGCTGACCGTGGGCCCCGCCGACGCCTTCGGGCGGCGGTCGCTGGCCTTCCACTCCCGGCCGGAGGCCGGACCCGGCGCGGACGGTACGGACGGCGCGGACGCCGAGCCGTGGGCCCGGCACGCCACCGGCGTGCTGACCGTGAGCACGGCCGCCGCCGCGCCCGGCGACTCCGACCTGGCCCAGTGGCCGCCGCGCGGCGCGGAGGCCGTCGGCGTCGAGGGCCTGTACGAGGAATTCGCCGCGGCGGACGTCCAGTACGGTCCCGCGTTCCAGGGCCTGCGCGGCGCCTGGCGGCGCGGCGACGAAGTGTTCGCCGAGGTGAGCGTCCCCGAGGACCGGCGCGACGAGGCGGGCCGCTTCGGCCTGCACCCCGTGCTCCTCGACGCGGCGCTGCAGGCGGCACACCTGGCACAGGACGACGCGCAGGAAGCCGCGCGGGGCGACGCGCAAGGATCCGGCGGCGACGAGGCCGGCGCGCCCCGCCTTCCCTTCTCCTGGAGCGACGTCTCCCTGTACGCGACCGGCGCGAAGTCCCTGCGCGTACGCCTGACCCGGTCCGGCAGCGGTGGCGACACCGTCTCCGTCCTGCTGGCCGACGAAACCGGAGCTCCCGTCGCCCGGATCGGCGCGCTGGTGTCCCGCACCGTCGACGCGCGTCGGGGCCTCGCCGTGCAGCGCACCCGCGTACCGCACCTGTACCGCGTCAACTGGGTGGCGGCGCCGGCCGCAGGCGCGGGCCTGGTCGGCTCCTGGGCCGTGTTCGGCGCGGGCGCCGCGCACGTGGCGGGCGCCCTGCGCGAGGACGGCGTCGACGTCACCCCGTACCCCGCCCTCGCCGACCTGGCCGCGGCGGTCGCCGACGGCACCGTGCCCGCGCCCGGCGTCGTGGTCGCCGCCCCCGACCTGACGGGGGAAGCCGACGCGGCTGCCGCTGACGACATCGCGGCCGCCGTGCACACCACCATCGCTGACGCGCTCGCCCTCGTCCAGGCGTGGCTCGCCGACGAACACCTCGCCGACGCGCGCCTGATCGTCCTGACGCGCGGCGCCGCCGCCGTCACCGCCGACGAGCCGGTGCCCGGCCTCGCGCACACCGCCGTACTCGGTCTGCTGCGCTCCGCGCAGTCGGAGGAGCCCGGCAGGTTCGTCCTCGCCGACGTCGACGGCGCGCCCGAGTCGCTGCGGGCGCTGCCCGCCGCGGCCGCGCACGGCGAGCCGGAGTGCGCCGTGCGCGCCGGTGCCGTGCTCGTCCCCCGGCTCACCCGCGACCTCGGCGAACCCGCCGAGGACCCGGCCGTCCTGGACACGTCCGGCACCGCCCTGGTGACCGGCGCCCCCGGCGGTCTCGGCGGCCTCGTCGCCCGGCACCTCGCGACCGAGCACGGCGTGCGGCACCTGCTGTTCCTCGGCCGCCGCGGCCCCGAAGCGCCCGGCGCCACCGAACTCGTCCAGCAGCTGGGTGAGTTGGGCGTCGGCATCGACCTCGTGGCCTGCGACGCCGCGGACCGGGACGCCCTCGCGGCCGCGCTGACCCGCGTACCCGACGAGCACCCGCTCACGGCGGTCGTCCACACCGCGGGCGTCTTCGACGACGGCATCACCTCCTCGCTCACCACCGAGCAGCTGGACCGCGTCCTGCGGCCCAAGGTCGACGCCGCCGTCAACCTGCGGGCGCTCACCGCGGACACCGGCCTCGCCGCGTTCGTCCTGTTCTCCTCCGTCGCGGGCGTCCTCGGCGGCGCGGGACAGGGCAACTACGCGGCGGGCAACACCTTCCTCGACGCCTACGCGCACACCCTGCGCGGCCAGGGCGTGCCCGCGACCTCGCTCGCCTGGGGCCTGTGGGCCGAACGCGGCGGCATGGCCGGGCAGATCACCGCCGACGACCTGGACCGGATGACCCGCTCCGGCGTCGCCCCGCTCGCCACCGAGCAGGGCCTCGGCCTGCTCGACGCCGCGCTCGGCCTGCGCGCCGCCGCCCTCGTGCCGGTGCGCCTGGACACCGCCGCGCTGCGTACCGCGCACGGCCCGCACCTGCCGCCGCTGCTCGGCGGCCTCGTCCCCGGCGGCCCCGCCCGACGCGCCGTCGCGGACCGGGACGGCGCGGACGGCGACACGCCCGCCCTGGTGCGCCGCCTGCGGGGCCTGCCGGGCGGCGAACGCGAACGGGCGCTCCTCGACCACGTGCGCGGCCAGGCCGCCGCCGTCCTCGGCTACGCGTCCGGCGACGACGTGGACGCCGAACGCGCCTTCCGCGACCTGGGCTTCGACTCGCTGACCGCCGTCGAGCTGCGCAACCGCCTGAAGGAGACGAGCGGCCTGCGGCTGCCCGCCACACTCGTCTTCGACTACGCCAACCCGCTCGCCCTGGCCCGCCACCTCGCCTCCGCACTGACCGACGGCGACGGCGACGGTGACGGCGGCCACGAGGCGACGGCGGGCGGCGCCCTGCCAGCCCCCACGCAGGAGCACCCGGACGAGCCCATCGCCATCGTCGCCATGAGCTGCCGCTTCCCCGGCGGCGTGGCGAACCCCGAGGACCTGTGGCGGCTCGTCGGCGCGGGCGCCGACGCCACCTCCGGACTGCCCGAGGGCCGCGGCTGGGACACCGCGGGCCTGTACGACCCGGACCCCGACCACCAGGGCACCACGTACTCGCGCGGCGGCGGCTTCCTGCACGAGGCCGGTGAGTTCGACGCCGCGTTCTTCGGCATCTCGCCGCGCGAGGCGCTCGCCATGGACCCGCAGCAGCGGCTCCTCCTGGAGACGGCGTGGGAGGCCTTCGAACGCGCCGGGATCGACCCGGCGGCCCTGCGCGGCAGCGCGGGCGGCGTCTTCGTCGGCGCCTCGTCGCAGGGCTACGGCGAAAGCCTGCGGGAGGTGCCCGACGGCCTCGAAGGCCACCTCATGACCGGCAACTCCACCAGCGTCATCTCCGGCCGCCTCGCCTACTCCTTCGGCCTCGAAGGCCCCGCGGTGACCGTCGACACGGCCTGCTCGTCCTCCCTCGTGGCCCTGCACCTCGCGGCGCAGGCGCTGCGCCAGGGCGAGTGCACCCTCGCCCTCGCGGGCGGCGCCACGGTCATGTCGACGCCCGACACCCTCGTCGCCTTCAGCCGCCAGCGCGGCCTGGCCGCGGACGGCCGCTGCAAGCCGTTCGCCCAGGACGCCGACGGCTTCGGCGTCGGCGAAGGCGTCGGCATGCTGGTCCTGGAGCGCCTTTCGGACGCGCGCCGCAACGGCCACAAGGTCCTCGCGGTCGTACGGGGCTCCGCCATCAACCAGGACGGCGCCAGCAACGGCCTGACCGCCCCCAACGGCCCGTCCCAGCAGCGCGTCATCCGCGCCGCCCTCACCAGCGCCCGCCTGACGGCCGCCGACGTGGACGCGGTGGAGGCGCACGGCACCGGCACGTCCCTCGGCGACCCCATCGAGGCCCAGGCCCTCATCGCCACGTACGGAAAGGACCGGCCCGACGACCGGGAGCCGCTGTGGCTCGGCTCCGTCAAGTCCAACATCGGGCACGCCCAGGCGGCCGCGGGCGTCGCGGGCGTCATCAAGATGGTCATGGCGATGCGGCACGGCGTCCTGCCGAAGACGCTGCACGTCGAGACACCGACGACCGAGGTCGACTGGTCCGAAGGGGCCGTCGAGCTGTTGACCGAGGCGCGCGAGTGGACCGCGCCGGAGACGGGGCGGCCGCGGCGCGCGGGCGTCTCCTCCTTCGGCATGAGCGGCACCAACGCGCACGTGATCGTGGAGCAGGCACCGGTGGAGGAACCACTTCCCGCCGACGCCGGCGACGGGCCCGCACCGACCGCCGCACCCTCGGTGGTCCCGGGTCTGATACCGCTGGCCCTGTCGGCGAAGAGCGAGAGCGCGCTGCGCGCGCAGGCGGACCGGCTGCGGGAGCGACTGCTCGCCGACGCGGACGACGACGGCACCGAAAGGACCGAAAGGATCGCCCTGACGGACGTCGGCTGGTCCCTGACGGTCACTCGTTCGCGGTTCGAGCACCGGGGCGTCGTCCTCGGCCGCGACCGCGAGGAACTGCTCGCCGCCCTTGAGCGGTTGGCGGAGGGCGACGCAGCGGCTGGTGGCGTGGTCGCGGGTCGTGCGGTGCCCGGTGCGGGTCGTGCGGTGTTCGTGTTCCCGGGGCAGGGTTCGCAGTGGGCCGGTATGGCGGTCGAACTCCTGGACTCCAGTCCGGTGTTCGCGGGGCGGATGCGGGAGTGCG
>NZ_JOJM01000158.1 GCF_000720325.1 Streptomyces sp. NRRL B-1347
CATCTCTTCTTCGCCGTCAAGGATGCGCATGGCCTGGTCGTGGGGGAGCAGGCGCAGGGTGCCGCGTTCCTTTTGGAGCTCGTACCGGGCGATAGCGAGTGCGTCTTCGAGGTCTTCCAGGTCGCTGTCGGCGATCAGTGAGGCACCGACGGGAACTCCGCGGTCAGTGAGGGTGATGCGCTCGTGCTGGGCGGCGGCACGGCGTGCGAGTTCGCCGATCTTGGCCCGTGCTTCGACGATCGAGTACGTAGACATGCATCTACCTTACACTGTGGACGTTCATCTGTAATGACGTCCGCGGGGGTGGTGTATCGACGGCCACTCGGTGATCTTGTTTTGAGGCCATGCGGTGAGTTCGGTGGGCAGGTCAGGATGGTGTCCCGCCGGGGACACGGTTGGCGAATTCGGTGATGCCTATTGAGGTTGGAGGCGGCGGAAGCGTGAGGTCCTGGTCTTGGCGAGGGGCGTTTCGGGGAGCCAGGCGTCGGTGCGGAGAAGGTTCAGGGCGGCGGCGGTCAGTACGTGCTGGAAGCGCGTCTTGTCCAGTCCCCGGTAGCGGGTCCGTCGCAGTCCGGAGCGTCGGAGTCCTTGTCCGAAGGCCGCTTCGATCCCGGTGCGTGTTATATATGGGGCTTCCCCGGGATGGTAGACACCGGTTTGTGTGCTTATGCGGTGAGTTCCAGGTTATCGGACGTGATTGCGTGCTCGCGTTCGTAGTCGATCGGGCAGAGCTGCGCTCGTCCCGACGGCCCCCGTGGGCTGCTTCACGCCCAACTCACCGCGCAGATCAGCGAATTCCTTCGATGTGTACTGGGCGGATTCAACTGATCGTGGCAACACCTCTGTGAGCTGGAGGTTTGCGGATGGGTGTGGGGAATCGGCAGCGGGTGGCGCGGGAGTATCGCGGGCAGATGCCGTCGCCGGGCCGGCCGGGCGTGGCCTGGCGGGAGGAGATCGCTCTGCTGCGTGCCCGGGACCTCGGCGTCCGTGCGATCGCGCGGCGTCCGGGGCGTTCGCCCTCGACGGTCTCGCGGGAGCTGAGGCGCAATGCCTCCACCCGGAGCTGCCCCTTGGAGTACCGGGCCTCGCTGGCGCAGTGGCATGCCGAGCGGCGTGCGCGGCGGCCGAGGACCGCGAAGCTGGTGGCCAGCCCGCGTCTGCGCGACCACGTGCGGGACCGGCCGGCCGGAACCCTCGTCCACGCCGCGGACGGCCGCACCGTTGAGGGGCCGCGGGTGGCTCCGTGGAAGGGCCGGAACAAGCCGAGGCGGCAGGACCGCCTGTGGGCCACTGCATGGAGCCCGGAGCAGATATCGCAGCGGCTGAAGGCGGACTTCCCCGATGATGACTCCATGCGCATCTCCCCGGAGGCGGGGCGGATTCCATCAGTGATTGCGAATCACCTGGTCAATGGGCCTGTGAGGCATTCTCGCATGGCCTCGGCTGGGGTCCTGTCGCCGAGGATGAGTCGGGGGCGCCGGTTGAGCTGACGGGTGACTGCGCGGAGGTCTCGTGCGGTGTGGGCGGACAGGTCGGTTCCCTTCGGGAAGTACTGCCGCAGCAGGCCGTTCATGTTCTCGTTCGTACCGCGCTGCCAGGGCGAGTGTGGGTCACAGAAGTAGATCCGGAACCCGGTCAGCGCCTCGATGTCCTCGTGCAGGGTCAGCTCGCGGCCCTGGTCCCAGGTGAGCGTCCGCCGCAGTTGGGGCGGAATATGTGCGGTCTGCGTGATGAGCGCGTTGCGGACCTGTGGGGCCTTCCAACCGTGCGGCAGATGGATCAGGTGAACGTAGCGGGTCGCCCGCTCGACAAGGGTGCCGATCGCGGATCCCTGGCCGCGGCCGATGATCAGGTCTCCCTCCCAATGCCCGGGAGCCGTACGGTCGTTGATCTCGACGGGGCGCTCGTGGATGAGCGTCATGTTCTTGATCTTGTTGAGGGTGGGGACACCGCGACGCTGCTTCCTGCGGCGGGTGCGGCCGGCGCGGAGCTTGGCCTCACGGCGGCCGAGGAGGCCGGCGAACAGGGCCCGGTAGATCGTCTCCGGACAGGCCCGCATGCCCGGGTCGTGCGCGTGCTCGCGGGCCAGATACCGCGCGATCTGTTGCGGCGACCACTTCTCGGTGAGCTTCTCGCGCACCAGCGTCCGCAGCGGCTCGCTGCCGCGGATCTTCTCCTCTTCCGGGCGTCGGCGCCGCAGCAGAGTCTGGTTGTGGGCCCACCAGGGGTGGTAGCTGCCGTCCGGCTTCGCATTGCGCTTGATCTCGCGGTAGACGGTCTGA
Source organism: Streptomyces sp. NRRL B-1347 (assembly GCF_000720325.1). Lineage (GTDB taxonomy): Bacteria > Actinomycetota > Actinomycetes > Streptomycetales > Streptomycetaceae > Streptomyces. Next base: position 2,283 of record NZ_JOJM01000158.1, read on the forward strand.
AAGCTCTTCCCGATCGACGCGGCGATCTCCTTCACTGTCTGCTTGGCATGGAGCCCGTCGGCGATGGCGATGCGGTCGTCTTGGGTCAGGAAGCGCGGCGATATCGGGCCGGTGTCGGGGACGATCATGCTTCCAGCTTCGATGAACCAGTTCGATCCGCAGCTGGCGGAGACCCCGACCACCCGGGCGGCAGCCGCACCCTTGTAGCCCTCTCTCAGCAGCTCGAAGTACCGCTTCTTCACTGCGGTCGGCATCTTGTTGGGGGCGTACTTCGGCATCCGAACGCACTCCTTCCGGGGCGTTCGCAATCACCGATAGAACTCAAGCGGTCTATCAGGCCCTCTACGTCCAGGGACGCGGGGCGCTCAAGCGCGAGCTGGTCGCCTGCCTGCGCACCGGACGGTCACTGCGCGTCCCGCGCGAACGCTCCGGGCAGAGCGTCCGCGGGCATGTGACCGCCGATGTGCTGATCAGCGAGCGGCCCGCCGAGGCCGAGGACCGGGCCGTCCCGGGCCACTGGGAAGGCGACCTCATCATCGGCACCGGCCGGTCCGCGATCGGCACGCTGGTGGAGCGCAGCACCCGGTTCACGATGCTGCTGCACCTGCCCCGGATGGAAGGCCTCGGCACCGAACCGCGCACCAAGAACGGGCCTGCCGTGGCCGGTCGGGGCGCCGAAGCCGTGAAGGACGCGATCACCGCCACCATCACCACACTGCCCGAGCAGCTGCGCAGGTCGCTGACCCGGGATCGCGGTACGGAACTGGCTCAGCACGCCCAACTCCGCATCGACAGCGGGCTGCAGGTTTACTTCGCCGACCCCCACAGCCCCCGGCAGCGCGGCACCAACGAAAACACCAACGGTCTCCTGCGCCAGTACTTCCCCAAGGGCACCGGCCTGTCCCGCTGGGACACCGACGAGCTCCAGGCCGTCGCCTTCACCCTCAACAACAGACCCCGCAAGACCCTCGGATGGAAGACACCCGCCGAGGCCCTCAACGAGCACCTACTATCTCTCCAGACAGCTGGTGTTGCGACGAACGATCGAGCCCAAGCTGGGTTCCGTGATCGCTGTGGAAGACCGCTCCGTCGGCGACCAGGTCCGTGCGCATGTGGTCGGTGATCGACCAGCCCGCCACGCGGCGGGAGAAGCAGTCGATGACCGTGGCGAAGTAGAGGTGCTCGCCGTCGCCGACAGGGAGATACGTAACATCGCCCATGTACTTCAGGCTCGGCGCGGGCGCGGTGAAGTCCCGCTTGAACAGGTCGGGCACCGGCGTCGCGGAGGGCTCAGGGACGGTCGTGGTGACCTTCTTGCGCAGGTGGGTGCCGACGATGTTGAACTTGCGCATGACGCGGGCGACCCGCTTCTCGTTCACCCGCTCGCCCGCCCTCGCGTCCGCGTTCAGCTCGGCGGTGATCCGCGGCGAGCCGCAGGCGGCACCGGACGCCGCGTGGATCTTCTTGATCCGCCTGGCCGGCACGGCGTCCGCGTGCTCGCGCCGGGCGCGGGCCTCGGCGCCGGCCCGCCACTTGCAGAAGCTCGAGCGGACGACGCCGAGCAAGGAGCACAGCCGCGTGACCTCATGGTCTTCCTGGTGATCCTCGACGAACTGAAAGCGGCTGCCCACCAGCTCGTCCCCGACGCGAAATACTTCGTCGCCTTCCGCAGGATGTCCCGCTCCTGCGCCAGGACCTCGGTCCTGGCGCAGGCCGACATTCTCCTGCCGCAGCGCCGCCATCTCGGCCTCCAGCCGCGCGATGCGTTCCTCAGCCGTACTCCCGCCGGCCTGTCCCGGCCCGGATGCCGGGGGCATCCGCCCGTCCGGCCCCGGAGCTGCTCCGGCCGCCTTCACCCACTGCCGCAGCGTCTCGGCATGGATCCCAAGATCCCTCGCCACCTGCGAATACGTGAGCTTCGGATCGGACCGGTACAGGGCTATCGCGTCAGCCCGGAACTCCTCCGTGAACGGCTTGCGCCCCATCAGCGCCATCTCTTCCTCTGGATCCACAAGAACCAGTGTCCGTGATGTCTACCATCCGGGGGGAATGTTCGGAGAACACCCCGGCCTGGAACCGGCCGACTGGGAAATCAGAGGGCGTTGTTCGCGGGCGCACCCACACGATTCCGATCGCCGGGGCCCCTGCGTGGAGTGCCTGCCCGTCCACATTGGTCCCGAACCATGCTCCGGGACCGCGATTCCGGCCGCTTCTGCAGCCCGCGCCTCAACCCTTCCATACCTGGGGCAGCCTGTTCACCGGGTTCCTGGCGCCCTTGGCGCACGCCCCCGGGGTGCCTCCGGGCGCCGCCTCGTGCGCCGTCTCCCCGGCCAGGGCAGCGGGCATGCTCGCGGTGTGGGCCGGTCCAGCCCCGACGGTCCGGTGGGAGCCCGAGCGGTTCCGGGCTCCTGTGACAGGCAGCGCGGGCACCTGGATCCGTAGGGTGGATGCTGTGCACGGCCGCGAGCTGGCGGTCCGGGGCCGTACCAGACCGCCGGACCGGCCCGCGGTGGCCCGTGCCCCGCCGGGGGTCTCCCTCCTCTTCACCCGGCGCCCTCCTGTACCCAGCACCCCGCATCCCAGAACCGGCCCGTACCAGATGAAGGACTCCGAGGATGCCGTTCACCATCCCCGCAGACATGAAATCCTGGCACCCCATCGACGTCTGCACCTGGCTCGCCGGTATCGAAGAAGACCCCGCAGCCGGCCCGGACGACGTACGCGAGGCCCGCGCGGCCGCCGCTGCGGCCCTCATCGCCTGGAGTCCCCCACCCTGCCCGACCACCCCGCACACCAGCACAGCGGCACCGACCGGAGACGCTCCATAACTAGCCACATCACCACCATTGGCCAAGCTGAGGTTCCCCCGTCGTCGTGCGGGAGGTGCTGATCAGCTGGTCAGGGCGGGTTGACGGGGTTTCAGGTTCGTTCGTTTGGCCGGTACTCGCTCGGCGTAGTGCTTCTCCT
>NZ_JOJM01000159.1 GCF_000720325.1 Streptomyces sp. NRRL B-1347
GCTCAGCGACCGGCTCCTCGACGGCCTCGTGCTCGGTGATGGTCTCACTCATCAGGCGTCTCCTTGATCATCGGATCCGCCGTCTATTGGACACTCCCGCGCCGCTACTCAGCTTGAATCCGTGATGTCGGGGCTGGGGTGACGGGTTGTGATCCCTGGGGTACGACCGCAGCATGGGGTATGCGCAGGGTGGTGGGCTGATGCCTGCTGAGCAGGAGAAGCGGGAGGCCGTGCGGCTGGGGGCCGCCTAGTAGGGCTTGGTCAGGTTGGTGCGGGGGCGGGGATGTCGCGGTGACAGGTGGGGCAGGCGCCGGTCCAGAGTGCGAGGAGGAACTGCATTTCGCAGACGACTCGGTAGAGGATCAGGCCAGCGCCGTCCCTTTTGGGGAGCGGGTCAGCCGCTGCAGGGTGCAGAAGGCGTGGGCGACCGAGACGAGGGTGACGTGGTGGTGCCAGCCGGGCCAGGTGCGGCCTTCGAAGTGGGCCAGGCCCAGGGCCTGTTTCATCTCGCGGTAGTCGTTCTCGATGCGCCAGCGGAGTTTCGCGGTGCGGACCAGGACGGGCAGCGGGGTGTGCTCGGGCAGGTTGGCAGGGTTGTTCCAAAGTCCTGGTGGTCATGTGGTGTTGCTGGTCAGGGCAGTGTGATCAAGTCCAGTGGACGGGTGAGGGGTGTGTAGGAGGCCTCGCGCAGGCCGGCGGCGATGCTGTGGTGCCCGGCGGCGCGCAGGGTGCTGATCGCGAAGCTGCGCAGCGTGGCCATGTTCTCCGGTCCGTGCCCGGTGCGGATCTTCGAGGCGTCCTCGCTGGACGCGGTGTCTCTGACGTGGTGCACGGCCTCGATGCCCCATTGCGCGCGGGCGAGTTGGCCGATGGCCTGGGGAGATGCCGCACGCGCCGGCAGGTCGGTGATGGCGTAGACGGTCTCACGTGATCTTGCCGGTCTTGAGGTCGGTGCGGTGCCGGTGGATCTTCGCGGCCTGCGCTACCTGCGGGAAGTCCAGCCCGAGACCGGTGACGGTGAGCGTGCGGACCGAGCGGGTCTCACGCCGCCCGTTCCCCCCTTCGCGGTCGTAGCGGCGGGCGGTCACCTCCTTCCACGGCAGCGAGCGCGACGCGCTGTGCAGCATCGGCTGGTTCCGCTTGACCATGAGCAGGTAGTGCGCCTTCTTCGTCTCCACCAGCCACCTGGCGTGGTCACGGTGGGTGTGCAGGGCGTCGGCGGTCACCACGACAGCGGCCGGGTCGAAGGGGGACAGCAGCTTCGTGAAGCCGGTGACCTCGGTGGTCTTGTCCGGCACCCGCAGCTGGCTGACGGTGCGTCCGCCTTCCAGGACGGCGGGGAGCAGGTGGGCGGCCGGGCCGGTGTCCGTGCGCGAGCCACGGGCCACCTTGCCGTCCACGGCCAGGTGCCGGCTGCCCGCGGGGTCGCATCCGAGCAGGTCGGCAAGCCCGCCGGGACATACGAGGGCCAGGAGGCGGCGGATGGTGGAGCTCGACGGTGCGCGGCGCACGCCCAGTGGGCCGACGGCGCGACGCCGAGGCGGGCGAGTGCATCCAGGGGCGCGTGGCCCACTGGCCCACGGCCAGATAGGAGCGAGCCCCGGCCAGCACCGCGCAGCAGGCGGTGATCAGGACCGATACCAGCGAAGGGCGCCGTCCCCGCCGATCTCGCGGATCGCGGAGAACGGCCAGCCGTTCGGCCACACCGTTCACACCGCGCTGGGCGGCGGTGGGCGACTTGGTCAGGCAGACCGTGGCAGACTGGCGGCACATCGAAGCTCCGCACGGGCAGGGCGACTTGGCAAGGCCACCCCGTCAACGGGAGCTTCGTTGTGTTCGTGACGGCCTTCTGCCGGATCGCCACACCTCAGCGACCTGCACGTTTCCACGACCCCAGGACTTTGAATCAACTCTGCCTCGGGCAATGCATGGTGCGTAGAAAACACCAGCGCAACGACCAGGAGCCTCGTCTTGTCACACCACCCCTCTGGCCTGCCCTTTTCACCCCGCAGAGACAGGATGAAAACGGCTCAGCGCATCTTTCTTTAATGCTGGGAATTTAAATTCTATCGGCAGGCGCATTACTCGAGCTGAGAATTCTGACGGGTACGAACTTTGCATTGACGCCATTCAGAATATCTGCTCTCACTTCAGGTGAGAGGTTATCAGTTGGCACGAGAAGCCCGAACGCTCCCACCTGCTGTCCGTGCGAGTCAATGATGGGAAGCTTCGTGGGGATGTGTGCGCCGCCCGTGAGAACTAGAGTAGGATGCCCATTCGTATAATGGATGGACAGGGTACTCCTTTCCTCAGGCGGCACTTGTTCGTTGGGGACGAAAATAAGCCCTGTAGCCTCGGAGGGGGCATCTTTAGTGGCCACGCTCGATCTCCTTGTGGATCAGGCCTCTTACGTGAAGTCATGCGCCGTATCGACAGGTTGGAGCTCGCACTATGACTGTCCAAGCCGACACGCAAACATGCCCGGTGTCACCCATTCGAGGGTCTGTAACGCTTTCGGTGTAACTGATGTGGTTTCTGGTTCAGTTGTGGGCTGCTGAGAGGCGTCCGTCGAAGGCGATGTCGAACGCCTGGAGGGCTCGCTTCCAGCGGGTGGTCCACCGCTTGCGGCCCTTCCCAGTGAGCGGTGTGCATCGTGGAATCGCAGGTCGCGGGTCTGGTGTGAATGGGGAGTGGGGTACTCAGGCCGGTCGGCGGCCGATGACCTTGGTGTAGATCATCGGGCGGATCTGGTTCCGGTGGGATGCCGGGTTCGGCTGCGCCCGCGACCTGCTCCCGCCTACGATCCCTCGGCAGGTCGGCACGCCACGAGAGCGCGGGAGGGCCCGGGATGCAGGAACGGCAGTGGATCACCGCTCGCCGGAGCGAACTGGACGCCCTTGCCGAGGAGTTGACCAAGCAGCTTCAGGAGGTTCAGGTCGAGCGGGACGAACTGGCGATCGCGGAGCGGGTGTTGAACCGCCTGGCCGAGCAGGTTCAGGCCGACGCCGAGGCTGTCGCTCCGGTATCGGCGAAGGTGGCCGGGCGGGCAGCGCTGCTCATCCCGCACCGCGGCGACGCGGCCGACGAGGGGGCGCTGCCCGGCGACTACCGCAAGATCCTGGCGATCGTGCGGGAGGCCGACGGCCCGGTGCAGGTCAGGGCGGTCGGCGAGCGGCTGGGCCTGGACGCTTCGGTGCGCGGCAAGCTGGAGCCGCTGCGGGCGAAGATGACCAAGCTTGCCGACCGCGGCTGGCTGCACAAGCGGGGCGACGGGCGGTTCACCGCACGTCCGTGACCGCGCGGGCCGTAACGGGCAGGCCCCCGGCGGCAGTTGAGTTTGGCGTGAAGAAAAACAACGGTCTCGCCGAGGGCCCTGACGGCCTTGTTCACACCGCCCGCCTGCCGCTGTCGAGCGCGACCTTGAACTATCTCGCCGGCCTGATACGCGGCCGCCTGAAGAAGATCGGCTCCCGGTGGCGGGCCCTGCCCGCCGGAAAGATCGCCGGTATCGTGCTGGCGGTGCTGCGCTGTGACCAGCGGCCCGGCGATCTGGCCGGCGGAAACGGGGTGCACCGCACCACCGTGAGCCGGTGGGTGCGCGAGGCCGTCGGCCTGCTGGCCGGCCGCGCCCCGCGCCTGGACCGAGCGTTGAAGAAGATCGCCCGAAAGGGCGGCGGCGTGGTCCTGCTGGACGGCTCCCTGATACGCACCCGCCGACGCACCGGGACGGACAACCGGCTGAACTACTCGGGCAAGCACAAATGCCATGGCCTGCTCGTGATCGCGCTCACCGACGACCGCGGCCGACTGGTGTGGATCTCCGCGGTGCGGCCCGGACGCACTTCCGAGATCACCACCTGCCGCCACGACAAGCTCACCGCCCACCTGCGGGCCGCCGGGCTCGGCGCCATCGCCGACCTGGGGTTCGTCGGCCTCGACGACGGTCCTCCTGACGCCGACCCGGCGGTGATCTGCGGCTACAAGGCGGCCCGGAGCCGGCCCCTGACCCGCGGCCAGAAGCTGTCCAACAAGGCACTGGCCGCGGTGCGGGCCCCGGTCGAGCACGGCTTCGCCCATCTCAAGAACTGGCGCGTCCTCGCCAAGGTCCGCACCGACCCGAAGTGGGCGACCGCACTGGTCAGAGCCCTGCTCGTGCTGACGGGCCGGGAAGTCACCCGCTGACGGATGACCTTGTCACCAGACTATCGCCCCAGACCTGCCCGGGCCGCCCGACGCCTACGCACACCAGACCATCTGACGTGCAGTTTCCACGATGCACCGGGCTCACTGCACCCGATCGCCCGTCAACGCCCGGTCCCTGACCTTCCGCCCCCGCCCGCAGTTCGAGGCCCAACAACGGCTGCGCGCCGAACAGGCCACCGCCGCCTGGCGGGAGCAGTACGCCCTGCGCTCGGGAATCGAGGGCACCATGTCCCAGGCATCCCGACGCTGCGACGTCCACCAACACCCCACTCGGGG
>NZ_JOJM01000160.1 GCF_000720325.1 Streptomyces sp. NRRL B-1347
GCCGGTGCCGAAGGTGACCTGAATGGTCGTCTCCGTGGGACCGTACAAGTTGACCGGCTCCACACCCCACACATCCACCGCAGCAGCAGCCAGCGACGACCGCAGGGGCTCGCCACCGGCGAACACCCGCCGCAGCGAGGTGACGTCAGCCGCTCCCGGGACCTCCAGGACCGCCGCGAGCAACGTGGGCACGAACTGGGCCACCGTCACCGCCCGCTCCCGCATGAACGCGATGAGCCGCTCCGGTTCCTTGGCCACCTCGTCAGAGGCCACCACCACCGCAGCACCCGACACCAACGGCAGCCACGACTCCCACACCGCCGCGTCGAAGCCCGGCGACGTACGAGCCAGCACACGATCACTGCCGTCGATATCGAACTCCGCCCGCATCCACAGCATGTGATTCACCGCGGCGCGCTGCGTCACCACCACGCCCTTGGGCCGACCCGTCGACCCGGACGTGTAGATGACATACGCGCCGTCCGCACCCGAAACCGCAGGCAAGTCCGTACGCGTGGGCTCTCCGGAGCCCAGGGTGACTCGGGGGTGGGCCGACGGGACGAGGTCCGCCGATTCCTCCGCCACGACCACCGTGGCAGGCCGCGCCTCGCCAAGTACCGCAGCGATGCGTTCCGCAGGCAGGCCCGCGTCCAACGGCAGCCACGCCGCACCCGACAACGCCACACCCACCTGCGCCACGACCCAGTCCACCGAGCGCGGCACCACCACACCCACCACGGAGCCGGGACCGGCGCCACACGCTGCAAGCTGCGAAGCCAAGGCGCCCGCATCGGCCCACAACTCGACGTACGACAGAGTGGATTCACCATCCACCACAGCCACCGCGTCAGGGCGCGCGGCGACCTGTTCCCGCAGCAGCGACACCAGCGTGGCCTCCGCCGGGACCTCGGTCGCGTCACCGGCGCCCCAGGCGGCCAGTCGGCCGCGCTCGCCCTCCGCGAGCAGGTCCACACCGCTCACGCGGGCCTCGGGGTCCGCCACCGCTCCGGCGAGGAAGCGCCCGAAGGAGTCGGCGAGGAGCCGTGCCGTGTCGGCATCGAAGAGGTCGGCGGAGTATTCGAGCTCGCCTTCCAGGTCCTGCCCCAGGGTGAGGGACAGGTCGAACTTGGCCGCTGTGGCGGCGACGGTTTCGGGGCGGGCGGTGAGGCCGTCGAGTTCGGTGTGCGGCACCTCCGTGTTCTGGAGGGTGAGCATGACCTGGAAGAGCGGGTGCCGGGCCATGGACCGGGCCGGGTTGAGGGCCTCCACGAGGCGCTCGAAGGGCAGGTCCTGGTGGGCGTACGCGCTCAGGTCGCGGTCACGGACGCGTTCCAGCAAGGTGTGGAACGTGGGGTCGCCCGCCACGTCGGTGCGCAGGACCAAGGTGTTCACGAAGAAGCCCACCAGGTCGTGGGTGGCCTCGTCGGTGCGCCCGGCGACGGGTGTGCCGATCGGGATGTCGTCGCCGCAGCCCAGGGCCGTCAGCCAGCCGGCGAGGGCGGCCTGGAGCACCATGAAGACGCTGGTGTGCGTCTGCCGGGCCAGGTCGGTCACGCGCTCGCGCACCTCGGCGTCGACGCGCAGCTCCACGCTGCCGCCGTGGCCCGTGGACTGCGCGGGCCGCGGCCGGTCGGCCGGGAGGGCGAGCTCCTCCGGCAGGCCGTCGAGCGCCTCGGTCCAGTAGGCGAGTTGGCGGGCGGCCAGGCTGTCGGGGTCGTCCTCGTCGCCGAGCAGGTCGCGCTGCCACAGGGTGTAGTCGGCGTACTGCACGGGCAGTTCGGGCCACTCGGGGGCGCCGCCCGCGCGGCGGGCCGCGTAGGCGGTGGTGAGGTCGCGGACGAGCGGGGCCGTGGACCAGCCGTCGGTGACGATGTGGTGCAGGACGAGCAGCAGGACGTGCTCGTCGTCCGCGAGGCGGAACACGGTGGCACGCAGCGGCGGCCGCTGGGTGATGTCGAAGGTGTCGGCGGCTTCCCGTGCCAGCTCCGCCAGCAGCGCGTCCTCGTCGGGGACGTCCGTGAGGCGCACGTCGAGGGCGGTCGCGTCCGCCGCCCGCACGACCTGGTGCGGCTCGCCCGCGGACTCGGGGAAGACGGTCCGCAGGCTCTCGTGCCGGGCCACGACGTCGGCGAGCGCCCCGCGGAGCGCGTCGAGGTCGAGGGCGCCGGTCAGGCGCAGCGCCATCGGCACGTTGTAGGTGGAGGTGGGCCCGGTGAAGGCCTCCAGGAACCACAGGCGCTGCTGGGCGAAGGAGAGCGGGAGGCGCTCGGGGCGCGCGGCGGGGAGGAGGGCGGGGCGCCCGGCCTCGTGCCGCTCGTCCAGGGCCGTGGCGAGCGCGGCGACGGTGGGCGCCTCGAAGAGCGTCCGCAGCGGCATCTCCGTACCGAGGACGGTGCGGATGCGGCTCGCCAGACGGGTGGCGAGCAGCGAGTGGCCGCCGAGCGCGAAGAAGCTGTCGTCGATGCCGACCCCCGGCACGCCGAGGACCTCGGCGAACAGGCCGCACAGGATCTCCTCGCGGGGCGAGCGCGGGGCGCGTCCGGCCTCGGTGGGTGCGAACTCCGGCTCGGGCAGGGCCTTGCGGTTGACCTTGCCGTTGGGCATCAGGGGCAGTGCGTCGAGCGCCATGAACGCGGACGGCACCATGTAGTCGGGCAGGCTCGCGGCCAGCCGTTCGCGCAGCGCCGCCACGCGGTCGGGGGTGCCGACGGCGTAGGCGACGAGCCGCTTGTCCCCCGCCTCGTCCTGGTGCAGGCGTACGACGGCCTTGCCGATGCCGGGCTCCGCCTCGATGGCGGCCTCGATCTCGCCGAGTTCGATGCGGAAGCCGCGCAGCTTGACCTGGTCGTCGGCGCGGCCGAGGAAGACGAGCTGGCCGTCGGCGCCCCAGCGCACCAGGTCGCCGGTGCGGTACATGCGCTCACCCGTCGCGAACGGGTCGGCCACGAAGCGCTCCGAGGTGAGGCCCGCGCGCTTCAGGTAGCCGCGCGCCAAGCCGGTGCCGGAGACGTAGAGTTCGCCGACGACGCCCGGCGGGACCAGGCACAGGCCCTGGTCGAGGACGTAGACGCGCTTGTTCCAGATGGGGCGGCCGATGGGCGGGATCGTGGGGTCCGCGATCGGGTCGCTCATCGAGGCGCAGACCGTGGCCTCGGTCGGACCGTACGAGTTGATCATGCGGCGGTCTCGGTACCAGCGCCGCACCAGGGCGGGCGAGCTGGCCTCGCCGCCGACGATCAGGGTGCCGCCCTCGGGCAGGGATCCGTCGGGCATGACGGCGAGTCCGGCGGGCGGCAGGTCGATGTGGGTGATGCCCTGCTCGGCGACGAGTGCGACGAGCGGGTCGCCCGGCATCATCCGCTCCAGCGGGGCGATGACCACGCGGGCGCCGCTGAGCAGCGCGGACCACACCTCGGACACGTGGCTGTCGAAGCTGAGCGAGGAGAACTGCAGGACGCGGCTGTCCGGCTTGGTCGCGTACCACTCGACCTTGGACCAGCCGAGGCTGGGCAGGCCCGCGTGCGGCACGACGACGCCCTTGGGCCGGCCCGTGGAGCCGGAGGTGTAGATCAGGTACGCGGGGTGGTGCGCGCGCAGCGGCGCGGTCCGCTCGGTGTCGTCCAGGTCCGTGGTGGCGTGGTCGGCGAGTTCCGTGCGCAGGTCGGGCTCGTCGAGGACGACCGTGGTCCGCCCGTCGAGCGGCAGCCTCCCGGCCACCTCGGACACGGTGACGACGAGCGCCGGGTCCGCGTCGTCGAGCATGTAGGCGATGCGGTCGGCCGGGTATTCGGGGTCGACCGGCAGATAGGCGGCGCCGGACTTCAGCACGGCGAGCAGGGTGACGAGCATCCGCTCGCTGCGCGGCATGGCCATGGCCACGAAGCGCTCCGGGCCCGCGCCGCGCGACACGAGGAGCCGGGCGAGCCGGTTCACTTCGGTGTTCAGGGCCGCGTACGACAGCTCGACGCCTTCGTAGGCCACGGCCACGGAGTCCGGGGAGCGGCGCACCTGGGCCTGGAAGAGTTCGTGGATGAGCCCGGCCGGGATGTCCCGGCGGGTGTCGTTCCACTGGTTCAGGAGCAGGTCGCGCTCGGCGGGTGTGGTGAGGTCGTGGTGGGCGACGCGCTGGTCGGGCGCGGTGCACACCGCCGTCAGGAAGGCGGCGAGCCGGTCCGCGAAGGCCTGGGCCGTCGCGCGGTCGTACAGGTCGGCGGAGTAGTCGACGCAGCCCGTGATGCCATCGGGCGCGCCGTCGGCGAAGGTCTCCCCCACGTCCACGGAGAGGTCGAACTTGGCGCCTCCGCGCGGGAGTTGCTCGGGCGTGACGCGCAGGCCGGGCAGGTCCATGGCGGGCAGGTCGGTGTTCTGGAAGGCCAGCATCACCTGGAACAGCGGGTGACGGCCCAGGGACCGCACCGGGTTCAGGACCTCCACCAGACGCTCGAACG
>NZ_JOJM01000161.1 GCF_000720325.1 Streptomyces sp. NRRL B-1347
CCACCCCCTCCCCACCCCCCCAGCCCTCCTCCGCGCGTCAGGTCATGCCTCAGCCGCCGCGCCGTCCAGCTCCTGGCCGTCGGCCGGGTCCTGCTGCTCCTCCTGTTCCGCCGGCTCGTCCGGCAGGAATCCTGGGACCCATTCCTCCAGCTCGTCCCGCATCCGCACGGTGGCTCCCAGCTGGCACAGGACGCCGATCGTGCTGAGTGTGACGCGGTGTATCAGCAGGTACGACGGCGGGAGGTTCAGCCGTTTGCCCAACTGGTGGGCGGGGGAGCGGGGATCGGCCACCCGTGTCGCCTGGCTGCGCATCCAGCCGCGGGTGAAGGTGAACTCGTCCGCCAGCGCGGGCTCGATGATCGGCAGCAGATAGTCGAGGACCGCTTCCGGCTCCAGGTCGACGGAGTCCTTGACGAAGCCTTCTTCGCACAGCATCTCGTAGACCGCGTCGGCCTGGCCCTCGACCGTCATCCGCAAGGAACGGCCGATCGTCGGGGGGAGTCCGCCGGGCAGCCGGTCCACCGTGCCGAAGTCCAGGACGCCGAGCTGCCATTCGCCCTTCTCGCCCTGTAGGAGCCGGAAGTTCCCGGGGTGCGGGTCGGCGTGCAGCAGGCCGGTGCGGGCCGGGCCGGAGAACAGGAAGCGGGCGAGGAGCTGGCCCGCCCGGTCCCGCTCCTCCTGCGAGCCGTCGGTGATGACGTCGGCCAGCGGCACTCCGTCGATCCACTCCGTCACGAGGATCTGCTCGCACTGGTGGACCACGTCGGGGACGATCACGTCCGGGTCGTCCGCGAACTCCTCGGCATGTGCGCGCTGGGCCTGTGCCTCCAGGTCGTAGTCCAGCTCCTCGGAGACGCGGTCGCGCAGTTCCGCGATGAGGGGCTTGATGTCCATCCCCGGGATCAGCGGGCCGAGGACCCGGGCGAAGCGGCCCAGTTGGTTCAGGTCGGAGAGCAGTGCCTCGCCCGCTCCCGGGTACTGCACCTTCACCGCGACGTCGCGTCCGTCCGCCCACACGGCCCGGTGCACCTGGCCGATCGAGGCCGCCGCCGCGGGCTTGTCCTCGAACTCCAGGAACAGCTCCCGCCAGTCCTCGCCGAGCCGCTCCGCGAGCACGGCGTGCACGGTGCGGGTCGGCATCGGCGGCGCCGCTTCCTGGAGTTTCGTCAGCGCCGCGCGGTAGGGCCCGGCGACCTCCTCCGGCAGGGCCGACTCGAAGACGGACATGGCCTGCCCGAACTTCATCGCCCCGCCCTTCAGCTCGCCGAGCACCTTGAACAGCTGCTCCGCCGTGCGCTGTTGCAGCTCGCGGCCGACGATCTCCGCCGACTTGCCGCCGATTCTCTTGCCGAGCCCCCAGGTCGCGCGGCCCGCGAAGCCGAGCGGCAGCGCGGCCAGTTTGGCGGTACGGGTTACCGCCTTCCGGGGAAGATCAGACATGCGCCCCTCCAAGTCCCAGACAGCCGCGCCTTCTCAGGCGGTGACACCGGTCATTGTCTCGTGTGACTCTCGATCCACGGAGGCGTCCTCCCCCTTAACGCGCTCACTGGCCCCACATGGGCATGAGGGATGCGCCGGTACGCGCTGGGCGCGCCAGGCGAAGCGTGGTGCCGCCGCCAGCCAGCGGACGCCCGTGAGCGAGGGCGCGGCGCCGTCGAGGAAGGCGAGGGCGTGTGCGGCCACGAGTCCTGCCACGGTGGTGGCCAGAGCCAGGTCGCAGGCGGGCACTTGGCGCCTGTGCCCCGAGTGCCACTGCGCCAGCATGCGCGGCCACGTGGCGTCGCGGTCCGTCTCGGCCAGGGCGAGGCAGCCCGCGCAGGCGCTCTCGCCCGGCAGCACCAGGGGGCCGACCACGCCGGTGCCTTCGAGCACGCCCGCGTACAGGTGCGGGGTGCCGGCGGCGATCAGGGGCTCGGCTCCGGACGGCGCCGGGGCGTAGACGTCGAGGCCGTCGCGCGGGGTGAGCAGGACCAGGGAGAGCGGGTGCTCGGTGTCGGCTCTGTCCTCGGGGTGCCGTGGTGGGCGGCCCGGTGCGGCCTGGCGCGCGGCGCGTCGTGCCGCGGCGTCCCTGCGCTGGCCGATGGATTCGGCGGGCAGTCCGCCCGGGGCGACGTCCCAGGGTTCGACACAGCCTCCGTCCCGCACGTCCACCTGGCCGACTCCCGCGCCGGACAGGACCGACGCCACGATCGCGCCCACGCGGCCGGTGCCCTGAACGCGCACGCGGGTGGCCCGGCGGGCGGCCAGTTTGCGGATGCCGTCGTGGGGGCGCGGGGTGATGGCCGAGAGGGCGGCCAGGTCCGGGCGCAGCCGGTCCATGACGTCCGGGCGGGCGCGCAGGGCGTCCGCGGCCGGGCCGCCGCCGGTCGCGTCGTCGAGCAGTCCGGCGTGGTCCAGGCGCTGGAGCAGAGTGTCCACGTGGCCGTCCGGCAGGCCCATTCCCTTGGCTTCCGCGCGCAGGAGGGACAGGCTCCTGGTGCCGTCGAGGAGGGTGAGGAAGCTGCCGGTCGCGGTGTCCACGGGGCCGAGCACCCGGGCGTGTGCGGGCGTCACCCCGAACTGGACGGTATTGAGATCGCGCCAGCCGCGTCGCAGCGCGGGCTTGAGGATCGGATGCATGCGTTTCCCCCGTGTCATGCAGTGTCATGTCGTGCGCGGCATGGCGTGCCGAGTCGTGGGTCGAGATGGTGCTGTTCGACCGTCAGCATGCCCGGTCGGGCCGGGGTGTGCGCGGGGTTGTCCACAGGCGGCGAGTGTTTGTCGTACTAATCGAGCTGATCGAGCGGACGGGGAGGGGATCGGTACCGAACCGTCCCGGAGGCGGGACTTCCCGCTTGCCGAACGGGTAACGTCAAGGCGTGCCCGCCGACCCACTGCACCGCGCCGGAAGTCCACAGCGCAGCGCGACCAGTCCGCCGTCTTCCGGCCCGGCGGCGACCGCGGTCGAGGTGCGACGGAGCGCCCGCCGGCGCAGAACGGTCTCGGCGTACCGCGAGGGGGACCGCACGGTCGTCCTCATCCCCGCACGCATGTCCGAGGCGGAGGAGCAGCGCTGGGTGACCGTCATGCTGGACAAACTGGCCGCGCAGGAGAGCAAGCGGGTCCTCGGCGACAGTGAGCTCGCCGAGCGGGCGCGGCGGCTCTCGGAGCAGTTCTTCGACGGCAGGGCGCGCCCCACGTCCGTGCGCTGGGTGACGAACCAGAACACCCGCTGGGGCTCGTGCACGCCGTCGGAGGGCAGCATCCGCCTTTCGCACCGGTTGCAGGGCATGCCCGAGTACGTGGTCGACTACGTCTTGGTCCACGAGCTGGCGCATTTGCTGGTGCCGGGGCACGGGCCGCGTTTCTGGCAGCTCCTGGAGGCGTATCCGCGGACGGAGCGCGCCCGGGGCTATCTCGAAGGGGTGGTGGCCGCGGACCGGCTGCCGCACCTGCCCGCCGCCCGGGAGGAATGACCGGGGCCCACGGCACGGCACGGCACGCCACGGCAGGGTGGGCGGCGTGCCCCACGGTGGTTGTGTACCGGGTCTGTACCGGCTTCGTCCGTTGTCGGACTTTGCGGTTAGCCTGGCGCGACGCATTCACCTTCGGGATGGGGGACGGTCGTTACGTATGCCCAGGGAATTCCAACGCGGCCACAAGGCCAAGATCAGTGACCTCACCGCGGGGACCGATCTGTACGTCGGCGTGCACATCGCTGCCCCCGGGCTGACCTTCGACATCAGTTGCTTCGGCCTCGACGCGGACGAGCGGTTGTCCGACGACCGCTACTTCATCTTCTTCAACCAGCCGAAGTCCCCGGAGGAGTCGCTCCAGCTCCTGGGCGCGCAGGCCGGTGACAACGAGTCCTTCCGCGTCACCCTCGACCGGATCCCGCCGCAGATCCAGAAGCTGTCGTTCACAGCCGCGATCGACGGCGCCGGGCAGATGTCCCAGCTCGCCTCGGGCTACATCCGGATCGTCGCGGGCGGCGAGGAGGTGGCCCGGTACGCCTTCAGCGGCTCGGAGTTCTCCACCGAGCGGGCGCTGATGCTCGGCGACTTCTACCTGAAGGACGTGTGGCGGTTCGCCGCGATCGGGCAGGGCTTCGACGGCGGCCTGGACGCGCTGCTGCGGAACTTCGGCGGCGAGGTCGCCGAGGACGAGCCCGCGGCGCCCGAGCCGCAGGCCCCGGCGCCGGTGCCCGGTTTCGCGCCGCCCGCGGCCACCACGCCGCCGCCCGCGTTCGGAGCCCCCGGCCCGTCGGCCCCCGCCCCCGCGCCGACACCCGCCCCCGCCCCCGCGCCGACACCCGCCCCGGCCCCCGTGCAGCACACCCCGGCCCC
>NZ_JOJM01000162.1 GCF_000720325.1 Streptomyces sp. NRRL B-1347
GGTGACGGGGGTGGGTGCGGGGGCGGTCATCAGTAGACCCCCTCGATGACGCGGGCGCCGCCCTGGGAGGGCAGCGGGGCGATGTCGGCGAGCCCGTCGACGCTGTCGCCGTGCGCGGGGCGGACCCGGATCGCGGTGTCCCGCTCCAGCACGTTGGGCAGGAACATGTCGCGGCTGAGCAGATGCACCAGGACCTGGCCGCGCTCGCCGTAGGCCACCGGCGCACCGCCGGCGCCGTCGACGACCTCGACCACGGACTGCGGGAAGAACGGCCGGAAGACGGCCGCGTGCACGTCGCCGTCCTGGCGGGGGCGCTGCGGGGCGATGCCCATCAGGGTGTTGCCGTAGATCGCGGCGATGCGCGCCCGCGGGAAGAACGTCTCCTCCAGCTGGCGCAGCGACTCCGCGCTGATGCTCGTGCCCGCCCACACGATGCCCTCGAGCCCGGCCGCCAGCTGCTCGTACACCGCGGGCCGCGCGACCAGCGCCTCGAGCACCGGCGGGGTGATGAACAAGACCTTGATGTCCTGGGACTGCACGATCAGTTCGACCTGGTCGAGCAGGTAGGAGCGGTACTCGCCGGCCAGTTCGGTGCGGCCGGAGCCCAGCAGGCGCTTGACCCAGCGCGGGTCGAAGTCGACGGTGAAGGCCACCCCGCCGCGCGCCTGCGCCAGGTGGCGGATGGTGCGCCCCACGACGTGCGGCCCGGTGGGGCCCACGTGCAGCCAGTTGCCGGTGGCGGGGAAGCCGTGGGCGTCCAGGACGGTGCTGACCCAGTCGACGTTCAGGCTGCGCGAGACGCTGTCGACGACGCGCTTGGGGGCGCCGAGGGTGCCGCCGGACTCGAAGACCTCGAAGGGCGGCCCGGTGTGCCCGGCCGGGATCAGGTCCTCCACCGCCGTGGTGCGCAGCAGGTCACTGACGTCGGGAAAGCGCCGCAGGTCGGCCAGGGTGCGGATGTCGCGGACCGGGTCGAAGCCGAGGGTGGGGGCCAGGCGCAGCCAGAACGGCGAGCCGGTCGCGGCGCCGAAGTGCCAGCGCAGCGTCTGGCGCAGATGGGTGTCGGCATCGGTGTCCAGGGGGGTCCAGGGGGCGTGCGGGAGCAGTTCGGTCATGGTGTGTTCAGCCCATTCGTCAGGGTGGGGTGGAAACGGGGCAGGCCTGAGCCGGTGGCGCGCTCAGGCCTGGGAGGGCATCGCGGGCAGGGAGGTGCGGCCAGGGGAAGCGCACCGATAAATAGCTTTCAGAAAAGCTTTCTTGATGTCAAGAGTCAGCCGCGATACGAGGCGAACTGGGGGACCTGGGGCCGTCAACAACCCCTACAAACATGGAGATTTGACACCGGGGGTCCGGCGGAGAAGGGATGGCCTCCCGGCGCACAGAGGCTTTCAGAAAAGCTTCCTGGGGGAGGGGGTGGACCGGCAGGACGGCCGCGCCGGGGCCCCGGCCGCCCCGGCGCGGGGGCCCCGGCGCGCGTGCCGCGGGCCCGGCGGGGCGACGCCGGGCCGCACCGCCGGGGCAACACACCGGCACCGGCGGCACCATGACGCCCTGTCACTGCCCGCCTGTCACTGCCCGCCTGTCACTGCCCGCCCGCCGCCGCGCAGCCTGGCCCGCCTGCCGCCGCACCCCCGCCCGGCCGCCCCACCCCCCGGCCGACTACCGTCCCACCGCCCGGCCGCCCCGCCGACTACCGTCCCGCCGCCCGACCGGCCACCAGCCAGCCACCGGCCCAGGAGCCCGCGGCCCGCCGTCCGCCGCCCGCTCACGATGGCTGCGACAGTGGGAAGTCGCGCTTCCCCCGCCACCGGAACCCTTCCTACCGTGCAGGGCATGACCACTGCCGAGTCCTTCCCCCGCCTGAAGCTGTCCGAGCTGGCCCCCCAGGTCTACTCCGCCATGGGACGCCTGCACGCCACCGCGGAGAAGGCCGCCCAGGAAGCCGGACTCGAGCACTCCCTGCTCGAACTCGTCAAGATCCGCGCCTCGCAGATCAACGGCTGCGCCTTCTGCATCGACATGCACACCCTCGACGCCCGTGCCGCCGGCGAACGCGAACAGCGCCTGTACGCCCTCAGTGCGTGGGAGGAGACCCCCTTCTTCACCGCCCGCGAGCGCGCCGCCCTCGCCCTGACCGAGGCCGTCACCGTCATCCACACCGACCACGTGCCCGACGACGTCTACCAGGCGGCCCTCAAGGAGTTCAGCGAGGCCGAGGTCGCCCAGCTCATCTGGGCCGCCGCGGTCATCAACGCCTACAACCGCATCGCCATCTCCACCCGCATGGTGCCCGGCAACTACACCCCCAAGGCCTGACACCGCGACCGCGCACCCCCACCGTGCCGCCCGGTGCCCCCGGGCCCCGGTCCCGGCCGTGCCGGGCGGCACCCGCGCCCACCCAAGGGGCCGCAGATGACCCGCCGCACCCCCGGCCACCCCGCCGAACAGCCCGCCCTGCTGCGGGCCCAGCAGTTCGCCGACCCCTTCACCCGGCGCCTGCTCACCCACCGGGGCTCCACCACCGCGCTGCTCGAACACCACCTGGGCGCGCCGCTGGCCCTGCGCCTGGTGGCCCAGCGGGTGCGGCGCACCGGCATGGAAGCCGCCCACCTGCTGGGCCTGCTGGGCCTGCGCGCCGACGAGCCCTGGCTGGTGCGCCGCACCGAACTGCGCCACCACGCCCACGCGGCCGTCTCCCGCAACCTCGTCATGGGCCCGGTGCCCCGCCGCGCCGACCTGTGCACCATCCT
This sequence comes from Streptomyces sp. NRRL B-1347, assembly GCF_000720325.1. Lineage (GTDB taxonomy): Bacteria > Actinomycetota > Actinomycetes > Streptomycetales > Streptomycetaceae > Streptomyces. The sequence goes on from NZ_JOJM01000162.1 coordinate 2,751, forward strand.
CACCAGCGACACCGTCCCGCTGGGCCGGGCCCTGGCCGAACACCACCTGCCCCAGCGCCGCCGCCTGCTGCGCGTGGGCCTCTCGCCCTGGCGGCCCCTGGCCCGGACCGCCGCCTGGCGCGGCTACGTGGTCCACGTGGACGACGAACTGCCCTTCTATGTCGAGGAGCTCTTCCACCCCGCCATCGCCCCGGCCCGTCTGCGCCCCGCCCCGCACCCCGAGCCCGCCGCGGCGGCGGCGTCATGAGCGAGGTCACCGTCGTCGGCGCCGGCCCGGTGGGCCTGGCCGCGGCCCTCGCCGCCCGCCACCACCGCCTGCCCGTCACCGTCCTGGAAGCCCACCCCGAACACCGCCCGCGCCCCGGCAGCCGCGCCATCTTCGTGCACCGCGCCACCCTCGACCTGCTCGACACCGTCCACCCCGGCCTGGGCCGCACCATCGCCGACGCCGGTCTGATCTGGCGCACCCGGCGCACCCTGTGGCGCGGCCGGCCCGTGCACACCCGCACCTACCACGGCCCCGCCCACCGCATCCCCTTCACCAGCCTGCCCCAGAGTGGGGTGGAGGACCTGCTGCGCGCCGCCTGCCACCAGGCGGGCGCCGAGATCTGCTGGGCCCAGCCCGTCACCGACATCCGCACCACGGCGCGCGCCGCCGAACTCATCACCGCCACCGGCTACTGCCACCGCACCCGTTACGTCATCGCCGCCGACGGTGCCCGCTCCACCCTGCGCACCCGCCTGGGCATCGCCCTGGAGGGCACGACAGCTCCCACCGGCTTCGCCGTGGCCGACCTGACCGGCGAGGCCGGTGGCCTCACTCCCGCCCGCATCTTCCACTACCGCCACCCCGCCGCGGGCGGCCGCAACGTCCTGCTCGTGCCCTTCGCCGGCGGCTGGCGCGTGGACGTGCAGTGCCGCGACGGCCACGAGGCCGCGACGTGGGCCGCCACCGCCGCCCGCTGGCTGCCCGGCCTGCTCCCCGGCGCCCGCCCCGCCGACCTGAGCTGGTCCTCCGCCTACCGCTTCCACCAGAAGGTCGCCGCCGCCTTCACCGATGCCCACCACCGCGTCCTGCTCGCGGGGGAGGCCGCCCACCTGCTGCCCCCCTTCGGCGCGCGCGGCATGAACTCCGGCATCGCCGACGCCGTCGCCGCGGCCGCCGCGATCGCCCGCGGCACCGACCAGGCCCTGGCGGCGTGCGCCCGCACCCGGCGGGCGGCGGCCCTGGCCAACGCCCGCGCCGCCGGCAGCGCCCTGGCCCACCTGCAGGCCGCCCGGCCGCTGCGGCGCACCGCCCAGCACGCCGCCGCCCTGCTCGCCCCCCACCTCCCGCGGGCCGGCCGCTGGCTGGACCACGCCCCCTTCGGCCCGCCCCTGCACACCGTCCACTAC
>NZ_JOJM01000163.1 GCF_000720325.1 Streptomyces sp. NRRL B-1347
AGATGTGTATAAGAGACAGACCCAGGACAGGGTCCGTGAGGCACCGACCGCAGGCGCCCCCGTGCAGGGGCAGTCCCACCACCGGGCATCACCCGCAAGCCCCCGGGCAGGGGCCAGGCCGCATGCCAGTCGGCGTGGTCCCGCCGCCCGCCCCCACCGGCGACGGGGAGCGCTGACAAGCCTTCCGCGGGGGCCAGGCCGCGCAACGCCGGGGGCGGTCCCACCCACCCACCCACCCCCACCCGGGACGGGGATCTCCGGCAAGCCTTCCGCCGGAGCCAGACCGTGCCACGCCGGGGGCGGTCCCGCCGCCCGCCCCCGCCCGGGGCGGGGATCCATAGGGCGCCACCCGCAAGCGCCACGCGTCGGGGTCAAGCTGGCGAAGCTGGGGAGATTCGGGTGGGTGGGAGAAGATCCGCCGCGTAGCGGTGGGACGGGGCGCGTGGGTGTGGCGCTTCGCGTCGGGGGCGGGCGGGAGGGAGGAGGCCCGCCGCGGTAGCGGTGGGGGCGGTTCAGGACCCGGCGGGGGCTAGTGGCGGTAGAAGATGCGGTCGCCGTACTCCTGGAAGACGCGGCCGTTCCAGTCGTGGCCCCCGTCCACGTTCCCCGAGCGGAGCAGCGGCGGCTGGATGCCGCGCTCCGCGAGCCCCGCGGCCGCCGTGGCCATCATGGCCTGCATCAGCGCGCTGGCAACCATCGTGGAGGCGGGTCCGAAGGGGGCGTCGACGGAGTCGAGGGTCAGCTCCGCGTCACCGACGGCGATCTTCGAGTCGAGGACGACGTCGCAGTGGTCCTTCAGGAAGGTGCCCGACGCGTGCCGCGTCTTCGTCTCCTCCGCGTACGCCACGGACGTCACGCCGATGACCTTCAGGCCGAGCGCGCGGGCGTTCACGGCCATCTCGACGGGCAGCGAGTTCCGGCCGGACAGGGAGATGATCACGAGGACGTCCCCGGGCCGCACCGGGCTGGAGTCGAGGACGGCGCCCGCGAGGCCGTCGACCCGCTCCAGGGCGGAGCCGAGGGTCGCGGGCATGACGTCCACGCCGACGACGCCCGGTACGGACAGCAGGTTCATCAGGGCGAGCCCGCCCGCGCGGTAGACGACGTCCTGCGCGGCGAGCGAGGAGTGCCCGGCGCCGAAGGCGAAGAGCCGCCCGTCGGCGGCGACGGCGTCGGCGATGAGCTCGCCCGCGGCGGTGATCGCGGCGGCCTCCTCGTCGCGCACCCGCTCCAGGAGTCCGATCGCGGCGTCCAGGTACCGTCCGGCGAGCCCGGCACCGCCGGTCCCGCCCGCGCCGCCGTCCCGCGTACCGTTGGTCATCCGCGAAACCCCTTCGTCCCGCCGCGTCCCGTCGTGTCGCGGATCACGGTGCGGTCTGAACCAGCGCCCTGTCAATACGGACTCACAGCGCCTCTTCACCCGGCGCGACCCGGTTGTCAGTGGTATGGGTCAGAATTGAGGGCAGGGCCAGCGCACGAGCGAATTCTGAGGGGCAACCCATGTCGGGGCTTATTGACACCACTGAGATGTACCTGCGCACCATCCTCGAACTGGAGGAGGAGGGTGTCGTCCCCATGCGCGCCCGCATCGCCGAGCGGCTCGACCAGAGCGGCCCGACGGTGAGCCAGACCGTGGCGCGCATGGAGCGCGACGGCCTGGTGGCCGTCGCGAGCGACCGCCACCTGGAGCTGACCGAGGAGGGCCGCCGCCTGGCCACGCGCGTCATGCGCAAGCACCGCCTGGCCGAGTGCCTCCTGGTCGACGTGATCGGCCTGGAGTGGGAGCAGGTGCACGCCGAGGCCTGCCGCTGGGAGCACGTGATGAGCGAGGCGGTGGAGCGCCGCGTCCTGGAGCTCCTGCGCCACCCCACCGAGTCGCCGTACGGCAATCCGATCCCGGGCCTCGAGGAGCTCGGCGAGAAGGACGGCGCCGACCCGTTCCTGGACGAGGGCATGGTCTCCCTCATCGACCTCGACCCGGGCACGGACGGCAAGACGGTCGTGGTCCGCCGCATCGGCGAGCCGATCCAGACGGACGCGCAGCTGATGTACACGCTGCGGCGCGCGGGCGTGCAGCCCGGCTCCGTGGTGAGCGTGACGGAGTCGGCGGGCGGCGTGCTCGTCGGCAGCAGCGGCGAAGCCGCCGAGCTGGCGGCGGACGTGGCCTCGCACGTCTTCGTCGCCAAGCGCTGAGACCGGCGCACCGGGCTCCGGCCCGCCTCGGAACTGGCGTCAACGACCGTTACCACAGCGGCGGTTGAGGCGAGTCCGAGACGTGCCGGAGTCCAAGATTCAGTGTGCCGAATCGCAGCGCCGGGACGATTTGCGTGCGACGCTGTCGCGAGAGGCATATGACCTGAGGGCTCTTGATCGCGCCGGTGCCGGGACTTGGCCGAGTGGCCGCCGGGTCCCGACCGGACGGCCGGACGGCCCGGCCGGAGAGGGGACAGACAATGTGCCCGGCTGGTGAACAGGGGTACGCGAGGCGCGGCCCCGGGCGCCCCGGAGACCCGCGCCCGGCCCCGTACGTCCGAAGCGCGCGGCGGCGGGCGGGTGGTGCGCGACCCCCGAGCAGCAGAGGGCCCCGGCACCTCACGGCGCCGGGGCCTGTCCTCCCCTGTGCTGACCCAGAGCCCCGAGCTCTCAGGGTCATCCCCCTCGGGCCGGTCTCCCCGAACGGCCCGCCTCCCGATGAAGATCTCCCCTCGGCGACGGCGGTCAATCCTTGAGCATGGTCACCCGAACGAGGGGTGTTGGCGACAAGACGGCCGCTCTCGAATGATAGTTCGATAGCGTGCCGGGGAGCGTGAGCTGAGAACCCGAGCGGAACCAAGCGGAACCAAGGGGGGTGCCTGGGACCATGGTGCGGCGCATCGACGTGACCGGCGCGGGTGGCGTGAGCCTCGCGGCCTGGGAGTACGCCGACCCTCCCAAAGCCGGGGAGGCCGAGCAGGCGCGGGGCGGTGTGCTGTTACTGCACGGGCTGATGGGACGGGCCTCCCACTGGGCGGGCACCGCCCGCTGGCTCTCCGAGCGGCACCGCGCGGTCGCCATCGACCAGCGCGGCCACGGGCGCAGCGAGAAGCCCGCCGACGGCCCCTATACCCGCGAGGCGTACGTCGACGACGCCGAGGCCGCCCTCGAGCAGCTCGCCCTCTCCCCCGCCGTGCTCATCGGCCACTCCATGGGCGCCCTCACCGCCTGGCAGCTGGCCGCGCGCCGCCCCGACCTGGTCCGGGGCCTGATCATCTGCGACATGCGGGCCTCCGCGCTCGGGGCGGCCTCGCAGCGGGAGTGGGAGGCGTGGTTCAAGTCCTGGCCGGTGCCGTTCGCGACGCTCGCGGACGTACGCAAGTGGTTCGGCGAGGACGACCCCTGGGTGGAGCGGCCCAACCCCTCGCGGGGCGCCTTCTTCGCCGAGGTCATGACCGAGGGCCCGGACGGCTGGCGGCCCGTCTTCGACCCCGCGCAGATGCTCAAGTCCCGCGAGACGTGGGTGTACGACGCGCACTGGGAGGAGCTCGTCCAGGTCCAGTGCCCCGCCCTCGTCGTACGCGGCCTCGACGGGGAGCTGGGGCGGGCGGAGGCCCAGGAGATGGTGCGGGTGCTGCCGCGGGGGGCCTATGCGGAGGTCTCCGACGCGGGGCACCTTGTGCACTATGACCGGCCCGGGGGCTGGCGCGAAGCCATAGAGCCCTTCCTGGACCAGACCCTCCCCTGACCGTTACCGCCACCGCGGCGGACCCCTCCCACCCGCCCACCCGTATCTCCCTAGCTTCGCCGGCCGGGCCCCGACGCGTGGCGCTTGCGGGTGGCGCCCGGTGGTGGGGCTGCCCTTGCACGGGGGGGGCGCCTGCGGTCGGTGCCTCACGGACCCTGTCCTGGGTCTGTCTCTTATACACATCTCCGAGCCCACGAGAC
>NZ_JOJM01000164.1 GCF_000720325.1 Streptomyces sp. NRRL B-1347
CGCACCCTCACGGAACTCGGCATCGTACTTCCGTCGCTTCTCCGCCATGACCCTCAACTACCCCTATGGTCACGACTCCACAGTACGAGGGGAAGGTCAACACAGCCCCTGACCTGGCCATCAGTCACGACAAGCACCGTTGCAGTACTAAATCGCGCTCGATACGTACGGTGAAGACGTACCACGGGATCACCTAAGGGACGAGAGACCTAAGGTGACGGAGTTCTCATAGTAGTCACGGGAGTTGGTGATCAAGACGTCTGGTGACGGGAGGCATGCGTAATGCAGAGCGCTGAAACAGTGCTAGACGTCATCCGAGAACGAGGCAGGTGCGGCCTGCCTCTCGAAAGGCTGTATAGGCAGCTGTTCAACAAAGGACTCTTCCTGATCGCTTACGGGCGTCTGTACCGGAACGACGGTGCTATGACCCCCGGGGTTAACGGGGAGACCGTGGACGGCATGTCACTGGAGAAGATCGACACGATCATCGGAGCATTACGCACTGAATCGTATCGATGGACACCAGTGAAGCGGGTCTACATCGAGAAGAAGGGAACGAAGAAGAAGCGCCCGCTTGGCCTTCCTCCGTGGTCGGATAAATTGGTAGCGGAAGTAGTCCGTCTCCTTCTTGAGGCGTACTACGATGTCCAGTTCTCTGACCGGTCCCATGGATTCCGGCCCGGACGGGGTTGCCACACCGCATTGACGGAAGTGGTCAACACCTGGAAAGGAACCCGATGGTTCGTCGAGGGAGACATCTCCGACTGCTTTGGGACGCTCGACCACGAGGTCATGCTCTCAATCATGTCTGAGAAGATCCACGATGGCCGGTTCCTGCCACTGATCGATCGGATGCTCAAAGCCGGGTACTTGGAGGACTGGCGATGGCACCCCACATTCAGCGGGGCCCCGCAAGGTGGAGTGGCATCACCGATTCTGTCCAACATCTATCTGGACCAGCTCGATCAGTTCGTTGAACAGCAACTACTCCCTGACTGCAACCGGGGCGACAGACGCCGGGACAACCCCGCATATCGCAGCGTCATCAACCGGATCGCGAAGGCTAAACGGCTCGGAGACAGGGAAACGGTGAAGGCCCTGCGGGCTCAAGCCCGCTCCCTCCCAAGCCAGGACCCGAACGACCCCGGTTACCGACGTCTGAACTATTGCAGGTACGCCGACGACTGGCTGCTCGGGTTCGCGGGACCGAAGCACGAAGCCGAGGAGATCAAGGCACGGATCCGTGACTTCCTGCGCGATGAACTCCGCCTGGAACTCTCGGAATCCAAAACCTTGATCACCCACGCCGCCAGCCAGGCGGCACACTTCCTCGGTTACGACATCCGGGTTCAACACGCCAATGACAAGATCGACCATCGTGGTCACCGGTCCATCAACGGCGCCATCGGACTCTTCGTGCCCAGAACCGCTATCCAGGAGAGATGTGCGCGCTACATGCGCAACGGGAAGCCTCAACGGCGAGGCCACCTGCTGCACGACACTGACTTCAGCATCGTCGCGCAGTTCGGAGCCGAGTTCCGTGGGGTCGTCCAGTACTACCTGCTGGCCCAGGATGTCTACCGACTGAGCCACCTCCAGTGGGTCATGCTGGTCTCCATGCTGAAAACCCTGGCAGCAAAACACCAAACCTCCGTAACGAAGATGGCCCGCAAGTACAAAGCGACCATCGACACACCAGGCGGACGGCTCAGGTGCTTTGAAGTCACGGTCCCACGCGATGGAGGAAGGAAACCACTGACGGCCCGCTTCGGCGGGATCCCACTTAAGCGCCAGCGCACTGCCAAACTGACCGATCGCGACTTCGGCCAGGCACTCCCTCGGAACGAGCTGATTCACAAGCTGCTGACCGAGAGTTGTGCACTCTGCGATTCCCGGACGGACCTCCAGGTCCATCACATCCGGAAACTCGCAGACGTCAACAAGACTGGCCGTCGCGAGAAACCTGAGTGGATGCATTTGATGGCGCGGCGGCGACGCAAGGCACTTGTCATCTGCCGTCTCTGCCACGAAAACATCCACGCAGGCAAGGCCACAGCCAACACTCGGAACTGACCACTGGAGAGCCGAGATGCGGTGAAAGCCGCCTGTCCGGTTCGGGAAGGGGCCGTCGGAAAAGGACCTCCGCCAGAGGCACCTCGCCGGCGGCCTACTTCACAGTTGTTCCTGCTGGCCTACGGGCGGATCTACTCCAATGACGGAGCAATGACGCCCGGGGTCACGCCGGAAACCGTGGATGACATGTCCCTGGCCAAGATCGAGGCGATTATCGGTGCGCTACGCGCCGAGTCCTACCGCTGGTCTCCGGCCAGGAGGGTCTTGATCCCCAAGAAGGGCTCTTCAACCAAGAATCGCCCTTTGGGCATGCCGACGTGGTCGGACAAACTGGTGGCAGAAGTGGTGCGCATTTTGCTCGACGCGTACTACGACCCCCAGTTTTCCGAGCATTCCCATGGATTCCGTTCCGGACGGGGCTGCCACACCGCGCTTGATGAAGTAGTCAAGGTCTGGAAGGGAACGCACTGGTTCATCGAAGGAGACATCGCTGACTGCTTTGGGAGCCTTGACCATGGTGTCTTGCTCTCGATTCTCGGCGAGAAGATCCGCGACGGACGGTTCCTGCAACTGGTCGAACGGATGCTCCAAGCTGGGTATTGGATTGGCGGTGGAACGCCACGCTCTCCGGCTGTCCGCAAGGCGGAGTGGCCTCACCCGTCTTATCCAATATCTACCTGGACCGCCTCGACCAGTTCGTTGAGCAGCATCTGATACCGGAGTACACCCGGGGCGAACGCCGCCGCGAATCTGCAGCCTATACGCGCATCAAGGCCCGGATCGAATCTGCGCGCTACCGCGAGGAATGGGAAGAGCTACGCCGTTTGCGGCGTGAGCGCCGGACCATCCCCAGCGGGGACCCGACCGATCCCGGCTATCGACGGCTGCGGTACGTAAGATACGCGGATGATTTTCTGCTCGGATTCGCCGGACCCAAGCAGGAAGCAGAGGAAATCAGAGACCGGATACGGGAGTTCCTGCGCGACGAACTCGCGCTGGAGCTATCTGCATCCAAGACTCTGATCACCCATGCCGTCAGCCAGGCGGCGCGGTTCCTCGGCTACGAGATTAGAACCCAGATGGCTAACGACCGGCTCACTCGCGGACAACGGGCCGCCAATAGCCATCTGGCTCTTTTCGTTCCCCGGGACGTCATCCGGAAACGGTGCGCGTTGTACATGAGAAAGGGGAAGCCCGCGGGACGTGGCTGGTTGACGCGCGACGAGGACTACTCGATCGTCGCGAAATATGGAGCCGAGTACCGCGGGATGGTCCAGTACTACCTGCTGGCGCAGGACGTGTTCCGGCTCAAGCGGCTGGAATGGGTGATGATCGTTTCGATGCTCAAAACCCTGGCCTCCAAGCACCGCTCCTCGGTCGCCGCGATGGCCCGCAAACACAAGGCCGTAGCCGATACGCCCGAGGGTCCACGCCGATGCTTTGAGGCCAAAGTCCTACGCTCCGGCAGGAAACCGCTGGTCGCCCGCCTCGGCGGCATCCCGCTCAAGCGCAGACGCACCGCCGTCCTGATCGACCGGAGACCGGTCCTGGCCACCAGAAAGAACGAATTGGTCAGGCAGTTGCTCGCCGAGAAATGCGAGCTATGTGACGCGCGGAGCGGGCTTCATGTCCACCACGTGCGGAAACTCGCCGATCTCGACAAGCCTGGACGGCCGGAGAAACCGGAATGGGCGAAACTGATGGCTCGGCGACAACGCAAGACCCTCGTGGTATGTCGCACCTGCCACCAGAACATCCATGCCGGACGAATCACAGCCTCCGCCCGGAAAATGCCGCTGGAGAGCGGTATGCGCTGAAAGGCGCACGTACCGTTCGGGAAGGGGCCGTCGGAAAAGGAGCCGAACCACGGATAC
>NZ_JOJM01000165.1 GCF_000720325.1 Streptomyces sp. NRRL B-1347
CGTACGCCCTGCTCCCGCCCCGCCCCGTACGCCCATCCGCCCACCGCCCGCGGCCATCCCGTGCCCGCGGCCCCCTTTCCCGGAAGAGACGACCCGTCATGCCACTGATCGCACCCGCGCCCCCGGCCCGTACCGACGCCCTGACCGCGCCACCCTGGCGCGGCCTGCCCGCCGCCCAGCAGCCGCCGTGGCCGGACCCGGCCGCCGTCGCCGACGTCGCCGGTGAACTGGCCCGCCTGCCCGCACTGACCGCCGCCGCCGACGTGCGCCAGGTCGGCGCGGCCCTCGCCGACGTCAGCGCGCACCAGGCCTTCCTGCTGCAGGCCGGCGACTGCGCCGAGCCCACCGGCGCCATGGGGGTGGCCGCCCTGCAGGGCAAGCACCGCGTCCTGGGCGAGATGGCCGAGATCATCAGCGACCGCCTGGACCTGCCCACCATGACGGTGGGCCGCATCGCCGGGCAGTACGCCAAGCCCCGCTCCAAGCCCGAGGAGGTCGTCGGCGGCCGCGCCCTGCCCGTCTTCCGCGGCCTGAACGTGAACGCCCCCGACGCCGACGCAGCCGCCCGCATCCCCGACCCGCGGCGCCTGCTCACCGGCTACCACAGCGCCCGCGCCCTGCTCAGCGAGCTGCACATCATCGCCCACCGCGCCGCGTCCGACCTCACCCCGCTGTCGGCCGCCAGCATCAGCACCCGCCGCCCGCGCTCCTGGGACGGCACCCTGCGCGCCGTCCTGGACGACTACGGGCGCACCCACCGCACCGAGGACGGCTGGCGCCGCACCGGACTGTGGACCAGCCACGAGGCACTGCTGCTCGACTACGAGGAGCCCTTCGTGCGCCGCGATCCGCGCACCGGCGAGGACTACCTGCTCTCCACCCACCTGCCCTGGGTCGGCGACCGCACCCGCCAGGTCGACGGCGCCCACATCGCGCTGCTGTCCCACATCGCCAACCCCGTCGCCGTCAAGATCGGCCCCGGCATCAGCCGCAGCGACCTGATCGCGCTGTGCCACACGCTCGACCCGCACCGCCGCCCGGGCCGCCTGACCCTCATCGCCCGCCTGGGCGCGGCCGACATCCGCCGGCTGCTGCCCGAGATGATCCGCACCGTCGCCGAGGCCGGCCACCAGGTGGTGTGGGCGTCCGACCCCATGCACGGCAACACCTTCACCGCCGCCACCGGCCACAAGACCCGGCACATGGACGCCATCACCGCCGAGACAGCCGCGTTCATCGAGATCCTGCACCGCGCCGGCCAGTGGCCCGGCGGCCTGCACCTGGAGGTCGCGGGCGACCGCGTCACCGAGTGCCTGGGCGCCGGCGGCCCCCGCAGCGAGCAGGGCCTGTCCCGCGCCTACCGCACGCTGTGCGACCCGCGGCTCAACGACGACCAGGCCCGCCTGCTGGCCCAGACCGCCGCCGACCTGATCGCCCGCGGCTGACCCGCCCCGCCCCCACCCTGCCGCCCGCGCCCGACGGAGCCGTGATGAAGACCCTCCTGATCGACAACTACGACTCGTACACCTACAACCTCTTCCAGCTCATCGCCGAGGTCAACGGCGAAGAACCCGACGTGGTGACCAACGACGCCCCCGGCGCCGCCGACATCGACCTCGGCGCCTACGACAACGTCGTGATCTCCCCCGGCCCCGGCCACCCCGGCCGCGCCGAGGACTTCGGCGCCAGCGCCCGCATCATCGAACGGGCCACCATCCCCGTCCTGGGCGTGTGCCTGGGCCACCAGGGCATCGCCGCCGCCGCGGGCGCGCTCATCACCCGTGCCCCCCAGGCCCGCCACGGCTACCTCAGCCAGGTCACCCACACCGCCCAGGAGGTGTTCGCAGGCCTGCCGCAGGACTTCACGGCCGTGCGCTACCACTCCCTGGCCATCGCCGAGCCGCTGCCCGCCGCCCTGGAGGCCACCGCCTGGGCCGAGGACGGCGTGATCATGGCCATCAGGCACCGCGAACGGCCGCTGTGGGGCGTGCAGTTCCACCCCGAGTCGGTCTCCACCCAGTACGGCCACCGGATGCTCGCCAACTTCCGCGACCTGACCCTCGCCCACCAGGCCCGCCACCCGCACACCGCCCCCACCCCCGCCGACACCTCCGACGGCGCCGGCGCCGCCGCCGTCACGGGAACGGAAGCCGGCGTGCAGGCCGCCGTGCCGGCGGCGGGCGCGCCCTACCGGCTGCACCTGCGCATCCTGGAAAAGGAGATCGACACCGAGACCGCCTTCACCCACCTCTACGGCCGCGCCGACGCCCCGGTGTTCTGGCTCGACAGCGCCCTGGCCGAAGCCGGCCGTGCCCGCTTCTCCTTCTTCGGCGACGCCTGCGGGCCGCTGGCGGAGACCGTGCGCTACCGCACCGGCCAGGGCCACGTCGAGGTCACCCCCACAGGCCGGGCCACCCGGCAGGTGCCCGGCACCGTCTTCGACTACCTGCAGAGCGAACTGCGCAGCCGTCAGACCACCGCCCCCCACCTGCCCTTCGACTTCACCGGCGGCTACGTCGGCTACTTCGGCTACGAACTCAAGGGCGACCTGGGCGCCGCCAACAAGCACCGCGCCCCCACCCCGGACGCCGTCTGGCTCTTCGCCGACCGCTTCATCGCCGTCGACCACCACGACGGCACCACCTACCTGGCCGCCCTCAGCCGCACCGGCCAGGACCGCGGCCCCGGCGGCGCCCAGGACGCGGTGCGCTGGCTGGAGTCGACCGCCGCCGCCCTGCTGGCCCTGCCCCCGCGCCAGGACTCCCCCGCCGCCGAGCCCAGCACCGCCCCCGTCGAGCCCTGGCTGATCCACGACGCCGACGCCTACGCCGCCCGCATCGCCGACATCCACCAGCAGCTGCGCGCCGGCGAAAGCTACGAGGTCTGCCTCACCAACGCCGCCTGGGCGCCCGCCGACCGGCACGGCGGCCTGGACTTCTACCGCACCCTGCGCCACGTCAACCCCGCCCCCTACGCCTCCTACCTGCGCCTGGGCGACGACGTCGAGATCGCCGGCTCCTCCCCCGAGCGCTTCTTGACCATCGACCGCACCGGCACCGTCGAAACCAAACCGATCAAGGGCACCGTCGCGCGCAGCGACGACCCCGAGGAGGACCGCCGCCTGCGCGACTCCCTGACCGACAGCGCCAAGACCCGCGCCGAGAACCTCATGATCGTCGACCTGCTCCGCAACGACCTCGGCCGCGTCAGCAAGGTCGGCAGCGTGCACGTGCCCCGCCTGATGGCCACCGAGAGCTACCGCACCGTCCACCAGCTCGTCTCCACCATCCGCGGCACCCTGCGCGAGGACACCGACGCCATCGACGCCGTGCGCGCCTGCTTCCCCGGCGGCTCCATGACCGGCGCCCCCAAGCGCCGCACCATGGAGATCATCGAGTCCCTGGAGACCGAGGCCCGCGGCGTCTACTCCGGCTCCATCGGCTGGCTGTCCACCAACGGCACCGCCGACCTGAACATCGTCATCCGCACCGCCGTGCGCATCGGCGACCAGTGGCGCATCGGCGCCGGCGGCGCCATCGTCCTGGACTCCGACGCCGAGGACGAGTACCAGGAGATGCTCCTCAAGGCCGCCGCCCCGCTGCGCGCCCTGCACCACGCCACCCCCGCCGCCGCTCCCCTCGCCCCCGAGGTGTGCGCGGCGCCCGAGGCCGTGGAGGTGCCCGACGTGCCGGCCGCGGTCTGACCCCCGTCCGGCGTTTCGGGGGCCACGGCCCTCCGGCAGCACGCGCCCTGGCCCCCGCCCCGCCCCCGCCCTCGCC
>NZ_JOJM01000166.1 GCF_000720325.1 Streptomyces sp. NRRL B-1347
GTTCCGGCTCCTGGAGCACTGGGGTGTCACCCCGGACGTGCTGATCGGCCACTCCATCGGTGAGATCGCCGCCGCGCATGTGGCGGGCGTGTTCTCCCTTGAGGACGCGTGCACGCTGGTGGCCGCCCGTGGCCGGTTGATGCAGGCGCTGCCGGAGGGCGGTGCGATGGTGGCCGTCCAGGCGTCGGAGGAGGAGGTCGCCGGATCGCTGGCCGGTCGTGAGGCCGAGGTGAGCATCGCGGCCGTCAACGGCCCGACGGCCGTTGTCATCGCTGGTGACGAGGCGCCGGTGCTGGAGATCGCCGGTCAGTGGTCGGAGCAGGGGCGCAAGACGAGCCGCCTGCGGGTCAGTCACGCCTTCCACTCGCCCCGCATGGACGCGATGCTGGACGACTTCCGCAAGGTCGCGCGGGACCTGACCTTCCAGACTCCCACCCTGGCCCTGGTCTCCAACGTCACCGGAGAGCCGGTCGGGGCCGACGATGTCTGCTCCCCCGAGTACTGGGTGCGGCATGTGCGCGCGGCCGTGCGCTTCGCCGACGGCGTTCGCTCCCTCCAGGCCCAGGGCGTCACCGCGTACATCGAGGTGGGCCCCGACGGCGTGCTCTCGGCGATGGCGCGGGACTGCCTGGCGGGCGAGGCCGCTTCGGCCCCGGCCGTGGTGCCGGTCCTGCGCAAGGGACGCCCCGACGCCCAGGCCCTGATGGCCGCGCTGACCGAGGCCCATGTCCACGGTGTGACGGTCGACTGGGAGCAGGTCTTCGCCGGGAGCGGTGCACGGACGGTGGACCTGCCGACGTACCCCTTCCAGCGTCAGCGCTACTGGCTGGAGGGCACGGGCGGAGCCTCGGACGCCTCCGCCGTGGATGGCGTGGACGCGCGGTTCTGGGACGCGGTGGAGCGCGAGGACCTGGAGACACTGGCAAAGGCGCTGGACGTCGACGGGAGCGGCTCGCTGGGCGAGTTGCTGCCCGCGCTGACCTCGTACCGCCGTCAGCAGCGCGACCGGGCCACGGTCGACGGCTGGCGCTACCGGATCTCGTGGAAGCCGGTCACGGAGACCCCCGCGGCCACACTGTCGGGTACCTGGCTCATGGTCGTTCCCGCGTCCGGTGTCGCCGACGCGTTCGCGGACTCGGTGTCCGCCGCACTCCAGCGGCACGGCGCCGATGTCGTTCGTCTGGTGGCGGACGAGGCCGATCTCGCCCCCGGTGCGCTGGCCGCGCGACTGCGTGACACAGCCACCGAGCCGTCCGCGCTCGGCGGCGTGCTGTCCCTGCTGGGGGTGGACGAGCGGCCCTGCACCGAGCACCCGGTGGTCTCGCGCGGCCTCGCGCTGACCCTGACGCTGGTGCGCGCCCTGGCCGAGGCGGACATCCGCGCCCGGCTGTGGTGCGCCACCCAAGGTGCCGTGTCGGTGGGCCGTTCCGACCAGCTCACCAGCGCCGTGCAGGCGGAGAGCTGGGGCCTCGGCCGGGTGGCCGCCCTGGAGCACCCCCGGATCTGGGGCGGTCTGATCGATCTGCCCGAGACCGTGGACGAGCGCGCCGCCGCGCGACTGGCCTGGGCACTGTCCTTCGGAGACGGCGAGGACCAGGTCGCGGTACGCGGATCCGGAGCGTACGCCCGGCGCCTGACCCGCGTCACGGTCGGCAACGGGTCGGCGGAGCGCGTGTGGCGCCCCCGGGGCTCGGTGCTGATCACCGGCGGCACCGGCGCCCTGGGCGCCCAGGTGGCGCGCTGGGCCGTGCGCGAGGGCGCGGAACACCTGGTGCTGACGAGCCGTCGAGGCCCGTCGGCCGACGGCGTTTCCGAACTCACCGCGGAACTCCAGGCACTCGGCGCCGAAGTGACCGTGGTGGCCTGCGACGCCGCCGACCGGGACGCCCTGGCCGAGGTGCTGGCCGCCGTACCGGAGCGGTATCCGCTGACCGCCGTCGTGCACGCGGCGGGCATCCTGGACGACGGTGTGCTCGACGGCCTGACCGTCGGCCAACTCGCCGGGACCCTGGCCGCGAAGGCCGAGGGCGCGCGCCATCTGCACGAGCTGACCGCAGAGCTCCCGCTCGACGCGTTCGTGCTGTTCTCCTCGTTCGCCGGTGCCATCGGCGGCGCAGGCCAGGCCGCCTACGCGGCGGCCAACGCCTACCTCGACGCGCTGGCACAGCGGCGCCGGGCCCAGGGCCTGGCCGCCACCGCGGTCGCCTGGGGCCCGTGGGCCGAGAGCGGAATGGCCGCGAGCGGCCGAGCCGGGGAGCGGACGCGCGGCGGGCCACTGCCCCCCATGACTCCCTCGCTGGCCCTGGACGCCCTGGGCTGGGCCGCCGGCCATGACGAAGCCGCGCTGGTCGTGGCCGACATCGACTGGACCGGCATGGCCTCCCTGCTGAGCGCCGGCCCCAGCGCCCTCGTCAGCGACATCCCCGAGGCGCGTGCGCTCCTGACCGCCGCGGCCGGGACCATCGGCCAGACGGAACCGGGCCATGACCTGCGAGGACAACTGGCCGGACAGTCGGACGAGGAACAGCGCCTCCTCCTCCTTGACCTCATCCGCACCCACGCGGCCTCGGCACTCGGCCACTTCTCGGCGGACTCCGTCGAGCCGGGCCGCGCCTTCCGGGACCTCGGGTTCGACTCCCTCACGGCCATCGAGCTGCGCAACCGGCTCGACCTGGCCACCGGTCTGAGCCTGCCCGCCACCCTCATCTTCGACTACCCGACTGCCGAGGTGCTCGCCGACCAGCTGCGGCAGGAGCTGGGCGGAGCCCACGCCGGGGCCGCCACGGCGGCGGTCCCGCACCGCGTGCGGCCGGATGACGACGACCCCATCGCGATCGTGGCGATGAGCTGCCGCTTCCCCGGAGGCGTGGAGAACCCGCAGGACCTGTGGCGCCTCCTGGCCGAGGGCGGCGACGGCATCGCCGGGTTCCCCGGCGACCGGGGCTGGGACGTCGAGGGCATGTACCACCCGGACCCCGAGCACCCGGGCACGTTCTACGCCCGCGAAGGCGGATTCCTCTACGGGGCGCCCCAGTTCGACCCCACCTTCTTCGGGATCTCGCCGCGCGAGGCGCTCGCCATGGACCCGCAGCAGCGGCTGCTCCTTGAGACGTCCTGGGAGGCGTTCGAACACGGGGGCGTCAAACCGGCCGCGCTGCGTGGCAGCCGTACCGGTGTGTTCGTCGGCACCAACGGCCAGGACTACTCCACGATCATGCTCGACGCCGTCGAGGACTTCGGTGGCCATGTGGGTACGGGCAGCGCGGCCAGCGTGGTGTCGGGTCGTATCTCCTACACCTTCGGCCTTGAGGGGCCCGCGGTGACGGTGGACACGGCGTGTTCGTCGTCGCTCGTCGCGCTGCATCTCGCGGTGCAGGCGCTGCGTCAGGGCGAGTGCGACCTGGCGCTCGCCGGTGGTGTGTCGGTGATGTCGACACCCGGCGCGTTTGTGGAGTTCAGCCGTCAGCGTGGCCTGGCCCCCGACGGCCGCTGCAAGCCGTTCGCGGAGGGCGCGGACGGCACGGGCTGGTCCGAGGGCGTGGGCATGCTGCTGGTCGAGCGGCTGTCGGACGCGCGCAGGAACGGCCACCCGGTCCTTGCGGTGGTCCGCGGCAGCGCGATCAACCAGGACGGCGCCAGCAATGGTCTTACGGCGCCCAACGGGCCGTCGCAGCAGCGGGTGATCCGGCAGGCGCTTGCCAGCGCCGGACTGTCCGCCGCCGAGGTCGACGCGGTCGAGCAACATCGGTCACACGCAGGCCGCCGCGGGCGTGGCCGGTGTCATCAAGATGGTGATGGCGATGCGGCACGGTGTGCTGCCGCAGACCCTTCACGTGGATGAGCCGTCGGGCCAGGTGGACTGGTCGGCGGGTGAGGTGCGGCTGCTGACGGAGGCCACCGAGTGGCCCGAGACCGGGCAGCCGCGCCGGGCGGGCATCTCCTCGTTCGGGCTCAGCGGAACCAACGCCCACACCATCATCGAGCAGGCCCCCGAGCTGGCAGAGGCCGTGGCCTCGGAGGCGGCCGGGCCCGGGACACCGGTGTCGACGGACGTGGTGCCGTGGCTGGTCTCCGGGAAGAGCCGGGAGGCGCTGCGGGCGCAGGCCGAGCGGCTGTACGGGGACGTGGCGGCCCGCGAGGACATCGAGGCGCTGGACGTCGGCCACACGCTGGCGGCCAGGTCGGTGTTCGAGCACCGTGCCGTGCTGGTCGGCGAGGACCGGGAGACCCTGCTGCGCGGCCTGCGGGCCGTCGCGGAGGGCGGCATCGCCTCGGGAGTCGTCCAGGGACAGGCCGCAACGGGTGGCAGGACGGCGTTCCTGTTCTCGGGTCAGGGTGCGCAGCGCCTGGGTATGGGTCGGGAGTTGTACGACGCCTTCCCGGTGTTCGCCCGCGCCCTGGACGAGGTGTGCGCGCACCTGGACGTCGTACTGGACCGTCCGCTGAAGGACGTGATGTTCGCGGCCGAGGGTGGCGCGGGCGCCGAGCTGCTGAACCAGACGGCGTTCACGCAGCCCGCGCTCTTCGCCATCGAAGTGGCGTTGTTCCGGCTCCTTGAGCACTGGGGTGTCACCCCGGACGTGCTCATCGGCCACTCCATTGGTGAGATCGCTGCCGCGCATGTGGCCGGGGTGTTCTCCCTTGAGGACGCGTGCACGCTGGTGGCCGCGCGTGGCCGTCTCATGCAGGCCCTGCCCGAGGGTGGGGCGATGGTCGCCATCGAGGCGTCCGAGGAGGAGGTCTCCGGATCGCTTGTCGGTCGTGAGGCCGAGGTGAGTATCGCGGCTGTCAACGGTCCGACCGCCGTGGTGATCGCGGGCGACGAGGCTGCCGTACTGGAGATTGCCGGTCAGTGGTCGGAGCAGGGGCGCAAGACGAGCCGCCTGCGGGTCAGCCATGCCTTCCACTCGCCCCGTATGGACGCGATGCTGGACGACTTCCGTGACGTTGTCACCGGTCTGTCCTTCCAGGCACCGGCCATCGCCCTGGTCTCGAATGTGACCGGTGAGTCGGCGGGCGCGGACGAGGTGTGTTCGCCGGAGTACTGGGTGCGCCATGTCCGGGAGGCCGTGCGGTTCGCGGACGGCATGCGGGCGCTCAGCGCCCAGGGCGTCACCAGGTTCCTGGAGGTCGGCCCCGACGGTGTGCTGTCCGCGATGGCGCGGGACTGCCTGACGGCGGACGAGGCAGCGGCCTCGGCCGTGGTGCCGGTGCTGCGCAAGGACCGCCCGGAGGTTCAGGCGCTGACGGCGGCGCTGGCCGAACTCCACGTCCACGGAGCCTCGGTGGAGTGGGAGTCCGTCTTCGCCGGGCGCGGCGCGCGGACGGTCGAGCTGCCGACGTGACGGCGAGACGCCGCTGAGCGCGGTGCTGCCCGCGCTGTCCACGTACCACCGCAACAGGCGTGACCGGTCCACGATCGACAACTGGCGCTACCGCGTGGCGTGGAAGCCCGTCTCGGACGTGGCCGGTGGGTCGCTGTCGGGGACGTGGCTGGTGGTGGTTCCGGCGACGCGTGCCGAGGACGAGTTGGTGACGGAGGCCGTCGCCGGGCTCCGGCGCCATGGCGCCAATGTGGTGCCGCTGGTGGCCGACGAGCGTGACCTCGACGCCGGGGCGCTGGGGGAGCGGCTGCGCGCGGCGGTCGCCGACGCATCCGCTGTGGGTGGCGTGTTGTCGCTGCTCGCCCTGGACGAGGAGCCCTGCCCCGGGCACCCCGAGCTCCCCAGTGGTCTCGCCCTGACGCTGACCCTGGTGCGAGCCATGGCGGACACGGGCATCGAGGCTGCGCTGTGGTGCGGTACGCGGGGCGCGGTGTCGGTGGGCCGTTCCGAGCGGCTCAGCCGTCCGGCGCAGGCCATGGTGTGGGCGCTGGGCCGGGTGGCCGCGCTGGAGCTGCCGGGGCTGTGGGGTGGTCTGGTTGATCTGCCCGAGGTGCTGGATGAGCGTGCGGTCGCGCGGCTGGTGGGCGTGCTGTCCGGCGGGGCCGGTGAGGCTGCTGAGAGGCGCCGGGTGCGCCCGAGCTGCGTGCGGAACTTGAGGCCCTGGGTGCCCAGGTGACCGTGGTGGCCTGTGATGTGGCTGACCGTGAGCAGTTGGCCGCGGTGCTGGATGCCGTGCCTGAGGAGTATCCGCTTGCGGCGGTGGTTCACGCGGCGGGTGCCAATGCGGCGGGGCCGCTGGCCGACACGACGGTGGCCGACGCTGCCGCTGTGATCTCCGGCAAGGTGGCCGGTGCCGTCAACCTGGACGCGTTGCTGGGTGATCGTGAGCTGGACGCCTTTGTGGTGTTCTCGTCGATCGCGGGTGTGTGGGGCAGTGGTGGTCAGGCTGCTTATGGTGCGGCGAACGCTTATCTGGACGCGTTGGTGGAGGACCGTCGG
>NZ_JOJM01000167.1 GCF_000720325.1 Streptomyces sp. NRRL B-1347
CCCTCGATCATGTGAGCCTCAACAACCCACATGATCACCGACCTCTACGCCCGCCCACCCGCACAAACGCCCCTCAACCACAACTTTGCCGAAGCCCTGCCGCATCGGCACCGCCGTCCAGGCCATCCACACGCTGATGACCTGCGATTATTCAGGATGAAAACGGCTCCTGGATGCGCCCCCCCGTCGTCCCAAAGGGGCGAGGCTCATAGGCATTCAGCGGTTACCCCCTGCGATAGCCGTGATCACTTCGAGTGTGTCGCCTTCATGGACGGGATTTCCGAGGTCGGTGTTGGCGACCTGATCGCCGTTGAGGAACAGTCGGTGAACCGCGCTCACCTGGCCATCCGCGCTGAACAGAACGGGACGGAGGCCGGGATATTCTGAGCACAGGCTGTCGAGAGCGGCGTTGAGGGTGGGCGCGTTGCAGTCGATGGCCTTCTGGTAGTCGACGTATCGCAACAGGACTCCTGAGAAATGGACTTTCATTGGGTTCCCCGTCCTCTCTGTCTCGCTGGTGACTGGGGTGTGAAGTGTGCTGCACCGAGGTCGATGAGAACCTTGTCTTGGGGGTTTCCCCCGGCCAGAAGCCCGGACAGGTCGCGCAGGTGCCGCTCATAGGCCGTTTCGCGCAGGAAGCCGGTGGTGCCAGAGAGCTGCTGCGCTTTAGTAATGAGACGGATGCCGTATTCGCCCACGGTGAACTTGGCGACCCAGGCGAGTGGCGCCCATAGACCCCCTACAGGATCGATGGTGAGCCAGGCACGGTAGAGGGCGGAACGGCAGGTCTCTACGTCGACGTACATGTGGCCCAGCATGCTCTGCACGTTAAGGAATTCGCCGAGCGGGGTGCCATGGCGCTCTGTACTGCTCAGACGCTGTGCGCAGTCGTGCAGGATGCTTCGCAGACGTCCGGTAGGCCCTGCGGCAAAGAAACTGACTTGACCGTTTATGATCCGCTGGGCGTGTGCGAGTCCGTCCAGGTCGATAATCCGTGCTGCAGGCACCACCATATCCCGAGCCTGTATGCGGCCGAATCCCGCTGCGCGAAAACCTGCGACATCGATGGGCTCGATGCTGACTCCCGGGTCGCGCTTGTCCAGGACGAAGGCAACGAGGGCACCCGTTTCATCGACAGCGTAGGTGATGAACGCGTCAAACAGTAGGGCTCCTGCCACGATTGACTTACTCAAATTCACGGTAGCGAAATCACCGCGACGGGAGATCGTACTGTGGGCTGAAAAGGGATCCTGTTCTTCAGTGTAGGCGAAGCCGAGAAAGAGATCTCCTCGGGCAGCAGGCTCGGCGTACTCCTCGATCAGTTCCGATCGGCCACTGTCAAAGACATGGACGGCAGTGGCGGCGGCGAGGTAGGTGAGGAGAGGGAAGGATAGGTCCGTGCAGCGATAGCCGAGGTGCTCCACTGTCAGTCCCCAGCGCAGCGGGTCGAATCCCCTGCCCCTCAGGTCGGTGGGCAGCGCGTACTGGAACAGCCCTCTGGTGATGGCTTCTCTGATCAGTTCCGTGGCGATCGGTGTGCCGTCGACGTCGCGTTGGCTCGCTCCGGGGTTGATCTTTTCCGTGAGAAAGTCGAGTAGACAATCGTCGCATTCGTCGGCGACTTCACGGACGATGTGCTCGATCACCGATACTCCAAGGTTTCGATCGCGGCTGCTCTTGCCGCTCCGTCTGGGCCACTGATGTGATGGACAAAGGACAGCTCGTCGCCGTCGATGTATGACGAGGTTGTAATGGTGGCTGAATCGAGCAAAAAGAGCGGTCGAGTGAGCCGGAATTCCACACTGCGCAGGGGGCGCCGCAGGCCGTCCCGCACAATTGGGTACTCTGTTCCGCACTTTTCGATCATGGTTTCACGAGCCGCACAAAGATGTCCAGGGATATCCACGAAGCACCATTGGTCGGCGACTTCGCATAAGTGACGATTGACCGTCAGGTGGAATATGCTTTCCAGCACGGGGGTGCGGTCTCGAGTGAGGCTTTTCAGGCTCTTGCTGAAGTGGCCAGGAGACCAGGCCTCAGGCTGTTCTTCCTTGGTGAACAGTGCGGAAAAACTGTCTGGGAAGGTTCCAGGAACCCCGGTCAGGGATTCGCTCCCGTCCAACAGAAGGCAGCGGGAAAGAAATGACACTAGGGCAACCGACGTATCATCGGACCGTATCTCGGCTGTGGTTTCCAGCATCGTTCGATCACGAAGCAGGCGCGTGTATGTCGTGAGGTCGAAATGGTTACCGTCGAAAAATCCAAACGGGGACAGGTACCGCAACCGGAAGCCGACGACAGGGAATGATACCCGGTAGTCACGGAGTATCGAAGGAAAAGGAGTGGCATGATCGGCAAGCCACCGTGTCCACCCCATAAATAGCAACGATGCGGCGGCTCGCGGTTGTAGCTGCAAAGGGCTGAACATTCCGGTGTCGTAATGGATGGAAAGACGGCTCGCTCGTTCCATGATGTCATCCTTCAACTGGGCTTGATGCCGACGGCGATGAAGTGGGGAAGCGCGCAAGTAAAGACTCCCTTGTCACGCGCCGAGCGCAACATGCTCAACCAAGATTCGGACTGTCCCCGAGATAGCAAGCCCTGTTGCTCGCCCCAGAAGGCGCAGTCGCGGAACTCCACCATCATGTCGATCAAGTCGTAGTCGCAGATCTGTGGTTGGATCTCGATCAGAACCGGGGTGAGTCCCGCAGAGCGAAGTAGAGAAGGCAGCATTCTGCCGGCTTGCGGAGTGGCGAAGTTGCGCGCGGTGAACCCCGTGAGGAGTCGGTCGGTGACGGACTGATCCGGATGATGGAGGGCGAGCCCGCCCCAGTCGGGCTCAGTGAGCACGACCCTCCCCTTGGGAACCACGGCCCGTGCCATCTCCACAACCGTACGATGCGGCTGGGCGTCGTGGAGGAGTAACCGCTCGCAACGTACTGCTGCGATGGAGGCGTTGGCGAATGGCAGGCAGTGAGAGTGCGCGCGCACCAAGGTCACCGGGGTTGAAGGAGCTAGCCGGGTGCGCGCCAGAGCTAGCATGCCGGCGTTGGCGTCGACGCCGAAGACGTGGCCTGCGGGACCAACCAGTGAGGCGAGAGGCGTGAGGTCGTGGCCTGCGCCGCAACCGAGGTCGAGCACCGTGGCCGGGGATGCGGCAGCGAGCAGGTCAAGGGACCTGTTCTTGACCGCGCGGACCCCAGGGTCGGCGGCGAAGTGGTCCAGATAGGCGCCCAGGACCGGTGCTGCCGTCACGTCGTCCAAGGCAGCAAAGAGGCTGCTGTTCGGGTACGCCGCATCCTCAACCACGATAGCCTCGGATCACCACCATCGAAGCTGGCGCTTCGAGCAAGCCGCCGTGCATCCATGGGCTGGCCAGGGAATACAGCTGCGCCTCGAAGCGAGCCCGGGGGGCCGGCGCAAGTGCGCGTATCTCGGGTCCTGCGGCTGAGAACAGGAGCAGCCAGAGCAGATCGTCCGTCCCTTTAGGCAATCCGAACATCACTGGTGCAGCACTGCATTTGACCTCCACAAGACCAGCCTCGGACATCAGGTGCTCGATGGGGTTACGGGCCAACTCGTCCCAGACCGCCACCAGAATCCAGCCCCCCGGCCGGACGATCCGGGCCATCTCCCGCAGTGCCCTGCCAGGGTCAGCCACGAACTGCAGCACATGCTGGCACGTGGCAAGATCGAATTGGCTGTTGCCGAACGGCAACGACTCGGCTGGGGCCTGAACATAGTGGATGGGCACGCTCCCGACAGCGGTGCTGCGGGCGTGTGCTACCTCAAGCATGGCCGCACTCACATCGACAGCCGCCACTGCACTCAAGTCGGGCCACAACTGCGCCACCCGCTTCGCCACCGCCCCGGTGCCCGTCCCCACATCCACCACCGACCGCACCTTGCCCGGTGGCAGTGCGTCGAGCAGCACGCCCGCACAGCGGTTGAAAACACCAGGCACCAATACCTTCTCGTACACCACCGCCTGGTCTACCGGGGTCAGGACAAACCGATCGGACCACGTCGTTGACTCGTCCATCGTCTGCCTTTCGGGATCATCCTGTCGCCTCAGGCACTGGGAAGGTCGACCCATGTGCCGACGACTTGGCAGTCGGGGCCTGCGCCGTGGCCGTCCGCGTACACCAGCGCGGGGGCATCCGAGTTTCTCCACCAGATCCTGCCCGGACTCGCTGCAGGAGAGACGGGAGTGTCCAATAGACGGCGGATCCGATGATCAAGGAGACGCCTGATGAGTGAGACCATCACCGAGCACGAGGCCGTCGAGGAGCCGGTCGCTGAGC
>NZ_JOJM01000168.1 GCF_000720325.1 Streptomyces sp. NRRL B-1347
GTTCCTGGACGGCCTGGCGTCGTGGCGGCGGGCTCAGGGGTTGCCGGGTGTGTCGATGGCGTGGGGTCTGTGGGCCGAGGCCAGCGGCATGACCGGACACCTCGGCGAGAGGGACCTGCGCCGGGTGTCGCGTTCCGGCCTGGTGCCGCTCTCCTCCCAGGAGGGGCTCGAACTGTTCGATGCGGCTCTGGTCGCGGACGAGATCGTGCCAGTTCCGGTGCGGCTGGACATCCCGGCGCTGCGTGCGCAGGGCGCCGAACTCCCCGCCCTCTTCCGCAGCGTCGTGCCCACCGTGACAGCGCGCCGTGCCGCGCGATCGGAGCAGGACGAGAGCCTTCCCGACGAACTGCGCCGACGCCTCGCGGGTCTGCCGCAGACAGCGCAGGATCAGATATTGCTGGAACTGGTCCGCGTGCAGACCGCAGCCGCCCTCGGGCACGCCACCGCCGAGACCGTCAGCACACGACGGCCGTTCAAGGAGCTCGGCTTCGACTCGCTGATGGGGGTCGATCTCAGGAATCGGCTCACCGCGGAGACCGGTCTGCGGCTGCCCGCCACGCTGGTTTTCGACTATCCGACCCCGATGGCACTCGTCGGCCACATCCGTGACGAAATCCTGGGCGGGGACAGCGCTGCCTCGTCGGCGGGCGCGGCCGCGGTGGCCGCGCCGGGCACGCCGGTGGACAGCGACCCCATCGTGATCGTGAGCATGAGCTGCCGCTTCCCGGGCGGGGTGCGGACCCCCGAAGAGCTGTGGCAGTTGGTCATGGCGGGCACGGATGCGATGTCCGAGTTCCCGTCCGACCGCGGCTGGGACCTTGATGGCCTGTACGACCCGGACCCCGACCGGGAGGGCACGTACTACGCGCAGAACGGCGGGTTCCTCTACGACGCGCACCAATTCGACCCCGCCTTCTTCGATATGAGTCCGCGTGAGGCGCTGGCGACCGACCCGCAGCAGCGGCTGCTCCTTGAGACCTCGTGGGAGGCGTTCGAGCGGGCCGGTATCGACCCCACGACCAAGCGGGGCAGCCGGTCCGGCGTGTTCGTGGGCGTGATGTACAACGACTACGGCACCCGGCTGCGGCAGGTTCCCGAGGGCTTCGAGGGGTCCCTCGGCAGCGGAAGCGCTGGAAGCGTGGCATCCGGTCGTATCTCGTACACGCTGGGTCTTGAGGGGCCCGCGGTGACGGTGGACACGGCGTGTTCGTCGTCGCTGGTCGCCCTGCATCTGGCCGCGCAGGCGCTGCGCCAGGGCGAGTGCGATTTGGCGCTCGCCGGTGGCGTCTCGGTGATGGCGACGCCCGGTGCGTTCGTGGAGTTCAGCCGTCAGCGTGGCCTGGCCCCCGATGGCAGGTGCAAGCCGTTCGCGGACGCCGCGGACGGTACGGGCTGGTCCGAGGGTGTGGGCATGCTGCTGGTGGAGCGGCTGTCCGACGCCCGCCGCAACGGCCACCCCGTGCTGGCGGTCGTCCGGGGTTCGGCGGTCAATCAGGACGGTGCGTCCAATGGTCTTACGGCGCCCAACGGTCCGTCGCAGCAGCGGGTGATCCGGCAGGCCCTGGCCAGCGCCGGGGTGTCGGCCGCCGACGTCCAGGTGGTGGAGGCGCACGGTACGGGTACGACGCTGGGTGACCCGATCGAGGCACAGGCACTGCTGGCCACGTACGGCCAGGGGCGCCCGGAGAATCTGCCGCTGTGGCTGGGATCGCTGAAGTCGAACCTCGGTCATACGCAGGCTGCGGCCGGTGTCGCCGGTGTCATCAAGATGGTGATGGCGATGCGGCACGGAGTGCTACCGCAGACCCTTCACGTGGATGAGCCGTCGACGCAGGTGGACTGGTCGGCGGGTGAAGTGCGGCTGCTGACGGAGTCCACCGCGTGGCCCGAGACCGGTCAGCCGCGCCGGGCCGGTGTCTCCGCCTTCGGCGTGAGCGGCACCAACGCCCACACCATCATCGAGCAGGCCCCACCGGTCGAGGATGAGGCGCAGCCCGCCCCGGTCGAGGATCACGGCATCGTGCCCTGGGCGCTTTCCGCCCGGAGCGCGGAGGCTCTGCGCGCCCAGGCCGAGCGGCTGCGGTCGTATCTGGTCGAGCGTGCCGAGCTGGGCGCGCTGGATGTGGGCTACTCGTTGGCGGCGACCCGCGCGGTGCATGAACACCGCGCGGTGATCGTGGGTGCCGACCGTGCGGAGTTGTTGCGCGGCGTCGAGGCCGTCGCATCCCGAGAGGTCGCCCCGGGCCTGGTTCAGGGCGTCGCGAACGCGTCGGGTGTGATGGCGTTCTTGTTCTCGGGTCAGGGTGCGCAGCGGCTTGGTATGGGTTGGGAGTTGTACGAGGCGTTCCCGGATTTCGCCCGTGCGCTGGACGAGGTGTGCGCGCACCTGGACGTCGTACTGGACCGTCCGCTGAAGGACGTGATGTTCGCGGCCGAGGGCAGCGCGGACGCCGAACTGCTGGACCGGACGGCGTTCACGCAGCCCGCGCTCTTCGCCATCGAAGTGGCGCTCTACCGGCTCCTGGAGCACTGGGGCATCACCCCGGACGTGCTCATCGGCCACTCCATCGGTGAGATCGCCGCCGCCCACGTGGCCGGAGTGTTCTCCCTGGAGGACGCGTGCACGCTGGTCGCCGCCCGTGGCCGGTTGATGCAGGCGCTGCCGGAGGGCGGCGCGATGGTGGCCGTCCAGGCATCGGAGGAGGAGATCGCCGGATCGCTCGCCGGTCGTGAGGCCGAGGTGAGCATCGCGGCCGTCAACGGCCCCACGGCCGTGGTCATCGCCGGTGACGAGGCGCCGGTGCTGGAGATCGCCGGACAGTGGGCGGAGCAGGACCGTAAGACCCGCCGCCTGCGCGTCAGTCACGCCTTCCACTCGCCGCGTATGGACGCCATGCTGGGGGACTTCCGCAAGGTCGTAGAGGGGCTGTCGTTCGCCCCGCCGACCATCGCGCTGGTCTCCAATGTGACCGGTGAGCCAGCGGGCACGGACGATGTGTGCTCGGCGGAGTACTGGGTGCGCCATGTGCGGCAGGCGGTGCGGTTCGCGGACGGGGTGCGGGCGCTGGAGAAGCTCGGAGTGACCTCGTTCCTCGAGGTGGGCCCGGACGGTGTGCTGTCCGCGATGGCGCAGGACTGCCTGATCGCGGGCGGGGCTTCGGTCTCGGTCGTGGCACCCGTTCTGCGCAAGGACCGCCCGGAGGTTCAGGCGCTGACGGCGGCGCTGGCCGAACTCCATGTACACGGTGTCGAGGTGGGCTGGGAGCAGGTCTTCGCCGGGCGCGGTGCGCGGACGGTGGAGTTGCCGACGTATGCCTTCCAGCGTCAGCGGTACTGGCTGGAGGACCACGCGGAGGCGTCGGCCGGCTCCGTGCCGGGTGGTTCCGCCGCGGTGGACAGCGTGGACGCGCGGTTCTGGGACGCGGTGGAGCGCGAGGACCTGGAGACACTGGCAAAGGCACTGGACGTCGACGGGAGCGGCTCGCTGGGCGAGTTGCGGCTGCTGGTGGTGCCCGCCGGGCTCGCGGACAGTGAGCTCACCGTCACGATCACGCAGGGGCTGGAGAAGTACGGTGCCCGTGTCGTACCGGTGGCGGTGGACGCGGGCACGGACCGCGACGTGCTCGCCCGGGCACTGCTGGCCGCGGTTGACGGCGAATCCGATGTCCGGCTGTTGTCGTTGCTCGCGTTGGACGAGGAGCCGATGGCCGGGCAGCCGGTGGTCGCCGCCGGACTAGCGCTGACTCTGTGGCTGGTGCAGACCGTGGCGGGGCTGGGCGTGCGCGCTCGGCTGTGGTGTGCCTCGCGGGGCGCGGTGTCGGTGGGCCGTTCCGACCGGCTCGCGAGCGCCACGCAGGCGCAGGTGTGGGGCCTCGGCGGAGTCGCGGCGCTGGAGCACCCGCAGATCTGGGGCGGGCTCGTCGATCTGCCCGAGACGCTGGACGAGCGCGCCGTGTCGCGGCTGGCCGGGGTGCTGTCCGTGGAGGGTGGCGAGGACCAGGTCGCGGTGCGTGGTTCGGGTGTGTTCGTCAAGCGGTTGGTGCGTGCTTCCGCGCTTGAG
>NZ_JOJM01000169.1 GCF_000720325.1 Streptomyces sp. NRRL B-1347
CGCTTGCTCGTATTGCTCTTCTTGCTCACGACCTGGACTGCTTCCTCCGGGACCCATACGTCCCAGCATCAACCTGCCCGTGATCGTGGGGGAACTTCATCTGCTACCGCAGACTTACCAAATGAAATGATCTCCTATTGTCAAGAGTTGTGGATGCGGATGGCGCTTCCTACAGCAGCGCGATGCCGCTGGCGAGTGCTGCGGCATAGGTGAGGCAGTACAGCTGGTAGGTGATCCGGTCGGCGCGGACGGTGTGCCGCACAAGGCTGTGGGTGGCCGCCGTCCAGCTCATCAGGGCGATGATCAGTGTGCAGATGGCGGTGGCAGTAGTGCTCGTGGGGCTCGGGGCGAAGAGCAGGAAGTAGAGGGCGAAAGGCAGCCCGATCAGCACGGCAGCAAACCAGATGCGTACGGGCCAGTGCCCGGTGATCAGGGGCAGGGTGCGGCGGCCGATGCGTCGGTCGCCTTCGATGTCGCGGACATCCTCGAAGCGCAGCGGGAGGTTGAAGACGATGGAGATGGTCAGTACCCATTTCCAGCCCGCCGCGTCGAGGGGTGTGACGAGCTGCCAGGCGGCAGCGAGTTGGGCGATGGTGCCGAGGAGCATCGCGATCGGTTTGGCCCACAGGTAGTCGCGGGGCCGGGCGAGCAGATAGATGGAGATGATGACGGCTTGCCAGAGAAGGGTCCATTCCAGGACGCCGAGGGCCCAGCCCAGGATGGTGTACAGCGGCATGGCGCACCAGAAGCGGCGTAGCAGTCCCGAGGGGTGGACCAGTCCGCTAGGGATGGGGCGGTAGGGCTTGTTGGCCTGGTCTTCCTCTGCTGAGCGGGCCTGGTTGACGGTGTCGAATACGTAGAGGTACAAGGTGAACAACACGGTGCTGGTCGCGAGGTGCAGGGCGGTTGCCGCACCGTCGGTCCCGGCGTAGGCACAGGCGGCTGCGGTGAAGAGAACCGGCGGAGGGATGGAGACAACGGAATTGTCGGCCATCATCCGGGCAGTCAGTGACAGTTCGCGGCGCAGCCATGACCATGGCCCGGGAGCGGGCGGGAACGTGGTGCGCGCTGCAAGGCCGGTGTCCATCATGTGGTCCTTTGGGAGGCGGTGGCGGCCAGCTGCCGCAGGGCTGCGGCAGCAGCGGGTTGATTAGTGTTCCACCGTGTCGCGGGCTCCGGTGGCCACCAGGAGGGCGCGGATCTGTGCGGCCTGTTCGTGGTCCAGGGCCGTCGTGCCGAGCAGGGTGGTGAGGGTGCGGCGCTGGGCGGGGTGAGCGTGCCGCAGGGCGGTGGCGATCAGGGCGGTGTGTTTGCCGTCGCGCAGATCATCCAGGTTGGGCTTGCCGGTGTCCTCGGGGGTGCCGAAAACACCCAGCAGATCGTCCCGGAGCTGGAACGCCTCTCCCAGCGGGAGGGCGTAGCGAGTGAAGTGGTCCAGTACGGCGGGCGGTGCGCCGGCGAGGGTGGCGCCGAGGTGGAGGGGGCGTTCGATGGTGTACTTGGCGGTTTTGAAGCGTGCGATCCGCAGCGCCAGTTCCACGTCCGGGCTTGGCCGGTCTGAAGCTCCCCTCCTACTGTGGAGACCGGGAGGCCGATTCCGGAGGTGGCTGCGGATCTGGGGCATCCATGTCGGGACGCTGCACGGCTGGGTGCCGCGAGCTCGGCGTAACGGCTCGCCGTCGTCGGACCGGCCGGTGGCCGAGCCGTCTGGTGGCCGGCTGCGGGAGAGTGAGCGCGCGGAGCTGGAGCGGCTGCGGGCCGAGGCGAGGGAGAAGGACAAGCGCATCCGCGAGCTGGAAATGGTGCGTGATGTGTGCAAGCGATTCGTGGCCTTGTGGGTGAAGTAGCTGACGCGGACCCGGCTGTCGCGGTCGGGGTGATCAGCAGTTGCAAGGCCGAGCAGAGGAATCCGTACCGCACCGCCTGCCGCGCTTTGGGGGTGTCGGAGTCGTGGTTCTACAAGTGGCGTGAACGCCCGCCCACCGCGCGGGAGATACGCTGGCAGGACCTGGCGGAGGAGATCGAGGAGATCTTCCGCAGCTCGGGCGGCACCGGCCATGCGATGGGCACCCGGCACGACGCCGAACTCGTCGTCGCGTCCCTGCACATAGCCGCGGCCACCCGGGGTGGCGGCGGCCGCAGCGTGATCATGCATACCGACAGGGGCAGCGAATACTGCTCGGGGAAGTTCCGGCGGGCCTGCCGCAAGCTCGGCGTGATCCAGTCCATGGGCAGAGTCGGATCTTGTTTCGACAATGCCGTGAGCGAGGCGTTCAACAGCATCCTCAAGGTCGAGTACGTCCACCGGCACACCTTCGCCACCCGCACCGAGGCCCGGATCAGGATCGCCACCTGGATCACCGACTTCTACAACGCCAGACGGCTCCACAGCGTATGCGGATTCAAGAGCCCGATCGACTACGAACGTGACTACCAAGCCACCCTCACCGAGGGATTGGCCGCATAGACCGTCTCCACGCAGCGAGGGGATTGACATCATCGGTCCTTCCTGCACCGTGACGCTGTGCCAGGAGACGGTGGACGGTCGGCTGACCGCGTCGTCGGGGGCTGTCGTCGATGATGTCGTCATGGACGAGTGCGAAAGGCGTGGAACATATCCAGCGACGCCGCCAACCGCACCACCGGCTCCTCCAGGAGTGAGGAGCTTCCGCCCGCAGTCGAGCCGATCATGCACAGCAGGGGACGCAGCCGTTCCCCTCCGGCCCCGAGGAAGCCCCGCATGACCTCTACCGCCTCCAGCGGCACGGGATCGTGTCCGTCGGCCGCCGCGGCCTTGCTGTCGAGGAATTCGTCCAGGACCGTGTCGATCGCGAGGGCCAGGGCACGGAGGTCGAGCGGGATGTCGGTGTGGGCAGGAGTACTCATGCGGACCTCCCGAAGGACCGGACTCCCGGACACTGCACGAGTCTTCAGGGTCTCAGCGAAGTACCAGCAGCCGCACCAGCGCAGTGTCGTGTCCACGGACAGGAAGACGTGCGCGGGTGCACACGACAGGCGCGCGCCCGGCAGGACGGTCATGCCGCAGTCGGCGGCCGTTCCACGAGTCGGCCTCGCTCGAAGCGAGCCCCGGCGCGGACGAGAGCGACGAGGTGGGGCGCGTTCACAGCCCGCCACCGAGTCTGGGCGGACTCGATAAGCTTGAAGACCATCGCCAGGGTGGGAGTGCGGGAGCCGGCCCCTCGGGTGACCTTGGTCCGCAGCCGGAAGGTGGCGAACGTCGACTTGATGGGGTTCGTGGTCCGCAAGTAGATGGAAGTTCCCCCACGATCACGGGCAGGTTGATGCTGGGACGTATGGGTCCCGGAGGAAGCAGTCCAGGTCGTGAGTAAGAAGAGCAATACGAGCAAGCGGTACCCCAAGGAGTTCAAGCGGG
>NZ_JOJM01000170.1 GCF_000720325.1 Streptomyces sp. NRRL B-1347
TCACACGCCACCGCCCGCGCCTCGGCACCCAGCCCCGCCAGCTCCGCCACCAACTCCGCCGCACCCGGCGCCTCCACGCCACGACGACTCGTCAGCACCGCAGAACGCACACCGTGCTCCACGACGAGATGACGGGCCAGCAACGCACCCAGACCACCCGTACCACCCGTGATCAGCACCGTGCCACGGCCGTCGAACGGCGGGGTCTCCGGTGCGGGCAGGTCCTCGGCCGGGACCACCCGGGCCAGACGCGCCGCGAGCACCCGTCCGTCCCGCACGGCCACCTGCGGCTCCTCGGCGGTCAGCGCCGCCCGTAGCGCCGAGGACACGTCGCCGTGGTCCTCCGGGTCCAGGTCCACCAGCAGGAACTTCCCGGGGTGCTCGGTCTGCGCGGAGCGCAGCAGGCCCCACACGGCGGCCTCGGCCGGGGTGCGCACCTCACCGGAGGACCGGGCACCCATCGCACCGCGGGTCACGAACACCAGGTAGGAGTCGCCGAACCGCTCGTCGGTGACCCACGACCGCACCAGTTCCAGCGCGCGGTACGCGGCACCACGTACCCGTCCGGCCAGATCCGCCCCGTCGTCGATGCCGGCCGCGTCCGCGGCGCCCGCCACCATGACGACGTCCGGCGGCGTGGCCCCGGAGTCGACCGCCTCGCGCAGCGCGGCCAGATCCGCGTACGACACCACGTCGGCACCCGCGCCCTCCAGACCGGAGCGCACCCCCAGGCCGTCCGTGCCCAGCACGGCCCACGTCCCCTCGGAGGCCGGAGCAGGCGCGCCGACGGGAACGGGGGTCCAGTCCAGCCGGAAGAGCGAGTCGTGCCCGGCCGCCGCGGAGCCGGGCGACTGGATCTGGCCCTCCGCCACCAGCCGCAGCACCAGGGAGTCGACGGTGGCCACGGCCCGACCGCTGGTGTCGGCCACGGCGAGGCCGATCGAGTCGGGCCCGAGCGAGCTGAGGCGCACCCTCAGTTCCGAGGCGCCCGTGGCCCGCAGCGATACGCCGGTCCAGGAGAACGGAAGCCTGGCAAGGCCCGCCTCCTCCTGCGGCACGAACATGACGGCCTGGACCGCCGCGTCCAGCAGGGCCGGGTGCAGTCCGAACCGCTCCGCGTCCGGCGCGTTCTCCTCGGGCAGACGCACCTCGGCGAAGACCTCGTCACCACGGATCCACACCGATCGCAGCCCCTGGAAGACCGGGCCGTAGGCGAAGCCGCCCGCGGCCATCCGGGCGTAGACGTCCTCGATGTCGATCCGTTCGGCGCCCTCCGGGGGCCATACGGCGAGGTCGGCCCGGCCGGTGTCGTCCTGCGCCCGGCTCCGCGCGAGCAGACCGGAGGCGTGCTGTGTCCACGGCTGCTCCATGGTGGAGTCCTCCGGCCGGGAGTACACGTTCAGCGAGCGCGTGCCGTTCTCGTCCGGTCCGCCCACCGCCAGCTGGAGATGGACCGCGCCCCGCTCGGGCAGCGCCAGCGGCGCCGTGAGGGTCAGCTCCTCGACCCGGTCGCATCCCACCTGGTCGGCGATGTGCAGGGCCAGTTCGAGGAAGGCGGTGCCGGGCAGCAGGATCGTGTCCTGCACCATGTGGTCGACGAGCCACGGGTCGGTCTGCGGCGAGAGGCGGCTGGTGAACAGGAAGCCGTCCGCGTCGGGCAGTTCGACGGCGGCGCCCAGCAGCGGATGCGTGGGCGGGACGAGCCCCACGGCGGTCACATCGCTGGCGAACGACGTCAGGGCCTCCAGCCAGTAGCGCTCGCGCTGGAAGGCGTACGTCGGCAGCTCGACCGTCCGCGCGCCGCGCCCGGCGAAGACGGACTCCCACTCCACCGAGGCTCCGTGGACGTGGAGTTCGGCCTCCCGCACGTGGCGGACCCAGTACTCCGGCGAACACACCTCGTCGGCGCCCGCCGGTTCACCGGTCACATTGGAGACCAGGGAGATGGCCGGCTCGGCGAAGGCCAGCTCTTCGACGACCTTGCGGAAGTCACCGAGCATCGCGTCCATGCGCGGGGAGTGGAAGGCGTGGCTGACCCGCAGGCGGCGGGTCTTGCGGCCCTGCTCCGACCACTGACCGGCAATCTCCAGTACGACGGCCTCGTCACCGGCGATGACCACGGCCGTCGGACCGTTGACCGCAGCGACGCTCACCTCGGTCTCACGACCGGCGAGCGTTCCGGAGACCTCTTCCTCGGACGTCTCGATGGCGACCATGGCGCCGCCCTCCGGCAGGGCCTGCATCAGACGGCCACGGGCGGCTACCAGGGCGCACGCGTCCTCAAGGGAGAACACTCCGGCCACATGCGCGGCGGCGATCTCACCGATGGAATGCCCGATCACCACATCCGGGACGACACCCCAGTGCTCAAGGAGCCGGAACAGCGCCACTTCGACGGCGAACAGCGCGGGCTGCGTGAACGCCGTCCCGTCCAGCAGCTCGGCCTCCGCGCTGCCCTCCGCCGCGAACACCACATCCCGCAGCGGACGATCGAGCAGCACGTCCAAATGCGCGCACACCTCGTCCCACGCGTCGGCGAACACCGGGAAGGCGTCGTACAACTCCCGTCCCATACCCAGGCGTTGCGCGCCCTGACCCGAGAACAGGAACGCCGTCTTACCGGCCGCCCCCGCCGTGCCCCGTACGACGCCGGGCGCGGTCTCGCCCTTCGCGAGGGCGTCGAGGGCGCGCAGCATGTCCACGCGGTCCTCGCCCACCAGGGCGGCCCGCTGGTCGAAGAGCGAGCGGGTCGTCGCCAGGGAATAGGCGACGTCCACCGTGGGCGCGACCTCTTCGGTGAGCGTGGCGAGTTGGTCCCGCAGCCGCTCGGCCTGGCCGCGCAGGGCGGCGTCGGTCCTGCCGGAGAGGATCCACGGCACCGGGGCCCCGGTGGTGTCCGGGGCGGCCGTGGCCCGCGGCGCCTCCGGATCGTCGGTGACCGGCGCCTGCTCGATGATCGTGTGCGCGTTGGTGCCGCTCACGCCGAAGGCGGACACCGCCGCCCGGCGCGGACGGTCCGTCTCCGGCCAGGGCACCGTCTCGGTCAGCAGCTCGACGTCGCCCGCCGACCAGTCCACGTGCGGTGTCGCCTCGTCCACGTGCAAGGTCTTCGGCAGGACGCCCTCGCGCATGGCCATCACCATTTTGATGACGCCCGCGACACCGGCCGCGGCCTGCGTGTGACCGATGTTCGACTTGATGGCGCCCAGCAGCAACGGACGGCCCTCGGGGCGGCCCTGGCCGTAGGTGGCCAGCAGTGCCTGCGCCTCGATCGGGTCGCCGAGGGGCGTGCCGGTGCCATGGGCCTCGACCACGTCCACGTCGGCGGAGGCCAGCCGGGCGCCGGCCAGCGTCTGCTCGATCAGCCGCTGCTGGGACGGGCCGTTGGGCGCCGTAAGGCCATTGCTGGCGCCGTCCTGGTTGATCGCCGAACCCCGGATGACGGCCAGCACCTTGTGGCCGTTGCGCTGGGCGTCCGACAGCCGCTCCACGAGGAGCATGCCCACGCCCTCGGACCAGCCGGTGCCGTCGGCCGATGCCGCGAACGCCTTGCAGCGGCCGTCGAACGACAGCACGCGCTGGGCGCTGAACTCGATGAACGTGCCCGGTGTGGCCATGATCGTGACACCGCCGGCCAGTGCCACGGAGGACTCCCCCTGGCGCAGCGACTGCACGGCCATGTGCAGGGCGACCAGCGACGACGAACACGCGGTGTCCACCGTGACGGCCGGGCCCTCGAAGCCGAAGGTGTAGGAGATACGGCCGGAGGAGACGCTGGGGGCGCTGCCGAGGCCGAGATACCCCTCCACTCCTTCGGCGTCCTTCAGGATGCGTGAACCGTAGTCGTGGTAGTTGGAGCCGACGAAGACTCCGGTCTGGGTTCCGCGCAGCGCCACGGGGTCGATGCCGGCGCGCTCGAACGCCTCCCAGGACGTCTCGAGGAGCAGCCGCTGCTGCGGGTCGATCGCCATCGCCTCGCGCGGCGAGATCCCGAAGAACGCCGGGTCGAAGTGGCCGACCTCGTCGAGGAAGCCGCCCGCCCGGACATAGCTGGTACCGGACTTCTCGGGGTCCGGGTCGTAGAGGCTGTCGGTGTCCCAGTCGCGGTCCTCGGGGAACCCGGAGATCACATCGCTCTCGGCCATCAGCAGGTCCCACAGCGCCTCGGGGGTGCGTACCCCGCCGGGGAACCGGCAGCTCATGCCGATGATGGCGATGGGCTCATCGGTGTCGACGGCCTTGTCGAGCGCCTCCGGCCGCTTGGGCGCGGCGGCGCTGGCGCTCCCGGTGACCGACTGCTCGCCGAACATCTCGGTGTGCAGATACCGGGCCAGAACGGTGGCGTTCGGGTAGTCGAAGACACAGGTGACCGGCAGCCGGAGGCCGGTGACCACGCCGAGGCGGTTGCGCAGTTCGACGGCGGTCAGCGAGTCGAAGCCGAGGTCGCGGAAGGCGCGCTCGGCCTCCACCGCGTCGGCGCTGTCGTAGCCGAGGACGTCGGCGGCCTGGTTGCGCACCAGTTCCAGGAGGAGCTTGGGCTGCTCGGCGGGGGACAGCTCCGCCATCTCCCGGCGCAGCGCGGAGATCGCGTCGTCGCCGTCACCAGCGCCCACGCCGCCACCAGCGCTGGCAGCGGCAGCGGGGCGGTTCAGCTCGGGCACCTCGCGGAACAGCGCGTTCGGACGGGAACCGACGAACTCCGGCTGGAAGCGGTCCCAGTCGATCTCGGCGATGACCAGGAACGTCTCGTCCAGTTCAAGCGCCTGCTGCATTCCGGAGATCGCCAGCTCGGGGTCCATCCCGACCACGCCGGAACGGTCCATCCGCTCGCCGACCCGGCCGGAGCCGAGTCCGCCACCGGCCCAGGCACCCCAGGCGATCGAGGTCGCCGCAAGACCGTCCGCACGCCGCTGCAACGCCAACGCGTCGAGATACGCG
>NZ_JOJM01000171.1 GCF_000720325.1 Streptomyces sp. NRRL B-1347
GACTTCTCGGTGTGGGAGATCTGGGGTGCGCTCCTGCACGGCGGCCGCCTCGTGGTCGTACCGCAGGCCGTCACGCGCAGCCCGGAGGACTTCTACCGGCTGCTGTGCGAGTCGGGCGTGACGGTCCTCAACCAGACCCCGAGCGCCTTCCGGCAGCTGATCGCAGCGCAGGGCGAGGACGCGCGGCCGCACGCCCTGCGGGCCGTGGTCTTCGGCGGCGAGGCCCTGGAGGTCGCCTCGCTCAAGCCGTGGCTGGGCCGCCCGGTCAACAAGAGCACCCAGCTGGTCAACATGTACGGCATCACCGAGACCACCGTGCACGTCACCTACCACCCGCTCACCGAGGCCGACCTCGACCGGCCCGTCAGCCCCATCGGCCGCCGCATCCCGGACCTGCGCACCTACGTCCTGGACCCGCACGGCCGCCCCGCGCCCATCGGCGCCGTGGGAGAGCTGTACGTCGGCGGCGCGGGTGTGGCCCGCGGCTATCTGAACCGGCCGGAGCTGACCGCCGAGCGGTTCCTGGACGATCCGTTCCGCGAGGAGCCGGGCGCGCGCATGTACCGCTCGGGCGACCTGGCGCGCTGGCTGCCCGACGGCTCCCTGGTGCGCCTGGACCGCACCGAGCCGGAAGCACTCGAGCGGACCTACGAACTGCCCAACGGCATGACGGTGTTCCAGCAGAACAGGAGCGAGACCGACTTCGTCTACGACGAGATCTTCACGCACCTCGAATACCTGCGGAACGGCATCACCATCGAGGACGGCGACACCATCCTCGACGTGGGCGCCAACATCGGCCTGTTCACGCTGTTCGCGGGCAGCCGCTGCCCCGGCGCCCGGATCCACGCCTTCGAGCCGATCCCACCGGTCTTCGACTCGCTGCGCCGCAACGTCGCGCTCCACGGCCTCAACGCCAAGGTGCACGCCTGCGGCCTCGCCGCCGAGGCGAAGGAGGAGACCTTCACCTTCTACCGCCACAACACCGTCATCTCCTCCAGCGTCACCACCGCCGAACAGGCCCACGACCTGGTGCGCTCCTACCTGCGCAACCAGGAGGAGCTGACCGAGGCGGGCGCGGCCGACGCCACCGCCGGGGACGACCTCGTCGACGCGGTCGTCGACGCCCGCCTCGACAGCGAGCAGTTCACCTGCCGGCTGCGGACCGTCTCGGAGATCATCGCGGAGGAGTCGCTCGACCGGATCGACCTGCTGAAGGTCGACGTGGAGAACGCCGAGTACGAGGTCCTCAAGGGCATCCACTGGCGCGACTGGCCCAAGATCCGCCAGCTCGTCGTCGAACTCCACGACGTCGACGGCCAGTTGGAGAAGGTCGTCACCCTCCTCAAGGCCCTCGGCTACGACGTCGTCTGCGAACAGGACAACCGCCTGCTGCGCAACACGACCCTCTACAACGTCTACGCCCGCCGCGCCGAAGGCCAGGACGCGCGGCGCGCGGCCGAGCCCGCCACCGCGGCCCCGCGCTGGTCCGGCCGGGCCGCCCTGCTCGCCGACGTACGCGACAGGCTGGGCGCGGCCCTGCCCGAGTACATGATCCCGGCGGCGCACGTCCTCATCGAAGAGCTGCCCCTGACCCAGAACGGCAAGCTCGACCAGCGGGCCCTGCCCGCCCCCGAGGACCGGCAGCGGCCCGCCGGGCGCCGCGTCGCGCCCCGCACCGAGGCCGAGCGGACCGTCGCGGGCGTCTGGGCCGAGCTGCTGCGCACCGACGCCGACGCCCTGGACGTCGACAGCGACTTCTTCGCCCTCGGCGGCAACTCGCTGCTCGTCACCCGCCTCGTCAACCGCCTCGCCCAGGCGACGGGCGCCGAACTCACCGTCCAGTCCGTCTTCGAGGGCCCGACGCTCGCCGCGATGGCCGCCGAGCTGGAGCGCCGCGCCCCCGGGGCGCCCCAGGGCGAGGCGCTCGACGTCGCCGCGATCCTGGAGGGCATCGACTTGATCGAGAACATGAGCGAAGAAGAGCTGGACGCGTTGGAAGGCCGGATCAAGTGACCACGACGACGCCGATGAGCACCCCGAACAACGGCACCTCCCTCGACCTGATCCGGAAGATCAAGTCACTGCCCGCCAACAAGCAGCGCGCCCTCATCGCCATGCTGAAGAAGCAGGGCGTCGACCTGTCCGCCCTGGAGGCGATCGGCCCCCGCCCGCACACCGGGGACGAGCCGGTCCAGCTGTCCTTCGCCCAGCAGCGCCTGTGGTTCCTCGCGCAGTTGGACGGCACCAGCGCGTACTACAACATCCCGATGGCCATGCGCCTGAGCGGACCGCTCGACCGGCCCGCCCTGCTGCGCGCCCTGGAGACGATCGTCCAGCGCCACGAGGCGCTGCGCACCCGCTTCGTCGAGCGCGACGGCGTGCCGTACCAGGAGATCGGCGACGGCCGCGACTTCACGGTCGGCGAGGAGGAGCTGACCGACCCCGCCCAGCTGCCGTCGATCTGCGAGCGCGAGGCCGTGGCGCCCTTCGACCTGGCCCGCGACTCGCTGATCCGCGTCCGGCTGCTCCGCGAGTCCGAGCACGCGCACGTCCTGCTCGTGACCATGCACCACAGCGTCTCCGACGGCTGGTCGCTCGGCGTGTTCTTCCGCGAGATGGTCACCCTGTACGAGGCGTTCCAGGCGGGCGACCCGGCGCCGCTCGCGCCGCTGCCCATCCAGTACGCGGACTACGCGCACTGGCAGCGCCAGTGGCTCGTCGACGAGGTGCAGGACCGCCAGCTCGGCTACTGGACGCGCCAGCTCGACGGCGTCGACCCGCGCCTGCCCCTGCCCGCCGACCGCACCCGCCCGGCGATCAAGACCTACGAGGGCGCGCACGAGCGCTTCCACCTGCCCGAGGAGCTGCTGCGGCAGCTGAAGGCACTCGCCGAGCGGCACGACGTCACGCTCTACATGACGCTGCTGTCCGTCTACGCCCTGCTGCTGCACCGCTACAGCGAGCAGACCGACATCGCCATCGGCACCCCCGTCGCGAACCGGCAGCGCATCGAGTCCGAGGGGCTCATCGGCTTCTTCGCCAACACCCTGGTGATGCGCGCCGACCTGTCGGGCGACCCGGCCTTCACCGAGCTGCTCGGCCGCGTCAAGGACGTCGCGCTACAGGCCTTCAGCCACCAGGACGTGCCCTTCGAAGCAGTCGTCGACGCGCTGCAGCTGGAGCGCAGCCTCAGCCACTCGCCGCTGTTCCAGGTCGCGTTCGTCCTCCAGGAGGCGCACACCGACCGCGAGGTGCGCCTGGGGAACCTCGACGTCTCCCTCATCGAGTTCGACTTCGACATCACCAAGTTCGACGCGACGCTCGACCTGCGCGAGACCCCCGACGGTCTGATCGGCGCCATCGAGTACAACACCGGCCTCTTCGACCGCGACACGGTCCGGCGCTTCGTGCGCCACTACACCGCGCTGCTCCACGCCGTCGTCGCCGCGCCGGACGAGCGGCTCTCCCGGCTCAGCACCCTCGACGCCGACGAGCGCCGCCAGGTGCTCACCGAGTGGAACGAGGTGCCCGCGGCGGCGCCCGCCGAGCGGTGTCTGCACACGTGGTTCGAGCGGACCGCCGCCTCCAGGCCGGACGCGGTGGCGGTGGAGTTCGAGGACCGTCGTCTGTCGTACGGGGAGCTGATCGTGACCGACGGACCGCTGCCCGAGGGCCTCGCCGTGCCGTCCGTCCCGGTCGTGGACGTACGCGCGGACGCCGACCAGTGGGCCGCCCTGTCGGCCGCCGACGTCACCGGCACGGGCGTGGGCCCCGCGCACGCCGCCTATGTCATCTACACGTCGGGCTCGACGGGCGTGCCCAAGGGTGTGGTCGTCGAACACCGCAATGTGGTGCGGCTGTTCACGTCCACGGACGACTGGTTCCGCTTC
>NZ_JOJM01000172.1:2500-4959 GCF_000720325.1 Streptomyces sp. NRRL B-1347
TAACCCGTGTGGGGAAGCCGTAGCGAAAGCGAGTCCGAATAGGGCGGTTGAGTAGCGCGCCCAAGACCCGAAGCGGAGTGATCTAGCCATGGGCAGGCTGAAGCGGAGGTAAGACTTCGTGGAGGGCCGAACCCACCAGGGTTGAAAACCTGGGGGATGACCTGTGGTTAGGGGTGAAAGGCCAATCAAACTCCGTGATAGCTGGTTCTCCCCGAAATGCATTTAGGTGCAGCGTCGTGTGTTTCTTGCCGGAGGTAGAGCACTGGATAGGCGATGGGCCCTACCGGGTTACTGACCTTAGCCAAACTCCGAATGCCGGTAAGTGAGAGCGCGGCAGTGAGACTGTGGGGGATAAGCTCCATGGTCGAGAGGGAAACAGCCCAGAGCATCGACTAAGGCCCCTAAGCGTACGCTAAGTGGGAAAGGATGTGGAGTCGCACAGACAACCAGGAGGTTGGCTTAGAAGCAGCCACCCTTGAAAGAGTGCGTAATAGCTCACTGGTCTAGTGATTCCGCGCCGACAATGTAGCGGGGCTCAAGCGTACCGCCGAAGTCGTGTCATTGCAGTAGATACCCCCAACGGGGACTGTGATGGGTAGGGGAGCGTCGTGTGCCGGGTGAAGCTGCGCCGGAAGGCAGTGGTGGACGGTTCACGAGTGAGAATGCAGGCATGAGTAGCGATACATACGTGAGAAACGTGTGCGCCGATTGACTAAGGGTTCCTGGGTCAAGCTGATCTGCCCAGGGTAAGTCGGGACCTAAGGCGAGGCCGACAGGCGTAGTCGATGGATAACCGGTTGATATTCCGGTACCCGCTTTGAAGCGCCAAACATTGAATCCAGTGATGCTAAGGCCGTGAAGCCGCCTGCCTCCGCCTTTGGCGTGGGTGGGAGTGGTGGAGCCGCTGACCCAAGCTGGTAGTAGGTGAGTGATGGGGTGACGCAGGAAGGTAGTCCAGCCCGGGCGGTGGTTGTCCCGGGGTAAGGGTGTAGGCCGTGCGGTAGGTAAATCCGTCGCACATTGAGGCTGAGACCTGATGCCGAGCCGATTGTGGTGAAGTGGATGATCCTATGCTGTCGAGAAAAGCCTCTAGCGAGTTTCATGGCGGCCCGTACCCTAAACCGACTCAGGTGGTCAGGTAGAGAATACCGAGGCGTTCGGGTGAACTATGGTTAAGGAACTCGGCAAAATGCCCCCGTAACTTCGGGAGAAGGGGGGCCACACCCGGTGACGAGTTTTACACTCTGAGCTGGGGGTGGCCGCAGAGACCAGCGAGAAGCGACTGTTTACTAAAAACACAGGTCCGTGCGAAGCCGTAAGGCGATGTATACGGACTGACGCCTGCCCGGTGCTGGAACGTTAAGGGGACCGGTTAGCTCCATTTCGGTGGGGCGAAGCTGAGAACTTAAGCGCCAGTAAACGGCGGTGGTAACTATAACCATCCTAAGGTAGCGAAATTCCTTGTCGGGTAAGTTCCGACCTGCACGAATGGCGTAACGACTTCTCGACTGTCTCAACCATAGGCCCGGTGAAATTGCACTACGAGTAAAGATGCTCGTTTCGCGCAGCAGGACGGAAAGACCCCGGGACCTTTACTACAGTTTGATATTGGTGTTCGGTTCGGCTTGTGTAGGATAGGTGGGAGACTGTGAACTCGGTACGCCAGTATCGGGGGAGTCGTCGTTGAAATACCACTCTGGTCGTGCTGGATGTCTAACCTGGGTCCGTGATCCGGATCAGGGACAGTGTCTGATGGGTAGTTTAACTGGGGCGGTTGCCTCCCAAAGGGTAACGGAGGCGCCCAAAGGTTCCCTCAGCCTGGTTGGTAATCAGGTGTTGAGTGTAAGTGCACAAGGGAGCTTGACTGTGAGACTGACGGGTCGAGCAGGGACGAAAGTCGGGACTAGTGATCCGGCGGTGGCTTGTGGAAGCGCCGTCGCTCAACGGATAAAAGGTACCCCGGGGATAACAGGCTGATCTTCCCCAAGAGTCCATATCGACGGGATGGTTTGGCACCTCGATGTCGGCTCGTCGCATCCTGGGGCTGGAGTCGGTCCCAAGGGTTGGGCTGTTCGCCCATTAAAGCGGTACGCGAGCTGGGTTTAGAACGTCGTGAGACAGTTCGGTCCCTATCCGCTGTGCGCGTAGGAGTCTTGAGAAGGGCTGTCCCTAGTACGAGAGGACCGGGACGGACGAACCTCTGGTGTGCCAGTTGTTCTGCCAAGGGCATGGCTGGTTGGCTACGTTCGGAAAGGATAACCGCTGAAAGCATCTAAGCGG
Source organism: Streptomyces sp. NRRL B-1347 (assembly GCF_000720325.1). GTDB lineage: Bacteria > Actinomycetota > Actinomycetes > Streptomycetales > Streptomycetaceae > Streptomyces. Next base: position 4,781 of record NZ_JOJM01000172.1, read on the forward strand.
GAAGCCTGCTTCGAGATGAGGACTCCCACCCACTTGATGGGGTAAGGCTCCCAGTAGACGACTGGGTTGATAGGCCAGATATGGAAGCCTGGTAACGGGTGGAGTTGACTGGTACTAATAGGCCGAGGGCTTGTCCTCAGTTGCTCGCGTTCACTGTGTTGGTTCTGAAACCACGAACA
>NZ_JOJM01000173.1 GCF_000720325.1 Streptomyces sp. NRRL B-1347
GCGGGCGAATCGTTTGGCGCGGTTGTTGATTTCGCGGGGTGTGGGTGCGGAGTCTCTGGTTGCGGTCTGTATAGAGCGTTCTAGTGAGTTGGTGGTATCGCTCCTCGCGGTGTTGAAGGCCGGTGGTGCGTACGTGCCGGTCGATCCGGAGTACCCGGCGGACCGCATCGCGTACGTGTTGGAGGACGCGCAGCCGGTTCTGGTACTGACCAGCGAGGCGGTCCAGCAGGTCGTGCCGATGGTGGAGGACGTGGAGCGGGTCGTCGTCGACGACGCGCGGACGGTCTCCGCGCTGGCGGACCTGGAGGCGGGTGCTGTCACCGATGCCGAGCGCGGCGGACCGGTGTTGCCGTCGCATGTGGCGTATGTGATTTATACGTCGGGTTCGACGGGGCGTCCGAAGGGTGTGGCGGTTCCGCATCGGGGTGTGGTGAATCGTCTGTTGTGGATGCAGGACGTGTTCGGTCTGGATGGTTCGGATCGGGTGGTGCAGAAGACGCCGTTCGGGTTCGACGTGTCGGTGTGGGAGTTCTTCTGGCCGTTGATCACGGGTGCGGGTCTGGTGGTGGCGCGTCCTGGTGGTCATCGGGATGCGGGCTATCTGGCGGAGCTGATCCGGCGGGAGAGGGTGACGGTTGCGCATTTCGTGCCGTCGAGATGCGGGTCTGCGGCCCGTACCGGTGGGTGTGGCGGGTGAGTTGTATCTGGCGGGCGATCAGCTGGCTCGCGGGTATGTGGGGCGTGCGGGGCTGTCGGCGGAGCGGTTCGTGGCGTGTCCGTTCGGGTCCGCGGGTGAGCGGATGTATCGCACGGGTGATGTGGTGCGCTGGCGTGCGGACGGGAACCTGGAGTATCTGGGCCGTGCTGATGACCAGGTGAAGCTGCGGGTCACGGTCAACGGCAAGCTCGACCGACGGGCACTCCCCGCACCCGAATACGCCGTATCGACGGGCCGGGCGCCGGCGAATGCGCAGGAGGAGATCCTGTGCGCGGTGTTCGCCGACGTACTCGGCCTTCCCAGCGTGGGAGTTGACGACAACTTCTTCGAACTGGGCGGCCACTCCCTCCTCGCGGTGCGTCTGGTGAGTCGGGTGCGGTCGGTACTGGGTGCGGAGATCGGCGTGCGGGCGGTGTTCGAGGCACCGTCGGTGGGCTTGCTCGTGGAGCGGCTGGAGGGTGCTGACAAGGCACGGTCGGCTCTCACGGCACGGGTGCGTCCGGAGTCGGTGCCGCTGTCCTTCGCTCAGCAGCGGCTGTGGTTCCTGGGTGAGCTGGAGGGCCCGAACGCCACGTACAACATTCCCGCGGGTATCCGTCTGCGCGGGGAGCTGGACGTGGAGGCGCTGGGTGCGGCGCTCAATGATGTGGTGGCGCGGCACGAGGTGCTGCGCACCGTGTTCCCCACGGTCGCGGGCGCGGCCCAGCAGCAGGTCCTGGACATCGACTCGGCTGCCTGTGAGCTGAAGGTCGTCGACGTCACCCCGGAAAACCTGACGGCGGCGTTGGCTGAGGCGGCCGGGTGTGTGTTTGACCTGTCGGTCGATGTTCCGTTGCGTGTGTGGGTGTTCGCGACGGGTCCGCAGGAACATGTGCTGATGCTGGTGTTGCATCACGTGGCGGGTGATGGTTGGTCGATGGCGCCGCTGGCCCGTGATGTGTCGGTGGCGTACGCGGCGCGTACCGCCGGACGGGTTCCGGCTTGGGAACCGCTGCCCGTGCAGTACGCGGTTCGGACGAGGCCCTGGAGGAGCTGGTCGGCTTCTTCGTGAACACGCTGGTGATCCGCACCGATGTGAGCGGGGACCCGTCGTTCGCGGAGCTGTTGGAGCGCGTCCGGGAGACGGGCCTCGGCGCGTACGCGCATGAGGACGTCCCCTTCGAGCGGCTCGTGGAGGAGCTGGCGCCGACGCGGTCCATGGCACGCCACCCCCTCTTCCAGATCATGCTGGGCCTGGACACCCATGCGGACGCGGTCGTGGACCTGCCCGGGCTCGAGGCCGAAGTGATCGCGAGCAAGGAGGTGGCCGCCAAGTTCGACCTCGACCTGAACGTGAGGGAGCGGTTCGACGCCTCCGGCGAACCTGCCGGTCTCGACGGCACGGTCGTCTACGCCGTGGACCTGTTCGACGAGGCCACGGTCGCGGAGCTCGTCGAGCGCTTCGTACGCGTACTGGAGGCCGTGACGGCCGATCCACACCAGCCCGTGAGCAGGATCCAGATCCTCGGCGACGCGGAGCGGCACCGGATCCTGACCGAATGGAAGGACTCCGCGGCAGGCGCTCCGGCCCGTGCGCTGCCCGTGCTGGACGCTGCCCCGCACAGCGGGGCGGACTTCGGAGCGGACGCCGGGAGCAAGGTGTTCGTGCTCGACGCGGCGCTCCAGCCGGTCCCTGCCGGTGTCGCGGGCGACCTGTACCTCGCGGGCGGTCTGAAGGACCACGGCTACGAGGGCCGTCCCGGCCTGACGGCCGAGCGCTTCGTGGCGTGCCCGTTCGGGGACGCCGGTGAGCGGATGTACCGCACGGGCGACGTGGTGCGCTGGCGCGCGGACGGCAGCCTGGAGCGGATCAGCGGTACGGACGAGGAGCAGCAGCCGAGCGCGTCGACGGCCGCCGACGAGGGACAGCCCGCCAAGGGACGTGGCCCGTCGTCGGTGCAGGAGGAGATCCTGTGCTCGGTGTTCGCCGAGATGCTGGACCTGCCTCAGGTCGGCGTCGACGACAACTTCTTCGAACTCGGCGGGCACTCCCTCATGGCCGTCAAGCTCGTCGTGCGCCTGCGTGAGCTGGGCCTTCCGGTGAGCGTGCGGAGCCTGTTCGCGACGCCGACGGCGGCCGGGCTCGCGGCCGCCGTCAGCGCGGAGGGCCAGGGCACGGTGACCGTCCCGGAGAACCTCATTCCGACGGGCGCCGACGTCATCACGCCGGAAATGCTGCCGCTGGTGGAGCTGACGACGGACGAGATCGGGCGGATCTCGGCCCGGGTCGAGGGCGGGGCGGCGAACATCGCCGACATCTACCCCCTCGCTCCCCTCCAGGAAGGCATCTTCTTCCACTCCGTCATCGGCAACGAGAACGGCGCGGACGTGTACGTGCTGCCGACGGTGCTGCGGTTCGACTCCCGGGAACGGCTCGACCAGTTCCTGAGCGTGCTCCAGACGGCCGTGGACCGGCACGACACCCTGCGGACGGGCTTCGCCTGGGAAGGCCTGCGCGAGCCGGTGCAGGTCGTGGTCCGCCACGCCGACATCCCCGTACACGAGGTGGACCTCGGGGAGCACGACGGAGACTTGGTCCAGGGACTCCTCGACCTGTGCAGCCCCTCCATGGACATCCGACGTGCTCCGCTGCTGCGGGCCACCGTCGCGGCCGAGCCCGGCAGCGACCGCTGGCTCATGGTCATGCAGGCCCACCACCTGGTCCAGGACCACACGGCGATGGGCGTCCTCTTCGCCGAGGTCAGCGCGCTGCTACGCGGAGACGCGGAGGAGCTTCCTGCCCCGGTTCCGTTCCGGGAGTTCGTGGCGCAGGCACGGCTCGGTGTTTCGCGTGCGGAGCACGAGCGGTTCTTCGGTGAGCTGCTCGGTGGTGTGAGTGAGCCGACGGCGCCGTTCGGGTTGCTGGACGTGCACGGTGACGGTTCGGACGTCGCCGAGGCGTCGACCATGCTGGACGCGGGTCTTGCGGCCCGCCTGCGGGAGCAGGCGCGGCGTCTGGGCGTCAGCCCCGCCACGCTGTTCCACCTGGTGTGGGCCCGGGTCGCCGCGGTGACCTCAGGCCGCGATGACGTCGTGTTCGGCAGCGTGCTGTTCGGCCGTATGCAGGCGGGCGCCGGTGCGGACCGTACGCCGGGTCTGTTCATCAACACGCTGCCCGTACGTGTGCCCACCGGAAAGGTGTCGGTGGGTGAGGCCGTGCGGGGGATGCAGAAGCAGCTCGCCGACCTCCTCGTCCACGAGCACGCCCCGCTCACGCTTGCCCAGCAGGCGGCCGATCTCGCGGCGGAGACCCCGCTGTTCACCTCCCTCCTCAACTACCGGCAGAACGCCAATGCCGCTGAGCGGATGGGCAGGTCGATCGAAGACCTCAACACCGGCTTGGACGGCGTCGAGCTGCTGTCGGCCCACGAGCGGACGAACTACCCGCTGACGGTGTCGGTGGACGACACCGGCGAAGGCTTCGGCCTGACGGTTCAGGCGGCTGCGCCGATTGCCGCGCAGTCGGTGTGCGACCTGATCAGCGCCGCGGCCGAGGGCATCGTCGAGGCCCTGGAGCAGGAGCAGGGTGACCTGCCCCTGAACCGTGTGCCGGTTCTTGGCACGGCGGAGCACGACCAGCTGGTTCAGGAGTGGAGTGGTGTTTCCCGTCCGGTGGTGGAGGCGTCGCTGACGGAGCTGTTCGCGGCTCAGGTGGGTCGTACGCCTGATGCGGTTGCGGTTACGTT
>NZ_JOJM01000174.1 GCF_000720325.1 Streptomyces sp. NRRL B-1347
CGCGGCTGACCGTGAGGCTTTGGCGGCGGTGCTGGACGCGATTCCGGGCGAGTTCCCGCTGACCGCCGTGGTGCATACGGCGGGTGTGCTGGACGACGGCGTTGTGGACGCTCTGACGGTGGAGCGGGCGGCCGGGGTGTTGCGTCCGAAGGTGGACGCGGCACGGAACCTGCACGAACTGACGGCGGAGATGGATCTGTCGGCGTTCGTGTTGTTCTCCTCGGCGGCGGGCACGTTGGGCGGCCCGGGCCAGGGGAGTTACGCGGCGGGTAATGCCTATCTCGACGCGTTGGCGTTGCAGCGGCGCGCGGATGGCCTTCCGGCCACTTCCATCGCCTGGGGCGCCTGGGCCGGGAGCGGTATGGCGGTTGACGGGGAGCTCGAAGAGCAGATGAGGCGGGGCGGCATGGCCCCGATGAACCCGGATCTGGCCATCTCGGCGCTTCAGCGTGCTCTGGACCTGGACGAGACCTTCCTCCTCGTGGCCGATGCCGCATGGGAGCGGCTCGCGGGCGAGCTGGGAGCGGACCGGACGATGGCGTTGCTGAGCGAGCTGATGGAGACGCAGCGGCCGACGGCATCACTGACGCCTTCCGACCCGGCGGCGACCGAGTCGGCGGTGGCCGAGCTGCGCACAAGCCTGGAGGCGCTGCCCTCGGCGAAGCGTCAGCGCCGGCTGCGCAAGCTGGTGCGTCAGCACGTCGCCGCGGTCCTGGTGCACACGACCTCGGACGCCATCGAGAACGATCGGTCGTTCACAGAGCTCGGGTTCGACTCCCTGACGGCTGTTCAGCTGCGCAACCGGCTGGGCGCGATCACCGGCCTGGAGCTGCCGACCACTTTGGCATTCGACTACCCGAACCCCATCGCCCTGGCCGAGCACCTGGAAGCGGGCATGTTCCCGCAAGGCGGTGGGACTGAGCGGAACAACTCGGAAGAGGACCGGATACGCGAGGCGTTGGTCTCCATTCCGCTCGCGCGTTTCCGTGAAGCCGGACTCATGGACACCCTGCTCGAACTCGCTCAGACATCGGAGAGCGGTTCTGAGTCGGCGCCGCAAGAAGAGCCGCAAGAAGAACTGAGTAGCGCGGTCGACACGATGGATGTCGATGACCTCGTCCAGAGGGCTCTGGGCGGCGCTGACCTTTGATGTCGTTGGAAGTGTGGAGCTACTGATGGCTACGTCCTCCGAAAGAGTTGTCGAAGCGCTGCGCGCTTCTCTGCGGGAAAACGACCGCCTCAAGCTACAGAACCAGCGTCTGGTCGAGGCCTCGAAAGAGCCCATCGCCATCGTCGGTATGAGCTGTCGCTTCCCCGGGGGCGTACGCACCCCCGAGCAACTCTGGCAACTCGTCGCGGATGGCGTCGATGCCATCTCCGAGTTCCCGACCGACCGTGGTTGGGAGAACGAGACGCTGTACCACCCCGACCCGGACAACCCGGGGACGAGCTACACCCGTGAGGGCGGCTTCCTCTACGACGCCGACGAGTTCGACCCGCAGTTCTTCGGGATGTCTCCGCGTGAGGCGCTGGCGACCGATCCGCAGCAGCGGCTGCTGCTGGAAGCCTCGTGGGAGGCGTTCGAGCGGACCGGCATCGACCCCGTGTCCCTGCGCAGCAGGCCGGTCGGGGTCTTCGTCGGCACGAGTGGCCTGGACTACGCGACCCATCTCTATGAGGTGGGAGGCGAACTCGAGGGCTATCTGACGGGCAGCGCGGCCAGCGTGGTGTCGGGTCGTATCTCCTACACCTTCGGTCTCGAAGGGCCTGCGGTGACGGTGGACACGGCGTGTTCGTCGTCGCTCGTCGCGCTGCATCTCGCGGTGCAGGCGCTGCGTCAGGGCGAGTGTGACCTGGCGCTCGCCGGTGGTGTGTCGGTCATGTCGTCACCCGGCTCGTTCATCGAGTTCAGCCGGCAGCGCGGGCTGGCGGTCGATGGCCGGTGCAAGCCGTTCGCGGACGCCGCGGATGGTACGGGCTGGTCCGAGGGCGTGGGCCTGCTGCTGGTGGAGCGGTTGTCGGACGCGCGGAAGAACGGCCACCCGGTCCTGGCGATCGTGCGCGGCTCGGCGGTCAACCAGGACGGTGCGTCCAACGGCCTTACGGCGCCCAACGGTCCGTCCCAGCAGCGGGTGATCCGGCAGGCACTGGCCAGCGCGGGGCTGTCGGCCACCGAGGTGGACGCGGTGGAGGCGCACGGTACGGGTACGACGCTGGGTGACCCGATCGAGGCGCAGGCACTGCTGGCCACCTATGGGCAGGGGCGGTCCGAAGAGCAGCCCCTGTGGCTGGGGGCCATCAAGTCCAACATCGGGCACACCCAGGCCGCCGCCGGTGTCGCGGGAATCATCAAGATGGTGATGGCCATGCGGCACGGCGTCCTGCCGAAGATCCTGCATGTGGATGAGCCGTCGCGGCAGGTGGATTGGTCGGCGGGTGAGGTGCGGCTGCTGACGGAGGCGACCGCGTGGCCCGAGACCGGGCAGCCGCGCCGGGCGGGCATCTCCTCGTTCGGGCTGAGCGGGACCAACGCCCACACCATCATCGAGCAGGCGCCGCAGGCCGACCTCGATGAACAACAGGAGGCAACCGCCCCTCAGGCCGACACGGCGAAGCAGCCCACCGTCCTGCCGTGGCTGGTGTCCGGTAGGAGCGCGGAGGGGCTCAGCGCCCAGGCGAACCAGCTCCATGCCCACATGAGTGCGCATCCGGAGTTGTCGCCGACCGATATGGCCTTTTCCCTGGCCACGACCCGTTCGGTGTTCGAGCACCGCGCGGCCGTGGTCGCCGAGGATCGTGATGGCCTCCTCCGCGACCTGGAGGCTCTGGCCAACGGCGAGAACGCGGCCCAGGTCATCCAGGGTGTGGCACGGATCGAGGACACCCTCGCGTTCCTGTTCACCGGCCAGGGTGCGCAGCGCCTGGGTATGGGTCGGGAGTTGTACGAGGCGTTCCCGGTGTTCGCTCAGGCTCTGGACGAGGTGTGCGCGCACCTGGACGTCGTACTGGACCGTCCGCTGAAGGACGTGATG
>NZ_JOJM01000175.1 GCF_000720325.1 Streptomyces sp. NRRL B-1347
CGAGCACGCCACCCGAGGCCTCCTCGCCGAGGGCCACGGCCTGTTCCTGGAGATGAGCCCCCACCCGGTCCTGACCGTCCCCGTCCAGGCCACCATCGAGGCCGCCGGGCGCGAAGGCGCGGCCGTGGCGCTCGGTTCGCTGCGCCGCGACGAAGGCGGCGCCGACCGGCTCATGGCCTCGGTCGCCGAGGCCTACGCGCAGGGCGCGGACCTCGACTGGCGGGCCCTCGTCCCCGGCACCCTCGTCGACCTGCCCACGTACGCCTTCCAGCACCAGCACTACTGGCTGGTGTCCCCGGAGGCCGAGCCGGGCGCCGAGCCCGCCGTCGCCGTGGACGAGGTCGAGGCGCGCTTCTGGGAGGCCGTGGAGCGCGAGGACCTGGAGCAGCTGGCGGCCGAGCTGGAGGTGGCGGACGGCTCCGCCGCCGAACTCGGCGCCGTGCTCCCGGTGCTGTCGTCGTGGCGGTGGAGGCGCTGACGCAGGCGGGTGCCGAAGTCGTCGAACTCCATGTGACAGAAGCCGAGTTGACGCGCGAGGCGCTCGCCGCGCGGTTGCGTGACGCCGCCGTGCTCGCGGGCGTCGTCTCCCTGCTCGCCCTCGCCGAGCAGCCGCACCCGGCGCACCCCGTGCTGCCCGCCGGGCTCGCCGGCACCGTCGCGCTGGTGCAGGCCCTCGGTGACGCGGGCGTCGAGGCCCGCCTCTGGGCCGTCTCCAGCGGCGCCGTCTCCACCGGCCGCAACGACCGGGTCGAGAGCCCCGCCCAGGCACAGACCTGGGGCCTCGGCCGCGTCGTCGCCCTGGAGCACCCCGACCGCTGGGGCGGACTCATCGACCTGCCGCGGACCCCCGACAGCCGCACCGGGGCCCGGCTCGCCGGGATCCTCGCGGGCGTCGGCGACGAGGATCAGCTCGCCGTGCGCGGCTCCGGCGTCCTCGTGCGCCGCCTCGTCCGGGCCGAGCCCGCCGCCCCCGCCCGGGAGACCGGCTCCGCGTGGACGCCGCGCGGCACCGTCCTGGTCACCGGCGGCACCGGCGCCCTCGGCCCGCACATCGCCCGCTGGCTGGCCCGCGAGGGCGCCGAGCACCTGGTGCTCACCAGCCGCCGCGGCCCCGACGCGCCCGGCGCGGCCGAACTCCGCGCCGAACTGGAGGAGATGGGCGTCCAGGTGACCATCGCCGCCTGCGACGTCGCCGACCGCGACGCCGTCGCCGCGCTCCTCGCCCGGCTCGCCGCCGACGGGCACACCCTGCGCGCCGTCATCCACGCGGCCGCGCTCATCGAACTGGCGCCGATCGCCGCCACCACCCTGGCGGAGTTCGCCGACATCGTCGCGGCGAAGGTCGCGGGCGCCGTCGTCCTGGACGAGCTCCTGGACGGCGAGGCGGGCGCGGCGCTCGACGCGTTCGTCCTGTTCTCCTCCATCGCGGGTGTCTGGGGCAGCGGCGACCACGCCGCCTACGCGGCCGCCAACGCCCACCTCGACGCGCTCGCCGAACACCGCAGGGCACGCGGCCTGACCGCCACCTCGATCGCCTGGGGCGTGTGGAACGTCGTCAACCCCCACCTGAGCGGCAGCGCGCCCGTCGACGTCGACCCGGAGCAGCTGCGCCGCCAGGGCCTGCCGTTCCTCGACCCCGGCCTGGCCTTCGCGGGGATGCGGCAGATCCTGGACGACGACGAGACGTTCCTCGCCCTCGCGGACGTGGACTGGGACCAGTTCGTGCCCGTGTTCACCTCGCGCCGGGCCCGCCCGCTGCTCGCGGACCTGCCCGACGCGCAGCGCGTCCTCGCCGCCCAGGGCGGAACCGAGGGCGCCGACACCGAGACCTCGTCCAAGGCGTCCGCGCTGCGCAAGCGCCTGACCGGCCTCGCCGGGCCCGAGCAGGACCGCGCCCTGGTCGGCCTCGTGCTCACGCACGCCGCCGCGGTCCTCGGCTACGAGTCCGCACAGGCCCTCGACCCCGAGCGGGCCTTCCGCGAGTTCGGCTTCGACTCGCTCACCGCCGTCGACCTGCGCAACCGCCTGGGTGCCGCCACCGGTCTGAAGCTGCCCACCACGGTCGTCTTCGACCACCCCAACGGCACCGCCCTGGCCGCCTACCTGCGCACCCAGGTCCTCGGCGCCAGCGCGGCCGCCGCCCCCGCCGCCGTCGTGCCCGTCGCGGCGGCCACCGACGAGCCCATCGCCATCGTCGCCATGAGCTGCCGCTACCCCGGCGGCATCAGCAGCCCCGAGCAGATGTGGCAGGTCCTCCAGGACCGGGCCGATGTCGTCGGCGGCTACCCGGCGGGCCGCGGCTGGGACCTCGCCCACCTCTACGACCCGGACCCGGAGACCCCCGGCACCACCACGACCAGGGGCGGCGGCTTCCTGCACGACGCGGGCGCCTTCGACCCGGCCTTCTTCGGCATCTCGCCGCGCGAGGCCACGGCCATGGACCCGCAGCAGCGGCTCCTCCTCGAAACCTCCTGGGAGGCGTTCGAACGCGCCGGGATCGACCCCAAGTCCGTACGCGGCGAGACCGCCAGCGTGTTCGTCGGCACCAACTACCAGGACTACGGCACCGCCCCCGGCCAGCTGTCCGCGGGCGCCGAGGGCCACATCCTCACCGGCAGCGCGCCCAGCGTCGTCTCCGGCCGCATCGCCTACACCTTCGGCCTCGAAGGCCCGGCGGTCACCGTCGACACGGCCTGCTCGTCCTCGCTCGTCGCGATGCACCTGGCTGCGCAGGCACTGCGCCAGGGCGAGTGCACCCTCGCCCTCGCGGGCGGCGTCGCCGTCATGTCGTCGCCCGGCGCGCTGATCGCCTTCAGCCAGCAGCGCGGCCTCGCCGACGACGGCCGGTGCAAGGCCTTCGCGGCCGCCGCCGACGGCATGGGCATGGCCGAGGGCGTCGGCATGGTGCTCCTGGAGCGCCTTTCGGACGCGCGCCGCAACGGCCACAAGGTCCTCGCGGTCGTACGGGGCTCCGCCATCAACCAGGACGGCGCCAGCAACGGCCTCACCGCCCCCAACGGCCCCTCCCAGCAGCGCGTCATCCGCGCCGCCCTCGCCAACGCCCGCCTCACCGCGGCCGACGTGGACGCGGTCGAGGCCCACGGCACCGGCACCACCCTCGGCGACCCCATCGAGGCCCAGGCCCTGGACGCGCCCCGGCGCGCGGGCGTCTCCTCCTTCGGCATGAGCGGCACCAACGCCCATGTGATCCTGGAGCAGCCGCCCCTGACCGACGGGCCGGCCGCCGACGAGGACGCCGGGGCCCCTGCGCCCGTCGTCGCCGGAGTGCTCCCGCTCGCCCTCTCCGGGAAGGGCGAGCCCGCCCTGCGAGCCCAGGCGGCACGCCTGCGCGAGCACCTGCTCGCCCGCCCCGACCTCGAACCGGCCGACGTCGCCTGGTCCCTCGCGGCGGCCCGGTCACGCTTCGAGCACCGGGGCGTCGCCCTCGGCCGCGACCGCGAGGAACTCCTCACCGCCCTGGAGCGCCTGTCTCAGGACGAGGTGACACCCCAGGTGGTGTCCGGCCGCACGCTCGGCGGCACGGTCCGCCCGGTGTTCGTGTTCCCGGGGCAGGGTTCGCAGTGGGCCGGTATGGCGGTCGAACTCCTGGACTCCAGTCCGGTGTTCGCGGGGCGGATGCGGGAGTGCG
>NZ_JOJM01000176.1 GCF_000720325.1 Streptomyces sp. NRRL B-1347
CGCTTGCTCGTATTGCTCTTCTTGCTCACGACCTGGACTGCTTCCTCCGGGACCCATACGTCCCAGCATCAACCTGCCCGTGATCGTGGGGGAACTTCACCGTCCTGAATAACCCTCTTGGTCGTCAGGTGTACGGTCTGCCACACATTCCCTGCGGCATCGGGGCGGCCAGTGTCCGGCCTCGAAGATGCCTTTGTGGTAAGCGCGGGCGACGAGTGCACCGCGGCTGTCGGCGCGCAGACGGGTCCTGAGTGTCTTGAGGCGGTAGTCGAGTCCCTGGCGGCTCAGGCAGAGCTGGGTGGCGATCGCAGCGTTGTTGTGGCCTGCGGCCAGCAATTCCAGGATCTTTGCATCCAAAGGACCCAGGGCGGGGGATGCGGCGTTTTGCTGGAGTGCGATCTGTTCGGCAGGCTCGCCGTAGTTGTCTACGGTCCAGGTTGTTGCAGGCGAGCCATCGCTGCGGTGCACCATGCGCAGGGTAACGGTGGCCAGGACCATTGTCCTGCGCGTCTGGAAGAGGATCTGGCCGATGGTGTGGGGTACGTCGCCCTGGGTGAGAGCGTCTTGCATTGCGGTGAGGGAGGAGTGCGAGGTGGGTGTGATCCAGTTGGTGATACTGGCTCCGATCAGGTGGCCGGTGCTAGCGTCGAGCATGTGGTGGAAGGCCATGTTGGCGCACTCAATGCGCCCGTCGGAATCGACTACTGCAACTGCATGGCCAACCCCTTCCAGGACGGCCTGTATCTGTGCCTGGCTGCAAGCGACAGCCTCCCGCAGCCCTTCGGTCTCGGTGACGTCCGTGGCGAGATGAAAACTCATGTTGCCCGCCTCGGGCGGCAGATCAATATGTGTGGACTGAAAAATACGGCCCTGCGCGTCCCGCCATGTGACCGCTGGGCTCTGCTCCACCTGGCCGCCCTCTGACACCAGCTGTTCTGGAACCCGCATTCTCACTGGCTCTTGACGCCCCAACACCTCATCAAGACATCTACCGGTAGCGTCGAGGTATGTCTGGTTGGCGAACAGGACCCGGTGCCCGCCATCCAGGAGTGCCATGGCCTGCCGATTGTGGTCCAACACCGAGTACAGCGTGTGCTCCGCTCTGCGCCGGCGCTCTTCTTCCTGCATCGTCATTGTCATGTCCACGGCAGCGCCGATCACTCCTTCGACCTGCCCCTCCTTCCCGTACGCCGGGGCAGCACAGGCGTGCAGCGAACCGCTCCACCCCGTGCGCCACAGCACCGTCTCCCCCGCGCGGGCCCGCAGATGTGCGGCCACGTCCGGATGCTGCGGATAGCGCACGTCATATCCATGGCTTTCACCGCAGTCCACCACCGCAGCCGACTCGAGGATCTGACGCTCCACCCCGGGGCCGGCCACCACATACGTCAGCCGCAGAGCCGCATCAGTCATCCATACCCCCATGGGGAGCTGCGCCACCACAGCGTCCATCAATACCCCGGCGGGCGAGGGCGCTTTACCTACGTCCACTAATCACCGCTTCTCTCGCGTGGGACAGGACACTTCAGAGCGACACACGCGATGGCGGCAACGGTTGCAAGCAGCTGAAATATTGGACATAACGAGCGATTAAGTACGTGAAGTGACTAGAATCATCAAGGTGGCCGCCGACCGGGTGGTGTCTCAAGGGGCTTCTTCGGAACGGCTGCCAATCGGGTGATAGAATCGCTTTAAATCTGCGGTTCAAGCGACCCCTGAATCACTATCAGGCGATCAGACTGAAATGCTCACAGTGTCTGCGCCTCAACCGCTGTGGCTGGAGCCCTCGTCGGCATTTGACCTGTCGCACTCGATCTGCCACGCGCGCTCGTGGAATCGATGACTATGCTGATCGTCGCCTGTGAGGGCCATTGCTGCATGCCCCGTCCTCTCAGTGGGCACTGGTGGCTCCGGCCTGCCCGCGCAAACACATCAGGCTTATCCAGCTCACTGCGGGACTGAGGGGCCCTACGTTCTCGGACAAGGTTTTTCGGGGTTTCTGACTCTTGCACTCGGCATGGATTTCCGCGAAGGCTCGGTGGCCGAGTGCGCAGTGAAGGCGCCTGTAATTGTAAAGCATCTCGGAGCCTTCTTCGCGTGTAGATTATGAAGGCAAGGATGGCCGCGCCGTTGCCGTGAGCCTGTTCGAGCTGAGCCTCGATCCACCGTGCAGTGAGCCTCTTCAGCTGCGTCACCCGATGGTGAATCAGTGGCCCCTGACCAGGGGGTTCAGCGAACACCGTCACCCGATCGGTGGCCGCGTTGAAAAGGCTCAGTGGTCGGCCTGTGGGTGACGGAACAAGAAGGGGGTGCCTGCTGAGCTGCGATGATAGGAGTTTCTGACGCTCCATCAACACGGCGCGGCAAGGCACCTCTCAAGTCAAATCTTCCCAGGCCTCTGGAGGCCTATTCACAGGGTTTCACTGAACCTCTTTCATCCTGTCCCCGAGGTGTGAAATGGCCTGGTCAGGCAGGGTGTGGTGACATGGCAGAGCCCCTTGTCGTTGGGGTGTTGATCTCACTCGACACCGGCGCCAAGGGGCTCTGTTGGTTCGCTATCCTTCCATGCTCGACGTCCCGTACGAGCTGGTTGAGCATGTCTCGTGGCTGATCTACGCCCGAAGGCGTGAACTTCACTGATGTCGGACCTGCAGGGCCGGCTCCGCGCCGTCGGCAGGCCGCTGCCCGGCGCCCGGCATGATTCCTACGCGTACACGGCCTCCGGGCTGGAGGCCACGGCCGGCAGACATCCCGGCCTCGGCGACAAGGGCTACCAGGGCCCCCAGGGCTTCGGCAAAGTTGTGGTTGAGGGGCGTTTGTGCGGGTGGGCGGGCGTAGAGGTCGGTGATCATGTGGGTTGTTGAGGCTCACATGATCGAGGG
>NZ_JOJM01000177.1 GCF_000720325.1 Streptomyces sp. NRRL B-1347
GTGGGGGGTGGCGGGCGGGTCCGCCCCGGCGCCGTCCTCCTGGCCCGCTCCCGTGCGGGCACACGCGGGCGCTCCCCGGAACCATGCCCCGGCCGCATCACCCACCGGCTCCCACCCGCCAGGCCCCGCCAGCGCCACGGCCGGGCCAGTCCTCCTGGGTCCATGCCACGCGCAGGAGGGCGCCCTCGACGCAGTCGGTGAGGAGGCCGAGGTGGATGCGGGGGCACCGGTCGAGATGCTCGCGGTAGGCCCCGTACAGATCGGGGAACTCGTAGTCGTCCTCGTAGCCGTCGAGGTCGGTGATGGCCGTCATCGGCCCACCGTCCTGAGGGGCGTGGCCGTCGCGAGCAGGGCGTGCGCGTAGCGGCTGTCGCACAGGGCTCCGGGGTGCCGCGGCAGCACCACCCAGCGGGAAAGCATGGTCGAGTGGCCGGGGCGGGGGACGCCGAGGTAGGTGCCGGTGGTGAGCCGCTCGGCAGGGCCGGCCCAGTGGGCGCCCGGCGCGATGAGCACGTAGTACGGGCCCGCGCTGCTGCGGAAGTCGCGGATGACGGGCCCGTCGACCCACTCGCGCAGCGCGGTGGCCACCGTCTGCGGCTCGTCGCTGCCGACCGCGTCGTGGACGCGGTCCGCCTCGATGCGGATCGCGTCGAAGCGGCGACCGAGCGGGAGCAGCGCGACCCCGTGCTTCTCCCACTCGGCCCACACTTCGCCCGGACGCGGGTCGGCCTCCGCCAGCCACTGCGATACGGCTCTCTGCAGGTCGGTGTCCACGATGTGCCCCTATCGTCGCTGATCAGGTGTGATGGCGACGGTAGGGGCAGTGCACAGGAGGCGAGGACCGGATTCCGGTCCCCCTCCTCATGCCGCCAGGATGCCTACCTCGACAGCCAGCTCCGATGCCCTGCGGCGCCGCTCGGACTGCTTCGACTCGGTCTCTTCGAGGATGATCCGGCGCGCGTAGCCGTTGTAGGCGACTGTCTCCGGGGCCGAGTGGTGAGCCTTCTCCAAGGTGGCGATGGCGACGTCCGGCTGGCCGTCGAGGTGGAAGCCGCGTGCTTCCTCGATCCTGTGCCGGGCGCGGCGGGGACGGGACTTGATGACGGTCTCGTCCGCCTTTGCCGCCTGGCGCACGGACTCTCCGCCCTGATGCAACTCGACGGCGACCGTGACGGCGTGCGCGCCCATGATGGCGCGGCTGAAGCTGGTGACCGGGTGGTAGTAGTCCCGCGGCAGCCGCTGAGCCACGTCGTTCGCCTTGTCCCAGTGCCGCCAAGCGGTGCCGTTGTCCCGCCGTCGGGCAGCGGTGTAGCCGAGTTCGAACTGGAGGGCACCGGCGATGGCCAGCACGTCGTCGGAGGCGTCCGGGAGGAGCGGTTCCAGGAAGCGGACGGCTTCGAGGTTGACGGCGTCGGCCGCCTCGAAGTGGCGCGGGCCGCTGTCGCGGTGTGCCTGCGCAAGCAGCCATGCGGCGACGCCGATCGTGTGCGGGTCCTCGGACTCCTGGGCGGCGGTCATGCCTCGTTCGGCGACCCGCCACAGGAGACTCAGATCCGGCTGATAGGCGACGAAGAACTGGCACAGGCTGTACGCCTCGGCGAGCAGCGCCTGAGCGGCGCGCCTTTCGACCGCGCTGTCCGCGTGGCGGCAGAGCGCCTGGCTGTCGCGGATGAGGTCCGGGAGCAACTTGCCGATGACTTCGCGGTGGTCGGGTGCTTGGTGGCGCGCCTTCCAGGCGGCGTGAAGACGAGCCTCCATGTGGGCCAGGGGCGGCGGCTCAACGGTGGCAGCGAGAGCGAAGGAATCGACCGCGGTCTTCACCGCGGCGAGACGCGGGTGGCCAGGACCGACGAAGAGATCCACGTGCATGTCCGGGTGACCTGTCAGTTCGGCGAGGTCACGCACGCGCAGTGCCTCGGCGATGCGCAGCACCATCTCCATGCCTGGTGCGTTCTGCTGTCCGTTCTCGATCTTCTTCAGGGTGTGCGGCGAGACCCCTACGAAGTCGGCCAGTTGGTGCCGTGTCATGCCACGGCGTTCGCGGAGAATCTGCACCCGCTGCCCGAAGCGCAGCGGGTCGGCGTACGGGTCCGGGGTAGCACCTGAAGACATTGGCCTTGCCCTTCTCTGGACAGCTCACCACTTTCAGACTAGGAGCAAAGCCTTCCCTGTGTCCGGCTTCGGCTGAGCCCGCTCCCAGCGCCGAGGCACAGCCGGGCGAGTCGCCCACACCGTGAAGGAGGAGCCCGGTGGCCCGCACCGAGTACTACGACGACCCCGATGCGCCGGAGCCCAACTCGCTCGTGGTGGCGGCCTCCGCGGTGGTCGCCGACGGGCAGGGGCGCATCCTGCTCCAGCGGCGTCGTGACAACGGCCTGTGGGCGCTGCCCGGTGGCGGTATGGACATGGCCGAATCGCTCCCGGGGGCAGCGGTGCGGGAGGTGAAGGAGGAGACCGGCCTCGACGTCGAGATCACGGGCCTGGTCGGTACGTACACCGACCCGAAGCACGTCATCGCGTACACCGACGGCGAGGTGCGCAGGCAGTTCAACGTGTGCTTCACCGCCCGCGTCACAGGCGGCCGACTGGCCATCTCGGACGAGTCGGCCGAACTGCGTTTCGTCGCGCGCGAGGACCTCGAAGCCCTGCCGATGCACCACACGCAGCGACTCCGCCTGCGGCACTTCCTCGACGGCCGGGCCGAGCCGTACTTGGGGTAGGGCCGGGGTTCGTCAGGTCGGGCGGAGCCAGAGGGTCGTGAGGGGTGGGAGGGAGACGAGGAGGGAGGTGGGGTGGCCGTGGGACTGTCTCTTATACACATCTGACGCTGCCGACGAATAGAGAGGTGTAGAACTCGGTGGTCGCCG
>NZ_JOJM01000178.1 GCF_000720325.1 Streptomyces sp. NRRL B-1347
GACCCGCTGTCGAAACTCACCAACATTTCCCAGCATGGCGATCGCCAACTGCTGTCGAAACTCGGCAACACGCGCTCTCGGCAGTCATCGACAGAGCCAAACGTGGGCTCCGCATCTGGATGCGGTGCGGGTGGAGCGGGTGTGGTCGGCGGGTGGAGTGGTCCGTGTCGCCGCCTGTACCCGCGAGTTGACGGTGGCGTGTCCGGACTGCGGTCGCGGGTCGGTGCGGGTGCACAGCCGGTACTCCCGCACGCTGGCCGACGTCGCCGCCGGTGGCCGCCCAGTGCTGGTCAGCCTGACGGTGCGGCGGTTGTTCTGCGACGCCCCGCGCTGCGGGCGGCGGACCTTTGCCGAGCAGGTCAAGGGGCTGACGGTGCGCTACCAGCGGCGCAGTCCGCTGCTGCAGCAACTCGTGGAGATGGCCGCAGTGTTACTGGCTGGCCGCGGCGGGGCCCGGCTCCTGCGCATTCTGAAGACGCCGCTGTCACGGACGAGCGTGTTGTTTCACCTGATGCGCATGCGGCTACCGTCGACGGTGACCCCGCGGGTATTGGGCGTGGACGACTTCGCTTTGTACGCGGACGTCTACGGCACGCTGCTGGTGGATGCCGACACGCGGCTGCCGATCGAGTTGTGGGCCGGGCGCGACGCCGAGCAGGTGGCTGGCTGGCTGCGTTCGCATCCTGGCGTCCAGGTGGTGTGCCGGGACGGCTCACTCGTCTACCGGCAGGGCATCACCGATGGGGCCCCGGATGCGGTACAGGTCAGTGACCGCTTCCACCTCTGGCAGGGGCTGTCGAAACGGGTCTCGGACATCGCCGCCGCCCACCGCGGCTGCCTGCCCGCCGCGGTCCCCGAGCCCGAACCGACCCTGCCACCGCCGACGGACCGGTCCGTGACTGCCGATACTCCCGCCCGCCGTCACGCCAAGCGGCTGTTTGAAGCGGTGCACGCGGTCTCCGACTCGGGCCGTTCGCTCAGCGCCATGGCCCGTGAGCTGGGACTGAACCGACGCACCGTGGCCAAGTACGCCCGCGCTGCCTGCTGGCAGGAGTGCGTCCGGCGCATCCCCCCTCGCCGGTCCACGAGCCTCGACCCGTATCTGGAGTATCTGCGCCAACGCTGGGAGGAGGGCGAGCACACCGCGACCGTGCTGCACCAGGAGATCACCGCCAAGGGCTACGCGGGCCACTATCAGCGAGTCAAGATGGCCATCGCGCCGCTACGTCGCGGTATGCCGATCGCCACACCTCGCGAGCGGCCGCCCTCACCCCGCCAGGTCGCCCGGTGGATCACCACCGCACCGAATCGACGCGGCCTGCATGCCACCGAGGCACTTCGCCGACTGTTCGATCACTGCCCGGAACTGGACCGAACTCACGACCTGGCACGGCAGTTCGCGGCCATGCTCGACGCCCGCGACGCTGCCCTGCTGCCGGACTGGCTGGAGCAACTCGAAGCCTCCCGCCTCCCAGCCCTGGCCGGCCTGGCCAAAGCCCTCCGCGAGGACCATGCCGCGGTCGTGCAGGGGATCACCACTCCATTCAACTCCGGTGTCAACGAAGGCCGGATCACGGACCTGAAACTCCAGAAGCGGATCATGGCGGGCCGAGCAGGAGTTCCGCTCCTCCGCCAACGCGTCATCCTCATGGCGCACCTCCGGCGCCGCTACCCGTGACGGAGTGTCACCGGCGCAGAGAGTCACACCCTCGCTTCACGAAAATCTTGCCGGGGCCACGTTCAGGTGTACGCCGACAACAAGACAGGAACCGCGCCCCGGATCGACTTCACCGTGCATCTGGACGCCCGGCTGCGGGCCTTCATCGACGCTCATAACTGGATCACTTCCTTCCAGCTACCCTCGTATGCACCGGACTTGAACCCGGCGGAAGGAATCTGGTCACTGGTTCGGCGCTCGGCGCAGTGCAACACCGCGTTCACCGACCCCGACCACCTGATCCGGACCCTCCGCCGCAGCCTCCGCGAGATTCAGTACCGCCCCGGACTCATCGACGCATGCCTCGCCGCAACCGGCCTCACCCTCACGACATCACGCCCACAGCCTCAGTAACCGGTCGTTGGACAGCAGGAGCCCGTCGACGCTGCGGCGCCCACTGCCCAGATCAGCGAACAGGCGTCGGCGGAATGCGGCTGCCTGCCGCTCGGTGATGCCCACCGGGTGGGCCGCGGCCCCGGCCGTGTAGCGGCGCTTGAGCTCCGCATCCAGGACGCGCACCGCGTCCAAGTGCACACGCATCCCTTCCAGGATCTTGAGGCCCTGCGGCAGCGGGTTTGGCCCCAGGGCCTGCCAGGCGGCGTAGCGCGAGAGCATCGAGCGGGCCTCCCGGGTGCGCTCGTGGACCAGCCACCCCGTGGTCCGCCCCGCGGCCTCACGCCTGAGCATGGTGCGTCGTCGGCGCCGCTGTTCGCGCGTCTGTCGGCACACCTCGCACTCCTGGAAGCTTATTCAGAACCCTTTGGACCATGGGGAGTTCAGGATCACGAAGGCAGGTTGATCATGCCTTCTGGTCGCGTGAACAGCCTGGTGGTGCGGCACGCGGCTGCGTGCTGCGGCATGTGGATCACGCCCCAGCCTCCGACCTGGGGAAACAGTTCTGAATAAGCTTCCAGGTCACCTTCCGTCTCCCGGACTGCACTCCCTGCCCGCAACGCGCCCACTGC
The DNA here is from genome assembly GCF_000720325.1 of Streptomyces sp. NRRL B-1347. Lineage (GTDB taxonomy): Bacteria > Actinomycetota > Actinomycetes > Streptomycetales > Streptomycetaceae > Streptomyces. The sequence goes on from NZ_JOJM01000178.1 coordinate 2,683, forward strand.
ACCCGATCGCCCGTCAACGCCCGGTCCCTGACCTTCCGCCCCCGCCCGCAGTTCGAGGCCCAACAACGGCCGCGCGCCGAACAGGCCACCGCCGCCTGGCGGGAGCAGTACGCCCTGCGCTCGGGAATCGAGGGCACCATGTCCCAGGCATCCCGACGCTGCGACGTCCA
>NZ_JOJM01000179.1 GCF_000720325.1 Streptomyces sp. NRRL B-1347
GAGGGTGTGGTCACCGTCGCCGATGTGGACTGGGAGCGGTTCGCGCCCGCGTTCACGATCGGGCGGCCCAGCCCGCTCCTCGGCGAACTGCCCGAGGTCGTATCGGCCCTGGAGCAGGCCCGAGCCGCCGAGGAGAGCCATGCCGAGGGCGGATCGCGCCTGCGGGAAAGGCTCCTCGCGCTGGCTCCGGGCGAGCGGCAGCGCGCTGTGCTCGACCTGGTGCGCGGTCACGCGGCGGCGGTTCTCGGATTCTCCGGCATGGAAGGCGTGGAATCCGACCGAGCCTTCAAGGAATTGGGATTCGACTCGCTCACGGCGGTAGAGTTCCGAAACCGGCTGAACTCGGACACCGGGCTGCGGCTGCCGACCACACTGGTCTTCGACTACCCCAACGCAAAGGCTCTGGCAGAGCATGTAGGAGCGGGCGTCCTGCCCGACGAAGGGGCATCCGCCACTCCGCTGATCGCGGATCTGGAAAAACTCGAGGCATCACTCTCCACGGCTGAGCCGGACAATGCCGAGCGAATGGCCATCGCGGCCCGACTCCAAGTGCTCCTCGCCAGATTGAATGGCGACGAGGGCGGAGCGAAGGACGCTGAGAGCATTACGCAGCGGCTTGACGGGGCGTCCGACGACGATCTCTTCGATTTCATCGAAAACGAGCTCAGCTAAAACGTGAGCGCCGAGGTGCAGGTCTCTGGCCTCCTTTCATTCTTCAGACTTCTTTGACTCGTGACAGGCAAGGGTTTCATGGTGAACGAAGATAGGCTTCGGGACTACCTCAAGCGGGTAACGGCTGATCTGCACCAAGCGCGCCAACGCCTGCGCGAGCTGGAGGCAGGAGAGCAGGAGCCCATCGCGATTGTGGCGATGAGCTGCCGTTTCCCGGGTGGTGTGGGGAGCCCCGAGGATTTGTGGCGCCTTGTGGCCGACGGTGGTGACGCCATCTCCGACTTCCCGTCCAACCGCGGGTGGGACGTGGACGGGATGTACGACCCGGATCCCGAGAGTTCAGGGACGTTCTACTCCCGTGAGGGTGGTTTCCTCCACGACGCGGACGAGTTCGACGCGGGCTTCTTCGGGATCTCGCCGCGTGAGGCCCTTGCCATGGATCCGCAGCAGCGGCTGCTCCTTGAGACCTCGTGGGAGGTCTTCGAGCGGGCGGGCATCGCTCCGGGGTCGGTGAAGGGCCGGCGTGGCGGTGTGTTCGTGGGAGCCGCCACCTCGGGCTACGGGGCGGACACCGTCGGTTTCCCCGAGGAGATCGAAGGCCATCTGCTGACCGGTACGGCGACTTCGGTCGTATCGGGCCGCATCTCGTACACGCTCGGCCTCGAAGGCCCCGCGGTGACGGTGGACACGGCGTGTTCGTCGTCGCTGGTCGCGCTGCATCTGGCGGTCCAGGCGCTGCGTCAGGGCGAGTGTGACCTTGCCCTTGCCGGTGGTGCCACGGTGATGTCCACACCGGGTGCCTTCGTGGAGTTCAGCCGTCAGCGTGGCCTGGCCCCCGACGGCCGCTGCAAGCCGTACGCGGACGCGGCGGACGGCACGGGCTGGTCCGAGGGCGTGGGCATGCTGCTCGTGGAGCGGCTGTCGGACGCGCGGAAGAACGGCCACCCGGTCCTGGCGATCGTGCGCGGCTCCGCCGTCAACCAGGACGGTGCGTCCAACGGCCTTACGGCGCCCAACGGTCCGTCCCAGCAGCGGGTCATCCGGGACGCGCTGGCGAGTGCCCGTCTGTCGGCCGCCGACATCCAGGTGGTGGAGGGCCACGGGACCGGTACGTCCCTGGGTGACCCGATCGAGGCGCAGGCGCTGCTGGCCACGTACGGTCAGGAGCGGCCGGAGAACCTGCCGCTGTGGCTGGGATCGCTGAAGTCGAACCTCGGTCACACGCAGGCTGCGGCCGGTGTGGCTGGTGTCATCAAGATGGTGATGGCGATGCGGCACGGTGTGTTGCCGCAGACCCTTCACGTGGATGAGCCGTCGCGGCAGGTGGACTGGTCGGCGGGTGAGGTGCGGCTGCTGACGGAGGCCACGGCGTGGCCCGAGACCGGGCAGCCGCGCAGGGCTGGTGTCTCCGCTTTCGGCGTGAGTGGCACCAATGCGCACACCATCATTGAGCAGGCCCCGCCTGTCGATGAGGACGAGTCCGGGGCCGAGGAGAGTCCGGCTTCCGACGTCGGCAGCGGCGTGGCCACGTGGATGCTGTCGGCTCGTGGCGCGGACGCGCTGCGGGCCCAGGCGGCGCGGCTCAGGGCGTTCCTGCTGGAGCGGGTCGAGTCGAGCCCGCTGGATGTGGGCTACTCGCTGGTGGCGACGCGGTCGATGTTCGAGCACCGCGCGGTGGTGTCGGGCGCGAGCCGTGCGGAACTCCTCGCCGGACTCGAAGCCGTCGCATCCGGAGAAGCCGCCCCCGGTGCGCTCCAGGGCGTGGCCGGGACGGCCGTCAAGACGGCGTTCCTCTTCTCCGGCCAGGGTGCCCAACGTCTGGGCATGGGCAGGGAGTTGTACGACGCCTTCCCGGTGTTCGCTCAGGCTCTGGACGAGGTGTGCGCACCTGGACGTCGTACTGGACCGTCCGCTGAAGGACGTGATGTTCGCGGCCGAGGGTGGCGCGGACGCCGAGCTGCTGAACCAGACGGCGTTCACGCAGCCCGCGCTGTTCGCCATCGAGGTGGCGTTGTTCCGGCTCCTGGAGCACTGGGGTGTCACCCCGGACGTGCTGATCGGCCACTCCATCGGTGAGATCGCCGCCGCGCATGTGGCGG
>NZ_JOJM01000180.1 GCF_000720325.1 Streptomyces sp. NRRL B-1347
CGGGCCGTTGACGGCCGCGACCGAGACGCGCTCGCCCCACGCCGTCAACAGCTCCCGCACCTCGGCCTCGGGCAGCGGCACCGACACCATGCCGCCCTTACCGGACAGCTCACGAATCGCCAGGCTCCGCAGGGCGACGACACGAGCGGCGTCCCGCAGGGACAGGGCACCGGCCACGCACGCGGCCGCGATCTCGCCCTGACTGTGACCCACCACAGCAGCAGGCTTCACCCCGGCCGCCTGCCAGACCTCAGCAAGGGAGACCATCACGGCGAAGAGAACGGGCTGGACCACGTCGACGCGGTCGAAATTCTCGCCGCCCAGCTCCTCCAGCAGATCCCACGCCACGAACTCCGACAGGGCGTCCGCGCACTCCCGCATCCGCTCCGCGAACACCGGGCTGGAGTCGAGGAGTTCGACCGCCATACCGGCCCACTGCGACCCCTGTCCCGGGAACACGAACACGGGGCGCACGGTGTCGCCCTGGGCGCGGCCCACCACCACGCCCTGCGCGGCCGCGTCGTCCCGCTCCAGGCGCTCCAGGGCGGCGAGGAGTTCCTCGCGGTCCCGGCCGAGGACGACGCCCCGGTGCTCGAACCGCGAACGGGCCGCGGTCAGCGACCAGGCCACGTCGGCGGGCGCGAGGCCGGTGCGGGCGATGAGGTGCTCGCGCAGCCGTCCGGCCTGGGCCCGCAGGGCCTCGGGCGTCTTGCCCGACAGGGCCAGCGGGATCACGCCGGAGACCACCGCGGGGGTGTCGTCGGGCGCGGGCCGCTCGGCCTGCTGCGCCTCCTCGATGATCACGTGTGCGTTGGTGCCGCTGACGCCGAACGACGAGACGCCCGCGCGGCGCGGCGCGCCGTCCCGGTCGGGCCAGGCGCGGTCCTCCGCGAGGAGCTCCACGGACCCGGACGACCAGTCCACCTCGGGCGTCGGCGCGTCGAAGTTCAGGGTGCGCGGCAGGACGCCGTGGCGCATGGCCATGACCATCTTGATGACACCGGCGACACCGGCGGCGGCCTGGGTGTGGCCGATGTTGGACTTCACCGAGCCGAGGAGCAGCGGCCGCTCGGCGGGGCGCTCCTTGCCGTACGTGGCGATGAGCGCCTGCGCCTCGATCGGGTCGCCCAGGGGCGTGCCGGTGCCGTGGGCCTCCACCGCGTCCACGTCGGCGGTCGTCAGGCGGGCGTTGGCGAGGGCCTGGGTGATCACGCGCTGCTGGGACGGGCCGTTGGGGGCGGTGAGGCCGTTGCTGGCGCCGTCCTGGTTGACGGCGGAGCCTCGTACGACCGCGAGGACGGGGTGGCCGTTGCGGCGGGCGTCGGAGAGCCGCTCCAGGACGAGCATGCCGACGCCCTCGCCCCAGCTGGTGCCGTCGGCCGCCGCGGCGAACGGCTTGCAGCGGCCGTCGGGGGCCAGGCCGCGCTGACGGCTGAACTCCAGGAAGGTGCCCGCCGTGGGCATCACGGTCACGCCGCCCGCGAGCGCCATCGTGCACTCGCCCTGCCGCAGCGCCTGCGCGGCCAGGTGCAGCGCGACGAGCGACGACGAGCAGGCCGTGTCGACGGTGACCGCCGGGCCTTCGAGGCCGAAGGAGTACGAGATGCGGCCCGACGCGATGGCGCCCGAGCTGCCGGTGCCGAGGTAGCCGCCGAGGTCCTCGGGGACGCTGCTGAGCTGAGAGCCGTACTCGTGGTAGATGAGACCGGCGAAGACGCCCGTCGGGCTGCCGTGCAGGGTCGCCGGGTCGATGCCCGCGCGCTCGAAGGCCTCCCAGGAGGCCTCCAGGAGCAGCCGCTGCTGCGGGTCCATGGCGAGGGCTTCGCGCGGCGAGATGCCGAAGAAGGCCGCGTCGAAGTCGCCCGCGTCGTGCAGGAATCCGCCTTCGCGGGCGTACGTCGTGCCGACCTGGTCGGGGTCGGGGTCGTACAGGGACGCGGTGTCCCAGCCGCGGCCCTCCGGGAATTCGGTGATGGCCTCCTCGCCATCGGTGAGCAGCCGCCACAGGTCCTCGGGGCTGCCCACGCCGCCGGGGAAGCGGCAGCTCATGGCGACGATGGCGATCGGCTCGTCCGTGTGGCCCTGAGCGGCGGCGGGCGCCGTGCCCGCTGTCGCGGACTCCTCCAGGTCGCCGAGGAGTTCGCCGCCCAGGTACTGGGCGAGGACCTTGGGCGTGGGGTAGTCGAAGACCAGGCTGGCGGGCAGGCGGAGCGCGGTGGCGCCGTTGAGGCGGTTGCGCAGTTCGACGGAGGTCAGCGAGTCGAAGCCGAGCTCCTTGAACGCCTTCGTGGGCGCGACGTCCTCGCCGGACGCGTAGCCGAGGACGGCGGCCACCTGGGCGCGGACGAGGTCGAGCAGGGCGCGCTCGCGGTTCTCCGGTTCCAGCGCGGCCAACTGGTCGGCGAGCGACGACCCGGCCGCCGCGGGCCCGGCCTCGACGACGCGCCGGGCCTTGGCTCCGCCGCGGATGAGGCCGCGGAAGAGGGGCGGCACGTCGGCGCCGAACTGCTGCCGCAGGACGTCGGTGCGCAGCTTCATCGGCACGAGGGCCGCGTCGGGCTGTGCGAGGGCCGCGTCGAGCAGGGCGAGGCCCTCGTCGGCGGACAGGGCCGCCACACCCGCCCGGTTCATGCGGTCCAGGTCGTCGTCGGTGAGGGCTCCGGCCATACCGCCCTGGTCGGCCCACAGACCCCACGCGAGCGAGGTCGCGGGCAGCCCGAGCGCACGCCGGTGCTCAGCCAGGGCGTCCAG
>NZ_JOJM01000181.1 GCF_000720325.1 Streptomyces sp. NRRL B-1347
CCGAGCAGGGCGCGGTCGTGTCGGTAGTGGCCTGCGACGTGTCCGACCGCGACCAGGTCCGGGCCCTGCTGGCCGCCGTACCGGACGAGCACCCCCTGAGCGGCGTCGTCCACACCGCGGGGGTGCTGGACGACGGAGTGATCGGAGCGCTGACGCCGGAGCGCCTCGCGGGCGTGTTCGCGCCGAAGGTGGACGCGGTCAGCCACCTCGACGAGCTGACCCGCGAACTGGGCCTGGAACTGGACGCGTTCATCGTCTACTCCTCCGCCTCGGGAGTGTTCGGTTCGGCAGGTCAGGGCAACTACGCGGCGGCGAACGCCTACCTCGACGGGTTGATGGCGAACCGGCGGGCGGCGGGCCTGCCCGGTATCTCGCTGGCCTGGGGCCTGTGGGAGCAGACCGCGGGCATGACCGCACACCTGGACGAGGTGGACCAGGCGCGCGCCAGCCGTGGCGGCGTGCTGGCCATCACGCCCGCCGAAGGCATGGAGCTGTTCGACGCCGCGGCGGCGTCCCGGCACGCGCTGCTGGTCCCGATCAAGCTGGACCTGCGGGGAGCGCGCGCCGGTGCGGCCTCCGGCGGAGCGGTTCCCCACCTGCTGCGCGGCCTCGTACGGACGGGCCGGCAGCAGGCGCGGGCGGCGTCCGGGAGCGACGGCGAGCTGGCCCGTCGCCTCGCCGGACTCACCGAGGCGGAGCAGGAGGCCCTGCTCCTCGACCTGGTCCGCACCCAGGCCGCGGTCGTGCTCGGGCACACCGGCCCCGGAGGCGTGCGGTCGGACATGGCCTTCAACGAAGCCGGGTTCGACTCGCTCACCTCGGTGGAACTGCGCAACCGGCTGCGTGAGGCGACCGCTCTCAAGTTCCCCGCCACCCTCGTCTTCGACTACCCGACCCCGGAGGCGCTCGCCCGCTACCTGCGCGAAGAGCTCGCCGATTCGGCCGAAGCCGCCGCACCGGCCGCGGCTGTCGTCGCGGACCCGGACGAGCCGATCGCGATCGTCGGGATGGCGTGCCGACTGCCCGGCGGGGTGACGGACCCCGACGGCCTGTGGCGGCTGGTGCGCGAGGGCCGTGAAGGCGTGTCGCCGTTCCCTGAGGACCGCGGCTGGGACCTGGAGGGCTTGTTTGACGCGGATCCGGACAACGCCGGTACGTCGTACGCCAGTCAGGGCGGTTTCCTGCACGGCGCGGGCCTCTTCGACCCCGGGTTCTTCGGCATCTCACCGCGCGAGGCGCAGGCGATGGACCCGCAGCAGCGGCTGCTCCTCGAAACCTCATGGGAAGCCCTGGAGCAGGCGGGCATCGACCCGCTGTCGCTGAAGGGCACCGACGTCGGGGTGTTCTCCGGCGTGTCCACCCAGGGCTATGGGATGGGCGCGGCCGCACGGGACGTGGAGGGCTACACGGGCACGGGTTCGGCGCCCAGCGTGGCGTCGGGCCGGGTGTCGTACGCCTTCGGCTTCGAGGGCCCGGCGGTCACCGTGGACACGGCGTGCTCCTCCTCCTTGGTCGCGATGCACCTGGCCGCGCAGGCGCTGCGGCAGGGCGAGTGCTCGATGGCGCTCGCCGGAGGCGTCGCGGTGATGGCGACGCCCGGGGCCTTCGTGGAGTTCTCGCGGCAGCGGGGCCTGGCCACCGACGGGCGCTGCAAGTCCTACGCCGCGGGAGCCGACGGCACCGGCTGGTCCGAGGGCGTCGGCCTGGTGGTCCTCGAGCGCCTCTCGGCGGCGCGGGAGCGCGGCCACCGGGTCCTGGCCGTGCTGCGCGGCAGCGCGGTGAACCAGGACGGCGCCTCCAACGGCCTGACCGCCCCCAACGGCCCCTCCCAGCAGCGGGTGATCCGCCGAGCCCTCGCGAACGCGGGTCTCTCCCCGTCCGATGTGGACGTGGTGGAGGGCCACGGGACCGGCACAACCCTGGGCGACCCGATCGAGGCCCAGGCGCTGCTCGCGACGTACGGGCAGGGGCGGGATCCCGAACAGCCGCTGTGGCTGGGCTCGTTGAAGTCCAACATCGGTCACGCGCAGGCGGCCGCGGGTGCGGCCGGTGTGATCAAGATGGTGCAGGCACTGCGGCACGCGTTCATGCCCCCCACACTGCACGTCGACGAGCCGACGGCCGAGGTGGACTGGTCGGCGGGCGCGGTGGAGCTGCTGACCGAGGCGCGGGAGTGGCCGCACAACGGTCGTCCGCGCCGGGCCGGGGTGTCCTCGTTCGGGATCAGTGGCACGAATGCGCATCTGATCCTGGAGGAGTCGCCTGAGGAGCCGGTTTCGGAGGAGAGCGGGCCGGTGGGTGTGGTGCCGCTCGTGGTGTCGGCGCGTAGTCGGGCTTCGCTGACGGGACAGGCCGGCCGGCTGGTGTCGTACGTGGGGTCGGGGGCTGGTGGTTCGTCGCTTGTGGGGGTGGCCGGGGCGTTGGTGTCGGGCCGGGCCGTACTGGGTGAGCGTGCGGTGGTGGTGGCGGGTTCGGAGGGCGAGGCGGTGTCCGGGTTGCGGGCGCTGGCGCGGGGCGAGAGTGATGTGAATCTGGTGTCCGGGGGCGGGGGTGTGCCGGGGAAGGTGGTGTGGGTGTTCCCGGGGCAGGGTTCGCAGTGGGCGGGCATGGGGCGTGAACTTCTCGACTCCTCGCCGGTGTTCGCTGAGCGGGTGGGGGAGTGTGCTGCGGCGCTGGGGCCGTTGGTGGACTGGTCGCTCGTCGACGTCCTGCGGGGTGAGGTC
>NZ_JOJM01000182.1 GCF_000720325.1 Streptomyces sp. NRRL B-1347
GAGCAATGCTCAGGACTTGTGGATCAGGCTCGGGCGGGACGTGAAGGGCGTACCTTCCCGAGTGATCGACCAAGGTCACTGAGTAGGCCCGCGTTGCTGCGCGGGTCGGGAAGGGTACGCCCGTGCTGAGCGTAGTCAACGAAGACGGCACCACCGCCACCGGCTTCCTGATCGACGACATCGTCCGTGAAGGTGCGCGACGGATGCTCGCCGCGGCCCTGGAGGCCGAGGTCGACCAGTACATAGCCGAGTTGGCCGGTGAGAAGGACGAGAGCGGGCGCCGCCTCGTGGTGCGCAATGGCCACCACCGGTCCAGGTCGGTGACCACTTCGGCCGGAGCGGTGGAGGTGAAGGCGCCTCGGGTGAACGACCGGCGCATCGACGAGGGCTCCGGTGAGCGTATGCGGTTCTCCTCAAAGATCCTTCCGCCGTGGTGCCGCAGATCGCCGAAGGTGTCCGAGGTGCTGCCCGCGCTTTACCTGCATGGCCTGTCCACCGGGGACTTCGTGCCCGCGCTGGAACAATTCCTCGGCTCGGCGGCCGGCCTGTCCGCGCCGACGGTGACACGGCTGACGAAGCAGTGGCAGGCCGATCATGCCGCGTTCCAGGCCCGCGACCTGTCGGGCAGTGACTGGGTATACGTGTGGGCTGACGGCGTCCACCCCAAGGTGCGTCTGGGGCAGGCCCACTCCTGCGTCCTGGTCCTCATGGGCGTGCGCACCGACGGCACCAAGGAGCTGATCGCGCTCGCCGAAGGGCTGCGCGAGTCCACCGAGTCATGGGCCGACCTGCTGCGCGACTGCCGCCGACGCGGCATGCGTGATCCCGAACTCGTAGCCGGAGACGGGGCATTGGGGCTGTGGAACGCCTTGCGAGAGGTGTTCCCTGCCGCCCGCCACCAGCGGTGCTGGGTGCATAAAGTCCGCAATGTCGTCAACGCCCTGCCGCAGTCCGCACAGCCCGGAGCGAAGAAGGCGATGCAGGAGATCTACAACGCTGAGGACCGTGCTCACGCCGAGAAGGCCATCAAGAAGTTCACCGACGCCTACGCTGCGAAGTGGCCTAAGGCCGTCAAGAAGATCACCGACGACCAAGACGCACTCCTCGCCTTCTACGACTTCCCAGCTGAACACTGGATCCACCTGCGCACCACCAACCCCATCGAGTCGACCTTCAGCACCGTGAAACTCCGAACCAGGGTCACCCGCGGCGCCGGCAGCCCGTCCGCCGCCCTGGCCATGGTCTTCAAACTCGCTGAGTCCGCCCAGGCCCGCTGGCGCGCGATCACCGCACCCCACCTCGTCGCCCTCGTCCGCGAGGGAGCCCGCTTCGAGCACGGACGGCCTGTCGAAAACCGCATTACCCCTGCGGCATGAGGCGGTCGGTGTCCCGAGCGCCGTCGCCCGTGGCGGTGGCGGTGGCGCAGAGCATGGAGCCCAGCAATCCGACCGCGGCGGTGCCTTGCAGGCGGTCCGGATCGTATCGAGGCGTGGTGCGGCACCAGTCGTAATTGCCGCGCATGCACGAACGCATGGCATCCACGTACTGGTAGACCGCTGCGCGGGCTTCGTCAGGCAGAAGAAGCGCATCGCACACGCTGGGCACTTGCGCCTCCAGCGTGAGGAACTCCCGTGTCCATCGCCGCACCATGGACTGCGCCTTGCCGATCGCCGCCTGATGCGTGAGGGCCGGGTCGTGGAGCCGCATCACGATAACGATGTTGTTTGACTCACCGTCATGCTCCTCCTTGGCCAGGGACACGACGTCCTGCACCACGTCGGTGACATGAATGGTGATCTCCCGCAGGTGCTGCACCACCGGCGAGCACCACGCGTTTGTCGGGATCTCGAAGCCATGGAGGCGCTCGGAGATGGACAGGATGATCCCCGTTCCGCCGGAATCAAAGCGCAGACGCAGATACTCCGGCACCGAGGGGCAGTGCACCGCCGCCCGATGAACGGCCTCGGTGTGATAAGCCGCGATGAAGTCATGCAGATCCCCGGCCGCGCGTTCCTGCCACGCCTGCGACATGCCCGCACAGAGCCGCTGCCACAGGTCGGCCAGAGCCCGCTCGCCGTGCAACACCCCCGTCTTCCCAGCGAGCGATGGGTCGTCAAGAACGGACAGGAGCTTGCCGACGAGGCTCTTCGCCAGCACGGTGTCCCGGCCCGCCGCACCGTCGAACTGGCCATCCAGCAGGATCATCCATCCGTAGAAGTCCGCGGCTAGATAAGTGTCTTCACCGGTCGTTCTGGGGTGGAAATGCGCCCCAGCCCGCTCAGGTGCCCACTCCAGCAACTTCTCGATCTCCTCGTCGGAGGAGAGCAGGCCCATGTCCCGGACCCAGTTCGCATGCCACGCACGGACATTCTCCAGACCCACAGGCCGAGCCGGCGCGAATGGGAGATCAAACATTGGATGGCGCATGGAAGCCCGCCCTGACATTTCGCGAACAGAAGACTCCGGATGTCGGCTCCCATTGCAGGTCATGGCCGCCGTAGCCGGAACCCCCTTGGCCTGCTCAGCAGAAGCAGCAGAAGCAGTGCACATGACACCGGCAAGGCCATATGAGCTGGCGTACGCCTGCCTTCGAGGGATCCCGCCCTGCCCGCCGGGCGAGAACTCCGAGGCACGATGATCCACAACTCTTGACAATTACTCG
>NZ_JOJM01000183.1 GCF_000720325.1 Streptomyces sp. NRRL B-1347
GGTGGGGACGGTGGGGGGTCGCTTGGCCAGGGCGGGGGCCGGGGCGGGCTCTGCTTCGAGCGGTTGCTCCGGGGCACCGGTGCGCGGCTCTGCGTCACGGTTGCTCGGCGCTGCGGGCTGTGCCCACCCGTCCCGCCCTGCGGGACGATTGCCCACAGTGGTATCGGGGGCGGGGGGCTCGGTTGTCGGGGGCTTCGGTGGGGCCGTGGCTGCCGCCTGGCGGGCCGCCTTGCGGACGGTGCGGAAGCGGGTCAGGGTGCCCATGACGAAGATCGTCATGACGATGAGGACCATCACCTGGCCGATGAGGAAGCCCCAGAAGAGGCCGTAGCCGGAGAGCTGGTCGCGGGGGGTGCCGGGCCAGGCGCCCGCGACGTCGTGGGGTTCCTGGACGAGGTGGCGTACGGCGGGCGGCGTGTTGTTGAACGTGACGTGGTCGGGCCACTCGCCGTGGGCCCACCAGGCCGCGATGCCCGTGGCCGACCACATGAGGAAGACCATGCCGACCACGAAGGCGAGGACGCCCACGAGCAGGGCGTCCGGGACGCCGCGCTCGCGGCCGCGCTGTTCCTGGGGGCGGTCCCGGTAGCGGTCCTGCCTCATGTCACGCCACCGTCGACCGGGAGGACCCCGCGGGGCCTTCGCCCATCTGCTGTTCCATGTACGCCGCCCTTTCCTCCGCCTCCCGTTCGGCCGCCGCGAGCGCGTCGTCGGTCGCGAGCAGGTCGCTCGCGGACTCCGTCATGGCGCGGTCGGTGAAGACCAGGGGGCGCTCCGTGTCCGTGATCAGGTGTTTGACCACCTGGACGTTGCCGTTGACGTCCCAGACCGCGATGCCGGGCGTCAGGGTGGGGATGATCTCAACCGCCCACCGGGGCAGGCCGATGACGCGGCCCGTGGCGCGCGCCTCGTCCGCCTTCTGGGCGTAGATCGTGCGCGTGGACGCCATCTTCAGGATGGCGGCGGCCTCCTTCGCGGCCGCTCCGTCGACGACGTCCGAGAGGTGGTGGACCACCGCCACGAACGACAGGCCGAGGCGGCGGCCGAACTTCAGCAGGCGCTGGAACAGCTGGGCCACGAACGGCGAGTTGATGATGTGCCAGGCCTCCTCGACGAGGAAGATGCGCTTCTTCCGGTCGGGGCGGATCCAGGTGTGCTCCAGCCACACGCCGACGATCGCCATGAGGATGGGCATGGCGATGGAGTTGCGGTCGATGTGGGACAGGTCGAAGACGATGAGCGGCGCGTCCAGGTCGATGCCGACCGTGGTGGGGCCGTCGAACATGCCGCGCAGGTCGCCGTCCACCAGGCGGTCGAGGACCAGGGCCACATCCAGGCCCCAGGCGCGGACGTCGTCTATGGCCACGTTCATGGCCTCGGCCGACTCCGGTTCGGGGTGGCGCAGCTGCTCGACGATGTCGGTGAGGACGGGCTGGCGGTCGACGATGGTCTCGTTGACGTAGGCGTGCGCGACCTTCAGCGCGAAGCCGGAGCGCTCGTCCAGGCCGTGCCCCATCGCCACCTCGATGATGGTGCGGAGCAGCGCGAGCTGGCCGGTCGTGGTGATCGCCGGGTCGAGCGGGTTGAGCCGGATGCCCATGTCGAGGGCGGCCGTCGGGTCGAGCCGGATGGGGGTTATCCCCAGCTCCTGCGCGATGAGGTTCCACTCGCCGACGCCGTCCTCGCCCTGGGCGTCCAGGACGACGACCTGGCGGTCCTTGAAGCGGAGCTGCCGCAGGACGTACGTCTTCTCCAGGGCGGACTTGCCGTTGCCGGACTCGCCGAGGACCAGCCAGTGGGGGGCCGGCAGCTGCTGGCCGTACAGCTGGAACGGGTCGTAGATGTAGCCCTTGCCGGAGTACACCTCGCGCCCGATGATCACGCCGGAGTCGCCGAGGCCGGGCGCGGCCGTCGGCAGGTAGACCGCCTGGGCCTGCCCCGTCGACGTGCGCACTGGGAGGCGGGTGGTCTCGACCTTCCCGAACAGGAAGGACGTGAACGCGTCCGTGAGGACGGTCAGCGGATCCCGCATCGCACCTCCACACCCCTACCGTTGTGGTTCATCGCCGGATGCCGGTCGCGAACGGCAGCGTGTTCACGAATGCCCGGTGGTGCTCGCGGTCGCACCACTCCAGCTTCAGATACGACTTTCCGGCCGATGCCCTTATGGTCCGCTTGTCGCGGGCGAGGGCTTCGGGGGAGCGGGACGAGACGGTGATGTAGCCGACGAGGTTGACGCCCGCGGCGCCGCTCGCCAGGTCCTCGCCGCGCTGGTCGAGGCGGGAGTGCGAGGCGATGTCGCGGGGGTCGACGGTGCGGTTCATCTTCGCCTGGCGGCTGGCCTCCGCCTCGTCGTTGGTCTTCTCCGTGAGCATGCGCTCGATGGCGACCTCGGTGGGCTCCAGGTCCATGGTGACGGCGACGGTGCGGATGACGTCCGGGGTGTGCACGAGGAGCGGCGCGAGGAAGTTGACGCCGACCGGCGTCATCGGCCACTCCTTGACCCAGGCCGTGGAGTGGCACCAGGGGGCGCGGGTGGACGACTCGCGGGTTTTCGCCTGGTAACTGGTTAGGTCTGTGGGGCTGGTGGGTGTGCCGGGCTGCAGGTTGGCGGTTGCCGGTGTCCCGGCGTTGAGAGGGCTCCTGGTTTGATCTTGGT
>NZ_JOJM01000184.1 GCF_000720325.1 Streptomyces sp. NRRL B-1347
AGGAGAAGCACTACGCCGAGCGAGTACCGGCCAAACGAACGAACCTGAAACCCCGTCAACCCGCCCTGACCAGCTGATCAGCACCTCCCGCACGACGACTCTGCTGGCCAATTCACATCACAGGGCGACAGGCGTGAGTGAGTGGTGGAGGATGGCGAGTCTTGTGGTCCAACTGCTCTTGGAGGTAAGGCCGTTGAGCCAGGCATCGACACGGATGATGTTCAGGGCGAGTGCGGTCAGGATGTGCTGGAGATGGATCCGCTCGAGCCCTCGGTAGCGGGCGTGATGGATATTGCTGCGCCGGGATGCCTGGGCGATGGCGCCCTCGACCCCGGAACGCTGGGCGTAGAGCTTCTTCCATGTGTCCGTGGCTTGTTCAACGCGGATCCGCTGCTGGGCTTCGTACTGTGCGCGGGGACGGAGAGTCAGGGACCGGCCAACGGCGTTCGCCCGGGTGCAGCGAGGGCGATCAGGACAGCGGAAGCAGCCGGTGGGCGGGAAGGCGACGTGAATGACGGCAAGTCCGTCCCGACTGACGTCGTTCCTCCACGCGCGGGCGGTTTTCCCCTGGGGACAGGTGACCTGGCGCGCTTCCCAGTCGATGGCGAAGTGGCTGAGGTCATAGGCGTCCGGGTTCTGGGCCTGCCAGTGCGAGTCCGACGGCAGCGGTCCGACCAGGGCGATTCCGTGCTCGGCCGCGGCCGTAAGAATGTGGCCGACGCTGATGTAGCCCGCGTCAGCGAGGTGCTCGGCCGGGGCCAGCCCTTCCTGAGCGAGGTCGGTATGGCGACCGGTGACGGTCTCGACATCGGCCAAGGACGCCTCGGTAGTCGCGACATGAACGATCACCTGCGGACACCCTGGCGTGCAGACCTCCGTGACGTGTGCCTTGTAACCGAGCCATCCGTGCCCGCGCTTGTGCCCGTACCGCGCCTGGATGTCGTACGGGCTGCCGATGCGTAACGCGCCGGGCGGCTCGTCGCCCTTCGCGCGACGCTGGACCGTGCTGCCGGTGCGCAGGAACCGCTGCACCCACACCCGCCGCAACACGTCCACGGCCGGCAGCTGCCGCAGCCATCCCGGCGCCGCTGGGGACCAGATGGCCTCCAGCAGCCGGTACCCGTCCTTGCCGACCTGCACGGACAGTTCCTTGCGCGCTGCTTCCGCGCGGGGCAGCAGGTAGTCGGAGGCCCGTTGCTCGTATCGGGGGTCCCGGTAGTACTCGTCGAAAAAGCAACGGAGTAGCCCCTGACCTGGGCCGTTTCCGCCGATCCGGTTCGCTCGTTGGGCTAAACGAGTGAATCCGGTGACGGGAAGGGCGAGCAGATGGCAACACGGGTGTTCTCCGACGAGGAGTTGGAGGCCCTGCGGTCCTTCCCGTCGATCGGCAAGGACGAGCTGATCCGCTACTTCACCCTCACCCTGGCGGATGAGGCGTTCCTGCGGAAGTTCTTGCGTCCTCAGACGGTTCTCGGCGCCGCGGTGCAGTTGTGCACGCTGCCGTGGCTGGGCTTCGTGCCGGACGGGGTTTCCTCTGCTCCACTGGCGGCGGTGGGGCGACTTGCCCGGCAGCTCGGTCTGCCGGTCGAGGTGCTGCGCGGATACGGAGTGTCCCGTGAGCAGACGCGTACGGATCACCTGCGGCAGGTGGCGAAGTATCTGGGCTGGCGGCCGGCGAAGTCGCTGGCGCTGAAGGAGCTGGACGAGTTCCTGCTGGCCCGCGCCATGGAACACGACTCGCCGAGCCTGCTGTTCCGCCTGGGCTGCGAGTACCTGCGCTCGGCGAAGGTGATCCGGCCCGGCGTGGTCATGTTGCTGGAGAAGGTCAGCACGGCCCGTCAGGCCGCCGAGCGGGAGACCCACGCCCGGGTGGCCCACCTGCTGACCGGGGAGGGCGCCCTGGGCCTGGACAACCTGCTGGTCGTCGACCCGGCGCTGCGGTCCACGCGGCTGCACTGGCTGGGGACCGGGCCGGTGCAGGCATCGCCCAACAGCGTGGGCGGCGAGGTGGAGAAGCTGGTGTTCCTGCGCGGCCTGGAGGCGCACAGCCTCGATCTGTCCGCGCTGCCCGCCGAGCGGCGCCGCCACCTTGCCCAGATCGGCCGGCGGCTCACCGCGCAGGCTTTGGAACGACGGGAGGCGAACCGGCGCCACCCGATCCTGCTCACGCTGCTGGCGCAGTCCGCCGTCGACGTCTTGGACTCCGTCGTGCAGCTCTTCGACCAGACGCTGTCCGGCTCGGAGTCGAGGGCGCGGATCAAGCTGCGCGACGCGCTCGCCGAGCGGGCCAAGCTGTCGGAGGACCGGCTGACTCTGCTGGACGAGATCCTGCCGGTGCTCGCCGATGCCGGTATCCCGGACGAGGCGGTGGGCACGCTGCTGCGCGGCAAGATCGGCATGTCGAGACTGATCGCCGCCAACGTCGGGGCCACCGTGCGCCTCCCGCGCGACCACGGGCACCTGCGGCTGCTGGAGGGCTCCTACACCTACATCCGCCAGTGTAACTGGTTAGGTCTGTGGGGCTGGTGGGTGTGCCGGGCTGCAGGTTGGCGGTTGCCGGTGTCCCGGCGTTGAGAGGGCTCCTGGTTTGATCTTGG
>NZ_JOJM01000185.1 GCF_000720325.1 Streptomyces sp. NRRL B-1347
GAGTCTCGTTCCCAGTCGCATACAGGCCGCAGGTGTACTTCATCCGCCGGCCCAGAAACGCCTCAAACACCGCCGACGGCAACTCGTAATGGCAGTTGGCCGCCGCCACCGCCGCGGCAGGCTTCACGGTCTGGGCAAGGGCTGCGATATCCGCATCCATGGGGCACCCTCCGAGAAGTCAGGCGGCACGGGCTGAACGAACGCCGAACCACTGCTGTGTTCCTCTTGTAGCCGCCATGCCAGGCCGCCGGCTATGCGACCTTGGTCCCATGGAGCGAGGTGGTGCCCGCTTCGACACTGAGGTATGTGACTGAAACAACTGCAGTGCGCAAGGCTGCCGTTGGCTCGGCAAGCGGCACGCTGATCGGTGCGCTCGCACAGGGAGCGGCCCTTGCCCGCCCGGCTGCGTTGTGCTTCCCGGAAGCCGGCGACCGCATCGATCTGCGCACCCTGTGGCAGGCGTCGCAGCGCTGCGCCCAGGCTCTTCGGGCCAGCGGGGTGACCTGCGGGAGCGTGGTCGGACTGCTCGCCGCGGCCGGGCCCGAGTTCATCATCGGGTTCTTCGGCGTGCTGCGTGCCGGTGCGAGCGTGAGTGTGCTGCCGACGCCAGTGGGCGGCGCCCGGGCCAAGCTGCTCGCTGAGCAGACCGCCCGGATCGTACGCACCGCGCAGATGCAGTTCGTCGTCCATGACGCGGGCGCACGTGAGTTCACCGATGAACTCACGTGGCTCTGCCCGGGGCTGACCGTGTTGCGCCCTCGCCCGGAGTATCCGGGCGGAGCGGATCTGCCTGTCGTCGAAGGCGATGACCTCGCCGTCGTGCAGTTCACCTCGGGCAGCACGGGCAGACCGCGCGGAGTGATGCTGACGCACCGTAATGTGGTCGCGGGCCTGCAGGCCATCGTGGAGTGCGCGGGCATGCACTCCGAGGAACGCCTGGTCCAATGGGTTCCCCCTTACCACGACATGGGCTTGTTCGGGATGCTCTCGCACCTCCTCGTCGCCCATGGGGACGTGCACATGTTCCAGCCCGGTACGTTCATCCGGCATCCTCTCGACTTCCTGCGGTATGTGGCCGAACAGCGCGGACACCTGGTGACCGGGCCGAACTTCAGCTTCGAGCTGATGCTCAACAGCCTCCCCAAGGAAGAGGCACCCCCCCTTGACCTGTCGGCGTGGCGTCTGGCGTTCAACGGAGCCGAGCCCATCTCCGCCGCTCTCGTCGAAGCCTTCGCCGCACGCCTTGCCCCCGCTGGCCTCGACCCGGCGGTGATGTACCCCGTGTACGGAATGGCCGAGGCGACACTCGCCGTCTCCTTCCCGCGCCCCGGCAGTCTGCCGCGCACCCTCGACGTCGACCGTGACGAACTCGCTGCCACAGGGCGCGTACGCACCCTGCCCGGCAGCGCTGCCGGCGCCAAACGCATTGTCTCGGTGGGCAGGCCCGTCCCCGGCATGCAGGTGCGGATCGTCGACACCACGGGCACGGAGTGCGGACCCGGGCACCTCGGTGAGCTGCACATCCGCGGCGCCTCGGTCACCACGGGCTACTTCAGGGACGAGGAGGCAACCCGGGCGGCGTTCGACGGGGCCTGGCTGCGCACCGGCGACCTCGGGTTCACGCTCGACGGCGAGCTGTATGTGGCCGGCCGCAGCAAGGAGATGGCGATCGTGCACGGCCGCAACCTCTTTCCCGACGACATCGAAGCCGTCGCCCGAGACACCCCGGGCGTCTTCCGCCGGCGCTGCGTCGCCTACGCCGGCAGCGGCACCTCAGGCGAGTACGTAGGGGTCGTGGCGGAGACCGCGCAGCCCGAGCAGACGCATCCGCAGCTCGCGGAGGAGATCCGCCGCCGCATCGTCGGCGAGCTCGGCGGGATGCCCCTACGCGTGGACCTCGTAGGCCCGCGTTGGCTGACCAAGACCACCAGTGGCAAGTGGCAGCGGGTACAGGCCGGGCGGCGCATCTCGTCCCTGAATCCCTAGCCCCGGACATCGACAAGAACGGACACCCTGCGGCGGGCACACTGGCACCGCACATCCACGGAACCGTGCCAAGACAAACGGAAGGCAGGCTGCGACATGACCACCGAACCGGGCACCGCCCACGGCGCCCCCCCTTCCTTCGACGAGGCGCTGCACGTTGTCGAGGCCGCGCTCCACCGCGAACTCCCGCACATCAAAGGAGACATCGGCCCTGAAGAGCACCTCGATCTGCTGCCGGGCGCCGACTCCGTCCGGCTGATGCGCGTAGTGGCCAACCTGGAGCGGACCTACGGCGTCGAACTCGAGGACGAGGAGATCCGCGCCGCGGAGACCGTGGGCGAGCTGACCGGCCTGCTGCGCTCAGCCATCGAAGCGAGCAAGGCCGGACAGTGACCGAGACCGAGATCAAAACCAAGACCAACTGCCATTACGAGTTGCCGTCGGCGGTGTTTGAGGCGTTTCTGGGCCGGCGGATGAAGTACACCTGCGGCCTGTATGCGACTGGGAACGAGACTC
>NZ_JOJM01000186.1 GCF_000720325.1 Streptomyces sp. NRRL B-1347
GACTGGCGAGCACCAGGCCCCGCACCCCGTGCCGGACGACCAGATGCCGAGCCACCAGAGCGCCCAGCGACCCGCCACCCGAGACCAACACAGTGCCCTTCGGCCCGAACACCATCGGACTCTCCGGTACTTGATCAGCGACGCGAGCCAGCCTCGGCACGGACAGTGTCGTGCCGCGGAGCGCGATCTGAGGCTCGCCGGTGGCGAGGACGGCGCCCAGTACCGTGTCCAGTACGGAGCCCGCTTCGTCGTCGGAGGCCGGGTCGAGGTCCAGCAGGACGATCCGGTCCGGGTGCTCGGACTGTGCCGCACGCACCAGACCCCACACCGCGGCCGCCGCCGGATCCGTCACCCCACCCTCACCCGCAGGCACCGCACCCCGCGTCACCACCACAAGGCGCGACTCCTCAAGCCCGGCCCCGGCCAGCCATCCCTGGACGACCTCAAGGACCTGAGAGGTCAGGGCGAGTACCGCATCCTCACCACCCACACCGCCGAAGGCCTCCAGAACCGCCGCCATCGGCACGGCCGCCCCAGCCGCCACCTCCTCCGCCAGCGTCGCCACCTCATCGGCGGCGATCACCGACATCCACGACAGCGCGGAACCCGCCCCTTGGGCCGGGGGCAGCTCCGTCCAGTCCACGTGGAACAGCGCTTGGGCGGCCGTCGCCGCTCCCAACTGGTCCGCCGACACCGGCCGGGACACCAGCGAGTCCATCGTGACCACCAGGCCACCGGCCTCGTCCGCCGCCTCGACCGACAGCGCGTCCGGAACCAGTACCAGCCCTTACGCCGTCCGGCCGTGCCGCTGCCGAGAGGAGGCCGGTGGCGTGCCGCGTCCACGCGTCGGCTTCATCGCCCGCGTCCTCGCGCTGGGAGTACACCTCCACGCGGCAGCCGCACCACCGCACCCAGCAGGGGGTGTTCGGCCCCCGCAAGGCCCAGTGACGCCGCGTCGGTGGCTTGTGCGCCCGGCTTGAGCCAGTAGTGCTGATGGTCGAAGGCGTACGTCGGCAGCGCCACGCGCCCCGACGCGGTCCCCGTGGGCACGATCGCGGACCAGTCCACGTCGGCTGAACCAGTACGGGGTGGGCGCTGACCTCCACGAACACACCGTGGCCCTGGGAGAGCAGGTCGGCCACGGCCGGGCCGAACCGCACCTGTCCGCGCAGGTTGCGGTACCAGTACCGGCCGTCCAGGACCCCGGCGTCCTCCACCCAACTGCCCGTGACGGTCGAGTAGAACGGCACCACCGGGGCCTTCGCGCTCACCCCGGCCAGAGCTTCGGCCAGGGTGTCGCGGATGTCCTCGACATGCCGTGTGTGGGAGGCGTAGTCCACGGCCACCCGGCGGGTGCGGACACCGTCACTGGACAGGGCCTCCAGGACCTCGTCCAAGGCCTGGGCATCACCCGCGACCACCACGGAAGAAGGCCCGTTCACGGCCGCGACCTCGACCCGCTCGGCCCAGGGCTCCAGACGCCCGGCCGCCTCCTCCTCACTCAGCGCCACCGACGCCATGCCGCCCCGTCCGGCCAGCCGCGCCGCGATCGCCTGACTCCGCAACGCCACCACCCGCACCGCATCCTCAAGCGACAACGCACCCGCCACACAAGCCGCCGCAATCTCACCCTGCGAGTGCCCAAGAACCGCATCAGGGATCACACCCGCAGACGCCCAGACCGCCGCCAACCCCACCATCACCGCGAAGCTCGCGGGCTGCACCACATCCACCCGCTCAAGCAGCGCGGGCTCGACCTCACCCCGTAGTACGTCGACGAGCGACCAGTCCACCAACGGCTCCAGCGTCGCAGCACACTCCCCCACCCGCTCGGCGAACACCGGGGAGGTGTCAAGGAGTTCACGGCCCATCCCCACCCACTGCGAACCCTGCCCCGGGAACACCCACACCACCTTCCCCGGCACACCCCCGCTCCCGGACACCAGGTTCAGATCACTCTCGCCCCGCGCCAGCGCCCGCAACCCGGCCAGCGCCTCGTCCTCCGAACCCGCCACCACCACGGCACGCTCGCCGAACACCCCACGACCCGACACCAGCGCCCCGGCGATGTCCGCCAGTGAGGCACCACCCGCGTCCGACTCCACGTACGACGCGAGGCGACCGGCCTGACCCGCCAGCGAACCCTGGCTGCGCGCCGACACCACCAGCGGCACCGCACCCACCGAAGCCGCCTCTTCCGTGACCGGGGCCTCGGGTGCCTCCTCCAGGATCAGATGGGCGTTCGTGCCGCTCACGCCGAACGACGACACGCCCGCCCGGCGCGGACGGCCGTTCCGTGGCCAGTCCCTGGCCTCGGTCAGCAGTTCCACCGCGCCCTCCGACCAGTCGACCTGGTTCGAGGGCTCGCGCACGTGCAGGGTGGGCGGCATGACGCCGTGGCGCAGCGCCTGCACCATCTTGATGACACTGGCCACGCCTGCGGCGGCCTGGGCGTGGCCGATGTTGGACTTCAACGAGCCGAGCCAGAGCGGCTGTTGCGGGTCCCGGTCCTGTCCGTACGTCGCCAGGAGCGCCTGGGCCTCGATCGGGTCACCCAAGGCCGTGCCGGTGCCGTGGCCTTCGACGACGTCCACGTCGGCGGGGGTGAGTCGTGCCGTGTCGAGGGCCTTGCGGATCACGCGCTGCTGTGACGGGCCGTTGGGGGCGGTGAGGCCGTTGGAGGCGCCGTCCTGGTTGACTGCGCTGCCGCGCAGGACCGCGAGCACCTGGTGTCCGTGCTCCCGCGCCGCCGAGAGGCGCTCAAGGAGTACGACGCCGACGCCCTCGGCGAGGCCCATGCCGTCCGCGCCGTCCGCGAACGCCTTGCACCGCCCGTCGTCGGCCAGGCCCCGCTGCCGGGAGAAGGCCATGAAGGCCCCGGGCGTGGCCATGACCATCGCGCCACCGGCGAGGGCCATCGAGCACTCGCCCTGCCGCAGCGCCTGCGCGGCCAGGTGCATCGCCACGAGCGAGGACGAGCAGGCGGTGTCGACCGACACAGCCGGGCCCTCGAAGCCGAACACGTACGACACCCGGCCCGACGCCACGCTGCCCGCGAGCCCCGTGCCCGCGAAGCCTTCCACTTCCGGGGCGACCACGCCGGTGCCGTAGCCCTGGCTGGCCACGCCGGTGAAGACCCCGACGTCGGTGCCCTTCAGCGAACCCGGGTCGATCCCGGCCGCCTCCAGGGCCTCCCAGGACGTTTCGAGGAGCAGCCGCTGCTGCGGGTCCATCGCCATCGCCTCGCGCGGCGAGATGCCGAAGAACCCCGCGTCGAAGAGCCCCGCCCCACGCAGGAATCCACCCTGCCGCGTGTACGACGTACCGGCGTGATCAGGATCCGGGTCGAACAGACCCTCCAGGTCCCAGCCCCGGTCGTCCGGGAAATCGGAGCACGACCGCGGCCTCGGCGCGGACCAGGTCCACGAGGAAGGCCTCCTGTTCGGCCGCCGCGAGCCCGGCGACGCGGGCGGAAAGGCGCCGGTGCCCGTCGCCTGTGTCCGCCGCCCGCGCCGGTTGCCGGCCCGCTCGTACGAGGCCGCGCAGCAGAGGGGGAACTCCCCCGCCGGACGCCGTGTCGGCGCGCAGTCCGCGCAGGTCCAGCTTGATGGGCACCAGCAGTGACTGCCCGGACCCCGCGGCGGCGTCGAAGAGGGCCATGCCCTCGGCCGCCGCGATCGCCCGCACGCCGCCGCGGCTCGCCCGCGCCCGGTCGACGCTGCTGAGGCGGGCGGCCATGCCGAGGCTCTCCTCCCAGAGGCCCCACGCCAGCGACAGGCCAGGCAGACCGGCCGCCCGGCGGCTGGCCATCAGGCCGTCGAGGAAGGCGTTGGCCGCGGCGTAGCTGCCCTGGCCCGCGCCGCCGGACAGGCCCGCGACGGACGAGAACACGATGAACGCGTCGAGGTCCAGGTCGCGCGTCAGCTCGTCGAGGTGCCGCACCGCGTCCACCTTCGGCGCGAACACCCGCTCCAGGCGCTCCGGGGACAGCGCCGCGATCAGCCCGTCGTCGAAGACGCCCGCCGTGTGGACGACACCCGTGAGCCGGTGCTCCTGCGGTACGGCCGCAAGGAGCGCCTTCACCTGATCACGATCGGACACGTCGCAGGCCACGGCCGATACGGTCGCGCCCTGTTCGGTGAGCTCCGCGATGACCTCCGGCACACCCTCGGCGTCGGTGCCGCTCCGGCTGGCGAGCAACAGGCTCCGCACTCCGTGCCGGGTGACGAGATGCCGGGCCACCAAGGCGCCGAGCGATCCGGCGCCCGAGATCAGGACGGTGCCCTCCGGCCCGAACACCGCGGGGCCGTCCGTGACATGACCGGCGACGCGGCCGAGCCGGGGCAGCAAGAGCGCGCCTCCGCGCACCGCGACCTGGGGCTCTCCGCAGGCCAGGACCGCACCCAGTACCGCGTCCGGAGACGTGTCCGGAGTTGTGTCCGGAGCCGTGTCCGCCGTGGGGTCGGTGTCGAGGAGGACGATCCGGTCCGGGTTCTCGGACTGGGCGGCCCGCACCAGACCCCACACGGCGGCCGCCGCCGGATCCGTGACCATGTCCTCACCACCGGCGGCGACCGCACCCCGCGTCACCACCACCAGCCGCGACTCCTCGAGGGCGGCCTCGGCCAGCCACGCCTGGAGGACCGCCAGCACCTGGGACGTCAGGGTCAGTACCGCGTCTTCCTCGTCGCCTCCGAGGGCTTCCATGACGGCCACCGCCGGCCCGTTGCCGGGCAGGAGCGCCACGTCGTCGGGGGTGGTGACCGGTGCCCACAACGGGGACGGCTCCGGCTCTTGCGACACCTCGGCCCACTCCACTTGGAACAGCGAGTGAGCGGCCGTCGCCGCCCCCAACTGGTCCGCCGACACCGGCCGGGACACCAGCGAGTCCATCGTGACCACCAGGCCACCGGCCTCGTCCGCCGCCTCGACCGACAGCGCGTCCGGAGAACGCCGGGCCGTAGCCGTATCCGCGCTCGGCCAGCGCTTCGTAGAAGTCCCCCACCTCGACCGGCTGCGCGCCGCGCGGCGGCCAGGCGGTGAAGTCCACACTGCTGCCGCCACCGCCGCTACTGCCGCCACTGCTGCCGTCCGGCCGTGCCGCTGCCGAGAGGAGGCCGGTGGCGTGCCGCGTCCACGCGTCGGCTTCATCGCCCGCGTCCTCGCGCTGGGAGTACACCTCCACCGCCGACCCGGTGATCGGCCAGCCAGGCGTGCGTGCGCAGCGACAGGCGCGAGGTGAAGACAAGGCCGTCGGACTGCGGCAGCCGCACCACCGCACCCAGCAGCGGATGATCCGCCGCCGCCTGCCCCAGCGACGCCGCGTCGGTGGCCGACGCTCCCTGCTTGAGCCAGTAGTGCCGGTGGTCGAAGGCGTACGTCGGCAACTCCACGCGCGCGGTATCACCCCCGGCCCCGCCGGGCAGCACGGCCGCCCAGTCGACCGCCACGCCCCGTACGAACAGCTCCGCCATCGACATCAGCAGCCGCCGCAAGCCCCCTTCGTCGCGGCGCAGCGAGCCCGTCACCACGGCGTCGGCACCGCTCTCGTCCACAGCCTCGCTGACGGGCTGAACCAGTACGGGGTGGGCGCTGACCTCCACGAACACGCCGTGG
Source organism: Streptomyces sp. NRRL B-1347 (assembly GCF_000720325.1). Classification (GTDB taxonomy): domain Bacteria; phylum Actinomycetota; class Actinomycetes; order Streptomycetales; family Streptomycetaceae; genus Streptomyces. The sequence continues at coordinate 5,617 of NZ_JOJM01000186.1, forward strand.
CCCTGCGCCAGCAGATCGGCCACGGCCGGGCCGAAGCCCACCTGACCACGCAGATTGCGGTACCAGTACCCGCCGTCCAACACCCCCGCGTCCTCCACCCAACTGCCCGTGACGGTCGAGTAGAACGGCACGGCCGGAGCCTGCGCACTCACCCCGGCCAGAGCTTCGGCGAGGGTGTCCTCGATGTCCTCGACATGCCGGGTGTGGGAGGCGTAGTCCACGGCCACGCGCCGCACTCGTACGCCGTCATCGGAGAGCACTTGCAGGACCTCGTCCAAGGCTTCGGCATCACCAGCAATCACCACGGAGGAAGGCCCGTTCACGGCCGCGACCTCGACCCGCTCGGCCC
>NZ_JOJM01000187.1 GCF_000720325.1 Streptomyces sp. NRRL B-1347
CCGGGCCGGGCCCGCCCCCCCGGCCCGGCACCCGCGGGGCCCGGGGCCGGCACGGCCCCGCGCCGCCGGCCCTTGCCCCCGGGCGCGCCGCGGCGGCCGTACGCCCCCCCAACAGGCCGCGGGCCGGGGGGTACGGCCGCCGGGCCCCGGCCCGGTGGCGCGGCGGGCGCAGCGCCGGCACCGGGACGGGGACGGGACGGGGACGGGGCGGAGCCGGGACGGGGCCCGGTGGTGGCGGGGGGCGGGGGTCAGGCGGCGGTCCAGCCGCCGTCGACGGCCATCGCGGCCCCGGTGACGAACGAGGCCCGGCCGCTGCACAGCCACGCCGCGGCCTGGGCCACCTCCTCGGGACGGGCCATGCGCTTCTGCGCCGAGCGGGCCACGAAGGACTCCTCCAGCGCGGGCGCCTGGGCCAGCACATCGTCCATCAGCTCGGTCCGGGTACTGCCCACCACCAGCGCGTTGACCCGGATGCCCTGACGGCCGTACTCCTCGGCCGCGGCCCGGGTCAGACCGATCACCCCGTGCTTGGCCGCCACATACGGCGCCGCAGCCCCGGTGGCCACCACCCCCGCCACACTGGCGGTATTGACGATCGCACCGCCGCGCCCGCCCGCGAGCATCTGCGCGACCTGCGCCTTCAGACAGTTCCAGGCCCCGCGCAGATTCACCTCCACAATCCGGTCGAACACCTCGTCGTCCGTCTCGTGCAGGCGCGTGCCCGCCGTCGCCCAGCCCGCGTTGTTGAACGCCGCGTCCAGGGACCCGAAGACATCGACCGCCTCCTCCACCGCCCGCACCGCGTCCTGGGCCACCGTGACGTCCCCCGCCACCGCCAGCGCCCGCCCGCCCGCCGCCTCGATCTCCCCCACCAGCACCCGCAACCGCTCCCGGCGCCGCGCCATCAGCACCACCGCCGCCCCCTCCGCCGCGAACAACCGCGCCGCGGCCGCACCGATCCCGCTCGAGGCCCCCGTAATCATCACCGTCGCCCCGCCCAGCAGATCCCGCCCCGCTCCCAGACCATCCCTCACCAGCAAACCCCTCCCCATCCGAACCCGTATAGGACACACACCCGCCACCCACCGACCCGGCGCTACGCCAGTACGGCAACACAGCGGTGCGCGGACGTACTGATACACCGACGCGCCCCTCGACCCGCCGGCCAGCCGACGCACCGGCCAGCCGGCCTGCGGACGTACGGACGTACGGACGAACCGATGTGCCGACCCGCCGGCGCACCGGCCTGCCGACCTACCGTTGTGCCGACCTGCCGGCGCACCGATCTGCCGATCTGCCGATCTGCCGTTGTGCCGTTGTGCCGTTGCGCCGATCTGCGGACGTACCGGCGTACCGGCCTGCGGACGTACGGACGTACTGATGCGCCGGCGTGCGCACTGACATGCCGGTCTGCCGGTGTACCGGTGTACCGGTGTGCCGGGAAGCACGCGGCGCTGCCGGGCCGTTCGCGCACACCGGCAGCAGAAACCTTTCCCCGTCCCCGGGCCCCTCTTCCCTCACTCCGCCCTCCCACTCCCCCGCCCGCTGCCGGACACCGCAACCCCGGTGAAAACGAGGGCCGGGACGTGCCGGGTTGGCCGGGTCGGGGCGAGGACGGGCAGGCGGCCCCCTGGGCCGGGGGCGGCAGGGCACCGGCATTCCGGGGAGGCCGGGGCGGGGCGCGGGCCGCTGCGCGGAGCGAAGCGGCCGGGGCCGGGGCCGGGCTAGGCGAAGTAGCGGGCATGGCGCCGGGCCCAGTCGGCGAAGTCGGCCGGGGCACGGCCCAGCACCTGCCGCACCCCCGGGCCCACCCCCGCTTTCGCCCCGGCCCGCTGGCGCTCGGCACTGTGCAGCAGCGCCCGCGCGTACGGCTCGGGATACCGGCCGCGCCACAGCCGCCACGCCTCCCCCACCTCCAGCTCCTCGAACCGCAGCGGCCGCCCCAGCACCCGCGCCAGCACCGCCGTCTGTTCCCGCGCACACACCGGCCCCGGCCCCGTCAGCTCATAACAGCGCCCCGCATGACCGGGCGTGGTCAGCACCCGCGCGGCCACCGCCGCCACATCCCCCGGATCCACACACGCATTCACCGACGACCCGTACACCGCACGCACCACCCCCCGCTCCCGCACCAACGGCGCCCAGGCAAGCGCCTTGGACATGAACGCCCGCGGACGCAGCAGCGTCCACGGCAGACCACACCCCCGCACCCGCTCCTCACACGCCCGCTGCCAGCACGTGATCACATCACCGGCCCCCGTATCGGCCACCGCCAGCGCGGACAGCTTCACCACATGCCCCACCCCTGCCCGCACCGCCGCCTCCAGCACCCGCACATCATGATCAGGCCGCAACGGGTCACTGGTGATCAGCAGCAGCGCGTCCATCCCCGCCAGCGCCCGCTCCAGCGACCGCCCGTCCCCGAAATCCGCCCGCACCACCTGCCCGCCCACCCCCGCCC
>NZ_JOJM01000188.1 GCF_000720325.1 Streptomyces sp. NRRL B-1347
GGCGCCGCCCAAGCAGCGGCACACGGTGAAGCGGATCTTTGACCGGCTCGTTGACGAGCACGGTGCGGTCGAGGTGTCGTACGGGATGGTCCGGGCCTACGTCTACGAGCGACGCCCGGAGATCCAGATCGCGGCCGGTCTGGGTGTCGCGCGGGCGTTCGTGCCGCAGTCGCACCGGCCGGGCGCCGAGGCGGAGGTCGACTTCGGAGACGTGACCGTCCGGCTGAACGGCGAGCCGGTCAAGTGCAGCCTGTTCTCCTTCCGCCTGTCGTACTCGGGCAAGGCGGTGCACCGCGTCTTCGCCTCGGGCGGCCAGGAGGCGTTCTTCGAGGGGCACGTCCACGCCTTCAGCGTCCTCGGCGGGGTGCCGACCGGCAAGGTCCGCTACGACAACCTGAGTGCGGCGGTCTCCCAGGTGCTGGGGTTCAGCCGGTCGCGGGTGGAGACTGAGCGGTGGACCGCGTTCCGCTCGCACTACGGCCTGGAGGTGTTCTACTGCCGCCCGGGCATCTCCGGCGCCCATGAGAAGGGCGGGGTGGAGGGCGATATCGGCTACTTCCGCCGCAACCACCTGGTCCCGGTGCCCGAGGTCTCCTCGCTGGCCGAGCTGAATGCGATGGTCGACCGGTGGGATGAGTGGGACGAGGGGCGCCGGATCCGCTCGCGGCCGCGGACCGTGGGCGAGTACTTCGCTGCCGAGCGGGTGCTGCTGAAGCCGTTGCCCGACGAGCCGTTCGAGACAGGGCGGCTGTTCACGCTGCGGGTGAACCGCTACAGCCAGGTCGGTGTCTACACCAACCACTACTCGGTTCCGGTCCGCCTGGTCGGCAAGAAGGTCCGGGCCATGCTGCACGCCTCCGAGCTGGTGGTCTACGACGAAGGTGTGGAAGTCGCCCGGCACGAACGGCTGATCGGCAAGGCCCAGTCCCGCCTCCTGCTGGACCACTACCTGGAGGCACTGGTGCGCAAGCCCGGCGCCCTGCCCGGCGCGACCGCGCTCGAACAGGCCCGCGCCGCAGGCAAGTTCACCTCAATCCACGACGCTTGGTGGGACGCGGCCCGCCGGGCCCACGGTGACCAGGAAGGCACCCGGGCCCTGATCGAGGTCCTGATGCTGGCCCGGCACCTGCCCCACGAGTATCTGATCACCGGCCTGGCCGCGGCCCTACGGGCCGGGGCTCTGACGGCGGACGCGGTGGCCCTGGAAGCCCGCAAGGCCGCCGAAGCGGACGAGGCCCCCGCGACGCGGGAACCCGCAGGGGCCCCGGCGACCTTGCGGCTGCGGCAGCCGAACGTGACGTCCCTGACCGAACGACGGCTGACCCGGCTGCCGCCCGACACCCGGCCACTGCCCTCGGTGGCCGTCTACGACCAGTTACTGCGACACCGCCGGCCGCATGAGCGGCCCACGTCCGAGGGAGATGTGCCGTGACCGTCAAACGCCACCGTGGCCTGACCGAACAGGCCGCCGACGCCGCCATCGAAGCCTCTTGCAAGGCGCTTCGACTGCCCACGATCCGGGCCCAGTTCACCGACATCGCCGACCAGGCGGCGAAGGGCCAGATGACCTACCGGGGGTTCCTGGCCGAGCTGCTGCTGGCCGAGTGCGACGACCGGGCCCGCCGCCGGTCCGAGCGCCGTATCAAGGCCGCCGCGTTTCCCCGGCAGAAGTCGGTCCGGGACTTCGACTTCGACGCCAACCCCAACATCGACCCCGCCACCATCCACACCCTGGCCAAATGTGAGTGGGTCAAGAAGGGACTGCCGCTCTGCTTGATCGGCGACTCCGGCACCGGCAAGTCCCACCTGCTGATCGCGTTCGGCACCGAGGCCGCCATCGCCGGATTCCGGGTGAAGTACGTGCTGGCCACCAAGCTCGTCAACGAGCTGGTCGAGGCCGCGGACGAGAAGCAGCTGACCAAGACCATCGCACGCTACGGGCGCGTCGATCTTTTGTGCATCGACGAGCTCGGATACATGGAACTCGACCGGCACGGCGCCGAGCTGCTGTTCCAGGTGCTGACCGAACGCGAGGAGAAGAACAGCCTCGCCATCGCCTCCAACGAGAGTTTCGGCGGCTGGACCAAGACCTTCACCGACCCCCGCCTCTGCGCGGCCATCGTCGACCGGCTCACCTTCGGCGGGAACATCATCGAGACCGGCACCGACTCCTACCGCCTCCAGCAAACCCGGGCACGCAACGAGGGCACCGGATGACTTCCGGCCCACTGAGGTGACTCCCGTCGTGTGGACACTCTGACAATGGATCTTGTAGGTCCGAGGAAGGGTGTCCTGGTGGGACGGAAGTCTCCATATCCGGTGGAGTT
>NZ_JOJM01000189.1 GCF_000720325.1 Streptomyces sp. NRRL B-1347
ACGGGTACGTCACCCCACTCGAGACACGGACACTGCTGCAACCAGAGCTCGCCCCCGCAGCGTAACCACACGCTGTCCGAGGTCAAGGGGGAACTTCAGACCCACCGCGGGTATCGCCAGTAAGCGTGCCCCGGCCCGGCCGGCTAACTCCTTCACCACTGCCATGACTTGCCTGGTCAGACGGGTCGTACGCCGCTGGTATCGATCCCGCACACGGACCACCACCCGACGCCCGTCGACCGGCACATCGGCCACCGTCCGCCAGTGATACCCATGCACGCGACCAGACGAGATCCCGCACACCGGGCAAGCCGCAGTGTCCTGCGGTGTCCGTGCCCGCACTATGGTCCGCTCGCCCTCATCGGCTACGTCCTCGATGACCAGCGGCGACAGCCCCGAAAACACCGTCTGCACAAACTCGTTGACATCCTTCACATGAACGTCAACGAGCCCCACAACTCTGCGTCACCACCGAAAGCGAGACAGGGAGGTTTATTCAGGACGATCTTGAGATTCGTATCGTTGCAGGTCGCAGTCCTGCTCGTGGCCTGATCGCCAGCTCCTGAATAAGCCTCAGGGCCGTCTATTGGACACTCTCCCCCCAGCAACGATGGCGATCCGTGAACGCGCCCCACCTCGTGGCCCTCGTTCGCGCTGGAGCCCCCTTAGAACGCGGCCAGCTCGTCGAAAGGCCAGAACCGCACGCGGCCTGATCAGAGTCGAATACGCCGGTCAGCTGCGCGAGTGTGCGCCTTCAGTCAGGGGCGTGCTACCGAGATTTGTCAGGTGCATCGCGCGCTGCGTGTTGCTGAGGGGAGGGCCGAGGTAAACCTCTCGAAGGAGGCATCACACAGGGGTGAGCTTCCGTCTTGCTGCGCTGGGAAGGCGGGCAGATGTCTGCGGATCCAATCACCGTGTCGATGCCCGCCCTGTACTGCCCCGTGGTCGCACGTCGGTATCCCGATGCGGAGGAGATCGGCAAGGAGTCTCTGGCCTGGCTGAAGTCGTTCGGCCTGCGGCTGCCGCCGGGGCAGTGGGCCGAGATCGAGGCCGAGCGCATGGGCTACTGGTTCGCGTTGTTCACACCCGGCGCAGCCAGCAGGGAGCGGATGCGTCTCGGCGCGGATATGTTCGCCAGCATCTTTCCCTACGACGACGCCTATTCAGGGCGCTTCGCCATTGGCACCGAAGCCGACGCGGTCTCCTGGGCGGGACGCTGGTGCCGCCTGCTGGACGATCCGCAGTTCGCCGTGCACTGCGACCACCCGGTTACCGAGGCCGTAGCGGACTTCCTGCGCCGACTGGCCGAGGAATGCACAGATACGCAGTACCGGCGCTTCGCCGACCCGCTCAAAACGTATATGTGGGGCATCGCCTGGGAGTTCGCCGGGCACGACAAGGCCGTGAGGGAAAGCCTCGCCGAAGCAGTCCCGTGCCGGATCTACTCCGCCGGGGTCCTGCCCACCATCGGCATCCTGCACGCCTCGCACAACCTGCACATCACCGACGAGGTGTTCTACCGACCGGCCGTACGGGCCTTCACTGAAGCCGCCAGCTTCCTCATCGGCCTGCACAACGACCTCTTCTCCTACCCCAAAGAAGCCCTCGACGCGGCCGAGGACGTCAACCTCCTGGCCGCTGTCATCACCGAGCACCACTGCTCGGTCGCCGAGGGCGTGGCCCATCTCATCCGACTCAGCAACCAGATCATGACCCGGCTCGTCGAACTGCGCACCACCCTCGCCCGCACCGCGGACAACGACCTGCTGACGTATCTGGATGCCGCCCTCGAAATGCTCGCAGGGCACCTCGAATTCGAGCAGCACTGCATCCGCTACCGCAGAGGAACCGCCCAACTGCCCGCCATCACCATCACATCGCAGCCGACTGCCGATACCCCCGCCGAACCACCGGCAGTACCGACGTTGACCTGGTGGTGGCATCTGCCAGAACCAGGAAGGTTATTCAAAACGATTTGATCACGGTGTGGTCCAGGTGCGGTGGAGTTCGAGTTGGATGACGGTGCCGAGGGTCTCGGGGAAGCGGTCGAGGGGACCGCGGTAGTCCTCGGCGAGTACCTTCCAGTTCTTCAGGTGGCCGATGCAGCGCTCGACGGCGGACCGGATGGCGGAGTGGGCCCGGTTGCCAGGGTTTCGGCAAAGTCGTTCAGATGAGGCCGGGCATGGCCGGGGGGCGGGTGTGGTCGCGGGCGTTGGCGCGTAGGGTCCGGGCGATGTTGGTGGCT
>NZ_JOJM01000190.1 GCF_000720325.1 Streptomyces sp. NRRL B-1347
CGCGAGCTGCAGTTACTCCTCGCGATCTGGATCGGCGCCTGCCCCACCTGTCACCGCGACATCCCCGACCCCGCACCAACCTGACCAAGCCCTACTAGGCCCCCAGCAGCACGTCGGTGAGCCGGGGCTTGGTCCGCCGGTCGAACAGGCAGTGCGCGCACAGCCAGGCCATCGGAACGTATGGCCGGTGCGGGTGGGGCATCCGGCCGATGAGTTCGCCAGCCACCACCAGTGCGGTGCACAGGCTGCAGGAGGAATCCGCGGCAGCGTTCTTCGTGCGCATCGGCGCGGCCAGGACGCCGGGCTCGGGCGGCTCCGGGTGGGTGTAGGCGCGGTACGCGTCGGTGTCCTCGATCCAGGCCCGGGCCTGCATGATGGCGTCGCGCAGCTGCTCGTCCGTCGCCTCGGCGCGGCTGGTCGCGCCCATCCAGTCGTTCAGCTGCTTCTGGACGAAGGGGATCGGCTCGTACAGGGCTCCTGCCAGCGGCCCCACGTAGGTGGCGAGGATCTTGCGCAACTCGGGCCCGTGCAGCTTGTCGAGATCCTCGGGAGAGGGAGCAGGGAGCCCGGTCGGCATGGACGACGGGTCTTCCAGCCATCGCTCGACGTTGGCGAGCGCGGCGCCGAGCTTAGCCAGAGAGAGTCCTGACCTCGTCTTCGCTCCGATCGAGTCGTTGACGATGCCGTTGACCCGGCGTCCGTGGACGTCCGTCGCGGCGGCGAGTTGCTCCACTCTCCAGTTGAGCCGCTGCCTTGCCTGGTTCTCGGTGAGCAGGACCACCGGCTCGCAGGCCCGGCACGGAACACCGGCCGCGGGGGCCGGCCGTTCGCCGCATTGCCCGCAGACGAACCCCGGGCATCCCGAACACAGCGTCTCGAGGCCCTCACCTTCCCCGGGGGCAGGCGGGCACAGCTCCTGGCGCAGCTGCTCGGCGAGCGACCGGCACTCTCCCGCGCAGTTCTCGGCGGCGGCCGCGGCGCCGGGCTGCTGGACCAGGGCCTCGCGCACGGTGGGCAACAGCACGGTCGCATGGGGGTTGATGAAGTCGCGGGCATGCCACTGCTCGAGCTGCGCGGCCCGGTAGGCGGCCAGCAGTCGCTTGTCGCTGCCGTTGGCGACCTTGTGGTGCTCGTGGTCATCGAGGCAGCCGCAGGGCAGGCGTTCGGCGTATCCGCAGAACTCGGCGCCGAAGGCCCCGCACTGCGGACACATCGTCCACTGATAGAGCGCGTCATCAGAGGTGTACATCCCGTTGATCTCGTGGAACCGCCATGGCCCGTTACACGGGGCGGGGCGGCCCAGGTGTCAACGCCTTCCGTGTCGTCCGGGAAGAACGGGCCCTCGGCCAGCAGCGCTCTGCCGTGCCACTCCTCGGGAACCTCCACTGGCAGGCAGCTCTCGGCCTCCTCATCCCAGATGCGGTCCGCGAAGTAGTTGCTGTGCTCGGCAGCCATGGCGAACCGGCCCCACCACACTGGAGCCTGCACCTCGGCCGAGAACCAGATCCGCTGTTCCGGCAGCCAGAACGCCGGCGTGCGCGGCGAGCCCTCGCTGTCGTAGAAGGTCACCGGCTCGTACGCCCACGGCACCCGCAGGTGGTCGAAGAACACCGACCAGCGGGCGTGGAGCTCCGTACGGAACTCCACCCTGATCACCTCGTACGTCATGCGCCGCTCCCTGCCGATGCCTCTGGGCTGTTGCCGGGCCTCACCTTCCACCCGGCGGGGCGAGCACCCATGCGCGCCGTCACTGGTTCGGCCCATCGGTGTCCTCCTGCCGGGGTACTAGCCCGGCGCCTCCGTGACCGTGGGGACCGAGTGAGCAGGTCCTGGCCCGCTCTCGGGGTTCAGTTGAAGGCCGCGCGGTTCAATTTCGCGATCCTTTCGCAGCGGCTGTCGTCGCGTGTGCGGCCCCACTTGGTGTTGGAGTAGTACACGGACCGTCCGGTTGCCGGCTCGCGGAAGTCGATGCTGCACCCGACGTCGGAGTGGGTGTGATCGCACAGGCAGGTGCATCTTTGGTGATCGACTTCCCAGCCGAGTCCGGTGGGGCCGTTGCCCAGAAGCCGGATGAGGTCGGGGCACGGAGGGCCGTCGGTCGTCTCCAGCCGGATGCCGCCGCCCGCGGAGTGCCAGGCATCGGTGCTGGTAACTGGTTAGGTCTGTGGGGGCTGGTGGGCATGCTGGATCGCCGGGTGGCCCGGGGTTTCAGGAGGTGGTGGGTGTCCAGGGGCTGCCGCGCAT
>NZ_JOJM01000191.1 GCF_000720325.1 Streptomyces sp. NRRL B-1347
TCGCAGGGTGAGATCGCGGCGGCTTGTGTGGCGGGTGCGTTGTCGCTTGAGGATGCGGCGCGGGTGGTGGCGTTGCGGAGTCAGGCGATCGCGGCGCGGCTGGCCGGGCGTGGGGGCATGGCCTCGGTCGCCCTCAGCGAGGAGGACGCGGCCGGGCGTCTGGAGCCCTGGGCCGACCGCGTCGAGGTCGCGGCCGTCAACGGGCCGTCCTCCGTCGTGGTCGCCGGTGACGCCCAAGCCCTGGACGAGGCCCTGGAGGCCCTGGACGACCAGGGCGTCCGCATCCGGCGGATCGCGGTGGACTACGCCTCGCACACCCGGCACGTGGAGGACGTCCGCACCACGCTCGCCGAGGTGCTCGCCGGGATCGGCGCACAGGAGCCGACGGTGCCGTTCTACTCCACCGTCACCGGCGGTTGGGTGACGGACGCCGGGGCCCTGGACAGCGCCTACTGGTACCGCAACCTGCGCGAACGCGTACGGTTCGGCCCGGCCGTCGCCGACCTGCTCGACCAGGGGCACGGGGTGTTCGTGGAGGTCAGCGCCCACCCCGTACTGGTCCAGCCCATCACCGAGGCCGTGGTCGCCGCCGACGCCGACGTGGTGGTGACGGGCTCGCTGCGCCGCGAGGACGGCGGCCTGCGGCGCCTCCTCACCTCGATGGCCGAGCTGTTCGTCCGGGGCACCCCGCTGGACTGGGCCAGGGCGCTGCCCGCCGGGGCCACGTCCCGGCGCGTCGACCTGCCGACGTACGCCTTCGACCACCAGCACTACTGGATCCGGATGGGCGCGTCCGCCACGGACTCCGCGTCCCTCGGCCTCGCCGGGGCCGACCACCCGCTGCTGGGCGCGGTCGTACCGCTGCCGCAGTCCGACGGCCTCGTCTTCACCTCACGCCTCTCGCTGCGGACGCACCCGTGGCTCGCCGACCACGCGATCGGCGGTGCGGTCCTCGTCCCCGGCACCGTGTACGTCGATCTCGCGGTGCGCGCGGGCGACGAGTTCGGCCACGGCCTCCTGGAGGAACTCGTCATCGAGGCGCCGCTGGTGCTGCCCGACAGCGGCGGCGTACGACTCCAGGTCGCGGTGAGCGGACCCGGCGCGACGGGTTCGCGGACCGTGGACGTGTACTCCCAGCGCGAGGACGCCGCCGACGACGGCGGCGCGGACGATGTGTGGACGCGGCACGCCACCGGCCTCCTGGCGGCCTCGCCGACGGCGCCCGACCCGGGGCGCGCGTTCGACTTCGCGGCCTGGCCGCCGCCCGGCGCGGAGCCGGTCCCGATGACGGACTTCTACGCCGACCTGGTCGAGCGCGGCTACGCGTACGGGCCCGCCTTCCAGGGCCTGCGCGCGGTGTGGCGGCGCGGCGACGAGGTCTTCGCCGAGGCCGCGCTGCCCGAGGAACACCGAGAGGAGGCAGGCGGGTTCGGCATCCACCCGGCGCTCCTCGACGCCGCCCTCCACACGAACGCCTTCGCCCGCCCGGACGACGACCGCAAGGTGCTGCCGTTCGCCTGGAACGGGCTGCTCCTGCACGCCGTGGGCGCCTCCGCGCTGCGCGTGCGGGTCGCACCGTGCGGCCCGGACGCGCTGTCGTTCCACGCCGCCGACGACACCGGCGCCACGGTCCTGACGATGGACTCGCTGGTGTCCCTGCCGGTCTCCACCGACCAGCTGGACGCCGCGGCGGCGGACGGGAGCCGCGACACGCTGTTCGGCGTGGAGTGGACCGAACTGCCGCCGGTACGAGGGGATGTGGCCGGAAGCGCGACGGCCCCGCCGTTGGCCGTCCTGGAGGCCTTCGGGGACGACGGCGAGGGCGCGGTACTCGCCCTGACCACCCGCGTGTTGGGGGCGGTGCAGGAGTGGCTTGCCGGGGCGGGCTCTGACGATTCGCGCCTTGTGGTGGTGACCCGGGGGGCGGTGCCCGCGGGCGATGGAGCGGTGACGGATCCGGCTGGAGCGGCGGTGTGGGGCCTGGTGCGTGCCGCGCAGGCGGAGAATCCGGAACGGATCCTGCTCGTCGACACCGACCCCGCGGCCGGAGGAGACCTGGATGCGGCGCTGGGGGTGGCGCTGGCCAGTGGTGAGCCGCAGGTTGCGGTGCGTGGTGCGATTTTCTCGGTGCCCAGGTTGGTCCGTGTTGCGGGTCGGGGGCTGGGTTCGGGGAACGTATTCGCCGCTGGAAAGACCGTTCTACTTAGTGGTGGAACAGGATCCCTGGGTGGCCTGG
>NZ_JOJM01000192.1 GCF_000720325.1 Streptomyces sp. NRRL B-1347
GTTCCTGGACGGCCTGGCGTCGTGGCGGCGGGCTCAGGGGTTGCCGGGTGTGTCGATGGCGTGGGGTCTGTGGGCCGAGGCCAGCGGCATGACCGGACATCTCGGCGAGGACGACGTCCAGCGGATATCCCGCTCGGGCCTGGTACCACTGGCCACGGACGAGGGGCTTGAGCTGTTCGACGCGGCTCTGACCTCGCCTGCGGTTGTTCCGGTTCTCTTCCGGCTGGACATCCCGGCGCTGCGTGCGCAGGGCGCCGAACTCCCCGCCCTCTTCCGCAACGTCGTGCCGGGGACGACGGTCCGGCGCGTCGCAGGCGCCGGAGCCGAGGACGACATTGCCGCCCGTCTGCGGCGGCGACTGGCCGGCATGTCCGAGGCGGACCAGGAGCAGTTCCTGCTCGAGGATCTGATCCGCGTCCAGGCGGCCGCCGCCTTGGGACACGCGAAGTCGGACACTGTCGAGGTGGGACGGCCCTTCAAGGAACTGGGTTTCGACTCGCTCACCGCCGTGGAACTGCGGAACCGTCTGAGTGCGGAAACGGGTCTGCGCCTCCCGGCCACGCTTGTCTTCGACTACCCGAACCCGACCGTACTGGCGGGCTATCTGCGCTCGGAGATCCTCGGGGCGCAGGACACGGCCATCGCGGCGCCGACGGCGGGCGGATCCGCCAACACCCCGGCACACACGGACGACGACCCGATCGCGATCGTCGCCATGAGCTGCCGATTCCCCGGTGGGGTGCGGACGCCCGAGGAATTCTGGCACCTGGTGATGGGTGGTACCGACGCCACCGCCTCGCTCCCGTCCAACCGCGGCTGGGACCTCGAGACGACGTACGACCCGGACCCCGCGCGCGAGGGCACGTACTACGCCCGCAACGGTGGCTTCCTCTACGACGCGGACCAGTTCGACCCGGCCTTCTTCGGGATCTCGCCGCGTGAGGCGCTCTCGATGGACCCGCAGCAGCGGCTGCTGCTGGAAACCTCGTGGGAGGCGTTCGAGCGCGCCGGTATCGACCCCGAGTCGGCGAAGGGAAGCCGGACCGGAGTCTTCGTCGGCGTTGTGTACAACGACTACGGCACCCGGCTGCAAGGGAACGCCCCCGAAGGCTTTGAGGGCTATCTCGGCACCGGCAGCGCGGGCAGCGTGGCCTCGGGCCGGATCTCCTACACCTTGGGCCTGGAAGGGCCCGCCGTGACGGTGGACACCGCGTGTTCGTCGTCGCTGGTCGCGCTGCACCTCGCGGTCCAGGCACTGCGCCAGGGCGAATGCGACCTGGCGCTTGCCGGTGGCGCGACGGTGATGTCCACACAGGCCGGCCTTGTGGACTTCAGCCGGCAGCGCGCGCTGTCCGCCGATGGCAAGTGCAAGGCGTTCAGCAATGCCGCAGACGGATTCGGATTCGCCGAAGGCGTCGGACTGCTGCTCGTCGAGCGGCTGTCGGACGCCCAGCGCAACGGCCACGAGGTGCTGGCCATCGTCCGGGGCTCGGCGGTCAACCAGGACGGTGCGTCCAACGGCCTGACCGCCCCGAACGGACCGTCGCAGCAGCGGGTGATCCGCGCGGCGCTCAAGACCGCCCGGCTGTCGGGCGCCGAGGTCGACGCGGTGGAGGCGCACGGTACGGGCACGTCGCTGGGTGACCCGATCGAGGCGCAGGCGCTGCTGGCCACCTACGGCCAGGACCGGCCTGCGGACCAGCCGCTGTGGCTCGGATCGGTGAAGTCGAACATCGGCCATTCGCAAGCGGCGGCCGGTGTCGCCGGTGTCATCAAGATGGTGATGGCGATGCGGCACGGCGTGCTGCCGAAGTCGCTGCACACCGATGAGCCGTCACAACACGTGGATTGGTCAGCGGGCGACATCGCGCTGCTCAGCGAGGCCACAGTCTGGCCGGAGTCGGGCCACCCTCGCCGCGCCGGAGTGTCGTCCTTCGGCGTGAGCGGGACGAACGCGCACGCGATCCTGGAGCAGGCCCCGGAAGCCGAGGAGGCGGCGGAGCCTGAGGCCGAGGCCGTCGACGGTCCGGTGGCGTGGGTCGTGTCCGGCAAGAGCGGCGACGCGCTGCGGGATCAGGCTGCCAGGCTGCGGGAGTTCGTGGCCGAGCGTCCGGAGTTGGGTGCCGCGGATGTGGCGTTGTCGTTGGTGTCGTCGCGTTCGGTGTTCGAGCACCGTGGGGTGGTGACGGGTGCCGGCCGTGAGGAGCTTCTGGCGCGGTGGCCTCGGGTGTGACGCGTGGCGTGGCCGATGTGCGTGGCCGTTCGGTGTTTGTGTTCCCGGGTCAGGGGGCGCAGTGGGCGGGTATGGCGGTGGGGCTTCTGGAGTCCTCGCCGGTGTTCGCGGAGGCGATGGGGGAGTGTGAGTCGGCGCTGTCGGCTTACGTCGACTGGTCGTTGACGGACGTACTGCGCGGCGCCGAGGGTGCTCCCGGGTTTGACCGGGTGGATGTGGTGCAGCCGGTGTTGTTCGCGGTGATGGTGTCGTTGGCGCGGTTGTGGCGTTCGGTGGGTGTGGAGCCGGACGCGGTG
>NZ_JOJM01000193.1 GCF_000720325.1 Streptomyces sp. NRRL B-1347
CACCCACCCCCACCAGCCACCAGCCACACGACACCGGCCGCCAGCCAGACGACACACCCCGGCCCGCCACCCCAAGACCCCGCCCCGGCACCCCGGCAAACCACAGGCCACCGCACGCAACACCAGCGCCACCCCCGACCCCGGGCCCGGACAGCGGCCAGCGGCCAGCCCGGACCGGGTCCCCCAAGATTTCCGTTCCCTGCCGCCGATTTGGGGGGGGCAGTGCCGGGCTGATCATGACGACAGCAGGATGCGGCCCCGCAGCAGGTCGACATCGGCCCGGCCGCACATCAGTCCCCTCAGCAGCCCGATCCCGGTGACACCGCCCCCGACCGCTCCCGATGCGCGGAGGGGGGCGGTGAGAGCGGCAAGGACGGCGGCGCGGCCGCGGCCCACACCGCCGGCCAGCATGCGGAGTTCACGCCGTCCGCCGAGCCGGACACCGGCCAGCCCCGCCCCGAGGGCCAGACGCCCGGCGCGCCGCCCGCACCACATCACGGCCAGAGCACGGGCGCACGCAGCGGGCACGGCCAGTGCGGGACCACGACCGCACAGGCTGCACAGGCACTTGCACTCAGCCTCCGTGCGATGTTCGGGCCCGCGCACGATCCAGCCGGTGACGCGGCAAACAGCCAGATGCGGCAGCGGGGCACCCGCCGGAACCACTCCGGCGCACAGGCCCGCAACCGGCGGCAGACCGTGCTGATGCCGCTGCGGCAGCCGAGTTACCGGGTCCCGCACGCCACCAGGGCGCAGGCGCGGGTACAGCCTTCCCCCAGCGCTGGCGCAGGCAGAGCCGGTCATCATCGATCGCGCCGGGGCAGCGGATCGCCGCACCGAGGAACTCCCCGACGCGGCGGCCCCGGCGAAACACAGGACGGCGCCGCCACCGAGGCGGAGTCCGCAGCCGACGGCACGGACACGGTTGCCGCGCGCGATCCGCCCGCGGACCTGCCGGTACCGCTCCCGGGCCCGCATGACCCATGGGCACGGTCGGCCGTGGAGGCCGGGTTTCACCAGCGGCCACCCCGCCCCCGAGCCGGACAGCGGCCGACAACACCAGCAGTTCACCCAGGCCGCGCACGGCATCAGCCGACGATGCACTCCACAACCCCGGCCAGGCCAGGCCATGGAGGAGACACCCACGGCCAGCCACCCGCTGGCCCGGGATACTCCGGCACACACACCGCCACGAAAGGCCCCCGGCACGGCCACAGCAGACCACCCGGACTCGCGGACAGCAGCCCGGCCAGGCCCGCGAGGACACCGACGGGCCGGCCGGGGGGCCAAGTCGATCAGGATCGCCACGTTCTTCCGCCTGCGGCGCAGCGCGAACCCATCGACACGGACGCCCCCGACGGGACCCGTACCCCGCCCGGGCAGCACCCTCATCCGCCGCAGCATCGCCTCCTCGCACACCCCCACAGCCACCCGGCCGACCAACCGGGCACCCGGCCGGCCACCCAGAAACAGGACCACACCGGTCAACACCACCACCAGGAACCCGGCCCGCCCTGCACAGCAGCCCATCAGCGCCGGCATCCGCCCGGCGAACACCCGAAAGGAAGCACGGGAGCGCGCCACGTCACCGCACGCGAAGCACCGGGCCCGCAGACGGACTCCCCGCCCGCCACCGACAACCGGCCGCTCCACGACGACGCCCGCACACACGAACCCGCAGACAACCCCGGAACCCAGCCACAGCTCCCACACCATCCCGACCAGCCCCACCTCCCTCCCATCAGGGCATCCACGACAGCAGGGCATTCCCGACCACACCGGGCGAACGGGCCCTTGCGAGGACGAGCCGGAACGCGAGACGAACGCGAAAGCAGAGCAGAACCGGGAGACGAGACCGGGCCCTGCCCCTGGCCCTCCCCCGGGAGCCGAGTCCAAGTCCGGAAGCCAAGTCCGGGCCCGGGAGCCAAGTCCAAGTGCGGGAGCCGAGTCCAAGTGCGGGTCCGGGAGCCGAGCAAGTCCAATTCCGGGCCCGGGAGCCGAGGCCGGATCCGCGGACAAGCCCAGCACCGGGAGCAAGCCCGAGGCCGGATCCGCGGACAAGCCCAGCACCGGGAGCAAGTCCAGGACCGGGAGCAGACCCGGGGCCGGGAGCGGGCCCCGGGGGGGGCGGGACGGGGCCGCGGGCACGCCCAGGGACGGGGGGCGGGGGCGGGAAACGGCCACCCCGCCCCCGACGGATGACGAC
>NZ_JOJM01000194.1 GCF_000720325.1 Streptomyces sp. NRRL B-1347
CGGCGTCAGGCCACCGCCATCCGCGTACCTCACAACTCGGACATACCGCAAGGATCATGAAACGTCAGCGACTGGAACCCGCGAGTTCAAGATGAGTACATGTTCGTCGATCACGGCGAGAGCAGGATGCGGCGCCGCAGCAGGTCGAAGTTGGCCCGGCCGTACATCTGTCTCTTCAGCAGCTTGATACGGGTCACGTTGCCCTCGACTGCGCCTGAGCTGTGCGTGGTGGTAAGGGCTGTCAGGATGGCAGCGCGGTCGCGCCGCATGCCGCCTGCCAAGGTGCGGAGTTCTCGCTGCCCGTCGAGGCGTACATCGGCGAGCCAGACTTCGAAAGCCAGGTGCTCGTTGTTGCGTTCGCGCAGGATGACAGCGAGACGGCGGGCGTATTCGGTGGTTATGGCCAGCACCGGGCTGCGGTCGCAGAGGTCATCCAGGCTCTTGCGTTCGGTGTCCGTGAGGTGCTCGGGCCTGCGCATGATCCAGTTGGTGACGCGTCGGACGGTCAGCTGGGGAAGCGGGGCGTTCGTCGGGATCGCTCCGGTGCGATAGGCACGGAGGTGTCGCTGGACGGTGCCAGGGCCTCCGCGGTAGCCCAGCTGCTGGATCTCTCGAGTGA
Organism: Streptomyces sp. NRRL B-1347; assembly: GCF_000720325.1. Taxonomy (GTDB): domain Bacteria; phylum Actinomycetota; class Actinomycetes; order Streptomycetales; family Streptomycetaceae; genus Streptomyces. The sequence goes on from NZ_JOJM01000194.1 coordinate 620, forward strand.
GGGCAGAGGCGTTGGTGCACCCCTCCAGCCAGCGATGATGCAAGTAGAGACGGTAGTCGTCGATCATGCTGGGACGGTCGGTGGCCGCGCTAAGAAGTTCTCCGACCTCGGCGGCCTCGGCGAAGCGAACCACGGTGCCCCGGCTGAGGCGGAGTTCGCGAGCGATCGCACGCAGGCTGTCGCCGCGTTGAATGCGCTCGTGGATCTGCTGATACCGCTCGTGGGTCCGTGCCACCAGCGGACGTGGCCGCCCATGGATGTCGACTTCAGTAGCCGATGTTTCACCAGCGGGTGTCGCATCGGCCGACATCGGCAATGGTTCGCGCAGCTCAGCACGGTGACGGCCCACGATGCGCTCCACAGCCTCGGCAAGGTTGTGGAGCACGTGCCAGATGTCGGCAACCTGCTTGGCCTGTGGTGCTCCGGCGCAGGCGCCGTCACGGAAGGAGCCAGCACGATCGCGGCAGATCATCTGGACTTCCGGGTGTCGCCTGAGCCAGGACTCGAAGGTGGCGGCGGTCCGGTCGGCGAGCACGTCGACGGGGCGGTGGGTGACCATGCCGATCAGGATGGCCGCGTACTTCCGCCGACGGCGCAGGGCGAACTCGTCGACGCCCAGGACCTGGACGGAGCCGTGATCCGGCTCGGGCAAGGCCCGGATCAGCCGGAGCATAGAGTCCTTGCCGACCGCCATGGACATCCGGTCGGCCAGCCGGGCGCCCGGCCGACCGCCCAGGAACAGGGCGATGTCGGTGAGCAGCCCCGTCAGGGCCTCGGTACGTCGCGCATATCGGCACGTCAGCTCTGGTATCTGTTCAGCGAACGTTCGATGCGAGCATGCGGTGTTCTCGCAGGTGAACCGACGTGCTCGCAGCCGGATCTGCAGACGCCGTCCAGCGATAGGCCGGTCCGAGAGCCGCCGATCGTAATAGCAGTGCACCCGAGACGATCGCCGACCGCACTCCGGACAGACTGCCCCGTCTCCCCGGGCCCGAGCTGCCACGAGCACTTCGTCCTGGGCGAGCGTCAGCCGCTCAACCTCGACAGCCGCATCAGAGAAGAGGAGATCAGCAACGCTCAAGGCCCCGTCCATACCCAAGTGATGCCCACGACACTGCCGCGGCCGTTACCCCCGAATCTGCGACAGAGCCCACAACTTGGACCAGACCCCACCAAGGACGGCATTTCCTTCTACGCCGTAGACGGGCGCTCCCTACGTGCACTGCCGACCATCGGTGCGTCGCAGCTGTGGGGCGTGACCGGCGTCGCGGGCCGGGGAGAGATCACCGCCCCGGAAACTGTCACTGCCATCATGTCCACCATGGCCGCCCTCCGTGGGGAGGAGGCGCGATCCTGGACCCGTCAGCTGACCCGGCCAAGGTGGAATGCGATGATAGTCAGCTGCCCTGCGTTGATCTCGTAGGTCACTCGGTAATCACCGATCCGCAGGCGGGCGTAGTCGGGCCCATAAGCGTAACTGCCGGGAGGGCGGGCG
>NZ_JOJM01000195.1 GCF_000720325.1 Streptomyces sp. NRRL B-1347
CCCCCGCACCGAAGGGCGGCGCCCACCCCCGGCCACCGCGGCGACCTGCGCCAACTGCGCGGCGCCTACCGCTGGCAGCGCCGCGTCGCCACCCTCACCGCCCTCGGCTACTTCACGCTCTTCCTCCTCCTGTCCGCCTTCGCCCCCGCCCTCATGACCGGCGCCGTCACCGGCGGCCTCACCACCGGACTCCTCGTCGGACTGCTCCAACTCCCCGTGATGTGCCTGGCCATAGCGCTGTACGAGGTCACGGCCCGGCGCCGCCTCGACCGGCTCGCCGCCCGCCTGCGCAAGCTCGTGGAACTGGAGGCGAGCCGTGGATGACGCCACCCGCAGCACGTCCCTCGTCGCCTTCACCGCCGTCGTCACGCTCACCCTGCTGCTGTGCGTGATGACCGGACCCGAACGCGACGACCTCGGCGAGTTCTACACCGGCTACGGCCGCCTCACCCCGCTGCGCAACGGCCTCGCCATCGCGGGCGACTACATCTCCGCCGCGACCGTCCTCGGCACCACCGGCATCATCGCGCTCCTCGGCCACGACGGCGTGGTCCTCGCCCTGAGCACCGCGCTCTCCCTGATGCTCCTGATGTTCCTGCTCGCCGAACCCCTGCGGAACGCGGGCCGCTTCACCATGGGCGACGTCCTCGCCCGCCGCACGCCCGGCCGCCTGGTCCGCGTCACCGCGAGCGCCGCCACCCTCGCCGCGCTCCTGCCGCTCATGCTCGTCCAACTCGCGGGCGCGGGCGACCTGCTGGCCTTCATCCTGGGCTTCTCCAGCACCGGCCTGAAGACCGGCTGCGTCGTCGCCCTCGGCGCCCTCATGATCAGCTACGCGGCGATCGGCGGCATGAAGGGCACCGCCCTCATCCAGATCCTCAAGGTCGTCATCCTGCTCGGCTCCGGCATCGCCGTCGCCGCGCTCATCCTGCGCCGCTACGACTGGGACCCCGGCGCGCTGCTCGCCGCCGCCCGCGCGGGCAGCGGGCTCGGCCCGGCCTACCTGGAGTCCGGCCTCCAGTTCCGGGACAGCCCCGCACCCCGCCTCGACATGATCAGCTCGGAGCTCACCGTGGTCCTCGGCGGCGCGTGCCTGCCGCACATCACCATGCGGATGTACACCGCGCGCGGTGCGCCCGCGATACGGCGCTCGATGTCCTGGGCCGTGGCCTGCGTCGCCCTCTTCGTCCTCGTCATCACCGTCATCGGCTTCGGCGCCACCGCCATGCTCGGACGCAAGGAGATCGCCGGGCACGACCCGCAGGGCAACACGGCCTACCTCCTCGGCTCGCGCGCCGTGTTCGGCGCGGACGCCTCCACCGCCGAGACGCTGCTCCTCACGACCGTCACCACCGCGATCTTCCTGACGCTCCTCGCCTCCGTCGCCGGAATGATCCTCGCCTGCGCCAACTCCCTCGCCCACGACGTCTTCGCCGCCTGCCGCCGCGACCTCTCGCCGCGCCGCGAGATGGCGCTCGCCCGGGGCTGCGCCCTCGCCGTGGGCGCGGGCGCCATCTGCCTCGCGGTGCTCATCCAGGACCGCAGCCTGCAGCCGCTGGTCACCCTGTCCTTCTGCCTCGGCGCGTCCGCGCTCGCCCCCGCCCTCATCTACACGCTGTTCTGGCGGCGCTTCACCCGGGCCGGGCTCCTCTCGACCCTCATCGGCGGTACGGTCGGCTGCGCCGTGCTCATGACCGGTACGAACCTGGTGTCCGGCTCGGCCGGGGCGGCCTTCCCCGAGCACGACTTCGCCTGGTTCCCCTTCACCACGACCGGGGTCGTCTCCATTCCGCTGGGGTTCCTGCTGGGGTGGGGCGGTACGGTGCTCAGCCGCCGGAGCGCGCGGCGGGAGGCCCGCCGCCGCTACGAGGCCATCGAAACCTGGCTCCTCACCGGCCCCACCCCCTGACGCCCCCGCCCCGGGGCCCTGCCCAACGGGGGCCTACCTGCCGGGGGCCTGTCTTCCGGGGGCCTGTCTTCCGGGGGCTCTCCCACCTGCCGGGGGCCTGTCTTCCGGGGGCTCTCCCACCCGCCCAC
>NZ_JOJM01000196.1 GCF_000720325.1 Streptomyces sp. NRRL B-1347
CAGCTCGGCGTCCGCGCCACCCTCGGCCGCGAACATCACGTCCTTCAGCGGACGGTCCAGTACGACGTCCAGGTGCGCGCACACCTCGTCCAGAGCCTGGGCGAACACCGGGAACGCCTCGTACAACTCCCGCCCCATACCCAGGCGCTGCGCACCTTGGCCCGAGAACAAGAACGCCGTCACACCCGACGCGTTCACCACGCCCTGAACCGTTCCGGGAGCCACTTCGCCGGTCGCGACGGCCTCGACGCCGCGCAACAACTCGGCACGGTCGGCACCCGCGATCACCGCGCGGTGTTCATGCACCGCGCGGGTCGTCACCAGCGAGTGGGCCACGTCCAGCGCGCTCAGCTCGGCACGCTCGACCAGATACGACCGCAGTCGCTCGGCCTGGGCGCGCAGGGCTTCCGGGCTCCGGGCGGAGAGCGTCCAGGGCACGATGCCGTGATCCTCGGCCGGGGCCGCCGGGACGATCTCTGTCTCGTCATCCGCCGCCGGGGCCTGCTCGATGATCGTGTGGGCGTTCGTCCCGCTCACACCGAACGAGGAGATACCCGCCCGGCGCGGATGGCCTGTCTCCGGCCACGCGGTGGCCTCCGTCAGCAGCCGCACCTCACCCGCCGACCAGTCCACCTGCGTCGACGGCTCATCCACATGCAGCGTCTGCGGCAGCACTCCGTGCCGCATCGCCATCACCATCTTGATGATTCCGCCCACACCAGCGGCGGCCTGCGTGTGCCCGATGTTCGACTTCAGCGAACCCAGCCACAGCGGCAGATTCTCCGGGCGCCCCTGGCCGTACGTGGCCAGCAGCGCCTGCGCCTCGATCGGGTCACCCAGCGTCGTACCCGTGCCGTGCGCCTCCACCACGTCCACCTCGGCGGCCGACACTCCGGCGTTGGCGAGGGCCTGGCGGATCACCCGCTGCTGGGACGGCCCGTTGGGCGCCGTAAGGCCGTTGGACGCGCCGTCCTGGTTGACGGCGGAGCCGCGCACGATCGCCAGGACCTCGTGGCCGTTGCGGCGGGCGTCGGACAGCCGCTCCACCAGCAGCATGCCCACCCCCTCGGACCAGCCCGTACCGTCCGCGGCGTCCGCGAACGGCTTGCACCGGCCGTCAGGGGCCAGGCCACGCTGACGGCTGAACTCCACGAACGCACCCGGCGTGGCCATCACCGTCACGCCACCGGCGAGCGCCATGTCGCACTCGCCCTGGCGCAGCGCCTGCGCGGCCAGATGCAATGCCACCAGCGACGACGAACACGCCGTGTCCACCGTCACCGCGGGACCCTCAAGACCCAGCGTGTAGGAGATACGACCGGACACGACCGAGGTCGCGTTGCCGGTCAGTATCTGTCCTTCGAGTTCCCCGGCCGCGCCGTCGTGCCCGACTCCGTAGCCCGAGGCCGCGGCTCCGACGAACACGCCGATCTGGTTGCCGCGTACGGAGGTGGGAGCGATTCCGGCCCGCTCGAAGGTCTCCCAGGACGTCTCAAGGAGCAGCCGCTGCTGCGGATCCATGGCGAGCGCCTCACGCGGCGAGATTCCGAAGAAGCCCGCGTCGAACTCGCCTCCGTCGTGCAGGAATCCACCTTCCCGCGCGTAGAAGGTGCCCAGACGCTCGGGATCCGGGTCGTACATTCCGTCCACGTCCCACCCGCGGTTGGACGGGAAGTCGGAGATGGCGTCACCACCAGCGGCCACGAGCCGCCACAGGTCCTCGGGGCTTCCGACGCCACCCGGGAAGCGGCAGCTCATCCCGACGATCACGATCGGGTCGTCATCGACCGGGACCACCGACCCCGCCGACGGCACAGCCACCGCCTCCCGCGCGCCCAGCACCTCGGCACGCAGATGACCGGCCAGCACCACAGAACTCGGGTAGTCGAAGACCAACGTGGCCGGCAACACCAACCCCGTCT
>NZ_JOJM01000197.1 GCF_000720325.1 Streptomyces sp. NRRL B-1347
AGACGGGGTTGGTGTTGCCGGCCACGTTGGTCTTCGACTACCCGAGTTCTGTGGTGCTGGCCGGTCATCTGCGTGCCGAGGTGCTGGGCGCGCGGGAGGAGGCGCCTGTGCCGTCGGCGGGGTCGGTGGCTCCGGTCGATGACGACCCGATCGCGATCGTCGGGATGAGCTGCCGCTTCCCGGGCGGCGTCGGAAGCCCCGAGGACCTGTGGAACCTCGTCGCGGCCGGCACGGACGCCATCACGGACTTCCCCTCCGACCGGGGCTGGGACGTCGACGGGATGTACGACCCCGACCCGGAGCGCCTGGGCACGTTCTACGCCCGCGAGGGCGGGTTCCTCGACGGGGCGGGCGAGTTCGACGCCGCCTTCTTCGGGATCTCGCCGCGTGAGGCCCTTGCCATGGATCCGCAGCAGCGGCTGCTCCTTGAGACGTCCTGGGAGGCGTTCGAGCGGGCCGGAATCGACCCGGCGTCCGTACGCGGCAACCAGATCGGCGTCTACGTCGGCGCCGCGACCTCCGGCTACGGAACGGGACTGCACGAGATCCCCGAGGGGCTCGAAGGGCAGCTGCTGACCGGCAGCGCCACCTCGGTCGTCTCCGGCCGTATCTCCTACACGCTGGGTCTTGAGGGTCCCGCGCTGACGGTGGACACGGCGTGTTCGTCGTCGCTGGTCGCCCTGCACCAGGCCGCGCAGGCGCTGCGCCAGGGCGAGTGCGACATGGCGCTCGCCGGTGGTGTCACCGTGATGACCAACCCGGCCGCCTTCGTGGAGTTCAGCCGCCAGCGTGGCCTGGCCCCCGACGGCCGCTGCAAGCCCTTCGCGGACGCCGCGGACGGCACGGGCTGGTCCGAGGGTGTCGGCATGCTGCTCGTGGAGCGGCTGTCCGACGCCCGGCGCAACGGCCACGAGGTCCTGGCGATCGTGCGCGGCTCCGCCGTCAACCAGGACGGCGCGTCCAACGGCCTTACGGCGCCCAACGGTCCGTCCCAGCAGCGGGTGATCCGCCAGGCGCTCGCCAACGCCGGGGTGTCGGCCGCCGACATCCAGGTGGTCGAGGCGCACGGCACGGGTACGACGCTGGGCGACCCGATCGAGGCACAGGCGCTGCTGGCCACCTACGGCCAGGAGCGGCCGGAGGACCTGCCGCTGTGGCTGGGATCGCTGAAGTCGAACCTCGGTCACACGCAGGCCGCCGCGGGCGTGGCCGGTGTCATCAAGATGGTGATGGCGATGCGGCACGGTGTGCTGCCGCAGACGCTGCATGTGGATGAGCCGTCGCGGCAGGTGGATTGGTCGGCGGGTGAGGTGCGGCTGCTGACGGAGGCCACCGCGTGGCCCGAGACCGGGCAGCCGCGCCGGGCCGGTGTCTCCGCCTTCGGCGTGAGCGGCACCAACGCCCACACCATCATCGAGCAGGCCCCGCCGGTCGAGGACGAGGCGCAGCCCGCCCCGGCCCCCGCCGACGACCACGGCCTGGCCCCCTGGACGCTCTCCGCCCGGAGCCCGGAAGCCCTGCGCGCCCAGGCCGAGCGACTGCGGGCCCACCTGGTCGACGGGGCCGAGCACAGCGTTCTGGACATCGCCGAATCGCTGGTCGCCACGCGATCGGTGTTCGAGCACCGCGCGGTGCTGCTGGGCACCGAACGCGAGACGTTGCTGCGTGGCCTGGAGACCGTTGCCGCGGGCGACGACGCCCCCGGTATCGTCCAGGGGCAGGCGGCCAACGGCGGCAAGACCGCCTTCCTGTTCACCGGCCAGGGTGCGCAACGTCTGGGTATGGGGCGGGAGTTGTACGACGCCTTCCCGGTGTTCGCTCAGGCTCTGGACGAGGTGTGCGCGCACCTGGACGTCGTACTGGACCGTCCGCTGAAGGACGTGATGTTCGCGGCCGAGGGTGGC
>NZ_JOJM01000198.1 GCF_000720325.1 Streptomyces sp. NRRL B-1347
GTACGTTCGCGCCGAGCCCGGCCAGCTCTTGGGTCAACTCCCGTGCGCCGGGCGCCTCTTGGCCCCGGCGGCTGGTGAGGAGCAGGTGCTTGACGCCGTGGGTGGTGATGAGGTGCCGGGCGAACAGGGCGCCCAGCGCGCCGGTGCCACCGGTGATCAGGACCGTGCCGTCCGGCGCCAACTCCGGCCCGGCGGCGTCCGTCGCGGCCTGCGGGACCAGGCGCGGCACGGTCACCGTACCGGCGCGCACCGCGACCTGGTCGTGGCCCGCCGCGAGCACCGCGGGCAGGGCCTTGAGGGAGGCCGGGTCGTCGTCGACGTCCGCGAGCACGATCCGGTCGGGGTGCTCGGCCTGGGCGGAGCGCAGCAGGCCCCACACGGCGGCGCCCGCCAGGTCCGGCGCGGCGCCGTCCCCACCCGCCGGCACCGCGCCGCGGGTCACCACGACGAGGCGGCCCGACAGGAACCGCTCGTCGGTCAGCCACTCCCGCACCAGGTCCAGGGTGGCGACGGCCGTCTCGTGCACCGAGGTCACGACGTCGGCGCCCGCGGGGCCCGCCGGGGCGGCCAGCAGCACGTCGGCCCCGGCCGCGTCGTCCAGGGTCGGGCAGCGGTCGACCGCGAGGGCCTCGCCGACCGGCACGGCGGAAGTGCCGAGCAGCGCCCAGCGCCCGGCCGGTTCGGCCGGGTCCGCCTCGACGGCCGCCCAGTCCACGCCGAAGAGCGAACCGGCCGTCTCGTCCCGGCCCGCCGACTGGTCGGCCGACACGGGCCGTGCCTCCACCGACCGTACCTCGGCGACGGGCTGTCCCGCCTCGTCGGCGAGCTGCACCTGGCAGGACGTCTTGCCGTCGCTCTCCGCGTCGATGACCACGCGCACCCGCAGGGCGGTCGCGCCGGTGGCGTAGAGGTAGATCTCGTTCCACACGAACGGCAGCTGGAGCGTGAAGTCCTCGCCCGCGTCGGCGATCGCGGCGACGACGCGCGGGTGGATGGCCGCGTCGAACAGGGCCGGGTGGATGCCGAACCGCGCCGTGTCCGCGCCGTCCGGCAGCGCGACCTCGGCGAAGAACTCGGCCCCCGCCGCGCCGTCGCGGCGCCACAGGGCGTGCAGGCCGCGGAAGAGCGGGCCGTAGACGTAGCCGCTCTCCGCGAGCCGGTCGTAGAACCCGTCCGTCGCCACGGTCTCGGCGCCCGCGGGCGGCCACTGGCTCAGCTCGAAGCCGGGCTCCGGGGCCGAGGGGGCGAGCACGCCGGTGGCGTGGCAGGTCCACTCGTCGCCCGCCTCCTGGCCGGTCTCCGGGCAGGAGTAGATCGCGAACGGCCGGTGCCCGGTGTCGCGCGGCTCGCTCACCACGAGCTGGACCCGTACGCCGCCGGACTCGGGGACGCGCAGCGGCGCGGTGATCACCATCTCGTCCACACCGGCGCAGCCGACCTCGTCGCCCGCCGACATGGCCATGTCGATCAGCGCGGTGCCCGGCACCAGGGCGCGGCCGCCCAGCTCGTGCTCGGCCACCCAGGCGTGCGTCCGCGCCGAGAGGCGCCCGGTGAACACGACCTCGTCGGCACCGGCGACCCGCACCACCGCGTCGAGCATCGGGTGGTCGGCCGCCACCTGCCCGGCCGATACGACATCGCCGGACGACGGGCCCGCCATCCAGTAGTTCTGGTGCTGGAAGGGGTACGTCGGCAGGTCGAGCAGGGCGGCCGGGGTGTGGTCGAAGACCCGCGCCCACGCCACCCCATGCCCTGCCGCGTGCAGCTGGGCGAGCCCGCCCAGGACGGTGCGTACCTGCGGCTGATCCCGGCGCTGCAACGCCACGAACGACGCCTCGACACTCTGCGCACCCATCGCG
>NZ_JOJM01000199.1 GCF_000720325.1 Streptomyces sp. NRRL B-1347
CAGCAACGCGGGCCTACTCAGTGACCTTGGTCGATCACTCGGGAAGGTACGCCCTTCACGTCCCGCCCGAGCCTGATCCACAAGTCCTGAGCATTGCTCATCATGACCTGGTCGTGCGGCCTGCCCGTACAGGTGCTGCGCACGTTCCACGACGCGCGCAGCGCCGGATCGGAGGGCAGAAGCCGGGGGTCGGTATGCAGGACCGTTTCGTTGACGACGTACGGGATGGCCCCCAGCACGGCCTTCTCCCGCGTGGTCGCATCTGCGAGCAACCGCAGTGCCTGGTCGGCGTGGACGGCGACGACGGCGCGGTCGAAGCGGCGCACGCGGTCGTCGTCGGCGCGCACTTCGACGCTGTCCGCAGTGCGCCGCACGGCGCGGACCGGCAGGCCGAGCAGCACCTGGGGAAGCCGCTCCAGGACGCGTCGGACGTACGTCCGACTGCCGCCCTTGACAGTGCGCCAGCGAACCGGCGCCCCGCCCGGCAGCAGCCCGTGCTGGTCGAGGAAGCGGAACAGGAACCGCGCCGGGTAGGCCCGCGCCGTCACCGGCCCGCACGACCACAGCGCGGAGACCAACGGCAGCACCATGTGCTCGGCGAAGTCGGCCGAACACCGGCTGCGGTCGAGCAGTTCCCCGAGAGCGATGTCGGGACCCTCGGTATCCGCGACCAAGCTCCGGGCGATGCGGGCGAACTGCCGAGCCTTCCCGACCAGTCGCCCCCACTGTTCCTCCGGGACCATCGCGGGCCGCTGGGGCACGGTCCGGAGCGCGCTGCCTGCCAGGTATGCCAGGGAACACCCCTCGCAGGACAGGCTCATGGACATGTCGGAGCCCTGCGTCTGTACGCCCAGCTCACCGAACAGGCGCATGAGCTGGGGGTAGTTGTGCCGGTTGAACACCATGAAACCGGTGTCCACCGGCAACGTCCCGCCCTCCGGTGCCTGTACGTCATGCGTGTGCGCGTGACCACCAGCTCGCGGTTCGGCCTCAAAGAGCGCCACCGCGTAGCGCCGCCTCAGCAAATGGGCCGCGGTGAGGCCGGAGATCCCGGAGCCAATGACCGCTGCAGTTCCCGCCATGGCATTCCCCGCCCTCTGTCCGCCAGAGTGAATCACTACAGTACATAGGGCCGCAGGGGGCTCATGGAAGGCGCGCGATCACAGCGCAATGGGGTGGCACGCACCATAGGGTTGTGCAAGACAGCGCAGTAGCACCTGGGTTCGACGTAATTCGGGGGTGCTAGAGGTCCTGCGGGGTTGAAGTGGCAGGTCAGCGGGCCGTGGTGGGCAGAGAAGCCCGGAAGTCCCTAGAGACGCGTTCTTCTGGATTCACCTGCGCTGGCCTGGCCATAAGACGCTATATCATTTGGCTGGTTCGGTAGTCTGCGGTCGTGGGGATCGTGGAGCGTCTGGTGCCGGACGAGTTGTGGGAGTTGTTTCAGCGGGTGGTGCCGGAGGTCCCGGTGCGGCCGCAGGGCGGTGGCCGGCGTCGGCACGGGGACCGGGAGGTACTGGCCGCGATCGTGTTCGTGGCCACGTCGGGCTGCACCTGGCAGCAGCTTCCGGCGGCGTCGTTCGGGCCGTCGGGTGCGACAGCCCACCGGCGCTTCGCGGAGTGGACGAAGGCTCGGGTCTGGGCCAAGCTGCACCGCCTGGTCCTCGATGAGCCCGGCGCCCGCGGCGAGCTGGACTGGTCGCGGTGCGCCATCGACTCGGTGACCATGCGAGCCATGAAAAGGAGGACCTGACCGGCCCGAATCCTGTGGACCGGGGCAAGTACGGGCCGAAGATCCACTTGATCACGGAACGGACCGGACTGCCCCTGTCCACCGGCATCTC
>NZ_JOJM01000200.1 GCF_000720325.1 Streptomyces sp. NRRL B-1347
ATCACCCAGTCGCACTGGCGCCGCGCCCACCAAGCCCGCGCGCAACGCTGCCACAACGCCGCCCGTGAGAGACGAGATCACGAGTCACGGCTGTAGTACAGGGCGAGTTCGTGGGCCGACCACGTGCGTCCGGGGTCGGCGCGGAGGAGTTCGAGGGCTTGCTCCCGGCGGCTCCCTGACGAGCGGTGGGTGGGCCGGTCATCTCGCGAGGTAGTCGGTAAAGGGCGCTGTTCGACGGCAGGGTCCAGGACGGTGATGTCGAGACCGGTGACGGGGCGACTGGTCTCGGGCCTGCCGTCGTCGAAGCGTTCGCTGTAACGGGAGACCGGTGACTTGACCTTTCGGGCGCTGACCCGTGGCCGTCGGGGTGGGAGCAGGGAGGCCAGGACGTGGTGCCTGATCATCCCGGCCGACCCGGGTGTAGTAGTGATCACGTCGCGGGCTGTTACGACCTGGTCGCGGGCGGTCTGGAGGGCGACAGTGAATCCGCAACGGTCCGGATCGGTGCCCGGGACGGATTCGGCGGCGTCGACCATCACGGTGCGCAGTACTTGATAGAGCGTGAGCAGTGCCCACATTTCCTGTTCAAGGCCGAAGGGATCGCTCGAGCGCAGCCGACGGCCGCCCATGAGCGTGTGACGCAGCGCGAAATAGGCGGATTCGTGCTCCCACCGTTGGTGATAGAGACGCGTCAGGCTGGCCGCAGGGTAGCGGCGGGCGTCGGTCAGGGTCGTCACCAGCCGGTAGGCCCCGGTGAAGACGGTGCCGTCCGAGCAGGTCACCGTGATCTGTGCGTCGATGATCCGTACCTTCACCTCGCCGAGCACCGACAGGTACGAGCCGTCGGCGAGGCGGCACAGGACCGGAGTGCGGCGGTTGCTGCGCAGCCGGCCCAGGACCTGGGCCCGTGTGGCGATGACCGCGGCGAGGAACGCGTTGCCGTCGAACCCCTTGTCCCACAGGACGAGCATGTCCGGCCGCAGCAGATGCAGCAGGCGCCTGGCGTAGCTGGTCTCGCCCTCGGCGGTGGGGCCGAAGACCGCGCCCAGCAGGGCCCGGGTGCCGGTTTCCACCAGTGTCATCAACTCCAGTGTCGGGTAGCCCTGGTTGGTGCGTTGGCCCAGCCAGGAGCGGTTTCGATCGGAATCGGCAACCCGCTGTGAACTGCAGCCGTCGAACGACACCGTCCGGTACGGCCCGAAACGCACCCCAGGTGTCCCCGGCTGGGCCAGCGGACCGGCCAGGACATCGAACAGAGCCCGCACTGGTGCCGATCCCAGACGGCGGCGCAGGTCCCGCAGAGCCTTCGCGCTCGGCGAGGCCACCGGCATCCCCGCCAGGCCGCCGGTCAGCTTGTCCCAGACCAGCCGGTAGCCGACCTCGGGGAACAGACACATCGCGAGCAGGAAGTACATCCCGACGCGGGAGGGCAGGTCGCACAGCCGCCGCTGCACTGTCCGGGTCTCCGCCAGAACCGCGTCGACGAGTTCGAACGGCACCACGGCAGTCAATTCCCCCAGATGGCCCGGAGCGAACCGGCCTGCGGCCACAGTGACCGTACGGGTAATGGCCGTCAGCGCGGACGGCAGGACAGAATGAGACGGCAACGGAGCTCCTTGGATACATGCTGTCTTGGTCGACTGCCTGTTCCAACGAGCTCCGTTGTTCTACGTCAGGAACCCTTCAACGCCCCTTACGTGACCTGCGAGTTCGTTAACTTCCCGGCCTTGAGGTGTCCCCCGGAGTGTGGACACAGGGGCTCATGCTGCGATTGAGAGTGTATCTGCTCGTAGGTGCTGCTGTTCGAATTCGGCTGGTGAGAGGTAGTTGAGGGCAC
>NZ_JOJM01000201.1 GCF_000720325.1 Streptomyces sp. NRRL B-1347
GTACGTTCGCGCCGAGCCCGGCCAGCTCTTGGGTCAACTCCCGTGCGCCGGGCGCCTCTTGGCCCCGGCGGCTGGTGAGGAGCAGGTGCTTGACGCCGTAAGTGGTGATGAGGTGCCGGGCGAACAGGGCGCCCAGCGCACCGGTGCCACCGGTGATCAGGACCGTACCCTCCGGCGCCAACCCCGGCCGGGGCGCCGCCGTCGCGGCCGGGCGCACCCGGGCCAGCCTGGGGGTGCTCGCACGGCCCGCGCGGAGGGCCACCTGCTCGTGCCCGGAGGCGATCGCGGCGGCGAGGCGTCCGACGCTCGCCGGGTCGGCGTCGAGGTCGATCAGCGTGATCCGGCCGGGGTTCTCGACCTGCGCCGAGCGGACCAGGCCCCACACGGGCGCCGAGCCGAGGTCGACGTCCTCGCCGTCGTCGGTGGCGACGGCGTTCCTCGTGACGAGGACGAGCCGGGACGTCTCCAGGGCGAGACCGTCCTGGACCAGTTCGAGCGCCCGCAGGGTGCTCCGGTGCGCGGCCGCCACCGTGTCGTCACCGGTCGGGTCGTCTCCGGGCGGCACGTCCAGCACGGCCACGAGGACGTCCCCGGCGGCATCCGCGACGCTCTCGACGCGGCGCCCGAGGCCGGTGTGCCCGAGATCGGCCGGCAGCGCGTCGCCGAGCACGGCCAGGCGGGTCGGCGTGAGGTCCTCCGGGTCGGGGAGGACGACCGGCGACCAGGCCAGGTGGAACAGCGAGTCGCCGGTCGCCCCTGCGAGCCGCTCCGCGGGCGCCGCCGGGCCCGGCCGCAGCGCGCGGGCCTCGGCGACCGGTTCCCCCGAGTCGTCGGCCAGCCACAGCCGGAACGCGTCCTCGCCCTTGGACCTGAGCCAGACCCGCAGCGCGCGCGGCCCGGAGGCGTACAGGTGGAAGCCGTGCCAGCTCAGGCCGGTGGTGTCACGGCCCGCGGCGAGCAGCGGGTGCAGCGCGGCGGCGAGCAGCGCGGGGTGGATCCCGAAGGCGTCCGGGTCCGCTTCGTCGGGCAGCCGCACCTCGGCGAACAGGTCGTCGCCCCGCTGCCACAGCGCCCGCAGCCCCTGGAACACCGGCCCGTGCGCGTAGCCCTTGTCGTCGAGCCGCTGGTAGAACCCGTCGAGCTCGACCGGGTCCGCGCCCGGCGGCGGCCAGGCCTCCAGGGAGACCAGGGGCGCGGGCTGCGTCTCGGTGAGCAGGCCGGTGGCGTGCGTCTCCCAGGGCGCGGCGGGGTCGTCCCGGTCCGGCCGGGAGCTGATGGTGACGCTCCGGTACGCGTCCTCGCCCGCCGCGCCGATGGCCACCTGCACCTGGACGCCGCCGCTTTCGGGGACGGTCAGCGGGCTGCCGACCGTCAGGTCGGCGACGCCGGAGCAGCCGACCTCGTCACCGGCGCGCACCGCCAGCTCGACCAGGGCGGCCGATGCCAGCGTCACGGTGCCGCCGACGCGGTGGCCGTCGAGCCAGGGGTGGGCGTGCAGCGAGAGCCGTCCGGTGAACACCGCGCCGTCGCCACCGGCGAGTTCGATGGCCGTGGTGAGGAACGGATGCCCCGGCGCGGCCAGACCGAGCCCGGCCGTGTGCCGCGCGGCGGCAGAGGTGCTGTCGAGCCAGTAGTTCTGGTGTTGGAAGGGGTACGTCGGCAGGTCGAGCAGGGCGGCCGGGGTGTGGTCGAAGACCCGCGCCCACGCCACCCCATGCCCTGCGGCATGCAGCTGGGCGAGCCCGCCCAGGACGGTGCGTACCTGCGGCTGATCCCGGCGCTGCAACGCCACGAACGACGCCTCGACACTCTGCGCACCCATCGCG
>NZ_JOJM01000202.1 GCF_000720325.1 Streptomyces sp. NRRL B-1347
CTGGCTGGACGCCAACACGTCCATGGATGCCGGGTACTGGTACCGCAACCTCCGCCAGACGGTCCTGTTCGAGCACGCCACCCGAGGCCTCCTCGCCGAAGGACACGGCCTGTTCCTGGAGATGAGCCCCCACCCGGTGCTCACGGTCCCCGTCCAGGCGACGATCGACGCCACGGACAGCCCGGCTGCCACTCTCGGCTCCCTCCGCCGTGACGAAGGCGGCGCCGACCGCCTCACGGCATCCCTCGCCGAAGCCCACGTCCATGGCGCCGAGTTGGACTGGAAGGCCCTCCTCCCCGGCGCGCGCATCATCGCCGACCTGCCCACGTACGCCTTCCAGCGGCAGCACTACTGGCCCGAGTTCGCGACCGCCGACGACGCCGAGCCCGCCGTCGCCGTGGACGAGGTCGAGGCGCGCTTCTGGGAGGCCGTCGAGCGCGAGGACCTGGAGCAGCTGGCGGCCGAGCTGGAGGTGGCGGACGGCTCCGCCGCCGAACTCGGCGCCGTGCTCCCGGTGCTGTCGTCGTGGCGGGCCGGTGCTGAGGTCGTTGAACTGTGCGTCACGGATGCGGAGTTGACGCGTGAGGCGCTGGCTGCCCGGGTGCGTGGTGTTGCTGGTGCGGAGTTCGCTGGTGTGGTGTCGCTGCTTGGTTTCGAGGAGTCGGCGCATGCGGAGTATGTGGGTGTGCCGGTGGGGCTGGCCGGGACCGTGGCGTTGGTGCAGGCTCTTGGTGACGCGGGTGTCGGGGCGCGGTTGTGGTCCGTGACCCGGGGTGCGGTGTCGACTGGTCGCAGTGATCGGGTGGAGAGTCCGGCGCAGGCCCAGTTGTGGGGTCTCGGCCGGGTCGTGGCCCTGGAGTACCCGGACCGCTGGGGCGGTCTCATCGATCTGCCGCAGTCGTACGACACCCGGGCGGGCGCGCGGTTCACGGCCGCCCTCGCGGGAGTCGACGGCGAGGACCAGCTCGCCGTGCGCGGCACCGGCGTCGTCGTACGCCGCCTCGTACGGTCCGAGCCGACCGAGCAGGCCAAGCAGGCCAAGCAGTGGGCACCGCGCGGCACCGCACTGATCACCGGTGGTACGGGTGCGATCGGCGGGCACGTGGCCCGCTGGCTGGCCCGCGAAGGCGCCGAGCACCTGGTGCTCACCAGCCGTCGCGGCCCGGACGCCCCTGGTGCTGCCGAACTCCGTGCCGAACTGGAGGAGTTGGGTGCGGCAGTCACCTTCGCGGCCTGCGACGTGGCCGACCGCGATGCCGTCGTACGACTCCTGGACGAGCTGACGTCGGCGGGGCACACCCTGCGCTCCGTGTTCCACACGGCGGGCGTCGGGCAGACGCAGCCCCTCGACGACATGTCCGCCGCCGACATCGCGGAGGTGTTCGGCGCGAAGACGGCGGGCGCCGCGCACCTGGACGAGCTTCTGGACTCCGCAGAGCTCGACGCCTTCGTGCTCTTCTCGTCGAACTCCGGTGTGTGGGGCGGCGGCGGTCAGGGCGCCTACGCGGCCGCCAACGCCTACCTCGACGCGCTCGCCGAGGCCCGGCGCACGCGCGGCCTCACCGCGACCTCCGTGGCCTGGGGCCTGTGGGCCGGTGGCGGCATGGCCGGGGACGAGGGCGCGGAGCACCTGCGCCGCCGCGGCCTGGCCGCGATGGCGCCGGAGCGGGCGATCGCCGCGCTCGCCCGGGCAGTGGCGCACGACGAGACGTTCCTGGCCGTGGCCGACCTGGACTGGGAGCGGTTCGCGCCCTCGTTCACCTCGGCACGGCCCAGCGCCCTCATCAGCGACCTGCCGGAGGTGCGGCGCGCGCTCGCCGAGCCCGAGGGCACGCGGTCCGGCGCGGACGAGCAGGGCGCTCCGGGCTCCGCGTGGGCCGAGCGGCTCGCCGGTCTCGCAACGGCGGAGCAGGAGCGTCAGCTCCTCGACCTCGTACGCGGACAGGCTGCCTCGGTCCTCGGCTACGCGGGTGCGGAAGCGGTCGAGCCGACGCGGGCCTTCCGCGAGCTGGGCTTCGACTCGCTGACGGCGGTCGAGGTCCGCAACCGCATCGCGACGGCCACCGGCCTGAGCGTGCCGCGGGCGTTGACGACGACCCGATCGCGATCGTCTCGATGAGCTGCCGCTACCCCGGCGGAGTCGCCAGCCCCGAAGCCCTGTGGCGGCTGCTCGCCGAGGGTCAGGACGCGATGTCCGAGTTCCCCGGCGGCCGCGGCTGGGACCTCGAGGCCCTCTACGACGCCGACCCTGAGAACCGGGGCACCAGCTACGCCCGCCAGGGCGGATTCCTCTACGACGCCGACCAGTTCGACCCCGTCTTCTTCGGCATCTCGCCGCGCGAGGCCCTCGCCATGGACCCGCAGCAGCGGCTGCTCCTGGAGACCTCCTGGGAGCTGTTCGAGCGCGCGGGCATCGATCCTTCGACCCTGCACGGCAGCCAGGCGGGCGTGTTCGTCGGCGCGTCCTCGCAGGGCTACGGCTCCGGCCTGCGGCAGACCCCCGAGGGCGTGGAGGGCTACCTGCTGGCGGGCGGCGCGACGAGCGTCATCTCCGGCCGCCTCGCCTACTCGTTCGGCCTCGAAGGCCCGGCGGTGACCGTCGACACGGCCTGCTCGTCCTCGCTCGTCGCGATGCACCTGGCCGCGCAGGCACTGCGCCAGGGCGAGTGCGACCTCGCGCTCGCCGGCGGCGTGACCGTCATGTCCAACCCCGGCGCCTTCATCGAGTTCAGCCGCCAGCGCGGCCTGGCCGCCGACGGCCGCTGCAAGGCGTTCGCCGAGGCGGCGGACGGCACCGGCTGGGGCGAAGGCGTGGGCCTGCTGCTCCTGGAGCGCCTGTCGGACGCCCGCCGCAAGGGCCACGAAGTCCTGGCTGTCGTACGGGGCTCCGCCGTCAACCAGGACGGCGCCAGCAACGGCCTCACCGCCCCCAACGGCCCCTCCCAGCAGCGCGTCATCCGCGCCGCCCTGGCCAACGCGGGCATCGGCCACACCCAGTCCGCCGCCGGTGTCGCCGGCGTCATCAAGATGGTCATGGCCATGCGCGAGGGTGTGCTTCCGCAGACGCTCCACGTCGACCGACCGAGCACGCATGTGGATTGGTCGGCGGGTGCTGTTGAGCTGCTTACGGAGTCCCGCGAGTGGGCCGAGCGCGCGGACGTCCCGCGCCGCGCGGGAGTCTCCTCCTTCGGCGTGAGTGGCACGAAGCTGCTCTCGGGGCGTGCTGTGCATGAGCATCGGGCGGTGGTCTTCGGCCGGGAGCGGGGCGATTTCCTGCGCGGCCTTGAGGTGCCGGTGTCGTCGGGTTCGGTG
>NZ_JOJM01000203.1 GCF_000720325.1 Streptomyces sp. NRRL B-1347
GACTGGCGAGCACCAGGCCCCGCACCCCGTGCCGGACGACCAGATGCCGAGCCACCAGAGCGCCCAGCGACCCGCCACCCGAGACCAACACAGTGCCCTCCGACCCGAACACCACCGGACTCTCCGGTACTTGATCGACGACGCGAGCCAGCCTCGGCACGGAGAGAGTCGCTCCACGCACGGCCACTTGGGGTTCGCCGGTGGCAAGGGCCGGTCCCAGTAGGGATGCCAGGCCCTCCTGGGATGCCGGGTCGGTGTCGAGGAGGACGATCCGGTCCGGGTTCTCGGCCTGCGCGGCCCGCACCAGACCCCACACGGCGGCCCCCGCGGGATCCAGCACCGCGTCCTCACCCGCAGACACCGCGCCCCGCGTCACCACCACAAGGCGTGACTCCTCAAGCCCGGCCCCGGCCAGCCACGCCTGGACCACCGCCAACACCCGGGAGGTCAGGGCCAGTACCGCGTCCGCGCCATCGTCTCCGACCGCTTCCAGGACGGCCACCGGCGGAACCGTCGGGCTCCCTGCGAGGGCCGCCACCTCGGCCGCGGTGGCCACGGCCGCCCATGGCGGCGCGGGCTCCCGCACCTGGGCCGGGGGCAGCTCGGTCCAGTCCACGTGGAACAGCGAGTCGGCGACCGCCCCGTCCGTCGCCGCCCCCAACTGGTCCGCCGACACCGGCCGGGACACCAGGGAGTCCATCGTGACGACCAGGCCACCGGTCTCGTCGGCAGCCTGTACGGCCAGTGCGTCCGGCCCGCACGGAGCGATGCGTACGCGCAGCGCCGAAGCTCCCGCGGCGTGCAGCACCAGGCCGTTCCACGCGAACGCGAGGATCGGTTCCCCGGAGTCCTCCGCCGTCGGATCCGCCGCGGCGGCGAACGTCCCCGCCTGGAGGGCGGCGTCGAGCAGCGCGGGGTGGATGCCGTACCTGCCCGCCTCCTTGCGCTGCTCCTCGGGCAGCGCGACCTCCGCGAACACCTCGTCGCCGCGCCGCCACGCGGCCCGCACCCCCTGGAACGCGGGCCCGTAGCCGAAACCACGCGCGACCAGACCGTCGTAGAAGTCGCTCGCCTCCACCTCGACCTTCCGGGCGCCGGGCGGCGGCCAGGCGGCGAAGTCGTACTCCCGCACCTCCGCGGGTGTCGCTTGCGATGCCGTCAGGAGTCCGGTGGCGTGCCGCGTCCATGCGTCGGCAGGGCCGGCGTCCGCGCGCTGGGAGTACACCTCGACCGTGCGCGCACCGCTCTCACCCGGTGCGCCCACCGCGATCTGCATACGGACCCCACCATGCTCGGGCACGACCAGTGGGGCCTCGATCACCAGCTCTTCCAGGACCCCGCAGCCGGCCTCGTCACCGGCCCGTACCGCCAACTCCACGAGCCCTGTGCCCGGCAGGATCACCACACCACCGACGGCGTGATCGGCCAGCCAGGGGTGCGAGCGCAGCGAGAGCCGGGACGTGAAGACAAGGCTGTCGGAGTGCGGCAGCCGCACCACCGCGCCCAACAGCGGATGTTCGGCGGGAGTCTGGCCCAGCGACGCCGCGTCGGATGCCGACTCCCCCGGCTTGAGCCAGTAGTGCTGATGGTCGAAGGCGTACGTCGGCAGCGCCACGCGCCCCGACGCGGTCCCCGTGGGCACGATCGCGGACCAGTCCACGCACCGGCCTCCTGCACCCAACCGCTAGTGACGGTCGAGTAGAACGGCACGGCCGGAGCCTGCGCGCTCACCCCGGTCAGCGCCTCGGCGAGGGTGTCCCGGATATCTTCGACGTGGCGGGTGTGCGAGGCGTAGTCCACGGCCACGCGCCTCACTCGTACGCCGTCACCGGAGAGCTCCCGCAGGGCCTCGTCCAAGGCCTCGGCGTCACCAGCGACCACGACGGAGGACGGCCCGTTCACGGCCGCGACCTCGACCCTCTCGGCCCACGGCTCCAGACGCCCGGCCACTTCCTGCGGACCTAGGGCGACCGACGCCATGCCCCCACGCCCCGCCAGCCGCGCCGCGATCGCCTGACTCCGCAACGCCACCACCCGCACCGCATCCTCAAGCGACAACGCACCCGCCACACAAGCCGCCGCGATCTCACCCTGCGAGTGCCCAAGCACCGCATCCGGCTTCACACCCACGGACGCCCACACCGAAGCCAGCCCCACCATCACCGCAAAGCTCGCGGGCTGCACCACATCCACCCGCTCGCACACTCAGCGACCCGCTCAGCGAACACCGGGGAGGAGTCGAGCAGTTCACGCCCCATCCCCGCCCACTGCGAACCCTGCCCCGGAAACACCAGCACGAGGCCGCCCGGCTCACCTGAACCGGCGACGCTCCCGGACACGACGTCCGGGCCGCTCTCGCCCCGCGCCAGCGCCCCCAGCCCGGCGAGTGCGTCCTCGGCCGAGCCCGCCACGACCACCGCGCGGTCGTCCAGCAGCGCCCGGCCCGACACCAGCGCCCCGGCCACACCCGCCAACGACACCTCACCGGCGGTTTCGACGCGTGCCGCGAGGCGCGCGGCCTGTCCCGAGAGCGCCGCGTGGCCACGCGCCGACACAACCAGCGGCACCACACTCGACGACCCGCTCTCCTCGGGGACCGGCTCCTCGGAGACCGGCTCCTCGGGGACCTCCTCCAGGATCAGATGCGCGTTCGTTCCGCTCACGCCGAACGAGGACACCCCGGCCCGGCGCGGGCGAGCGTCACGAGGCCACGCGCGCGCCTCCGTCAGGAGCTCGACCGCGCCCGCCGACCAGTCCACTTCAGTCGTGGGCTCCTGGACGTGCAGGGTCGGCGGCATGACGCCGTGGCGCAGCGCCTGCACCATTTTGATCACGCTGCCCACACCGGCGGCGGCCTGGGTGTGCCCGATGTTCGACTTCAACGAGCCGAGCCAGAGCGGCTGCTGTGGGTCCCGCCCCTTCCCGTACGTCGCCAGGAGCGCCTGGGCCTCGATCGGATCGCCGAGGGACGTCCCCGTGCCGTGGCCCTCCACCACGTCCACGTCGGACGGGGACAGGTCCGCGTTCGCCAGGGCCCGGCGGATCACCCGCTGTTGGGAGGGGCCGTTGGGGGCGGTGAGGCCGTTGGAGGCGCCGTCCTGGTTCACCGCGCTGCCCCGGAGCACCGCGAGGACGCGGTGGCCGCGTTCCCGGGCCACCGAGAGGCGTTCGAGCAGGACCACGCCCGCGCCCTCGGCGAGGCCCATGCCGTCGGCGCCGTCCGCGAACGCCTTGCACCGCCCGTCCGTGGCCAGGCCCCGCTGCCGGGAGAACGCCACGAAGTTGCCGGGCGTGGCCATGACCATCGCACCACCGGCCAGGGCCATCGAACAGTCGCCGTTCCGCAAGGCCTGCGCGGCCAGATGGATCGCCACGAGCGACGACGAGCACGCCGTGTCGACGGTGACCGCCGGGCCCTCGAAGCCGAACACGTACGACACCCGGCCCGACGCCACGCTCGGCGTCGCGCCCGTGCCCGCGAAGCCCTCCGACTCCGGCGTCACCACCCCGGCACCGGCTCCGTACCCCTGGCTGGACACACCGGAGAACACCCCGACGTCGGTGCCCTTCAACGACAGAGGATCGATGCCCGCATCCTCCAGCGCCTCCCACGAGGTCTCCAGGAGCAGCCGCTGCTGCGGGTCCATCGCCATCGCCTCGCGCGGCGAGATGCCGAAGAACCCCGCGTCGAAGAGCCCCGCCCCGCGCAGGAATCCACCCTGCCGCGTGTACGACGTACCGGCGTGATCAGGATCCGGGTCGAACAGACCCTCCAGGTCCCAGCCCCGGTCGTCCGGGAAATCGAGCCACTGAACTCAGCTCCCAGGAATTCGATGTGTGCGATGGCGGTGGAGTGGATGCGGGTCGGTCGACGCGCCGTACGGGCCCTGCTCAGTCGGGGCGGGGCCTGGTCAGTCGGGGCGGGTCCTGCTCAGTCGGGCGGGGTCTGGTCAGTCGAGCCGGTCGAAGATCGCGAACAGCTCCTCGTCGCTCGCGTTTTCGAGATCGTCTTCGCTCGTGCCCGCGGCGTCCGGTGCCGCGTCCCGGCCTCCCGCCGCCTCAGCGGCCTCGGCGGCCTCGGCGGCCTTCAGCAGTTCCCGCAGGCGTACGGTGATCCGGCCCCGGGCCTCCTCGTCGCCCGCCGCCGATTCGATGGCCGCCTCCAGTCCGGCGAGCCCGGCGAGGACCGGGTCCGCGGGGGACGCGCTGTCGACGGCGATTTCGCCGAGCAGGTACGCCGACAGGGCGACCGGGGTCGGATGGTCGAAGACCAGGGTGGCGGGCAGCTTCAGGCCGGTCGTCTCGCGCAGCCGGTTGCGCAGCTCCACCGCCGTGAGCGAGTCGAACCCGGCTTCGTTGAACGCCGTGTCCGGCCGTACGCTCCCCGGCCCGGTGTGGCCGAGCACCACCGCGGCCTGGGCGCGCACCAGGTCGAGCAGGAATTTCCTACGCTCCGCGGCGGCGAGCCCGGCCAGCCGTTCGGCCAGCTGCCGGTGATCGCCGCCGGTGCCTCCCGCCGCCCGTGCCGGTTGCCGGGCCGCGCGGACGAGACCGCGCAGCAGGGGCGGTACCCCGCCGCCGGCCGCCGCGTCCGCACGCGCATCGCGCAGGTCGAGCTTGACCGGCACCAGCAGCGCCCGCCCGGACGCCAGGGCGGCGTCGAACAGCTCCAGGCCTTCGCTGGACTTGAGCGCCAGGACTCCCCCGCGCCCTTCACGCCGGCTCATCCGCGCCCTGGTGAGGTCGTCGATGGTGTCCGCCATGCCGGTGGTCTGCTCCCACGGGCCCCAGGCGAGCGAGAGACCGGGCAGACCCGCCGCCCGCCGCTGCGCCATCAACCCGTCCAGGAACGCGTTCGCCGCCGCATAACCACCACTGCCCGCACCCATGAACACAGACGAAGCCGACGAATAGACGACGAACGCACGCAGATCCAGGCCCCGCGTCAGCTCGTCCAGATGCCGCACCGCATCCACCTTCGGCGCGAACACCCGCTCCAGGCGCTCCGGAGACAGCGCCCCGATCACACCGGCGTCAAAGACACCCGCCGTGTGGACGACACCCGTGAGT
>NZ_JOJM01000204.1 GCF_000720325.1 Streptomyces sp. NRRL B-1347
ATCCTCAGCAGCCTCACCGGCCCCGCCGGACAGCACGCCCACCAGCCGCGCGACCGCACGCTCATCCAGCACCTCGGGCAGATCAACCAGACCACCCCAGGTCCGGGCATGCTCCAGCGCGGCCACCCGGCCCAGCGCCCACACCATGGCCTGCGCCGGACGGCTGAGCCGCTCGGAACGGCCCACCGACACCGCGCCCCGGGACACACACCACAGCAAGCTCTCGGCGTCCACCTCGACCAACGCCTGCACCAGCGTCAACGTCGAAGCAAAACCAGCCGACAGCTCCGGATACCCCGGGCACGACGCCTCGTCCAGAGCGAGCAGCGACAACACGCCGCCCCACTCCGGTGCGGTTGCGAGGACTTCGCGCAGCCGCCCGCTCAGCACCCCGGCATCGAGGTCCCCCTCATCCACCACCAGCGACACCACATCGGCACCATGGCGCTCAAGCCCGGCGACGGCCTCCGCCACCCACTCGTCCCCGGCACCGGATGCAGGAACCACCACCAGCCACGTCCCCGACAGCGACCCACCGGCCACGTCCGAGACGGGCTTCCACGCCACGCGGTAGCGCCAGCTGTCAATGGTCGACTGGTCACGGCTGCTGCGCCGGTACGCCGAAAGCGCGGGCAGCACCGCGCCCAGCGTCGCCTCGTCATCGAAGTCGAGCGTCTTGGCGAGCGATGCGAGGTCCTCGCGCTCCACGGCCTGCCAGAACCACGCGTCCACCTCGTCCCGGATGCCGGCATCGACACCGGGTCCGTCGGCGGACTTCTCGATCCAGTAGCGCTGCCGCTGGAACGGGTATGTCGGCAGGTCGACCCTGCGAGCTTCGAGACCGTCGAACGCCGGCCGCCAGTCGACAACGGAGCCATGAACATGCAGCCGAGCCAGCGCCGTGGTCAGGGCGACGGCCTCCGAGCGGTCCTTGCGCAGCACCGGCACGACCACGGGCGCCGAGCCGGACTCGGCCCGTTCTGCCACGCAGTCCTGTGCCATCGCCGAGAGCACACCGTCGGGGCCCACCTCCAGGAAGGTGGTCACGCCCTGCGCGTCGAGCGTCCGCACGCCGTCCGCGAACCGCACCGCCTCCCGGACATGGCGCACCCAGTACTCCGGCGAGCACACCTCCGCGTCCGCCATCTTGCCGGTGACATTGGAGACGAGTTCGATGGTGGGCGGGGCGAACGACAGTCCCTCGACGACCTTGCGGAAGTCGCCCAGCATCGCGTCCATACGGGGCGAGTGGAAGGCATGGCTGACCCGCAGCCGACGGGTCTTGCGCCCCTCCTGCTCCCACTGCCCGGCGATCTCCAGTACGGCGGCCTCGTCACCGGCGATGACCACGGCCGTCGGGCCGTTGACCGCCGCGATGCTCACCTCGGACTCACGACCGGCAAGCGATCCGGCGACCTCCTCCTCCGACGCCTGCACCGCCACCATCGCGCCGCCCTCCGGCAACGCCTGCATCAACCGGCCACGCGCCGCCACCAGCGTGCACGCGTCCTCCAACGAGAACACCCCCGCCACATGCGCGGCGGCGATCTCACCCACTGAGTGCCCCATCACCACATCCGGGGTGACACCCCAGTGCTCAAGGAGCCGGAACAGCGCCACCTCGATGGCGAACAGCGCGGGCTGCGTGAACGCCGTCCGGTTCAGCAGCTCAGCGTCCGCGCCACCCTCGGCCGCGAACATCACGTCCTTCAGCGGACGGTCCAGTACGACGTCCAGGTGCGCGCACACCTCGTCCAGAGCCTGAGCGAAC
>NZ_JOJM01000205.1 GCF_000720325.1 Streptomyces sp. NRRL B-1347
CCCGCTTGAACTCCTTGGGGTACCGCTTGCTCGTATTGCTCTTCTTACTCACGACCTGGACTGCTTCCTCCGGGACCCATACGTCCCAGCATCAACCTGTCCGTGATCGTGGGGGAACTTCAATGTTGTAGGCGGGGTTATAGCGGGGGGTGCTGTCGATCCAGTGCATGTTGCCGCCCATCCAGAGTCGGAGGTCGTCAAGGTAGGCCCGGATGGTGGGCAGGTGGCGCAGGTTGTGTCCGGTGGTCTGCATCAAGGTGGGAAGGTCGGTGCTGATGTTGTGGAAGATCTGGGTGCGGGCCTGCCACAGCATGGTGAACAGTCGTTCTACCTGATCGTTGTCAGTTTGGAGGGTGTACGCGAGGGCGGTCAGTGCGTTGGGGATGGGCTCAAAGTTGGTCTCTCGTTCAGAGGAAAGGACATCGGTGGCGAGGTGGATCACATCTCCGGCGATGTGTCGAGCGGTGCGTAGGAGGTGGCTGTCGAGGGCCGCGTCAGGGACAGGGTGGTCGACGAAAAGTTCGACGAACATGTTGCCAAGCTGGGAGGCTGCTGAGCACCGCTTGTTCTCGACATAGGTTTGAAAATCAAGCTGGTGTCTGGTGGCGCGGGTGGCCTGTTCCCATTGCTGGCATCTCTGATAGTCGGCAAACGCGTTCTCGTAGCGCCGTTCCCAACCGCAGTTGCGGTAAAGGCAGCGTGACCGGTTCCACAGATCTATGAGTGCAATGGCGTATGGGGAGGTCGTGGTTTTCGCGTCAAGAGGCGCCACTGGCCCTGTTGTGATGATCTTGTTGATATCGTTCAGCAGAGCAAATGTCGCTGCGGACAGCTCGCCGACAGGTTGCTCGTCTAGATGATTGTCAAACAGAAAGAACCAGGTCATCCATTGAGCGACCAGGAGCAGCTCGTCTTTATTGGCGCTAGGGTAGATCCAGGCGGGGTAGGCGGCATAGTCCACGGCGGTGAACGCTGCAGAGGTCAGTTCTCCGGCCGGAGCAATGCCTATTTCGATCGCCCAGTCGAGAAGAGGCGCACGGATGTCGTCGAGGTGCGGATTGAGTCGATAGGGGAACGGATGGCTTGCTGGGTCATCAGGCCACAATTGTCGCCAGTGCCTACGGGCCATAGCTTTGCGTTCCTTTCCTGGCATCCCTGCGATCGACTATCATATCAGCGAATCTCTAAGACGTCATCTCATTTAGTAGGTAAGCTGTCTGGTTGTGGTGGGGATCGTGGAGCGTCTGGTGCCGGATGAGTTGTGGGAGTTGTTTCAGCGGGTGGTGCCGGAGGTCCCGGTGCGGCCGCAGGGTGGTGGCCGGCGTCGGCACGGGGACCGGGAGGTGCTGGCCGCGATCGTGTTCGTGGCCGCGTCGGGCTGCACGTGGCAGCAGCTTCGGCGGCATCGTTCGGGCCCTCGGGTGCGACAGCCCACCGGCGCTTCGCGGAGTGGACGAAGGCTCGGGTCTGGGCCCAGCTGCACCGCCCGGTCCTCGATGAGCTCGGCGCCTGCGGCGAGTTGGACTGGTCGCGGTGCGCCATCGACTCGGTGACCATGCGAGCCATGAAAAGGGGGACCTGACCGGTCCGAATCCTGTGGATCGGGGCAAGTACGGGTCGAAGATCCACTTAGGGCCTGTATCGAGTCGTGATCAAGGATTGGTTCGTGTGAGGTCGTTGATCCAGATCATGGAGGCGCGGAGATGGAGTCCGGCGAGGTAGCTCTGCG
>NZ_JOJM01000206.1 GCF_000720325.1 Streptomyces sp. NRRL B-1347
CGCCACTGAACGCCTTCCAGATCGCCTTCGACGGCCGCCTCACCCCCACCGACCAGCGATAACTCAACAACCAAGATCAGCCGTTAAGTTGACACACCCAGCGGCGCCACCTCCACCACGGATAGGGCGGCGCAATTGGTCCGGTGTGGGCGAGCTTCTGGGGGCCAGTCTGGCAGCGGCGACGGCGGAGGTGAGGAGTCTCGGCCCGAGTGCGCGTGGTGCGGAAGGAGCGCTTCCGTACGTAATCGGCCGCGTCTTTCTGGGAGAGCGCCCTCTGCTTCGTCGTGTACCTGTGCGCCCTCTGAACAGGCTTGATGTTCCGGGATGCGGAGAGTTGCATGGTGTATGCCGCGCTGCGGACTCGCCGCACGCGCACCGTTACACCATCGCACCGGAGTCAGAGGGCTGCTCCGGCAGGGCCTAGGAGTCTCCCTGGCGTCGGCGCAGTCACCCTCTACTGATCTCTTCGGGGTGTTGTCGGGTGGTGGTCGGTGATGGTGAGTCCGGTGCTGGCGAGACACCCGTCGATGAGTTCGGGGCAGTGCTGGATGTGGCGTAGTCCGCGGCGGAGGGTGCGTTCGAGATGGTCGTCGCCGCTGAAGGCGACGTTGGACAGCGGTCCTCTGCGCAGGAGCGACCACACTCCCTCAACCGGATTCAACTCCGGCGCGTAGGAGGGAAGGTGGACGATAGTGAGCCAGTCATGGGCGTCGGCGTACTTGTGTAGCGCGGCGGCTTTGTGCGTGCTCAAATTGTCCCAGACGAGCACGATGGGGGCGCCGAGCTGGATGTGCGCGCGCACGGCCAGGTCGCGGTAGTCGCACCAGGCGAAGCTCCTGCGTCCGGGACGGTTGGGGGACGGGTTCCGCCTCGGCCGAAAGATCAGCCTCGAGGTCTCGCCGGGCTTGTAGCAGCACATTGCGGCGATCGAGTAGCGGCGCCAGGACCGGCCCCGCACCTGCACCACGGGCGTGCGGCCGCGCCGGGCCCAGGTACGGGCGAGGGATGGCGTCATGGCAAATCCGGCCTCATCCTCAAACACGAGGTAGGCCCCGAGCGCCGCCGCTATGGTTCCACCTGCGGCCATACCTCCTTCTTCCACAGCTCGATGGCGCGCTCGTCTCGCTCCAGAGCACGACGGGCCGGGCACTGCCAGGACCAGCCGTGCCGATGCATGAGCCGCCACACGGCCGCCGACGAGCACGCGACACCAAGGGTGCGGGCGATGAGTTCTCTGACCCGCTCAAGCGTCCACCGCTGGTCCTCCCAGCCGTGCGCGGCCGGCCCCCGCGCCAGCTCGGTCTCCAGGGCGGCAAACTGGCCATCGGACACCTTGGGCAGCTTCGCCGGCCCCGACGAGGCAAGACCTCCCATGCCGCCGTGCCGCCAGGCATGCCGCCAGCGCTCCACCGACCGCTCACTCACCCGCAGATCCCTCGCGATCGCCGCGGTCTTCTCGCCCCGCTCGAACCGCTGACCCGCCTCAAACCGGATCCCCTCACGGAACCGCTGCCGCTCCGGAGTCAGCCCTCCACCCTGCGCATACCGCATAGTTCCGACCTACCGCAGGGATCAAGGAATGTCACCACCCGACAACACCCCGAAGAAATCAGTAACGGTAGTTCGTTAAGTTCGGAGGTAGAGGTTCAGTCCGTGTCCGGTGGTGACTGCGCCGAGGAGGGCCTGGAGTTCGGCGGGTGGGTCCTTGTCCGTCCGGCCGGGGTGAGCCAGGAGCGGACGGCGCGTAAGGCCTTGGGCCAGCAGGGTGGTTGGGGTGGGTGGGGCGTGGCTGGTCCCCCTCTCTGGCCGGTTGGCGGGGCAGGGGTCGGGTGCGGTGAGGTCGGGTGCGGTGGGGTCGGGCGGGCCGGGTGGGGTGAACCACTGGTCCCAGCAGAAGGAGAACGCGCAGTTCACGAGGGTCTGGTGACGTTTGATGGCGCGGGCGGAACGGACCTGGAAGTCGGCCCATCCGAGTTCGTCCTTGATCTGTTTGTAGCTCTGCTCGATCCAGGGCCGCAGCCCGTAGAGGCGGACGATCTCGTCGAGGCCGGCGGGCGGGTGAGTGCTGGTGGCCGCGTGGGGTGCGTCGGTGTGGGGCAGGTTGGTGGCCAGATACCAAGTGGCCTTGGGAGGCAGGGTGGCCGGGTCGGTAGTGGCCACGACCAGGCGGCACACACCAAGCGGCTGCCAGCCGCCGAGCGTGGCGTCGGCGGCCCACCAGGTCTCGGTGTGCCCGTCGTGGAAGCGGCGCTCGACGGGTGTCCAGTCACCGGGGTGTTCGGCATCGTGCCAGGCCAGGGTACGGGCGGCGTCGATGGGGGTGTGCGGCTGGTGGGCGGGTGCCCAGGTGCCGCGGTGCGGCTTGAGGTGGACCACATAGGGCAGCTGGGCCTCGCGCAGGGCGAGGTACCAGTCGTCGCTGACGCTGTAGGCGCAGTCGGCGACGACCGCCCGGCAGGCGAAGCCTGCCTCCTTGCCCCGGGCTGCAAGAGCCGCGGCGATCTGCGGTTTGGTGCGGAAGCCGGGATCACGCCGGCCGCGCGGGAAGTGGTGCGCGGGGGTGTAGGGCTGTGTGTGCAGCGGGTGGTACACGCGTCCGTCGGTCCACACCGTGGTCACGGTGACCACGCAGTTGTCTGTCTTGCCGTACCGGCCCAGCCACTGGCGGCCCACGTGCGCGGTGGCCGTGCCGTCCTTGCGGTCCCCGGAATCGTCGATCACGATGACCCCGCCCGCGTGCGGAGCGGTGTCCGACTGCCCACGGAGCAGCTCCAGCCGCCGGTCGTTGACTTCCCCGGCCTCCCAGGGGGACTCGGACAGGAAGAACTGCAGGCGCTGCACCGCGGGATTCCGGGCGCCCACCACCGGTTCCGCGCCGGCCAGACAGGTCAGCGTCTTGTTCCTGTCCCGCGGCGCCAGCAGCCCCGTGAGGTACTCGCGAAACCCCCGCCGCTGGGCCAGCGAGGCGAACAGATCGTCGAAGCAGGAGGCATAGTCCTCCAGCGGCCCCGGTGCAGGCGGACACGGACGACGAGCGGTCATCGCCACCACCTCCACCATCCGGACTACCGCTCCCCCGCCCCCAAGTCAACGAACTACCGGTA
>NZ_JOJM01000207.1 GCF_000720325.1 Streptomyces sp. NRRL B-1347
CACGGTCCCGATCGGCCGTCCGGTGTGGAACACGCGCCTGTACGTTCTGGACGCACATCTGCGCCTCGTCCCGCAGGGAGTCGTCGGCGAACTGTACGTCTCTGGTGAGGCGTTGGCGCGCGGCTACCTCAAGCGTCCGGGGTTGACGGCGGAGCGTTTCGTGGCCGACCCGTTCGCGTCGGGTGAGCGGATGTACCGCACGGGCGACCTGGTGCGCTGGGGCGCCGACGGGCAGCTGGTCTTCGTCGGTCGTGCCGACGACCAGGTCAAGCTGCGCGGCTTCCGCATCGAACCCGGCGAGATCGAAGCCGCCGTCGAGGCCCTGGACGGTGTGTCCCGAGCCGTCGTGGCGCCACACTCGACACCTGCGGGGGAGCGGCACCTCGTCGCCTACGTCGTCGGCGCGGCGGACGCCACGGCCGGGCTGCGCGCGGCCCTGGCCCGGACGCTGCCCGCGTACATGCTGCCGTCGCTCTTCGTGAACCTCGACGCCTTCCCCCTGCTGCCCAACGGCAAGGTGAACCGGAAGGCCCTCCCCGCGCCCGAGTTCGCGTCCGCCCAGGCGGGCCGGGCACCCACGACACCCCGCGAGGAACTGCTCCGCGCCCTGTTCGCGGACGTGCTCGGCCTGGACGAACAGCGTGTCGGCGTGGACGACGACTTCTTCGCCCTGGGCGGGCACTCGCTGCTCGCCACCCGGCTCGCCGGCCGCGTCCGTGCCGCCGCCGGCGTCGAGATGCCGCTGCGGGCGCTCTTCGAGGCGCCGACCGTGGCCGCGCTCGCCGCCACCCTGGAGCAGGCCGACGCGACGCCTCGCCCCGCCCTGCTCCCGGCCGTCAGGCCCGAGCGGCTCCCGCTCTCGTACGCCCAGCGCCGCCTGTGGTTCCTGAACCGCCTGGAGCCGGGCAGCGGCGCGTACAACATGGCCCTTGCCCTGCGCCTGACGGGCCGCCTCGACCAGGAGGCGCTGCGTGCCGCGCTCGCCGACGTCATGGAGCGGCACGAGAGCCTGCGCACCGTCTTCCCCGAGCGGGACGGCGAACCGGAGCAGCTGGTGCGGGCCACCACGGCCGCGACGGTGCCGCTCACCCGCACCGACATCGCCGAGGACGCGCTCGCGGACGCGCTGCGCACCGCCGTCCAGGAGGGCTTCGACCTCGCGGCGGAGCTGCCGCTGCGGATCACGCTGTTCTCGGTCGCCGCGGAAAGCCACGTCCTGCTCCTGGTGCTCCACCACGTGGCGGGTGACGGCTGGTCGCTCGCGCCGCTGGCGCGGGATGTGTCGGTGGCGTACGCGGCGCGTGCCGAGGGCCGGGCGCCCGGCTGGGAGCCGCTGCCGGTGCAGTACGCGGACTACGCGCTGTGGCAGCAGGAGCTGCTCGGCGACGAGAGCGACCCCGACAGTGTCCTCGCGCGCCAGATCGCCCACTGGGAAACCGCCCTCGCGGGCCTCCCGGAGGAAGTGACCCTGCCCGGCGACCGCGTGCGCCCCAACGCGGGCAGTGACCGGGGCGGCAGCGTGCCCTTCGCCCTCCCCGCCGACGTGCACGCCCGCCTCGCGCGGCTCGCCCAGGACAGCGGCGCCAGCGTCTTCATGGTCCTCCAGGCGGCGCTCGCCGCGCTGCTCGCCCGTCTGGGTGCGGGTGACGACGTGCCGATCGGCTCCCCGGTGGCGGGCCGCACGGACGAGGCGCTCGAAGACTCGCCCGTGTGCGGGAGTCGGACCTGGCGGCGTTCGCGCACCAGGACGTGCCGTTCGAGCGTCTGGTGGAGGTCCTGAACCCGGTGCGGTCCCTGGGCCGTCACCCGCTGTTCCAGGTGATGCTGGCCTTCCAGAACACCGACCTGCCCG
>NZ_JOJM01000208.1 GCF_000720325.1 Streptomyces sp. NRRL B-1347
GTAACTGGTTAGGTCTGTGGGGCTGGTGGGTGTGCCGGGCTGCAGGTTGGCGGTTGCCGGTGTCCCGGCGTTGAGAGGGCTCCTGGTTTGATCTTGGTGTCCGGTTTGGTGTTGTCTGGGGCTTGTGCCTGTTGATGACCGCTCGCCTTCGTATGAGGAGCTTGCCGCGCTGGTGGTGGAGCTGCGCTCCGAGCTGGCGGTGGTGCGGGCGGAGCTGGCTGCGGCGCGGGGGCGGATCGCGGATCTGGAGGCCCGGCTGGGCCGGAACTCGAAGAACTCCTCGAAGCCGCCGTCCTTTGACGGGCTCGCGAAACCGTCGCCGAAGTCGCTGCGGGGCCGCTCGGGCCGGGGCCCGGGACGCCCGAAAGGCCAGCCCGGCAGGACGCTGGAGCGGGTGGAGGTCCCGGACCGGGAGATACGGCACCGGCCGCGGGGCGCGTGCGCCCGGTGCGGGACGCACCTGGACTGGGCGGCCGTCGCCGGGATCGAGCGCCGTCAGGTGTTCGACCTGCCCGAGCCGGCCGGCCTGGAGGTGACCGAGCACCAGCTGCTCGTGCTCCGGTGCGGGTGCGGGCAGAAGACCACCGCCGAGGCCCCGGACGGCGTTGCGGCCCCGGTCCAGTACGGCCCCCGGATCGCCGCCGCGGGCGTGTATCTGATGCACGGCCAGTTCCTGTCCAAGGCCCGTACCGCCACCGCACTCGCGGAGCTGTTCGGCGCGCCCGTCGCCGCGGGCACCATCGCCTCGTGGGTGCGGCGCTGCGCAGCGCGGCTGGAGGACTTCGCCGCGCTGGCGGCCGAGAAGATCGCGGCAGCCCCGCTGGCGTTCTTCGACGAGACCGGGTTCCGCACCGCCGGGACGGGCCACTGGCTGCACTCCGCCTCCACTCCTTCCTTCGTCCACCTGAGCGTCCACCGCCGCCGCGGCACCGAAGCCCTCGACGCCGCCGGGATACTCCCCGCCTTCACGGGCCTGGCCATGCACGACGCCTGGGCCCCCTACGACACCTACACCCAGGCGGAGCACGCCCTGTGCTGCGCCCACGTACTGCGCGAACTGACCGCGGCCTGCGAAACCGGCAGCGAGCCGGCCCGCTGCGCGGCCTACCGCGCCACCGACGCCCTCCTCGCGCTGAAGAAGCACGCCGACACCGCCCGCGACACCGGCACCCCCACGATCGACGCGACGGTCCAGACCGGGGAACTGGCCGCCCTGCGCACCGCGGTCAGCGACGGCATCACCGCCACCGCCGCCCGGTCCTCGAAGACCGAGGCCAAGCACCACGCCCTGTTCCAGCGCCTTCACCGCCGCTGGGACGACTACCTGCGCTGGGTCAACGACCCGGCCCTGCCCTTCGACAACAATGCGGCCGAACGCACCATCCGCATGGCGAAACTCCGCATCAAGATCTCCGGAAGCCTCCGCACCCTGCGCGGTGCCCAGGACTTCGCGGCGATCCGCACCTACCTGGCCACCGCCGACCGCCACGGCCAGGCCATGCTCGACGTCCTCACCCACACCATGCGCGGCAGCCCCTGGACACCCACCACCTCCTGAAACCCCGGGCCACCCGGCGATCCAGCATGCCCACCAGCCCCCACAGACCTAACCAGTTAC
>NZ_JOJM01000209.1 GCF_000720325.1 Streptomyces sp. NRRL B-1347
AGGGGAGGATCCTCCAGCACGCCCGGACCAGCCCGAACAGGCTCTCGTCAGTCTCCGCCGCCCTCCTCACCCTCATGATCTACACATGAAAAAGGCTCCAGGGCGCCGGCCCCTGGCTGACCACGGGCATCAAGCGCAAGCCTCTGTGGAAACTCACCCCCACCGAGAGAACTATCAACCAGGCCCTGGCCGCAGCGCGAGCACCAGTCGAACGCGGCGTCGCAGCCCTGAAGACCTGGCGGATCTTCCGCAGATCCCGATGCAGCCCAACTGGCATGACGTCCATCGCCAAAGCCATCCTCACCCTGGAGCGTCACCGCTGAAGAAGCTCACTGAACCTCTTTCATCCTGAATAGTCGCAGGTCAGGAGGGTGTAGATGGCCTGAACGAGAGTGCTGATGCGGCGGGTGGAGCATCGGGCTCTGCGCAGGATGCGCCAGGACTTCAGCCGGGCGAAGGCGCGTTCGCCGGGGCGCCGGCGCCCTGGTAAGCGCGGTCGGCCAGGACGAGGATCTGCCTGGTCAGGCACGCCTGCACGATGCCGTGGGCACGGGCCGCGGTCAGGTCATGGGTACGGCCCGGCGTCGCACGCGAGAACCAGAGCGGGGTGCCGTCCGGACGGGCGACGACCTGGACGTTCATGCCGTGCTTCTTGTGCTTGTGGCTGTTAGGGCTCGTCCGCATGAATGCGGTCGGTGGGGGTCAAGGTGCCGTCGACGATGACGAAGTCTCCCTCGCCCAGACCGACGAGGGCCTCGCGCAGGCCGGGTGCCCAGGAAGCCAGGACCTCGATGGTCTCGTCCACATACCGCCAGGCGGTCGCCTCGGAAACCCCGAACCCGGCGCCCACCTGCGCCAATGTCTCATTCTTCCGCAGATGCGCGAGAACCAGCAGGGCCTGCTTGAAGCATCCCAACTTCCGCCACCGCGAGCGAAGTTCACGCCTTCGCGTGCAGATGAGCCAGGAGACATGCTCGACCAGCTCATACGGAATGTCGACCGTGGCACGATATGAAACCAAGCGAGGCTCCTCGGGCAATGCGTGGTGCGTAGAGAACACCAGCGCAACGACCAGAAGCCTCGTCTTGTCACACCACCCCTCTGAACTGCCCTTTCACCCCGCAGAGACAGGATGAAAACGGCTCAGTAACGCGAACGTTCACACCCCCGACCAGGCCCAATACGACCTCACCGCCTGACCGGCGAGCTCACTTGAACAGAGCCGCACCCACCTGATATGCGTCGATGCGATCATGCACAGCGAGCTTCCCGAGGGATACACAGTCATCCCCGGCACTTATGGAAAGGTGATCATGACTCCGCAGAGCTTTGAGTGCTCCAGCACGATCAAGTCGTTGCAGCACGACACGATCGTGTCGCTCGGGCGCCACGTGAAGACCGTCTCCAGCATGGGCCTT
This sequence comes from Streptomyces sp. NRRL B-1347, assembly GCF_000720325.1. GTDB lineage: Bacteria > Actinomycetota > Actinomycetes > Streptomycetales > Streptomycetaceae > Streptomyces. Next base: position 1,419 of record NZ_JOJM01000209.1, read on the forward strand.
GGTCTCCCGGCCGACGGGAATTCCGCACCAGCCCTCGCGATCCTGCGCGAGGACGCCCAGAAGCAGGGCAGGGGGTACAGCTTCCAAGATGTTCTACTGATCGCGGAAGTGGCACCAGCTTCCTTGGTGTGCGAAAACTACGACGGCTGTACCGCCAAGTACGGCCGCTACGGCATTCCCATCTATATGGTCGTTGACCCGTACGCAGGTGAGGTCTCTGTCCACACCGAATCCGTCGGTACCAACTACACTGCCGTCTACACCTACAAGTACGGCACGGGCAAGCTCCCGATCGAGCTGGCCGACGGACGAACCTTCACCCTCGACCTGAACGAACTGCCCTGACCAGAAGGGCCAATTCCGTTCATCTGAGACCGGGAGGCTTATTCAGCGCGATTCTGAGGGTCTCTGTCCGGACCCTCAGAAAATGAACAGCGGCCCGTTGTGAGAGAATTGGGTTTACCACGACACAAGACACCGCACTGCCGATCCGAAGACGCAGATCAAGCGGCTGGCCGTCGGGCTCGGCGTGCATCCCGAGGCCCTGCGCGGCTGGATCCGCCAGGCCGAGGCCCACCGCGGTGAGCGCGACGACCGGCTGACCACCGCGGAGAAGGAAGAGCTCGCGCTGCTGCGGCGGGAGGTGAAGGAATGGCGCCGCGCGAACGAGATCCCGCGCACGGCCAGTGCATTTTTCGCCGGCCGGCTCGACCCGGCCCGGCCCAGGTGACGGCGCTCATCGACGAGCACCCGCGCCTGGAGGCCGAGTGCGTACTCCGGGAACTGTCTATCGCCTCCTCCACTTACTACCGCTGGCGCCGCGCCGCGAAGGAGCCGTGCGAACGCAAGCGCCGCGACGCCGAACTCACCGAGCAGACCAAGGAGATCCACGCGGAATCCGGCGGGGTCTACGGCTCTCCGCGCGTGCATGCCGTCCTCCAGCGCGAGGGCGTCCACGTCGGCCGCAAGCGCGTCGAGCGATTGATGCGCGAGGCCGAGATCGCGAGGATCAGCCCGCGCCGCAAGGGCTTCACACGCCGCGACCCCAAGGCCACGCTCGCCCCGGACCTGGCCGAGCGGGACTTCACCGCACCCGCGCCGAACCGGCTGCGGCTCACCGACCTCACCATGATCTCCACCGGCGAGGGACCCTTGTGGCTGTCCGCGATCCGCAACGCGTTCTCGCGCCGGTGGTGGCCTGGGAGACCTCCACCCGCGCGGACGCCGACCTGGTGCTGACCACGCTGGAGTACGCGCTGGCCTCCCGCGGGGTCGGGCCCGGCCAGCTCATCCATCATGCCGATCACGGCTGCCAGTACACGTCCGTGAAGCTGACAACTCGCCTCGTGCGGGCGGGAGGTCAGGCATCTATGGGCTCGGTCGGAGATCCGTACGACAACGCTCTCGCGGAGAATCTCTGGATGCTCATCCAAACCGAGTGCATCCGCGGCCGCACGTTCACCACCCGGGCCGAGGCGAACCTCGCGCTCTTCGAGTACATCGATGGCTTCTACAACTCCCGCCGGATCCAGAAGCGGCTCGGCTACCTCAGCCCCGTCGAGTTCGAGGAGAAGCACTACGCCGAGCGAGTACCGGCCAAACGAACGAACCTGAAACCCCGTCAACCCGCCCTGACCAGCTGATCAGCACCTCCCGCACGACGAC
>NZ_JOJM01000210.1 GCF_000720325.1 Streptomyces sp. NRRL B-1347
CCACCGCCACAGCATCCGGAACCCGGACCACCTGACGCGCCACCAACTCCGGCACCGACACCCCGGACACCACCGCCACCGACTCCGAACCACCCCACGTACGCAGGACGCGCTCGCGCTCGCCGTCCGGAAGGAGCGTCGCCTCGGCGTCGCCGTCCGCGTCGGCCGCGATCGCTTCGAGGACCGCGCGGTACATCGCGGCGATGCGGGTGAGGGAGGCGTGGGTGACGGAGCTCGGGTCCACCGTGAGGAGCAGGCCGCTGGCGCGGGCCGCCACGGCGAGGCCGAACTCAGTGGCGCCCTCGCCCATGCCGGAGTCGGCGTCGACGATGTCGCTGTCCGTCTGGGCGTCGCTCAGGTCGAGGTAGCTGAAGCGGACGTGCAGCAGCCGGGAGCCGTCGCCCAGTTCGCGCTGCATCACCGGCATCGGGAAGCGCCGGTGCGGCCAGAGGGCGCCCTCCTGCTCGAAGACCTGGCCGATGAGGTCGCGCCAGGTGCGGGCGCCGCGGCGGAAGGCGAACGGCACGGTGTTGAGGTACATGCCGTAGACCCGCTCGGCGCCGACCGCTTCGGGCCGGCCGCTGCACACCAGGCCGGTGCAGAAGGCCTCTTCCGGCGTGAGCTGGCTCATCACCTTCAGGTGCGCCGCGTGCAGCACGGCCTTGAGCGAGGTGCCCGTCTCGGTGGCGCGGGCGCGCAGCGTGTGCGCGTCGCCCCCCGCGGCCTCCGGGTCGCCCAGGGCGGACGGCAGCTCGAAGGTGCCGTGTCCTTCGATGACGTCGCGCCAGTAGGCGCGGTCCTCGTCGGAGGCGAGGGAGGCGAGTTCGGCGGCCACGAAGTCGGCGTACCGCACGTCGGGCGTCTCCGGCCGGGGCAGTTCCCCGTCGGCGCGCAGTGTCAGATAGCCCTCGACGATGTCGCTCAGGAGGGAGCGGTGGCTCCAGCCCTCCGTGATCGGGTGGCAGACGCTGACCGAGAGCCACCACGCCTCGTCGGACTCGACGAGCGCGGAGATCCGCAGGAGCGGCGCGCGGTCGAGCGCGAACGGCAGGGCGCGCTCGCTGACGATGTGCTCCCGGCGGAACACCTCCTGCTCCGCCGCGTTACGGTCGCGCAGGTCGTGGACGGTGACGGGCAGTTCGGCGACCTCGTGGACCAGTTGGAGCGGCGTCGAGTAGCCCTCCAGGTCGAAGGAGGCGCGGAGCATCTCGTGGCGCTCGACGACGGCCCGGCCCGCCTCGGCGAGCGCGGCGCGGTCGAAGGGGCGGCCGTCCTTGATCCGGAAGGTGGTGGTGTTGTGGTACTTGTTGCGGCCGTCGTCGGCCAGCATCTCCACCAGCATGCCGAGCTGGACCTGCGCCAGCGGGAACGCGTCGACGAGTCCCTCGGGCAGCCGCTCCCGGTCGTGCGGTTCGAGCAGCGCGAACGGTGCCACGCCTGCCGGTTCGGGGGTGTTCCCGCCGGTGCCGAGCGCGGCGGCGAGACCCGCCACCGTCCGGTACCGGAACACATCGCCCACGCCCGCCTCGAAGCCCTGCGCCCGCAACGCGCCGACCAGGGCGATCGCCTTGATCGAGTGCCCGTACTCCGGCAGCACCGCCGCCAGCGCCTCGGCAAGGCCTTCGCTCGCGCCGACCACATAGCCGATCAGGCGCTGGTCGTCGGAGACGAGGACCGCGGCGTCGGACACCGAAGCCTGCGCGACCAGGGCCGCGCGGATCTCGCCCAGCTCAATGCGGTAGCCACGGATCTTCACCTGGTCGTCGATGCGGCCCAGGAAGTCCACGGCCCCGTCGGCCCGCCACCGGACCAGGTCACCCGTCCGATAGAGGCGCTCACCCGGCCCGCCGTACGGATCCAGCGGGAACACACAGGTCCCTACGGTCGCCTCGGTCGGACCGTACTCGTTGACGACCTGGCCGCTCCCGAGGAGCTGGCGCCAGCGCTCGACCAGCTGGCCCGGCAGTGCCTCACCCGCGACCACCACACGCGAGACGAGCGACTGGATCTCGGCATCACCCAACTGGCCGTCCAGGACTTCGAGATGGCCGGGGGTGAGCTTGATGAACGAGAACGGACCCGCCGCGACCAGCGCATCCCCGAGTTCCGTCAGCTCACCGCCGTACAACCACACCCGCTGCCCCGCCACCAACGGCGCCCACACATTCGGCACCACCAGGTCGAACGCCACGGATGAAAACACCGGCGCGCCACCCGAACCCGACGACGCCAGCTCACGC
>NZ_JOJM01000211.1 GCF_000720325.1 Streptomyces sp. NRRL B-1347
TACTCCAGTGGGACTTCACCATTACCGCTGGTCAGGAGCGGTCTTTCCAGCCTAGCGGGCGGACGGTGCACCGCGGGCCGGTATCGGGGAGCCGCCTCGGTCGCGGACGCGTCTGCGGTAGTGGCAGGCGCGGGCGATGGCCTGGTGGCGTCTGCGCCAGCGGGACCAGGTCAGTGCGCCGACACCGCGGTGCGCCGGCCAGGGGCGGACAGCAGCCAGCAGGCGCCGGACCTCTGCCACGGTGAGCGGGACCAGGCCGGCTGGGTCGTTTCGGCCGCCCCTTTTTTGACCGCGGCCGCGGCCATGGCGGCGAGGAAGGCGTGCGCGAGCATGGCCAGGGTGATGTGCCGATACCAGCCCGGGTAACGGCGCACTTCGTACTGGTCCAGGCCGCACTGGCCCTTGGCGGCCTGGAAGCACTCCTCGATCGCCCAGCGGGAGCCGGCGACACGGACCAGCTTCTCCACGGCAGTGCCCGCGGGCGCGTAGGCCAGGTAGTAGGCGATCTCGTCGGGACGCTTAAGACCGCGGCGGGCCAGCACCCACCGCTCGTGCGTGGGCGGATCAGGATCGAAGACAATGTTGACGGGCAGCTTCGCCGCGGCCCAGTCATAGACGCGCGGACCCTTGGCGCCGTCGCCGCAGGACAAGATCTGCCAGGCGTCGTCCGGTGCATCGGCGATCAACTGGTCGATGCGCCAGATCCCGGCCAGCGACTTGAGCTGCTGGGACTTGGGCACCGCGAGCACGTAGCCGACCTGGGCCTGCTCGAGCAGGTGACGGAAGCGCCACTCCTGCCCGTAGAGACTGTCGGCGGTCACCCAGGCGATCGGCAGCGGCGAGGCCAGGGCCCGCAGGACCAGGACGTGGGCCAGTTCCCCCTTGGTGGCGAAGCCGCGGTCGGCCGGGATGCGGGCGGCCCGGCAGCGGGCCACATCATTCGTCCACGACTTGGGCAGATACAGCTCCCGGTCCACCAACGCCCGCCCCCGAGGCGAGGCATAGGCGGCGAAGACGCCGATCTGGCAGTTCTCGGTCCGTCCGGCCGTACCGGAGTACTGCCGCTGCACTCCGGCCGAGACGGTGCCCTTTTTCACGAACCCGGTGTCGTCGACGATCAGCACACCGTCCGGGGCGCCGAGCTTTTCGGCGACGTAACTCTGCACGTCATCGCGCAGTTGGTCGGGGTCCCACCGGCTCCACGACAGCAGGTGCTGCAGACCGTAGGGGCCGGTGTGACCGGCGTACTCGGCCAGCTGCCAGCTGTTTTTGCGACTCACCGGGCCCAGCAGGCCCCGCACGTAGTCCCGCATCCGACGCCGCACCTCAACCCGGCCGAACCGGCCGCTCACCCGCAAAAACAGGTCCTCAAGCTCGGCACTCCAGCGTCCCGTGACAAAGTCCGCCATCATGCCCCCGAGCCTGCACGTCCCGACCCGCCGATCACGACGGCTCCCCGATACCGGCCCGCGGTGCACCGTCCGCCCGCTAGGCTGGAAAGACCGCTCCTGACCAGCGGTAATGGTGAAGTCCCACTGGAGTACCTCTCAGGGGCACCCGACGCCGGCCCGGAGCCACAGCCTGCCGACGCGCGGTCTTCCGCTGGCTGAACAGGTACAACACCTGGCGCAGACACTCCAGCAACGAAGCCCCAAGGCCGGGAAGTTAACGAACTCCCGGAGTGTGGACACAGGGGCTCATGCTGCGATTGAGAGTGTATCTGCTCGTAGGTGCTGCTGTTCGAATTCGGCTGGTGAGAGGTAGTTGAGGGCAC
>NZ_JOJM01000212.1 GCF_000720325.1 Streptomyces sp. NRRL B-1347
CCGCCCGGCCCGCCCGCCGGCCCCCGCCCCGCCCGGCTCGTCCGTGTCCGGCCGCCGCACCGCCCCGGGCGGGGCCGGGCCGCACACCCGGTGCCCGGCGCCGGGTGCCGTGACCGCCCAGGAGTGTTCCCGCATGGCCGCCGCCGTCGTTGCCGTCGTCCGCCCGCACCGCCTGCCCTCCCTGACCGGCATGCGCTTCGCCGCCGCCGCCGCGGTGTTCGCCTTCCACGCCTCCTTCGCGGGCTTCTTCGCCGACCCCGGCACCCAGCACCGGCTCGCCGACGTCCTGTCCAAGGCCGGCTGGGTGGGGGTGTCGTTCTTCTTCGTGCTCAGCGGCTTCGTGCTGACCTGGTCGGCCCGGCCCGCCGACAGCGCCCGCCGCTTCTGGCGCCGCCGCCTGGCCAAGATCTACCCCAGCCACCTGGTGACCGCCCTGGCCGCCTTCGTCCTGCTCGCCACCACCGGCGCCGCCCTGCAGCCCGGCGCCGTGAGCGCCAACGTGCTCCTGGTCCAGTCGTTCTTCCCGCAGCCGGACATGTACGTCAGCGGCAACCCGGTCAGCTGGTCCCTCTCCTGCGAGCTGCTGTTCTACCTGGCCTTCCCGCTGCTGTGGCGGGCCCTGCGGGCGCTGCCCGCGCGCGGCCTGTGGCCGCTGGCCGCAGCCCTGGCCGCCGCCGTGACCGCCCTGCCCGCCGCCGTCGCCCTGCTGCCCGACACCCCGGCCCTGGCCCTGCCCGACGGCACCACCGGCCAGTGGCAGTACTGGCTGCTGTACGTCTTCCCGCCGGTGCGCGCCGCGGAGTTCGCCCTGGGCATGGTGATGGCCCGGATCGTGCGCGAGGGCCACTGGCGCGGCCCGCGCCCGCTGCCCGCCGCCGCCCTGCTGGGCGCCGGCTACGTGCTGGCCACCCAACTGCCCTACCTGGCAGGGCTGGTGGCCGCGACCCTGGTGCCCGTCGCCCTGCTGATCGGCGCCCTGGCCCACGCCGACGCCACCGGCCGGCCCACCGTGCTGGCCGCGCCCGCCCTGGTCCGCCTCGGCGAGCTCTCCTTCGCCCTGTACCTGGTGCACCGCCTGGTCCTCATCCACGGCCACCGGGCGCTGGACGAGCGCGCGTTCACCACCCCGGTGGCCCTGCTGGTGACCGCCGCGGCCCTCGCGGTGAGCCTGGCGGTCGCCGCCCTGCTGCACCACGCGGTGGAAAAACCGGCGATGCGATTTCTGGCGGGCCCCGCGGAACACCGCACGAAAACAGCACGGGCCCGCGCAAAGAATTCCTCAAAACCCCCCGCGACTAAGCCAACTTGCCGGGATGAAACACCATTCCTTGCCCGTACGGGAACGCCTCAGAATCCTGAAATCCATGCCGGGCCGACGGCTGAAGGCCACCACGAGGGGGGTGAACGATGAGCGGCCCCTCAGCCCCTGACCGCGCCCCACCGCCCCGTGCCGCCGGCCCCGCACCCCCGGCCCCCGGACCCGGCCCCCGCACCACCCCCGCCG
>NZ_JOJM01000213.1 GCF_000720325.1 Streptomyces sp. NRRL B-1347
GCCCACCCCCGTCACCCCCGCCCCCGACGCCGTTGCCGACGCCGCCGTTGCCCGGCTCAATCCGGTCATCGGCGGGAGCGAGGTCGACAGCCGTGACACGGCCGAACTGACGGGCGTGGACGGCCAGGTGGTCGCCGAGATCGGCCTGGCCCCGCGGCTGCTCGCGCAGGCGGCCGTGCACCGGGTGCGCGCCCACGCCGGCGGGCCCGCCCCGAAGCCTGAGCTGTTCGCCGCCGCCGGGGAGCTGTTCGCCACCGCCACCCTCGGCGGGGAGAGCCCCGCGGAGTACCAGCGGCGGGTCGCGGCGGCCACCGGCTCCCCGCGCGGCACCATCGAGCGCGCCACCGCCGGCATCCGCTCCGCCCTGGCCCGCATCGAGGAGCTCAACGCCGCCGAGCTGCCCGCCCCCTTCGCCGAGGGCGGCTTCGCCCGCCACTGGGTGCCGCGCGGCCGCGTCCTGGCCGTCGTCGTGCCCAACAACCACCCCGAGCCCAACGTCACCTGGGTACGCGCCCTCTCCCTTGGCTACAGCGTGCTGCTGCGCCCCGGCAGCAAGGACCCCTTCACCCCCCGCCGGCTGACCGCGGCCCTGCTCCAGGCCGGACTGCCCCCGCACCGGCTCGCGTTCCTGCCCGGCGGCCACGACCTGGGCGACCACCTGCTCGACCAGGCCGACCTGGGCATCGTCTACGGCGGCCCGGACGCGGCCGCCCGCTACGGCAACCGCCGCGACATCCTGGTGCGCGGCCCCGGCCGCAGCAAGGCCCTGGTGGACGCCGCCGGCGCCACCGCGCTTGCCGACAGCCTCACCCAGTGGATCGCCGACGACGGCGGCGTGCGCTGCAACAACATCTCCGCCGTCCTGACCAGCGGCGACGTCGGCGAGCTCGCCGACGCCCTGGCCACCCGCCTGGCCGCGCTGGAACCGCACCCCGTCACCTCGGCGCAGGCCCTGCTGCCCGCCACCACCCAGACCAACGCCGAGGCCCTGGGCCCCTACCTCACCGGCCTCGCCGCCCAGGGCACAGACCACTCCAGCGCGCTGTACCCGGACGGGCCGCTGAGCGCCCTGGAGGACACCAGCGTCGTGCTGCGCCCCCTGGTGATCTCCGTGGACGACCCGCACCACCGGCTGCTCGGCACCGAACTGCCCTTCCCCTTCGTCGTCGTCGCCCCCTGGCGCGAGGAGCACGGCACCGCCCCGCTGCGCCACTCCCTGGTGGTCAGCCTCACCGGCCGCCACACCGCCCTGGCCGAGCAGCTGCTGCACGAACCGAGCGTCCGCAAGGTCACCACCGGCGACGTCCGGCCCTGGCTCTCACGCCCCGAACTGCCCCACGACGGCAGCCTCGCCGGATTCCTCCTGGAGCCCAAAGCCCTCATCCACGCCACCTGACCCCCCCTGCCCGCCGGTCCGCACCGGCCGGTGCCCCCGCCCCCCTCCGGGCGCACCGGCCCCGACCCCCGCACCGCCCCGCACCACCCCCCCCC
>NZ_JOJM01000214.1 GCF_000720325.1 Streptomyces sp. NRRL B-1347
GTACCTCAGGTGCACGGTCAGCAGGGTGGGCTCTCCTTTCGGCTGCTCGGGCCCGTGAGCGGCCGGGGCCGGGGGGCGGCAGATGACGACGTCGTCCAGGACCGCGATGACGTGCGGCGCCTGCGCCGCGCCCCCGGCCGCGGCAGGCCCGGCGGGGCCGGTGGGGCCGGAGTCGGGGTCGGGGAGGTCGGTGAGCGGGTGGATGGCGACGGCCAGGCGGTGCGCGGCGGTGCTGCCGTCGCCGTGGTGGGTGCGCAGGCCCAGGATCAGGACCAGGGCGGTGCCGGCGGGCCGGGGGCCGTCGGCGGCCAGGCCGAGCTCCTCGATCGTCACGCGCTGCGGCCCCGGGCCCGCCCGCCCGGAGCGGGCGGGCGGGGCGGGCAGCCAGGCGGTCAGGGCCCGCTCCAGGCGGTCGAAGGGGATGGCCAGGGCGGTGGGGCTCACTGCGGGGTCCCGTGGCGGCAGACGCAGAACCAGTAGAAGCTGTGCCCGGTCAGGCTCAGCTGGTAGGGGCGCGGGCCGATCGGCGGGAAGGTGGTCTGGCCGGTGACCTCGACCGGGACGACGCCGCTGTAGGCGCGCAGGTCGAGTTCGACGGGCTGGGGGTGGCGCGAGAGGTTGTTGACGCACAGCATCTCGGTGGGGTGGCCGTCCTCGTCGAAGTGGCGGCGCACATAGGCAAGGACGGCGGCGTTGGAGGTGGGTATCTCCTCGAAGTCGCCCAGGCCGAAGGCCTTGTGGTGGCGGCGGCGTGCGGCCAGCATGCGGCGGGTCCAGCGCAGCAGGGAGGCGCGGTTGTCGCGCTGGCTCTCCACGTTGACGGCCGGGTAGCCGTAGACGGGGCCCAGGTTGGTGGGCAGGGTCAGGCTGGCCGGGTCGCCGTCGGAGAAGCCGGCGTTGCGGTCCGGGGTCCACTGCATGGGGGTGCGCACCGCGTCGCGGTCGCCGAGCCAGATGTTGTCGCCCATGCCGATCTCGTCGCCGTAGTAGAGGATCGGCGAGCCGGGCTAGTCGCGTTCTTCGTCGGTGACCGTCTCCAGGGTCAGTTCGTCGTGGTTGCGCAGGAACAGGCCCCACTGGCAGGCGGCGGGCAGCTTGGGGGTCTTGGCGAGGATCTCCGAGACGGGGAACTTGGACTCCTTGCGCACGGCCATGAACAGGCGCGGCATGAGCGGGAAGTGGAAGGCCATGTGGCATTCGTCGCCGCCGCGTTCGTAGTCGCCGAAGTAGTCCACGACGTCCTCGGGCCACTGGTTGGCCTCGGCCAGCAGGATGCGGCCCGGGTAGTGGGTGTCGATGACCTCGCGCACGCGGCGCAGGAAGGCGTGGGTGGCGGGGAGGTTCTCGCAGTTGGTGCCCTCGGCCGCGTACAGGTAGGGCACGGCGTCCAGGCGGAAGCCGTCGATGCCCATGTCGAGCCAGAACCGCAGGGCGGAGATGATCTCGTCCTGGACGGCCGGGTTGTCGAAGTTCAGGTCGGGCTGGTGGGAGAAGAAGCGGTGCCAGTAGTACTGCTTGCGCACCGGGTCGAAGGTCCAGTTGGAGGTTTCGGTGTCGACGAAGATGATGCGGGCGTCGGGGTACTTCTCGTCGTCGTCGGCCCAGACGTAGTAGTCGCCGTAGGGGCCTTCGGGGTCGGCGCGCGAGGCCTTGAACCAGGCGTGCTGGTCGCTGGTGTGGTTCATCACGAAGTCGGTGATGATGCGGATGCCGCGCTGGTGGGCGGCCTTGAGCAGGTCGCGGAAGTCGTCCAGGGTGCCGAACTCGGGCTGCACCGCGCGGTAGTCGGACACGTCGTAGCCGCCGTCGCGCAGCGGGGACTGGAAGAAGGGCGGCAGCCACAGGCAGTCCACGCCCAGCCACTGCAGGTAGTCCAGTTTGGAGGTCAGGCCCTTCAGGTCGCCGACGCCGTCGCCGTCGCTGTCCTTGAAGGAGCGGACCAGGACCTCGTAGAAGACGGCCCGCTTGTACCAGTCGGGGGTGTCGGTCACCGCGTGGGTGGACGGGGTGACGGGCACGGGCGCGCGCCGGGCGGCGGTGGCTTCGGCCTGGTCGGTGCTCAAGGGTTCCTCCCGGTGACGATGCGGGTCCCGGAGTGCTCCGGGCTGACGTGGACGTCGCTGAGCGGGGTGCGCCGCGCGCCCGCCGTTCACCGTGCGGTGCGCGGTGACGGGCGGGTGGGGGGTGGGGCGGCACGGGGCGGTGCGGTGCGCCCGGCCCGCGGGGCACGAGCCCGCACGGCCGGAGCCAGGGCCAGGGCCGGGGCCGGGGTGGCGGGGGCCGGGC
>NZ_JOJM01000215.1 GCF_000720325.1 Streptomyces sp. NRRL B-1347
GGCGTCTCACACACCTGCGCCGCCAACAACTCCGTCAACGACACCTCAGGAACAGAACGACCAGTGTCGTTCCACCCACGCACCAGACGATCCCGCTCCGCCTCGGGCAGAACCGAAATCTGGTGCAGACGCAGGCCCTCGGCCTCGCCTTCCAGCGCCGTGACGATGCTCTCGGCCGCAGCGCCGACCAGGCCACACACCGAGTCCGCGTCAATCGGAGCACTCGCCTGCACCGTCAGACCGAAGGCTTCGCCGGTGTCATCCACCGACACCGTCAGCGGGTAGTTCGTCCGCTCACGGGTGTAGACGATGTCTACACCTCCGAGCTCGAGGCCCATCTCCTCACGCGGACGGTCGTTGTGGCGGTAGTTGAGGAGGGAGGTGAACAGCGGGGTCTCCGCTGCGAGATCGGCCGCCTGCTGGGCAAGCGTGAGCGGAGCGTGCTCGTGGACGAGGAGGTCGGCGAGCTGCTTCTGCATGCCCCGCACGGCCTCACTCACCGAGACCTCGCCGGTGGGCACACGTACGGGCAGCGTGTTGATGAACAGACCCGGCGTACGGTCCGCACCGGCGCCCGCCTGCATACGGCCGAACAGCACACTGCCGAACACGACGTCATCGCGGCCTGAGGTCACCGCGGCAACCCGGGCCCACACCAGGTGGAACAGCGTGGCGGGGCTGACGCCCAGACGTCGCGCCTGCTCCCGCAGACGCACAGCGAGACCCGCGTCCAGCATGGTCGACGCCTCGGCGACGTCCGAACCGTCACCGTGCACGTCCAGCAACCCGAACGGCGCCGTCGGCTCGCTCACGCCGTCGAGCAGCTCACCGAAGAACCGCTCATGCTCCGCACGCGACACACCCAGACGTGCCTGCGCCACGAACTCCCGGAACGGAACCGGCACGGGCAGAGACGCCGCGTCGCCGCCGAGCAACGCACGCACCTCACCCAGAAGCACGGCCAGAGCGGTGTGGTCCTGGACCAGGTGATGGACCTGCAGGGCGAGCAGCCAGCGGTCGCTGCCCGGCTCCGCCGCGACGGTGACCCGCAGCAGCGGAGCCTGTCGAATGTCCATGGAGGGGCTGCACAGGGACAGCAGCGCCTGCGCCAAGTCCCCTTCATGGCCCGCGAGGTTGACCTCAGTCACGGGGATGCCGGCGTGCCGGACCACGACCTGCACCGGCTCGCGCAGGCCGTCCCACGCGAAGCCCGTACGGAGGATGTCGTGCCGGTCCACGACAGCCTGCAACGCCCCGAGGAACTGGTCAACACGCTCCCGCGCATCGAAGCCGAGCACCGTCGGCAGCACGTACACGTCCGCGCCGGACTCACCACCCAGCACGGAGTGGAAGAAGATGCCTTCCTGCAATGGAGCGAGGGGGTAGATGTCGGCGATGTTCGCCGCACCGCCCTCGACCCGGGCCGAGATACGCTCGATCTCCTGCGCCGACAGCTCCACCAGCGGCAGCCAGCGACACCGCGAGGAGCGAATGGCCGCCCAGCTCGAAGAAGTTGTCGTCGACACCCACGCTCGGAACGCCGAGTACCTCGGCGAACACCGCGCACAGGATCTCCTCCCGCACACCCGACGGAGCCCGCCCCACCGACACGGTGTACTCCGGCGCGGGCAGCGCGCGGCGGTCGAGCTTGCCGTTGACCGTCAGCGGCAGTGCGTCAAGGACCACCATCGCTGCCGGAACCATGTACTCCGGCAGCAGACCACCGACATGTGCCCTCAGTACCGCCGTGTCCGCCGTGTCACCGGAAGCGGCCGGGACGGCGTACGCGACGAGGCGCTTGTCCCCCGGCGCGTCCTCGCGCACCAGTACCGCGGCCTGGGCCACGGCGGGGTGGGATTCCAACGCCGCCTCGATCTCGCCGAGTTCGATACGGAAGCCACGGACCTTGACCTGGTCATCCGCACGCCCCAGGAACTCCAGGTTCCCGTCCGCACACCAACGCACCACATCACCCGTGCGATACATCCGCTCACCCGCCGACCCGAACGGACAGGCCACGAAACGCTCCGCGGACAGCCCCGGACGACCCAGATACCCACGGGCCAGCTGCGCGCCCGCGACATACAACTCACCCGCAACACCCACCGGCACCGGCCGCAGATCCGAACCCAGCACAAACACCCGCAGATTCGGGATACCCACACCGATCACACTGCCCGCACCACCAGCCACCACAGCCTCATCCAAAGCCATGTAGCTCACATGCACAGTCGTCTCAGTGATGCCAAGCTCACATGCACAGTCGTCTCAGTGATGCCATACATGTTCACCAGCACCGGCGCATCCGCCGCATGCCGCACATACCACTCCCGCAACCGCGACAGATCCAACGCCTCACCACCGAACACCACACACCGCAACACCAGACGCTCACCCAACGACGGCTCCCGCACCTCAGCCGCCATCAACTGATAGAACGCCGACGGCGTCTGATTCAAAACCGTCACACGCTCCGCGACCAGCAACTCCAAAAACTCACGCGGAGAACGCGACACCTCACGCGGCACCACCACAAGACGCCCACCATGCAGCAGCGCCCCCCACAACTCCCACACCGAGAAATCAAACGCGAACGAATGGAACCACGCCCACACATCCCCCGCACCAAACCCGAACCAGCCATCCGTCCCACCAAACAGCGCCACCACATTCCCATGCGGAACCGCCACACCCTTCGGACGCCCCGTCGAACCCGACGTATAAATCACATACGCCACATGCGACGGC
>NZ_JOJM01000216.1 GCF_000720325.1 Streptomyces sp. NRRL B-1347
GTACTACAGCCGTGACTTGTGTCCGTGTCCGGTAGTCGGGTGACGCGTTGATGTCTGTGTGGATACGCGGTGGGCGGTGCAGGTCTGGTCGGGTTGGTTCGATGACTTCTTCGCTGGGTTGGCGGGGGTGTTCGGGCGGGTGGAGCCGCGCCTGATGGCGATGGCGTATGTGAAGGCGTTGATCGCGCCGGTCGAGCGGAAGAGCGGCTGGCAGATCGCCGAGCATGTGGGACACGCGACGCCGGACCGGGTGCAGTGGTTCCTGGGCCGCTCGACCTGGTGTGCTGATCAACTCCGCGATGCGCTGCGGTCGTTCGTGGTGCGGTTTTTGGCCCGCGAGGACGGGGTGCTGGTGCTGGACGAGACCGCGTTTGTCAAGAAGGGCCGGATGTCGGCCGGGGTGGCCCCGCAGTATGCGGGTAGCACCGGGCAGATCGAGAACTGCCAGGTCGCGGTGTTCTGCGCGTACGCCACCGACAGCGGACGCGCTTTGATCGACCGCGAGTTGTATCTGCCCGCGAGCTGGTGCGCCGACGCCGGCCGCTGCCGCACTCAGCGCATCCCCCGGCCGCGGGCGAAGGCGGTGGTGACCAAGCCGGAACTGGGCCGGCGGATGATCGAGCGGTGCCGCCGGGCGCGCGTGCCGTTCGGCTGGGTGGCCGCCGACAGCGCCTACGGCCAGGACCGCAAGCTGCGCGCCGCACTCGAGCGGCGCCGCATCCCGTATGTGATGGCCGTCCCCGCCGACGAGACCGTGCACACCCACGCCACCGGCAACCTGCGCGCGGACGCGTTCGCCACCCAGATCCCGCTTCTCTTCGAGCGCCGCTCGTGCGGGGCCGGCGCCAAAGGGCCGCGCTCCTGTGACTGGGCCCTGGCCGAGGTGACCTGGCCCGGCGGGGCCGAGGGCGGCCCGCGCCGCGGCTACGTCCACCTGTTGCTGGTGCGGCGCTCGATCACGGATCCCAGCCAGATCGCCTACTTCGCCGTGCACGCCAAGAGCGGCACCCCGATCGGCGAGATCGTCCGCGTGATGGGCCTGCGCTGGTCCATCGAGGACTGCTTCGAGACCGCGAAATCCGACTGCGGTCTGGACCATTACGAGGTCCGCACCTGGGACGCCTGGCACCGCCACATCACCCTGTCCATGGCCGCCCTCGCCTTCCTGACCATCACCGCCACCCGCACCCACAACCTCGAACAACCCGATGTCACAGCCCAGTTGCCCACCCCCACCACACCCATCGGCACCGGCAAAGGGGGCTGACTGCCTATGTCGACAAGCTGATCCACTACACCGCCGAGGAGATCCGCCGCCTGCTCAACCGGCTCGCATGGGCCACATCACCTCCGCCACCAGCGATCGTGATCACCCAGTCGCACTGGCGCCGCGCCCACCAAGCCCGCGCGCAACGCTGCCACAACGCCGCCCGTGAGAGACGAGATCACGAGTCACGGCTGTAGTAC
>NZ_JOJM01000217.1 GCF_000720325.1 Streptomyces sp. NRRL B-1347
GGGGTGCGGGGGTGGTGCGCGGGGGCGGAGGGGGCGGGGTGCGCGGGCGTGAAGTCCCGTGCGGGGCGCTGGAGTTCACCAAGTCGCACCGGTACGCTCCCCCTCCTCGAAAACAAAGCGAACGTTCGCTACGCTTTTTGGGTCGGACACGTCACGGAGGGGAACGACCATGGCCGGACAGCAGCAGGTGGGGGTGGCGTCAGCGGCGGGGGGCAGTGATCCGCTGTCGGCGTTCGCCGCGGCGCTCTTCGGGCATTTGCCGCGCGCCGATCAGCGCCGCTGGGCGCAGGGGTATCTGCAGGGGCTGCTGTCGACACCGGGCAAGAAGTCGGTGCGGCGCCTGGCGGCGGCGATCTCCGATTCGCCCACCGCCTCGCAGTCGCTGCAGCAGTTCATCAACGCCAGCCCCTGGGAGTGGGACCCGGCCCGCAAGGAGCTGACCCGGTATGTGGAGCAGCGGGCCACGCCGCGGGCGTGGATCATCGCCACCGCGGTGCTGCCCAAGCGCGGCGGCCACTCCTGCGGGGTGCACCGGCGGTTCGTGCCCGAGGCCGGGCGCACCATCAACTGCCAGCTGGGCATCGGGGTGTTCCTGTCGGCGGGCGAGCTGCAGCTGCCGGTGGACTGGCGGCTGATGCTGCCCGAGCAGTGGAACGCCGACGAGCGGCTGCGCGAGCGCGCCCGCATCCCCGACCTGGTCCGCCACCGGCCGCTGTGGGCGCACGCCGCGGACCTGGCCGGCACCCTGGCCAGGCGCACCCGGCACGCCCCGGCGCCGGTGGTCGCCGACATGAGCGACCACACCGACGTCGCCCAGCTCATCGAGCAACTGCACCGCCAGGGCCGCCACATGGTGGTCTCGGTGCCGCCGGGCATGGGGGTGTGCCCGGCCACCGCCCGCACCACCGCCTCGCACCTGGGCGCCCACAGCCCCAGCGGCGCACGGCAGTTCCTCTACCAGCACAGCACCCGCCACCCGCACGTGGTCACCGTCACCACGCCCGAGCACGGCCAGCGCCACATCCGGATCCTGTCCGGCCTGATCCGCCTGCCCGGCACCGCCCACACCCTGCGGATCTTCACCCAGTGGCGGCCCAGCCTGCAGCGCCCGGCCCGGGTCTGGGTCTCCAACCTCCTGGACGCCCGCCTGGACGAACTCATGGCCCTGGCCCAGCTGCACGCCCGCACCCGCGCCACCATGACCCACCTCCAGGACGAATGCGGACTGCTGGACTTCGAGGGCCGCTCCTACCCCGGCTGGCACCACCACATGACCCTGGTCTCCGCCGCCTACGCCTACAGCCGCCTGGCCGCCCCGGCCGAACCGGCCACCCCCCAGGCCCTGCCCCGCACCGCCTGACCCGCCCCCACCGGGCCGGGCCCGCCCCCCCGGCCCGGCACCCGCGGGGCCCGGGGCCGGCACGGCCCCGCGCCGCCGGCCCTTGCCCCCGGGCGC
>NZ_JOJM01000218.1 GCF_000720325.1 Streptomyces sp. NRRL B-1347
CCTAGTAGGGCTTGGTCAGGTTGGTGCGGGGTCGGGGATGTCGCGGTGACAGGTGGGGCAGGCGCCGATCCAGATCGCGAGGAGTAACTGCAGCTCGCGGACGACTCGGTAGAGGCTCAGGCCGACGCCGTCTCTTTTGGGGACCGGCTCAGCCGTTGCAGGGTGCAGAAGGCGTGGGCCGCGGAGACGAGGCTGACGTGGTGATGCCAGCCTGGCCAGGTGCGGCCCTCGAAGTGGGCCAGGCCCAGGGCCTGTTTCATCTCGCGGTAGTCGTTCTCGATGCGCCAGCGCAGCTTCGCGGTGCGGACCAGGACGGGCAGCGGGGTGTTCTCGGGCAGGTTGGACAGCCAGAACTGCACGGGCTCGTCCTGGTTGGCGGGCCACTCGGCCAGCAGCCAGCGCACCGGCAGCTCGGCGCCGGAGACGGCCTTGCGGATCTCGCGTCCGGCGGGTCTGATCCGCAGAGCGACAAAGCGCGAGTACATGCGCTTGTGCCCGCTTCGGCCACTGCCCGGCCGTGAACCCTCCCTCCACTGCACCGGCCGTGCGGCGCGTTTGCCAGCCGCGATGACCAGGCTCTTCACCCTCTGAGCCGGAACGGGGTAGGCCGCAACCGGTGGCCGGCCCCGGCCGGAGTAGGCCGCAGTGCACGGCTGTGTGTCCTCAGGGTGAGCGGTGGTCGTGGTCGAGATGCCGACCACGTAGGTGAGGCCGCGGTCTTCCAGCCCGAGCCGGAAGGCGGCGGTATCGCCGTAGCCGCCGTCGGCGATGACCTGGGGCACTTCGATGCCCCAGGACCGCGTCTCGTCGATCATGTCGAGGGCCAGCTGCCACTTCTCGACATGCCCGATGCCCTCGGGGATCTGGCACTTCGCACGGCGGGTCACCTTGTCCGCATCGGCCTTCGGCGAGGCGGGATCCCAGCTCTCGGGCAGAAACAGGCGCCAGTTCACCGCCGCCGAGGCATGGTTGGCCGCCAGGTGCAGCGAGACCCCGGCCTGGCAGTTGGTGACCTTGCCCGCCGTCCCCGTGTACTGCCTGGTCACACACGCGGATGCGTCCCCGTCCTTGAGGAACCCGGTGTCATCGATGATCAGCGCGGTGGGCCTGATGACCGGCTGCATCCGCCACGCGAGCCGGGCCCGGACATGCGCCGCATCCCACGGGCTGGAGGTGACGAAGTGGGCCAGGGCCTGCCGGTTGCCGTCCTCGCCCAGCCGCGCGGCCATCGGCTCCACCGACTTACGCCCGCCATCCAGCAGCAGTCCCCGCAGATAGACCCCACCCCACCGGCGCTGGTCCACCCGCGCGAACGGCTCGAACATCTCCGCCGCGAAATCCTCCAGATCACACCGGACCGCGGCCAACTCCCCACCCAACACACCCGATCAACGGCACGACCGAGCAAGCGGACACGCCACCATCGAGCGAACCTGACCAAGCCCTACTA
>NZ_JOJM01000219.1 GCF_000720325.1 Streptomyces sp. NRRL B-1347
CGGGCAGTGGGTTGAAGGGGCTGCGGCAGCGGGTCGAGCTGGTCGGGGGGACCTTCGAGTTCGGTCCCCGCCCCGACGGCGGCTTCCACATCGAATCCGAGCTTCCGATCTACGTCCCGACGACGCGCAGCTGGATCCGTCCGCGGCGCCCGCGCGTGGTGGGCCAGGGCTGACGAGGCCCCCGCTGCGCCCGGCGCCCGGTCGACCGCGGTGCGGCCGGGCCGCGGTGGACCGCGGTGAGCGGCCGGGCAAGGGTGAGCTGCGGCGGGGCCGTGCAGCCGTCGGCGGCGGTCAGCCGCCGGACCATGGACGGTTGCGGCGAGTCCCGGCAGCCGCATGCATCGGCCACGGTGAGCCGTCGGGCAGCGATCGGCTGCGTGTGACCGGACGCTCGGCCGCTGCCAGCCGCCAGCGGTGGGTCTGCCGCGGCGGGGCCGGGCAATGGCCGGTCGCGGTCGAGGTGTGCCGTGGCCGGGGCGGCATGGAGAAGGCCGGAGCCTCGTGGTTCCGGCCTTCTTGGTTCCGGCCGTCTTGAGTGGGTGCGGGCTTCCTGCGTACGGCGGGAGGGGACGCCCTCGTGGGACGCGGGGCCTGTCCAGCTGCGGCTCCGGTGCACGGCCGTCGGCCCGGGCCGGCGGCCCGCCGCGCTCAGCGGCTGACGAGGCCCGCGTCGTACGCGAGCAGGCCCGCCTGGGTCCTGTTGGTGCACTCCAGCTTGACGAGCATGCGGGAGACATAGCCCTTGACGGTCGCCTCGCTCAGGAACAGCTTCGTGGCGATCTGGGCGTTCGACAGGCCCTCGCCGAGGCAGGTGAGCACGTCCGTCTCCCGCTCGGTGAGCTTGCCGACGAGGGCCTTGGCCCGCTCGCGCGCCGCGTCCTCGTCGGACGACGCCGCCACGATGCGGCGCATGGCCACGGGCGAGAGCACCGTGTGCCCGTCGGCGGCCACCCGGACCAGGCCGATCAGGTCCTCGGGCGGCGTCGACTTCACCAGAAATCCACTGGCGCCACTGCGCAGTGCCCGCATCACATACTGATCGGCGTCAAAGGTGGTAAGTGCCACGACTTTTGGTGGCTGGTCCAGTTTCATGATGCATTCGATGGCCGTGAGGCCGTCCACACCCGGCATCCGCAAATCCATGAGGACGAGATCGGGGCGATGCCGCATCACGGCCTCCACCGCGGCGGCTCCGTCGTGGGCGGCGTCGACGACGTCGATATCCTCGGCCGAACCCAAAATCGTTCTCAAATGTGCGCAGACCATGGGTTCGTCATCGACGACCAGCACCTTTACGACTTCATGCCCCATGTCGACAGTCTATCCATGGGCCGCTTCCAGAGGCAGTACGGATTCGATGTGGAAGCCGCCGTCGGGGCGGGGACCGAACTCGAAGGTCCCCCCGACCAGCTCGACCCGCTGCCGCAGCCCCTTCAACCCACTGCCCG
>NZ_JOJM01000220.1 GCF_000720325.1 Streptomyces sp. NRRL B-1347
GACGTGTTCGGGCTGCGGGACGCGATGTTCCGGGGCGAGAGGATCAACACCACGGAGGGGCGTGCGGTGCTGCACACCGCGCTGCGCGCGCCTGCGGACGCCGTGGTCGAGGTCGAGGGTGAGGACGTGGTGCCGGGTGTGCACGCCGTGCTCGGCAAGATGGCGGGCTTCGCGGAGCGGGTCCGTTCGGGTGAGTGGACGGGCCACACCGGCAAGCGCATCAAGAACGTGGTCAACGTCGGCATCGGCGGTTCCGACCTCGGTCCCGCCATGGCCCACGAGGTGCTGCGCGCCTATACCGACCGTGGTCTGACGGTCCGCTTTGTGTCGAACGTGGACGGCGCCGACCTGCACGAGGCCGTGCGCGACCTGGACGCGGCGGAGACGCTGTTCGTCATCGCCTCGAAGACGTTCACCACGATCGAGACGATCACCAATGCCACGTCCGCGCGGGACTGGCTCCTGACCGAGCTGCGCGCCGATCAGGGTGCGGTCGCCAAGCACTTCGTGGCGTTGTCGACGAATGCCCAGAAGGTCGCGGACTTCGGTATCGACACGGCGAACATGTTCGAGTTCTGGGACTGGGTCGGCGGCCGCTATTCGTTCGACTCGGCCATCGGTCTGTCGTTGATGATCGCGATCGGTCCGGATGCCTTCCGGGAGATGCTGGAGGGGTTCCGGCTGGTCGATGAGCACTTCCGTACGGCGCCGGCGGAGGCGAACGTGCCGTTGCTGCTGGGGCTGCTGGGTGTGTGGTACGGCAACTTCCATGACGCGCAGTCGCATGCGGTGCTGCCGTACTCGCACTACCTGTCGAAGTTCACGGCGTATCTGCAGCAGCTGGACATGGAGTCCAACGGCAAGTCCGTGGACCGGGACGGCAATCCGGTGGAGTGGCAGACGGGTCCGGTGGTGTGGGGCACGCCGGGGACGAATGGTCAGCACGCGTACTACCAGCTGATCCACCAGGGTACGAAGCTCATCCCGGCGGACTTCATCGGCTTCGCCGAGCCGGTCGCCGGTCTGCGGCCGGGCCTGGTCGCCCAGCACGACCTGCTGATGGCCAACTTCTTCGCCCAGACGCAGGCCCTGGCTTTCGGCAAGACACCGGACGAGGTGCGGGCGGAGGGGGTGCCGGAGGAGCTGGTTCCGCACAAGACGTTCCGGGGCAACCACCCGACGACGACGATCCTCGCGCGGGAGCTCACCCCCTCGGTCCTGGGCCAGCTCATCGCGCTCTACGAGCACAAGGTGTTCGTCCAGGGCGCGATCTGGAACATCGACTCCTTCGACCAGTGGGGCGTCGAACTGGGCAAGGTCCTCGCCAAGCGCGTCGAACCCGCCCTGACGGAGGGCGCGGACGTCCCCGGCCTGGACGCGTCCACCAAGGCACTGGTC
>NZ_JOJM01000221.1 GCF_000720325.1 Streptomyces sp. NRRL B-1347
CAAGCGGCATCGCCAAGACCCACTTGCAACACGTACTCACCGCGATGGCCCTCAACCTCGTCCGCATCGACGCCTGGCTCACCAACACCCCACTCGGGGCCAGTACTCCGGGGGACGCCTCAGCCGCCGCTGCACGGTCCGGGTCTGCAACAAGATTGCGTCCACGAGGCCGAACGGCACGACTGGTGTCAGCTCCCCCAGATGGCCAGGAGCGAACCGGCCCGCGGCCACCGTGACCGTACGGGTGATGGTCGCCAGCGACGCCGGCAGGGCACAATGCTCGGGCAACGGAGCTCCTTCAGGTACAAGCTGTCTTGGACGACTCCTGTACCAACGAGCTCCGTTGCTCTACCTCAGAACCCCGTCAACTCCCCTTGCATGACCTGCAGAAACGCTAACTACCCGGCCTTGGGGGAAGTGCCCGTGTCCTTCGTGAGCACGCCTCGTTACACCGGACGTCGCGTGCACAATCCGTTCCCTGCGGAGCGCGAAATCTGTAGGGGCCCTGGACTGCGCTCCCTCCTCCGGGCCCCTACAGTGGCACAGCCCAGCGGGCGAACGGGTGAACCGCCACACAGCTTCCCTCCCCCTCGCGTGGTGGTATGGACCGTCGCGTCCCTTCCAGAACGACGGATTTTGACCGTGCCGCCCAGGGGTGCGTGGAATCAGGACGACACGGCCCGAGTCCGCCGCAGGAAGACCACCGGTCTGCGGACCCATACCCGCTATATAACCGCAGCCTCTTGTCACACTAGGCATCGACACATTGCACGTTCTCAACGTGGCCACCGATCGGGTGAGCTGCACTGAGTTTCGTGGAGTCCCTGATGCCAGGGTTACGATCCTGGTGAAGGAGATCCACGAGCACCGTGCCTGCACCACGTAAGACGTTATCTCATTTGGCTGGTTCGGTAGTCTGCGGTCGTGGGGATCGTGGAGCGTCTGGTGCCGGATGAGTTGTGGGAGTTGTTTCAGCGGGTGGTGCCGGGGGTCCCGGTGCGGCCGCAGGGCGGTGGCCGGCGTCGGCACGGGGACCCGGGAGGTGCTGGCCGCGATCGTGTTCGTGGCCGCGTCGGGCTGCACCTGGCAGCAGCTTCGGCGGCATCGTTCGGGCCCTCGGGTGCGACAGCCCACCGGCGCTTCACGGAGTGGACGAAGGCTCGGGTCTGGGCCAAGCTGCACCGCCTGGTCCTCGACGAGCTCGGCGCCCGCGGCGAGCTGGACTGGTCGCGGTGCGCCATCGACTCGGTGACCATGCGAGCCATGAAAAGGGGGACCTGACCGGCCCGAATCCTGTGGACCGGGGCAAGTACGGGCCGAAGATCCACTTGATCACGGAACGGACCGGACTGCCCCTGTCCACCGGCATCTC
>NZ_JOJM01000222.1 GCF_000720325.1 Streptomyces sp. NRRL B-1347
GGATCGGGCTCGGCGGGGGTGCGGGCGACGACGTCTGTGTCCGCCACGGGGCAGCTCCTTGCACGGGACACCGGCAGCAGGGGGTGCTTTCCACCCTCGGCGGCCGCGGGCGGTGCGGCAACGCCGACTTGCGCAAGACGCAGCCGCCTACAGGCCGCGGCCGCGGCGGATGCCGTACAGGGCCAGTTCCCAGATCCGGGCCAGCTGTTCGGGGGCGCTCTTGTAGGTGTCGCAGCCGTCCCGGCCGCAGCTGCGCAGGTAGGACTCCACCCCGGCCACCAGGTGGGCCACCAGGGCCAGGACGGTGCGCGGGTCGCAGCCCGCGCGCAGCTGGCCCGCGGGCATGGCCTCCAGCAGGTCCTCGATGGCCGGCAGCCAGGAGGAGGGCCACAGCGCGCCCTCCGGTGCGCTCTCGCGCTCGCGGGTCAGGCGGGCGGCGGCGCGTACCACGGGTTCCTCCTGGAGCAGCGCGGCCAGTTCCAGGGTGACGTCCACGACCGTCTCCAGGGCCGGCTCGCGGCCGGCCAGCAGCCGCTGGACGGCGTCGCGGGTGGTGGTGAGCCCGCGCAGTTGCACGGTGTCGGCGAGCTCGTCCTTGGTGGGGAAGTGGAAGGTCAACGCGCCCATGGAGATGCCCGCCGCCTTGCTGACGCGGCCCAGGGAGGTGCCGTGGAAGCCGGCCTGGTCAAAGGCCACGGCGGCGGCCTGCACCAGAGCCTCGCGGGTGCGTGCGGCGCGTTCCTGTTTCACTGTCGACTCCCTTGGGGGACGGGGGACACCCCCGCGCGCCGCGGTCCGGCGCAGGGGGGTGAAGGCGGTACATGAGCGGTCGGGTCCCCGCGCGCGGCCGGCGGGGGTGCGGGCGGGCGGCCCGGCCCGCGCACCGCCCCCGCCCGCGCCCTGGCCGGGCGCGCCCGCGCGGCCGGCCGGCCGTTCCCGGCGGGCGGGCGGGCGGCGGCGGGCGGCGGGCCGCGGCGGCGGGGCCGGCTCGCGGTTGCCGCTGTTCAGCGGCCCGGGCGCCGTATCCGCGGGCCCGGGTGCGCCATGGAGGGGACTGCGCGCCACCAGGGGTCTCCTTTGCACCGCGACGGACGTACCGGACTTTGAGCTTCCGACGCCGGGAGGGCCACCACAACGCCAACGTGGGAAAGCCGCAGGGCTTTTTCCCTCCCCACTCCCCCTCTTTCCACAGTTTTTCGCCCTTTCGTCCGACCGGACACCGAAGGCCCGGACTCTCCCGGGAACCCCCCAAAGCCCCACACCACCCACACCCGCCCGGACACCGGGGGCGGGACGCCGGGCTGCGGGCTGCGGGGGCGGGGGTCGCGGGGGCAGGCCGCGGGGGCGGCCCGGCGGGGAGCGCGGGTC
>NZ_JOJM01000223.1 GCF_000720325.1 Streptomyces sp. NRRL B-1347
GTGTCCGCGTCGTTTGTAGTGGCTGGTGCGGGCTTGGTGCTGTCGTCTTCGGCGCCAGGTCGACCAGTGCAGGATGTGCTCGACGGGTGTGGGTCGGCGGTCGGTGAGGCGGGTGATCAGCCGCCGTATCTCGGCGAGGCTGAGGTGGATGAGCTGGGCGGATCCGTTTCTGCTTTCCCGGCATCCAGCTCGCGGGCTCGCAGGACGGTCAGGCAGGCGTGGGCGGCCATGGCGAGGGTCATGTGTCGGTGCCAGCCGGGATAGCGGCGGACCTGGTAGTCGTCCAGGCCGCATTCCTGTTTCGCGCTTTGGAAGCATTCCTCGATGGCCCATCGGCTGCCCGCGATGCGGATCAGGTCATCCAGGGTGGTCTGGGCGGGGCAATAGGCGATGTAGTAGGAGATCTCCTGCGGGCGGGCGACGCTGCGGCGGGCGATCACCCAGTGACGGCGGTCGGGCCGGTGCCAGGGTCGCACCTCGACACGTGCCCAGTCGTAGATCCGCAGGCCGTGAGCCCCGATGCCGCACGAACGGCGCTTCCATTTCTGCCGGGCAAGGCCGCTGAACAGGTCGTGGACGGGATGGTCGATCGCCCAGCGGGTGACCACGGTGTCGTGCCGGGTGGTGGCCATGACGTGGAAGACGTCCGCCCGCTCCAGCTCGGAGCGCCAGCCCTTGGAGAAGCCGTATGCGGCATCCGCGGTCACCCACCGAAACGGGATCTTGTCTGCGATGGCGCGGCGGACCATCGCCTTGGCCATGGCCACCTTGGTCTCGAAGGCGACCTCATCAGTGATGCCGGCCCGGCGGCACCTGTCGCGGTCATCAGTCCAGGAGGCGGGCAGATACAGACGCCGGTCGATCAGTGTCCGCCCGCGGTCGGTTGCATAGGCGAGGAAGACGCCGACCTGGCAGTTCTCCGTGCGTCCGGCGGTGCCGGAGTACTGCCGCTGTACCCCGGCCGACCGCGTCCCCTTCTTCAAGAAGCCGGTGTCGTCCACGACCAGGACGGCGTCGGGGTCGCCGAGGTTGTCGACCACGTAATGACGCACATCGTCGAGCACCTCATCGGCGTCCCACTCAATCCGGTTCAACATCCGATGGATGCGGTCCGGGCCTGCGTGGCCGGCTTCCTCCGCCAACGTCCAGCCGTTCTTCCGCTGCAGTGGAGCGATCAGCCCTCGCATATAGGCCAGTGCCGACTCCCGTGGCTCCGACCTGCTGAAACGGTGCACGAACCGCTCATGCACGGCGTCCAGTTCACCCGCCCACAACCTGACATCCGCAAGGTCCCCACCCATAACCACACCAACGACCGACCTGG
>NZ_JOJM01000224.1 GCF_000720325.1 Streptomyces sp. NRRL B-1347
GTGAGGTGACCCCCGGAGTGTGGACACAGGGGTTCATGCTGCGAGTGTGAGTCTATGTCCTCGCTGGTGCTGCTGTTCGAAGTCGACGGGTGAGAGGTAGCCGAGGGAGCTGTGGCGCCGTCGCGCGTTGTAGTACGTCAGCCACTGGAAGAGTTCCAGCCTGGCCTGGCTGATTGTTGCGAACGGCCCGGGTATGGCTTCTCGTTTCAGCCCCTGCCAGAAGCTCTCGGCGAGGGCGTTGTCGTAACTCGACCCGACGCGGCCCATGCTCCTGCGGATCCCGAAACCGTCGCAGACCTGGGCGAACACATCCGAGGTGTACTGCGAGCCCCTGTCCGCATGGAAGATCACCCCGGGGACGCTGCCGCCACGGGCCGCCACTGCCATCTTCAGCGCGTCGATAACGAGTTCGGCGCGCATGTGGGTGGCCATCGACCAGCCCAGCACCCGGCGCGAGCAGATGTCGATGACGCAAGCCAGATACAGCCAGGCGCCGCCGACCTGCACGTATGTGATGTCGCCGCACCACTTCTCGTTGAGCTGCCCTGCGCGGAAGTCACGCTGGACGAGGTCAGGTGCGGGCGGCGTGACCCGGTCCGGGACCGTGGTGCGCTTGCGCCTGTGCAGATGGCGGCCCTCGATCTGGTTGACGCGCATCAGCCGCTCGACTCGCTTGCGGTTGACGGTGTGCCCGAAGCCCCGCAGCTCGGCATGGACGCGGCGGACTCCGTACGTCCCCTTGTGATCGGCATGGATCCTGCGGATCTCCGCGACCAGGGCGTCGTCGGCCGCCCGGCGGGCCTGTCGGGCCTCTGCCCCGGCAATCCACTGGTAGAAGCCCGAGCGGGAGACCTGAAGGACCCGGCATATCCGCTGCACGCCGAAGTCGGCGCGGTGGGCGGAGATGAAGTCCCAGCGGCCGGTCATGCCCTCATCTCCCTGGCGAAATACTGGGCCGCCCGGCGCAGGATCTCCCGCTCGAGCTCCCACTCCTTCTCCGCCTTGCGCAGCCGACCGTTCTCCGCGCGCAGCCTGGCCAGTTCCTCGTCCCGGCTCTCTGCCACCCCGCCGCCGCGAACCTGCCCACGGCCGGCGAGTTCGTCGGCCTGCCGGACCCAGCTCCGCAACGTCTCGCCGGTCACCCCGACGTCCGCCGCGACCGCGGCATACGTCCGCTTTCCCCCCGCCACGCGGTACAACGCCACCGCGTCGTTCCTGAACTCCACCGGATATGGAGACTTCCGTCCCACCAGGACACCCTTCCTCGGACCTACAAGATCCATTGTCAGAGTGTCCACACGACGGGAGTCACCTCAG
>NZ_JOJM01000225.1 GCF_000720325.1 Streptomyces sp. NRRL B-1347
CAGGGCTTCGGCAAAGTTGTGGTTGAGGGGCGTTTGTGCGGGTGGGCGGGCGTAGAGGTCGGTGATCATGTGGGTTGTTGAGGCTCACATGATCGAGGGGGACGTCCGTGCCCGCTTGTACGACATCGTTGCATCCCGCGCTGGAGAGGCTGCACCGGGCGGGGTGTTCGTCGTCGGGGGCGGGGCTGCGGGAGTGGTTCGAAGGGATACCGGATCCCCGCGCCTGGCGCGGGGTGCGGCATGCGCTCGTGGTGGTGCTGGTGATCGCGGCGTGCGCGGTCCTGGCCGGCGCGAGGTCCCTGTCCGCGATCGGCGAGTGGGCTGCCGGCCTGCCCCAGCACATTCTTGAGGCCTTGGACGCGCGCTGCCGCCCGGCGGGCGGGCTGCGGGTCGCGCCGAGCGGGCCGGCCATTCGCCGGACCCTGCAAGCGGTGGACGGGCAGGCGTTTGACCAGGCCGTATGCGGATGGCTCGCCGAACAGAACACCTCTGCTTCACCCAAGGCGGCAACGCGGGAGGCCGTCGCGGTGGACGGCAAGACCCTGCGCGGAGCGCAGACCGGGGACGGACAGCCCCATCTGATGGCCGCCCTCGGCCACGACAGCGGCATCGTTCTCGCCCAGGCCGACGTCGATGGGAAGACGAACGAAATCACCCGGTCCCAGCCCCTGCTCGACCCACTTGACCTGGCCGGGAAGGCCGTCACCGCCGACGCCCTGCACACCCAGCGCGAACACGCCCGCTATCTCGTCGAGGACAAGAACGCTGACTATGTCCTGACCGTGAAGCAGAACCAGCCGAGGCTGTTCGCCCAGCTCGGCGCGCTGCCCTGGGCGGATGTCCCCGGCCGGGCCCGGACACGCAACCGGGGCCACGGCCGCCGCGAGCACCGCGCCGTCCTGGCCGTCACCGTCCCGGCGGGCCCCCGCTTCCCCTACGCCGCCCAGGCGTTCCGGATCCGGCGCACCGTCCGCCGTCCCGACGGACAGCCGAAACACACCGAAACGGTCTACGGCGTCACCAGCCCGGAAGCGCACCGGGCCGGGCCCGCCCACCTCGGCGCCTACACCCGCGGGCACTGGGGCATCGAGAACCGCCTCCACCACGTCCGGGACACCACCTTCGACGAGGACCGCTCACAGGTCCGCACCGGCAACGGCCCCCGTGCCATGGCCACCCTGCGCAACCTCCCCACCAGCGCCCGCCTGGCCGCAGCCACCAACATCGCCCGGACCCTACGCGCCAACGCCCGCGACCACACCCGCCCCCCGGCCATGCCCGGCCTCATCTGAACGACTTTGCCGAAACCCTG
>NZ_JOJM01000226.1 GCF_000720325.1 Streptomyces sp. NRRL B-1347
TGACCTTCCCCTCGTACTGTGGAGTCGTGACCATAGGGGTAGTTGAGGGTCATGGCGGAGAAGCGACGGAAGTACGATGCCGAGTTCCGTGAGGGTGCGGTGCGGATCGTGCTGGAGACCGGGAAGCCGTCCGCGGAGGTCGCGCGGGATCTGGGCGTGCATGAGGGCACGCTGCAGACATGGGTCCATCGGGCCCGGTCCCGGGCGGATGCGCAGGCGGCGGGCGGGCTGGACGAGACCGAACGGGAGGAACTGCGCAGGCTGCGGGAGGAGAACTCCCGTCAGCGCAAGGAGATCGCCGAGCTCGGGATGGAGCGGGATGTCCTCAAGCGATCGGTGGTCCTCTGGGTGAAGGAGGCGACGAAGTGACGGCTGCGGGCTTCATTGCCGGCCAGCGGACCGAGCACAAGGTGCCGCATGCCGTGTCCTGCCGGGCACTTGGGGTGTCCGAGTCCTGGTTCTACAAATGGCGCCGCCGGCCCGAGCAGCGGACGAAGTCCGAAGTCAGGCGGGCAGCGCTGGCGGAGCGGATCAGCTACTTCTTTCGCCGCTCAGGCAACACCTACGGCTCGCCCAGGATCACGCTGGATCTGTGGGCCGAGGGCTGGAAGGTCTCGGTGAACACTGTCGCCGCGATCATGGCCGAGCTCGGCCTGCAGGGCCGCAAGCCCCCGCGCCGGCGCCGGAACCTCACCCGGCAGGGCAAGCGGAAAGCCGCCCGTGACCTGGTGCTTCGCCGCTACGACGCGATCGCCCCGGACGTCTTGTGGTGGGGCGACATGACCGAGATCGAAACCGGCGAGGGCAAGCTCTACCTCGCCTCGGTGCACGACGCCTTCTCGCGCCGCGTGTTGGGCTACGCGATGGGCCCTAGGCACGATGCGTCCCTGGTCGGCGCGTCCCTCGCCATGGCCGCCGCCACGCGCGGCGGCACCGTGGACGGTGTTATTTTCCATTCGGACCGCGGGTCGGAATATACAAGTGAGGCCTACAACAGCCTGTGTGCCCGTCTGGGCGTGGTGCAGTCCATGGGGCGCGTGGGATCGGCCCTGGACAACGCGGCGGCGGAGTCGTTCCACTCGACGGTCAAGGTGGAGTACGTCTACCGGCACCGCTTCGCCACCCGCGCCGAGGCAAGGCTGAAGATCGCCAAGTGGCTCACGGACTTCTACAACACCCGCCGCAGGCACAGCGCCGCCGGCGGGCTGGCACCCGTGGAGTTCGAACAGATCATCAACCAGAAGCGTGCCGAGGCCCGTTCACGGACTCACGCCGCATAGACGAAGACTCCACGCTCCCAGGGGATTGCCA
>NZ_JOJM01000227.1 GCF_000720325.1 Streptomyces sp. NRRL B-1347
CGTTCGAGCGTCTGGTGGAGGTCCTGAACCCGGTGCGGTCCCTGGGCCGTCACCCGCTGTTCCAGGTGATGCTGGCCTTCCAGAACACCGACCTGCCCGTCGTCGACCTCCCCGGCCTGCGTGTCGAGGAGGAGCCGGGCGCACCTGTCGCCGCGAAGTTCGACCTCATGGTCAACCTGCGGGAGCGGTACGACGAGGACGGAGCCGTCGCGGGCCTGGAGGGCACCGTCGACTTCGCCACCGACCTCTTCGACCGAACGACGGCACAGAGCGTCGCCGACCGGCTCGCCGCGTTCCTGACGACCGCAGTGCAGCACGCGGACCGCCGACTCGGCGCCTTCGAACTCCTCACGGACGGCGAGCGCGGGAACGTCCTCGCGGCCGGTCAAGGCGACGAGCTGGCCGTTCCGGCGGAGGCGACGCTGGTGTCGCTGCTGCTGGAGCAGGTAGCCGCGCATCCTGACGCGACTGCCGTCGTGGAGGGTGAATCCACGCTCTCGTACGGAGAACTGCTGGGCGCAGCCGGTCACTTGGCTGCGCGTTTGGAGGCGTGTGGTGCCGGTCCTGGTTCGGTTGTGGGTGTGGTGGTGCCGCGCTCGGTGGACTGGGTGGTGGCGCAGGTGGGTGTGGCGTTGTCGGGTGCGGCGTGGCTGCCGTTGGACGCGGGTCTGCCTGTGGAGCGCATCGCTGGAGTCCTCGACGAGGCCGGGCCGGTCGCGGTCGTCGTAGTGGAGGAGACGGCGGGCCTCGTGCCGCCAGAGCTCACCCACGTCGTCCTGGACCACGAACGAACGGGGACCGCTGAGCTCCCCGCCGTGTCGGGCGAGGACGGCGCGTATGTCATCTACACGTCCGGGTCGACGGGTCGGCCCAAGGGTGTGGTGGTGACGCAGCGCGGCGCGGTGAATCACATGCTGTGGATGCGGGCGGAGTTCGACATCAACGGCAGTGATCGTGTGCTGGCTCGTACGTCGCCCGGCTTCGACGCGGCGGTGTGGGAGTCGTGGCTGCCGCTGGTGTCGGGTGCTGCGGTGGTGGTGGCCTCTGACGAGGTGGCCAAGGAACCGGAGCGGCTCATCGCGTTCATGCGGGAGCACGAGGTGACAGTCGCGCAGTTCGTGCCGACCCTGCTCACTGCTGTCCTGGAGGTCCCGGGAGCGGCTGATGTCACTTCTCTGCGGCGGGTGTTCGCCGGTGGTGAGTCCTTGCGTTCGTCGCTGGCTGCTGCTGCGGTGGATGTGTGGGGTGTGGAGCCGGTCAACTTGTACGGTCCCACGGAGACGACCATTCAGGTCACCTTCGGCACCGGC
>NZ_JOJM01000228.1 GCF_000720325.1 Streptomyces sp. NRRL B-1347
TGAGGCGACCCCTGTGGTGTGGACACTCTGACAATGGATCTTGTAGATCCAAGGGAAGGTGTCCTGGTGGGACGGAAGTCTCCGTATCCGGCGGAGTTCAGGAGTGACGCGGTGGCGTTGTACCGCGCGGCGGGCGGGAAGCGCACGTATGCGGCGGTCGCGGCGGATGTCGGGGTGACCGGTGAGACGCTGCGCAGCTGGGTGCGCCAGGCCGACGAGCTGGCCGGCCGCGGCTGCGGCGGCGAGGCGGTGGAGGGTCGGGACGAGGAGCTGGCCCGGCTGCGCGCCGAGATCGGGCGGCTGCGCAAGGCCGAGAGGGAATGGGAACTGGAGCGGGAGATCCTGCGCCGGGCAGCCGCGTATTTCGCGCGGGAGGTGAAGTGAAGCCCTGCCGCTGGGACTTCATCTCCGACAACCGCGCCGACTTCGGCGTGCAGCGGATATGCCGGGTCCTTCAGGTTTCCCGCTCGGGCTTCTACCGGTGGCTCGCCGGGGCCGATGCCCGCGAAGAACGGCGGGCCGCCGAGAACGGGCTCGTCGCGGAGATCCGCGAGATCCACACCGAGCACAAGGGAACGTATGGAGTGCGCCGCGTCCACGCCGAGCTGCGCGGGTTCGGGCACGCCGTCAACCGCAAGCGCGTCGAGCGGTTGATGCGCATCAACGGGATCGAGGGCCGGCACCTGCGGTGGCGCAAGCGCACCACGGTCTCCGACCGGCTCGCACCACCGGCCCCCGACCTCGTCCGCCGTGACTTCTCCGCCCGGCAGCTGGACGAGAAGTGGTGCGGCGACATCACCTACGTGCAGGTGGGAGGCACGTGGCTGTATCTGGCCTGCGTGATCGACATCTGCTCGCGCCGGGTGCTCGGCTACTCGATGGCCACCCACATGCGTGCCGAGCTGGTCATCGACGCCCTGAAGATGGCGGTCGCGGCCCGCAGCGGCAGTGTGAACGGGGTGATCTTCCACGCGGACAGGGGCGCGCAGTACGCCTCGGTTGCGTTCGCCCGGGTCTGCGCCAGTTTTGGGATCCACAGGAGCATGGGCCGGGTCGGCTCGAGCTACGACAACGCCCTCGCTGAGTCGTTCTGGCAGGGACTCAAGAGGGAGACGATGCACCAGCGGCTGTTCTCCACGATGCGTCAGGCGAGGCTGGAGATCTTCCAGTGGCTGACCTACTACAACGCCCGCAGGCGCCACAGTGCCCTCAACTACCTCTCACCAGCCGAATTCGAACAGCAGCACCTACGAGCAGATACACTCTCAATCGCAGCATGAGCCCCTGTGTCCACACTCCGGG
>NZ_JOJM01000229.1 GCF_000720325.1 Streptomyces sp. NRRL B-1347
CCCACCCCCACCCCCGCTCCCGCTCCCGCTCCCACGAGCACGAGCACGAGCACGAGCACGAGCTAACGCGCCCGCGCGGGACAGACCGCCCGCACCGCCAAGCCCACCCGCGCCACCCAGCCCACACACATCACCCGTGGTGCTCCCACCATCCGCACCACCAGCGCCTCCTGCACCACCCCGGCCTCCGGCACCGCCTCCACTGCCACCAGCACTGCCTCCACTGCCGCCGGTACTGACTCCACCACCCGCATCACCCGCACCGTCCACACAACCCGCCGCACCTCGCACACTCACACCCACACCTCTTGAACCACTCGCACCGTCCGTGTCACCTGCCTCAGCGGTGCTGCTCCCGCCGCTCACGCCACCTGCGCCGCCTGCACTGCACGCCTCACTCACAACACCCGTACCGCACCCACTGCCTGCGCCACTCACGCCATCCACGCCGTGCACCTCACCGGTAACACCCGCACTGTGCACACCACTTGGACCACCCGCACAACCCGTGCCACTCACACTGCCTGCGTCACCGGCCCCGCCACCCGCACCGCGCGCGCCGCGCGCGCCGCGCGCGCCGCGCGCGCCGCCCTGACCGCCCTGACCGCCCGCGGCACGCGTACGCCCCATGGCGCGGGCACTCTCCAGACCACCCGAACTGCCGCTCCCGCCCGCACCCCTCGCACGGCCCGCGCCAGCCCCACCGCCCCCGCTTCCCGCGCTGTCTGCCCCGCACGCACCACCGGCTCCACCCGAGCGGCGGCGCGCACCAGCCGGATCCCCCGCACCCGACGCACCGTCAACTCCCCTGCCCCCGCCCGCATCCCCCACACCGAAAGCCCCGGCCCCACCGCGCCCTTCACCCGCACCGGCCGCACCGGCCCAGGCGCCCGCGCCCCTCGAACTGCCCCTACCGTCCGCCCTGTACGCATCACCGGCACCACTCAGACGGCCACGCCCACCGCCCGGATCCCCCGCACCTGCCGCACCGTCAACACGCCCGGCCCCGCCCGCACTGGCCGCACTGGCCGCACTGGCCGCACTGGCCGCACTGGCCGCACTGGCCGCACTGGCCGCACTGGCCGCACTGGCCGCACTGGCCGCACTGGCCGGGCCGAACGCGCCGCTCGCCCCACCGTTACTCCCGTCACTCCCCATATGGACCGCACCCGCACCACCCGCACCACCCGCATGACCGGCACCGCCGGCCCGGTCCGTGTGCCCGGCACCGTCCGCACTCCCCCCGCGGCCCGCACCGGTCACACCGGCCGTGCGGTCCGGGCGGCCGACACGGTCCGCGCCGGCCGCCCGGCCGGCCTCACCCACCCGCCCGGCACCGTCCGCAGGACCGGCCCGGCCCGCCCGGTCTGCGCTCCCCGCGCCGCCGGCGGCCGGGCCGGTGCCGGCGGTCCCGCCCGTCCTGTCGCCCGTCCTGTCGTCCGTCTCGTCCTGGGCCGTGTACGGCCCTGCCGGTAACGACACCCCCGCCCCCCTTGTCTGGTCGGCTACTGTCCCCGGCCCGGATCCAGATCGATCGCGGCCGCGGCCCCGGCACACGCGATACCCGGCAGCAGCAACTGCCACATACGCACGATCCGCTGCGGCAACGCCGCCGTCGTCCCGGTCAGATGCGCATGCTGCTGCGTCCCCGTCATCGCCCCGACCACGAACTCCGCCACCACCTCGGGCTCCACCCCCGGCGCCAGCTGCCCCTGCTCCCGCGCCACCTCCAGCCAGCCCTGGAAAATCTTCTCCCACTCATAGAACGACGTGTCGTCCTCGATCCCGTGACTGCGCTGCTCCACCGCCAGCCGCACACCCGCCCGCAGCAACGGATTCACATTCAGCTGATGCGCCCACACCAGCGACAGATCCACCAGCCGCTGCAACCCCTGCGAATGCACCCGCGGCACCATCACCTCCGGCTGCGCCCGGATCACCGCACGCGCCAACGCCTCCTTGGACTCGAAATGGAAATACACCGCCCCCAGCGTCACCCCCGCCCGCCGCATGATCTCCCGCATACTCGCCCCCCGATACCCCAGCTCATCAAAAGCCAGCGCCGCCGCCCGCAGAATGTCATCCCGGGTCTTCACAGCACGCTCCTGCTTGGGCTCCACCATCGAGCGTCCCCGCCCTTCCCTCGCCACAAAAACGAACGGCCGTTATTTTACGCCCCGCCCCGCCCCCACACCAGGCCACCAACCCCACCCAAACCCACCCCCCAGACCTGTCTCTTATACACATCTCCGAGCCCACGAGACCGAGGCTGAAATCGTATGCCG
>NZ_JOJM01000230.1 GCF_000720325.1 Streptomyces sp. NRRL B-1347
CATATGAGCTGGCGTACGCCTGCCTTCGAGGGATCCCGCCCTGCCCGCCGGGCGAGAACTCCGAGGCACGATGATCCACAACTCTTGACAATTACTCGCTACTCCGGCACCGACGATCACCGTGGCGGGCCGACTCATGCCACAGACCAGGGTGGGCGCATGGAGTTGAGAGGGGTGACCCGGCCGGGGTTCACGTTGCTGCTTTTCGCAGTGTGTAGTCGCGTCCTTCGTCGCCGTAGAAAAAGCAGTTCCACTGGCCGAGAACCTGGGCCATGTCCCCCCGGTAGCTCCGCTCGGCTTTGATGTAGTCGCTGGCAGGGCCGAAGGACCAGCCGATGACGTTGCACTCGTCCTCGTCATGGCTGGGCGCTGCGTTGAGGAAGGCGCGGATGCGCTCGGGTACGCGGGGGAGGCGGTCTTGGGGGACCTTGAGCGCGTAGAAGCAGACCCGCTCGATCTTGCCGCTGGCCAGAGACAAGGTGATGGCGACGCAGTAATCCTCGGGTACGTAGGCGAGGACTTCGTCCACCAGGTCCGCCGTGGGCGGCTTGCCGCCGGCCAGGGCATGGATGCGGGCGAACTGTCCCGTGTCCAAGGGGCCTTGGGAGCGAAAGTAGACATTCGCGGTGTGGTGGCGCCAGTCGACCGCCACAAACCGGATGTGCGCCAGCCCCAGCGGCAGGAAGTCTTTGAGACGGCTCTGCACAGCGGCAGGCAGGGCCGGGACGGCTAGGAGTTCTTCGGCCGGACGCAGACCTCCGAAGTAGGTCCACGTCTTGGCAAGTCCCCGTCCCGCGTCGAAGTCGCAGGATTGCGTCGGTGCTCCGTCGTACAGGGCTGCCCAGGATGTGAGCAGAGGAATCAACGGTTGCGCACCAGCGGGGAGCAGCCCCGCGCAGGACGCCTGATGGACGGTGTCGGTCTTCAACCGAGAGAAGAAGCGGTAGGAGAGCTGGTCGCCCGGACGGCTGGTGGTCTTCCACAAGGTGGCGCCCTGAGCGAAGTTGTCCGCGTAGGCGTCCAGGACCGCAGTGGTGATGTGGTGGGCGACGGGAGCTCCAATCACGGCGGCGGTGGCTTTGATATCCTGATGAAACTGTTCGGGATCAAATTCCGAAGCACGCATTTCGCAGGTCATGGGGGAGCCCCTACATAGAATCGAGCGTGCATTACCGGTAGTTCGTTGACTTGGGGGCGGGGGAGCGGTAGTCCGGATGGTGGAGGTGGTGGCGATGACCGCTCGTCGTCCGTGTCCGCCTGCACCGGGGC
>NZ_JOJM01000231.1 GCF_000720325.1 Streptomyces sp. NRRL B-1347
GGGTCTGGGGGGTCTGGAGGTCTGGGGGGCTGGGGTCAGGCGGTGTCGGGGGCGAGGTAGGGCATCTGGTCGGCCGGGTAGCGGTCGCCGCGGGCCGCGCCGGGAGGAATCGCCGCCTCGATGCGCAGGCATTCCTCGCGGCTGAAGGGCACCTGAAGGGCGCCCAGGGCCTCGGCCAGGCGTTCGCGGGTGCGGGCGCCGACCAGGGGCACGATGTCGGAGCCCTTGGCCAGGGCCCAGGCGATGGCGGTCTGGGCGACGGTGGTGCCGCGGTCCTTGGCCAGGGCGCGCACGGTGTCGACCAGGCGGAGGTTGTGCTCGGCGTTGGCACCGGTGTAGCGGGGGGTGTGGCCGCGGACGTCGTCGGGGGTGAAGGCGCGGTTGCGGGGCCAGTTGTCGCTGATCAGGCCGCGGGCCAGGACACCGTAGGCGGTGACGGCGATGCCCAGCTCGCGGCAGAGCGGCAGGATGTGGGCCTCGATGCCGCGCCCCAGTAAGGAGTACTCGATCTGCAGGTCGGCGATGGGGGCGACGGCCGCGGCCCGGCGCAGGGTGTCGCAGCCGGCTTCGGACAGGCCGATGTGGCGTACGTATCCGGCCTGGACGGCCTCGCCGATGGCGCCGACGGTGTCCTCGATGGGCACCCGCGGGTCGGTGCGGGCGATGCGGTAGATGTCGATGTGGTCGGTGCCCAGGCGCTGCAGGGAGTAGGCCAGAAAGGTGTGGACGGCCGCCGGGCGGCCGTCGTAGCCCAGGAAGGTGCCGTCCGGGCGGCGCAGGGCGCCGAACTTCACGCTCAGCTGGACCTCTTCGCGGCGGTGGGCGCGCAGGGCGTCGCGGATGAGCAGTTCGTTGTGGCCCATGCCGTAGAAGTCGCCGGTGTCCAGGAGGGTGATGCCCGCCTCCAGGGCGGCGTGGACGGTGGCCAGGGATTCGTCGCGGTCGGCGGGGCCGTAGAGGGCGGACATGCCCATGCAGCCCAGGCCCAGCGCGGACACCTGGGGGCCGGTGGTGCCAAGAGCGCGGTGGAGCACGGGGGTTCTCCTCGGGCGGATCGGTGCGGCACAGCGTGGTGCGCGTGCGGACACGGGGGCAACACACCGGGATTCACTGCGGCAAGTTGCTCAAGTCGACTCTGTGGTACGGATTTTGAGGTGCTGTCAGGTGTCCGCGCGCGCAGCCTGGCGGGGCCGGCGGGGTGGGGGGGGCGG
>NZ_JOJM01000232.1 GCF_000720325.1 Streptomyces sp. NRRL B-1347
GGCGCCTTCTGCTGCCGGGTGGTTCACCGGATCTGGAGGTGGTCGAGGTAGGAGGTGACGTTGCGCCGGGTCTCCGGCACGCTGTCACCGCCGAACTTCTCCGCGACCGCGTCCGCCAGGACCAGCGCGACCATGGCCTCCGCCACGATCCCGGCGGCCGGCACCGCGCACACGTCCGAGCGCTGGTGATGGGCCTTGGTCGCCTCACCCGTGGCCACATCGACCGTGGCCAGCGCCCGCGGCACCGTCGCGATCGGCTTCATCGCCGCGCGTACGCGCAGCAGCTCACCGGTGCTCAGACCGCCCTCGGTGCCGCCGGAGCGGCCGGTGGTGCGCCGGATACCGTCGTCCGTGGCGACGATCTCGTCGTGCGCCTGCGAACCCGGCACCCGGGCCAGCTCGAAGCCGTCCCCGACCTCCACACCCTTGATCGCCTGGATGCCCATCAACGCCGCGGCAAGCCGCGCGTCCAGACGCCGGTCCCAGTGCACGTGCGAACCCAGCCCCACCGGCACCCCGTAGGCGAGGACCTCCACGACACCGCCCAGCGTGTCACCGTCCTTATGGGCCTGGTCGATCTCCGCGACCATCGCCTTCGAGGCGTCCGCGTCCAGGCACCGCACCGGATCCGCGTCAAGCTTCTCGACGTCCGCGGGGGTCGGGTACACGCCGTAGGGAGCCCTGGCCTTCGCCAGCTCCACCACATGCGAGACGATCTCGATCCCGGCCGTCTCCTTCAGGAACGAACGGGCCACCGCACCCAGCGCGACCCGGGCCGCGGTCTCCCGCGCCGAAGCCCGCTCCAGGATCGGACGCGCCTCGTCGAACCCGTACTTCTGCATGCCCGCCAGATCGGCGTGACCGGGCCGCGGACGCGTCAGCGGCGCGTTGCGCGCCAGCTCGGCCAGCTCGGCCGGGTCGACCGGGTCGGCCGCCATGACCTGCTCCCACTTGGGCCACTCGGTGTTGCCCACCATGACCGCGACGGGCGAGCCCATGGTCAGGCCGTGCCGCACGCCGCCGATGAAGGTGACCTCGTCACGCTCGAACTTCATCCGGGCACCGCGTCCATAGCCGAGGCGGCGCCGGGCCAGGTGGTCCGCCACCATCTCCGTGGTGATCGGCACACCGGCGGGAAGCCCCTCCAGCGTCGCCACGAGTGCGGGGCCATGCGACTCCCCCGCCGTCAGCCAGCGCAACCTGC
>NZ_JOJM01000233.1 GCF_000720325.1 Streptomyces sp. NRRL B-1347
AGGCCTCCGTGCGGTGTAGTCACTAGACAGCTCCACCACACCGGAGGTCTTCGCCATGATCAAGCCCGGCAAGCGTTAACAACGCTCGTGAGCAATACATCTAGGGCCTGTCCGGTGGGCCTGTTTGGTGGGTCGGCGCGGGGCGCCGCGCCGCGGGAAAAGGGATTGACCTCGGTCGAGTTTGACGAGACGATACGTCCCGTCTAATGATCTGGGTGTCCCGATGCCCAGGCATCCGGCGGCTCCTTCGGGGTGCCGCCCCCACCCCATCCGGAGGTCCCCATGCCCCATCCCGTCACCGAGGCCTATGTGACCGCGGCCCCCGGCGTGCGCCTGTGGACCGAGCGGCGCGGCGACCCGGACGCGCCACCGCTGCTCCTCGTCATGGGCGCGGGCGCCTCCGGGATCGGCTGGCCGGAACCCCTGCTCGACGCCCTGGCCGAGCACCACCACGTGATCCGCTACGACCACCGCGACACCGGCCGCTCCACGACGGCCTACGACGAACACCCCTACCCCGTCACCGACCTGGCGCGGGACGTCGTCGCCGTCCTCGACGGCCTGGAGGTCCCGCGCGCGCACGTGGCCGGGCTCTCGCTCGGCGGCATGCTGACCCAGCTGGTCCTGGCCGACCACCCCGAGCGGCTGCTCAGCGCCACGCTCATCGGCACCTGCGCCCTGAGCACCCGGCCGTACGTGGCGCCGGACGGCACGGTCACGCAGTCGGCCGACCTGCCTCCGATCGCGCCCGAGATCCTGGAGATCTGGCAGAGCTTCGGCGCGGAGCGGGGCCCAGAGGCGGAGCTGGACTGGCGCGTGGAGCACTGGCGCGCCCTCGCTGGCGGCCAACTGCCCTTCGACGCCGCGTACTTCCGCGACCTGGAGCGCGCCGTCATCACCCACTCCGGTACGCATGTCTCCTCCACGGCGCACGGCCGTGCCGACGACTCCGGCATGCTGCGCACGGAGGCCCTGGCGCGCAACGAGGTGCCGACCCTGGTGGTGTCGGGCACGGCCGAGCCCGTGTTCCCGCCGCCGCATCCGCAGCACATCGCCCAGGTCGTGGGCAACGCGCGGGTCCTGGAGGTGCCGGGCATGGGCCACGCGTTGCCTCCGGCGGTACTGGGGCCCTTGGTGCGGGGCATCCTCCACCACACCCGGGCTGCCGCCTGACCGGCGCCCCTCCCACC
>NZ_JOJM01000234.1 GCF_000720325.1 Streptomyces sp. NRRL B-1347
TACTCATCTTGAACTCGCGGGTTCCAGTCGCTGACGTTTCATGATCCTTGCGGTATGTCCGAGTTGTGAGGTACGCGGATGGCGGTGGCCTGACGCCGAAGGAGCAGGCCGATCGGGAACGCCTGCGGCTGGAGGCCGCGGAGCGGTTTGAGCGCGGGGAGAGGAACGAGGACATCGCCCGCGCATTTCGGGTCTCGGAGCGGTCGGTGCGCAAGTGGCGGCGTGCCTGGCGCGAGGGTGGGACGGAGGCTCTGCGCTCGAAGGGGCCGATGTGCCGGGAGAAGCTGACGCCGCTGCAGTGGGAGCGGCTGGTAGCGGAGTTGAAGCGGGGGCCACTGGCGCACGGTTTCAAGGACGACCAGCGCTGGACGCTGAAGCGGATCAAGCTGCTGATCGGCCGGTTGTTCCACATCGGGTACACGGTGGAGGGGGTGTGGAAGCTGCTCAAGCGGCACGGCTGGTCCTGGCAGGTTCCCCTGCGCCGGGCCGTCGAGCGGGACGAAGACGGCATCGAGGCCTGGAAGACCGAGGTGTGGCCGGAGGTAAAAAAGTAGCGGCGGAGTTGGGCGCGACCGTCTGTTTCGAGGACGAGTCGGGGCAGGACCTGAGTCCGCCACGGGGACATACGTGGGCGCCGCGCGGGGAGCGTCCGGTGGTGAGTGTGCGCGGCAGGGGGCACGGCCGGGTCAACGTGGCCGGCGTGGTCTGCTACCGCAAGGGCTGCCGCTCGCACTTCTTCTACAAGCTCCACGTCTACCACGGCCGCAAGAACGAGCCCAAGAGCTTCACCTGGCAGGACTACCGCGACCTGATCGTACTGACGCACCAGCAACTGCGGACCCCGCTCGTGTGGTGCTGGGACAACCTCAACGTGCACCTGATGCAGGAGCTGTTCGACTTCGCCGAGGAGCATCGCGAGTGGCTGAGGATCTTCCAGTTGCCCAGTTACGCACCCGAGTTGAACCCTGCCGAAGGCGTGTGGTCGCTCCTCAAGCGGGCCATCGCCAACTTCGTCGCCACGAACCTCGTCGGCCTCGAACGCATCGTCAAGCGCAAGCTCAAGAAGCTCCAGTACCGCCCCGACCTAATCGACGGCTGCTTGATCGGGACTGGGCTGCTCATCGCTGCGGAGGAGCTCGCAGAGCCGGAACCCGCGAGTTCAAGATGAGT
>NZ_JOJM01000235.1 GCF_000720325.1 Streptomyces sp. NRRL B-1347
TACTGATCTTTTCGTAAGTTCGGTGGGTGTTGTGGTGGTGTGGGTGGGAGGATTCCGGGGTGGCGTATGGACCCTCGCGTTCGGGTGATGGCTTGTCTCTTCCTCCTTTGTCGCGCCCTCAGTTGGCGGAGGCGCGGCGTGTTCGGGCGGTTGAGTTGTTCGAGGAGGGGGTCTCGAATGCGGTGATCGCGCGGGCAGTGGGGGTGTGCGCGGAGAGTGTGCGGCGGTGGCGTCGGGTGTGGGAGGAGGGCGGTGCTGCGGCCTTGCGGCGGCGTGCGGCCTCCGGTCGCCCGCCCAAGCTGGACGGGGCCCAGGTCGAGACGGTCCGGGCCGCTTTGGAGCGGGGAGCCCTGGCTCATGGTTTCGAGGCCGATCTGTGGACTCTGGAGCGAGTCGGTGCCGTCGTTGAGCGGGTGACGGGGGTGGTGCTGTCGAGGGCGTCGGTGTGGCGGTTGCTGACCGGCCGACTCGGATGGAGTCTGCAGCGGCCCGAGCGCAGGGCGGTTGAGCGGGACGAGTCGGAGATTGCCCGCTGGGTCGCGCACGAGTGGCCGCGGATCAAAAAGGGGCCGTGAACACACGTGCCTGGATCGTGTTCCTCGACGAATCGGGCGTCTCCCTGCTGCCTCAGGTCCGCCGCACCTACTCGCCCAGAGGGCGGACCCCTGTGCTGCGGCACCGGCTGAACTGGAAGCGGGCCTCGATGGCCGGGGCTTTGGGGTACCACTCCACCGATCCCGGACGCGGGGCCCGCCTGTGCTTCCATCTCAAGCCCGGCAGCTACGACACCACTGCCCTCATCGAGGTCCTGGAGCAGATGAAGGCGTTCTACCGGGGCGAGCGGGTGGTGCTGGTCTGGGACGGCCTGTCCGCCCACTGGAGCCGGGCGATGCGGGCGTGGGTCGCCGGCCAGGACTGGCTCACCTTGGAGCGGTTGCCCGCCTACGCGCCCGAGCTGAACCCGGTGGAGCTGCTGTGGTCCTCACTCAAGAAACGTGAACTTGCCAACCTCGCCGGTGACCACCTCGCCGACATCGCGGACGCCGCCGAACAAGGAATCCACCGCATCAACCGCAACCCGCAACTGCCCTGGTCCTTCCTCACCCACACCGGCCTGACCATCCACCCACAACACCCACCGAACTTACGAAAAGATCAGTAG
>NZ_JOJM01000236.1 GCF_000720325.1 Streptomyces sp. NRRL B-1347
TTTCTGATCCGATCGACGGTAACCGCCACGATTCCTTTTGCCTGAGTGAATCCGGAGTCCTGCTGACACTCAACCCCGGCGCCTGGATTGGAGACAAGGAGGGTTATTCAGGACGATCTTGAGATTCGTATCGTTGCAGGTCGCAGTCCTGCTCGTGGCCTGATCGCCAGCTCCTGAATAAGCCTCCATCTCCACCGTCATCGCATTGCACTTTTACAAACTGGCCTCTGAATAAGCCTCGAGGTTCAGTGGATCTTCTTGAAGTCTGTGCGCACCGTCACTGGAACCCCAGCGAGGCTGAACCCGATCTTCTCACCGAAGCGGTAGGGTACCGATGAGGTGTATTCGTCACCCTTCGGCACCTGATAGAGCACGCACTCCCCGGTCAGCACGTCCACGATGAGATATGTCGGAATCCCGCGCGCCGCGTACTGGTTGAGCTTGCGCCCGTAGTCCTGCCCGACCGTCGAGCGGGAAACGCTCTCCGCGACGAAGTATACATACTTCTGATCCACGAAAGCATCCCCCGGCCCGAGCGCCCCTGCGTCCACCACCAGCACATCCGGCTCGGGCGTATAACCGTCCAGCTCCGGCAGCACACCCTTATCCCGCGTAACATGCAAACCGGATTCCCTGCCCAGCTGCTCCGCCAGCTGAGATCGGATCGAGTCGTCCGCCTCGCTGTGCGCCTCCGTAACCGGTGACATATACAAGCGTCCCTGGTCGAACAGCAGCTTGACCGCCTTAGGCAACTTCATCGAGCGCCGCACCTGGCTCAGCCACTGCCCGTACTCCGGGTACATCATGCTCATTGCGCCTCCCTGCTCATCACGAGATACCGCCATCCTACGGGCCGGATACATTGAGGTGGAATTTTTGAGTTGCCTTCCTCGTTGGCCTGGGGTGGCGGGGTCTGGGGATCTGCGGCGGGTGGCGCCGGCGGGGCGGGAAGGGGTGCGGTTGCGGGTGGTGGCCGCGCTGGAGTCGGGGCGGGTGAAGGGGTACCGGCAGGCGGCTGAGGTGTTCCAGGTCGCGGAGCGGTCGGTGGGTGAGGCGACCCCTGTGGTGTGGACACTCTGACAATGGATCTTGTAGATCCAAGGGAAGGTGTCCTGGTGGGACGGAAGTCTCCGTATCCGGCGGAGTTC
>NZ_JOJM01000237.1 GCF_000720325.1 Streptomyces sp. NRRL B-1347
CGAGGCGGCTCCCCGATACCGGCCCGCGGTGCACCGTCCGCCCGCTAGGCTGGAAAGACCGCTCCTGACCAGCGGTAATGGTGAAGTCCCACTGGAGTATATCGGAAGTGGACCTTGAGGTGAGATGATCTTGTTCTGTGGCACGTGGAGATCTGACGGATGCACAGTGGGCCTGCCTGGAGCCGTTGTTGCCCCAAGGCAAGAAGCCGGGCCGTCCGCCGATATGGACCAGGCGGCAGCTGATCGACGGCATACGGTTTCGTACCCGCACCGGCGTCCCGTGGCGGGACGTGCCGGAGCGGTACGGGCCCTGGGCCCGCTCGTACGACCTGTTCCGCCGCTGGCAACGGGACGGCACCTGGCAGCGGATCTTCAACGCGCTGCAGGCCCGGGCCGACGCCAAGGACCTCATCACCTGGGACCTCAACATCGACTCCACCGTTGCCCGGGCCCACCAGCACGCCGCCGGGGCGCGGAAAAGGGGGACCTGCAAAAGGAGCCGCCCGGCGGGATCGGCGTCGAGCCGGACGACCACGGGCTCGGCCGCTCGCGCGGCGGTCTGACCACCAAGCTGCACCTGGCCGTCGAGCAGGGCCAAAAGCCCATGTCCATCGTGGTCACGGCCGGACAGCGCGGTGACTCCCCGCAGTTCGAGCCGGTTCTGAAGAAGGTCCGCGTCGCCCGCCTGGGCGCCGGACGGCCGCGGACCCGGCCCGACCGGGTCCGCGCCGACAAGGCGTACGCCTCCCGCAAGAACCGCGCCTACCTGCGCAGGCGCGGAATCCGCTGCACCATCCCGGACAAGGCCGACCAGGCGGCTCACCGCAAGAAGCGCGGCTCTCGCGGTGGCCGGCCGCCCAAGTTCGACGCCGGGGACTACAAGGCCCGGCACGCGGTCGAATGCGGCATTAATCGCCTCAAAAGGCACCGCGCTGTGGCCACGAGATACGACAAGCTCGCGGTCCGCTACGAAGCGACCGTCCTCGTCGCGGCCATCAACGAGTGGCTGTGATTAGCACATCCGATACACGCCCTACTGATCTTTTCGTAAGTTCGGTGGGTGTTGTGGGTGGATGGTCAGGCCGGTGTGGGTGAGGAAGGACCAGGGCAGTTGCGGGTTGCGGTTGATGC
>NZ_JOJM01000238.1 GCF_000720325.1 Streptomyces sp. NRRL B-1347
GTCTTGTGTCGTGGTAAACCCAATTCTCTCACAACGGGCCGCTGTTCATTTTCTGAGGGTCCGGACAGAGACCCTCAGAATCGCGCTGAATAAGCCTCCTTGTCGCCGAGCGACCGCACACTGCGAATGTGGTGTTTGACCTGCAGCAGCTCAACGGGCCGACCGTCTTCTTCCCACGCAACGTCGTCGTGGAGCTCCAGGCTGATCGCCCCGTCCGGGTGATCTTCTTGTCCCCGCAGCAGCTCAAGGAGGGCCAGCTGCGGCCTGGAAGATATAGCCCAGGGCCGACGCAGATGCCTCATGCGCGGAGGACGCCATGCCCACAGTCTCCCGATTCCGATATTGCCCTGTCCAGGGCACCACACTAATCGAACGCACGTCTGGTGATGGTGGTGTTGTCGGTTCTATCTGGGGTGGATGCCGATGGTGGTGAGGAGTTGTTGCTGGGTGGGGTGGAGGGTGTTCCAACGGGTGCGTTGCTGCTCGGTCCATCGCTGGATGGCGGGGGAGTGGTCCTGGCCGGCGTCGTGCTGCTCGCGGGCTTGGTGGTAGGTGCGTTGCCAGATGTGGGGCCAGGGCGGGCACCACCAGGGGTCGAGGTTTTCAAGGGCGTGAGCTGTGGTGGGGGAAAGGCGGCCTTGCCGGGCGGCGCGGCGTTTTTGTGTCAGCCAGTCGCCCAGCGCGAAGTCGTCGTGGCGGGTGTCTTTGCTGCAGGCGAGGTGGCCGTTCAGGGCAGCGTAGGCGCGGGCGTGGGCGAGTCCGGGACTCGTGGGGTAGACGCGGCTGGTCCGGCGGCGGCCGACGGGGGCGATGCCCAGGTCGGCCAGGAGTTGTTGCTGTTGGGGGCGTAGATGTGTCCAGGCGGCGTGTTGTGCTCTGATCCAGGTTCGTACGTCAGCCGGCAAGCCGGTGGCGCGGGTTTGTGTGGTGCGGGCGCGGGTGAAGGCGCGTTGCCAGGCAAGGTCGTGCTCGATTCCTCAAAGGCGGTACTCGAAACGGCGGCGGAGGAGACGGGTGGGCGGGGCCGGTCGGCCCCAGATCCAGGGTTTGGCGCGGGCGTTGAGCTGGGCGGTGGCCACGGTGGTGACCTCGGCGATGTCGTCGGGGCCACAGAAGGAGCGGCCGGCCAG
>NZ_JOJM01000239.1 GCF_000720325.1 Streptomyces sp. NRRL B-1347
CGCCCGCCCTCCCGGCAGTTACGCTTATGGGCCCGACTACGCCCGCCTGCGGATCGGTGATTACCGAGTGACCTACGAGATCAACGCAGGGCAGCTGACCATCACCGCATTCCACCTTGGCCGGATCAGCTGACAGGTCCAGGATCGCGCCTCCTCCCCATGGAGGGCGGCCATGGTGGACATGATGGCAGTGACAGTTTTCGGGGCGGTGATCTCTCCCCGGCCCGCGACGCCGGTCACGCCCCACAGCTGCGACGCACCGATGGTCGGCAGTGCACGTAGAGAGCGCCCGTCTACGGCGTAGAAGGAAATGCTGTCCTTGGTGCCGCCGTCGGCGCACTGTTTACTGAAGCACCCAGTGAGGGTTATTCAGGGCGATCTTGAGATTCATATTGTTGCACCCATGAGGGTTGTTGCACCCATGAGGGCTGGGGCTGTCAAGGCGCACGAT
Source organism: Streptomyces sp. NRRL B-1347 (assembly GCF_000720325.1). Lineage (GTDB taxonomy): Bacteria > Actinomycetota > Actinomycetes > Streptomycetales > Streptomycetaceae > Streptomyces. The sequence goes on from NZ_JOJM01000239.1 coordinate 452, forward strand.
GCCCCGGCCCGACGCCTGCCGTAGGCCCCGTATCGGGTGGTGATCATGCGGTTCGGGTGAGGTCCTTGACCCAGATCATGGAGGCGCGGAGGTGGAGTCCGGCGAGGTAGCTCTGCGGGGTTTTGTCGTAGCGGGTGGCGATGCCGCGCCAGGCTTTCAAGTCCACCTCGTCCCGCTTGGCGGCCTCGGCGATCAGACCCTCCAGCAGCGTCTCGAAGACACCGGCGTCCCGCCACTGGCGGAAGCGGTTGTGGACGGTGGACCAGACTCCGAACTCCCGCGGCATCTCCCTCCACTGCCCGCCCGACCTGAACTTCCAGATCACGCCCTCGAACTGGAAGCTTATTCAGAACCCTTTGGACCATGGGGAGTTCAGGATCATGAAGGCAGGTTGATCATGCCTTCTGGTCGCGTGAACAGCCTGGTGGTGCGGCACACGGCTGCGTGCTGCGGCATGTGGATCACGCCTCAGCCTCCGACCTGGGGAAACAGTTCTGAATAAGCTTCCTGGAGCCTTTTCCATTTGTAGCTCTGGCGGGTGGGGCGGTGCTGTGTCAATGTGAAGTCCCACGAGTTCTTGGACAGGACGTCCCTGGTTGATGCTGGACGGTCCTGCGACTTGTTGGACGGTACTGGCACATCCTGGACGGGTGGTTACGCTGCGGGGGCGAGCTCTGGTTGCAGCAGTGTCCGTGTCTCGAGTGGGGTGACGTACCCGT
>NZ_JOJM01000240.1 GCF_000720325.1 Streptomyces sp. NRRL B-1347
CGGATTCGATGTGGAAGCCGCCGTCGGGGCGGGGACCGAACTCGAAGGTCCCCCCGACCAGCTCGACCCGCTGCCGCAGCCCCTTCAACCCACTGCCCGACCCACTCGACGCCAACTCCCGGTCCACCGGAGCCGTCGGCGCCGTGTTCCGCACCCGCAACCGCACCCGGTCCGCCTCATACCGCACCTCCACCCACACCCCACACCCCGGCGCGTGCTTCCGCACATTCGTCAACCCCTCCTGCACGATCCGATACGCCGTCCGCGCCACCACCGGCGACGACACCGAACGATCCCCCACCTCACTCAACTCCACCTCAACCCCCACCGCCCGCGACTCCTCCACCAACACCGACAACCCCAAATCACCCACACCCACACCACCCGACACACCACCCGCATCACCCACCGCCCCCACCACACCCGCCGCACTCTCCGGCGACCTCAACACCCCCACCAAATCCCGCAACTCCTCCAACGCCTGACACCCCGCAGCCCGCAACCCCTCCGCCTCCGCCCGCACCCGCTCATCCGTCGACACCACCCGCAACGCACCCGCCTGCAACACCATCAACGACACCCGATGCGTCACCACATCATGCATCTCCCCCGCAAGCCGCACCCGCTCCTCAGCACGCGCCCGCTCCGCCAACAAAAACTGCTCCCGCTCCGCCCGCTCCGCCCGCTCCGTCAACGCCGCGATCAACCCCCGCCGCGCCGCCACATACATCCCCAACAACGCCGGCACCGCCGTCAACAACACCCCCGACGCCGCCACCGCGAACGACAACTCCCACAACCGCGTCGCCACCACAGTCAACACACCCGTCAACACCCACGCACCCCGCGGCCGCGACGAATACACCACCGCCGAATACGCCGCGAACGGCGCCGCCAACGGCACCCACACCCCCGACCCATCCACCGACGTCACCAACAACCCCGGCGCCAACCACACCGACAACGACATCAACACCGCCGACACCGTCGCCACACCCAACACCAACAACGGCCACACCCGCCGCACCACCAACACCACCACCACAACCACCTGCAACCCCAACCCCGCCCACGGCCCAAACCGCGGATG
>NZ_JOJM01000241.1 GCF_000720325.1 Streptomyces sp. NRRL B-1347
AACTCCCGTGACTACTATGAGAACTCCGTCACCTTAGGTCTCTCGTCCCTTAGGTGATCCCGTGGTACGTCTTCACCGTACGTATCGAGCGCGATTTAGGCTGCCCACTCATCTCCTTGAACGCCCTCGCTGGGCGTTGCTCCGTGCCATGGAGGTTGCCTGACCAACCGGCAGATGATCAGGCATGGCATAGCGTCGGTTTCGGGCGTCTTTCCGACGGGCGTGTTCTTTCACCGCTGGAGATTAGGCTTGAGGCAATCCAGCTTTAGCCATGTCGCGCGGGCCTTGCGACGCATCGCCTTGGACGCCTCCAGGCGGTCACTCGCTTTCCTGGCATGCTGTTGTCCCCTCGTGCTTTCACGTCCAGGTGAGCCAGGCGGCCCAGAAACCTCCCTCCAAGTTCCTCCCGATTGAGTCGGGGATACGGTGAAGCGCCTCACGGCGCACCCCTGTTGAACAGCTGCCGATACAGCCGTTCCAGCGGCAGACCCTGTCTGCCGCGTTCCCGAATGACGGTCAGCACAGTTTCAGCGCTCTGCATTACGCATGCCTCCCTGCCATCCCGTCTCGTCCACCTGCGCCCCTTCGCCCTGTTCCCGGTTTTCCCGGGCCCCTTGGCGGGTCGCTACTCCCGCGACTACTACGGGCGCTCCGTCACCTTGGGGCTCGCGCCCGTTAGGTGATCCCGTGGTACGTCCTTGTTGTACGTATCGAGCACGACGTAGGCCGCCCACTCATCTCCTTGCCCGTCCTCGCTGGGCGGTGTTGCGGACCACGGAAGGTGTCCAGGCCACGCGATCATGCCCGGACATGGTCCGCCGTCGGTGTCAGGCATCATTCCGACGGGTGTTCATGTTTGCACCACTGGAGATTGGGCTTCAAGCAATCCAGCCTTGGCCATATCGCGCGGGCCTCGCAGCGCGCCGCCACTGATACCCGATGCGGTCGCCACTTTCCTGGCATGCTGTTTTCCCCTTCGGCTTTCACCGTCAGGTGGGCCAGGTGACCCAGGGACCTCCTTCCGATTCCCTCCCGGCTGAACCGGGGATACAACAAAGCGCCTCACGGCGCACTC
>NZ_JOJM01000242.1 GCF_000720325.1 Streptomyces sp. NRRL B-1347
GTGTCCAATAGACGGCGGATCCGATGATCAAGGAGACGCCTGATGAGTGAGACCATCACCGAGCACGAGGCCGTCGAGGAGCCGGTCGCTGAGCCGGCCACGGAGGCGGTATCGGACGAGCAGTTGATCGGGATGCTGGTCGACCGTGCCCGGTCGGACGGACTGCAGCTGACTGGCGAGGGCGGGCTGCTGCAGCAGCTGACGAAGCGGGTGCTGGAGTCCGCCCTGGAGGGCGAGATCACTGATCACGTCGGCTACGAAAAGCACGACGTGACGGGCCGGAACAGCGGCAACAGCCGCAATGGCACCCGTGCCAAGACCGTGCTGACGGACGTCGGCCCGGTCGAGGTGAAGGTGCCCCGCGACACCGCCGGCACCTTCGAGCCACAGATCGTCCGCAAGCGGCAACGCCGTCTGACCGGCGTGGACGAGATGGTGCTCTCGCTGTCCGCGAAGGGCCTCACGCACGGCGAGATATCCGCGCATCTGGCCGAGGTGTACGGGGCGGACGTCTCCAAGCAGACCATCACCACGATCACGGACAAGGTGATGGAGGGCATGGCCGAATGGCAGTCGCGTCCGCTGGATCGCGTCTATCCCGTGGTCTTCGTGGACGCCATCAACGTGAAGATCCGCGACGGCCAGGTCGCCAACCGCCCGATCTACATCGCGATGGCCGTGACCGTCGAAGGAACCCGCGACATCCTCGGCATCTGGGCCGGTGACGGCGGCGAGGGCGCCAAACACTGGCTCCAGGTCTTCACCGAGCTCCGCAACCGCGGCGTCGAGGACGTCCTCATGCTCGTCTGTGACGGACTGAAGGGCTTGCCGGACGCGGTCGAGGCGGTCTGGCCTCGAACTGTGGTGCAAACCTGCATAGTTCATCTCATTCGGAACAGCATCCGTTACGTCGCCCGGCAGGACTGGGACAAGGTCGCCAAGGACCTCAAGCCCGTCTATACGGCTCCGGGCGAGGCCGCCGCCACCGAGCGGTTCCTGGAGTTCTCCGAGAAGTG
>NZ_JOJM01000243.1 GCF_000720325.1 Streptomyces sp. NRRL B-1347
ACGAGATCAGCCTCGGTCTCGTGGGCTCGGAGATGTGTATAAGAGACAGCGCCTGACCCGCCCCCCTCCCACATCCCACATCCCGCACACCCCACCCAACCCCCCCATCCGTTGTGCGACAACAGCCTCCCGCCACACCGCACTTCCCGTCGCCCCGCCCCTGCGGCACCCGCCACCGCCGTCCGGTGCCGGGCCGCGGGCCGTGGCACCCGGCGCCGGCCGCACCGGGGCGCCGCCGCACCCCGCGGCGGCGCCCCGGCAGCAGCCCGCGGCGCCCCTCCTGCTTTTGTTTTTGTGTAAGGAGTCCTGATGTCCCTCACCATCGACGTCTGGTTCGACTATCTGTGCCCCTTCTCCGTCATGACGGGCAAAGTGATCGCCGACACCGGCCTCGCCCAGGACCACGCCGTGCGCTGGCGCCCCTACGAACTGCACCCCGAGGGCATACCGGCCAGCGGCAAGAAGGACTACCCGCAAGGCGTCTGGGAGAACTCCGTGGTGCCCATGGCCGACCGGCTCGGCGTGCCCTTCGGCCCCGCCCCCGCCGGCCCGCTGCCGCGCACCCACCTGGCCATGCACGGGCACGCCTTCGCCTGGCGGCACGGCGCAGGCCAGGCCTACGACACCGCCGTCTTCGACGCCTACTTCCATCACGGCCGGAACATCGCCGACCCCGACACCCTGGCCGCGCTCGCCGCCGAAGCGGGCCTGGACCCCTGGCACTTCCGGTCCTGGACCGGCTCCCCCCAGGCCGCCGCGCACCACCAGGCCACCCAGGACCAGGCCCGGCGCACCCACCGCATCCACACCGTGCCCACCCTGGTCATCGGCTCCTGGCGCACCGAGGGCGTGCCCGACGCCGCCCGGCTGCGGCACGCGGTCAGCGCCCTGCACGCCCGCAGCCGCGTACCGGCCTGACCCACCCCCGCCCCGCCCCCGTCCCGCCCGCGCCGGGCCCCCCGCCGCGGGCCGCCCGGGGCCGGGGCCGGGGCTGTTCAGGGGCTATT
>NZ_JOJM01000244.1 GCF_000720325.1 Streptomyces sp. NRRL B-1347
CGCCACTGAACGCCTTCCAGATCGCCTTCGACGGCCGCCTCACCCCCACCGACCAGCGATAACTCAACAACCAAGATCAGCCGTTAAGTTGACACACCCTCCGATAAGGGGTCCTTGCAGAATGATCTCTCTGTGGCACGGTGGAGATGGAAGTGATTCCGTCTGTGTGGGGGTGGCCCGTGGCGCGGCGGAAGCCGTGGGAGATAGCGGATCGACGACCGCAAGACGCTGCAGGGTGTGCTGTTCGTCCTCTACACCGGGATCCAGTGGGAGTACCTGCCGCAGGAGTTGGGGTTCGGTTCCGGTCCTACCTGCTGGCGTCGGCTGGCCGAATGGCAGGAGGCCGGGGTGTGGGAGGAACTCCAGCGGGTGCTGTTGGACCGGTTGCGGGCGGCGGATCGGCTGGACTTCTCCCGCGTCACCGTCGATGCCTCGCACGTGCAGGCCAAGCGGGGGCGAAGCAGCCCAAAAGTCGGCCCGAGCCCGGTTGACCGTGCACGGCCGGGCTCGAAGCATCACGTGCTGACCGACGCGCACGGCACCCCGCTGCGGGTGTCTCTGACGGGCGGACACCGCAACGACGTGACGCAGCTCCTGCCACTGGTCGACGGCGTGCCGCCGGTGCGGGGCAAGCGGGGCCGGCCCCGGCGCAAGCCCCGGGTGCTGTATGCCGACCGCGGCTACGACCACGACATCTACCGCCGCCGTCTACGCGAGCGCGGCATCGTCCCGAAGATCGCCCGGCGCGGACAGCCACACGGCTCGGGCCTGGGTCGGGTGCGATGGGTTGCGGAGTCCGCCATCGCCTGGCTCCACGGCCCCCGCCGCTTACGAACCCGCTGGGAAACCCGAGACGACATGCACGACGCGTTCCTCCAGCTCGCTCACTGCATGACCCTCGCCCGCAAGAACCCAGCATTCTGAAAGGACCCCTAATACTCCAGTGGGACTTCACCATTACCGCTGGTCAGGAGCGGTCTTTCCAGCCTAGCGGGCGGACGGTGCACCGCGGGCCGGTATCGGGGAGCCGTCGTG
>NZ_JOJM01000245.1 GCF_000720325.1 Streptomyces sp. NRRL B-1347
GACCGGGGCAAGTACGGGCCGAAGATCCACTTGATCACGGAACGGACCGGACTGCCCCTGTCCACCGGCATCTCCGGCGCCAGCCTCCACGACAGCCAGACACTCGGACCACTCGTGCGCGGCATCCCGCCCGTCAGATCCCGCCGCCGCCCCCCGCCGACGGCGCCCGGCCAGGCTGCATGCCGACAAGGCGTACGCCAACCGGTCGCTGCGCCGCTGGCTGCGCAGCAGGAACATCACGCCTGGCATCGCCCGCAAAGGCATCGAGAGCTCCCAGCGACTCGGACGCCACCGCTGGACCATCGAGCGCAGCATGTCCTGGCTCACCGGATGCCGCCGGCTCCACCGCCGCTACGAACACCAGGCCGACCACTTCCTGGCCTTCACCAGCATCGCCTGCACCCTCATCTGCTACCGCACACTCACCAAATGAGATGACGTCTTACTGAGCGTTTCACCCTGTCTGAAGCCGATACATGCTGGTTCGAGCAGGCTGGCAGGACGGCACTGAAGTGAGAGGAGGGCCACCCGTTCACCGTGAGGCCCCAGAGGGCTGTTTGATCCCGATGTCTCCTGTCTGATCCCAACCCGGGCCCGCTCGGTGGCCTTTGGCCGCTGGCCGGGGCGGCCACCGCGCAGTACATCTGAAACATGACCGCCCACAGCGGCTACCCCAGCGACCTGTCCGATGAACGCTGGCAGCTGATCGAGCCGGTGCTCACCGCCTGGCGGGCCGAGCGCCGCGGCCGCGGCCTGGACATCGGCCGTCCGCCCGAACACGACCTGCGCCTGCTCATGAACGCGAGTGCGCCGTGAGGCGCTTTGTTGTATCCCCGGTTCAGCCGGGAGGGAATCGGAAGGAGGTCCCTGGGTCACCTGGCCCACCTGACGGTGA
>NZ_JOJM01000246.1 GCF_000720325.1 Streptomyces sp. NRRL B-1347
ACGCCCGCGCCAAACCCTGGATCTGGGGCAGACCGGCCCCGCCCACCCGTCTCCTCCGCCGCCGTTTCGAGTACCGCCTTTGAGGAATCGAGCACTAGGCCTGATGGGGTGAACGTGCCGGTCAGAGGGCTTGGGTGACGGGACAGGGCCCCTGGTCGTTGGCGTGGTGATCTCACTCATCACACCGGCGTCCGAGGGGCCCTGTTGGTTCCGTATTGTTCCATGCTCGACGTCTCCCACGAGTTGGTCGAGCATGTCTCCTGGCTGCTCTACGCCCGTCGGCAGCAGCTCAACTCGCCCTGGCGAAGACCCGGCTGCTTCAAGCAGGCTCTCCTGGCACTGGCGCATCTGCGGAAGAACGAGACGTTTCCGCAGCTCGCCGCAGGTTTCGGTGTCTCCACCACGACGGCATGGCGGTACGTCGACGAGACTCTCGGCGTCCTGGCGGCGTGGGCGCCGGGCCTGCGTGAGGCTCTGGTGGGACTGGGTGAAGGCGACTTCGTCATCGTTGACGGGACTCTCATCCCGGCCGACAGAATGGCCGCGGACGAGCCGTACTACAGCCACAAGCACCGTCAGTACGGGATGAACGTGCAGGTCATCCCGCGTGCGGACGGGACACCCCTCTGGTTCTCCCGTGCGCTGCCCGGCCGGACCCATGACCTGACCGCGGCCCGCGCCCGCGGCATCGTCCAGGCCTGCCTGATCAGAGACATCCTGATCCTGGCCAGCCGCGCCTGCCAAGGAGCCGGCGCAACCTTCCGCACCCCCTACAAGCACCACATGGCATTACAGATGAACGTCCACAGTGTAAGGTAGATGCATGTCTACGTACTCGATCGTCGAAGCACGGGCCAAGATCGGCGAACTCGCACGCCGTGCGCCCAGCACGAGCGCATCACCCTCACTGACCGCGGAGTTCCCGTCGGTGCCTCACTGATCGCCGACAGCGACCTGGAAGACCTCGAAGACGCGCTCGCTATCGCCCGGTACGAGCTCCAAAAGGAACGCGGCACCCTGCGCCTGCTCCCCCACGACCAGGCCATGCGCATCCTTGACGGCGAAGAAGAGATG
>NZ_JOJM01000247.1 GCF_000720325.1 Streptomyces sp. NRRL B-1347
CGCCGCGTAGCTTCCCTGGCCCGGCCCGCCCAACGTGCCCGCCGCCGAGGAGAACAGCACGAACGCCGACAGGTCCAACCCCGCCGTCAACTCATGCAGATTCCATGCCGCGTCCACCTTCGCCCGCAACACCGGCTCAACCCGCTCACGCGTCAACGACGTCAGCAGCCCGTCATCCAGCACACCCGCCGCATGCACCACACCACTCAACGCGAAGCCCGCCGGCAACCCCGACAACACCCCAGCCAAAGCCTGACGATCCGCCGCGTCACACGCCGCGATCACCACCTCAGCGCCAGACGCCTCCAGCTCCGCCCGCAACTCCTTCGCGCCCTCGGCCTCCGCACCACGGCGAGACAGCAACACCAGCTTCCTGACCCCATGCCGGGCCACCAGATGCCGGGCCACCAAACCACCCAGAACACCCGTACCACCCGTCACGAGTACCGCGCCCGCGCCGAACACCCCCGACTCCGGAGCGTCACCCGACGCGGGTACCCGGCCCAGGCGCGGCACCCGCACCGCACCCGACCGCACCACCACCTGCTCCTCGCCCAGAGCCAGCACCCCGGGAAGCAGACCGTCCACGCCATCCAGGTCATCGGTGTCCACCAGCACCAGCCGCCCCGGATTCTCCGACTGCGCGGACCGCACCAGACCCCACACCGCGGCCCCCGCCATGTCCCGCACACCACCGCCCGCATCGACAGCACCCCGGGTCACCACCACCAGCCGCTCACCCGCGAGATCCTCGTCCGCCACCCAGGCCTGCACCCGCTCCAGGACCTCAAGGACCCGCCCATACACCTCACCCACCACATCCGAACCACCGGAGACCACCCGCACAA
>NZ_JOJM01000248.1 GCF_000720325.1 Streptomyces sp. NRRL B-1347
CGCCGCGTAGCTTCCCTGGCCCGGCCCGCCCAACGTGCCCGCCGCCGAGGAGAACAGCACGAACGCCGACAGGTCCAACCCCGCCGTCAACTCATGCAGGTTCCATGCCGCGTCCACCTTCGCCCGCAACACCGGCTCAACCCGCTCACGCGTCAACGACGTCAGCAACCCGTCATCCAGCACACCCGCCGCATGCACCACACCACTCAACGCGAAGCCCGCCGGCAACCCCGACAACACCCCAGCCAAAGCCCGGCGATCCGCCGCGTCACACGCCGCGATCACCACCTCAGCCCCGGACGCCTCCAGCTCCGCCCGCAACTCCGACGCGCCCTCGGCCTCCGCACCACGGCGAGACAGCAACACCAGCTTCCTCACCCCATGCCGGGCCACCAGATGCCGGGCCACCAAACCACCCAGAACACCCGTACCACCCGTCACGAGCACCGCGCCCGCGCCGAACACCCCCGACCCCGCAGCGTCACCCGAAACCGGCACCCGGCCCAGACGCGGCACCCGCACCGCACCCGACCGCACCACCACCTGCTCCTCACCCAGAGCCAGCACCCCGGGAAGCAGACCGTCCACACCATCCAGGTCATCGGTGTCCACCAGCACCAGCCGCCCCGGATTCTCCGACTGCGCGGACCGCACCAGACCCCACACCGCAGCCCCCGCCATGTCCCGCACACCACCACCCGCATCGACAGCACCCCGGGTCACCACCACCAGCCGCTCACCCGCGAGACCCTCGTCCGCCACCCAGGCCTGCACCCGCTCCAGGACCTCAAGGACCCGCCCATACACCTCACCCACCACATCCGAACCACCGGAGACCACCCGCACAA
>NZ_JOJM01000249.1 GCF_000720325.1 Streptomyces sp. NRRL B-1347
AGTCTTGTGTCGTGGTAAACCCAATTCTCTCACAACGGGCCGCTGTTCATTTTCTGAGGGTCCGGACAGAGACCCTCAGAATCGCGCTGAATAAGCCTCAAGGCGAGCTCGAAGAATCGCTAGGTTTCGCTTCGGCTTCATGCCCCTCGCCCCCCCGGGGGGGCGACGCCTCGAGCTTGTCGAGCTCGGCACTGTTCAGCATCCGCAGACGGATGGTGACACCCCGCTCAGGAACCTCGACGTCCTCCGTTCTGAGGCCATCAGTCCTCAAGGCCCGATCAAGCGAGAGGAGCATAGCGTATTACCTTTCGATCACGGGTTCTGAGAATGCCGTGTGCGATGGCCCCACACGTGATGTACGATCCAGGCCATGGCCCAGAAGACTGTGATTGAGTTCTTTGACGATCTATCCGGCGAGAAGTCGGACGAGATCCAGACGCATGACTTCTCACTGAATGGGGTGGAATACGAAATCGACCTCACGCCTGAGAACTATGACAAGCTGGACGCAGCCCTGCGCCCGTTCATCGATTCGGGCCGGAAAAAGGGCCGCGCCAAGCGCGGGGCGCGCACACGCGGCGCGGCCGTCGGTCCGAGCGCCGACGAGGTGCGGGCCTGGGCTAAGGGGAACGGGTACGAGGTGAACGACCGGGGCCGCGTCCCCACAGCCATCCGTGAGGCCTACGACAAGGCCCACTAGTACTCCAGTGGGACTTCACCATTACCGCTGGTCAGGAGCGGTCTTTCCAGCCTAGCGGGCGGACGGTGCACCGCGGGCCGGTATCGGGGAGCCGCCTCG
>NZ_JOJM01000250.1 GCF_000720325.1 Streptomyces sp. NRRL B-1347
GCCACAGAAGGAGCGGCCGGCCAGGGCGGCCTTGCGGAACAGGCGCCACCAGCCCTCCTGGAGGTTGAGCCAGCAGGCCCCGACCGGGATGAAGACATGGTGGATGCGGGGGTGATCCTCCAGCCACTCGCGGGTGGACTTGCTGTTGTGGGAGGACAGGTTGTCGGTGACGATCCAGATGGTCCCGGTCGGGTTGGTTTCCTCGACTTTCCGCAGGAACTGCTGGTAGTTGACGCTGTTGCGGGAGGCCGCGGTGGTGGTGGTCTCGATGCCGTCGCGGACCCGCAGGCCGCCGTAGACCCAGGTCTTCTCCGGGCCGCGGCTGTAGTCGAGTTCGGCCTTGATCCGGTGCCCGTCCGGTGACCAGCCAGGGGCGGGCGGGAAGGCGCGCGGGATGACTGGCCCGAGCTCGTCGGCGCAGATCACCGTGGCGTCCGGTGGTGGGTCGGTGTAGAGGCCGACGATCTTCGTCCTTTTGGGGCGAACTCCGGGTCGCGGCTGGTGGTCCAGGTGCGGGTACGGCGCCAGCGCACCCCCTCCGCGAGGAGGATCCGGCGGACCTGGGACCGGCCGACCTGGATGCCCTCGGCCCGGGCGGTGGCGGCCAGCGCGTCCAGGGTCCACTCCTCGGGGCCCTCCACGTCGGCCGCCCACAGCTCGTTGGACGGCTGGATCTCCAGCCGTCCGGGCGGGGTGAGTTTGACCAGGGCGATGATGCGGGAGCGTTCGTCCTCGGTGATCCG
>NZ_JOJM01000251.1 GCF_000720325.1 Streptomyces sp. NRRL B-1347
ACGGAACTCCACCGCCGTCAGCGAGTCGAAGCCCAACTCCTTGAACGCCCGCCCCGGCTCGACCACTTCAGCACCCGCGAAACCGAGCACCGCCGCGGCCTGGCCACGTACGAGGTCGAGCAGGGTCCGGTCGATCTCGGTCTCGGTCAGCCCTGCCAGACGCCGCCGCAGACCCGTCGAAGTGTCGCCTGCCTGGCCGGACGAGCTCGCGGTGTCGAGTGCCCTCCGGACCTCGGGCAGGTCAGCGAGCAATGGGCTCGGCCGCTCCAGAGTGAACAAGGGGGCGAACCGCTCCCAGTCCACATCGGCGACCGTCACCACACCCTCGTCACCCGCGATCGCCCCCTGCAACGCGGCAAGGGCCAGCGTCGGAGGAATGACCGCCAGGCCACGACGGACAAGCTCCCCTTCCATCCCCTCCGAAGTGGCCATACCGCCTTCCGCCCACGGCCCCCAGGCCACAGCCGTACCAGCAAGACCCCGGCCACGGCGGTCCTCCACCAACGCGTCCAGATAGGCGTTGGCCGCACCATATGCAGCCTGACCACCGCTGCCCCACACACCCGCGATCGACGAGAACACCACGAACGCGTCCAGCTCACGATCACCCAGCAACGCGTCCAGATGCCCCGCACCCGTCGCCTTGCCCGAGATCACCGACGCCGCATCCGCCAGCCCCATCCCCGCAAGCTCCGCCGCCTGCTCCACACCAGCCGCATGGAAGACAGCCCTCAGCGGACGCCACATCAGCGACAGGCGCCGCCGACCGCGTCAGACGACGTACGAACACACCAGAGCCACGC
>NZ_JOJM01000252.1 GCF_000720325.1 Streptomyces sp. NRRL B-1347
CTCACGGACGTCGGTGACCGAGTCCACGGCCTCCAGGAGCTCCCAGCCCTCGGCGTAGGCCTGCATCATCGCGTACTCGATGCCGTTGTGGACCATCTTGGAGAAGTGGCCCGCGCCGACCTTGCCCGCGTGGACGTAGCCGAAGTCGCCTTCGGGCTTGAGCGCGTCGAAGACCGGCTTGACGCGCGCGACGTGCTCGTCGTCGCCGCCGACCATCAGCGCGTAGCCGTTCTCCAGGCCCCACACGCCGCCGGAGACACCGGCGTCGACGAAGCCGATGCCGCGCTCGGCGAGCTCGGCGGCGTGCTTCTCGTCGTCGGTCCAGCGGGAGTTGCCGCCGTCGACGACGACGTCGCCCTCGGCGAGCAGGTCCTTCAGCTCGTCGACGGTGGACTGGGTGGGGGCTCCGGCCGGGACCATCACCCAGACCACGCGGGGTCCTTCGAGCTTCTCGACGAGTTCGGCGAGCGACGCGACGTCGGAGAGCTCCGGGTCACGGTCGTAGCCGATGACGGTGTGGCCCGCGCGGCGGATGCGCTCGCGCATGTTGCCGCCCATCTTGCCGAGGCCTATGAGTCCGAGTTGCATGTCGGTCACTCGCCTTCCGGGGTACGGCCGCGCAGGGCGCGGTACTTCGTGACCAGTGCCTTGGTGGACGCGTCCAGGCCGGGGACGTCCGCGCCCTCCGTCAGGGCGGGTTCGACGCGCTTGGCGAGGACCTTGCCCAGTTCGACGCC
>NZ_JOJM01000253.1 GCF_000720325.1 Streptomyces sp. NRRL B-1347
GCACCCCCCACCACCACCCCCCACCGCGGCACCCGGTGCCAGCACAAGGATCCGGACACCCCTCGACAACAAAAAGAACACTCGTTATGTTGCTGGACGGCGAGACAGCGCCAACCGAGCACAAGTGCAAGCGGTCACTCGCAACCACTCAACGGGGGCTCACCATGCCTGTCACCCAGCACCTCACCCCAGCACCCGCCCGCCCCACCCTCGCACCCCACCACGTGCACAAACACAACCCCGCCGAAGTCCTCCTCACCGGCTACGACACCCTGCGCACCGACACCTTCACCGTCACCGCCCAATGGCCGACACACCACCCCTTCTACACCCCCACCCCCCACCTCAACGACCCACTGATCTTCATCGAAACCATCCGCCAGTGCTTCCCCCTCCTCGCCCACAACGCCTACCACCTCCCCCACGGCCACCACCTCATCTGGCAATACCTCACCGCCGACATCAACCCCCACGCCATGCACCACACCCCCCACCACCCCACCCACCTCACCCTCCACATCACCTGCTCCGACATCCGCCGCCGCCCCGGCGGACACCTCACCGCCCTCACCCTCCACGCCATCGCCCTGCGCAACGGCACCCACCTCGGCACCGCACAAACCCGCTTCTCCGCCCACTCCCCCACCATCTACCAACGCATCCGCGGCACCCACCCCAACACCCCCACCACACCACCACCCCCCACCCACCC
>NZ_JOJM01000254.1 GCF_000720325.1 Streptomyces sp. NRRL B-1347
TACCTCTCACCCGTCGACTTCGAACAGCAGCACCAGCGAGGACATAGACTCACACTCGCAGCATGAACCCCTGTGTCCACACTCCGGGGGTCACCTCACCACAGCCTTTCTCAGGCAGGCGCGGGCTGACGGCGATCCTCTAACGTCACCAGCCCCACCAGCAAGCAGGAGAGGAGGTGGGCAGGTACTCTCACCACCGGGCGGTCACAAGGGCGGGGGGACCATGATCCGACGTTGGTACACAGCACTCGGCGTCAACCTACTCCTCGGTATCCCCGCCATCGTGCCCATGCTGATGCTCTGGTTTCTGCTGTCGAACTGGCCGCTCGCCGACATCGGGCTGACGACAAGAATCCCGAACAATGAACAAGACGACAGCCCGAATGCGGCCTTACTCTTCTTCGGCCCCATGATCGCTGCGAGCGCTGTCCTCTGGTGGATCGCCAACCGCCCCCTCGCCCGCCGAACCCAACTCACCGCACCCCGCTACTGGCTCCTCTCCCTAGCCAGCACACTCATCCCGGCCGTCATTGCCATCAGTGTCTGGCCCTGACACGGCGGGCACCTCTCGACCCGCTGTCGAAACTCACCAACATTTCCCAGCATGGCGATCGCCAACTGCTGTCGAAACTCGGCAACACGCGCTCTCGGCAGTCATCGACAGAGCCA
>NZ_JOJM01000255.1 GCF_000720325.1 Streptomyces sp. NRRL B-1347
CCTCGTCCGCCACCCAGGCCTGCACCCGCTCCAGGACCTCAAGGACCCGCCCATACACCTCACCCACCACATCCGAACCACCGGAGACCACCCGCACAACCTCAGTCCCCGACACCACCTCACCCGGCACCACAACCCCGGGCGCATCCACCCACTCCACCCGGAACAGCGCATCCCGCACCACCCCGCCCACAGCATTCAGCTGATCCGCGTCAACCGGCCGCAGCACCAGCGACTCGACCGACGCCACCCCACGCCCCGACCCATCCCCCACCAGCACCGACACCGCACCCGAACCCTCACCCACCGACGCCAGCCGCACCCGCAACGACGTCGCACCCACCGCCTCCAAAGCGAACCCACGCCAGGAGAACGGCAGCAGGCTCCCCGAACCCGAGCCCGAACCAGCCGCCAGAGCGTCACTCACACCCATCGCATGCAACGCCGCATCGAACAACGCCGGATGCAGACCAAACCGGCCCGCCCGCTCCCACTCACCCTCCGGAAGCTCAACCTCCGCGAACACCTCACCACCACGCCGCCACGCACGCCTCAACCCCTGGAAAACCGACCCGTACTCCAGCCCGTTCTCCGCCGCCCGCACATACTCACCCGACACATCAACCAACTCAGCCCCCACCGGAGGCCACACACCAAAGTCGAA
>NZ_JOJM01000256.1 GCF_000720325.1 Streptomyces sp. NRRL B-1347
TCGACGGCACGAAATGCGCAACCGTCACCCTCTCCCGCCGGATCAGCTCCGCCAGATAGCCCGCATCCCGATGACCACCAGGACGCGCCACCACCAGACGCGCACCCGTGATCAACGGCCAGAAGAACTCCCACACCGACACGTCGAACCCGAACGGCGTCTTCTGCACCACCCGATCCGACCCGTCCAGACCGAACACGTCCTGCATCCACAACAGACGGTTCACCACACCCCGATGCGGAACCGCCACACCCTTCGGACGCCCCGTCGAACCCGACGTATAAATCACATACGCCACATGCGACGGCGAGACCTCCACAGAGCCAACAGGCTCAGCAGACAGCACCTCCAGCTGCGCCAGCGCCTCGGACCCATCGACCACGACACGGGCCGGGACGTCCGCCCCTGCGGGAACGGCGCCTTCCGTCGCCTGGCTGGTCAGTACCAGAACCGGCTGCGCGTCCTCCAACACGTACGCGATGCGGTCCGCCGGGTACTCCGGATCGACCGGCACGTACGCGCCACCGGCCTTCAGCACCGCGAGGAGTGATACCACCAACTCACTAGAACGCTCTATACAGACCGCAACCAGAGACTCCGCACCCACACCCCGCGAAATCAACAACCGCGCCAAACGATTCGCCCGC
>NZ_JOJM01000257.1 GCF_000720325.1 Streptomyces sp. NRRL B-1347
GGGCGGGGACCGGTTCGACCGGGTGGACGTGGTCCAGCCGGTGCTGTTCGCCGTGATGGTGTCGCTCGCTGCTGTCTGGCAGGCGGCCGGGGTGAAGCCTGCGGCTGTGGTGGGTCACAGTCAGGGTGAGATCGCGGCCGCGTGTGTGGCCGGGGCTCTGTCCCTGCGGGACGCCGCTCGTGTCGTGGCGCTGCGCAGCCTGGCGATCCGTGAGCTGTCGGGCAAGGGCGGCATGGTGTCGGTGCCGCTGCCCGAGGCCGAGGGGCGGGAGCTGATCGCGGGTTGGGAGGGCCGCATTGAGGTCGCGGCTGTCAACGGCCCGGCCCAGGTGGTCGTCTCTGGTGACCCGGAGGCGTTGGAGGAGCTGGTCGCTCACTGCACTGGCCAGGACATCCGGGCCCGTACGATCCCCGTGGACTACGCCTCGCACTCCTCGTACGTGGAGCAGATCGAGGCCCAGATCGCCGAGGCCCTGGCGGATGTGACCCCGCAGGGCGCCGAGGTGCCGCTGTACTCGACCCTGACCGGTACCTGGCTGGACGTCCCCATGGATGCCGGGTACTGGTACCGCAACCTCCGCCAGACGGTCCTGTTCGAGCACGCCACCCGAGGCCTCCTCGCCGAGGGCCACGGCCTGTTCCTGG
>NZ_JOJM01000258.1 GCF_000720325.1 Streptomyces sp. NRRL B-1347
AACCGACCCGTACTCCAGCCCGTTCTCCGCCGCCCGCACATACTCACCCGACACATCAACCAACTCAGCCCCCACCGGAGGCCACACACCAAAGTCGAACCGGGCCTCGGAGCCGGGCGCGGCCGAACCCAGCAGACCGTGGGCATGCCGCGTCCAGGCGGCACCCTCGCCCTCCGCTTCCGCCCGCGAGAACACACTCACCTCACGGAAGCCGGAAGCATCCGCCTCCTCCACCTCAACCTGAAGGTGCACCCCGCCCTTCTCGGGCAGGATCAGCGGCGCTTCCAGGATCAGTTCCTCAACCCGACCACAGCCGACCTGATCGCCCGCCAGTACCGCCAGCTCCACGAACGCCGTCCCGGGCAGCAGCACGACCCCGTGCACGGCGTGATCCGCCAGCCACTCATGCGTGGCCAACGACAACCGTCCGCTCAGCAGCACCCCGCCACCACTGGCCAACGACACCACCGCACCCAACAACGGGTGCCCCAGCGAACCCAACCCCACCGAACCCACATCACCCACACCCGCGGGGGCATCAAGCCAGAAGACACGGTGTGGCCCTCATCGAGCAGGAGGCGAGTCGTGGACTCCAGCTCCACGGTCTGCCGCAGATTGCGGTACCAGTACTCCGCGTCCAGACCGGCCGTGTCCACCAGCTCACCGGACACCGTCGAATAGAACGGCACCTCAGACGTACGCGGCTTCAGGTCCGCCAGAACCCTCAGCAGCTCCTCGCGGATCTCCTCCACATGCGCGGAGTGCGAGGCGTAATCCACCGGAACCCGGCGGACCCGGATCTCCTCACCCTCCAGCTGCGCGACCATCTC
>NZ_JOJM01000259.1 GCF_000720325.1 Streptomyces sp. NRRL B-1347
CGTGGTGGAGGAGCGGTCGGGTTCGTTGCCGGTGGTGCCGGTGGTGGTGTCGGCGCGTTCGTCGGAGGCGTTGCGGGCGCAGGCGGAGCGGTTGGTGTCGGTGGTGGGGGACGGAGTGTCCCCGTTGGATGTGGGTCGGTCGTTGGCGGGTTCGCGGTCGGTGTCGTTCGAGCATCGTGCGGTGGTGCTGGCGGCCGATGGTGGGGAGTTGGTGGCGGGGCTGGAGGCGTTGGCTCGTGGTGAGTCGGTGCCGGGGGTGGTTTCGGGGGTTGCGGGTGAGGGTCGTACGGCGTTCCTGTTCACCGGGCAGGGTGCGCAACGCCCGGGTATGGGGCGGGAGTTGTACGACATCTTCCCGGTGTTCGCGGCGGCCTTCGATGAGATCTGCGCTCATTTTGATGCGTTGTTGCCGGGGTCGTTGAGGGATGTGGTGTTCGGGGGTGAGGGGCTGGATGAGACGGGGTGGACGCAGCCTGCGTTGTTCGCGTTCGAGGTGGCGTTGTTCCGGTTGGTGGAGTCCTTCGGGGTGGTGCCGGACTGTGTGACCGGGCATTCGGT
>NZ_JOJM01000260.1 GCF_000720325.1 Streptomyces sp. NRRL B-1347
CAGGCCACCTGAACGTTCATGCCCGTCGTCTTGTGCTTGCCGGAGTGCAACTGGGGGTGCGAGGCCCATGACCAGCAAGGAAGCAAGGTGCCATCGACAACGTACGGCGTCTGCTCATCAAGGTCCTCCGCCGTCGGAACGCACTCTCCCAGGACCTCCTCCAGCACTGGGATCACCCCGCATATGGCACGGCTGATGGTCGGCTGCGACACCCCGTACGTTTCGGCGAGTTCCTGCTGGACACGGTTACGGCGCATGTAGACCAAGGTCACCACAACGGACTTGAAAAGCCCCAGGAATGAACCGCCCGCCGGAGCCAGCCTGTCCCTCGATGAGCGCGCCCGTTTGTTTGATCGAGTAGCCGAGGGGGATCTCACCCCTCGGCCCTCACAGAACCGTGCGTAAAAGTCTCCCGTTACACGGCTCTTGTCGTTCTGATCATCAGATCAAGCAGATGGCAGTAGTCAGGCGCCAGTGCGTAAACATGCGTGGGTATCGCTGTGCGATTTCCACGAGCTTCGCGGGCGCCTTGCGGTGGCCTGCCAGTCGTTTGTACTTCCGGCGGATCCAGCGCACCAGGTACTACAGCCGTGACTCGTGATCTCGTCTCTCACGGGCGGCGTTGTGGCAGCGTTGCGCGCGGGCTTGGTGGGCGCGGCGCCAGTGCGACTGGGTGAT
>NZ_JOJM01000261.1 GCF_000720325.1 Streptomyces sp. NRRL B-1347
CTCACGCTCCGCCCACTCCACATGGTTCGCCAGCCCGCGGTGCGTCACCTCCACACCCTTGGGCCGACCCGTCGAACCCGACGTGAACACCGTGTACGCGACCGCATCCAGGTCGACAGCAACCTCAGGAGCCTTCGGCGGGTAAGCCGACAGGTCCTCCGCCGTCAGCACCACCGGCACATCCGTGAACCGGTCCGCATACTCGGCCGACGTCACCGCCACCGACACCCCACCATCCGCGACCATCGCCGCGACCCGCTCCGACGGCAGTACCGGATCCATCGGTACGTAACCCGCGCCCGCACGCCACACACCCAGCAGCGCCACCATCAGCTCAACCGAGCGATCCAACAGCACCGCCACCGACGAACCCACACCGACGCCCTCGGCACGCAGACGATGCGCCAGACGATTCGCCGCCGCATCCAACTCCGCATACGACAAACGCCGTTCACCACACTCCACCGCCACAGCATCCGGAACCCGGACCACCTGACGCGCCACCAACTCCGGCACCGACACCCCGGACACCACCGCCACCGA
>NZ_JOJM01000262.1 GCF_000720325.1 Streptomyces sp. NRRL B-1347
ACGCACACCACACCCCCGCCACGGCCCCCGCCCCCGCCACGAGCGACGCCGCCACCCCCGGCACCCCGAGCCGCGGAAGGACGGCCGCGGGCGAGGCCTCGTAGAGCCGCACGAAGCTGTCGCCGCCCCGCAGGAGGAAGGGCAGCGTGCGGGTGAGGAAGCCCGCCGGGTCCGGCAGCAGGAGCGCCGCGGCGGCGGAGGCCGCGACCGGCACCCCCACCGCGACGCCCAGCTCCCGCCACCGCCGCGCGAAGACGAAGAGGAGCAGGACCGGCACCAGGAGCGGCTTCACGGCCACCGCGGCCCCGATCACCACCCCCGCCCGCCCCCACCGGCCCCGGCACGCGCACAGCAGCGCCAGCGGGAGCGCGACCGCCGACGCCACGGTCCAGTTCCCCAGCTCCACCAGGTGCCCGAAGGGCGCGAAGCCCAGGGCGAGCCCCAGCAGCCCGAGCACCGCGAAGCGACTCCGCCACGGCACCCCGTAGAGACGCAGCGCACACCCCCAGCCCCCGGCGCTGTCTCTTAT
>NZ_JOJM01000263.1 GCF_000720325.1 Streptomyces sp. NRRL B-1347
CCACCGAAATCTACACCTCTCTATTCGTCGGCAGCGTCAGATGTGTATAAGAGACAGCCACCCACCCCACCCTCTTCGACCACCCCGTCGACCACACCCCCGGCATGCTCCTCCTCGAAGCCGCCCGCCAAGCCACCCACGCCACCCACCACCACAACCACCACGGCCACGGCCATGACGGCCACAGCAGCCGCCACGACAGCCACGACAGCACCGCCACCACAACACGAACAGGCACGACCACCGCAACCGACACACCCACCCGCACCACCAGCACCAGTGCGGACACCACCACACACACACGCACGACCCCACGCACAAGCACAGGCACGAGTACGGGCACAGCCACAGGCACGGGAACGGGAACGGGGACGGACACGGCCGCAGGGACGGACACAGATGCAGGGATGGGGATGGGTGCGGGTACCGCCACACTCACCCGCACCCCCACCCACGCCCCCCCTGTCTCTTATACACATCTGACGCTGCCGACGAATAGAGAGGTGGAGATCTCGGTGGTCGCCG
>NZ_JOJM01000264.1 GCF_000720325.1 Streptomyces sp. NRRL B-1347
GCCACTGAACGCCTTCCAGATCGCCTTCGACGGCCGCCTCACCCCCACCGACCAGCGATAACTCAACAACCAAGATCAGCCGTTAAGTTGACACACCCGGAGAGACGGTCCGCGAGCCCGCTGGCCTGCCACGAGGAGTCGAACCCGGCGTGCCGCCCGGTCAGCGTGGCAGGAGGTGCTGCCATCAGGCCTCCCCTTCGCCAGGGTCTGGGACGAATCATGGCCAGCTCCACACCCGGCAAAGCGACTGCCG
Organism: Streptomyces sp. NRRL B-1347; assembly: GCF_000720325.1. Lineage (GTDB taxonomy): Bacteria > Actinomycetota > Actinomycetes > Streptomycetales > Streptomycetaceae > Streptomyces. The sequence continues at coordinate 254 of NZ_JOJM01000264.1, forward strand.
CAGTGCGCCGGGCATAGCTAGTGCACCGCTGGCGGGCCGGGCCGCACAAGACCTGTGAGGCTGATCCTTTGAGGTGGGGCATCCTGAGGCGCCCCCGGTGGTGACTCTGCTGGTCTATTCACGGTGCCGCGAGTGAGAGTCGGAGGGTGTCGAGGCGTGAGGTCCAACTGCCCCCGAGTGGGGTGTTGGTGAGCCAGGCGTCGATGCGGACGAGGTTGAGGGCCATCGCGGTGAGTACGTGTTGCAAGTGGGTCTTGGCGATGCCGCTTG
>NZ_JOJM01000265.1 GCF_000720325.1 Streptomyces sp. NRRL B-1347
CTGTGCGTGTGGGGTCCCGGGCACGGCGGCCCCGCCGTGCTCGCCAACTCCTGGCTGGAGGGCAGCTACAGCGAGACGTACCCGGACGTCACGCGCGACGCGGCGGGCATGGCGCGGCTCTTCAGGCAGTTCTCCTTCCCCGGCGGCGTGCCCAGCCACGTCGCGCCCGAGACGCCCGGCTCCATCCACGAGGGCGGCGAGCTCGGCTACTCGCTCGCGCACGCCTACGGCGCCGCGTTCGACAACCCGCACCTGCTCGTCGCCTGCGTCGTCGGCGACGGCGAGGCCGAGACCCCCTGCACGTGAGCGGCGACGACCCGCGCACCGTGCACCGCGACCTCGCCGAGGCCCTTGACCGGGCCGTCGACCGCATCCGCGGCGTCCAGGAGGAGGCCCGCGCCGCCGGCACACCGCGAGCCCGCGGCACCGGGGACCACCGCCCGCGCTGGCCGATGATCGTGCTGCGCACCCCGAAGGGCTGGACCGGCCCCGCGAGCGTGGACGGCAAGCCCGTCGAGGGCACCTGGCGCGCCCACCAGGTGCC
>NZ_JOJM01000266.1 GCF_000720325.1 Streptomyces sp. NRRL B-1347
AGCCACCAACATCGCCCGGACCCTACGCGCCAACGCCCGCGACCACACCCGCCCCCCGGCCATGCCCGGCCTCATCTGAACGACTTTGCCGAAACCCTGCGTCCGCACCCCCTACTACCACCACCGCGAACAACCGCCGCACTACCAGCAGTACAACCGCGACCACGCCCGGCTCCGCGCACCCAGCGAACGCGCCTTCGCCCAACTCAAAACCTGGCGACTCCTACGACGAGCCCGGTGTTCCACCCGCCGCATCGGCACCGCCGTCCAGGCCATCCACACGCTGATGACCTGCGATTATTCAGGATGAAAACGGCTCAGTGGAGGATCTTCCGCCACGCCGCATCAGCCCGAACAGACTCACGAGCCCGAACAGACTCACGCCAGCCGCCGCAGCGATCCTCACCCTCATGACCTACTCATCTTGAACTCGCGGGTTCCAGTCGCTGACGTTTCATGATCCTTGCGGTATGTCCGAGTTGTGAGGTACGCGGATGGCGGTGGCCTGACGCCG
>NZ_JOJM01000267.1 GCF_000720325.1 Streptomyces sp. NRRL B-1347
GACCGGGGCAAGTACGGGCCGAAGATCCACTTGATCACGGAACGGACCGGACTGCCCCTGTCCACCGGCATCTCCGGCGCCAGCCTCCACGACAGCCAGGCACTCGGACCACTCGTGCGCGGCATCCCGCCCGTCAGATCCCGCCGCCGCCCCCGCCGACGGCGCCCGGCCAGGCTGCATGCCGGCAAGGCGTACGCCAACCGGTCGCTGCGCCGCTGGCTGCGCAGCAGGAACATCACGCCTCGCATCGCCCGCAAAGGCATCGAGAGCTCCCAGCGACTCGGACGCCACCGCTGGACCAGCGAGCGCAGCATGTCCTGGCTCGCCGGATGCCGCCGACTCCACCGCCGCTACGAACACAAGGCCGACCACTTCCTCGCCTTCACCAGCATCGCCTGCACCCTCATCTGGCAATCCCCTGGGAGCGTGGAGTCTTCGTCTATGCGGCGTGAGTCCGTGAACGGGCCTCGGCACGCTTCTGGTTGATGATCTGTTCGAACTCCACG
>NZ_JOJM01000268.1 GCF_000720325.1 Streptomyces sp. NRRL B-1347
GGCACCTGGTGGGCGCGCCAGGTGCCCTCGACGGGCTTGCCGTCCACGCTCGCGGGGCCGGTCCAGCCCTTCGGGGTGCGCAGCACGATCATCGGCCAGGGCGAGCGCTCGGCCTGGCTGTTCTCGCGAGCTTCCTGCTGGATGTGCGTGATGCGGTCGACGGCCTGGTCGAAGGCGGCGGCCATGGTGCGGTGCACGGTGTGCGGGTCGTCGCCGCTCACGTGCAGGGGTTCGTAGCCGTATCCGCGCAGCAGGGATTCGAGTTCGTCCTCGGGGAGGCGGGCCAGGAGCGTCGGGTTGGCGATCTTGTAGCCGTTGAGGTGCAGGACGGGCAGGACCGCGCCGTCGTGCACCGGGTCGAGGAACTTGGTGGAGTGCCAGGAGGTGGCGAGCGGTCCTGTCTCGGCCTCGCCGTCGCCGACGACGCAGGCGACGAGCAGGTGCGGGTTGTCGAACGCGGCGCCGTAGGCGTGCGCGAGCGAGTAGCCGAGCTCGCCG
>NZ_JOJM01000269.1 GCF_000720325.1 Streptomyces sp. NRRL B-1347
AGGGGAGGATCCTCCAGCACGCCCGGACCAGCCCGAACAGGCTCTCGTCAGTCTCCGCCGCCCTCCTCACCCTCATGATCTACACATGAAAAAGGCTCCTGATGCCCGGATACAGCCCCGAACTCAACCCGGCGAACTCCTCAACGCCGACGTCAAACGGCACGTCCATGCCGCCCGCGCCCGCTCAGCCGACGGCCTCGCCCACAAGACCCGCCTCTTCCTCCACCACCGCCAACCGAACATCATCCGCGGCTACCTCCACGCCCGCCACGTCCGGTACACCCTCGAACAGGCAACCCAACAGTTCCGCCTCAATAACGACCTCTCAGTTCACGCCTTCGGGCGTAGATCAGCCAGAGACATGCTCGACCAGCTCGTACGGGACATCGAGCATACTCATCTTGAACTCGCGGGTTCCGGCTCTGCGAGCTCCTCCGCAGCGATGAGCAGCCCAGTCCCGATCAAGCAGCCGTCGATTAGGTCGGGGCGGTA
>NZ_JOJM01000270.1 GCF_000720325.1 Streptomyces sp. NRRL B-1347
CCTTGACCTCGGACAGCGTGTGGTTACGCTGCGGGGGCGAGCTCTGGTTGCAGCAGTGTCCGTGTCTCGAGTGGGGTGACGTACCCGTACTCGGGGTGTTCACGGAGCCTGATGCGGTTGTACTCGATCTCGACGAAGCGGAAGACGTCAGCGCGGGCCGCCTCCTGGGATTCCCAGACGGTGGTACCGATCTCCGCTTTGAGCAGGCCGAAAAAGCTTTCGGCCGCAGCGTTATCATAACAGGACCCGGTTCGTCCCCGAGCAGGACTGCGACCTGCAACGATACGAATCTCAAGATCGTCCTGAATAACCCTCCTCGTGTACTCCGATCCGCGGTCCGTATGCATGATGCAGCCCGGCTTCAGCCCGCCCCGGCCGGCGGCCATCTGCAGGGCGTCCACGACGAGCTCGGCCCGAGGTACCACCAGCCCGCGAGGGTCGGCAGGTACGTAATGTCACCGACCAGTTTCCGGCCCGGTTCATCGGCGGTGAAATCGCGTCCGACCAGGTCAGGGGCGGGAGCGGCCCTGGTGTCCCGGACGGGCATCCAGCCAGCTGTAACAGGTGGAGCGGGACACGCGCAGGGTCCGGCACAGCAGGGCGACGCTGTAGCCGCCGGGGCGGATTTTGGTGGCCTTCTCCGCGTTGATGAAGTGGCACAACTCGCCTACTTCACGATCTCCTTGGCGAAGAAGGCCGCGGCTTTTACCAGT
>NZ_JOJM01000271.1 GCF_000720325.1 Streptomyces sp. NRRL B-1347
CGGCGTCAGGCCACCGCCATCCGCGTACCTCACAACTCGGACATACCGCAAGGATCATGAAACGTCAGCGACTGGAACCCGCGAGTTCAAGATGAGTAGCTCGATACGGAACCAACGAAGGCCCATGGCCGACCGCATGATGAGTGAGATCACCACGCCAACGACCGAGGGGCTTCGCCATGTCTCCGTGTCTGACCAGCCCTCATACTCCTGCGAGACGGGATAAAAACGATTCAGTGAGCTGCAGTGCTTCCCTCGCATGCATGAATTGTACAAGCGCACTTCCGAGAGAGAAGGCGATACCTGAAAAAGGGGGACTATTGATCAGGCTCAGCGAGACAAGGAGGCTTATTCAGAGGCCAGTTTGTAAAAGTGCAATGCGATGACGGTGGAGATGGTCTGTGTAAAGGTCGCGATCGGCCGCCGGTAGTCGGTGTGCACGATTCTCCAGGTCTTGAAGTTCGCGA
>NZ_JOJM01000272.1 GCF_000720325.1 Streptomyces sp. NRRL B-1347
ATCCGCCAGCCCCATCCCCGCAAGCTCCGCCGCCTGCTCCACACCAGCCGCATGGAAGACAGCCCTCAGCGGAAACTCCTCCGGAACCGCCTCCAGCACACCGGCCAGCGCCTTCTGGTCAGAGACATCACACGCCGCCACCGTCACCCGGGCACCGAGCGCTTCGAGTTCCTCACACAACTCCGTTGCGCCCGGCGCCTCAAGGCCCCGACGACTGGTCAACACCAGATGCTCGGCACCGTTGCCCACCAGCCAGCGGGCCACCCGGCTGCCGAGCGCACCCGTACCTCCGGTCACCAGCACCGTGCCACGCACCCGCCACGTCGTCGCGTCGGCCACGGGCGCGGCCGACCGCGTCAGACGGCGTACGAACACACCAGAGCCACGCACCGCGACCTGATCCTCAGCAGCCTCACCGGCCCCGCCGGACAGCACGCCCACCAGCCGCGCGACCGCACGCTCA
>NZ_JOJM01000273.1 GCF_000720325.1 Streptomyces sp. NRRL B-1347
GCAGGACTGGGACAAGGTCGCCAAGGACCTCAAGCCCGTCTATACGGCTCCGGGCGAGGCCGCCGCCACCGAGCGGTTCCTGGAGTTCTCCGAGAAGTGGGGCACCAAGTATCCGGCCGTGAGCAAACTGTGGTCCGACGCCTGGGCCGAAATGGTGCCCTTCCTCTCCTTCGACGTCGAGATCCGCAAGGTGATCTGTTCGACGAACGCGATCGAGAGCGTCAACGCCCGCATCCGCAAGGCCGTGAGAGCCCGCGGCCACTTCCCGTCGGAAGCCGCGGCGTTGAAGTGCGTCTACATGGCGTTGATGAGCCTGGACCCGACCGGCAAGGGCCAGCGCCGCTGGACGATGCGCTGGAAAGCGCCACTGAACGCCTTCCAGATCGCCTTCGACGGCCGCCTCACCCCCACCGACCAGCGATAACTCAACAACCAAGATCAGCCGTTAAGTTGACACACCC
>NZ_JOJM01000274.1 GCF_000720325.1 Streptomyces sp. NRRL B-1347
CCGCCCCGACCTAATCGACGGCTGCTTGATCGGGACTGGGCTGCTCATCGCTGCGGAGGAGCTCGCAGAGCCGGAACCCGCGAGTTCAAGATGAGTACCCCCCAAATCTGCGACAGAGCCGATTCTCGTGACGAGGTGACCGTGGGTGATGCGGTCATGAGGCGCCCCGAAGTTTCCGGACACCGACCCAATAGGGTTGCCGTGAACAGGAAACGAGGAAGTAAGAAGTGGCGCCACCCAGCAGGTACACCCCGGAGTTTCGGGAAGAAGCCGTCCAGATTGCTCTGCGGTCGAGCAAGACCGTGAGGCTTATTCAGAGGCCAGTTTGTAAAAGTGCAATGCGATGACGGTGGAGATGGTCCGTGTAAAGGTCGCGATCGGCCGCCGGTAGTCGGTGTGCAAGATTCTCCAGGTCTTGAAGTTCGCGATGGTCCGCTCGATGACATAGCGGATCCGGTTGACTCAAGATCGTCCTGAATAACCCTCCTCGTCTCCAATCCAGGCGCCGGGGTTGAGTGTCAGCAGGACTCCGGATTCACTCAGGCAAAAGGAATCGTGGCGGTTACCGTCGATCGGATCAGAAATCCA
>NZ_JOJM01000275.1 GCF_000720325.1 Streptomyces sp. NRRL B-1347
CTTGTTGTTGTGGCTGACCAGGAAGACCGTGCCCGCCTCCTTGCGCAGCTCGCGGATGCGGGCCTCGGAGCGCTTCTGGAACTTGCGGTCACCCGTGGCGAGCGCCTCGTCGATCATCAGCACGTCGTGGTCCTTGGCCGCCGCGATGGAGAACCGCAGCCGGGCCGCCATCCCCGAGGAGTACGTACGCATCGGCAGCGTGATGAAGTCGCCCTTCTCGTTGATCCCGGAGAAGTCCACGATGCCCTGGTAGCGCTCCCTGACCTGCTCCCGGCTCATCCCCATCGCAAGGCCGCCCAGGATCACGTTGCGCTCACCCGTCAGGTCGTTCATCAGCGCCGCGTTCACCCCCAGCAGCGAGGGCTGGCCGTCGGTGAAGACCTTGCCCCGCTCCGCGGGCAGCAGCCCCGCGATCGCCCGCAGCAGCGTCGACTTGCCCGACCCGTTCGAC
>NZ_JOJM01000276.1 GCF_000720325.1 Streptomyces sp. NRRL B-1347
CTTGTTGTTGTGGCTGACCAGGAAGACCGTGCCCGCCTCCTTGCGCAGCTCGCGGATGCGGGCCTCGGAGCGCTTCTGGAACTTGCGGTCACCCGTGGCCAGGGCCTCGTCGATCATCAGCACGTCGTGGTCCTTGGCCGCCGCGATGGAGAACCGCAGCCGGGCCGCCATCCCCGAGGAGTACGTGCGCATCGGCAGCGTGATGAAGTCGCCCTTCTCGTTGACCCCGGAGAAGTCCACGATGCCCTGGTAGCGCTCCCTGACCTGCTCCCGGCTCATGCCCATCGCAAGGCCGCCCAGGATCACGTTGCGCTCACCCGTCAGGTCGTTCATCAGCGCCGCGTTCACCCCGAGCAGCGAGGGCTGGCCGTCGGTGAAGACCTTGCCCCGCTCCGCGGGCAGCAGCCCCGCGATCGCCCGCAGCAGCGTCGACTTGCCCGACCCGTTCGAC
>NZ_JOJM01000277.1 GCF_000720325.1 Streptomyces sp. NRRL B-1347
CGCTCCAGGAACCGGAGCAGCTCGACGGGGAAGGGCAGCACGAGGGTGGAGTTCTTCTCGGCTGCGACGGCCACGACGGTCTGGAGCAGGCGGAGTTGGAGGGCGGCGGGCTGTTCGGACATTTCCTTGGCGGCTTCGGAGAGTTTCTTGGAGGCCTGGAGTTCGGCGTCGGCGTTGATGACGCGGGCGCGGCGTTCGCGGTCGGCCTCGGCCTGGCGGGCCATGGAGCGTTTCATGGTCTCGGGCAGGGACACGTCCTTGATCTCGACGCGGTCGATCTGGACGCCCCAGCCGATGGCGGGGCTGTCGATCATGAGTTCCAGGCCCTGGTTGAGCTTCTCGCGGTTGGAGAGCAGGTCGTCCAGGTCGCTCTTGCCGATGATGGAGCGCAGCGAGGTCTGCGCCATCTGCGAGACCGCGAACCGGTAGTCCTCGACCTG
>NZ_JOJM01000278.1 GCF_000720325.1 Streptomyces sp. NRRL B-1347
GAGATGGTCGCGCAGCTGGAGGGTGAGGAGATCCGGGTCCGCCGGGTTCCGGTGGATTACGCCTCGCACTCCGCGCATGTGGAGGAGATCCGCGAGGAGTTGCTGAAGGTCCTGGCGGACCTGAAGCCCCGCACGTCCGAGGTGCCGTTCTATTCGACGGTGTCCGGTGAGCTGGTGGACACGGTCGGGCTGGACGCGGAGTACTGGTACCGCAATCTGCGCCAGACGGTGGAGTTGGAGGCCACCACCCGCACTCTGCTCGACGACGGACACACCGTGTTCATCGAGGTGAGCCCGCACCCGGTGCTGACCGTGCCGGTGCAGCAGACGGTGGAGGCCGCTGAGGCGCAGGCCGTGGTCATCGGGACCCTTCGCCGCGACGAGGGCGGTCTGGAGCGGTTCCTGACCTCCGGCGCGGACACTGGAGGTGGAGGGCGAGGAGGCGGAGTCGTCGTTGACGGCGTTGCTTCCGGCGCTGTCGTCGTGGCGTCGTCAGCGGCGTGAGCAGAACACGGTGGACACGCTGGCCGCCGCCGTGCTGGATGGCTTGACCGGCCGTGGTGCGCATGTCGTCTCCGTGGTCGTCGGGGCCGCGGATGGCCGTGAGGTGGTCGCGGAGCGGCTGCGTGGGGCGCTCGACGGGGCTGGGGTGGAGCCGTCGGGTGTGGCGGGTGTGTTCTCGCTGGTGGCGCTGGACGAGTCGGGGCATGGGGTCTTCGGGGGTGTTCCTGCTGGGTTTGCCGCGTTGGTGGGGC
>NZ_JOJM01000279.1 GCF_000720325.1 Streptomyces sp. NRRL B-1347
CCCCCCCCCCCCCCCCCCCCCCCCCCCCCCCCCCCCGCCCCGCCCCGCCCCAGGCGGCCCCGGCACCGGCCGCACCCGCCCCTCAGCCCCGCGTCCCGGAGCACATCGCACCGGAGGACGACACCCCCGAGGACGACGACCCGGACCTCGTCGACTCGGCCCTCTCCGGCCACGAGCTGATCGTCCGCGAGCTGGGGGCGACGGTGGTCGACGAGTACACGAACGAGTAGGAGGGGCCCTGCCGGGGGCTCCCCCGGTCCTGGAAGGCGCGCCCCGCGAGGGCCCACCCCCCCCGCACTCGTACGAACCCACAAAGCACCCCCGCCCCCCACCTAGTAGGGCTTGGTCAGGTTCGCTCGATGGTGGCGTGTCCGCTTGCTCGGTCGTGCCGTTGATCGGGTGTGTTGGGTGGGGAGTTGGCCGCGGTCCGGT
>NZ_JOJM01000280.1 GCF_000720325.1 Streptomyces sp. NRRL B-1347
GTTGCTGATTTCGCGGGGTGTGGGTGCGGAGTCTCTGGTTGCGGTCTGTATAGAGCGTTCTAGTGACTTGGTCGTATCACTCCTCGCGGTGCTGAAGGCCGGTGGCGCGTACGTGCCGATCGATCCGCAGTACCCGGCTGACCGCATCGCGTACGTGTTGGAGGACGCGCGACCTGCCCTGGTGCTGACCAATGAAGCGGTCCAGTCGGTGGTACCGGCCGTGGAGAACGTGGGGCGAGTCGTCGTCGACGAGCCGCAGACGGTCGCCGAGCTGGCTGCCCTGCACGCGGGTGCCGTGACCGACGCCGAGCGTGGTGCACCGGTGCTGCCGTCGCATGTGGCGTATGTGATTTATACGTCGGGTTCGACGGGGCGTCCGAAGGGTGTGGCGGTTCCGCATGGGAATGTGGTGGCGCTGTTTGGTGG
>NZ_JOJM01000281.1 GCF_000720325.1 Streptomyces sp. NRRL B-1347
GAGGGTGGCGACGACCGGTGCCAGGTAGAGGACGGGGAAGGCGACGGTCTTGTAGGAGCGGGCTCGCAGGACGGTGATGACGGCGCCGCCGAAGTACAGGATCAGGCCGATCGCGGCGGCCGCGCCGATGGCGGGTACCGCGAGGCCGATGAGGAGGCCGATTGCTCCGGCGGCCTTGGCGAGGCCGAGGAGGGTCCACCAGGACTGCGGGACGCCGTATTGGGTGAGCGGCTCGGTGACGAAGGCGGCCTTGCGCAGGAGCGAGAGGCCGGAGAAGCCGACCCAGGCGGCGGTGAGCACGGTGACGACGGCGGCGGTGGTGGACATGGGGACTCCTCGGGGACTGCTGAGCGGGTCGGGTGCGTGTGGTGACGGCCTTGCAGCGTTGCTGGCGTCGCCGTCATGGGTCTGACGCACCGGCG
>NZ_JOJM01000282.1 GCF_000720325.1 Streptomyces sp. NRRL B-1347
ATCCATCAACGGCGAGTGGAAAGCATGACTGACAGTCAGCCGGTTCGTCTTACGACCCCGCTCCCGCAAGGTGTCCGCGATCCCGGTGACCACATCCTCCGCACCGGAAATCACCAGCGAGGTGGGCCCGTTGACCGCCGCGACACCCGCCTGCGCCTCATGACCCTCCAGGAGCTGGAGGACCTCGGCCTCATCCGCCTGCACCGCGACCATCGCCCCACCGGACGGCAGCGCCTGCATCAGACGCCCGCGCGCGGCCACCACCCGGCACGCATCCTCCAGGCCCAGCACACCCGCCACATGCGCGGCCGCCAGCTCCCCGACCGAATGCCCGGTCACACAGTCCGGCACCACCCCGAAGGACTCCACCAACCGGAACAACGCCACCTCGAACGCGAACAACGCAGGCTGCGTCCACCCC
>NZ_JOJM01000283.1 GCF_000720325.1 Streptomyces sp. NRRL B-1347
ATCCATCAACGGCGAGTGGAAAGCATGACTGACAGTCAGCCGGTTCGTCTTACGACCCCGCTCCCGCAAGGTGTCCGCGATCCCGGTGACCACATCCTCGGCCCCGGAAATCACCAGCGAGCTCGGCCCGTTGACCGCCGCCACACCCGCCTGCGCCTCATAACCCTCAAGCAGCTCAAGGACCTCGGCCTCATCCGCCTGCACCGCGACCATCGCCCCACCGGACGGCAGCGCCTGCATCAACCGGCCCCGCGCGGCCACCACCCGGCACGCATCCTCCAGGCCCAGCACACCCGCCACATGCGCCGCCGCCAGCTCCCCCACCGAATGCCCGGTCACACAGTCCGGCACCACCCCGAAGGACTCCACCAACCGGAACAACGCCACCTCGAACGCGAACAACGCAGGCTGCGTCCACCCC
>NZ_JOJM01000284.1 GCF_000720325.1 Streptomyces sp. NRRL B-1347
GGCCTCCCGCACGGTGCGCCGCCGTAACGTGGCCCGGTACCTGACCAGTCGTCTCAATCGTGAAGGCCGCGGTACTCGGGTGGAGTTCCACCCCCTGAACCAGTCCCGTGTCAGCCGCCCCCACCAGCGGGTCGTGGAGTTCCGGACCCTCAACGTCCGCCACTGGGACCGCATCGTCGATGCCTGGAGCACCGGCAACGACGCGGCCCTGGACGACGCGTGGGTGAATGACGCGGTGGTCGACCTGGGCTCACAATGGGGCCAGTACGAGAACGTCACCAACATCGGCTTCGCGGCATGACACCCAAATTCGATACCCCAGCCCCGGGATATCGAATTCCAAACCTGAAAAAGCGTCAGCGATCCCATAGGCGGGGGAGAGCCGAAAACCGGCAGCCCCCACCCACCCTCGTAGCC
>NZ_JOJM01000285.1 GCF_000720325.1 Streptomyces sp. NRRL B-1347
GTTGCTGATTTCGCGGGGTGTGGGTGCGGAGTCTCTGGTTGCGGTCTGTATAGAGCGTTCTAGTGACTTGGTCGTATCACTCCTCGCGGTGCTGAAGGCTGGCGGCGCGTACGTGCCGATCGATCCGCAGTACCCGGCTGACCGCATCGCGTACGTGTTGGAGGACGCGCGACCTGCCCTGGTGCTTGCCAACCAGGCGACGGAGGGTGTCATTCCGGCAGGGGCGGACGGCCCGGCGCGCGTGGTGGTGGACGCGCCTGAGGTAGTGGCGCAGTTGGAGGCGCTGTCCGCTGAGCCTGTTAGCTCTGTGGAGGTCTCGCCGTCGCATGTGGCGTATGTGATTTATACGTCGGGTTCGACGGGGCGTCCGAAGGGTGTGGCGGTTCCGCATGGGAATGTGGTGGCGCTGTTTGGTGG
>NZ_JOJM01000286.1 GCF_000720325.1 Streptomyces sp. NRRL B-1347
TCGGCGAGGAGGCCTCGGGTGGCGTGCTCGAACAGGACCGTCTGGCGGAGGTTGCGGTACCAGTACCCGGCATCCATGGACGTGTTGGCGTCCAGCCAGGCGCCGGTCAGGGTCGAGTACAGCGGCACCTCGGCGGCCTGCGGAGTCACACCCGCGAGCGTCTCCATGATCTGCGTCTCGATCTCCTCGACGTACGAGGAGTGCGACGCGTAGTCCACCGGGATCGTGCGGGCGCGGACGTCACGGGCCACGCACTGCGCGACCAGCTCCTCCAGCGCGTCCGGCTCACCCGAAACGACCACCTGGGCCGGGCCGTTGACGGCCGCGACCGAGACGCGCTCGCCCCACGCCGTCAACAGCTCCCGCACCTCGGCCTCGGGCAGCGGCACCGACACCATGCCGCCCTT
>NZ_JOJM01000287.1 GCF_000720325.1 Streptomyces sp. NRRL B-1347
CCCCCGCCCAGCACGGAGTCCGCGGGCACCACCGGTACCCCCCCCCGCTGGGGCCAGCCGCCCAGCACGGGAGCCCATGGGCACCACCGGTACGCCCGCGCCAAGGCCAGGTCGCAGAAGGCCTAGGCAGCCCCACTACCTGCCCAGGACAGGGAGTGATGGAAGGCGCCGCCCGCAAGCGCCCCCGCCGGGGCCAGGCCGCAGAAGACCGAGGGCGGTCCCGCCACCCGCCCCCCACCCGGGGTGGAGGCTGCGGGGCTCACCGGCACGGGTTCCGCGTCGGGGCCGGGTCGGCGGAGTTGAGCCGGGTGGGAGACATCCGCTGGGGTGGCACCCCGCGCCGGGGCCGGGCCTGGCAAGCCGAGGGTGGTCCCGCTCGGGGAGCTCGGTCTGGTGG
>NZ_JOJM01000288.1 GCF_000720325.1 Streptomyces sp. NRRL B-1347
CGGCGTCAGGCCACCGCCATCCGCGTACCTCACAACTCGGACATACCGCAAGGATCATGAAACGTCAGCGACTGGAACCCGCGAGTTCAAGATGAGTATGTGGACGAGACCATCGAGGTCCTGGCTTCCTGCAAGGCCGGGAAGTTAACGAACTCGCAGGTCACGCAAGTGCTGTGACTGGTTGCAGGGCGGTGTAGCGGCCTCGTCCGGTCTTGTGGATGTGGCCGCTGGTGGCCCATCTGTTCAGTTGCCGGTACATGGTGTGCAGGGTGATGTCGCCGAGCTGCTGGTACTACAGCCGTGACTTGTGTCCGTGTCCGGTAGTCGGGTGACGCGTTGATGTCTGTGTGGATACGCGGTGGGCGGTGCAGGTCTGGTCGGGTTGGTT
>NZ_JOJM01000289.1 GCF_000720325.1 Streptomyces sp. NRRL B-1347
AAGATGGTCCACAACGGCATCGAGTACGCGATGATGCAGGCCTACGCCGAGGGCTGGGAGCTCCTGGAGGCCGTGGACTCGGTCACCGACGTCCGTGAGGTCTTCCGCTCCTGGCAGGAGGGCACGGTCATCCGTTCCTGGCTGCTCGACCTGGCGGTCAACGCGCTGGACGACGACGAGCACCTGGACAAGCTGCGCGGCTTCGCGGCCGACTCCGGCGAGGGCCGGTGGACCGTCGAGGCGGCCATCGACAACGCGGTGCCGCTGCCCGCGATCACGGCGTCCCTGTTCGCGCGGTTCTCCTCGCGCCAGGACGACTCGCCGCAGATGAAGATGATCGCGGCGCTGCGCAACCAGTTCGGCGGCCACGCCGTCGAGTCCA
>NZ_JOJM01000290.1 GCF_000720325.1 Streptomyces sp. NRRL B-1347
GCGGATCTTCTCCCACCCACCCGAATCTCCCCAGCTTCGAAGGCCCGACCCCGACGCGGAGCGCTCGCGGGTGGCGCCCCACGAACCCTCCGCCCCGGGCGGGGGCGGGCGGCGGGACCGCCCCGGACTTTTCCCGGCCTGGCCTCGTACGCGGAGCGCTTGCCAGCGGCGCCCCACGAACACCGCCCCGGCTTTGCACGGCCCGACTCCGACGCAGGCGCTCGCCGGTAGCACCCCACAGACCCCCACCCCAGGCGGGGCGGGCAGCGGACCCCCGGCACTGCACAGCCCGACCCCAAAGCGGAGCGCATGCCTCCGACCGCCCCACGCCCCAGCCCGGCGACACAGGGCCGCGCTGCGCGCCGCCGGGACAGTCCCACCC
>NZ_JOJM01000291.1 GCF_000720325.1 Streptomyces sp. NRRL B-1347
GGTGTCGGTGGGTCGTTCCGACCGGCTGGTGAGTCCGGTGCAGTCGCTTGCGTGGGGTCTGGGCCGGATCGTGGGGGCGGAGTACCCCCAGCGCTGGGGTGGCGCGGTCGATCTGCCCGAGACCGTGGACAGCCGGGCGGCGGCCCGTCTGGTCGGGGTGCTGGCGGGTGCGGAGGGCGAGGACCAGGTCGCGGTGCGCGGCTCCGGTGTGTTCGCCAAGCGCATGGTGCGGGCCACGGCGGCCGAGGACGCGGAGGGCCGAGGGTCCTGGCAGAGCCGGGGTTCGGTGTTGGTGACGGGTGGTACGGGTGCGCTGGGTGGCCATGTGGCCCGGTGGCTGGCGCGTACGGGTGCTGAGCATCTGGTGCTGACGAGTCGTCGG
>NZ_JOJM01000292.1 GCF_000720325.1 Streptomyces sp. NRRL B-1347
GATCTCCTCCACATGCGCGGAGTGCGAGGCGTAATCCACCGGAACCCGGCGGACCCGGATCTCCTCACCCTCCAGCTGCGCGACCATCTCATCCAGCGCACCCGCGTCACCGGACACTACGACCGAACCGGGGCCGTTGACCGCCGCGACGGATATCGCGCCGCCCCACGCGGCGATACGCTCCCGGGCCTGGTCGACCGGAAGCCCGACCGACACCATGCCACCCCGGCCCGCAAGACCGGCCGCGATCGCCTGCGAGCGCAGGGTCACCACCTTCGCCGCGTCCTCCAGTGAGAGTGCACCCGCCACACACGCGGCCGCGATCTCGCCCTGGCTGTGGCCCATCACCGCGTCCGGCTCCACACCCACCGAACGCC
>NZ_JOJM01000293.1 GCF_000720325.1 Streptomyces sp. NRRL B-1347
CCCCCTCACGGCGGACCTTGCCGGAGAAGTGGCCTGCGGCACGGACCCGGCCGGTCTGGGCGACCGTGCCGTCCAGCAGGACGTAGCTGTCGGCGTGATGGCTGGTGAGGGCCTCCGTCAACGAGGGCGCGTACGCGGCGAGACGCTCGATCGTGTCGTTCACGTAGCGCCAGGCCGTGGCCACACCGATACCGAAGCCCGCGGCGATGGCGACTTGGCAAACCAGCGGGATGCCCCGTTCGTCACGCACCCGACAACATACTGTCACCGCCCAACCCACAAACCGTA
>NZ_JOJM01000294.1 GCF_000720325.1 Streptomyces sp. NRRL B-1347
CATTCCGGCGGTCAGTTCGTGCAGGTTCCGTGCCGCGTCCACCTTCGGACGCAACACCCCGGCCGCCCGCTCCACCGTCAGAGCGTCCACCACACCGTCATCCAGCACACCCGCCGTATGCACCACGGCGGTCAGCGGGAACTCCTGCGGGAGCTCGTCCAGCACCGCCGCCAAAGCCTCACGGTCAGCCGCGTCACACGCCGCCACCGTCACCCGGGCACCCAGCCCCTCAAGCTCCGCCTTCAGCTCGACGGCGCCCTCGGCCTCCATCCCCCGACGACTCGTCAGCACCAGATGCTCAGCACCCGTACGCGCCAGCCACCGGGCCACATGGCCACCCAGCGCACCCGTACCACCCGGCACCAACCGCTTGACGAACACACCCGAACCACGC
>NZ_JOJM01000295.1 GCF_000720325.1 Streptomyces sp. NRRL B-1347
GGGCCTCCGTCAACGAGGGCGCGTACGCGGCGAGACGCTCGATCGTGTCGTTCACGTAGCGCCAGGCCGTGGCCACACCGATACCGAAGCCCGCGGCGAACTGTTCGAGTGTGTCGTGCTTGCGCAGGTAGACCAGGGCGCACCGGGCCCGGTCATACGGGCGCAGCCGGCACGGCCGGTCACCCTCGCACAAAGCGATCACCATCGTGACCAGCTCCAGGAGCTCCTCATCGACATCACATGCGGCAGGATAAGACAACACGGGGCATCTCCGCAGGTGAGGCTGTGTTTGGCGACTTGGCAAACCAGCGGGATGCCCCGTTCGTCACGCACCCGACAACATACTGTCACCGCCC
>NZ_JOJM01000296.1 GCF_000720325.1 Streptomyces sp. NRRL B-1347
GACCTCGGGCAGTTCGCCGAGGAGCGGGCTGGGCCGCCCGATCGTGAACGCGGGCGCGAACCGCTCCCAGTCCACATCGGCGACGGTGACCACACCCTCGTCACCCGCGAGCGCCCCCTGCAAGGCGGCAAGAGCAAGACCGGGCGCCATCGCGGGCAGACCACGACGGGCCAACTGATCCCCGCCGTCGCCGGCCGCCATACCGCCTTCCGCCCACGGCCCCCAGGCCACAGCCGTACCAGCAAGACCCCGACCCCGACGGTCCTCCACCAACGCGTCCAGATAAGCGTTCGCCGCACCATAAGCAGCCTGACCACCACTGCCCCACACACCCGCGATCGACGAGAACACCAC
>NZ_JOJM01000297.1 GCF_000720325.1 Streptomyces sp. NRRL B-1347
GCCGCCACCGCTCGACCAACTGACCCGGAAGCGCCTCACCGGCCACCACGACCTTGCGCGTCAGCTCCTGCACCCGCTCATCCGACAACTGCCCATCCAAAACCTCAAGATGACCAGGCGTCAGCTTGATGAACGAGAACGGCCCCGCCGCGACCAGCGCATCCCCGAGTTCCGTCAACTCACCGCCGTACAACCACACCCGCTGACCCGCCACCAACGGCGCCCACACATTCGGCACCACCAAATCGAACGCCACGGATGAAAACACCGGCGCGCCACCCGAACCCGACGACGCCAGCTCACGCTCCGCCCACTCCACATGGTTCGCCAGCCCGCGGTGCGTC
>NZ_JOJM01000298.1 GCF_000720325.1 Streptomyces sp. NRRL B-1347
TCAATGCCTACCGGCAGCTGGCGGCCGCCAGTGACTATCCGCTGCACCTGGGTGTGACCGAGGCGGGTCCCGCTTTCCAGGGGACGATCAAGTCGGCGGGGGCGTTCGGTGCGCTGTTGGCGGAGGGCATCGGTGACACGATCCGGGTCTCGTTGTCGGCGCCTCCGGCGGAGGAGGTCAAGGTCGGCATCCAGATCCTGGAGTCGCTGAATCTGCGCCAGCGTCGTCTGGAGATCGTTTCGTGTCCGTCCTGTGGTCGTGCGCAGGTGGATGTGTACAAGCTCGCGGACGAGGTGACGGCGGGGCTCGAGGGCATGGAGGTGCCGCTGCGGGTCGCGGTCATG
>NZ_JOJM01000299.1 GCF_000720325.1 Streptomyces sp. NRRL B-1347
CATGACCGCGACCCGCAGCGGCACCTCCATGCCCTCGAGCCCCGCCGTCACCTCGTCCGCGAGCTTGTACACATCCACCTGCGCACGACCACAGGACGGGCAGGAGACGATCTCCAGCCGCCGCTGGCGCAGATTCAGCGACTCCAGGATCTGGATGCCGACCTTGACCTCTTCCGCCGGAGGCGCCGACAACGAGACCCGGATCGTGTCACCGATGCCCTCCGCCAACAGCGCACCGAACGCCACCGCCGACTTGATCGTCCCCTGGAAAGCGGGACCCGCCTCGGTCACACCCAGGTGCAGCGGATAGTCACTGGCGGCCGCCAGCTGCCGGTAGGCATTGA
>NZ_JOJM01000300.1 GCF_000720325.1 Streptomyces sp. NRRL B-1347
CGTGGTCCCCCTCATTGATCCAGGCATGGCGCCGCCACGGGTAGCATCCCCGCCCCCGGGCCAGTCGAGTCGGCGCGGCCGAGCGCGCTCCCGGTAGAGCCCCGCTCCCGCGTGGCACGTGGTCCCGCCCACCCGCCCTCACTGATCCAGGCATGGCGCCGCCACGGGCAGCACCTCCGCCCCGGGCCGGTTGAGCCGACGCGGCCGAGCACCCTCCCCGTAGAGCCCCGCTCCCGCATGCCGCGTGGTCCCCCTCATTGATCCAGGCATGGCGCCGCCACGGGTAGCATCCCCGCCCCCGGGCCAGTCGAGTCGGCGCGGCCGAGCGCGCTCCCGGTAGAG
>NZ_JOJM01000301.1 GCF_000720325.1 Streptomyces sp. NRRL B-1347
AGGGCACTGTGTTGGTCTCGGGTGGCGGGTCGCTGGGCGCTCTGGTGGCTCGGCATCTGGTCGTCCGGCACGGGGTGCGGGGCCTGGTGCTCGCCAGTCGGCGGGGTGTGGATGCGGAGGGTGTGCCGGAGCTTGTCGCGGAGCTGACCGAGCTGGGTGCGACGGTGTCGGCTGTGGCCTGTGACGTCTCCGATCGTGATCAGGTGAAGGCACTGCTGGCGGCCGTACCGCAAGAGCGGCGACTCACGGGTGTCGTCCACACGGCGGGTGTCTTTGACGCCGGTGTGATCGGGGCGCTGTCTCCGGAGCGCCTGGAGCGGGTGTTCGCGCCGAAGGTGGA
>NZ_JOJM01000302.1 GCF_000720325.1 Streptomyces sp. NRRL B-1347
ACGGCGTCAAGCACCTGCTCCTCACCAGCCGCCGGGGCCAAGAGGCGCCCGGCGCACGGGAGTTGACCCAAGAGCTGGCCGGGCTCGGCGCGAACGTACGCATCGCCGCCTGCGACGCGGCCGACCGCGACGCCCTCAAGGCCGTCCTGGACACCGTCCCCGCCGCCCACCCCCTCACCGGCGTCGTCCACACCGCGGGCGTCATCGACGACGGCATCATCACCGCCCTCACCCCCGACCGCCTCACCACCGTCCTGCGCCCCAAAGTCGACGCCGCCTGGCACCTCCACCACCTCACCCGCCACCAACCCCTCGCCCTCTTCGCCCTCTTCTC
>NZ_JOJM01000303.1 GCF_000720325.1 Streptomyces sp. NRRL B-1347
GTCAGCTGCCCTGCGTTGATCTCGTAGGTCACTCGGTAATCACCGATCCGCAGGCGGGCGTAGTCGGGCCCATAAGCGTAACTGCCGGGAGGGCGGGCGTCGAGCGCAAGTGTGGCGACTGCTGCACGGACGTCCTTGACTCCGTCCGGGTCATCGTCTGCGAAGCGGCGCAATGCTTGCAGGGCGTCGATGTGCCAGACAATTGTGTAGTTCACGCGCTGGGCCCCTGCGGCATCTCTTCTTCGCCGTCAAGGATGCGCATGGCCTGGTCGTGGGGGAGCAGGCGCAGGGTGCCGCGTTCCTTTTGGAGCTCGTACCGGGCGATAGCGAG
>NZ_JOJM01000304.1 GCF_000720325.1 Streptomyces sp. NRRL B-1347
ACGGAACTCCACCGCCGTCAGCGAGTCGAAGCCCAACTCCTTGAACGCCCGCCCCGGCTCGACCACTTCAGCACCCGCGAAACCGAGCACCGCCGCGGCATGAGCTCGCACCAGGTCGAGCAGGGTCCGGTCGATCTCGGCCTCGGTGAGCCCGGTCAGGCGCTCCCGCAGTGCCGAACCGGCCGCGACGCCGGTGCCCTCGGCGGTTCCGGTGTTCGCCAACGCCTGCTGGACCTCGGGCAGTTCGCCGAGGAGCGGGCTGGGCCGCCCGATCGTGAACGCGGGCGCGAACCGCTCCCAGTCCACATCGGCGACGGTGACCACACCCTC
>NZ_JOJM01000305.1 GCF_000720325.1 Streptomyces sp. NRRL B-1347
CCGCCGACTTGATCGTCCCCTGGAAAGCGGGACCCGCCTCGGTCACACCCAGGTGCAGCGGATAGTCACTGGCGGCCGCCAGCTGCCGGTAGGCATTGACCATCACCACCGGATCGTTGTGCTTCACCGAGATCTTGATGTCCCGAAACCCGTGCTCCTCGAACAGCGACGCCTCCCACAGCGCCGACTCCACCAGCGCCTCCGGCGTCGCCTTGCCGTACTTGGCCAGCAGACGCTTGTCCAGGGAGCCCGCGTTGTCGATCGCCGCGAACACGTACTTCGGCTGGAAGTGAATATCGGCGATCACCGGGATCTGCGACTTCCGCGCGATCACCGCCAGCGCGTCCGCGTCGTCCTGCGTCGGACACGCCACGCGCACGATCTGGCAGCCCGACGCCGTCAGCTCGGCGATCTGCTGGAGCGTCGCCCCGATGTCGGACGTACGCGTCGTCGTCATCGACTGCACCGACACCGG
>NZ_JOJM01000306.1 GCF_000720325.1 Streptomyces sp. NRRL B-1347
TCGGCTTTCACCGTCAGGTGGGCCAGGTGACCCAGGGACCTCCTTCCGATTCCCTCCCGGCTGAACCGGGGATACAACAAAGCGCCTCACGGCGCACTCACGTTCACGACCTCCCGCAGGTCACAGGACCCCGGATCTCCGGTCGCCGACCGCTTCACCCGGTCCTGCTTCCAGGCCGTGATCATCGGCTCGATCAACGCCCACTGCTCGTCCGATAAGGGAGTGTCCAAGGGAGTGTCCAATAGACGGCGGATCCGATGATCAAGGAGACGCCTGATGAGTGAGACCATCACCGAGCACGAGGCCGTCGAGGAGCCGGTCGCTGAGCC
>NZ_JOJM01000307.1 GCF_000720325.1 Streptomyces sp. NRRL B-1347
CGGACAAGGACCCACCCGCCGAACTCCAGGCCCTCCTCGGCGCAGTCACCACCGGACACGGACTGAACCTCTACCTCCGAACTTAACGAACTACCGGTAGCCCTTGTCCGCCAGGACCTCAAGGTCCAGCTGTGCGCAGACGTCCACGATGTCGTGCTCACGGGCGATCTTGATGTCGTGGGTCCCGCCGGGCAGGGCGGGTGAGATCCACAGCAGTCTGCCTTCCTCCGCGGTGATGACCTGCGGGTTCACCCCCTCACGGCGGACCTTGCCGGAGAAGTGGCCTGCGGCACGGACCCGGCCGGTCTGGGCGACCGTGCCGTCCAGCA
>NZ_JOJM01000308.1 GCF_000720325.1 Streptomyces sp. NRRL B-1347
CGGAGAGCACTTGCAGGACCTCGTCCAAGGCTTCGGCATCACCAGCAATCACCACGGAGGAAGGCCCGTTCACGGCCGCGACCTCGACCCGCTCGGCCCACGGCTCCACACGCCCGGCCACTTCCTGCTCTGCGAGGGCGACGGACGCCATGCCACCCCGTCCGGCCAGCCGCGCCGCGATCGCCTGACTCCGCAACGCCACCACCCGCGCCGCGTCTTCGAGCGACAGCCCCCCCGCCACACAAGCCGCCGCGATCTCACCCTGCGAGTGCCCAAGCACCGCATCCGGCTTCACACCCACGGACGCCCACAC
>NZ_JOJM01000309.1 GCF_000720325.1 Streptomyces sp. NRRL B-1347
TAAGCCGACAAGTCCTCCACCGTCAGCACCACCGGCACATCCGCAAACCGGTCCGCATACTCGGCCGACGTCACCGCCACCGACACCCCACCATCCGCGACCATCGCCGCGACCCGCTCCGACGGCAGCACCGGATCCATCGGCACATAACCCGCACCCGCACGCCACACACCCAACAGCGCCACCATCAGCTCAACCGAGCGATCCAACAGCACCGCCACCGACGAACCCACACCCACACCATCAGCACGCAGACGATGCGCCAGACGATTCGCCGCCGCATCCAACTCCGCATACGACACACGC
>NZ_JOJM01000310.1 GCF_000720325.1 Streptomyces sp. NRRL B-1347
GCGCGCCAGGCAGCGGAGGACAGGCCCGCCGATGAGATCCGTGAAATCCACACCGCGTCGCGAGGCGCTTACGGGGCTCTGCGGGTGACCGCGAAGCTGCGGCGCTCCGGCCGGCGGATCAGCCGCAAGAAGGTTGAGCGGATCATGCGCGAGCGCGATATCCGCGGGGTCACCCGCCGCAAGCGCCGCCATCTCACCAAGCGGGACACCAGGGCCGCTCCCGCCCCTGACCTGGTCGGACGCGATTTCACCGCCGATGAACCGGGCCGGAAACTGGTCGGTGACATTACGTACCTGCCGAC
>NZ_JOJM01000311.1 GCF_000720325.1 Streptomyces sp. NRRL B-1347
TCAGGGGGTGCTCGTCCGGTACGGCGGCCAGCAGGGCCCGGACCTGGTCGCGGTCGGACACGTCGCAGGCCACTACCGACACGACCGCGCCCTGCTCGGCGAGCTCGGCCACCAACTCCGGCACGCCCTCGGCATCCGCACCCCGCCGACTCGCAAGCAGCAGATGCCGGACGCCATGCCGCGCGACCAAGTGGCGGGCCACCAGGCCACCCAGGGATCCTGTTCCACCACTAAGTAGAACGGTCTTTCCAGCGGCGAATACGTTCCCCGAACCCAGCCCCCGACCCGCAACACGGACCA
>NZ_JOJM01000312.1 GCF_000720325.1 Streptomyces sp. NRRL B-1347
GGTGGAGTCGATCACGGGGGTGCGCCAGCGCGAGACGGTGCCGGACGAGGTGGTGCGGCGCGCGGACCAGATCGAGCTGGTCGACATGTCGCCGCAGGCGCTCCGGCGTCGTATGGCGCACGGCAACATCTACAAGGCCGACAAGGTCGACGCGGCCCTGTCGAACTACTTCCGGCCGGGCAATCTGACCGCGCTGCGGGAGCTGGCGCTGCTGTGGGTGGCCGACCGGGTCGACGAGTACTTGCAGCAGTACCGGGGCGAGCACAACATCCGCTCGACCTGGCAGGCCCGCG
>NZ_JOJM01000313.1 GCF_000720325.1 Streptomyces sp. NRRL B-1347
GGTGGAGTCGATCACGGGGGTGCGCCAGCGCGAGACGGTGCCGGACGAGGTGGTGCGGCGCGCGGACCAGATCGAGCTGGTCGACATGTCGCCGCAGGCCCTTCGCCGTCGTATGGCGCACGGGAACATCTACAAGGCCGACAAGGTCGACGCGGCCCTGTCGAACTACTTCCGGCCGGGCAATCTGACCGCGTTGCGGGAGCTGGCGCTGCTGTGGGTGGCCGACCGGGTCGACGAGTACTTGCAGCAGTACCGGGGCGAGCACAACATCCGCTCGACCTGGCAGGCCCGCG
>NZ_JOJM01000314.1 GCF_000720325.1 Streptomyces sp. NRRL B-1347
CACAACTCGCCTACTTCACGATCTCCTTGGCGAAGAAGGCCGCGGCTTTTACCAGTATTTCGTTCGCCTTCTTCGCTTCCGCCAGCTCCTTGCGGAGACGCTTCAGCTCTTCCCGCTCGGCGCTGGTGAGTGCGCCCGCCGGGCCCCCGCCCCGGTCGGCTTTCGCCTGGCTCACCCAGGTCCCCAGGCCTTCGGTGCTGACGCCGAGCTCGCGGGCCACCTCGGCCACCGGCCGCCCGGAGGAACGGACCAGCCCGACGGCGTCCCGCTTGAACTCCTTGGG
>NZ_JOJM01000315.1 GCF_000720325.1 Streptomyces sp. NRRL B-1347
GGCTCCCGCGGTGGCGATGAGCCCCTCGCCGGAGACGATCGAGGTGCCGGTGCCGACGACGACGTCCACGCCGTCGAGGGTGTCCGGGTTCCCGGCCCGGATGCGGTCGCGGGCCATGGCCGCGTCACCGGGCAGGTCCGTCTTCAGGTCGTGGACGGAGACGATCATCCCGTAGTGCTCGGCCACCGCGTCCCGGCCGAAGGGCAGCGTGGGGTTGGTGGAGGACCCGATGACGTTCGGCACGCCCGCCATCTTCAGCACGTTCGGCACGTGACCACCG
>NZ_JOJM01000316.1 GCF_000720325.1 Streptomyces sp. NRRL B-1347
CGGGGTGAGTTTGACCAGGGCGATGATGCGGGAGCGTTCGTCCTCGGTGATCCGGCGCTTGCGGCCGCAGCCCGGCCGGTCGCCCAGCCCGTCCAGGCCAGCCACGTTGAACCGGTGCAGCCACTTGCGGACCGTCTTGTGGTGGCAGCCCAGCTGTTCCGCGATCTGCGGCACCCGGCGTCCGTCCCAGCTCAGGGCGATGATCCTCGCCCGCAGAATCCAGTCGGCCGGCGCATGGCGAGCCCCCGCCAACTTACGGACCTTGCCCTCCTCCACCCC
>NZ_JOJM01000317.1 GCF_000720325.1 Streptomyces sp. NRRL B-1347
CGGGGTGAGTTTGACCAGGGCGATGATGCGGGAGCGTTCGTCCTCGGTGATCCGGCGCTTGCGGCCGCAGCCCGGCCGGTCGCCCAGCCCGTCCAGGCCGGCCACGTTGAACCGGTGCAGCCACTTGCGGACCGTCTTGTGGTGGCAGCCCAGCTGTTCCGCGATCTGCGGCACCCGGCATCCGTCCCAGCTCAGGGCGATGATCCTCGCCCGCAGAATCCAGTCGGCCGGCGCATGGCGAGCCCCCGCCAACTTACGGACCTTGCCCTCCTCCACCCC
>NZ_JOJM01000318.1 GCF_000720325.1 Streptomyces sp. NRRL B-1347
CCGGAGCCGAGTCCGCCACCGGCCCAGGCACCCCAGGCGATCGAGGTCGCCGCAAGACCGTCCGCACGCCGCTGCAACGCCAACGCGTCGAGATACGCGTTGCCCGCCGCGTAACTGCCCTGCCCCGGGCCGCCCAGTGTGGCGGCGCCGGAGGAGAAGAGAACGAACGCCGACAGGTCCATTCCGGCGGTCAGTTCGTGCAGGTTCCGTGCCGCGTCCACCTTCGGACGCAACACCCCGGCCGCCCGCTCCACCGTCAGAGCGTCCACCACACCGTC
>NZ_JOJM01000319.1 GCF_000720325.1 Streptomyces sp. NRRL B-1347
TCGCGAACTTCAAGACCTGGAGAATCGTGCACACCGACTACCGGCGGCCGATCGCGACCTTTACACAGACCATCTCCACCGTCATCGCATTGCACTTTTGCAAACTGGCCTCTGAATAAGCCTCAAGGACGACGACGTGTGGCGGTCCATCCAGGCCTGGATTGAAGTTCCTCCTTGACCTCGGACAGCGTGTGGTTACGCTGCGGGGGCGAGCTCTGGTTGCAGCAGTGTCCGTGTCTCGAGTGGGGTGACGTACCCGTACTCGGGGTGT
>NZ_JOJM01000320.1 GCF_000720325.1 Streptomyces sp. NRRL B-1347
CACCGCGTCCGGCTCCACACCCACCGAACGCCACAACCGCGCCAACGACACCATCACCGCGAACAACACCGGCTGCACCACATCCACCCGGTCAAACCCAGGCGCACCCTCGGCGCCGCGCAGTACGTCCGTCAACGACCAGTCGACGTAAGCCGACAGCGCCGACTCACACTCACCCATCGCCTCCGCGAACACCGGCGAGGACTCCAGAAGCCCCACCGCCATACCCGCCCACTGCGCCCCCTGACCCGGGAACACAAACAC
>NZ_JOJM01000321.1 GCF_000720325.1 Streptomyces sp. NRRL B-1347
CCCCAGCGCTGGGGGTACTCCGCCCCCACGATCCGGCCCAGACCCCACGCAAGCGACTGCACCGGACTCACCAGCCGGTCGGAACGACCCACCGACACCGCACCCCGAGTGCCACACCACAGCGGAGCCGTCACACCCGCATCACCCAACCCCTGGACCAGCCCCACCAACGCGGCAAACCCAGCAGGAACACCCCCGAAGACCCCATGCCCCGACTCGTCCAGCGCCACCAGCGAGAACACACCCGCCACACCCGACG
>NZ_JOJM01000322.1 GCF_000720325.1 Streptomyces sp. NRRL B-1347
GCCTTCAGCACCGCGAGGAGTGATACGACCAAGTCACTAGAACGCTCTATACAGACCGCAACCAGAGACTCCGCACCCACACCCCGCGAAATCAGCAACCGCGCCAGACGATTCGCCCGCGCGTCCAACTCCGCGTACGACCACGCCGTACCACCGAACGTAACCGCAACCGCATCAGGCGTACGACCCACCTGAGCCGCGAACAGCTCCGTCAGCGACGCCTCCACCACCGGACGGGAAACACCACTCCACTCC
>NZ_JOJM01000323.1 GCF_000720325.1 Streptomyces sp. NRRL B-1347
GATACCACCAACTCACTAGAACGCTCTATACAGACCGCAACCAGAGACTCCGCACCCACACCCCGCGAAATCAACAACCGCGCCAAACGATTCGCCCGCGCATCCAACTCCGCGTACGACCACTCAACGCCCTCGAAAACCACCGCGACCGCATCCGGCGTCTCACACACCTGCGCCGCCAACAACTCCGTCAACGACACCTCAGGAACAGAACGACCAGTGTCGTTCCACCCACGCACCAGACGATCCCGCTCC
>NZ_JOJM01000324.1 GCF_000720325.1 Streptomyces sp. NRRL B-1347
CCGACGGTCCTCCACCAACGCGTCCAGATAAGCGTTCGCCGCACCATAAGCAGCCTGACCACCACTGCCCCACACACCCGCGATCGACGAGAACACCACGAACGCGTCCAGCTCACGATCACCCAGCAACACGTCCAGATGCCCCGCACCCGCCGCCTTGCCCGAGATCACCGACGCCGCATCCGCCAGCCCCATCCCCGCAAGCTCCGCCGCCTGCTCCACACCAGCCGCATGGAAGACAGCCCTCAGCGG
>NZ_JOJM01000325.1 GCF_000720325.1 Streptomyces sp. NRRL B-1347
GAGGGCTCCGGCCATACCGCCCTGGTCGGCCCACAGACCCCACGCGAGCGAGGTCGCGGGCAGCCCGAGCGCACGCCGGTGCTCAGCCAGGGCGTCCAGGAAGGCGTTGGCAGCCGCGTAGTTGGCCTGCCCCGCACTTCCCAGCACACCGGCAGCGGACGAGAACAGCACGAACGCCGACAGGTCCAGACCCGCCGTCAGCTCGTGGAGATTCACCGCCGCGTCCACCTTCGGACGCAGCACCGTGTCCA
>NZ_JOJM01000326.1 GCF_000720325.1 Streptomyces sp. NRRL B-1347
TGTGCGACGTCACGGCCCTGCGCACGCTGCTCGCCACGGCCGATCCGCTGCGGACGGTGGGCTGATGATGACCGACCTCGACGAATACGAGGACAACCAAGAGCCGTTGGGCCCGTACGAGGCCTACCGCAACCACCTCGCCACCTGTCCCCGTCGGCACTTCGGCATCCTCGCCGACTGCTCCGAAGCGGCGCGTCTGCACACCGCTACGGCCACCGCGCCCGCGGGCCCGGCCGGAGGAGGCCGG
>NZ_JOJM01000327.1 GCF_000720325.1 Streptomyces sp. NRRL B-1347
TGTGCGACGTCACGGCCCTGCGCACGCTGCTCGCCACGGCCGATCCGCTGCGGACGGTGGGCTGATGATGACCGACCTCGACGAATACGAGGACAACCAGGAGCCGTTGGGCCCGTACGAGGCCTACCGCAACCACCTCGCCACCTGCCCCCGTCGGCACTTCGGCATCCTCGCCGACTGCTCCGAAGCGGCGCGTCTGCACACCGCTACGGCCACCGCGCCCGCGGGCCCGGCCGGAGGAGGCCGG
>NZ_JOJM01000328.1 GCF_000720325.1 Streptomyces sp. NRRL B-1347
CTCAAGCGCGGAAGCACGCACCAACCGCTTGACGAACACACCCGAACCACGCACCGCGACCTGGTCCTCGCCACCCTCCACGGACAGCACCCCGGCCAGACGGACCAGCGCCCGGCTGTCCATGGTCTCGGGCAGGTCCACAACACCGCCCCAGCGCTGGGGGTACTCCGCCCCCACGATCCGGCCCAGACCCCACGCAAGCGACTGCACCGGACTCACCAGCCGGTCGGAACGACCCACCGACACC
>NZ_JOJM01000329.1 GCF_000720325.1 Streptomyces sp. NRRL B-1347
CCGTCCTGTGGTCGTGCGCAGGTGGATGTGTACAAGCTCGCGGACGAGGTGACGGCGGGGCTCGAGGGCATGGAGGTGCCGCTGCGGGTCGCGGTCATGGGCTGTGTCGTCAATGGTCCGGGTGAGGCCCGTGAGGCTGATCTCGGGGTGGCGTCCGGCAATGGCAAGGGGCAGATCTTCGTGAAGGGCGAGGTCATCAAGACGGTGCCCGAGTCGAAGATCGTGGAGACCCTGATCGAAGAGGC
>NZ_JOJM01000330.1 GCF_000720325.1 Streptomyces sp. NRRL B-1347
TGCAGCTGGGCGAGCCCGCCCAGGACGGTGCGTACCTGCGGCTGATCCCGGCGCTGCAACGCCACGAACGACGCCTCGACACTCTGCGCACCCATCGCGGTCAGCACCCCGTCGGGGCCGATCTCCAGGAACCGGGTCACCCCCCGCTCCCGCAACCGCACCACGTGATCGGCGAAACGCACCGCATTCCGGATGTGATCCACCCAGTACGCGGCCGAACACACCTGCCCGGCCTCCGCCGCCAT
>NZ_JOJM01000331.1 GCF_000720325.1 Streptomyces sp. NRRL B-1347
CCCACAGGGTCCCCCCTGCAGTACCATCGGCGCTGTAAGGCTTAGCTTCCGGGTTCGGAATGTAACCGGGCGTTTCCCTCACGCTATGACCACCGAAACACTATGAAACTGTGAACTACCGCACCACACCCTCCCGGGCATGGGGTTGTTCGTGGTTTCAGAACCAACACAGTGAACGCGAGCAACTGAGGACAAGCCCTCGGCCTATTAGTACCAGTCAACTCCACCCGTTACCAGGCTTCCAT
>NZ_JOJM01000332.1 GCF_000720325.1 Streptomyces sp. NRRL B-1347
GGCTTCACCCCGGCCGCCTGCCAGACAGCAGCGAGCGACACCATCACGGCGAACAGCACCGGCTGGACCACGTCCACCCGGTCGAACCGGTCCCCGCCCAGCTCCTCCAGCAGATCCCAGTCCACGAACTCGCTCAGAGCATCCGCGCACTCCCGCATCCGCCCCGCGAACACCGGACTGGAGTCCAGGAGTTCGACCGCCATACCGGCCCACTGCGAACCCTGCCCCGGGAACACGAACACCG
>NZ_JOJM01000333.1 GCF_000720325.1 Streptomyces sp. NRRL B-1347
ACCGCGACGACCTGGCACTGGTGCTGCTCGGCCAGGAACAGGGCGAGCGCACCCCAGCCGCAGCCGATGTCCAACACCCGCTCCCCGCCCCGGATCCCCAGCAGCGAGGCGATCATCCGCAGTTTGGCCTCCTGCGCCTCGTCCAGAGTCTCGTTCCCAGTCGCATACAGGCCGCAGGTGTACTTCATCCGCCGGCCCAGAAACGCCTCAAACACCGCCGACGGCAACTCGTAATGGCAGTTGG
>NZ_JOJM01000334.1 GCF_000720325.1 Streptomyces sp. NRRL B-1347
ATCTACACGTCGGGCTCGACGGGCGTGCCCAAGGGTGTGGTCGTCGAACACCGCAATGTGGTGCGGCTGTTCACGTCCACGGACGACTGGTTCCGCTTCGGTGAGCGCGACGTGTGGACCCTGTTCCACTCCTTCGCGTTCGACTTCTCGGTGTGGGAGATCTGGGGTGCGCTCCTGCACGGCGGCCGCCTCGTGGTCGTACCGCAGGCCGTCACGCGCAGCCCGGAGGACTTCTACCGG
>NZ_JOJM01000335.1 GCF_000720325.1 Streptomyces sp. NRRL B-1347
CCGCCACATGCGCGGCGGCGATCTCACCGATGGAGTGGCCGATCAGCACGTCCGGGGTGACACCCCAGTGCTCCAGGAGCCGGAACAACGCCACCTCGACCGCGAACAGCGCGGGCTGCGTGAACGCCGTACGGTCCAGCAGCTCGGCGTCCGCGCCACCCTCGGCCGCGAACATCACGTCCTTCAGCGGACGGTCCAGTACGACGTCCAGGTGCGCGCACACCTCGTCCAGAGC
>NZ_JOJM01000336.1 GCF_000720325.1 Streptomyces sp. NRRL B-1347
GGTCGGCTGCGACACCCCGTACGTTTCGGCGAGTTCCTGCTGGACACGGTTACGGCGCATGTAGACCAAGGTCACCACAACGGACTTGAAAAGCCCCAGTATGGGCGGCCAGAACTTACCCGCTCCGCCCTCTGCATGCCGATGGACCGAGGTGCACAGGTCCGTTATCCGCTCCCGGGAGAACCCAGTGGTAGAATACACAACAGGCGGTCCGTTCTGGAGTCTTGTGTCG
>NZ_JOJM01000337.1 GCF_000720325.1 Streptomyces sp. NRRL B-1347
GTCGGCGTCCGGACCATACATCACGCTCTGGAGCGAACGTTCTATCCACGGATCAATATGGGCACACACCTCGTCCAAGGCGTCCGCGAAGACCGGGAAAGCCTCGTACAGCTCCCGGCCCATCCCGAGCCGCTGACTGCCCTGACCCGTGAACACGACCCCGAGACGGCCCTCGACCACCGAACCCGACGACACCGGCACCTCAAGGCCGCGCAGGAAATCGCCCCG
>NZ_JOJM01000338.1 GCF_000720325.1 Streptomyces sp. NRRL B-1347
GACCCGCTGTCGAAACTCACCAACATTTCCCAGCATGGCGATCGCCAACTGCTGTCGAAACTCGGCAACACGCGCTCTCGGCAGTCATCGACAGAGCCAGTTTCGAACGTGCAGCGCCTCGCAGGCCTCGGTCACCTGGACCTCGGCTTCACCCCGTGGGGGCAGGCATGAGCGGCGAGGTGTCGGGCGTCGACCTGGCCCGCGTCGCGCTGCGGTCCGCGATGGAGG
>NZ_JOJM01000339.1 GCF_000720325.1 Streptomyces sp. NRRL B-1347
TCGGGGACGCAGGCGAGGACCTGCGCGGTGGGGCGCCCTTCGGCGTCGAAGAGCTCCTCGGGCCGGTAGGAGCGCAGCCAGTCCTCCAGCTGCCGCAGGTGGACGGGGTTGTCGCGGACTCCGGCGAGCGGCACCTGGTGGGCGCGCCAGGTGCCCTCGACGGGCTTGCCGTCCACGCTCGCGGGGCCGGTCCAGCCCTTCGGGGTGCGCAGCACGATCATCGGCCAG
>NZ_JOJM01000340.1 GCF_000720325.1 Streptomyces sp. NRRL B-1347
CTCCCGCAACCGCACCACGTGATCGGCGAAACGCACCGCATTCCGGATGTGATCCACCCAGTACGCGGCCGAACACACCTGCCCGGCCTCCGCCGCCATCGCAATGACCGGCTCGGCAAAGGTCACACCGTTCACGACGGCGGCGAACTCCTCCAGCACCGGATCCATCAACGGCGAGTGGAAAGCATGACTGACAGTCAGCCGGTTCGTCTTACGACCCCGCTCC
>NZ_JOJM01000341.1 GCF_000720325.1 Streptomyces sp. NRRL B-1347
CTCCCGCAACCGCACCACGTGATCGGCGAAACGCACCGCATTCCGGATGTGATCCACCCAGTACGCGGCCGAACACACCTGCCCGGCCTCCGCCGCCATGGCAATGACCGGCTCGGCGAAGGTCACGCCGTTCACGACGGCGGCGAACTCCTCCAGCACCGGATCCATCAACGGCGAGTGGAAAGCATGACTGACAGTCAGCCGGTTCGTCTTACGACCCCGCTCC
>NZ_JOJM01000342.1 GCF_000720325.1 Streptomyces sp. NRRL B-1347
CCCAAGGAGTTCAAGCGGGACGCCGTCGGGCTGGTCCGTTCCTCCGGGCGGCCGGTGGCCGAGGTGGCCCGCGAGCTCGGCGTCAGCACCGAAGGCCTGCGGACCTGGGTGAACCAGGCGAAAGCCGACCGGGGCGAGGGCCCGGCGGGCGCACTCACCAGCGCCGAGCGGGAAGAGCTGAAGGGTCTCCGCAAGGAGCTGGCGGAAGCGAAGAAGGCGAAC
>NZ_JOJM01000343.1 GCF_000720325.1 Streptomyces sp. NRRL B-1347
ATCACGCCGACAGCTACGTCCTGCTGGACGGCACGGTCGCCCAGACCGGCCGGGTCCGTGCCGCAGGCCACTTCTCCGGCAAGGTCCGCCGTGAGGGGGGTGCACCTGCAGGTCATCACCGCGGAGGAAGGCAGACTGCTGTGGATCTCACCCGCCCTGCCCGGCGGGACCCACGACATCAAGGCCGCCCGTGAGCACGACATCGTGGACGTCTGCGCACA
>NZ_JOJM01000344.1 GCF_000720325.1 Streptomyces sp. NRRL B-1347
GTCTCCAATCCAGGCGCCGGGGTTGAGTGTCAGCAGGACTCCGGATTCACTCAGGCAAAAGGAATCGTGGCGGTTACCGTCGATCGGATCAGAAATCCAGGCCAGGCGGCCGGCGAGGGTACAGGCCACCTGAACGTTCATGCCCGTCGTCTTGTGCTTGCCGGAGTGCAACTGGGGGTGCGAGGCCCATGACCAGCAAGGAAGCAAGGTGCCATCGACA
>NZ_JOJM01000345.1 GCF_000720325.1 Streptomyces sp. NRRL B-1347
GGAGGAAGGCAGACTGCTGTGGATCTCACCCGCCCTGCCCGGCGGGACCCACGACATCAAGGCCGCCCGTGAGCACGACATCGTGGACGTCTGCGCACAGCTGGACCTTGAGGTCCTGGCGGACAAGGGCTGCCAGGCAGCCGGCGGCACGGTGATCACCCCGATCAAGCGCCGCCCGGACACCGAGCTCGCCGACAAGCACAAGAAGCCGAACAAGGT
>NZ_JOJM01000346.1 GCF_000720325.1 Streptomyces sp. NRRL B-1347
GGGCGGTGACAGTATGTTGTCGGGTGCGTGACGAACGGGGCATCCCGCTGGTTTGCCAAGTCGCCAAACACAGCCTCACCTGCGGAGATGCCCCGTGTTCTCTTATTGAACCGGAACTATTACTGCAACGGTGCTTGTCGTGACTGATGGCCAGGTCAGGGGCTGTGTCCGCGTCGTTTGTAGTGGCTGGTGCGGGCTTGGTGCTGTCGTCTTCGGCGC
>NZ_JOJM01000347.1 GCF_000720325.1 Streptomyces sp. NRRL B-1347
ACGTACAGTTCGCCGACGACTCCCTGCGGGACGAGGCGCAGATGTGCGTCCAGAACGTACAGGCGCGTGTTCCACACCGGACGGCCGATCGGGACCGTGCCACCCTCCACACCCGCGCCGGTGCCGAAGGTGACCTGAATGGTCGTCTCCGTGGGACCGTACAAGTTGACCGGCTCCACACCCCACACATCCACCGCAGCAGCAGCCAGCGACGA
>NZ_JOJM01000348.1 GCF_000720325.1 Streptomyces sp. NRRL B-1347
GCCGCGGCGGTGCTCGGTTTCGCGGGTGCTGAAGTGGTCGAGCCGGGGCGGGCGTTCAAGGAGTTGGGCTTCGACTCGCTGACGGCGGTGGAGTTCCGTAACCGGTTGAACGCGGAGACGGGGTTGGTGTTGCCGGCCACGTTGGTCTTCGACTACCCGAGTTCTGTGGTGCTGGCCGGTCATCTGCGTGCCGAGGTGCTGGGCGCGCGGGAGG
>NZ_JOJM01000349.1 GCF_000720325.1 Streptomyces sp. NRRL B-1347
TCCGTCCCAGCTCAGGGCGATGATCCTCGCCCGCAGAATCCAGTCGGCCGGCGCATGGCGAGCCCCCGCCAACTTACGGACCTTGCCCTCCTCCACCCCGTCCGAAGCCGGACGGGCTGACAGCAACATCGGCACAGCAACTCGCCCCCGAGTAAACCGAATCAGCACCCCGCACCTCGATACCTACCCCGCCAAAGAGGAATCGAGCACTAGT
>NZ_JOJM01000350.1 GCF_000720325.1 Streptomyces sp. NRRL B-1347
CCCAAGCACCGCATCCGGCTTCACACCCACGGACGCCCACACCGAAGCCAGCCCCACCATCACCGCAAAGCTCGCGGGCTGCACCACATCCACCCGCTCAAGCAGCGCGGGCTCGACCTCACCCCGCAGGACGTCGACGAGCGACCAGTCCACCAACGGCCCCAGCGCCGCAGCACACTCCCCCACCCGCTCAGCGAACACCGGCGAGGAGTC
>NZ_JOJM01000351.1 GCF_000720325.1 Streptomyces sp. NRRL B-1347
TCAACGACTCC
This sequence comes from Streptomyces sp. NRRL B-1347, assembly GCF_000720325.1. GTDB lineage: Bacteria > Actinomycetota > Actinomycetes > Streptomycetales > Streptomycetaceae > Streptomyces. Next base: position 12 of record NZ_JOJM01000351.1, read on the forward strand.
ACCACACCGTCGTCCAGCACACCCGCCGCATGCACCACAGCCGACAGAGGACGCTCGGACCCGATCCCGGCCAGCAGAGCTTCCACCGCGGCACGGTCGGCGACATCACACGCCACCGCCCGCGCCTCGGCACCCAGCCCCGCCAGCTCCGCCACCAACTCCGCCGCACCCGGCGCCTCCACGCCACGACGACTCGTCAGC
>NZ_JOJM01000352.1 GCF_000720325.1 Streptomyces sp. NRRL B-1347
TCAACGACTCCACCACACCGTCGTCCAGCACACCCGCCGCATGCACCACAGCCGACAGAGGACGCTCGGACCCGATCCCGGCCAGCAGAGCTTCCACCGAGGCACGGTCGGCAACATCACACGCCACCGCCCGCGCCTCGGCACCCAGCCCCGCCAGCTCCGCCACCAACTCCGCCGCACCCGGCGCCTCCACGCCACGACGACTCGTCAGC
>NZ_JOJM01000353.1 GCF_000720325.1 Streptomyces sp. NRRL B-1347
CGCGGATGGTGGGGTGTCGGTGGCGGTGACGTCGGCCGAGTATGCGGACCGGTTTGCGGATGTGCCGGTGGTGCTGACGGTGGAGGACTTGTCGGCTTATCCGTCGCGGGCTCCTGAGGTTGCTGTCGACCTGGATGCGGTGGCGTACACGGTGTTCACGTCGGGTTCGACGGGTCGGCCCAAGGGTGTGGAGGTGACGCACCGCGG
>NZ_JOJM01000354.1 GCF_000720325.1 Streptomyces sp. NRRL B-1347
CCGCGGTGCGTCACCTCCACACCCTTGGGCCGACCCGTCGAACCCGACGTGAACACCGTGTACGCCACCGCATCCAGGTCGACAGCAACCTCAGGAGCCTTCGGCGGGTAAGCCGACAAGTCCTCCACCGTCAGCACCACCGGCACATCCGCAAACCGGTCCGCATACTCGGCCGACGTCACCGCCACCGACACCCCACCATCCGCG
>NZ_JOJM01000355.1 GCF_000720325.1 Streptomyces sp. NRRL B-1347
TGTCCGGTCATGCCGCTGGCCTCGGCCCACAGACCCCACGCCATCGACACACCCGGCAACCCCTGAGCCCGCCGCCACGACGCCAGGCCGTCCAGGAACACGTTCGCCGCCGCGTAGCTTCCCTGGCCCGGCCCGCCCAACGTGCCCGCCGCCGAGGAGAACAGCACGAACGCCGACAGGTCCAACCCCGCCGTCAACTCATGCAG
>NZ_JOJM01000356.1 GCF_000720325.1 Streptomyces sp. NRRL B-1347
CCTGGCGGGTGTGACCCCGCAGGCCGCCGAGGTGCCGCTGTTCTCCACCCTCACCGGTACCTGGCTGGACGTCCCCATGGATGCCGGGTACTGGTACCGCAACCTGCGCCAGACGGTCCTGTTCGAGCACGCCACCCGAGGCCTCCTCGCCGAGGGCCACGGCCTGTTCCTGGAGATGAGCCCCCACCCGGTCCTGACCGTCCCC
>NZ_JOJM01000357.1 GCF_000720325.1 Streptomyces sp. NRRL B-1347
GGAGACTGACGAGAGCCTGTTCGGGCTGGTCCGGGCGTGCTGGAGGATCCTCCCCTGCTTGATCCGGGAGATGGTGCGTTCGGCAGGGGCCCGGAGTGCGGCGTGGACCTTGTTCGGCTTCTTGTGCTTGTCGGCGAGCTCGGTGTCCGGGCGGCGCTTGATCGGGGTGATCACCGTGCCGCCGGCTGCCTGGCAGCCCTTGTCC
>NZ_JOJM01000358.1 GCF_000720325.1 Streptomyces sp. NRRL B-1347
GGACAAGGGCTGCCAGGCAGCCGGCGGCACGGTGATCACCCCGATCAAGCGCCGCCCGGACACCGAGCTCGCCGACAAGCACAAGAAGCCGAACAAGGTTCACGCGGCACTCCGGGCCCCTGCCGAACGCACCATCTCCCGGATCAAGCAGGGGAGGATCCTCCAGCACGCCCGGACCAGCCCGAACAGGCTCTCGTCAGTCTCC
>NZ_JOJM01000359.1 GCF_000720325.1 Streptomyces sp. NRRL B-1347
GGCGGTGCGGGTGAACCCGGGCAACATCAAGCAGTTCGACGACAAGGTCAAGGAGATCGCGAAGGCCGCCCAGGAGACCAGCACGCCGATCCGCATCGGTGTCAACGCGGGCTCCCTGGACAAGCGTCTGCTGGCCAAGTACGGCAAGGCGACGCCGGAGGCGCTGGTGGAGTCGGCGCTGTGGGAGGCGTCGCTGTTCGAG
>NZ_JOJM01000360.1 GCF_000720325.1 Streptomyces sp. NRRL B-1347
GGCGGTGCGGGTGAACCCGGGCAACATCAAGCAGTTCGACGACAAGGTCAAGGAGATCGCGAAGGCCGCCCAGGAGACCAGCACGCCGATCCGCATCGGCGTGAACGCGGGCTCCCTGGACAAGCGTCTGCTGGCCAAGTACGGCAAGGCGACGCCGGAGGCGCTGGTGGAGTCGGCGCTGTGGGAGGCGTCGCTGTTCGAG
>NZ_JOJM01000361.1 GCF_000720325.1 Streptomyces sp. NRRL B-1347
CTCAGGGGCACCCGACGCCGGCCCGGAGCCACAGCCTGCCGACGCGCGGTCTTCCGCTGGCTGAACAGGTACAACACCTGGCGCAGACACTCCAGCAACGGACAGCTCTGCCCGATCGACTACGAACGCGAGCACGCAATCACGTCCGATAACCTGGAACTCACCGCATAAGCACACAAACCGGTGTCTACCATCCCGGGG
>NZ_JOJM01000362.1 GCF_000720325.1 Streptomyces sp. NRRL B-1347
CGCAGGAATCCACCCTGCCGCGTGTACGACGTACCGGCGTGATCAGGATCCGGGTCGAACAGACCCTCCAGGTCCCAGCCCCGGTCGTCCGGGAAATCGGAAACCGCGTCGACGCCGTCGGCCACCAGCCGCCACAGCTCCTCCGGCGACGACACACCACCCGGATACCGGCACGCCATCGACACGATCGCGATCGGCTC